>NZ_BAABQV010000002.1:0-643494 GCF_040371615.1 Microbulbifer sp. NBRC 101763
ATACGATCGCTTGCGGTGTATTACTACAGATTGTTTTACCGACTTATTTGGGGTTATCGCCGGTCAACAACATGACCGAGGCAAACAGCGATAACACGGCAGGCCAAGCACATTGCTTATAAGACCAGCGCCAACCCAAGCCAGTTTGCCTGACGACAATAGAGTTGTGGAACCACCTGATCCCTTGCCGAACTCAGAAGTGAAACGCAACATCGCCGATGGTAGTGTGGGGCTTCCCCATGTGAGAGTAGGTCATCGTCAGGCTTCTAATCCGAAAGGGCCACCCAATGGGTGGCCCTTTTTTTATGTGTAAAAAAAATACCCGTGAAGAGCCGTAAAGAAGAAAAGCAAAAACTTGGAAGTTAAAAATAAAAAGAAGTTAAAAATAAAAAAGTAAAGATGAAACAAAGAAAAATTAAAAAAGAAAAGCTAAAAATAAAAACTAAGAAAATAATGTGACAAAGAAACCCCTTGAAAAATTTAAACAGGAAAAACCCCGCTAAAAAGTCGAACACGTTTACGCGGCTGTAAATAAAGAGTTCTCCTCGCGGCTTTCTCTCCTGAAAAAAATTGAGCGCCCAGCTATTTTTTACTGCAACCTTCCCTGGAATGGCATTCCCAAATAATTTACCGCAGTACTACTAGTAGTCTTCCCGGAAAAAATCTTCCCAATAAAGAAATTATCTCCGCTGTAAAAAAGGGCCTGACAGGGATAAAAGTGACACAAAAATACCAACGAAAAAGCCGGTGATTTTTTGTGCGCTCGCGCAATGTCACACAACTGTAAGGCTGGCAGCGGATATACCACAGTTATACACAAGTCTATCCAGCCATTCTGTTAATAACGGCCGACCTGTGGAAATCACCCTAGAATCAGTGGTGTTTTTTTACCCATTAAAAGACCCCCTATGGAAACAAAGGCCTGAAAGTGGATATCCCGGAGTTATGCACAGGTCTATCCATGGATTCTGTTGGTAAGATTTTTTATGAAGAATAGTTCTAGATTTTGTCTTTATTTGGTACTGAAGTTAACGCCTATCCTTAAAGGAAGTTGACGCCACTAGAGACTCGTTTGTGTCCTTGTTCAAGATAATCATATTTATAGTTCTTCGAAGCGGATAATTTTGGTTTGCCGAGTTCTGGGCTCGTTAAAGTTTGAGGTCTCTTGATGAAAATAGTATTCGCTTGTTTGCTGGCTAGTCTATTTGCAGGGGTTGGAGCCTCTAATGCAAGTACGCTGATTGTAGGCAATAAATATGAAGGTACAGTCAGCTTTATAGACCTAGAGAATGGCCAGGAAATAAAACGGCGGGAAACGGGGGGCGCACCTCATGAAATGATTCTTTCTCCCGATAAGAGCAAGGCAGTAGTGGTTTCCTATCTTGAGGACGGCTATGTAGGTGAGGAATTAAATGTTTTTGATGTGGCAACGGGCAGGCGCATTAGTGTCATCAAAATAAGCCCGCATATGGGTCCCCATGGTATTGCCTGGTTGGGCGAAAGTAACAATGTGATTGTCACAACAGAAGAAACCAATGATGTTATTAAAGTTGATGTTTCATCGGGAAAAGTAATTGGATCTGTTTCAACAGATCAGATAGGCAGCCATTTATTGGCTCTATCACCGGATAGCAAAACCGCTTATGTCACCAGTCGCGGCTCTGATACTTTTAGTGTTATCGATACAGAGTCAATGAACCTGAAAACCACTCTTCCTGCCGGTGAGGGACCAGAGGCAGTTTGGGTCAGCCCCGATGGTAAGGAGTTATGGATAGGAAACAATCAGTCGGAAAATATTTTTATCTACGACACTGGTAGCCTCAAGAGGAAGGAGACCTTGGATGTAGGCTATTTACCTATTCGGATCCGCTTTAATCCGGATGGGAAGTTAGTCGCTGTGGCTGACCTACAGGGACATAGGATACTGATCTATGATGCTGCGACACGGAAAGAGATCAAGGCAATTGACGTGGGTGCTGTAGGTGCCCGTGAGCCCGCTTCTCTACTATTTTCTCCAGATGGGAAATTCCTATTTGCGGGATCTCAAAGAGATGGCAAGGTAGTAGAGATAGACACTGAGGATTGGTCTGTTGGAAGGATATTCAGGGCCGGGCAGGGAGCGGATGGTTTGGAGTGGAGCCCGGTAAAGACCAAGTCGCAATAAGACTAGCGGCGCAAATACTTAGTTTGTTCTGGGCCTGCTGTCTTAGAGCTTTCCCCTTAAGTGTTGCCTAAAGGGCTACAGTATAGATTTTGAGATCTTGGACTTTGCCATCAATAGTATAATAGTTGGCAACTGTATCAGTGTGGATCCCGCCAGCCCGCTTAGCTATGGCGATGCTCGCTTTATTTTCAGAGAGGCACTGAATACCCAGCTGCTGAATACCCTGACTATTTTTTAGATGCGCACATATTTTTTCTACTACTCTCGTCATAACGCCTCGGCCCTGGCAGTGGGCGGAGAGCCAGTATCCGATTTCGGCGTATTGCTTTTGGGGGTTTACCTCTTTAATACCAAAAATGCCTGAAATTTTTCCTTCAACGATAATTTTATACCAGGCAGCTCCGGTATTATTACTGTAAATACGTTGACGAAGATATTCCCTGGTGCTGGATAGATCCTTTATTGACTCTACCCAGTAGAGATATTTCGCCAACAGGGAACGATTTTGTTCAATAAGTAAATGGATTTCCTGCGCATCTCCATCTGTGAGGGGTTTGAGGAGAATATTTTTTGTTACAGAGATTTGCATAGTTACCAACTTTAACTAAATAAGCTGAATTTACCTACTTTGATAAGCGGTTAGGTAAATTCACCCAGGCCCTGCTGTCAGGCGCGATGATAAAGAGAATACGCATTCTCTTCAAAAGCATACGAAAATTTCTCCCCAGGTTATGATTTATACCACCGTAATGATAAGAGATTTAATCTTTTCCCTAAATGTGAATCAAAACAAGTTCCACTACAGCCCTGGAATCAATTAGGTAATCGATAATTTACAGGCTGGTAATTGCAGGAAACCCAGTGGTGATGCTGCAAATTATATTTCCAGCATAAAAGTAACCGGGCCGTCATTCAGCAGGGAAACCTGCATATCTGCGGCGAAAACACCGCTGGCTACAGGAGAAAACTGGGACTTTGCGCGTTTGACGAAGTAATCATACAGAGCCTCGGCTTGCTGGGGGCTGGCGCCTCGGCTGAAGCTGGGACGCAAGCCGCGGTCAGTTTCGGCCACCAGGGTAAATTGACTGACAACCAGTAAACCACCACCGGCCTGCTGGACATTCAGGTTCATACGTCCATTTTCATCAGAAAAAACTCGGTAATTCAGTACCTTATTCAGTAATTTGTCCGCGCTCTCATGACCATCTTTTTCCTCTATGCCCAACAGAAGCAGCAATCCATTGTCGATAGCTCCCACTGACTTTCCAGCCACATTTACACGGGCGTGGCTAACCCGCTGGATCAATCCTTTCATCTCAGAACTCTTTGTCTCTCTGGAACCCTGTGAGTAAATGGCCTAGATTAGCGGACTGGCTAACGTAGAGAAACCGAGAATACGGTATGAGGAAACAGTTAATAGCGCTCCTGGCTGGAGCCTTGACCACAGCGGCTAGTGTGCAGGCGGCAGACAATTACCCAAAGAGTAAAGCCGTCGAACATGTGGATGAATACTTCAGTATCGAGGTGGCAGACCCCTATCGGTGGATGGAGGACATGTCCAACAAAGAGGTTAAAGAGTGGGTTAAGGCCCAAAATGAGCATGCTCTGCCGCGTCTGAAGGATTTACCTGGTTGGCAGAAGATCAATGACCGCCTTACGGAACTGTGGCGCTATGAGCGATATGGCGTGCCCTATAAGAAAGGTGACAGTTACTATTACGACTATAACAACGGTGACTGGGACCAGAATATTTTCTACCGCACCCCAGAGCTTGCCCAGGACGGCAAGCCAATGCTGGACCCGCGCAGCCTGAGCGAGGATGGCACTATTGCAGCCAAACGCCTCAAAGTCAGTCCAAAGGGCCGATACCTGGCTTACGGTATCTCTGATGGTGGGACTGACTGGACCGACTATCGTATTCGCGATCTTGAGACAGGCAAGGACTTGGAGGAGCAGCTGACCGGTATCAAGTTTAGTGATACCAGTTGGGCTCCGGATGAGTCTGGTTTTTACTATAGCCGCTACCCGTTCAACAAGGATGGCACTGCAGATGATAGCAAGCAGGTAGCAGTCTATTTTCACCGCCTGGGGGATGCTCAGAAGCAAGACCAGTTGATATACCAAATTACGGATCATCCCACCCGCAACCCTGGAGCAGCGGTAAGTGACGATGGGAACTACCTGTTATTCGGTATCTTCGATGGCTATGACTCCAACGGCTTCTACTATCGCGACTTGCGCGATAAAAGTGGCAAGGTCGTCAAGCTGCTGGATGACTGGGATGGTCTGTACCAGTATCTTGGCAATAAGGGGAGCACTTTCTTTTTTGAGACCAGCGCGGGAGCACCACTGGGGCGTGTGATCGCTATCGACCTGAATAGGCCGCAACGCAAGAACTGGCGTGACCTGGTGCCGGAAACAAACAGTGCCCTGCAGAGTGCCAGCTATATCGGCGATCGCTTCGTACTTCATTACCTGGAAGACGCCAAGTCGCGGGTATTGGTGACCGATACCAACGGCAAGAAACAGTACGAGCTGAAGCTACCCGGTGTGGGTTCCGTGAAGGGCTTTTACGGCGAGCCGGATGAAGTGGAGACCTTTTATTCCTTCTCCAATTTTATAACCCCGCCGAGCATTTACCACCTGAATGTGCAGACTGGTGAAACCAAGCTGTTCAAGCGGCCGAAATACGCGACAGATTTCTCTGGCTTAACCGTGAGCCAGCATTTCTATAAGAGCAAAGACGGCACCCGCGTACCTTTATTCCTGGTGCATAAGAAGGGCATGAAACGCGATGGCTCCAACCCTACGCTGCTGTATGGTTATGGTGGTTTCAACTCCGCTCAGTTGCCACGCTTCTACAATCGCTTTGTGGGCTGGCTGGATATGGGCGGTACCCTGGCACTGGCCAACTTGCGCGGTGGTAGTGAGTACGGCAATGCCTGGCATCAAGCGGGCACCAAAACCCAAAAGCAAAATGTATTCGATGACTTTATTGCCGCAGCTGAGTGGCTGATTGAGGAAAAAGTTACCTCTCCAGAGAAACTGGGTATCAGTGGCCGCTCCAACGGTGGACTGCTTGCGGGTGCGACTCTAGTGCAGCGCCCAGACCTGTTTGCTGCGGCACTACCTGTGGTGGGTGTACTCGATATGCTGCGCTATCATACGGCTTCCGCCAATGCGCGTCAGTGGTCAAGCGACTATGGCTTGAGTGAAAATCGTGAGGAATTTAAAGCGTTGCACGCTTACTCTCCAGTGCACAATACCCGCAGGGGTACCTGCTATCCAGCCACTCTGATTACCACTGCCGATCGCGATGATCGAGTGGTGCCCTGGCATAGCTACAAGTTTGCTGCCGCCCTGCAGAGGGACCAGGGCTGTAATAAACCTGTATGGCTCGCGGTGGAGACCCGGGCGGGGCACGGCGCAGGCAAACCGATATGGATGCAGGTGGAAGACTTTGCTAATCAGTGGAGCTTCCTCGCCTACCAGCTCGGTATGAAAATCGAGTAATCTTTCCAATTAATCCGACATAAACGATACCGAGGCCATTTATTGAGGCTCCCGGTATTAAAGAAAAGTTGGATGAATTTCTGGGGTCGTATCACTGAAGGATTGGGTGTGCGGCCCGCTCTGCCGGAGCAGCGGTACCGCCAGCCGGTTTGCCCTTCCGGAGGGTGGCGGTTTCGGCAGAGAACATCACTGGGTATGAATAACGATAACTAATCATCCGGTGGATTTATGAAACATGCGTTTGTAACCGGGGGCAGTGGCTTCCTCGGTGCCAACCTGGTGGAGCAGCTGGTTGACGATGGCTGGCGGGTGACCGCCATGCACCGGCGAACCTCAAATACGGATATGTTGCGCTCTATGGGGGCGGAATTGGTAGAGGCCTCGTTGGAAGACCTCGACTCTCTTCGCTCGGCTATCCCGGACAGTGTCGATGCTCTGTTCCATATGGCTGCTAACACCAGTATGTGGCGCGGTGGCAATGTCCAGCAATGGAGAGACAATGTCGAGGGTTCAGCAAATATTGCTAAAGTGGCTAGGGAAAAAAATGTAGGGCGTATGGTAGTCACCAGCTCTATTTCTGCCTACGGCTACCACAAAGATAAGATCACGGAGGAGAGTGCAAAACTGGCCGATGATCCTCGTCATCATTACTTATATACCAAGAAGCGAGAGGAAATTGCCGTACGCAAGGAAATTGATCAGGGGCTTGATGCGGTATTTCTCAACCCCTGTGCAATTGTGGGTAAATACGATACTTCCAGTTGGGCTCAGACTTTTTTTCTGATAGATAAAAACCAGTTACCGGGAGTGCCTCCTGGTTGGGGTTCTTTTTGCCATGCTGGCGCTGTAGCGCGGGCACATATTAATGCAGTGGAAAAGGGTCGCTGCGGAGAAAATTATATTCTCGCTGGTACTGACGCGAGCTTCCTGGAATTTTTCGGAAAAATAGCCGAGTTGTTACACAAGCCTGTGCCCAAGCGTACTACTCCCGCCTTTGTTATTCAGTCTATTGCCTGGTTTTCTGATCTCTGGTCGCGAGTGAGCGGCAATGAGCCGGTCATTACCCCGGAAAAGGCTACCCTGGTTACACGCCGGGTTGTAGCCAGCAGCTCCAAGGCAGAACGCGAACTCGATTATCAATCACAGGTGGCATTGGATACTATGTTATGCGAATGTCGTGATTGGTTAGTACAGCAAAATTTATTGGAGTCAAAGTGAATCGCGGTAATATTATTTTTATTTTGGTCGCCTTATTACTGGTTCTGCAATTAATTCAGTATTACTTTTTCTCGGGCGCCCATTAGCGCCCCACCTCTGTATCTACCAAACGCCAGTATCCAATGATTTATCTCCCGATTTTTGGTTTTTTTGTATTAATGGCAATTTTTTAGGAGTCGATAATGGAGGAGAAGCGCTGCGGTTGGTGTCTGTCAACGCCATTGTATCAGCAATACCATGACGAGGAGTGGGGGCGTCCGGTTACAGATGATAAAACCCTGTTCGAATTCCTATTGTTGGAAGGTGCCCAGGCCGGACTTTCCTGGATTACAGTTTTGAATAAAAGGGAAAATTACCGCCGCTTGTTTGATGATTTCGATGTGGGAAAAATCGCGCGCTATACACCCAAAAAAGTGGAAAAGTTACTACTGGATCCGGGCATTATTCGCAATCGCCTGAAAGTGGAGTCCGCAGTAAAAAATGCTCGCGCCACCCTGGCTTTGCGAGAAAAGGGGCAATCCCTATCGGAGTTCCTGTGGCAATTTACTGATGGCCGCGTCATAGTGAATCGTCCGGCCTCCCTCAAGCAGGTACCTGCCAGTACGGTAGAATCTGATGCTATGAGCAAAGCGCTAAAAAAAGCCGGTTTCAGTTTCGTAGGCTCTACCATTATGTATGCCCATATGCAGGCAACAGGAATGGTGAACGATCACCTGCAATCCTGCCCCGCCCACCAACGCTGTGTAAACGAGGCGGAGGGTGCGGGGCTTTTGTAGGGGGATAACAGCAGGGGGTGAGTGCGCCACGCTCACCAGGAAGGCGCCCATGAATCCGGATAATCTGGTTACAGAATACTGGCCCCTGGCGATCACCGGCCTTCTGCGCCTGGGGGCCGCTTTATTGGTGATTGCGTTGACTCTGGTTGCGGTGCACTTGGTCCGCCGTGCCATTGAGCGCCTCCCCAGTCGCCTCGATGCCACCCTGGTGCCGGTGTTGCGAAATATCACCACCTGGGCGATTTATATTGTTGGAGCGCTGGTGGTACTGGATATCTTTGGTATCAACACCACCAGCCTAATCGCCCTGCTCGGCGCCACTGGGTTGGCAGTGGGATTTGCGCTAAAAGATACCCTTCAGAATATTGCCGCAGGATTTATCCTGTTGGGGCTCCGTCCATTCCGTGTGGGTGATGTCATTCAATTCGAGCAGACTCTGGGTACCGTGCGTGAGGTAGGCTTCTTCACTACCGAGCTGGATACCCCAGACGGCCTGCATGTCAGTGTGCCCAACAGCGTGATCTGGGGGCGGGTACTTACTAACTTCAGCCATAACAAGACCCGCCGTATTGAGATAGTGGCGAGTATCGCTTATGGGGATGATATAGAGGCGGGTTTGGAAGTGTTGCGTAAGCTGGTAGAGCAGGAGCCTCGAATTCTCGCTAAACCGGAACCCAGTTATATGGTGCGTGCATTGGCCGATAGTTCTGTGGACCTGCAGTTGCGAGCCTGGACTGGAACTGACCAGTACTGGAGTGTTTACTGGGAGCTGATGGAGCGCCTTAAGCCGGCGCTGGAAGAGGCTGGATTAACAATTCCCTTTCCCCAGAGAGAGCTGCGAATACTGCGAGAGGATATGTCCAGGAGCAAGAGTCGTCCCGCGAATTCGCGGGGCGCTAACACGGGACCTGGATAACGCCTTTTACTGGGGTGAAATAACCTCTTCTCCCACGGCTCAACGCACAGATATGGCGTTTGAAAGAGCCAGAATCGACAGTTCAAAGATTTCGTGTCAAAGTTAGCGGCGTTTTTTTGTACAACTTTTGACCGAGATAGGAAAATGCCGATTAAGCTGAACAACCCTTTGATCCCCAGCCTGATGGCTGTCGCTATCCTCGCGGGCTGTCAGGGCGATAAGGCCGCTCAGGCAGGAGCGAATGCCGACAAAGCTCAAAGTGCCGTTGCCGAAGCCCCTGTAGCCGTTGATGCGGTGGCTGAGACCAAGCGCCTGACGGAGTGGCTGGATGCGCGCTATGAAGAGCAGCTGCAGTTCAGTCCCATGCAGCTATCCTATCTCGGCCGCAAGGAGCAGTACGACCAGATCGACGATATGAGCGAAGCCGCCGAGGCGCGCCAGCTGGCCTGGAAGGAAAAGGCCGTTGCGGAACTCAAGAAGAATTTTGACTACGAAAAGCTCAGCCAGGAGGGGAAAACTTCCTACGATATCTGGATCTACCAGTTCGAGCAGGCCAAAGCCGCCGAGCCCTTTAAGCGCCACGGTTATATTTTTGAACAGATGGGCGGCGTACAGTCCCAACTGCCAAACTTCCTGCTGAACTTCCACAAGGTGGACAATATTGAGGACATGCAGGCGTATATCGCCCGTATCGGCGGCATTTCCCGCGCTATCAACCAGTTACGTGAGCGCGCAGAACAGTCCTCTAAAGAGGGTATCCGTCCGCCGCGCTTCGCTTACGAGGGTGCGATAGAGCAGTCCAGCAAGCTGATCGACGGTGCCCCCTTCTCCGATGGTGAGGACGCCCCCCTGTGGGCCGGTGCCAAGGGCAAGATTGCTGAGTTGCTCGAAGCCGGTAAGATTGACCAGAAGCAGGCTGATAAGCTGACGGACAATGCTCGCAAGGCTTTGGAAAGTGAGTTCCTGCCCGCTTATGAAAATCTGATCGCCTGGTTGAAGAAAGATGTGCAGAAGGCTTCCGCGGAGCCCCAGGGTGCCAGCAGCCTGCCGAACGGTATGGCCTACTACAACCAGCGTCTGGCAAATACCACCACTACCAGCCTGACCGCCGATGAAATCCACAGTATTGGCCTCAAGGAAGTAGCGCGCATCCGCAGCGAGATGGAGACCATCAAGAAGCAGGTGGGCTTCGAGGGCAACCTGCAGGAATTCTTCACCTTTATCCGTGAAGATGGTCAGTTTTACTACCCTAATACCGACGAAGGCCGCCAGGGTTACCTGGATGACTCCACGGCTTTTCTCGACAAAATCACCAAGAAACTGCCGGAATACTTCGGCTTGCTGCCTAAGGCCGAGCTGGTGGTTAAGCGGGTGGAATCCTTCCGAGAGCAGGATGGTGGTGCTCAGCACTATTACCCGGGCACTCCAGACGGCTCACGTCCGGGCATCTACTATGCGCACCTTTCCGATATGAGTGCCTACTCTACCACCGATATGGAGACGGTGGCATACCATGAGGGCAACCCCGGCCATCACATGCAGATCTCCATCGCCCAAGAGCTTGAGGGTATCCCACAGTTCCGCACCCAGGCGCACTTTACTGTATACGTAGAGGGCTGGGCGCTTTACTCAGAGAAGTTGGCCAAGGAAATGGGTGCTTTCGAGGACCCCTACAACCTGTTTGGCCACCTGACCGCCGAGATGTGGCGCGCTATCCGACTGGTAGTGGATACCGGTATGCACGCCAAGGGCTGGAGCGAAGAGCAAGCTGTAGAGTATTTCCTGGAAAACTCCGCAATACCCGAAACAGCTGTACGCTCTGAAGTGCGTCGCTATCTGGTATGGCCAGGCCAGGCTACCGCTTACAAAATTGGTATGTTGAAGATCCAGGAGTTGCGTAAGCAGGCTGAAGAGCAATTGGGCGATAAGTTCGATATCCGCGGTTTCCACGATACCGTTCTGAGTGGCGGCGCCTTACCGGTACCGGTTCTGGAAAGCCGTGTAGCTGCCTGGGTGGAGTCAGTTAAGCGCGCTTAATAGATACTGCTAGCAGCAAAAAAGCCGGGCTATGCCCGGCTTTTTTGTGTGTTCTCATCTGATAATCGTTTACTAATGGAAGGGGGTAAACCTTAGTTTTCCTTCGTTTGGGGTTTGGGGAGTTTTTAATGGATACAAATATTTACAGCGCACCAGAGGCTGAATTACATACAGAGTTCACGGAGGAATTTGATTTCTACGTAGTGTCCAGCGCTAAATTTTGGGTGATGAACCTTGGCACTATGGGGCTGTATTCTGTCTACTGGTTTTATCGACAATGGAGGGAATACAAGCGCGCAAGTGGTGAAAGCTTATGGCCTGTTATGCGTGCGATTTTTTCAATATTTTTTACCCATTCACTTTTTATTAAAATACAGAGCCACTTAGAAGAGGCAGAAATAGAATATAAATGGCGCCCTAAACTGATGGCTGCGATTTATATAGTTCTTGCGATTCTGGGCTCAATTATCGATAGAATTTCGTATCTTTCTGATGAATTCTCTTTGATTGATATTTTTAGTCCGGCGTTATTGCCTCTGACGGTTTGGCCTCTCTTTGAGGGACAGAAGGCAGCAAATACTCTCAGTGGTGATATCTCGGGCAAAGTAAATGCAAAACTAACGCCGTTGAATTTTTTGTGGTTAGGAGTAGGGGCCTTATTGTGGGCCATAGTGGTTTTTGGAGCTTACATTGTCATCAGTGGCGAATAAAAGGAGTTTAGAGGTGAGAAGAATCGTTATTTTAGTGTGTGCCTTAGTAGTGCAGTTTTTTACCACTAATCTGTGGGCCGAAGTGACCTCAACTGAAATTACTGTGCGAGCCAAGGCCAAAGATGCCAAATTTATTGGCTCCTCAATCGGGGGGGCTATGGTGATTATCCGTGAGGCGGATACCGGAGAAATCCTGGCCAAGGGGCTTACCCAGGGCAGTACCGGTGATACCGGCAAGATCATGAAGACACCACGCGAACGTTATGCTCCTATCGCCGGGGGAGCTGCGCATTTTACTGCTGCGCTGGATATCAGTGAACCGGTATTTCTTACTGTAGAAGTACTGGCCCCTTACATTAAGAAGCAGGCTCGTGTGGTAGCACAAACACAGACTTGGCTTGTGCCAGGCAAACCTATCAGCGGTGAAGGCTTGGTCGTGGAGATACCGGGTATGGTAGTGGACTTGCTCAGTCCACAGACTCACCTCTATACCGGCCTGGATAAGAGCCCATTCGAAATACGCGCTAATGTAGTGATGATGTGCGGCTGCTCCCTTACGGATGGTGGTCTGTGGGATGGTAGCAAGATAGAGGTTACTGCCCTGGTAAAGAGGGATGGTCGGAAATTCGCTACAGTTCCGCTGAAAATCCAGGACACCATGAATACCTTCAGTGCGCCTTTTCCCACCGATTTACCCGGCGCCTACGAAATATTGGTTTACGCCTATGATGCAAGGACCGGGAATACCGGTGTCGATAGGAGTAGTTTTATCGTGAAATAAAGCAATTGGTAGGGAGGCGCTACGAGTATGAAAGGCAGGGAGGAGAAATCTAAACAATCCCGTCGCGCACTGCTCGAAGAACACCGCCCCGAGCGAATTCACGCCCGCCTGGGTAAGGAGCCCAGGTCCCAGAGAGTGTCGGATTTTGTCCTCGGGGCTATCGATGGTTGTGTTACCACCTTTGCGATAGTTGCAGGCGCTTTTGGTGCTGGATTCACTGAGTCGGTGGTGTTGGTAATGGGCTTTGCCAATCTGATCGCTGATGGATTTAGTATGGCGGTTAGTAACTACGAGGCAGTGAGTGTAGAGCGGGATCAGGCAGCGGCGGCTGCCCGCACGGAACGCCAACATATTGATTTGGTGCCGGAGGGAGAGCGAGAGGAGATCCGCCAGATTTTTCAGCGCAAGGGCTTCCAAGGGCAGGTGTTGGATGAGGTTGTCGCAACTATCACTGCCAATCGCCAGCTGTGGATTGATACCATGTTGGCGGAAGAGTACGGCATTAGTCGCTCGGCACGAAGGCCCCTTGGCTCTGCGATAGTGACCTTTCTGGCCTTTATTGGTGTGGGCGCAGTCCCGTTACTTCCCTATCTTATCCGTCCGCTGGAAACCTCTGAGCAGTTCTATAGCAGTGCCGCTTTGGCTGCTTGCACTTTTTTTGCCATAGGCCTTTGTAAGGGGCTGGTGTTCTCACAGCGGGTACTGGCAGCGGGCGTCAAGACACTGGTGTTTGGTGGGGGTGCGGCCCTGCTAGCCCTGGCAGTCGGTTTTTTCCTGCGAGATATCATCAGCTGAGAGGTATCGTTCTCAGGCGGCCACTACCCGGTTGCGGCCACTGTTCTTGGCTCGATACATGCGTTTATCGGCTTCAGCCAGTAATTGGTTGTGAGGGCTGCCAGTACTGCTGCCTTCAACCAGGCCGAAGCTGATAGAGACTTTCACTGACTGTACATAGCGACGGCTAAGGGCCTCTACCTTTCGCCGCAATTTTTCCGCCAATACGCTGCCACCACGTACGTCGGTATTGGGTAGCAGCAGCAGGAACTCCTCACCCCCCCAGCGTGCCACAATATCCTCTGTACGAGTATTGTCCCGAAGGATCTTGGCTACATCCTGTAAAATACGATCGCCAAAAGCATGTCCATGGGTATCGTTAATCGCTTTAAAGTTGTCCAGATCGCCAATCAGGATCACATACCGGTCACGCAACTCCTTGTTACGGCGCTCCATATCATGGATAGCACGATAGGCCTCACGGCGATTGGCGAGGCCGGTTAGGGTATCGGTGGAGGCGTTTTTCTCCAGCTCCCCGGTTAATTTTTCCAGCAATTGTTGGGTGTGATGGCGACTGCTGTCGAGTAGTGCTGTCAGTGCCGTGAGAGCACCAAAAACGGCGATAAAGCGCGCGCGGTAGGCGGTATCATATTTGGCGGTAAGGCCTGGAAAATCTGGGTAGAAAAGGACAGTGGCTGTAACTATGCCAATGGCGATGAGTGCGGCGGTACCGGTCTTGTAACCGTATAGATTGATAAAGCCAGGTACCAGCATTACCGCCCACATCAAACCGGTATTATTTACTCCGCCGGATAACAGCAAATAAAAATAGAGTACTAACAACAGGATACCTACCAGGAGAGGCGTCTTCTCACTGGGACCCATTACATTGATTGTCACATAGGAAAACAGGATTACTACTGCCGCTGCAGAGAGGGTGATGGCCTGAAGGATATCGGCTGCTGTCAGTGCAATGACTGCCATGGCTCCCGTTACTGCCATGGCAAATATCAGCATATAGGAAGATGCCATGATACGACGACGCAAATCTATACGTTCCAATTCCTCCACCGGTGAGACCAGTGCGGGATTATGTTGGTTATACCCTGGAATCATAATTATCTCGATTGCTCTTCAGGCTGAGGCTTTCTGCTGGCGATAAAGCGCCAGGTAGCGTCACTATATTCATCGGGGAGTGAAGCAGCGCTGAGTATAGGAGGATTCGTTCACCGACCAAAGTAGCAAGCTACAGTATCTGTAAACCAAACTTTAGAACTGAGAAACTGTGACACAAATTATTCTGACTTGGGGCGATATTCTGACATTGCGCGGGGATGCACTTGTGTGTCCTGCACATAAACATCTTATTTGCGGTCGAGGGCTCTCTGCCCAGGTTTTTGCTCTGGGAGGTAAAGATCTCGAGCTGCAGTGTAAAAAACAACCGGAATGTACAGTGGGGGAGGCGCGTATCACCGATGCTTTCCATATGCCGGTAGATTATTTGCTTCACACTGTTACTCCACAGTGGAGCAGTGGTGATCAATGGGGGGCTCAAGCGATTAAGCAGCTCCGCTACTGTTATGAAAGTGTATTGAGCTTGGCGGGGAAAAAAGGTTTAAAACATATTCTCTTTCCGGCATTGGGTGCCGGCACCAACCGTTTTCCCCATGCAATTGCCGCGCATGAAGCCCTGGAAGTTCTTAATGAATATTCCAGTCAGTTTGATCAACTTACTGTTTGCCTGCACTCTCCCGCTGCCCTCGGAGAGTGGAAACGGGTTGAGCGGCGTTTCTTCACCGTGTGAATTAATCAAACATTATTAATGTACGATGGTGCCAGTAAGCAGGTGGCTAGAGTATTCGCTGAAAACGATGAAAGAGGCCTCAGCTCCTAAGTATACTTTTCATCGCTTTTATGGTTGTAAGTAAAGGTATTGAAATGTCGCCTGGGGAGGGCATATTTCTCTTACTGATAAAACGAATCTGGAATATGACAGTAGGAAAGCTCATCCACAGGGATTTTTCATTCACAGAGAAATTGTGAAAGGGATCTGTCAGTTTGAAAAATCGTCCAAAAAATTTTGTGCCTCCATATCCAGCCTGGGAACTGAATCTTCCGCTGACTTCCCGATATGTACAGTGCCAAGTTGCCTTACAGTTTGTTGGTGGCCATCGGGACGATTCACTATTTCAGCTATTGACTGAATCTCTGTCCAATACCCGAGGCCTAATGCACTATGAGCGGGCAGGTCACATTGATGCTTGGGGTGCGTATAACGATATTGCGATTGCCTACTGGTCCTGTGAAGAGTCCATGATGACTTGGTTGAGGGAAGGTTTTACTGATTTGCAGGGGGTAGTTCGGGGCAAATCGGGATCATGGTATGAGGCATTGACGGCTCCACGTACTCATTTCGAGGTTTCTGCCTCTACACCTGAAGCTGACTGGGGGATCTTTCGCCACTTTGATACTTGTGATCAGCATGATCATGCCTACTGGGGTGCGATGCGGGATCGAATAAGCGCTGCAGAAAATAGTGGGCTTCCAGGCCAATTACAAAGCTTACAGTTGCTACCTGCCGCAGAGCGATCGGACAAGGAAATATTCCTTCCCGGTAATTTATGTATGATTCGCACGGTACAGGGCTATTCTGCTGCCAGCCCTGAAGAACGGAATGCCTACCAAAAATCTCTGCGTCAGAAATATGAACAGGGAGTAAACTACTTGAATAAACATCCGGTTCAGTCGCGTTGTCTCAGTGCTCGACTGTTAAGTGATGAGCAGCCGGCACCGGGTAGACCAGATACTGAAACAATTGCCTGGTTTGCCTCCTTAAAAGACCTTGAAAACTGGGTGCACCATCACTCCACTCATAAGGCTATCTACGCCTCCGCACAGCAATATGCGAATCGATTTTCTCCTGGAATGCAATTGCTGCTGAGCCACGAAGTAGCCGTAGTGCCTCCTGGTAAGGGGCGGGCCGCTTACAAGGATTGTCATCCCGATACAGGGTTGCGACGTTTTTTAAGGTAATAAAATAATTGACGCTGAACTTAGTAGCTTGGGATAGAAGGTGACTGGGGTGTGCTCAATGTGATTTTTTATAAGGCTTAAGATTGATCCCTATAAAATCGATGATATAGCTCAAAAAGTGTATAAATACTTAAACCTCGGTGAATATCTTGATGAGGAAAACCGTTGCCTGCAAGAGTCGGTCGAAGAGCGCTCAGCGCTTATTGAGTTCGGTTGTGGCAATTGTCGTCATCTTAAGATTCTGGAGGCCGTCTCGAGTTTTTATCTGGGAATAGATTTTGACCCTGGTCACATTAAAAGTGCATGGAATCTTAGCGAGAATAAAAACTCTCAGATTTTTACTTTCTGAATAATGAGTCCTATCTATCGGAGTGCAGATATTCAATTTAAGCTCTAAAATTTTTTATTATTGGAATTTACTAATGAGTTTGCCTTTGTAAAAAATATGATAGAAATGAGTGACGAGGATATATGTCTAGACTTAAATTGGATATGCAAAGTAAATACTGCTTGCTGATATGTGAAACAAATTAAGGTGAGTATGTGATGTTTAGATCCTTCAGGTACAAAGGCATGGAGATTAGGTATTACGCTGCAAAACAGTGAATATCTGATATACCGTAGTTGGAGAGCTGTGGTAACGAAAGCTTTCATGGGTGGCTTACTTGGAGTTTTTGTCTATATGAGGTACATCCATTGCCTGCACCGCTGGAGAAAGACTGGGCCCCCAGTCCGTAGAAGACATGGGGATCTGTGAAGTAGATGGTGCCTTCTTCGTCATTCTAGGCAAAGGCGTATTGCACATGGGCCAGTTTGGAGAAATCCACATTGTCGTGGGTGAAGGAGGAATCGGCCCAATACTCCCAGTTGGCCCAATAGGCCGAAATACGTTTGATCTCCTGAGCATTGATATTGACGGTTAAAGTGAGTGCCGTGGCAAGCGTTACTACTTTTTTAAGCATTGCGACATCCCTCCAATATCCCTATTCGTTCCTGAGATTGCAGAGAAGAAAACATGACAATGACCTCCCAAGAGCCTTGGTGATGATGAAACCAAGTATTTTAGAAGTGAACTTTATAGTTGAGAAAATTGGAAAAAATTGGGGGATAAAAGTTCCGAATGAAGCTAGGAAAAGCGCTGAAATTAGATAATTTTTCTCGATAATTTGTGCAAGGAAAGTGAATAAACAAAAAAGTAAACTACTTATTTCAAGATAAAATCAGTTTCTACGAGATTGAGGGCAATATGGTGAGCTCTTAAAATGATTCAAGAATTAATTTTTATGATGTGAGCAAAAAAATAACAATAGTATTGATTGGGGTTATGCACAGGGGCAATTTTCCAGGTAAAAATTTAAGTGCTGGTGAAAAATAAATGGCAATAAACACTGCCTATCCGAATAAAGAATTTTTTCGAGGTTGCTTAAATTTCCAGCGCAGGCTTGTCTTCAAGAGTAAAAATAAAAAGGGCCCTATCAGGGCCCTTTTTACGCTGAAGAGAATACCTGTTATTTCTTCGCACGCTTGCGCATATTTTCCTGAAGGATTTTTTTGCGTATGCGGATATGGTTGGGGGTTACCTCAACTAGCTCATCCTCTTCGATAAACTCCAGCGCCTGCTCCAGAGTGTGGCGAATGGGCGGAGTCAGGGTCAGGGCTTCATCGGTGCCGGCAGCGCGGATATTGGTGAGCTGCTTGCCTTTGGTGGGGTTGACCACCAGATCGTTGCCGCGAGAGTGGATACCGATAACCTGGCCTTCGTAAATATCTTCGCCGTGGCCGAGGAACAGGCGTCCGCGATCCTGCAGGGCAAACAGGGCGTAGGCCAGCGTCTTGCCATTGACCATGGAGACCAGTACGCCGTTGATGCGCTTGGCCACTTCACCCTGTTTTACCGGGCCGTAGTGGTCGAAAATACTGGTCATGATGCCCGAGCCGCTGGTCAGGGTCAGGAACTGGTTGCGGAAACCGATCATGCCGCGAGAAGGTACAATAAAGGTCAGGCGCACACGTCCTTTGCCGTCCGGCTCCATATTGGTGAGCTCAGCCTTGCGCAGTCCCAGCTCTTCCATAATCGGACCCTGGTGTTGGTCTTCAACGTCGATCACCACTTCTTCGTAGGGCTCATGGATTTCACCGTCTACTTCTTTCTGAACCACTTCCGGGCGGGAGACTCCCAGCTCGAAGCCTTCACGGCGCATAGTTTCGATCAGCACTGACAGGTGCAATTCTCCGCGGCCGGATACGCGGAATTTGTCCGGGGAATCGCCTTGTTCCACGCGCAGGGCTACATTGTGGATCAGTTCCTGGTCCAGGCGTTCCTTGATATTGCGTGAGGTGACGAACTTGCCGTCCTGGCCGGCAAAGGGAGAGTCATTCACCTGGAAGGTCATACTCACGGTGGGTTCATCCACGCTCAGGGCGGGTAGGGCTTCCGGGGTTTCCGGGTCGCACAGGGTATCGGAGATATTCAGTTCGCCCACACCGGTGATACATACGATGTCGCCAGCACTGGCCTGCTCAACCTCTGTGCGCTCCAGGCCCAGGTAGCCCATAACCTGTAGAACCTTGGCTTTGCGGGAGTTGCCGTCGCGGTCCAGTACCAGTATCTGTTGGTTGGGGGTCAGAGTGCCGCGGGTAATGCGGCCTACGCCGATAACGCCCACGTAGCTGGAATAATCCAGGGCCGAAATCTGCATCTGGAAGGCGCCTTTGGGGTCTACCCTGGGCGGCTCTACCTTGTCCACAATCATCTGGAACAGCGGCGTCATATCGTCGGCCAGGTCGGTATCGTCGAGGCCGGCAATACCGTTGAGGGCGGAGGCGTAGACAACCGGGAAGTCCAGCTGCTCATCGGTGGCGCCAAGGCTGTCGAACAGGTCGAATACCTGGTCCATCACCCAGTCGGGGCGCGCGCCAGGGCGGTCAATTTTGTTGATGACGACAATAGGGTTCAGACCCTGCTCGAACGCTTTCTGGGTTACGAAGCGTGTCTGTGGCATTGGGCCGTCCACTGCATCAACCAGCAGTAGTACCGAGTCCACCATAGAGAGTACACGCTCTACCTCACCACCAAAGTCGGCGTGTCCTGGGGTATCGACGATGTTGATGCGGTAGTCATTCCACCGGATGGCGGTGTTCTTGGCGAGGATAGTAATACCGCGTTCTTTTTCCTGGTCGTTGGAATCCATAACCCGCTCGGCGCCTTCATCGCGACGGTCGAGAGTGCCGGATTGGGACAGCAGCTTGTCCACCAGGGTGGTTTTGCCGTGGTCTACGTGGGCGATAATCGCAATATTGCGCAGATTCTCTATCACTGGGGGCCTCTGGGCGTTAAATCTTGGTAAATCGGGGCGGGGGCCTGCGGGGTTTCTACAGCAGCATTCCGGCCAAAGGCGGCGATTATAGGGGGGGCGCATGACAATTGGGAGTGATTTTGAGTAAAAAATCACCGCCCACTGTGGAAGTGTCGGCTTGAGGGGGTAAGAGGGGAGCGCGGATAGCGGGGCTGTCCGCGCCCGGGAATTATTTCTTGATGCTTTCCGGCCTGTGGGGGATCTGTGGGCGCAACACGCCCACGTTGCGGTATCCCTCATCCATCAGGTGGGAGGCGTGCAAGCGGCTCATGACACCACGGGCGCAGTAGAGCAGGTATTCGCGCTCCTGGTCCAGTTGAGCGAAGCCGTTATTCAGACGGTAGAAGGGGATAGTCTGTACTTCACAGCCCTCAAGTTCCAGCGGGTCCATTTCCTCTTCATCCGGGTGGCGAATATCGATTATCACCGCATTACCGGGCTCTTCGCGAATCTCAACTTCAGGTGCCTGTCCGTCTACTTCTTCAATCACTTCATCGATATTTTGAATAGAGCGATTGCTGATAGCACGATCAAGGACGGTAAAATCAAAGCGGTTCTCTTCGGATTCCACTTTCTCGATTTTTGCGCGTGTGGTGGGTTTTACTGAAATCACACCGCAGTATTCGGGCATATTCGCGGCAAATTCCTCTGTGCCGATCTCCCGAGAGGTGCGGATAATGTCGGTTTTATCGGAGGTGATCAGTGGGCGCAGCACCAGGGTATCGGTGACGCTATCGATTACTGCCAGGTTTTTCAGGGTCTGGCTGGATACCTGGGCAATAGCTTCACCAGTCACCACCGCGTCCACCTCCAGTTCCTTGGCGATTACACTGGCAGCGCGCAGCATCATGCGTTTGAGGATTACACCCATATGGGAATCGTCGACGCGTTCGAGGATTTCCGCTACCACCTCGTCGAATGGCACAGTGACAAAGCGCACCCGGTGGGATGCGCCATATTTATTCCACAGGTAATAGGCGACTTCCTTAACGCCCAGCTCGTGCTGGCGTCCGCCGAGGTTGAAGAACAGGAAGTGGGTGCGGATACCACGCTTCATGGTCAGGTAGCTGGCCACGGTGGAATCGAAGCCACCGGATACCAATGAAAGGACTGGGTCCTGGGTTCCCAGGGGGAAGCCGCCGAGACCGGGGTGCTGTTCCTCAATCACATTGAGCTTGTCGTGGCGAATTTCCAATTTCACCGTGATATCGGGGTTCTTCAGCTTCACTCCAGCCGCTTCGGTATTTTTGTTGAGGCCACCGCCCACATACTGCTCAACATCCAGGGACTGGAAATCGTGCTTGCCGGTGCGTTTTACCCGCACACAAAAAGTCTTACCCTTCAGGGCCGGGCCCCATACAGAGAAAGTCTTTTCATACATATCGTGCAGATCGCCCAGTGGAAACTGGCGTACACGGGAGAAGTTAGCGATACCGGGGGTGTGGGAAAGAACTTCCTCAATTCGGTCGCCCAGGTGTGCTACAGCGTCCGGGGCGATCACATCGATCTTTTCCCAGTCCTTGCGCACCTGGATACGGTCGTCCAGCTGACGCAGCAGGCGCTGTAGGTTGTCCTTGAGCTGGCGCGACATACGTTTGCGCACAGGGTTGCTCTTAATGGTGATCTCGGGGAAAAACTTGACGACAAAGTGCATGGGAATCCGTCGGGTACCGCATGTTGATAGAAGGTGCGGCATTATAAACTAGCCGGAGGCAACTTGGTTGTGCACCGTTACCGGGCGATACTGGGGTAAAGTTGCGTCATTATGGTGCGCTTTTCTGTGGCCGCTCGGCCACAATGCATTTATCCTGCCCCAGTCGGCCCAAAGCTGTCGACCGCACCGGCGCCAACCGCCGCAGCGATGCAGTTGCCCTAATTTGGCACACTCCTTGCTTTATTTCACGCCAGGTAAAGAGTGAATGCCGGCAGCAAAGGCATAGCGACCAATTACTTTTCAAGACCTGGAGGACAGCAATGTCAGCGAAAACGCTCGGTTTGATTAATGAGAGTGAAGCAAAATGGGTGGACCTGCGCTTCACCGATACCAAGGGTAAAGAGCAACACGTTTCCATCCCCGTATCGGAAATTGACGGAGAGTTCTTCGAAGAAGGCAAGATGTTTGATGGTTCCTCCATCGCCGGCTGGAAGGGCATTAATGAATCCGACATGATCCTGATGCCGGATGACGAGACGGCTTTCCTCGATCCCTTCACCGATGAGAGCACCGTTATTATTCGCTGTAATATCGTAGACCCGGTCACCGGTCAGGGCTACGAGCGCGATCCGCGCTCCATCGCAATGCGCGCCGAGGAATACCTGAAGTCCACAGGTCTGGGTGACACCGCGCTATTTGGCCCAGAGCCCGAGTTCTTCGTATTTGACGATATCACTTGGGGTGCCGAAATGGGCGGCGCCTTTTACAAAATCAATTCCGAAGAAGCGGCTTGGTCCTCCGGTCATAACTTCAGTGAGGGCAATATCGGCCACCGCCCTGGTGTGAAGGGCGGCTATTTCCCCGTTCCTCCGGTTGATTCCCTTCACGATGTGCGTGCCGCAATGTGTTCCGCTATGGAGCAAATGGGGCTACAGGTGGAAGTACATCACCACGAGGTAGGCACTGCCGGTCAGTGTGAGATTGGTGTTGCAGCCAACACTCTGACCAAGAAAGCGGATGAGGTTCAGATTCTTAAGTATGCCGTACATAATGTAGCGCACGCCTACGGCAAGACCGCAACCTTTATGCCCAAGCCCCTTGTTGGCGATAATGGCTCCGGTATGCATGTGCACCAGTCCTTCACCAAGGATGGCGTAAACCAGTTTGCCGGCGATGCTTACGCGGGTCTGTCTGAGGCTGCTCTCTACTACATCGGTGGTATTGTGAAGCACGCACGCGCCCTGAACGCGATTTGTAACGCGTCTACTAACTCCTATAAGCGTCTGGTACCGGGCTTTGAGGCGCCGGTTATCCTGGCCTACTCTGCGCGCAACCGCTCCGCTTCCATCCGTATTCCTTACGTAACATCGCCTAAAGGCAAGCGTATCGAGACGCGCTTCCCGGATCCGACTGCCAACCCTTACCTGGCGTTTGCTGCCTTGCTGATGGCAGGTCTAGATGGTATCAAGAACAAGATTCATCCCGGAGATGCCGCCGATAAGGATCTGTACGATCTGCCCCCGGAAGAGCTGGCCGAGTACCCCACCGTAGCTGCCAGTTTGGAAGGAGCGTTGGACGCCCTGGATAAGGATCGTGACTTCCTGACCGAGGGTGGTGTTTTCACCAATGATGCAATCGACGCTTACATTGAATTGAAGCGCGAAGAAGTAGAGCGCCTGAACATGACTACTCACCCGGTTGAGTTTGACATGTACTACTCCGTGTAATAGCGAACGGCATCACACTGGTGCCGCCGAGTTGTTCGCGAAAAGCCCGCGCCGTCCTGGTGCGGGCTTTTTTATTGCGGGTAAACTGTCTATTGGGGAGGTTGATTCTACCGACTGCGAATCTGGTACTTTGAGAAGCAGTTGCCCCATTCAATTGAGGCCCCGACTGGGGCAAGAGAAAAGGAGCGTCCGCGTCGCGGTCGATCACGTTATGGGATTTTTGAGATCGTTTCAGGCACTTTTCCTTGTCGCCCCCCTGATGGCTTTTGCCGGTACCGATGGTGGCAGCAGCTCCGGTGCTATCTACAAGACTGTCGGCCCCGACGGGCGCGTGACTTTCAGTGACACTCCACCAGCCAGTGGTGAGGCGCAAAAGGTAGAGCTGGCCCCAATCAATGTCCAGCCCATCACCCTGCCTCGCCCTCTGCCTTCACGCAAGCTATCCCCTAAAGATGATGTAGAGGATGACGGCGGCAAAGAGAGCTACGCAGGGCCGATGTCAATCCAGATTGTGAGCCCCCTGGATGGCGCAACTATCCCCCCGGGACAGCGTATTATTCCGCTACAAGTGGATGTGCAACCGTCATATCCAAAGGGTGCCAGCTTTTATGCGGTGGTGGATGGTCAACCCTGGCGCGGCAATTCAACCGGCTCCAGCTTGGATATCTCAGCGCTGGAGCGCGGTAGTCACAGTGTGCAGGCGGTACTTATCGATGCCAGTGGGCGCATTCTGGCTCAATCAAAAGTCATTACTGTTTATGTGCAGCGCCCCAGCGTTGCCCAATTGGATAGCTCTATCCTTCGGGCACCTCAGTCAACCAAAGTGTCACTTGGGCCCAGTTTGGCCCAGTCTCAGCCCTGATTGGTTTGTATTACCGCTATCGTCAAGGGCGTCAGCGGGTCTTCGCAAACAATTCACAGCCCGCCTTTCCCTCCCTAGGCTGATTAAATTTTGACCTTCGCACCATTGTGGTGCATTCTCCTGGCTGAGCTGTGCAGCTCCAATGCTCTTGGGGGTGATTAGGCAAATCCTATCGATTGCGCACTGTAAATGCTCATCAGAAGCAACCAATGTGGGCCTGAATAGCCCTGTGCGCCATTTTGGTTTGCTTTTTGCACTGGCTAGATACAAGGGCTTATCGCGCCGGGTGCTAACCCTACCCCGGCCGCCGCAGAGAACCGGAAACCACTGAATGCTCAATGATCGCCAGCTGCGCCAGCTGTTAGACAGTCTCACTTCAGCCGTTATGGTGCTGGATGACACGTTATCACTCTGTTACTTGAACAATGCGGCCGAGGATTTGCTGGCGGCATCCAGTGCAAGGGTCAGCGGATTGCCGTTGGAAGAGGTCGTGCGAGAATCTGCAGCTGCGCAAAAAGCCATGCGTGATGCGCTGGTCAGTTGTGAAAAATATACGGTGCGCCGCGCTCGTTGGCGTCTGCACAACCTGGATACGCGCACTGTGGATTACTCGGTGAGTCCTGTCCCAGAGCTAGGTGTTTTGCTGCTTGAGGTGCAACCTATGGATCGCCTGCTGCGCATTGCACGTGAAGATGCATTGCTCAGTACCCAGGAAACTGCGCGTAACCTGGTGCGGGGCATGGCACATGAAGTGAAGAACCCCCTCGGCGGTATCCGCGGTGCGGCACAACTACTTCAGAGAGAGTTACCAGATGCCTCTCTGGAAGAGTACACACAGATCATCATTGAGGAGGTGGACCGCCTGCGCAATTTGGTGGACCGCTTGTTGGGACCGCGTCAGCCGGTGAAACTGGCGGAGACCAATGTCCATGAAATCCTGGAGCGAGTGGCACAGCTTCTAGAGGTGGAATGTGATGGTGAACTGAGTATCCGCAGGGATTACGACCCCTCTATCCCGGATGTACCAGCGGATCGCGAACAGTTGATCCAGGCACTGCTGAACATCGCCCGCAATGCGATGCAATCGATAAATGAGAGTATCGGTCTCGCCAGTGGGGAGATGGTATTGCGCACACGGGTCCAGCGCCAATTCACAATTGGTCGTCGCAATTGTCCACTGGTATGCCGTATCGAAATTGAAGATAACGGTCCCGGTATTCCCGAGGAGATCCGTGAGCGGATCTTCTTCCCGATGATATCAGGGCGCGCGGAGGGCTCCGGTTTAGGGCTATCCATATCACAGAACATTATCAGTCAGCATCGCGGCCTAATTAAGTGTGACAGCCGTCCCGGTCGCACGGTATTCCAGATCTATTTGCCGTTGACTATCGAATTAGCCAATACAGGAACCTAGAGAATGAGTAATCGCGTTTGGATAATTGACGACGACAGATCTATCCGCTGGGTGCTGGAGCGGGCGCTTTCTCGGGAGGGGATAGAAACCCAATGCTACGAGAGTGGCGATCGTGCCCTGGATGATTTTTACAGCGATTCACCGGACGTGGTGATTAGCGATATTCGTATGCCGGGCTCCGATGGATTCAAGTTGCTTCAGCGCTTCCAGGCGGAACGTCCAAACATGCCGATAATTATTATGACTGCTCACTCGGATCTGGATAGTGCTGTCGCCGCCTATCAGGGCGGTGCCTTTGAATATCTGCCTAAGCCTTTTGATATTGATGAGGCTGTAGCGGTTACACGCCGTGCCCTGGTGCACGCCAGTGAGCAGGCGCAGGAAGAGCGCATTGAACAGGATAATGGCACCGAGAATAAAGAAATCATTGGTGAAGCGCCGGCGATGCAGGAAGTTTTCCGTGCGATCGGCAGGCTCTCTCACTCAAATATCACTGTATTAATCAATGGTGAGTCTGGCACTGGTAAGGAACTGGTGGCTCAGGCGTTGCACAATCACAGTCCACGAAGGGAAAAACCCTTTATCGCCCTGAATATGGCCGCGATTCCGAAAGACTTGATGGAGTCTGAATTGTTTGGGCATGAGAAAGGCGCTTTTACCGGGGCCAGCTCCCAGCGTGCCGGGCGTTTTGAGCAGGCCAATGGCGGTACCCTTTTCCTGGATGAAATTGGTGATATGCCGGCAGAAACCCAGACGCGGCTTCTGCGAGTATTGGCGGATGGGGAGTTTTATCGGGTTGGCGGACACACTCCGGTAAAAGTGGATGTGCGGATTATTGCCGCCACCCATCAAAACCTTGAGGAGCTGGTACTGCAGCATAAATTCCGCGAAGACCTATTTCATCGCTTGAATGTAATCCGCATTCATATTCCAAGGTTGGCCGATCGCCGTGAAGATATCCCAAGGCTGGTGCGTCACTTCTTCAATGCTGCCGCAAAAGACCTCGGGGTGGAACCAAAAATCCTGACTAAGGAAACAGAGGGTTACCTGTCAGGTTTGGATTGGCCTGGAAATGTACGGCAGCTCGAAAATACTTGTCGCTGGATTACCGTTATGGCCTCTGGCCGTGAAGTACATATCGAAGACTTGCCCCAGGAACTGCACCAACAAGGGCAGGAGAGCGAAACCCCACTGGACTGGCAAAAAGCCCTACGTATTTGGGCTGATCAGGCCCTGTCATCCGGGCGGCGCGAAATACTCAGTGAGGCAGTTCCCGCATTTGAGCGTGCCCTGATCGAGATTGCTTTAAAGCATACGGCCGGGCGCAAGCGTGATGCCGCAGATTTACTTGGTTGGGGACGAAATACCCTGACAAGAAAATTAAAAGAGCTGGAGATTAGTGGCAATTAAGAACTATTTTTGTGCCTCCGGCTATTTCTGACAAAGATGAAATAAGAATTTTTATGTTAATACTCAATGAATGATAAAGGCAAAACCTCCTTTGGCTTTTACACTTGCATTTATTAATGCAGTTCAAATATGAATGTAGTGGCTGGAGATGGAGTTCTATGAACGCTGAAGAGCTTAGGGTTGTTGATAATGTGCCGTTTCTTTTTTGGGTGAAAGATCAAGATGAAAAATATATTTGGGGTAATCGCAAAATTTGCGAGTTGGCCGGTGAGGATGTAGTGGGAAAAACCGACGCTCAACTAACTTGGGCGGAAAATGCTCAAGCTCTGCGAGAGGCGGATAAGCGCGTCTTTGCTTCCGGTGAGCCGGATTATTTACTAGAGCACGTAATTAAATCCAGTCGAGGTGAGGCTACGTTAAGTGTTTGCAAGTGGCTTGGGGAGTTTGAGGGGGAGAAGTGCTGCTTTGGCATTTCTTTCGTAATAGAATGATGTCATAAATTAAGTTGAGTCGGATAAATCTGGCCCTGAGTGCTTCGGGCCAGATTTATTAATATTTTTAGGGCTCACTCTTTTCTATGCCTAGTTTGGCCAGGTTTCTGGCAATATCCTCTGCACTGGTGGCAGGGTTAACGTCTTTATCAATTTTCAGGACTTTCCCATCCTTACCGATATAGACAGTAATACGCCGGGCAATATTGATCATTGGAACTAGCACACCGTAAGCCTTGGCGACTTCACCTGAAGGATCGCTTAGGAGAGGGAAGTCGGCTTCATTGTGCTTAGCGAAGCGTGTGTTTTCATCAATATCATCGGTGCTTGCCATAAAGTAGGCAGCATTGAACTTGCGAATCTTGTGTCCATTTTTTGCCAGTGATTTGCACTCTATCGTGCAGCCCTTGGTAAAGGCACGTGGATACCAGGCGATTACTACTGCATTTCTATTTTTGTGTTCAGCGAGTCTGTGTGTATTGCCGTCTGATCCTTGAAGAGAGAAGTCCGGTGCTCTGTCACCAACCTCAAGGGCCATCAATGGCAGGCTGATCAGCGTAGTTAAAACCAGGGTAATCCAGTATTTCATAGTATGTTTGCTCTCGGATATGTTGCGCCTATGCTACCGCTGCCATATGGTACAAACTAGTAGGTTCATTATAAATACGCCACTTCTTTAGCCCTGCAGAGAGCCTGGAAAAACTGGCCAGTGATACCCAGCTGGGCCAGACTTTCCTCAGTCTGTGGGGACTCTTATGCACTCGGGTAATATTTTCTATTTGCTGCCATTGCCCCTGATATATCTGA
This sequence comes from Microbulbifer sp. NBRC 101763, assembly GCF_040371615.1. NCBI lineage: Bacteria > Pseudomonadati > Pseudomonadota > Gammaproteobacteria > Cellvibrionales > Microbulbiferaceae > Microbulbifer > Microbulbifer sp. NBRC 101763. The sequence continues at coordinate 27,644 of NZ_BAABQV010000002.1, forward strand.
TTACAGTGGCACTGGTTCTCTGCGCTTTGGCGTTAGGGGTATTCTGGGGGCATAGGCGCCAGAGAAGAGAGAGCGTTGCTGGTGAGTCGTCGATTGGCAGTGCTGTTGCGGCAACGCTTGGTTTGGTGGCATTTGTTTTAGCGTTTACCTTCAATATGACCGCGGACCGCTTTAATGAGCGCAAGGCTCTGTTGTTGCAGGAGGTTAATACTATCCTGGCGGCCTACCTGAATGCGGACTTTCTTGAGAAAACGAAACGTGAGCGCGCCCGTGGATTGCTTGCGGAATATGTGGATCTGCGTGATTTTGATCCCTCTACACCGGTAAGCTCTGCTGATATCAAACGCAGTGAGGAAATTCAGCGGCAGCTGTGGCAACTGGTACAGAGCCATATTGCCCAGGGTTACAATGCGGATTACCTGCGCCAATTTTCCGATCCGGTAAACACCCTGATGGACTTGCATCGCGCAAGGGTGGTGGTGGGCCTGCAGTATCGTATTCCCGCCCCCCTGTGGCTGGCGCTGTACTTTATGACAATACTGGCCATGCTGGCGATTGGTTACCAGCTGGGGATCAGCCGCGGTGGTTCGGTGCAGGTTGTACTGGCACTGGCTCTCACCTTTGCCACGGTGATTTTGCTGATCGCCGATTTAGACAGGGCCAACCAGGGGGTGTTACTGGTTGACCAGGCGCCGATGAGTGATCTCAACCAGCGCCTGAAAGCGCTACGTCAAAGGGAGTCTCAGGCTCCCACAGAGCGTTAAAGAGTCCAGGTGAGTTTTACTCGCTATCAGGTCTGGGTGGCATCAGCATATCTTCCGGGTGCACAAACTCCCGCATAAAAATTTCCCAAAAGGCGATGAACAGCGCGGCGAGTAGCGGGCCTATGGCAAAGCCGCTGACACCAAACATAAACAGGCCGCCCACAGTGGAAAACAGCACCAGATAGTCTGGCAGCTTGGTATCCCGCCCAACTAAAATCGGGCGCAGTATATTGTCTACCAGGCTGATCACAGTAAATCCGTAGGCGAGCAATATAGTGGCTTTAATGGGTTCTCCTACCCCGTATAGGTAAATGGATGCGGGGAACCAGATCAATGCTGCACCTACTGCTGGTAGCAGTGATAACAGTGTCATCAGGACCCCCCACAAAAGCGGTGCAGGTAGGTCTAGGACCCAGAAAATAATACCGCCCAGGGTGCCTTGGGTAATGGCGACCACCAGGTTGCCCTTGATGGTTGCACGGGTGACCTCGGCAAACTTGGCCAGAAGCAGGTGCTCGCGCTCATCGCCGAGGGGAAGCGCGTGTATTATCAGGTTAACTAGTCGCTCACCATCGCGGATTAAAAAGAAGGTGAGATAGAGCATCAGACCCAGCATGACAAAAAAGTTAACAGTGTTTTGGCCCACCTCGATAGCATTTCTGGCGACAAAGCTGCCCGCATTCATTACTCCGCCGAGTAGGCGCTGCTTGGCCTCCTCAATGTCTACTCCTATGCTCTCAAGCATATCGTTGACCCGTGGGAAGGCGCTGCGCACCTGCTCCAGAGATTTGGAAATATCAATCTCACCGTTTTGTACTTTGTGATAAAGCGTTACCGCCTCATTGATAAAAGAAGTGGCCACCACCAGTACCGGTATCACCAGCAGCACAATACACATGAACAGGGTCAGCAGCGCCATGGAATTGGGCGAGTTTGGAAAACGCTGCATCAGAACGCGGTATACCGGGTAAAAGATCAGGGCGATGGCACAAGCCCAGAAAATCGGTGTGAAAAAAGGTTTTACAAGTAGCAGGAAGGCTACTGAAACCAATAGAAGTGAAAGGATAAACGAGCGCCTTTCCAATTTTTCCTGCACGGGAACTTCCTCTGCTTCTGCAAAAGCCCTGTGGTATCGGGCGCCTTACTTGCGCTCTATCTAAGCAGAAGCAAGAGGGATTTACCAGCGCCTGTAACCGCAGGTGTCCACATGAAAGCGAATACCTTTATAGATGCCCAGGCCCATATTCCACTGTTGGCCGTTGTACTTATGGATATTCTTCAGTACCGGTACCAGTTGCTCGCGAGAGAACTTTTTCTGCGGAACTATATCCAGTCCACAAAAGTGCAGGTGCTTGCTGCCCCTGGAGCCGCCGGCCTTACTGTTATAGCTGGTGGTGCGCCAACCGGAGACTACGGTGACGGGGCCGATAATTGGAACGATTTCACGCTGCACTGCCCGCAGGGTGTATACCATGGTTCCCCAGTTTCCTACCGGGGGAATGGCAAATGGCGGTTCATCCAGATCCTGCCAATCGCTGCCTTGGCGCAACAATTCAAACGGGGGCACAACCTGGTCTACCTGATTAATGCGCAGGAAATCTTTCAGCTTGGAAAACAGGATATTGTTGTCTTCCTGTTTAAGAAAGCGGCTGAAGAGCCGCTCAGATGCCGCTGGATACCCCTGAATATCATAAATATCGGGGATTTCTGGTAATGGTAGTAAATCGATGGGGCTGATTAAACGCTCGCCGAGCTCCCGTGTTTTCTCTGAAGTAAAAAGTAATACGGTAATAATGGCTGCGATGAGAATGGCAGCAAGCAGCAGTAATCGGCGACGCGGGCTATTGGTTTCGGTAGCTTTGTTGTCTTGAATATCCATGGGCATCTCCGCCAATTACCAGATGCGATAGCCGCAGGTGTCGATATGGAAGCGCACTCCATCGCTGAGGCCGAGGCCGAAATTACTCTCCGGGCCGAGGCGCGCGTGAAGGGCGCGCAATTCCTCCACTAGCTCCCGGTGACTGATATTCGATTTGGGGATCAGGTCCAGGGCACAAAAGTCTCGATGATGGGCCTTGTCACTGTGTTCCAGCTTGCGGTTATAAGCGTCACTGCGAAATCCTGCGACCACATCTACAGAGCCAATTAGAGGAATGATCTGATCCCGCAGTAGTGTCAAAGTTTTGACTATGTTGTGCCACTCGCTTTGGGGTGGAATAGCAAAAGGAGGTTCTCTCAATTCTATCCATCCGCCGCCCTGGCGTAGCAAGCTACTTACCGGGACAACATTTGCTATACCCCGGCTCGCCAGGTAGCGACTGAGAGCCTGTACCCGTTCCCGGTTGTCGCCGTAGCGCAGGAATCCATCAAAATTATCTGCGCTGGCAACACGATGGCCCCTTATCTCCACATAGGGCTTATCCAGGGACTTTTGGTAGAGAAAAAGCCACAGTATCAGCAATATTGAAGCCAGCAGCAGTGTCAGGAATACAACCACCACCCGGTTAACCCTGCGACCGGGCGGCCGGTATGGGTACAGTATGTTGAAACGTATCAAAAATTTGTCAGCGGACATGAGCTGAGACTTCTGCTCCTGGAGCTGTACTGCGAAGCGGGGCTTCGATCCGCAGGCGCCCAAATCGTCGGCGTTTGTTTAAACACTATAGCCGCAAAATTCGGCGGGGCAGTTGCGTAGGGTGGGCTGAACTGTGCATAAAAAAGCCCCGAGGCCTTGCGGCCTTGGGGCTTTTTAGACTCCTCAGCGATTTGATATCGTTGTGGAGTGTTCTGGGAAGTGGAACTTAGGCCTTGGGACCGGCGTTCTTCACTTCATCGTTCACATTGAATTTCTCAATGTTTTCGGCAAAAAGTTTGGCCAGCTTGCCGGCCTGGTCGTCGTAGGCTGCCTTGTCATCCCAGGCTTCGCGTGGGTTCAGGTAGGCTTTGTCTACACCCGGTACTTCTAAAGGAATGTCCAGGTTCAGGGTTTCCAGGTGCTCGGTGGCGGTGCCTTGTAGCGCGCCGTTCTGGATAGCGGCAACTACTGCGCGGGTTACTGGGATCGGGAAACGTTTGCCATTATTGCCTGAACCACCAGTCCAGCCAGTATTGACCAGGTAAACCTTGGAGCCGAAGTCCTCAATGCGCTTCATCAGCAGGTCGGCGTACTCGCGAGGAGCGCGCGGCATAAAAGGTGCGCCGAAGCAGGTGGAGAAGGTCGGGTGAATACCGGCTTCTGCACCTAGCTCGGTAGAGCCCACGCGCGCTGTGTAACCAGATAGGAAGTGGTATGCCGCAGCCTCTTTGGAGAGGATGGATACCGGGGGCAATACACCGGATACGTCACAGGTGAGGAAGATTACATTTTTCGGCTCTCCGGCGCGGTTCTCCAGCTGGCGCATTTCCACGTGTTCCAGTGGGTAGGAGCAGCGGCCATTTTCGGTGAGGCTGGTGTCGCAGTAGTCAGCAGTGCCGTGTTCGTTGGTTACCACGTTCTCAACGATGGCCCCGAAACGAATGGCATCCCAGATTACCGGCTCATTCTTCTGGCTCAGGTCGATGGTTTTCGCGTAGCAACCACCTTCCATATTGAATACTGCACCCTTGGTCCAGCCGTGCTCATCGTCGCCAATCAGGTAGCGTTCCGGGTCGGCGGATAGGGTGGTCTTACCGGTGCCGGACAGGCCAAAGAACAGGCAGGTGTCGCCGTCTTCACCAACGTTGGCAGCGCAGTGCATGGGCATTACGTCTTTTTCCGGCAGGAGGAAGTTCTGAACGGAGAACATTGCCTTCTTCATTTCACCGGCGTAGCGCATGCCAGCCAGCAGAACTTTGCGCTGGCCAAAGTTGATAATTACACAGCCCTCGGAGTTGGTGCCGTCGCGCTCAGGCTCACACACGAAGTTCGGTGCGTGCAGGATGCGCCATTCTTCCTTGCCCTTGGGGTTGTACTTCTCAGCGCGGATAAACATGTTGCGGCCGAACAGGTTGTGCCACGCGGTCTGGGTGGTTACGACAACCGGCAGGTAGTGATCTTCGTCCTGGCCAACATGGAGCTGTTGCACGAAGCTGTCACCACCGGAGACAAATGCCTCTACACGGTCCCACAGGGCATCGAATTTATCCTGCGGAAAGGGGCGGTTCACATTGCCCCAGGCGATGCTGTCGGCGGTGGAGGGCTCTTCCACAACGAAGCGGTCCGCTGGGGAACGGCCGGTACGGGCGCCGGTTTCAGTGACCAGCGCGCCTGTGTCAGATAATTTGCCCTCGCCGCGCGTAAGAGCCTGCTCTACCAATTGTGCTGGTGATAGGTTCTTGAAAACCAGCGCGGTGTCGTCGATCTGTGCCATTCGTCGATTACCCGTGAATGTTGGATAGTAAAAATATTAGGGCTGCCCAAGTATTAGGCAGCCAGGCAAAATTTGGGGGGCGCATTATGGCAAAATTCAAAATAAGCGGATAGCAAAGACGGTCATTTTTTGCTCTTTGACAGCGCTGTCACCATAAATTTAGCAATCATTCATCAGTTTTATGTATGGGTTATTCTTGTAGAATTTGTTTTGTGAATAATGGTGATGCTAATAACCCTATTTTGTAGATAGTAATTGGCGGGGGATGGAGCCCCCGCCCGGGCAGCCCACTCAGTGCAGAGTGTGGGGGGGGGCGTTTAGAAGGGATTCAATCTGGTCGCGATCGAAGCGGTATTGGGCATTGCAAAACTGACAATCTGAAACAATCTCGCCGTTCTGCTCATCCAATAGTTTGAAAACGTCCTCGGCACCCAGGGACATCAATGCCCTCGCGCTGCGCTCCCGTGAACAGCTGCACTTGAAGCGGATGCTGTCGGTACCCAGGGTGGCCGGCTCCAACTGATGAAACAGGCGGTGAATCAGTTCCTCGTGGGGAACTGTAAACAGCTCTTTATCAGTTACCGTATCGGCAAGGTGCAGAGCGGTTTCCCAGGCATCGCGGTTTTCCTCTGCACTAGCGGCATTATTGCCTGGCAACACCTGCAGCATAATGCCGCCAACACTGCTGCCATCGCATTCCAGCCAGAAGCGGGTATCCAGTTGTTCCGACTGGGTAAAGTAGTCTTCCAGGCACCCAGCCAGGTTCTCTTTTTCCATGGGCACTACGCCCTGGTAGCGTTCACCCCGTTTAGGTTCCAGAGTAATAGCGAGCGCGCCGCGGCTGCCGATCATTTGGCCCAGGGTTGCGTCATCGTCAATCTGTGCATCTTCGGCCACTCGGGCGATACCCCGCAAGTCGCTGTGGTGGGTACATTCAGCCATGATCAAAGGTAAATCCCCTTCTCCACGGGCTTGTATGCTGAGTACACCATCGAATTTAAGAGTGGTTGAAAGCAGGCAGGCTGCGGCCAGGAATTCACCCAGCAGACGCGCTACCGGTGCCGGTAGGGGGTTGTGCTCCAGCACTTCGCGATAGGATTCAGTTAGGGTCACCATCTGCCCGCGAATATCGTGTTTGGAGAAGATAAAGCGTTCCAGCTGATCGGACATAGATCGAGTGCCTCGGTGTTTAAACCGCGGGATTTTAGAGGTGGATATCCCTAAATGGTAGCTGGCCTGGGCAATTATGGCGCCGGTACAGGGAATACCGGCTGAATGCGATAGCCTGAAAAGTGCTCAGCCACAACGACTGGCGATCTGGCGCTGGAGCTTTTTGGCCATTTCCTGGCGCTCGAGCCCCGTAACGTGTACTTCTTTACCATTTTTGTCAATAAAGGCAACTCGTCCGTTGAGGGTCGCCAGGCGCTGGCGCGCCTTGGCGCAAAGCTGCTCCATTTCCTGCTGGCGGGCTTGCTGTTCCTTCTGTTGGCGCTGTTCGTACTCCCGGTCAATACTGGCTGAACTGGGGTTGAACAGACTTTCCCGTTTCCGTGTGGCTTCGGCTGAGTTGATGGGCCCCAGTTTACCGGAGATATTCTCGGCCTTGCCCGCTGTGGGGGGACGGTCACTGAAGTGCACTCGCCCATCCTCATCTACCCAGCGGTAGAGTTCTGCAGAGCTCACAGCGGCAGCTATTAGCATGCCGCCGAGCCAGACAGTAAATAGAAAGGTTCCTCTTAGCGGCTTCACTGTATCTCCCTGGCCCAGGTAAGGGCCTTATTTTTCTTTATTGGCCAGCTGGCTGAACAGCCCTTGCGAGTGTCGCTGGGGGATATGATAGGTCTGTAGGATCAGCGGCTCTTGTTCCTGGGCCTCTGCGGCATCCAGTACCATGCGGTAGCCGGAGCGATCTCGCAGCTCCACGAAGTCGGATTTATTGGTTTCCATTAATTGGGCGAATTCGTCGAAGTCAGCGACGCTGTGACCATTCACCGAGTCAATAATCCAGTTCTTCCAGTCGTGGTAACCCAAATTGACATTAGCGGGCAGTACCTTAAGGGCTACCACCAGCTCGCGACGGTTTTCCTCGCTCCATTGGTTGCGCGCATAAAGGTAATCAATAGGGGCCTTGGAGTGCCAGTTGTTCCCCCAGCGCTTGATCAAATTCATATTAAGGGGCACGAATACCACACCACCAAAAATGTAGTAGCGCGGCTGTTGGTCGAATTGCTCACTGAGTACCAGTGCACGGGAAGGGGGGGCAGCCGCCAGAGTCACTTGAGCGGTTTGCTCCTCGCCGTTTCGGGAAAAGCGCACAGGCAGTGCGTCTCCCACGTGGTGACGGTCTACGGCATAGTGGTAGTTGGTGCGCTGATTTTCACGCCACTCTACTGTGCGATCGGCGGCCACCTTGAAGCCATCCACTTCCAGCAGCACATCGCCAGGTTTCAACACTTCCGCCACCGGGGCATCACTGAATACTTTTACTACCATGGCGCCATCCTGATCTTCACTGAGACCGGCGGCTTTTTTCATGGAGGGGCTCTCGAGGCTTTGGGTAACTACTCCCAGCTCTGGAAAGCCCTGATGAACGCCATCTTTCGCATCTTCGAGCACATGGGCAATCACGCTTGGGGGTACGAAGTAGCCCAGGTTTTCGGCGCTTTGGTTGGTCTGCATGGCCACACCGACAATACGGCCATTGGAAATGACTGGACCGCCGCTATTGCCGGGGTTGATGGCGGCATCGATCTGGCCGGCCATCAGGTAACTTTCTGCGTGGGCGTAATACTGGTGCTCTACCCTGGATAGCACACCGCGGGTAATCGATAGGGATTTACCACCGATGGGATAACCATAGGCAGTCACTTCCTCCTGCAGATCTGGCAGCTTGCCCAGTGTTAGGGGGCGGGTATCGGTAAAGAAGCTTTCATCGTCCACTGTCAGCAGTGCAAGATCGGCGTCGTGGGAGACAAACTTTACTCGTGCGCGGAATTTCTTCGCATCCCCATGGCGCTGCACCTGGATAAAACTGCCATTGGCCACGACATGGGCGTTAGTGAGGATCTGTTGATCGCGGATAACTGCACCGGAACCGGATAGCTGCTTGGGGTTTAACAGGGCCCAGGGATTAAAGTAATCCGGGGCAGCGGCAGTGGTGTAAATCTTGATGATTGAGCGTTTTAGTTGTTCGTGTTCGCGGCTGTCTGCGGCAGCGGTCTGCATACCGAGCAGAAGCAGCAGGGAGATGGCGATCAGTCGTTTCATCATGGCTGTTTTCTATCGGGTTAAGTTGGGCCAGTGTAGCAGCTATAAAAAATGATGGCGGAATTTTCACCACATTGATTATTTGGGCCTACTTCTGCTCACGCAGGAAACGGTGAATCTGGCGGCGCTGCTTCTTATTGGGGCGTTCACGCTGGATACCCGCATTGGCTGCCTGGCGCTCGCTGCGCTCGCGTTCACGTCGGTCGATACTTTCATCGGTCTCGCGGTAAAGGGTGCGGGCGATGTCGGCGCTGCGACGCTGGTCGGATAGTGCGATAACTTCGACCTCAAGCTGGTCCCAGCCCTGGCGAATACTCAGGACGGCTCCAACGGAGACTTCCTTACTGGCTTTGACTCGCTGGCCATCGGCGTGCACCTTGCCCCCATCGATAGCTTGCTTGGCGATACTGCGGGTCTTGAAGAAACGTGCGGCCCAGAGCCACTTGTCGATACGTACTTTTTCCATTTAATCCGAAATTTTACTGAGTGCGTTGCCAGGGTGTTGCTTTATCCCTGGCCGGTATGAGTGGCGCCTGTCTCCAGGGCCATTATTTCATCGAAGTGATGGATGGCCGGGAAGTCGGTTACTTCCCGCCTGGGGCCCCGGCTATCCGGCTGGCGAATGCATAGCAGGTTGGCGATGCCATAATCCTGTGCCGCAGCCAACACACTTTGGTTATCGTCCACGAAGAGAGTGCGCTCGGGATCAAATCCCACCTCTTTGCGCAGGGCGTGCCAAAAGTGCTCGCTTTCCTTGGCATGTCCATAGTCATGGGAGGAAATAATATCGTCAAACCAGCGGCCGATTCCGGTGATCTCCAGCTTATGGTCGAGCCCCAGGCGGTGCGCATTGGTGACGAGGAAGGTGGGTTTTTGAAGCTGTTGCAGGCCCTGTAGGAAGGCCTCTGTGTGAGGGCGCAGGGCAATACGTCCTTCAATCTCACGCAGTATGGCCAGGATATCCAGCTGCAACGCTTCAGCCCAGAAGTCCAGGCAGTACCACTCGAGAGTGCCGCGGCGTGCATCGATCTCCTTCTCAAGCTTTAGCTGTGCCTGCTTTGGGTCCAGACCGTGTACCTGCGCATAGCGCTTTGGCAGATGGTCGAGCCAAAAGTGGTTATCGTAGTGCAAATCCAGCAGGGTGCCGTCCATATCCAGTAATACGGTATTGATACTTCGCCAGTCGAGCATGCGGCCTGTCTACCTCCTTATGGTGAGGGCGGGAAGCCAAAGTGTAGCTGGCTTGCGTCTCCTCCCAATGACAGGGCCTATTATGCCTGCGCCCGACGGACTCCGTACAGGATGGCAAGTTGCGCACTGTAATAGGTAAGCATGATTGCCGTATCGGCAAAGGGTAGCGGCGTGATGAACTTATTCAGGGCGATCAGTGTATCGGACAACAGAAAAACAAGTGCCCCAGTGAACAGCAGGCCAGAGTGCCCACGGTGAGCTGCGGCTGCGAGAGCCATAGCGACGATTGCAAGCAAATAAACCAATACCGCCGGCGCCAGCTCTCCCGTAGCTGGAAGAATCAGTTGTGCCAACAATACCGCTGCAAGGATTACTGGCACAATACGCAGCAGGCTGCGCCTGTTACGGAAGTTCGCAAAGCGCAGGAAGTTTGCGGCATAGACCAGTTGCGCTAATAAGAAAGCCCCAAGGCCAAAGACAAACTGATTAAGAAAATCCATTTCCAGCAGCACATCGCCCAGGGCGGAAAAGGACAGGGCCACGAGGGTTAGACGGCGGGTGAGCCCACCCAGATGGCGCAGTGCCATGAGACCGAGTATCGCAATAGGCAGGGCTTTCAGCGAAGCCATCCACAGGCCCTGAACCCCTAAACCTTCTAGCAGCATAAAGAGGGCTGCGCAAAGGATGAATGTGGCCGGAGACAGATACTCTGACGGTGAGGTGGTAGTGGCATTGATGGTCATAGCGGTACTCTTTGAGATCTGTTTATTGTTATCCGATGTAATCCCCGGAGGGAATCTAACAGCTTTCTCAGCAGTCTTGGATTTTTACCTGTGAAATCTCAGGATGCGCAGCATCTGGGTTAATATTCGCGAACTGACATTTATTGTCCCGGCAGGTTGGTTTGTATGCCGTGGACGTCATTAACGGAGAGCTTCATCGATGAAGGCAGCCAATATTCTGGAAACCATCGGCAATACCCCACATGTAAGAATTAACCATATGTTCCGCCCCGATATTGAGGTGTGGATGAAAGTGGAGCGCTTTAATCCGGGGAGCAGTATTAAGGATCGTATTGCCCTGGCGATGATTGAGGATGCAGAACGCCGCGGTATTTTGCAGCCTGGCGGCGTTATTATCGAACCCACTTCAGGCAATACCGGTATAGGTCTCGCGATGGTGGCAGCAGTAAAAGGGTATCGTCTGATCCTTACCATGCCTGAGTCCATGTCTTTGGAGCGCCGCCAGGTAATGAAAGCGATGGGGGCTGAGCTGGTCCTGACGCCCAAGGAGCAGGGTATGGGAGGCGCTATTGCCAAAGCTGAGGAGCTTTTATCCCAGCATCAACATAGCTGGATGCCACAGCAATTCCGCAACCGCGCAAATGCTCAGGTGCACAGGAGTACCACTGCGAAAGAAATCCTGGAAGACTTTCCCGAAGGTTTGGATTACCTGATTACCGGTGTTGGTACTGGTGGTCATATTACCGGTTGTGGTGAAGTCCTGAAGGAGAGTTTCCCCAAATTGCAGGTTTTTGCGGTCGAACCGGAAAAGTCACCGGTAATCAGCGGTGGCGAGAAAGGTTTACACCGCTTGCAGGGCATTGGCGCTGGTTTTATTCCGGAGGTGCTCAATACCGAAGTACTCGATGGCACTGTTCTCGTGAGTGAGGAAGACAGCTTTGAAATGGCGCGTCAATGTGCGGTGAAGGAAGGAATTTTCATTGGTATTTCTTCCGGCGCCAGCCTGGCCGCAGTGAAAAAGCGTGAGGGCGAGTTTGCTCCGGGTAGCCGGGTACTGGTGTTCAGTTACGATAGCGGGGAGCGCTACCTTTCAGTAAAAGATTTGTTTTCCGCCTGAAACCCTATTATGGCGGTCACTGAAAATAGGAAGTTTTTTTAATGAATAAGGCATTATTGGAGCAGGTGATTGAAAGCTGCAAACGCGCCGGTGAGGCGATTTTAGAGGTTTACCACAGCAATGCTGAACTGGAGATCGACACCAAGGCGGATGATTCACCGGTTACTGCAGCTGATCTCGCTGCGCACAAAATACTGGCCCCGGCATTGGCAGAGCTGATCGAGGGTGTGCCAGTACTATCTGAAGAACAGGAAATGCCTTCTTTTGCAGAGCGCAGCCAATGGCAACGTTACTGGATTGTCGACCCTCTGGATGGCACCAAAGAGTTTATTCGCCGTACTGGAGAATTCACGGTAAATGTGGCTTTAATTGAAAATGGTGAGCCAATTCTGGGGGTGGTGCACGTGCCGGTTTTGGAAATTACCTATGCCGGTTGCAAGGATTCGGGAGCCTTCAAACGCACCGAGTCGGGCGAATCAGAAATCCATGTACGGCCGCTGAAACCGCGCCTGGATGCTGGTGAGGCAGTTGAACTGGTTGCCAGTCGCAGCCATGGTGCTGGCGCCGTGGATCAGTTAGTGGAGCGTATAGAGGCCAAGCTGGGAACAGTGGCTTGCAAAAATATGGGCAGCTCCCTGAAATTGTGCCTAGTGGCAGAGGGCGCAGCGGACCTCTATCCGCGTCTGGCTCCAACTTGTGAGTGGGATACCGCAGCGGCGCAGGCTGTAGTTGAGGCCGCTGGTGGCACTGTGATTGACGAGCAATTTCAGCTTTTGCGCTACAACAGCAAGGACTCCCTGCTTAACCCGTTCTTTTATGTCATTGGAGATAAATCTTTTGACTGGCAGGAACTACTCGCGAGTGAATCCTCGGTGAACTAATCTTGCTTTGCCCCGCGTTTCTGTAGCGGGGCGCTTCCAGAATATTTATGCGTAAGTGCGCAATTTCAAAAAGGCCGTCATCATGTCCAACCAGGTGAAATCGGCGGTTAGCCAAATCAATGATATACGCTGTCTACGACGGCAACTGGAGCAGGAAATTGATTGGTTACAGCGTCGCTCAGAAACACTTGAGGATGGATTTTCTGAAACTCAGGATTTACTGAAACGAACCTACAATGGCATGGTTTTTTCCCGCCGAGCCTTACTGGGGCGTATGCCCCGTTGAATATTACGTTGATTTCAAACTGCTAAAATCCCCTTAGTGACATATTTGCACTTTCGACCGGACAATATTTATCAATAGTTTCCCCTTTATAAACTCCCTTGGTAGTCATAAAAAAGTACTGGATAGATTTCTGGAAATCCTGTTTTATTTTTCCTGTAAGGGGTTTCATGGAGGCTTGATAGTGGAATTATTTCCTTATTCCTCTCAGTTTTTGTACGGAAAAACAGCCAGAAATTTTTCTGAAAAAATCGTTGATTTCTATTACCAAAAAAACTCCAGGCAATAGAAACCCGTCTACGCTTTGGAAAGTTAATGCATAAGAGTAATTTCCAATGCGCTATCCGGTTGTGCTTCACAATATTGAATACGCCGGCTTTGGTGCCATAGCGCCAGACCTTCCGCATTGTCATTGCTATGCCGAAACTCTTGATGGCGCTTTGCAGAAAATGGCGGAGACCATCTTTCAGCGCCTTGAGGAGCTGCGTCGAGCAGGAGAACCGGTGCCCAAGCCTCAGGAGATGGACAGTCTGAAGGAAAACCCGGCTTTTGCCGGTGGCATTTGGGCCATTATTGATGTCGAAAGTGCATAGATTTTTACTATGCGCTTGTATCGGGGATGCCTTACAAGGATGGTGGTAATGAGAGTGGTTCTGTGTTTTCTATCCATGCTGCTTGCCCCTTTAGCCAGTGCGGTAGAGTGGAACAACCCCTTCGATGGAATTGAATCTGGGGAGTACCGGGTTATTGGCACCTTGGGACTGGGCTCTGGAGAGCTGCAACTCAATAGTGACAGGGATTTCTTTGGATATGCCAGCGTTGGTATTACTCCGGCAGTGGGGGTATGGCAGGTAGAACTACGTGCCTCACGCTTCGATGATAACCATGTGGATATCAGCCAAATTGGGCTTAATTTTAAGATTGATTTCACCCTGAACTGCTATGTGCAATGCCTCTATTGGATGGCGGGCTGGAATTATGCAGATATTGATCTAAATGATGTGCGCAAATATGGTTACTGGTATCACCATGAAGACAAATGGCACTTTGGGGATCGGTATGATGAATGGTATTACGATGGTTATTATTATCATGTCATCGATGCCAGTGGCAGTGATACCTTCTGGAATCTAGGGGTTGGTTACCGTTTTATGTGGACCCAGGATTTTGATACTTCACTGGAGTACAACTATAACGATATTGGTTCTGTTTACAGAGTAAATTTAGGACACCTGCGCACGTTGACTTTGAACTTTTCCTATCGTTTTTAAAACAATAAATTTATTCGTTTTTGCAATACCTTATCAATAACTTAATGCCGGCTGCTATTTTCCTCTTTTCCACCTGTATTAAGTCGTAATCATGTGACTGGCTTTGCAAACATCAGGTAGAGAGATGGGGCTCACAAGGAGCCCCGAATCTCAGATTCGATAAACTGCCTTTAGCCAAAAAGTACGACCGGGCTCATTTACCCTTGATATCTGTGGAAAGTTGGGAATTTCTGCACCGGCACGGCTGACATGCTCCGCGTAGGTTTCGTCCAGTAGGTTGTCGATACCGGTAGTGATCAGCAAACTGTTACCGGGCCGCCATCCTGCATTAATAGAGAGAACATCGGCAGAATCCGTTGTGCCAAAATCCTGGCCGATAATATTGCCTTTGCCGATATCCACGCGATCCTGACTGGATATGGCCCGCCACAATACGCCAGCAGACCATTGGGGCTGCTCATAATGCAGGCCCAGGCGGGTTTCCAATGGTGGAAGTTGGGCCAGGGTGGTTTTGTCTGTGTCGTTGGCGCCGCGTACAGATGTAAGGGTTAACTCCGTGCGCCAGTTTTCACTCAGCTGGTAACTGGCATCCAGCTCCAGCCCCCAGGTGCGGGCTTGCACATTACGGACTACAGCAGTGGTACGGATATCTGTGCTTTCCCCCATGTCCATATCACTGCTCATAGAAGTCATGTCACCCATCCCCATGGGTACAGCTGCTTTCTGATAATCGTTTTGGACCAGTAGATAATCTCGAATGTCACTGGTGAAGGTAGATATACTGGCGGATAGCTTTTCGCTACGATAAATATATCCGATATCCAATTGGGTGGTTTTTTCCGAATTAATATCGAGCGCACTGTAGGAGTTTTCTCCTTCTCGGGCGAATATTTCCCAGTAATCCGGGAAACGCTCACTGTATCCGAGTCCGGCATAAAGAGTGGTAGAACTGTTGGGGGCACTCGGCAGCGCCAATTCGTAGCGTATAAAACCGCTATGTAGCTGCTCGGAGCGACTCTCTCCAGCGGTCGGGTTATCTACTTTGGACATCATAGAGACCGAGATGGTCTCTCGTAGATCTTTCACTTCCCAATCATCCAGTCTGGCACCGGCGATCCAGCGCTGATCGGGAGCAAACTGCCAACTGGCTTCGGAAAAAATGCCCAGCTGGGAAAATTCCGCATCCGCATCCCAGTTGAGTTGGCGGTAATCGAGCCTCGCCTGGTTCATGCTCATACGACCACGGTGACGGTTTTTCCACATGTCCAGCCCAGTAGCCAGTTCGATATTATCTACAGGGGTAAGTTGTAGGCTTACTTTGCCTCCCAGTGTTTCGCTGTCTAAATTCATCGCGATGGGGTTAGCAGTCATTCCCGAGGGTTCACGCAGACTGTAATTATCCATTATGTGGTCGATATAGTTGTAATACACCTGCACTTCGACGGCATTCAACAGATCGCCGATATTACTGTGGCGGTATTTGGCTTTATAATTTTCACGCGCAAATTTACTGCCATCCACGCCACGGTCGGCATAGGCCGCCTCGGCATCGCTGAAAGCGCTGTCAAATTCCAGGCGGGTATCGTCATCAGGAGTCCAGGCAAGGTTTACCATGCCGCTCCATCGCTCATAATTGGAATGCACTTTGTTACCATCGCCATCTTCATAATCGTCAGCAGAGGCTGAAGAGCTTGACCCACGTAGAGAGAACTGTGGAGTTTTATAGGCGATATCGAGTAGCCCATCCTTTCTCTCAGCATTGCCGGCGAGCAGACTCGCGTGCATATCCCATTCATTTTTTGTGGGGCGTTCCTGCAATTGCTTGAACAGCACTACCCCCGCGGAGTTACCGGGACCGTGTAAGACAGTTTGTGGTCCCTTTACTACTTCGATTTCATCGAGACTCTCGGGAAATATATAAGCAGTAGGGGGGTCCATACGGCCAGGGCAGCCTCCCATCATGGATTCACCATCCAATAGCATCCCCAGTCTTGAGCCACCCATGCCGCGAAGCAATGGATCGCCACTGGTTCCGCCTTTGCGCACTACAGTAAATCCGGGAATGGTTTTTAGATAATCGGCACCATCATTAGCAGGTAATGGCTGACGCGGTTTTTTCGGATCTGTCACCAGGTTTAAGGGCAGCTCAGTTTTTACCCCAGTAACAACCATCTGCTCCATTTCCTCATCCTTGCTCTCAGTTGTCTCACTGGCAAACAGGCTGCTTGGGTAGGCACAACTGGCAAAAATCGCAAGTGCGAGCGGAGTGGGCAGGTGAAATCCATCGGATAATTTCTCTGCAGTTTTTTTCTTGAGAGGCTTGGTTTTAATCACTTTTTGCATTCTGATCTATCCATCATTTGCCTGCATCGTGAGCACAGGCATTGGCGCACCCATTTTTCAGGTGAGCGCGGGTTTCTCCCTGCTGGCAAATAGGGCCAGCTGGAGCTCCTTTTCCTCTGAGGCTATATGTGCGGACGCAGGTCAAAGCCACATACTGACAAGCAGTGGTTATGAATTACGGAGCCTCAGGAAATTACGACATAAACAGTCGAAAAATATTTAAATAATGGATGGTCGGGGAGGGGCGCGAATAAGGGGTAAAGTGTAGGCGACAGCAGAAACTAAGTTGAAGCCGGGGGTTGAAGTGCGAGGTGTTTGCCCTTCAGAAAACAAATCCAAGTCTGCTACTGGGACACTGGCAACAGTAGCAGCGGCAGAAAAATTACAGTGATTGTCGGCAAACGAATGCGCGGTCAACGCATCGTGATTATGGCCACTACTGTGTTCAGCCTGGTGATTGTGATGGTGCTCAAGGGTAGGTGGGGTAGCCAGCGCATTTAAAAGCAAGGCGCTGCGACTATCTCCATGGCACAGGCCATAGGGCGTACCAGCTGCAAAAGCAGCTGGCATAAATCCAGCCGGTACCAAGCCGCGAACGCTGAGAAATACCAATAAAAGCAACAACGTCTGCCATCGGGACAGGCGCGGACAGCTTTGAAGGGTGCGCTTACGGCTCATAAATAGCGGATCTGTGATTTGCCGGGATCTATTTTAGTTTCCCGGTGCCAAGTGGCAACAGGTTTTCCTGCTGGAAAGGGAAATTCCATCACCGGATAAATAATGTTATCGCCGTTTTTATCCTTTGACTTGATATTTATCAGTTCATAAAAATGTTTTTGCTAAATTAGCGAAATATGGATTTCAATTTTGCACTGATTCCATGGAAAAACTGGTGCTTGTTTTTTGCTCTATCGCCGGTAAGGAAGTTGATTTGGATTGACTGCCGCTTGCCCTCAAAGCTTGGGTAGCCGTGCCAGCAATTGTCGGTCACCTTGAAAGCCAGTAGAGAACCCGGGCCAGGGATCAGCTCATCGGTATAGTCCTCCATATCATCCCCATTGCGTAGAATACGCAGTCGCCCGGTGGGCGATGGCCATTCCTCGTTAAGGTAAATAAGCACAGTAATTAATTTACTCTTCGAATCTGTATGAATCCGTCCGTCCTTTGCTCGGGAATATCCTCGCAGAGTTGCCATCATGGGTTTATCAGAAAGATCCAGATCGAACTTTTCCCCAAGTATTTTTCGTATCTTGGCGCTGTCGAACTGTTGGATAAAATGGCGCAGGCGATCCGAGGCCTCCACATCTGCGATATTGAAGCTACCGCCCTTTTGTAATGATGGGAACTCTTTGATAAGAGCAGTAGCATCGTCAGAGGCCAGAGATCGCTCCAGGTAGAAATGAGGATAAGGGGAGGTTTTTACCTCTGCGCGGTCGAGTTGGTCGATAGTGAGCCGGGACATGTTTGTGTTACGCTCCCTGCGTTTGGGAATTGTTGTTTTTAGTACATCGCTATTATCCCTTAACTGGCGCTACTTGTCTCAGGCCGGAAAATTTCCCCAAAGGGTTACCGATTAGATTTTGCCGCTACGCTTAAGGCACCAGTAGGCTTCCACCAAGGCTTGGTGGAGAAGCTCCGGGCGTGAATCTACAACCAGTACATTGCAGGCCTGTAACTGTTGAAGCAGGCGAGCGCGTCGGTGCAAGAAATCCTGTGCAGCGGCCCCTTTTATAGCTCCGGAAAAGTCTTCGATAGGTTTTTGGGCAAGGCGGTCCACAGCGGTTTCCCTTAAACTTGCCACCATCACAAGGTGATTACGGGTGAGAAGCCGCACTGCGGCGAGTAGCTCCACACTGTCTTCATCGCGCAAGTTGGTGATCAGGATAACCAGTGAGCGACGCTTGTGTTTGGTCAGGAGCTGTTGGGCTGCGCCGCTGTAGTCGGCACTACCGGTTCCGGAGTGCAGATCGTAGACATTATTCAGCAGCAGATTGATCGCGTTTTCCCCTTTGACTGGTGGCAGCTGCCCCCCAGAGCTGTCTTGGCCTGCGGCGAAGGCGTGCAGACCAACAGCATCTCCCTGCTTAATTGCCACATAGGCGGACAATAATAAACCGTTCAATGCGTGGTCGAAATGACTCAGCCCCCCGTCTTTGGCGCGCATACGTCGACCGCAGTCGAGCATATAGATAATTTCCTGGTCGCGTTCGTCCTGATATTCGCGACTGATCAACTTGCGCAGGCGTGAGCTGGCCCGCCAATCCACCTGGCGTTGGCTGTCACCCTGGCGGTATTCACGCAATTGGCGAAAGTCCATGCCCTCTCCACGGCGCTGTTGCTGGTGCAAACCGAGCATACGCAGGGTCTGCTCTGTGGAAAGGGCCTGCAATGAGGAGATACCGAGAAAGTTGGGGTAAACCTTTACTGACTGCTCTCGACCCAGCCATAGTCGGGTTTGCCACAGGCCCCAAGGGGAATCAGCGAGGATCTCTATCCGACCGAAATTGGCACTACCACGGCGATGCGGTACCAGGGAGTATTCAACAGAGACCTCCTGTTCCGGCTGTAACTTTGCCCTCCGCGGTAGACCAGTAGTTGCCAGTTGTTGTGGCACGCTGTCACAGACGGAGAGTTGTAAAGTACGCGGGCCGTTGTTGCGCAATTTCAAGCGTGCGCTGTTGCGCACGCCAAGGGCCAGGTTATTTGGCAGCCGGCGTTCGCCCTCAAGCCCGGTGATTCTGCGGCCGGTAAGGAAGTCCAAAAGTGCAGCACCGATCAGCAGGGTCCCGCCTGTCCACCAAGCTGTCTCGATAAGTGCCACTGCTGCGGGTATCCAGATGCGCGCAATACTGATCACCAGAGCGGCCAGGCACCAGTAACTGAGGAGTTTCACCAGGCGTTGGCTGGGTCCCGGATGACCATGCTGAATTGGGGCAGTTTGTGCCTCTGTGGCGGCAGCACTTTGGGTCACAGCCGAGGCGCCTCGACACTATCGACAATCTGCGTCAGGGCGCTGTCAGCGGTTTCACCATCGATCTCCATATCCGGGGATAAGCTGACACGGTGGCGCATTACCGGAATTGCCATCGCCTTGATATCGTCGGGCAGAACGAACTCGCGTCCCTGCAACAGGGCGCTGGCGCGGGCCGCTTGTAACAAGCCAATGCTCGCTCTTGGGCCCGCTGGGCTGCGCAGCTGGGTGGCCTCCCGTGTGGCACGAACCAACCGCACTGCATAGTCCAGTACTTGCTGGTCCAAGGCTATCTGGGGGACCAGTGTTTGTAGTTGCTGCAGCTGCTCGATGGTTATTTCACCGGTCGGCTTTTCCTGCAGGCGCTGTTCTATACGCCCACTACTGGCAGCAGCAGCCAGTCGCAGCTCCGCCTCCAGGCTGGGGTAATCGATCAGGACCTTGAGCAGAAAACGGTCGAGTTCCGCCTCTGGCAGAGGGTAGGTGCCCTCCTGCTCGATAGGGTTCTGTGTGGCGAGCACCATAAAGGCGCTGGGGACAGGCAGCGCTGTGCCGTCGATAGTGACCTGTTTCTCCTGCATCACCTCGAGCAGAGCCGCCTGGGTTTTGGCCGGCGCGCGGTTGATTTCGTCTGCCAGCAGCAGATTGGTGAAGACCGGGCCGCGGCGCACTTCGAAGCGACTCTCGCCCATGTTGTACATGGCGTGGCCGGTGACGTCCGCTGGCATCAGGTCTGGGGTGAACTGAATACGGCGGAAACTGCCGCCAAAACAGTTGGCCAGGGTACGTACCAATAGGGTTTTACCGAGGCCGGGCACGCCCTCCAACAGTACATGGCCGGAAGCCAGCAGGGCCACCAATACCTGGTCAACGACTTGTTCCTGGCCAATCAGCAGGCGATTGATATTGTTGCGCAGTAACTGCAGTTGGGCTGAGGCGGCCTGCCAGTCAGGCGTGTCGCGGTGGGTTTGCTGTTCTGGTTGAAGGGTAGTATCGCTCATAGGGCTGCCTCGATTCGCTGCAGATTGCGCATTTGTTCAGTAAAAATTTCTTCGCTGGTAGCCGGTGAGCCCCACAGGCTGGCGATGATTTTGTGTTCGCTTAGGTCCGTAGCGGCACTGAGTCTCACAGCCAGTTTGTGCCGGTCCGTGGAATCGGCATCAGTGGCCCTTAGGAGGCGTAAAAGTTCAGCGCGCCGACCGCGCAATAGCTGTTCGCAGCGATCATGGCGCCAGTAATAGTGGCCACAGGCAGAGATATGTTCCAGCAGGGACCGACGCGCGGTTTCCGGTGCCGGTTGCAGGGGGCCAAAGCGGCGCGCGCGCAATAACAGCCAACCGAGCAGGGCCAGGGCACCGGCGAGGAAAAACTCTGCGGCATACTTGCGCGCCAGGTAACTGAGAGAATCAAAGCGCGGGCGGGTCAGGAAGACAAATTCCCCATTACCTGCTAACAGTTGTAGGAAATAGGCGTGATCGAAGTGTCCTATACGGTGAGATTGCCAGATTTCGCTGTCAGTCAGCAGGGTAATAACTCCGCGGCCACGCTCGAATTGTATAAAGGGCACAGCCTCGTCGTCGCGCCACACCCTGGCCCAGAATACCGGTGCCCCCGCGACAGTATTGTCGTCCAGCCCTGGGTGATAGAGCAGGTGGCTGGCATTAAAATGCAATTGGATCTCGCCACTATTATCTGTGGGTAGATTGACCAGGTCTTCCGGCCCTACATCCGGATTGCGGGGTTTCTTTCCACTGGTCTCAGCTTTTTTCTCTTCTGGGAAATCGCCTTCGTCAATTCTGCGGTTGTATTCGCGCATGGCTTCGCCAGGGCTCTGTTCAGGGCTCAGCTCTGCGTCCTCTCCGAGCAGCTGTTGTAGAGGGTTGTCGAAGAAGTACTCCCCATGCCCCTCCATGATGGAGACATCCAATGCCTCCAGTAGCCAGTCGCGCTCCTCGCTGCGCTGCTCCTCAAAATCAAAACCCTCCGTGCGTGCCACTACAATGGCATGGCCGCCACTACTCACCCAATCCAGCAGCTCATCCACTCGTTGTGGGTTGTATACCTGGGATGAATCGGAGATAAATAGGGTGGCGTCCGGGGAGAGTTCATTCAATACGGAAATGTTTTCCGCCTGGCGAGGCTCCAATCCTAAAGCTGCCAGGTACTGCTCCGCTGCCAGGAACCAGTTGCGCCTCGCCTCCGGGGCCCAACCGCGGTCCCGCTCTTCGGTGTAGCGCTCAAAAAGCGTTAAAAACCCCCATACCATCAGCGCACAGAGTAGCAGTGGGATACCGATCAACAGACGTTTAACTGTCATTGCGGAATACCTCTTGCCATTCCTGGCACAATGCGCTCATCCGAGCATCGACCGGACTACGGTGGGCATAGGCCAGTTGCTGCCAATCGCTGGTGAGCTGTTGTACAAACTGGCTCAGTGGAGCCGTCACTGAAGGCAGGTCTTCCGCGGGCTCGCTCTGGCGCCGGTGTACCAGCTGGGCACATTCTGCTTCGGTGAGATGATCGCCAAAGTGAAACTGGAAATCCTCAATCAAGTGGGACAGGGTGGCTCGATACAGTAGACCGAGGCCAGCTCGCTGTTCCCCTGTCTGCCACAGGCGCAGCACTTCTGCGCACACATCGTCGGGCAGGCTCGACTGGCGTACATCGAGTCCGAACAGGGTTTCTGGCACGGCGGCTTTTGGCTTGGGTTTGCGCTGCCAGCGCAGATTCTTCAGGATGGTGTCGTGATGGCGCCAGCCCAGGTAGATCACCCCTGCGATTACACCAATCCATAACAGGATCTCGATGATACGGGCAATAGTAGGGCCCCAGCTGGAAGTGGAGGCATTGTCGTCATCAGGAGAGCGGTTTAACAACCACTCAATAAATTCAATCAGCCACTCGGGAATTTTCTGTTCCCTGCTTTCCCTCTCCTTCAGGCGCCAGCCACTGATCTCCTCCACCCGGTGAAAATCCTCGCCTGCGAGAATCTCATCGATGTGCTGTTGCGCTTGCTGAGGTGTCTCCAATGCGTCTGCCTTTATATCCGGTGCTGAAGCCAGGAAGCCGAAGGAGAGCGTAAAAACCAGGAGTAATGCGGCCGAGTTTCCGGTAATGCCGCGTTGACGCGGCCGATGTTCGCGCTGGTGGCGCTGAACCAAATCGCGGAACTGGATTTCAATATCCCAGCCCTCAAGTTCAATACGCCGGCCTATATAAAGACAGAAACCCGAGACGATGTAAAACGGAGCTACCGCTGCCATGATAAACAGGTAGAGCACGTTAGAGATCCACTCCAGCCCCAGAGTTTCGCCTCTAAATATCGGCTGCCAATCGATGTTGGCCGCTATCTGCTCGGGAATAAACAGGTAGATTAGGATAAATGCAGCCACCAGGAAGAACCCCTCCAGGTGGACACCAGTCAACGTCAGCCAGGTGGCGGCGCTGGAATGCTTGCGGTGCAACATGCTGATACGGGTGCTGCGCGCTTTGCCACTGGATTGCTCTAATACGGTGACTGGCAGATCAAAAGAGCGGGTTGGGCTCAGGCGGCGCAGGGTAATCCAAAGCAGCCAGTCGTGACGGTTCTGCGTGAAAAACTGTTTGAGAGCGGCCGAGGCCGATATCGGTGAGCCGAATAGGGCGCGGCTGATCATAAACAAAGGCAGGCGATCGAAAACCGGTTTAAGCCACCACACAGCAAACATCGACCAACCGGGAGCACCGGGAAATAGCATTGCCAGTGCACCCATTAACAGGGCGGCCGGTAGCAGCCACACCAGGAATAAAGGCAGCCAATATTTTCTCGCCAGCGCCGTCCCCAGGTCGATGGATTCCCACTGAGACCGTAGGCGCGCCTGCACAGCCAGGTTTTTAACCTGCATTGTTTTCCTCCCTGCGCCCAGCCAGGGTGAAGTAAGCAAAAACCAGTAACCACAGCAGGCCGCCGACACCCAGCTTGATACTGATCGGAGTCGCCGTACTGGATGACCAAAAGGCCTCGAGGAAGGCGGCAATGACCAGCATCAAGAAGGTGCCATACATGATTTTCATTGCCTCGATACTGGCCAGGCGCAGGGCTACAGCACGACGGTGTTGCCCTGGGTCTACCAGCGATCGGCCGAGAAGCAGACCGGCGGCACCGGCCAGGACTATGGCGGTTAGTTCAAAGGCGCCGTGGCCGATCACAAAAGGATAAAAAGTGGAGACAAAGCCGACCCGCGTTATGTGGCCGAAAACCGCGCCGAGATAGACACCGTTGAAAACCAGGAAAAAAATGGAGCCGAGGCCGAACAGGATGCCACCGGCAAAAGTGCGGAAAGCAATACCGATATTGTTCTTGATATAAAAACCGAACATGGCCAGATCGGTGTCGGAGCCACGCTCGCGACCCAGCACGCGGTTGCCTGGATCGTACATGGACTCCAGGGATAACACGTCCCCCGGTGACATCACTGCATAAATCAGTGCGTCGTTATTGTAGGTGCCGATGCCCATTACCAGTGCTGGCAGCAGGAACAGGGCACTGGCCAGTGCTACGACTCGGCCGTTGGCGCGCACTGCCTGGGGGAAGCCCGACAGTAAGTAGTGCAGCCAGCCTTTGCGACGCAGGGTCTGCTGGCGGTAGACCTGGTGATGGGCTGCCATTACCAGCTGGTTGAGGTGGTCAATTAGACGGTTGGAGTATTGTCGCTCCTTGGCCACCGCCAGCTGTTGGCATAAATCGCGATAGGCTGCGGGTAGGTCCAGTGTGGCTGCATCAGTATTTTTGCCACTGCTTTTTAACCAGGTTTCCAATTGCACCCAGCTATCGCGATAGCGGTTTTCGAAGTCTCTCTGTCGCATAAATCGTTAGCCCCTGCCACCCAATAGCCAACTGCCTACTGAGCGCAGATAACCCAGCGCGGCGCCATCCCTCTTATGGGTAATGGGTTCGAGTAAATTGGCGAGCTCCTGTTGGCGGGCTTCACTGAGGTCATTGTGGCGTTCCAACAGGCTGACCAGGGCCCGTTGATCTTGTTGTTTTAGGTTGCGTGGTGGCGGCACAGGTGAGCTGTCCGGCAGGGCTATGGGTGCCTTGTCCTCTTCCCGGTAGACAACCAGGGTGCCCGCAGCCAAGTCGCCGAGGCGTTGGAAGTGTCGCCCAATCGTCATGGCGATAACACCGGTAGCATAGGCAAAGGGGAGAAAATCAGCAAAGCGCAGCAGGTTGCGCACTATGGAGGCGCCCCAGGAAATAGGGGTCAGGTTGTCGTTTACCACTATCAGACCAAAGGCTTTTTTCCCCGGTGTCTGACCGCCGCGCAGCACTTCAAAAAATACCGGGTAGAACCACTCCAACAGGAAGGAGCAAACGAGCCAGATACCAATGCCTGCCGTATCGGCAAAGGCCAGGGCTATACCGAGCCCAGCCAGTATCAATGTGCGATAAAACAAATCCACCGCAAAGGCGAGAATTCGCGGCACGGGCCCCGCGGCCCGTGCACGCAAGTCGATTCCCTCGGGGGTTTCGACGTTGTAGGTGGTATCCAGCAAGCCACCGCTCCTGTCAGGTCGAATGGATTATGTCCCTTGGGGGCCGCCAAAGACTTTGCGATAGGCGACGCCGTATGCAATAGAAGCCAGCGGTATAGCCCAGATCAGACCTATCAACAGTGCCAGACCACCCGCAAGGTAGATAAGAAGCAATACGATAAAGAAACCTAAAAAAGCAAACCAGTTTTTAGTAATGGCTTTGCGGGAGGCTTCCAGAGCTTTCCAGGGCCCCAGATTTTGATCTATTACCAGGGGGAGAGCCATCATGTAGGCAACAGCCAGATAAATTCCCGGAATCACCAGCAAAAGGAAACCTATAGCCATCAGGATACTCATGATGATGTAAGTCACACACAAGGGCACTATTTTGTCGAAGTGGGCGAAGACTTCGGTACCAGAGGTCTCTTCTTTACGAGCGATCTTGATGCCCACCATCATCATCCCCACAACCAGAGGAACCCCTACGATTGCAGTGATCAGGTTATAAATGATTGTTGATGAGAGAGAAGCGTTGCCGGCCTCTACTGGATCAAATGCCGGGTAACCAGTAAGAAGGCCGGCAACAAAACTGATTGCAGCAATCGCGATGACATAGAGGATAATGGCAAACCATACTGTGCGCTTCTTGCCTTTCGATAGCTGCCAGCCCTCGCTGATGGCTTCACCAATAGAAAATGAATAATCCCCGGCAATGCCTTTCTCAAGTGATCCAGAGTCGCCAGTTCCACCCTCTCCAGCAAGCTCGGCCTCGGGAGCTTTGTAGATATCACTCATCCTTATATTGTCCTCATTAAAGGTTTATTTTGTAGGCGTGCAGAGTCTTGGATGCGAATATCTCACAGGCGCGATGTGGGAACAATGCCACGCCAGCACAGTGGCGGATTAGGTGATGAACCTTTCTCAGCATAAAATCGACTTATAGGTTGAGAGGAAGGTGATAATGAAGAAAACACTGTGGTCTGGGGCTGTGGTACTGGTGCTGCTGATTGCGGGTTACGTGATGTTGCCCTTTTATGCGCTCGAACAGCTGCAGCGGGCAGCTCAGATGGCTGTGGCAGATGAGCCTGAGACAAGGCGAGAGAGTATTGATACCTTGGAACGCTATGTGGATTTTCCGGTATTACGTGACAATTTAAAGCTTCGCCTGCAAAGTCAGCTGCGCTCCTCCATTGGCAATTCGATACCACAGGAATTTGATGAACTAGTGACTGCTGGGGCCAATTTCTTTATGGGGCCATTGCTGCAACAGTTTATTACCCCGGAAGGTGTTGCCAGATTACTGCGTGGTGGTGAGGACTTGCAGGCTTTTGAGCGGGAGCTGTTCGCCCAGGATTCTCAGCAAGAGGCTGCCCCTGTCCTGGAAAATGACCAGGAAACAGGTGGCACTTCCAATAGTAGCTGGCAACGCATGAGCTGGCGCTTTACTGATATCAATCACCTGAGTGCCGAGTATGGCGAGAACGATCGCGCCGAATTACGTGTGCTTATGCAGCGCAATGGGCTGCACTGGCAGTTGGTGGATATCGAACTAATCAGTGACCAGGGCCGGGAGGGTTAATTATGGAAATGGACAGCTCGGTTAATGTATTCGGTGACCCCTTAGTTCCTTGTAGCCTGGAGCCGACGACCGGTTTTTTTCGCGATGGCTGCTGCAACACCTGTAAAGAGGATCAAGGCTCCCACACGGTTTGTGTGGAAGTGAATGATGAGTTCTTGGCGTTTTCCCGCAGCCGTGGCAACGACCTGAGTACACCGATTGAGGAGTACGGGTTTCCGGGATTGGCTCCGGGAGATCGCTGGTGCCTGTGCGCCGCCCGCTGGTTGGAGGCCCAGCAGCAGGATAGGGCACCGAGAGTTTTTTTACAGCGTACCCATGTGAAAGCTCTGAAGATAGTACCTCTACATCTACTGCGACAATACGCTGCAGATTTGAATTAATCAGTGCGTAAGAGAAATTGGCACAGCGGACAAGCTTTAAAGGTTTGCTGCGCTGTGCCAATGTCATTTATCCATAATCCTGATCAGGATGGCAGGAAGTCGATAGAGTAATTGCGGGTTGTGGCTTTAACATCCGCAGCACCAAAGTTAATCATACGGATTCTCGCCAGCAGCTTGCGCTCCAGGGCGGGGTTGTCCAGCTCACTCTCTATCAACTTGATGGACGAAATAGTGCCGTTTGCTTCAATGACCAGCTGCACGGTAATTTTACCCTGCAGGGTGGGATCACGGCGTAAGGCACGATCGTAGATCGCATTGATTGCCGCCTTGTTGGCCTCCATTATGCCGCGAATGGCATTGTCGGTTCGCGCCAACTTCTCACCCCTGACTCTCCTGGCTGCCTGCTTGGCGGAGCCCTTCGCTTGGGCCTGCTCAACCCGAGTGGTTTGTCGGCCCGCCAGTGAGACGCCTCCCGTGTCAGTGCTGATGCTCCCGGCCCTGACACCGCCGCTCGAAGTTTTGGATTTGTCGCTGATCATATTGCGCTGTGTTTGTGCGGCAGTGGCGTTACCGGCACTGAGCTGACCGCGGGTAACCTCACCCGTGTTAAAACTCTCACGCATATCCAATAGATCGTCGGCCAGGGCGTTGATGCCGCTGCTCGCCGCTTTTTCCCGCGCCTTTTGTATAGTGGCAACAGGGGGTGCCTCTACTTTGCTGGGCTCGGGTTTGGGAGCCGGTTTCGGCTTTTCCTTCTCGACTTTTTTTGGTTCCGGTTTTTCTTTGGGCTTCTCTGCCTCAGGCTTTTTTTCCTCAGGCTTGGGTTTGGCCTTGGGTTTGGGCTTAGGGAGTTCCTTCTTCTCCAGGATAACCTTGGCCAGTTGTGGTGGCACTCGTTCTGCCTGTTCTCTGGTCAGCTCCGGCACTGGAGCAAAGGTAATGACGGAACCACAAACGGCGAAGACAATAAGCCCTGCACGCAGGAATTTTACAAAGCGCTGGTCTTCCTGGTTGGAAGCAGACCAGGGCAACAGGGTTTCCTGTAGTTGCCAAGGGGCATAGCGGCTGGTTGCAGTGCTCATATCAGCTTTCCACCCCCGCAGGATCTATTGGTGCTGTCTGCTCTACAGCAAAAGAGATATCGCGGTAATCTGCCTGGGCGCAGGTCTGCATAATCTGTTTGAGTAACTCATAGGGAACCTGCTCGTCGCCCATAATGGTGACCGAGCGTCCCCTTTGCTTTTGCTCGTCGCTGAGTTCACCGGCGCGTTCGGCGCGGTACTCCAGTTCCTTCAAAAGGGGTTCAATATTTTCCTTACCAGCATCAATATTATTAATGCCCACGATCATGCGATCACCAACGAATAGTTGCTGGTTATTGACCCTCACAACCGTAGTGACCTCCGGCTTTTGCTGGGAAGTGGACTTGGGTAGCTTGATGGTTTTGTCTGTTTGCAAAACCTGTACATCGCTAGTGGAGTTCACCAACAGGAAAAATACCAGGATGGTGAAAATGTCCATTAGAGAAACCAGATTGAGCTTCGATTGCTGTCGTTTCTGTCGCTGACGCCGCTCCTGTAATTTGGCGGCTGCGTTAAGCATCATTTTATTTCCCCGCTACGGTTGTTTGCTGGGGGGCATCGCCCAGGGAAATCTGTGGGAACAACTCGGCATCGACGACTGATGCGGCAACTACTGCTCGATAACTGCGTGCGGTATCCATTGCTGCCACCAGGGTTTTATAGGATGTACCTTTTTCCGAAAGAATGACCAAGTCGTCTTTCTCGATGGATTTTTCCCTTAAGTTACGCTTTATCTGCTGCAGTATCAGGGAAACAGTTTCCATATCTGGTTCACCATCGGTATTCTCCACTCGCCTGACTAGTTGCCCGGCCGGGTAATTGATATCAACATGTGCGGTGCGTAATACCAGTTCCAACTGTCGATTTTCCTGTTCAGTTGCACTACTGCTTCCATCACTGATGCCAGGAAGATTGAGTTTTAAAACTGAAATATGGGAAAACACCATATTGAGCAGTAGTACAGGAACCAGGATAGTCATCAGGCTCATAAAAGAGGTGATGTCCAGCTCTGCTTCCTCGTGTCCACGGCGACGAATATTTAATTTCAACATGGCGAGAGCCCTCAGGCATTCACTGCGCGCTGCTGTTCCGTTTTTTGTGGGCGGCCCATAGTCAAAAGGTTTAGGAACTTTACTCCGGCCATCTGCAGGCTATCTACAATTTCATTGGTCTTGTTTTGTAGCATGGAATTAAATAGCAGAAGGGGAATTGCTGAGATAAGCCCGAATGCGGTGGTATTCATTGCTACGGAGATACTGGTAGACAACATAGTGGCTTTTTCCGCAGGGTCGGCAGCGGCTACAGCGGTGAATGCTGCGATAAGGCCCATAATGGTGCCTAACAAACCGAGTAGGGTAGCAATATTGGCCAGGGTAGCCAGGTAGTTGGTGCGCTTTTCCAGGCGCGGTACTGCTTCGAGGATGCCCTCTTCGATTGCCAATGCAATATTTTCCTCGCGCTTGGCGAATTGCAGGGTATTAATACCGGCGGCGGCAATGCGACCCATCGCAGCATCGTTGTCCCGGGCCAGTTGTAATACATTCTGGTAACTGCGTTTTTGTAGCAGTGGTAATACCTGCAGATAAGCGCGGCGATTGGCGCTCTTAGCGCGGGAAAGAAAAATCCAGCGTTCCACTACCATGACGAGGCCGATAACCAGCACCAGGGCAATAGGGTACATAAAAGGGCCGCCAGTCTGGAAAAAGCGCAATAACGCCTGAGTAAATTCCATGATGAGTGTCTCCACAGAAGAAAGTGTTTAATTAGCGATATTTTTTTGCCAAACGGCCATTCCATGGACATCGGACATGATACTGATGAATATTGTGGGGCCTGATGAGGGCTCGACAATCATCTCCTGATAAGTGAAATACCTGTGGTGGCTTATCCCTGCTCCACTGGAGTGCTGAGTTTCAGCAAAAAAGCACGATTACATTAGTTTGTGGTGCTTGATGAGTATTATTATTTTTTCTATTCATTTTTTGCTTCAATAACCGGCTTGGCACTGAGCAGTTGAATTTCCCGTTTCAATTCTGAGAACTCCTGGTGCTTGAAAACGGTATTAAAATTTTGAGCCAGAGAACTATCAAGGCGCTGCAGGCTGTCGGCTTGCTTCCAAGGGATGATATACAGCACCTTGGGCTGTTCCTGGCTGCCGATTACCGTGGATTCCAATGTGGTGATTTCTTCGGCACGGGCGGTGAAGCAGGTGCATATTACGGACATTAGAATGATTAATTTATCTCGCATCAGAGTCTACGCTCCAGTTCCAGTATCCAAGCGCCGAGTAATTTGTCTTCTTGTTCTCGACTGCTCTGGGCCAAACGGTATTGCTGTAATGCCTCTTCCGGCCTGTTTAGATAGAGGTCATAGAGAATACCCAGATTGCGGTGCGCATCGCTAAAGTCGGGCCAAAGGTTCAGCGCCTGCAGGTAGCACTGTTCGGCCTCTTCGAAACGGCCAGCGTCGCGTAGTAGTGCAGCCAACTGATTCCAGGCAAATACATTACCGTCATTGACCTCAATCGCCTTGCGAAAGCTATTTTCCGCATTCTCGGCCTGTTCACTTTTCTGCTGTACTATCCCGAGGTTTAGCCAGGGGCCAGAGAGCTCTGGCCAGCGTTCAATGACCTGCTGTAGCTGCTGCACTGCGGTTGAGCTATCTCCGTTTTTAAAGCTCTCGTGTGCCTGAGCCATAGCGACGCTGGCCTCTTTGGGAACCCGCTTGGCATCCGCCAAATAGGGGTTTTCGGTAATTACATGCTCAATTGAGGCGTCCTTCTGTTGAGCATTTTTACCAAGTGGAAGGCTGCCACAGGCGCTGAGTGTCGCCAGAATCAGTAGTGTTGCTGTGAGGCGAAAAATACCACTGGGGCAATTGCGCAAATCAATGCAGTGCATGGCTCCACTCCAGGGTTGCTTCCGATTTTTTATAGCGTGCGGGTAACAGTTCGCCGAGTGAGGCAAAACTACGTTTGACCCAGTCGTCGTAAATTCCATCACTGGTGCGCTGAATATTGGCCTGATGCAGCTCTATAGCCTTTTCCTCGAAGGGGAAGGCCTGCTCTTCCAGTAGGATTTCGTACTGCTCCAACTCAAGGTCATTCAGGTTTTTGGGGCGTTGAGATTCCATCAGGTCATGGCTGAGCTGTCGATAAACTTCAGCTAAACGGAAATTGGCCTGGGTGGTGAATTCCGCAATTTCCAGCTCGAGAACCTTGCGATAATCGGCCACGGTGGTTTTCATCGCGCGCTTTTTATTGGCGAGACTGGTTTTTAGCGGCAAGTACAATTTTAATGAAGCGAATTTTTCATAGCTCTGCTCTGCCAATGCGCTTTGGGAATAGGCGGACAGGTAGCGGCCCCGAGGGGATTTTTCTGAATTTTTTGCTAATTGCTGTAGCCAATAATTCTGTTTATTAGGTTGATTGGTTTGCGCGTACAGTTGCACTAACTGATATTGCGCTTCCAGACGTTGTTCAACAGGCTTTGGCCAGAGCTTGTTGTAGTTACGGTAACTCTCAATGGCACCTTGATGCTCACCTGCTTTTTGCAGGCTTTCCGCCGCGAGGAATAAGGATTGGCGACGTACTTCTCGGTCGGGGTCATTTTGTGCAAGTTGCAGTAATTCGCCGGCCGCAGCGGCAGGCATTTTCAAGGCTTCAAAAATAACTACCGCCTTGGCGGCGAGGGTAGGTGCCAGCTGATGTGCAGGATAGAAACTCCGGAAGTCTGCAAGTTCAGCACTGGCACGCTGCCACTGCTGTAATTCCATCAGGTAATTGATCGCGTCATACTGGGCGGTGGCTGCAATTTCGCTGCGTCCACTCTCCCTGATTCGCAGCAGGTGGCGCAACGCCTCCTCACTGGGAATCTCTCTGCCATCCTCGGTGAGTGCTGGTTGCGCAAGTGCCAACTCTGCCTGCCGATAGATGGAAAGTTGAAGTTGCTTGCGTGTGTCCTCGCGCAAATGGCTATCCTTAGGCTGTATATTCAACGCACGGGTATAGGCTTCTTCCGCAGCCATATAATCTTTCAATGAAAAGTGACTGTGAGCCAGGATCATCGCGATATTTAATTGCTGAGCCTTATTCGCTGGTGGCTGCCACTGATCTGCAGCTTGTGCGGCGGCAATGGCCTCGGCAAAACGTGACTGTTGTAGCAGCTTATCTGCGGCAGATAGTTGTACTGGTAAGGCCCTTTTATCCTGCGGCCAGCTCTGGGCAAATTTAAGGCTGGCCTCAATGTTGCGATCCAGCCACAGGATTTTTTGCTCGGCATCCTGCCCCGGTGTTTCTTTATGCACTTGTGCCGAGCTAAGAATGGCTGCATAACCAGCCTCCGCACCATGCTTCTTGTCTTGATATTCCCAGGCTACCTGGCTGTATGCGCGCCAGGCTCCAGCGTAGTCGCCAGCCTGCTCAAGACATTCGGCCATCAGGAAGACCATTGGTGGAGTGCGGGGGTCCTGTGGAAAAGTCTGTGAAAACTGCCGGTAGAGTTCCGCTGCCGCTAGGTAAGCTTTGCGAGACTGAGCTTTGAGCTGCTGTTTTTGTTTACTTTTATTAGCCGGTGCCTTGGTCGCTAACTGAGCAAGTTCCTGCGCGCGCGCGTGGTCAAATTGGGCTAACTCCTCAAGCCAGGGGCGCAGTGACTGTGCCAGGGCTTCGCGCTGACTTGTCTCTGCCTGCTGCCAATACTCACTGCGAATACCATAGCGTTGTACAAATTCCCGCTTGGTTGGAAGCACCTCATCGTGTAAGCCGCCATTTTGCAGTGTTTCAATAGCTTGCAAATGTAATGATGGCGCTTCAGTGCTATTGGGGTAGTGCTTAACAAAAGCCAGATAGGTATCCGCGCTGTTGCGGAATAACTCTTTTTCTCGATACCAATTGCCCAGAGCGCTGTACAGCAGGTGCTGATAACCTCGTGGTTTGCCATCGGGATTAAAGGACTCGATAGCTTCGGCACCGCCCAGGTAACTAAAATTCAGGGCCAGGCCACGAAGGCTATCCTCGCGCAGGCGCTTCTGGCCCAGAGGTAACTCTGCTTCGCTGGCACGCTGCTGCAGAATATCCAGAGACTCGAGAAATATCTCCGTGGAACGGCGGTAATCGCTGGATTTAAACTCTGACCAGGCGAGCATATAGCGGGCATTATCGGAAAATGGACTTTCGCCCTTCTCCAGCAATGCGCGGAAGTCCTGTGCCGCTGCCGAATATTCCTTGCGATTGAAAGCCGCTTCGCCTCGGCGGAATAAAACCTCCCCCATAAACGGTGACTCAGGTGCGCCCTGGGCGATGCGCTCCAGTGCTTGCAGTGCGCCTGGCATTTCGCCATCCATAGCACGAGCTCGCGCCAGACGATAGAGAATATAGTCGTCTCGGGGGCTCTCTTTGGCGAGTGTCTGGTAGTGCTGCACCGCACTGGCAAAACCGACTGAAACTTCCGGGTTATCCGCCTGATGTTGCTCCAGTCGCTCCATTTCCAGATCGGCCAGGCGCAAACGAATCTGTGCGCGAATCTGCGGGTCTGGCTGGCTGGCCAGTGCTTGTTGATAGCTCTGCACGAGAGTGGCGAGATCAACCGATATCAACTCAGGGGGAGCTGATACAGGTTCTTCAGTGGAAGCAACCGTGGCCGTGGGCAGATCTGCAAGTGTCAGTGCGGACTGATTGCTGCAGGCGGTACTGATACAGCAGATAGCGGCAGTGAGCAGGCGCAGGGAAAAGCTTCTGGAACCAAACCTATTCACTCTGTCCCCCTTCATTATCGGGCAATAGAGCTTCTGCGGTCTTTTCCTCAGTTATTTTCTCTACTGTGGCTTTGCCTTTTTCGTGAGTATTTTCGCCATCTTGCGTTTCCACCTGAGTATTTTTCTCAGGGTTTTTTGGCGGAGGCTGGCTGGCGGCCTCTAGCATGGAGGCATCCTGTAAGCGCGCGATAGCGAGGCGGGTGTGGGCCTGGTAACTGTGAATCCGCGACTGCTCTCGCTCCAGCTCAGCAATAATATCCCGGCGTAGGGCAGCCTCAACCTTTGAAGCCGTTTTGGCTATGGCTGCGCGTTGGCCGGATAATTGCGCCGCAGTGCTAGCCAGACGCTCTGTTAGCTGGGTCAATTGCGGTGCGCGGCCCACTTCTACAGAGGTTTTACCTAGTTGCTTCTCACCATCGCGTAAGCTGGATTCGAGTAGTTGCAGAGTTTTGCGCTGTTGCCACAAGCGGTGATGATACTGTTCGCTGGCTTGCCATAATAAAATGCCACGGGCTTTAGCCAGGGTCTCGCCCTGGTAGTCGGCCCCCTTACCGTTACTGCGCAGTAGTTGATAGCGATGCTCAGCGCCCTGGAGTATCTCCAGCATCTCGAATATCTCACTGTTATTTCCACCCTCCCCGTTGCTGGTAGCTTCGAGCAGAGTCAGTGCGTCACGCTCCCCTTCTATTTGGGCCAGGGCATCGTTGAGATTGCGGTAGTGTTGCTTGGCGATTTGCAGTTGCTGGTCAAACTCTGCGCTCTGGTACTGCCCGATGATGCCGGAGCGCCTTTGGTGACGCTCTTCGATCAATGAATGCAATTGTGGAATTTTTTGTGACCAGTCATTGAGTACCCTATCCATCTGCTGCAGGTCGCGCAGCTCCGACAGGCGCAGTTGGAATTGATCGCTCTGTAAAATGGGTAAGAGAAAATGCTGGTTGTCCCGCAGTAAGGGTGCGGCTTGAGCCAGTTGTAGCCAGCCGTAGCGTTGTGACTGACTAAATTGGCTGGCATCCGCCAGCGGTTCTGAAGACAGCTTCCGCTGTAAGTGCTGCAGCTGCTGCAATGTGCTCTCGAAATATGTGGCTGCATCACTATAGGCGCTTAGAGCTTTATTGCGTTCAGCCTGCTTTTCATAGGCATAGGGCAGGGCGACCCTTGCCTCCCGTGCGGCGGGACTGTGTTGGTGTTCTGCCAATAAAAAACGCAGGGCATCTACCCCCTCCTGGTATTGCTCGCTGTTGATCGAAGACCAAGCGAGCCCGAGCAGAGCTTTGGTTGCCCAGGGGGTGTGTAGGCGCACTTGGGAAAATTCAGCTTGGGCCTGGGAAAACTGCTCTGACAATGCCATAGCGTAGCCAGCGCCGATATGCGCTTTGTCCGCGAGTATCAGGATATCCTCTGAGGGTTCATCCTGCTCAGTTGCCAGTGTGCTTGCGAAGCGATATTCCTCGGCGGCGGCAACTAACTCTCCTCTTCGGGCTAAGGCTGCGCCTAGATTGATGTGTCCGAGTAGGCGCTCTGACAGCGGCAGATCGGCGCTTTTAAGGAATTCCTGGGCTGTGGAGATTTCTTCACTGCGCAAGGCCAGGTTAAGGGGAAGGGTGGAGGAATCTATGGCTCCAGACTTTTCCAGATTTTTTGCCGCCAAGGAAAAGTCACCCTGCAAATAGTTCAGCTCTGCCAGCTTCAGCCAGGCAGCCTGGCGAAGTTTGGGATCTGTATTTTGATTGCCGGTATGAAGCTGTAGCTCGAAAAGTTCGGCAGCGTGTCGATGCAGACCAAAACTGAGGCTGATTCCCCCTTCGATCAATGCGGCACTGTCGCGGTGAACTTTAATTGAATCACGTTGCTTGGCGACAAGCAGGGTGCTGAGGGCATCGAAATTATTGCCTTGAAAGTACTCATACAGGGTTGCCCCGTAGGACATATCCTGAGCTTGGCGATACTTTTTGTCTTCGGATTGCGTCTTTTCCTGAGGCGGTATTTCTTCCGAGGTAACTTCGGTCTCGGTGCCATAAGCAGGCAAACTGACACCTAGCAAAGCGACACTGAGGGATATTATGCGGGAGAGGGGCCGGTAGCTCATGGGTAATCAGGGCGTGGGCCATTGAATGAGTTCAAAGTCCGGCTGTTGTTTGCCGATTTTATCTGAGATGCGCAATTCGATAACAACGGGCTCATCGGTCTTTTCCAACTCTAGAGTCGCGCCCCGCTTATACTCGCGTCCCTCTGGTCCAAGACCGGTGAAGAAAGCGGAAATGGTGTAGTTACCAGATTTTAGGTTGCCTTTGTGTAGGGGTTGGATACCACCGCGCACAAGGGCACTGCGCTGATGATCGGTATACAGGTGGCTAGCTGTGAGTTTATTGTCAATATGTAATTTAACAGCGTCCAACTGAAAATAGTGACCGATATCCACAGAAACATAAAAAGCTACTTGGCTTTGTGCGGGGTAGAGCAGGTCCTCTTCCAGGATTAACAAATCCCGGTTTAACTTAATAACATCGCGCTTTAGATTTTCCAGCTTTTCAGCGGAAAAAGACTCTTGCTGAGCCTGAGACGCTGCGCCTGTGAAGAGAGCGAGTGAGAAAATAAACAACTGGAGAACGCGTCCCATGGAAGGCCTTTCGCTTGCTTTTGGCTTTATTGTGTAATGGGCGCAAATTATGTCAGGGGCGCAGCTATCTGGTGTGATCCCGTTGGCAAATTTTTTACGACGTTGAAACGATTATTGTGGGTTTGCCAGTCCCTGACTGAAGAACAGACGTTTGTTACTGTCGATAACCACTGCTTCAAATTGGGGCAGGCGATCAATGAGCGCCAGTCCCTTTTTCTTACCCAGCACAAATACACTGGTGGAAAGTGGATCGGTATCAAAACCCCTTGGGCCGATAATACTGACACTGATTAACTTATCGCTGTCTCCAACTGCTGTATCTGCGGGTTTCCCGGTATTTGGATTGAAAATATGATGAATACGCTCTTGCTGTTCATCGATAAAAAAGCGCTCGTAGTCACCGGAAGTTGAAATGGCAATGTCACGCAGGGGAATTACTGCGGCACTTTTGCTTTTTTCTCGTGGGTGACGAATGCCTACCAGCCAAGGTTCGCCGCGTTTATCGCCTAGCATACGTGCATCGCCACCGGCGCTGACACTGGCACAGCAGACTTCAGCCTGTTCGAGAATTTGAATGGCTTGATCCACCGCATACCCCTTGGCAATTCCACCCAGGTCAATTTTTGTTTCACTGTGACCAAAGCGCAGGGTTTTGGATTTTTTATTCAAATATAAGTGGCGGTAGTTCAGCGCCTCGATTAGAGAATCGGTAAGGGCGGAGTCTGCCTGTTTCCCGTTGCGGAAATCATAGTGTTTGCCGAGAGTAGCGTAGCTGATATCAAAGGCTCCATCGGTCAGGTGGCTGAACCAGAGAGACTTATCCACCAGAGAAAGCAGCTCATCGGAAATATTGACCGCTATTCTACCTGCCTCGCGATTGACGAGGGATAGTTCACTTTCTGCTTTGTAAGGTGACAACTGGTTATCCAGACGATGGAATTCCGTCATCACCTCTTCGATCAGGTATTCAGCCTCACTGGCATTCTCGTGCCAGAGCTGAAGGCGGACTTCAGTGCCCATGATTGCACGCTCGGCATAGTGCCACTCGGCCAATACCGGTGCCGCACAAAGGGCGGCACCACCAAACAGGAGAGATCGAATAAAACGCAACATCTCGGCATCACATTATCTTATGGGGGCAAAAGCGGTCAGGCTGTCCATGAGAGTACTGTTACCGAGCCCATGATTGGGGAATAGGCTGGCAAAATTACCTTGTTCACCATGTAGGGCCAGGTAGTTCAACACTACAGTTTCTACCAATAGGTTGACGTTGTTGGCGGCGGGGCTTGAGGACGTTTCCACATCCCCGGAGGAACGCATATAACCCAGCTGCTGGTGCCTTGCCTGTTCATCGGCGCTACCACCGAGTAATTGCGGACGCCCCGCAGGGTTGTATACCAGGAAGAAGGAAGCAGCGGTTTGCTGATCGTCTCCGGTCCACACCCCCTTGCCACGACCTTCGACAGAGTCGTCGATCATTCCGTTGGAGAATACCGAACCATCGCTGAAGACATAAATCATCAGTGGCTGGTTGCGACGTGCAGCATACTCCAGGCAGGCGCCAATACAGCGGCCGGCACGCAGGTCGCGCATCTCGCCGGTGGCACGGTCGCCGGTATGGTAGTCGTAGCCACCCATGGTGATAGTGCCGGCACCGGCATAGCCATTCACCACAAGTTTCATTGCTGAGGCAGTTTTGCGGAATTCCCCATCCCCACTCAGTTCAGCGCTGGTAAAAATGCCGGAGGGACCGACAATATCCGGATCGGCTTCGGGGTTCAGATCGGCGGGATTACCGAAGCGGTCCGCC
Organism: Microbulbifer sp. NBRC 101763; assembly: GCF_040371615.1. NCBI lineage: Bacteria > Pseudomonadati > Pseudomonadota > Gammaproteobacteria > Cellvibrionales > Microbulbiferaceae > Microbulbifer > Microbulbifer sp. NBRC 101763. The sequence goes on from NZ_BAABQV010000002.1 coordinate 65,563, forward strand.
AGATCGGCGCTCTTCATATAACCGCAGCGCACCATGTCCTTGATAATGGCATCGGCCCCCACGCGGGTGTTTACCTTACCCAACTTGGCATCAGAAATACGGTACATGGATTCCATCACTGCAACCGTGTCTTCCTGGCTGAGCAGTCCCACCAGATCGCCCACATCCACGAGGCCGGTAACATCAGAAGGCCTGTCCACTTTGGTGGGGCGTACCTCTGGATTGATCATTGCCGACGGAGACATGGAGTTACCACCGGAATCACTGGAGCGGGAGCCGATCAGGGCCAACAGGGAACCATTGGCGCCGGCCTGATTGATACCGTACATGGGGTTGTGGGGGTTGTTGCCGGTATCGTTTTCCGAGCGTGCCGGGATTACTGCACCGTTGGTAGCCGCGGCAGTGCCAGAGCCCACTTTTTCCAAAATTCCGCGTAGCAAACCGCTGTCGCTATGGAAGGCGAGGCCCAGGTCGTTGTTAACAAACCCTTCTCCGGCAGAGGGGATCATATCGCCCGGCAGACCCTGCTTGTTGTAGCCGGCCGTGCCGAGAAAATCCATCTGGCCACCCTGTTTGCCTACCAATACATTGGAGCCGGCGATATTGGCTCCACCGGCGAGGTCGAAACAGATAAACGGAATTTTACCGGCGCCGAAAGCGCTTACATCACAGGGGCCGCCGTTACTCTTGCGCAGGTCTTCCAGATCGGAGGACAGAGCTGCGTGGGCGTTATGCGGGTTGGCAAACATACTGAATACCGAGCCACCTAATACTGTCGCCATGCCCGCGCGGAAGCCCTGGGCTAGAAAATCACGACGGGTTACCGGGCGGTGGTGGTCCGGGTGGCGTAGGGGCTGGTCCAGCTCAAAATATTTTTTCTTGCTCATAGTCTTTCCGGATTTTTTATCCGATGTGCCGGTAAATTATTTTTTAAATTTTTAGCAGATTGTTAAAAATTTTCTTTCGACAATCTGGTCTAGGCTGTGATTGATCCTCCCAGGTACAGCGTTTAAAACCGTACCTGGGCGACAGCCCGTTTTTTAATCAGTGAATCAGGATCATGGCGCTGCCCATGGCGGCTGCGCATACGGCCTTGACCGTGGTCTCGGTCCGCCCCGCTTCACAACCATTGCCACAGGCGGTCATGGTATTGATCAGGCTGTTTAATTCCGCTTCCACGGTGCTTAGATCTGGTGCGCTAGACAGCTGTGAGTGGCTGCCGTCGTGCCAGTTCATTTCGTGGCCCAGCAGGCTCTCCATTAATGGATTAATCACCAGTGCTCGTTTGTCGGCGCTGTCGAAAGCAGTACCAGCGGAAGCGCTAAAATCAAAACCAGGGAAATAGCTGCTGCGTTCATTGGAATCCACCAGGGTGCTGCAGTACTTCACAGCAAGCTGGGTGATACCCATTTGCTGAGCCGCCAGGAATCCGGTGATGTCACTGGAGACTGGAAGCTGGCGCTTCACGGTTTCCCAGGTTTCCATCACATCCGGGTGGGCACTGGAAATACCGGTAGCGCGAGACAGGCTGGCATTAATCTGCTCGAAGCGGCGCAGGCCAATACGTGGTTGAGCCTCGAGGTCTGCCGGTTCCGGTGGCGCTGCAGGGGTGGGCTCTACACGAGTAAAGCTGGCGTTGCCGATACGCTCAAAAGTGAGAAAGAACTCGTCCGATAGTGGGCCTTTATCAAGGGTGATAATGGTGCCCAATCTGGACAGTTGCTGGCCTTGGAGCGGTACATAGCTATCATCAATTTCTGTGGAGAACTCGGCCCAGGACTGGCCCACTTCCGCTTCGCGACCATTAATACCAATACGCATGCCTTCGATAGCGATACCTTTCGGATCTACGCTTTCGTCCAGGCTGATAAAAGTAGGTTCACTGAACAGATAGGCGTAGTTATCGAACTGCTGAACGGTAAACATCACGTAGCTCTCGGCGATGCCGGTGTGCTCTTCAACTTTAAATAACAGGAAGTATTTCTCTCCCACACCTACTTCATAGTTGGTGGCAACGTCCTCGGCAGAGAGCGCGCGAGAGTGAATTGCCAGCATGCGGATAGAGCCCTGCCAGCTATTTCCGTTACTTACTTCACTACCAACAGCTAGGGCAAAGGTGTCGTCCCAAGTGCTCAAGAGTCCCGCTTCGGTGGGGTCCATCTCCCCGGTATCAGCGCCGTTTACAAAGAGTTTGCGGCCGTTGATCGGGTCAAAAGTGGCGACCACGTGCTGCAAACTCGCCTGTACTTGCTGGTCGGCATCATCAGTCATCAGAGCTGGCATACCGTCCGCATCGGTACTGTCGCTGCGGTTCTGGAATGTGTAACTGTACTGCGCCTGGCCTAGGGTGAAGTTGCGAATATCGTCACCGCCGGAATAGGTCACCAGACGTGCGGGACCTTCCTGGGTTACATTGGCCGGTGCGGCCCAAACCTCAATGGAATATTCGCCGGTGGCGGTGAGGGTTTCGTATAACTTGCGGCTGGTCGCTGTCGCCCCCTGGGCTTTACCACCTTTCAGCTGCAAACCCCAGGACTCAATCCACTCCACATCGCCTGAAAGAGCTAAATCAATAGCCGGGTTTACGCCGGAGGTGTCATAGGCCGTAGTGCCGCTGCCGGTTTTAAATTCGTACAGGGCAATCGCATTATTTTCCACGCGTCCACCACTGCTGGCGACAATGCCATCGGTGAGGCGCAGAGCCTTACTGATAACCCAGTCCTGGTTTACCTGGGTAGGTGCGATGCTGTCCGCAAAGGCTTGGATGGCTGCAGTCATTTCCGCTTCGTTATCGGAGCAGTCATCCCAGCAATTGTGGAATTCACTTCCCAGGCGCACGGAGAAGCGTGAATCCGCAGGGGTATCCAGATTCATCTTGCTCTTTGCTGACTCATAGGCGAGGTCGACATCGGAGCTGGCAAAGTAAGGTTTTTGTGCGAGTGCGGCATCCTCACTGTGGCAGCTGGCACAGTAGTTACGTAATACCGGGTAAACGGTAGTACCGAAGTTACTACTTGAGACCGGGAAGCTCTTGCTCGCGCCCACATCGCGTTCTATAGGAGGGGTTAGTGTGACTGTATTACTGAGGCCGCCGCTGGCTTGGGCCCACTCTTCAATATAATTGGTAATAATTTCAGCGCAGGCGTCGTCGCTGGAAAGCCAACAGTTGTGTCCGCCGCCCACTTTGGTCACCAGGCGCGACTCTTCCGGTAGGCTTAGGTTTACCAGTTCGCGCCCGTCATCGTAGGCTGCATTAATATCGTCACCGCGTACGAAATGAGGGCTCTGTGCACCTTCAATATGGCAACTACCACAGCGATTCTGTGCGACCAGGTTATCCCAGATATAGCGCTTGTACTGATTGACGTCATCAGTTTCAGGTGCTGGCCCTGAATAGTTGACGCCATTATTGGATTGGTTGGTATTTGGCTGTTCCTCTGTGTCCTGGCCACTGCCGCCACTACAAGCGACAACAAATGCCGCTGTGTATAAAAGGGTTGATATTTGCAGGCTCTTTAAAGTTTTCATTGTTATTAGTCCCCCGCGCAATAAACTGCAGCATCGGCGTACACCTGCTTCAGTTTGTAACCGGAGCTGCTGAAATCGTCAGTGATGGATTCTATGCGTGCGCGATCACTGGCATCTTCGGGCTCACGTAAGCACACCTGGCGAAAAACTTTGGTGACTTGGCAGGTGGCGAAAGCACGGCTGTTGGCCAACTCCTCACCGAGAGATTTTGCTCCGTTACCGCTACCGGGGAGGGCGCTACTCCACCCCAGGTGAAGATTGGGCCCCTCACGCCAATAGTTGTCCCAGCGATCGTCGGGAAGCTGGTATCCGTGGGGAAAGTTTGCTGCATTAATATGGTTTTTGGCTTTCACACGACTGCCGGTTTCGGGATCTGTATCCCCTGCGGTGTTGTAGTCGAGTGCTCCGTTATCCCCCTCCGGATCATTGTCCGCATCGTAGACATAATCGTAGTAGGCGAACGCTTGGGCCATAGGGTCCATTCCGCTGTGACAGCTAACGCAGTTGTTCTGGAATACCCGACTGTCACCTCCGGGGCTGCGACTCACATCCTGGCGAACCCGATCTGGTGGACGTGTGCTGTCTTGCACCTGCTCCATATCCCGACACATGTGGTTGAGCATGGTAAAACGGAACATGGCGCGGTTGGTGCCAGCACTAAAAAAGGCTTTTGCTGCGGCGCGACTTGTGATCACCCCTGCGGTGGCATCGGCAGGAAGTCCATTGAGAGAAGACTGGCTCTGTTGTGCGAGATTATCTTTTAGGGAATAACCTCCAGCTTCAAGAGCTTCATAGTGATCGTTATTACTGGTGCTGTAACCCGGCAGTCCGGAAACATTCCCGGTATACAGGATATTTGCCGACAACAATTGGCGAAAATCCATATCGTCCCGCACCATACCGATAACGGTTGCGCTGTAATCGTTTAATGGCGCAAACACATCCTGCTCTTCGTTAGTCCAGGGTGTGGCGAGATTTTTCAGGGTCACATTGTAAAAATCTTCGTGTTGCATGGCTGTATAGGCAGCGCTAGTAGGATTGCCATTAGCAATATCCTCAGCCATATCCAGTAATACACTTTCAGAGGGAATTGTGCCGGTGATACGGCTGTGAATTTGTAGGGCCTGATCCTGGGAAGCGGCGAGAGCGGAGCCACTCCAAAGGCCGGCCCCGATTATTGCGCCTACCACTGTGAGCTGGATCACATGCGCTCGAGACGAATTATTTTTCATTGGATTATTTTATTGATGGGGTCAGTGGGGTATAGCAAGGCATACTAAAAGCGAATTTCAACACTGTCAGAATGACTTTCAATATTTGCGTCCCAGTTGGCAAACTTTTTGTGCGCAACTTGCGAGAATTACCCTTAGCGGTAAAAACCGCACACAAAATAATGTAGGGCCTTCAGCAAATATTACCGGCATATTGCTGGTGCCTATGCCGGGTGGATAAAAAATAATGAAATTTTTGCGTGCAGTGCCACTATTGCTGTTCGTGGCCGCTTGTAGTGGTGGTGGCAACTCCTCAAGTGGTGGAGAACAGGCGGAAGATCCAGTAGTGGTGGATTACCCTATTGCCTTTGTGCGTCGTCAACTTAATAAGGATGATGAAGGGGCTCTGGAGCCAGACAGCGTATACCAACCCCAGGATTTTTTCCCCGGTGCTGAGCTGGTCCTGAAGGATCGCGCTACAGCGAGTGCTGCTGAGACGGTAATTACCGCAGAGATTTTTATCGGCGATTACGATGTTAAAGATTTGAATACCTCCGCCGATGGGCAGCGCCTGATATTCGCAATGCGCGCACCTGAATTGGAGAATGTTGATGACGATGAGCAGCCCACCTGGAATATTTGGTTATATGACCTTGAGACCAAAGAGCTGAAAAGAGTCATACAGTCCGACCTTATTGCTGAGGAAGGGCAGGATGTTGCCCCGGCTTTTCTGCCAGATGGGCGTATTGTATTTTCATCTAGTCGCCAACGTCGTGCCCGCGCTTTGTTATTGGATGATAACAAGCCGCAATTTTCTGCTTTGACAGATGATCAGGATGAGCCTGCTTTTGTTTTACATGTGATGGAGGCAGATGGCAGTGATATTCGTCAGATCTCTTTCAATCAAAGCCACGATCTTAATCCCACAGTACTGAACAATGGGCGTATCCTGTTTAATCGCTGGGATAATGCCGCCGGTGTAGACCGTTTAAGTCTCTATACCATTAAACCAGATGGTAGTGATCTGTCTTTCCATTATGGTTATCACAGCCAGGAAACCGGCACCGAAAATTCTACTGCCACTTTCTCCAGGCCGCGTGAGATGCCAGATGGACGTTTACTGGTAAACCTGCGTTCGCCCGCAGGAATAAGTTACGGCGGCGATCTGGTAGCTATCGATGGGGTAAATTACAGCGAAGCCTACAGTGAAGCCGGTGGTGAGGGTGAGCTGGTTGGCCAGTCCTCTGTCTCATTTGCTGAGGTTGTTACTGATGGGACACTCTCTCCCCATGGCACATTCTCCACAGCTTGGCCTTTCTACGATGGTACCAGCAGACTGTTGGTATCTTGGAGCGAATGTCGCATTGTGGAGGAAGAGACGGAGCTGCTGCGTCCTTGTCCGGAAAGTTTGGAGGGTGAAGAGGAGCTGGTATTAGCTGATCCTCTTTACGGCTTGTGGATCTATGATTATGAGGCCGGTACCCAATTGCCAATTATTGTCGCAGAAGAAGGCATAATGATCTCCGAGGGGGTGACTTTGGAGCCCCGTACAGAGCCAGCTTATATTCCTGACCCAATTCCCGGGGTGGATGTGGATGGCGATCTGGTGCAGGAATCTGTGGGTATTTTGGATATCCGTAGCGTCTACGATTTTGATGGTGAGGATATAGCCGGAATAGAAGTGCTCGCTGATCCGGCTTTGACCAGCGCTGATGAACGTCCCGCGCGTTTCCTGCGTATTGTAAAAGCTGTAGCGATTCCAGATGATGACATTCTGGATTTTGATGGCTCGGCATTTGGTCGTAACCGTAGCCAGGGTATGCGCGAAATCCTGGGGTATACGCCTATCCAACCGGATGGTTCGGTACGAGTCAAAATACCTGCCGATATTCCCTTTGCAATTTCAGTGGTAGATGCCGAGGGCAGGAGAATTTTTGAGCAGCACAATAACTGGTTGCAGTTACGGTCCGGTGAGGTACGCAGCTGTGTGGGCTGCCATACCAGTGAGAGTGAAAATGCTCATGGTCGCGTGGATATGCAGCTGGAATCTGCCTGGAGTGGGGCACCAACCTCTGCGGCGCCTTTCGCTAATACTGAGCCTGCGCTACAAGCGGAAATGGGTGAAACCATGGCGCAGTTATTGGCTCGGGTTATTGGAGAGGCTGGATTAACGGGAGACGTACAGTTTTCTGACGTGTGGACCGATCCAGCAGTTCGTGCCAAAGATACTGATGTTTCTCTGGCTTACGCTGATTTATTGACTGAAATCCCTGCACCGCTGGCCTGCCTGGATAATTGGGATAGCAGTTGTCGTAGTGTTATTCACTACGAACAGCATATCCAGCCAATCTGGGAGCTGCCACGCCAAGTTGTAGATAATGTCGGCACGGTGATTAGTGATAACACCTGTACTGCCTGTCACTCACCAGTAGATGCCGCTGGCGCTACGCGAGTTCCTGCTGCGCAACTGGATCTGACCGCCAGTGCATCCATTGTGAACGATGCTTGGTTTACCTCCTATGCCGAACTGCTGGTTGATAGTCCTATCTTGGATCTTGTCGATGGAATTTTAACTCCGCGGCTGAGACAGGAGACGGATAATCAGGGTAATCCGGTATTTGAAACTGATGAAGATGGCAATTTAATACTTGATGCCAATGGTGATCCTATTCCGGTGATGGTCGTTGTAACAAGTACTTCAGTTCTGGCTGATACTGCAGCAGAAAGTACGTTTTTCACAGTGTTCTCCTCCGGGGGGGCGCACGCAGGTTACTTGCAGCCGGCAGAATTACGCCTGATTGCTGAATGGTTGGATATCGGCGCTCAGTACTATAACGATCCTTTTGCTGCACCGGCTGACTGATCCATGTCCATTATTAAGAAATACTTTTTTATTTTCTCTCTACTATTGGGAGCCAACTTACTTTCAATTTTCGCGTTTGCAGAAGGGAGTGAAGTGGCGCAAGTGGTCGAGGGTGTGGAGGTGGAAATATCTTCGGGAAAGGTACCTGAGGAATTCCCGGCAGAAGAAGAAAACCCGGAGCCGATAATTCCCGTTGCTATTGATGTGATGGGCGATATACCTGATGACGCTGAACGGGTTACCGTTGGTAATGCGTTTATCAATGTTTATCGAGGGCCTGGCCGAGGCTATCCGATTTTTCATGTAGCTGAATATGGTGAAAAAATCTGGCTGCTTAAGCGCCGTACCGACTGGGTAAAAGTATTGGCGTCGCGCAATAAAACCGGTTGGGTACGAGTTGCGGATCTGCAGGAAATTTATGGTGAGGAGGGTGAGTTGGTACGGGTTCCCCTGCCAGATTTCAGGGATGTGGAAGCGGGTTACTTTTATTTGGGTTTTTCCTACGGCGATTTTGCAGGTGCCAACTCCTTGGGAACAACACTCGGCTACCAGTTTACCTCTAATTTGGCTACTGAATTGCGTGCTACTCAAGCAGTTGGTAAATTTTCTGATAGCCAAGTGTATCAAATGGCAGTACTACACCAGCCGTTCCCACGCTGGCGACTATCTCCTTATTTTTTGCTTGGTGCCGGCCTGAATATCACATCACCCAACGCGACTATTATCGCAACTGAAGATCGCCAGGACACAGTAATGCTGGCGGGCATAGGGATAAAAACTTATCTATCGCGCCGCTTTGCCGTTAAGGCGGAATACACGAATCACTACCTGCTCACCTCGCGGGAAAATAATCAGGAGATAGTCGAGTGGAAACTTGGTTTCGACGTATATCTGTAGGCACAGCAACCCTATCCGCACTATTCAGTGCTCATGCCTGTGTTGCCCAACAAGGTGAGGAAGTTATAACAGATATTGTCTCTCCAGATTTGGAGCGTCGCGAGGTACGTGATGCACTGATAGACAGTGAGAATATTGAACTGGGTGTCTTTGCCGGGGTTATCAATGTAGAAGATTTTGGCTCCAATGCCCTCTATGGCACGTCAGTTTCTTACCATATTACTGAAGATTTCTTTATGGAAGGCACTTATGCGCAGACTGAGTTGGGTGAATCCAGCTTTGAGCGTTTAAGTGGTGCCGCTCCTTTGTTGACCGATGAACAACGGGAGCTGAGCTATTACAACTTTTCTTTAGGTTGGAATATTTTTCAAGGGGAATACTTTATTTCTGATGACTGGGCATTTAATACTGATTTTTATCTGGTGAGTGGTGCCGGTAATACCTCTTTTGCCGATGAAGAGCACTTTACTTATAACTTCGGTGCCGGAGTGCGCTTATTGGCAAATGATTGGTTGGCATTACGCTTTGATGTGCGTGATCACGTATTTGAACACGAATTATTTGGTGAGGCGCAAACTACTCATAACCTGTCTACCCAATTGGGACTTACTGTATTTTTCTGATTGTTTTAAAAATTAACAATAAGGATTTTTTATATGTTACGAATTGTTGCTGTATTTGCGCTGCTTGTATTTTCGACAGGCGCCAGTGCTTCTGAGCCTTCTAAAGACTTTACTTTAGCTTCTAATCAAGGTGCGAACCTGCGTTTGGCGGAGCAGCGTGGTGAGGTGATTATGCTGAATTTCTGGGCATCCTGGTGTGGGCCCTGCCGTCAGGAGATGCCTTTGCTGGACCAGTTGCACGAGCGTTATTCCGCGGCTGGATTCCAAGTCTGGGGTGTAAATGTGGATGCACACCGATCTGATGCAGAGAAGTTATTGGGAAAAATACCGGTGGATTTCCCCATTTTATTCGATAGTACCAGTGAGGTGAGCAAAATGTATGGTATTGACGCTATGCCGAGCACGGTTTTTATAGATCGAGATGGGAATGTTCGTCATATCCATAAAGGCTATCGTGATGGCGATGAAGCGGCATATAAGAAAATCATTAAGGAATTAATCCGGGAGTAATATCATGTTGCGCTACTTGTTGCCGCTGTTGGCGGTATCGCTATTCAGTGGTTGCACAGTAACGCCCTGGGTGGCTCCTTACGAGCGTCAGTACCTGGCGGATCCAATTATGGGTTTTGAGAGAGATCCAGTTGCCGCCAGCTACATGAACCATGTGTATGAAGCCCGGGAAGCGGCTAGGGGAGCGGAAGGTGGTAGTGGAGGCGGATGTGGTTGTAACTAAATTGTTGCGTTATTGCCTTGCTTTAGGGTTAATTTTCCCCGTTTATGCTTCTGCTGCTGTGTTACCTGAGGAGCGAGCTGATAACCTGTATCATGCCTATAGTGGCGGGGGGGTTACCATAGATGGCCCCTCGGTGTTGATTCGTAAAAATATTGGCAACAATGTCTCCTTTTCCGCAAATTACTATGTGGATATGATTTCCGGGGCCTCAATTGATGTTGAGGCAACTGCTAGTGAATATACTGAAAGGCGTGATCAGTACTCTCTCGGGGTGGACTATTTGGTGGATAAAACCACCATTAATTTCGGCTATACCAATAGCTCGGAGAGTGATTATGAGGCGCAAACAGTTGGCTTTGGTATTAGTCAGGGATTCTTTGGAGACTTGAGTACTATTGATCTGCGTGTCAGCTATGGTAGTGATGAAGTATTTCGCAATGATGATGAGTATTTTTCTGATGAAGCCCAACACCGTCGCTATGGGGTGAGCTGGAATCAGATTCTTACACAAAAATTAATTGCTGAATTAAGCGTAGAGACGGTCACCGATGAAGGTTATCTTAATAATCCTTACAGAACGGTGCGTTTTCTTGATCCAACAGTTTCACAGGGATTTAGTTATCAACCTGAAAACTATCCAAGGACCAGAAATAGTGATGCGGCAGCTATTAGGTTAAAATATCGATTACCTTACCGTGCATCAATAAAAGGTGAGTATCGCCGTTATGCGGATAGCTGGGGAATAACTGCGGATAATGTCGAGTTTCGTTACACTCACCCGCTGGAAGAGCAGGATGAATGGATCCTTGAAGGTAAGATACGCTATTACCAGCAAACCAGCGCTGATTTTTATAGCGACTTGTTTCCCTATTCGAATGCTACCAATTTCCGAGCACGTGACAAAGAATTGAGTAACTATACCACGCTAGCACTAGGCGTAGGTGTATCTTATGAATTGCCACAACGCTGGTCCCTGCTAAATCGCAGGAATACTATAAACTTATATTGGGATCATATCCTGTTTGACTACGAGGATTTCCTCGATGTTACGGTGCATGGTGATAGTACGGCTATTACTCCGGGAAGTGAACCTGCCTATAGCTTTTCAGCCAATGTAATCCGCCTGTTCTGGACGGTACGTATCTGATATTAAAGGCCCTCAACTAAGTGTGACATTTAAATAGAACTTCATCACCATTTAAATGTATTAAGTATGGGGCCTCTTTTTCCATTGATATCATTTTTCTCAATCACTTAAAATTCATATCATATAGCTCAAAGCATATGATTGTTTTTTCGGTGTTTTCATACTCTTGGTTTCTTTGCGTTTTGACATTATCTTTTCATATGCTAAATGTGCCCACAGAGTAATTCTGGAGCATTATGTGATGCGGACAACAAATTAAAACATAGAGTCAGTTTTGTGGCTTATATGGCGAGAAAGATACCTAGAAAAATTATCTTTATTGGTTCCAGTTCTGTCTATGGAAGAGGAGATTCAGAACTGGGTGGTTTTGTACAGAGATTTCGCCTTCGCTTTGAAGATTTAAACCCCAAGAATCTTGTTTATTCTCTCGGTGTGTTTGGTGAGGCGGTGGCCTCGCTTATTGTTAGGGCTTCCCACGAGCTGCCTCTGAGGAGGCCCCATTTAATTGGAATATATCCCGGGTTCAATGATATCTGCCGGGTAGGAGGAGTAATGGAAGAGACTGCCGTAGCTCTGGACTCATATCGCCAAGCTATGTTGCAGCTTTTGCAAACCTCCAAAATGATCGCTCCAACCTTTGTAATGACCGGTATTCCGTTTAATGAACTCCGGACTACGCCCTTTCACAATAGTGATAGCTATTTTTTTAGATCTGATGCCAAGCTTTATACTCAGGTTGTGAGAGAAGTGGCGGCTATAGAAATGATTCCAATATTGGATTTCGATAAATTATGGCGTAACAGGCCACTGTATAAGCTACTTTCTGAGGATGGTCTTCACGCAAACCCCAGCGGTCATCAGTTACTTTATGAGCAAACCTGGGACTTTGTCTGCAAAAATTATCTTTAGCTTTTCTGTCCACTCTTATCTTTTTTAAAGTTCCCATCCTTTTCTACAAGTACTGGATTATATAAGTACTCAATTGCAGTTTTTCTTCGTATGCTAAAAATAGCCGAAGAAAATTATTGAAATACTGTGTGACGATAGTATGGATAGCAATAAAACTACTGATAACCAAGAATCCCTAAATGCTTTATCTTAGGCAATTCAATGTGCTGAAGAGTATCTATCAAAAATTCGTGAAAGGTGAGTCAGTCCTTCTCGTGAAGCTGTAGCCTGGATACATATGGATGGCGCTTTTGCTTTATGAGCGGCGGCTTCTCCTGCTAAAGCTAATTTGACCGCCGATATCGAACTGGCGGATTCATGGGCGGTGTATGGTCACAAGTGGCTGAACACGCCATACGATTGTGGCGTGGCAATTTGTCGTGATGCAGGGGCTGTAAACCGGGTTATGACAACTCGGGCGCCTTACTTACAAGCTGGTACAGAACCACCGCCCAAGGATATGGTACCGGAATCTTTTCGCCGTGCGCGCGGTGTTGAGGTTTGGGCTGCGATCCGGGAGATGGGAAGTAATCGTGTGGGAGATCTGGTTGAGCGCTGCTGTTCCTATGCTCAACATTTGGCACAAGGATTAATGGAAATGGGTTATGAGCTGCTCAATGATGTCGTTTTGAATCAGGTTGTGGCCACAATTGGAGGTGAGGACGACATGCATCGTATCGTGCAAAGAATATAAGATGAGGGAGTATGTTGGTTTGCCACCACAGTCTGGCAGGGAAAATTGGCACTGCGCCTTAGTGTCTCTTCATGGGCAATAAATAAGAGGGATATTGCCTTATCACTGGAGTCCATTCGCGAGGTAACCAGGGAGACTATAGGCGCAAAATGGAACTTCTAATGGAGTTCGCCTGATCTCCCAAAGCGATAAGGAAGCTTATCCCAGCCTGCGGTCTATTCTTATATAAAGAACTATAGCTATAGATAGGAACTGTAGAAATAGATCAACACGATATGGATTTGAGGTTATTTGGGGTCCTTGGAGATTATGTTTGGCTCCAGATGAAATACAGGGCAGACGACTTTATTTAAGATGACTAAGATAGCACTAAAAATCTCCTTTTGACATTCCATCTGACATGGTTTTTCTGTATATAGATTGCACTGTTGCGGGCCAGGGAGGCCCTGGCGAACTATGATATTCTGGCTTGTTCTGATACTCCTGTTGATTTTGATCTGGCTTGTCTGGATGGCATTTTTTAGTCCCAGCCTGAGCCGAAATGAGTTATCCGAATACTCCTTTAATCAGTTATCACTGGAAAATGGATTCTCAGTAAATTATCGAGAAATAGGACCAGAGAGACATCCGGTACTTTTATGCTTTCACGGTGGTGGGGATTCGCTTAGTGCCTGGAATGATTGGGTTAAGATTCTCTCTGAAGATTATCATTTAATTCTGGTGGACTTACCCGGACACGGCTTGACTGACCCTCTTCCGGGCGGAACTTATACACCAAAGCATTTTGCTGATTTTATTGCGAAATTTATCGAGGCAATGAAACTCGAGAAGTTCGTGATGATTGGTCACTCGTTCGGAGGCAATAGTGTTTTACGTTATCTGATCGAACATCCAGACACTGTTGAGGCTGCAATCCTTGTGTCGCCTGGAGGCTATAGGTGTGATAAGGGACTGGAGATGCCAACCGGTATGGCTCGTTTTGTTATCAGTCACTGGGGGCGACACTTGGTCTCACATCTGGGTAGCCGTGGTCTGATACGTAGAATACTGCAGTCCAAGATGTTTTACGATCCGCACGCTTTGTCAGAGACATTGGTAGAGCGCATATATCTACTTTCCCGTTATGAAAAAAACCGGGGAACAGCTCTTAATTTGGTGGCTAATGCCAGTGTAAATTTTCAACCGCTTAACGGTCTTGAAAATATAAAAACTCCCACTCTATTCATTTGGGGCGCAGATGATCAAATTATTCCCTTGGAAGTGGGTCATTATTTTTCAGACAAAATACCTGGCAGCCAATTGATAACTTATGAAAATATCGGGCATATGGCCCATGTTGAAAATGCAAAAATCAGTGCCGATGATGCAATTAAATTTATTAAAGGGTTGCAATGATTTGTGTTGAATTAGAAACCAACTAAAAATTCAGTGGATGCCTGTCTTGAGTTCATTTTTTATTTTGATGGTAGATTGAAATCGTATTTGGGTTGTTTGTCTAATAGAGGCCAGTAAACATCTGATCTGTTGAGTATAAATTGCTTTTAATATTCATGTAGTTAACTTTAAGGTGAGCGCTTTGTTTGCTTTTTGAAAATCAAGTCCTGATAAGAATAAATGAATAAAAAATTATATTTTCATTAATTAAACAGCTTTCTGCACGATCAGATGGTTTCTGATTGGGCTGCTATAAAATATAAGCCATGCTTCACAGAATGCCGAAAACGCCCCTCTATAATTCGCCCCAATTTTCTAAAAAGTACAACAGGTTATTGGGGCTGACATGAATGATTCCTTCAAGCTAATAACAGCTATCTGTTTGTCCGTTCTCTTGACTGCCTGCGGGGGCGGCGGAGGCGGTTCTGATAGTGAGAAAGATAATAATCCTGGCATCATTGGTAGTAATGGCGGCGGCACGCCCGATCCCGATCCCGATCCTGATCCCGATCCCGATCCCGATCCCGATCCCGATCCCGATCCCGATCCCGATCCCGATCCCAATGGAAACGGTCCTTTTGAGCTCTCTTTGGAACAAAAACGCATTATGTTAGACACTCATAATGAGTATCGAGAGAAATGCGCCAAGGGTGAATCTGGTGAGGGGAGCGGGCCAGAAAGTGCCGGTAATATGCAAACCCTCTTCTGGGACAATGCCTTGGCCAAAATGGCTAAAGAAAGGGCATCGGCGTGCTATTTTGGTCACTTGAATGATGCGACCGGCATTAGGGAAGCATTTGAAAAAGTTAAAGGTGAAGTCTCTTTTGTACTGCCCGCTGGCAATATTGAAATCGGAGAAAATGTTTCAATTAATATTTTTAATCCTCCTGCATCGCAATATGGTGCCGAGACTTGGGCTGGCTCAGTAAAGTCCTGGTACGATGAAAGCTATGGATATGACTGGGATAGTGAATTTTGTCATGCGGAGACATGTGGTCATTGGGCTCAGGTTTGTCATGGGGAAACCCGCTACGTGGGATGTGCTGTGGCGGAATGCGATAGTATTATTGGTTCTAGTAATCCTGCCTATAACGATGGCGCGCATGTTGTGGTGTGTAATTATTTTCCCTCATTAGATAAAAGCCGCCGTATTCCATTCACCAATGGCTGGGGATATGAAACTTGTAGAACCTGCCAGAATTATGATATCCCCTATTGCGTTGACAATATGTGCACGGGGGGGAGAGCCAAAGATTGGAATGCTTCAGAAAAAAGAAATAAAGTCGTAGATCAATGTAGCGATGGTTTGGGTAGAGATATTGTACCTTGTAGTTTTTATGATAATGGGGGAGCTCCACCTCAAGTGACTGGATTTAAATATAATTTTACTGATAACCAGGTAATTTTATCCTGGAGTGAAGCTATCAAAAATGGTGGTGTACATCACTATAAGATATTTCGAGATGAAGACTTCCTAGGTAAAACTCGTCGTCTAAATTACAGTGATTCAGAACTAGAAAAAAATAAAAATTATCGCTATAAAATAATTGCTGTAGACCATGCCGGACAAGAGGGGCCGCCTGCTTATCTGGATGTAATTGCTAATTAAGCTGGACAATTTCTTGCCTTAGATTAAGTAAATTAAGAGAGTAAAGAGGTGCCAGCTCTTGGTAAAGTCTAAGCTCTCTTTCTAATATGAGCGTACATTGGTTTGATTTACAGTTTATAAATAAATTTTTTGAAATTTAAATGGCGGTTATTTGCCGGCTTATTTTGTGAGATGAAAAATATAATTTATAAATCTAAACGCCTTTCTGTTTGTTTATATTTTAATCTGTTAAAAGGGTGCGTTTGATGATTAAGTTGTGTAGGTGAAATCTTTGTTAATTAGCGCTCTTTTTACTAGTGTTCGTAATTTATCATTTTCTATTGTTCGTTAATTGGAAACATAGTTAAACCAATATTGAAACAATAATATCTAATAGATTTCACAGAATAGGGAATGATCATTAATATAATCCGCCGGGATTTCTACCATGCACAACTAAATTCACTGAGACTGATATGAGTGAGCTATTTAAGCTGATAACAGCTATTTCTTTGTCCGCATTCCTGGCTGCCTGTGGGGGAGGTGGAGGCAGTTCTGATAGTGAGGATGATAATAATCCTGGGGTAATTGATAATAATGGCGGTGGCAGCCCTGATCCCGATCCTGATCCTGATCCTGATCCTGATCCTGATCCTGATCCTGATCCCGATCCTAGTCCCGATCCTGATCCTGATCCCGATCCTAGTCCCGATACCGTTAGTGGCGGTGAAGGTAGCGTTAGCGAGGATAATGAGACTTCTACCTCTGGCAAGTTGATTGATAGTGTTGATGCCGAGCAAACTTTTGAAAAGCTTAATGAATGGGGAAAATACGGTCTGCTTGATGTTTCTCTTGATGGTACCTGGAGCTATACCCTGGATGCGGGCCTGGCTGACCCCTTGAGTGCTGATGAATTGGCAATTGATGAATTTATGGTTGGTGTTGGAACAGGTGATGACATCACATTAATTACTATTCAGGTGACAGGTGCTGATGATGCTTACACTTTTAGCCCCGAATCCCCTCTTGCCACTTTGCTCGTGGGGAGCAGTGCAGATGCCAAGGGTACTCTGACAATCATAGATGTCGACGGCAATACCCCGGGATTTGTTGAGAGTAGCAGTGCTGGGAATTACGGTGATTTTAGGATTACCGGTGTTGGTGACTGGGAATATACCCTAAATGACAAAGCACATAGTCTCAGTGCAGGGGATGCAGTCACAGATACCATCACTTTCACATTAACTGATGGCGCGGAACAATCCGTTGTTTTTTCTGTTGTTACTGTTGACCCTAATGGCAATGGATCCTTTGAACTCTCAATAGAACAAAAGCGCGTAATGCTGGATACCCACAATGAGTATCGCCAAAGGTGTGCCATGGGAGAAGCTGGAGAGGGTAACGGCCCAGAGAGTTCCGGTAATATGCAGACGCTCTTCTGGGATGATGCTTTGGCCAAGATGGCGAAGGAGAGGGCTTCTGCGTGTTATTTTGGACACTTCAATGAAGCGGAAGGAATCAGGCAATCTTTTGATAAAGTTAAAGATGAAGTATCTTTTGTATTGCCGGCTGGCAATATTGAAATTGGAGAAAATATTTCAATTTATATTTTCAATCCGCCGGCATCGCAATATGGTGCTGAAACATGGGCTGGTTCAGTGAAATCCTGGTACGCTGAAAGTAATTCCTATGATTGGGATATGAAATTCTGTCATGATGAAACATGCGGACATTGGGCCCAGGTATGCCATGGAGAGACCCGCTATGTAGGCTGTGCTGTAGCGGAATGCGATAGTATTGTTGGTTCTAATAATCCTGCCTACAACGATGGCGCCCATGTACTGGTCTGTAATTACTTTCCTTCGTTGAATAAAGGTGACATTCCCTTCACTGATGGATATGGATTTAAAACTTGCAGGACGTGTCTTAATTATGACCTTCCTTTTTGTGTAGACAATATGTGTACTGGAGGAATAGCCAAAAACTGGAATGCTTCTGAGAAGAAAAACAAGAATATTGATCAATGTACCGATGGTTTAGGTAGGGATATAGTGCCGTGTAGTTTTGGTAACCACCCTCCGCCCCCTCAAGTTACGGGTTTTAAATATACGGTCTCTGATCGGCAGGTAAATTTATCCTGGAATGAAACCATTAGAAATGGCGGTGTGCATCATTATAAGCTCTTTCGTGGCGAGAAGCTTATAGATAAAACACGTCAATTATCCTATAAGGATTCTGATGTGGAGCAGGGTGCTAATTATCGATATAAAATTATTGCGATAGACCATGCTGGCCAAGAAGGCTTACCCGCCTATTTAGATGTAAGTGCTAATTAAAATTAGTAAAGAGTAAAAATAATATGATTTGAGAGCTGGGGGAAGCCAATATGTGGTCGAGTTCAAGCTCTCAATTCATAATTGATTGGAAATTATACTAGCCGAATATTGTTTGTGCCTTTTTACTGTGGAATCCTGAATCAAGACTTTCTCATAAATTCTGCTGGATAAAAATTACTTTGCTATAGGGTATTGGCTGCTTGTTGTATAAGAAATTATTTTTGATTCTAATGAAATATTCAATGTGTATTTATTTGCAGAATATTCGCCTTTCTGATTTCTTATCATAACCCACTTTAATCGTTTGCAAGCTTTTGAAGCTTTCAATCGAGTTGGTATTAGGCTAAAAAATCCACTTTTCCCTAACATTAACTTTTCCCTATGGCCGAGAATAGCTGCCGAGAAAGCGTACACTGGTAACTGTTGCAGTTTTAAAGCCCTGCTAGCTAAAATATCTTTAGTACCCCTAATTGTCATCACCTCTTGAAATGAAAATTCGCTAGCTAAAGAACAAGAATATTAGTTGGACTAAGATTATGAGGCTTTGGGGTTATATTTTGAAATATAATTTCAATTGCTTTATCACTTGATAAGGGTTAGTTTTCCTTTAAAAGGCAATCGATAGGATTTGTAATAGATAAAAAAAGGCCGCAGAGCGGCCCAGTTGGGGGATGAAGCTTATTTTGTCTGCACCAAATCGTAGTTACTTAGAGCTGGGATAGCTTTATGTATTTCTGTCTCTAATTGATCGATAGTCTCCAGTGACGTGCAAAGTTGTTCTGCTTTCTGCTCAATCACATCTGCACGCTGTTCTACCATTCGTTCTGCGTCTTTTGTCACTTGTTCTTCGATGCTGTGACCTCCGGTGAATACCGCTTTCAGGGCATGCCAGGCAATGGTTCCAGCGGACTCCTTGGCCAATCGTTCTATACGAGGTTCAAATTCCGTTGAAATAGTCTCGTCGACAAAATTTCCGATTTCGGAAGCCCCCAGCTGGTATATTTCTCCTTCGCGGTTTAAGCGCTCTTCGGTACGCTGCAACAGGTCTGCAGAAAACTGCTGGAGTTCCAGGGTATCCGGGTGATTTGGGCCTGCTAGGGCGGTAATTGCGATGGATAAACCATTCATGGCGATATCTACCGCCTCCAGGGTAATCAACAGGGTATCACGCCCGGCCACATGCAACTGTTGCCGGTATTCCTGCATCAGGAGTTGCTGCTGGGGAGTGAGAGAGGTTTGATTGCCATCCACCAGAAGCCGATCTGGAGAGTTGAAGTACACCAGCTGCTGGTCGTCATCCTCCGGCGTCACTATAAAGAAATCTGGGCCGACACTTACTGAGTAGTCCAGTGATACATTGCAGTCATCGGTATGGATTTCAATATTGTCATGCGCCTGGGCAGCTGTGCCCAGGCCGATAAGAGCCGAGATTGCGAGCGGTTTCCACATATCAAGTGCCTCTGTTATTTAACCTTTCACCCTTTGACGCTGCTTCTGTGGGGAACAGATGCGGTACGCTGAAAAAATAATCTGATTGGTTTTCAAGCGATATTGGGAGTTATCGCTTTGGAATTAAGTGATAACCTTGCCGGCGGTCCAGGTGTCCGCTGTGTCGCCGCAGAGGCACTCTATAAAATTCAATAAAAATGGGGGTAGGAAATGTCGTTAGGTAGGCTCTTGGTGGCATTGTATCTGGTGTTGTGTGGCACAACTGTACAGGCGAAGGATATTGTCGATTACACAGCGGATATGCGTAAATACGGTGGATATCATGACTTCTATTGGGATGTAAGTACTGGTCGTGTACTGTTACAAGTGGAGGAGTTTGAGCGCGAGTTTTTACTCCTCACTGGCTTGGCCCAGGGGCTTGGTTCGAACCCGGTAGGATTGGATCGCAACCAGATTGGCGAGAGCCGCCTGGTAAAATTCCAGCGAGTTGGCAACAAGGTGCTGCTGCACCAGCTAAATGCCCGCTATCGTGCCACCTCTAGTAATCCTGCCGAGCGTCGTGCAGTGGAGGAGGCTTTTGCCTCCTCGGTGCTGTGGGGCTTTGAGGTGATGGCGCAGGGCAGTGATGGTGTTCTGATTGACTTTACCCCTTTCCTGCTGAGCGATCAGCATGGTATTGCTGTGCGCCTCCGGCAGGCTGAGCAGGGTAATTACTCTGTGGATAAGTCAAAGTCCGCCGTTTACCTTCCGCGCACAAAGAATTTTCCCAAGAACAGCGAATTTGAAGTGCAGCTGACTTTTACCGGTGCCAAACCAGGTAAATATCTGCGCGAAGTGGTACCAACTCCAACCCTGGTAACCCTGCGCCAACATATTTCGTTGATTGAATTGCCGGACAAGAAATACCAACCTCGCCAATTCCATAGCCGTAGTGGCTACTTTCCCTTTGCATATCGGGATTACGCCAGCGCTATTGACCAACCCTTGGACCAGCGCTTTATCTATCGTCATCGCCTGGAGAAGAAGCCGGGTAGTAATGAGGTAGTCGAACCGATTGTGTACTACGTGGATTCGGGGGTGCCAGAGCCCGTGCGCAGTGCTCTCGTCGAAGGTGCGAGCTGGTGGAATCAGGCCTTTACCGCGGCGGGCTATAAAGATGCTTTCCGGGTCGAGATTTTGCCCGAGGATGTAGATCCGTTGGATGTACGCTACAACGTCATCAATTGGGTGCACCGCTCTACCCGAGGCTGGTCTTATGGGTACTCGGTTTTTGATCCTCGTAGCGGAGAGATTCTCAAAGGCAATGTCACCCTGGGCTCTTTGCGTGTGCGCCAGGACTTCCTGATAGCCCAGGGGTTACTGCAACCCTATGTCGGCGAATCTGCAGATACGGAGGCCCTCAAGGCCATGGCTCTGGCGCGTATACGTCAGTTGTCTGCCCACGAGGTTGGCCATACGCTGGGTTTGGCTCACAACTTTGCTGCCAGCACTAAGGGGCGTGCATCGGTGATGGACTACCCGGCACCATTGGTGTCTCTGGTACACACTGATATGGATTTGGATAAGGCTTATGCCACTGGAATCGGTGTTTGGGATAAGCTGGCAGTTCGCTATGGTTATGGCACTGGCAAAGATGAACAGGATTTCCTGGATTCAGTGATCCGAGAGGCGAAGGAGCAAAAATTGCGCTTTATTTCAGATCCGGATTCCCGTGCAATCAACAATGCGCATGCGGTATCCCATCTTTGGGATAATGGTAATGATCCACTGGTTGAGTTTGACCGTATGGTGGAGTTGCGCCGCCATACCCTGAACAACTTTTCTACTGCAGCCAATCCGAAATCTGCTCCCCGCTCTGATCTGGAGGAAACACTGGTGCCGGTTTATTACGGGCATCGCTATCAGGCAGAAGCCGTGGGTAAATTGATTGGTGGCCTGGATTACGATTACCTCTATAACGATGCTGAACAAAATAGCTATACCCTGGTGCCGGCAGAGCGTCAGCAGCAGGCTATTGATACTTTACTGGGGACTCTCTCCCCTGAGTTCCTGGCATTGCCGGAGCAGGTATTACAATTAATTCCGCCCAAATCTTATGGCTATGAGCGCACTGCGGAGAGCTTCCCTTCTTATACCGGTGTTGCCTTTGATACGGTGGCACTCGGTGAAGCGGCAGCTGGCCATACCCTCTCAATTCTTATGGATCCTCAGCGGGCTGCGCGAATGAATCAGCAAAGCGCCCGTAGCAGCGAAATTCCAGGCTTTACACAGGTGTTGAATCAGCTCACTTCTATGGCACTGCAGAGTGAGCAGTATTCGGGCCTGCAGGCAGTTATTCACCAGCGAGTGAACCATGTCTATATACAGCGCTTAATGTTGCTTGCCAGTGACAGGAAAGCAGCCGAATCTGTGCGAGCCAAGGCCCAGCTTGAGCTGGCCACTTTTCAGCAGGCTCTGGGTCAGAAAAAGCTCTTTGGTGAGGATCCGCAAGGATACAGTGCCCACTACTATTTCCAGGCAAAACGTATCGAGGCTTTTATGCGTGGTGAGCTGGAAGTAAAAGCTGAAGATATCAAGGCGATGCCACCGGGTTCGCCAATTTAATTGAGATAGTGGGAAATAAAAAAGTGTTTGAAAAAGCCCCCCAATACTCATTGGGGGGCTTTTATTTCTCACTTCTCAACTACGTACAAACTGAGATTTCCTGATCCAGTGATTGCCGCGATATTTTCGGGTGGGGGCTGTGGTTTTCTTTGCCCAGAAGAAGTTGCGGTTGAATTGAAATTCCACTTCATAACCTTCCGCCAAAGCAGCCAATGGCATTGCCTGCCAGCTGGTCTGACGGCGCTTGCTGGTTGCCTCCAGTAGATACTCCTGGCCATCTACGATGGCAACCACCCAGGCATGCCCCTGGCCATTGTGGGTACCCAGCGCTACCCTTGCATCCACACCCAATTCAATCAGCCAGTCGGCGAGTAAAATGGCATGGTCTTCACAGTCTCCGCGTTTCTGGTAATAGGCCTGGCGGGATGTCTGCCAGATATCAGACAGTCCGGCGTATTGTTGATGGTCATACTGGTATTGTTTATTCATAGCCAGCGTATACAGGGGTACCCATAGTTGTCGGGTTTTAAAGGGTTTAAAACCCACGAGGTAGCTGTTGGCAAAGTGGTGTTGCTGATCCAGGCCCCTGGCTGATGCAGTTACCGCTTCGAGTCCCTGCCAGTTCCAAATGGAAACATGGGCGCTTTCTTCCAGTGTTCGCCTGGCGACTACTTTCTGGATTGTCTCTTCTGCCAGCGGGTAGCTGGTCCCAGTAACCTTTACAACCCCATACTGGCGATCCTCAATAAGGCTGGTATTTACACCATAAGTTCTACCATTAGAGGCAAGTGGCTCACCTGGAACACCTTTTATCTTCTGGCCCTGCACTGTATTGCGTAACACCTCCGGCAACATTAACAGTGTTGAAACAATCAATAGCGGAGCTATCCACTTGCGCATGGAGCTTTCTCCTACCCTTTCAGGCCAAAGGAGATGATGATGGCCACAAAGATTAAAATTGTAGAAGCGAAAATGGATACAGCGATATTACCATTCTTGAGTTCACCCTCTATATCTACGGTACGCAAGAGTTTCTTATCGATAGTAATTAGCGCGGCAATGCCGATAAATAGCGCGAGTAAGGTGTAGATCAGATTTATGCCAAGATTAAAAAAAGTGGCAGTGATAAATTCCAGCTGCATTTGCCCACCAAGTAAACAGTAATTTTATAGCGTACCAAATCAAAATGGGACTGACCCATATTTCTATTTTGATGGATAATATCATATTTTTGTTTTCTAGTGCGTCTTGCTGTTTTTATCTGATTGCAATATCTTAATTATTTTGTTGATGTGTTTTTGGAATAAATATGCGTTACTTATCTGTACTGGGACTAATAGCATCATTGCTGCTTCTGGCGGCATGCGCGGATCGAGTTGAGGTACCTCCAGCACATGTGGGTAAAATTCTTACTAAGAATGGTTATAAACCAGAGGTGGTACCCCCTTCCAAGTTTCGCTTAGATATTTGCATTTTTTACTGCGACAGGCTTGTCACCATGACAATTGCAGATTTTGGGCATGTGGAAAAATTCAAGGTTTTTATGCCCAAAGATCAACTCAATATGAGCTTTGATATCCGCATGACCGGGGCTATTAATAATGCAGCGATTGATCATGTTTTTGATCGAATTCCACCAGTGAATGGCAACATTTCAGTTAACCATGTATATGGTACCTATGCCCAACCGGTAATTAGAGATGTGATACGTGCAGTTGTAGCCAAGTACTCTATTAATGAGATCGCTTCCAGCCGGGAATCTCTCAGCCACGAGCTTTTCAATGAAGTCTCTAAAGCATTGGAGGGCACTCCAATTGTCGTTAAACGCCTAGGTATTGCTGATGTACAGTTTCCCAAAGTGATTACCCAAGCCAAGGAGCGAGCAGCAGAACGACGTGAATTGATTGAGCAGGAGAAGGCTCAGTTTGAGATCCAGAAGATACAAATGGAGCGGGATTTGGAGCGAGAGAAAATGAATCGAGCTATTGCCCGCGAGAAGGCGATCGGACAGAAAGAAGTAAATGATTTATTGGCTAAGTCAGTGACTGACAAATATCTCTCCTATCGGACCCTGGAGGTCCTGGATAAGATGGCGGCATCCAACAACAAGGTTTTCTTGCCGGTTGAAGCCCTGGGAACGATTGGGTTACAGCATGCTGTATTTAGTGATCAGGTAAAGCGGGTGGCAGGAAATAAGTGATCTGGTAATTAGCTAATTAATTATGATTGGCTCTCTATCAGTTGGCACGAGTTAAGCTTCAAAGTTGCTCTAAGAGTATAGATAAAAGATTGTAAAAGTGGCACCAAGTTATTCTCGGTGCCATATATTCTGAAGTTTTTTGTTAATTATCTATTTCTGTCATTTCATTCAGGGTAAATTCTTCTACAGCACCTTTTGTGGCAGCCATATACTCCTGTAAGTGGGTATTGTTCATATGGATTTGCCACAGATCGCGGCTTTGCCAATTTTCATAAAAAAGAAAATGAGCAGGATTGTCATTATCCTGGTGTAAATTGTAATTTACACAACCTTCTTCTGTTCGAGTGGTATTGATCAGCTTTAAAAGCTCAGATTTTACCAGGTCAACCTGATCAGCTTTGGCTTTAATATTGGCAACTATTGTTAGTCTGCTCATGATGTAGCTCCGAAATCCTCTTGATATAAAATTTATAATGATTGCTTGCTTAAGTGCAGCCCCATCTTTATCAATCGTTTTTACCTGATATCAATACAAATACCTCTTCAGAGGTCTTGTTTTGCCTCGGACTACTACGGCTGTATTGATGAAGTGAGTGTATTTTAGAAGTAGCTTTACTCTTTGAAAACGCTACAATCTTTGAATCTTTATCAAAAAATAATTGATAATATGCTGATTGAAGACTTAAAAGTCATACTTAAAGTAGCTGAATTTCGCAGTATTACTGCCGCTGCGGCAAGTCTCGATATGCGTACGGCAACGGCGAGCGCAGCAGTTAAGCGTGTCGAGAATGCCCTGGGGGCAGACTTGTTTATTCGGACGACCCGGCAGCTGAGGCTTTCGGGTGCAGGAGAGCGCTTTATTCCGAAGTGTGAGGAAGCATTGTTGATGCTTGATCTGGCCAAACAAGATCTAAAGGAGGGTAGTGCGGAAGTTAGCGGTGACCTGCGCATTGGTGTTTCCTCGGATTTTGGGCGTAATCTGGTTTCGCCCTGGCTTGATGAATTTCAGGACAGGCACCCGGGGATAAACTTGAAAGTGAATATCAGCGATAGCCAAGTGGACTTTTATCGTGACCCTGTGGATATCGCCCTGCGTTATGGACCACCGGGGGATGCAAACCTTTATGGTTTCAAAATTTGTGATGTGCCGCGCTTACTGTGTGCAGCTCCCAATTATTTGGATCGGCAGAGTATCCCTAAGCATCCCCGGGAGCTTACTAGCCATAATGGTCTTTTCTATCAATTACACGGGATCATTCATAATAAATGGGAGTTTTCTCATAAAGAAAAGATATTCAAGGTACAAATGAGCGGTAATTGCTCTTCCAATGATGGGGATTTGGTTCGCCGCTGGTGTGTAGCGGGTAAGGGGCTGGCGATAAAATCCTGCCTGGATATGTCTTCAGATTTACTGGATGGAAAAGTGGTCCCTTTGATGGCCAACTATTTACCTAAGTCTACCGAATTATGGCTTGTTTGCCCCGGCAGGCAATCAATTACACCTGCAGTTCGTATTATTAGGGACACCATTCGGGAAAAATGTATTGGGATTTTGTTGCAGCTGGTTAGTAAAAAAATTCTATCGGAAGGGGCTGTTAAAAATATAGATTCAACGTATTAAATAATAGGGTTTTTCTAGAGTTGAAATTATTGTTGGTCTGTTAGAGAGAGGGCTGCCCCTCTCTCTCCAATTTCCTGAGCTTATTGCTTTAAGCTAGATTGCACCAGTACAGCCATTCGTTGCCAAGTAGTCGTAAGCCGCCTTGGCTTGTACTAATCCATAGCCATAAGCATTATCGCGACCGGAGTCCCCCAGATCTTCTGCAGTTGCAGTCAGGGCTGTACGTATCTCGGTATTACTACAGCTGGGAAAGTGGCTCCAAACAAGAGCGGCCACACCCGCAACGTGAGGAGTTGCCATAGAAGTGCCATTGAAGTACTCGTAATCACTGGCTTGGTTAGCCAAACTAGCGCTGGCTCCGAGTTGTCCCAGTAGGGCGTTGCCATCGCTATCAGAGATGCCTATAGATGGGATGTTGGTGACGGTTTCACCCAGAGTTGCGCTGGAGAGTAAACCGGCTTCATTATTGTAGATCACCGCGGCAATACCACCGCCGGCCTCACAGTTCAATACTTTGTCTGCAAAACTGATATTACCGCGCTCAATCAAACATATCTTACCTGAAGCGCTATTACAGGCAGATTCACCGGTGTCGCAATTTTCGAGTGCACTTGTAATATCGCCCAAGGGGGAGCCTGAAATAGGTGCAGCCTCGATCTCAACACCTGCCACGTTCAAAGAGGAGGCTCTTCCGGTGCCGGTCGGAACTGAGGAGAGGACCTGTACTCCAGGTGCGGAGAGCTCTACCTGGTTGGTTTGCTGGGATGATGCCCAGATCTCTTTATTGCTGTCGAGTGCGCCAACAGAAACTACAGAATCATAAGAGGCAGGGTAGGAGTGCTGCGTATTTCCGTCATTGCCTGCTGCTGCAACAGATAAAATGCCACGGCTGTTCAGGCTATTGAATGTACGCCTTTCGAAGAAATTAAATCGCTCTCCACCAAGGCTCATATTAATAACGTTAGCACCGTTGTCCGCACAAACTTCCGCTGCAGCCATCAGGGAGGATGAGTAGGCCCAGCCATCACCACCAAACACTTTGACAATGTGAAGATTGATGTTACTGCTTGGCATGACACCAACAACACCCGTGTCATTATTCATTGCTGCAATAGTGCCGGCGACATGAGTGCCATGACCACTTTGATCTTCATACCAGTTCCCGGCGCCACTTGGATCGCTGCTACCGGTTACCGCATTACCGGAAAGGTCTTCATGCGCTATATCATAGCCAGAGTCAATGATACAGACAGTTCGGTTGCCGGCTTGGGTATCCCCGAGCTGATCTGCTTGTACCATGGGTATGCCAAAGGGTACTTGCTGGGACATTGGGTACCGTTTGACATCTTCCTCGATGAATTCGATATTTGGGTTTTTTCGCAAGGCTTGCAGTGCTTTCTCAGGAAGGTGTGCTGCCATGGCATTTTGCCTGCGGATATCCAGGGCTTTGCGTCCACCTCGCGCACGCATTTGGGACTTTACTGTTTCACCTTTACCTTGCTTAAAGGTAATAATATAGCGTTTGTCTTCGGCATTCGCGTGATTTGCTATGGACATAGCCAATACACTTGTAGCGACCAGTGATACAATGTTCTTCATTATTTGCTCCTGAATGAGTAATTATTTTAGTTATTTTCTCGATGATTTAATCTGTGTGAGAATTATTTTTATCTTTGGAGGTTCAGAAAAATATTAGTTTTTGGTGAAGTGATTGTATGCCAGCTTATGAATGTATTGCAAAGTGAAAAACTGAATTTGGTTTTCTGGAAAAAATAATTGAGATAGTTGCTGTTTGATTCGTCTAGTCGCTAGCTTTTACTGTTGAGTTAATAAGTGCTTACTTGTTTTTATAATTAATCTCATGATAGATCTTTAGGTGTTGCGGATATCGGTTTTTCATTCGTGGCAATGTTTTGATTCTTATTTTCCAGTCCGTAAGTTTTTTCTATAAAATATAAAGCTTGGTTAAGCATCTATATCTTTCAGTTATAAATGCATTTTATATACTTATGCAAAGAATAGAGGTGTGTTAATTTTTTTGCTAAAAACCATTTTTATTTTTACGTCTGTATCTTATTGACATGTAAGAAAATAGGTTGCTAAGTTTTTGCGTTTTAATGTGGTTGTTTGAAGGTGGCTAATCTCCAAATTTTAAAATTCTTAAACTCTAGAAAATATTTTAACGATCGGAATAGAGGGGGAAGTAGTCCCCCTCTTTTTTTTGAGATTTTTAGACGAGATTAAATTGATCCAGCGCAACCATTCGCTTGTAAATAATTATAAGCTGCCTTGGCTTGTACCAAGCCATAGCCATAAGCATTGTCCCGGCCGGACTCACCCAGATCCTCCGCTGTTGCCCATAGCGCGGCACGAATTTCGGAGTTACTACAGCTTGGGAAGTGGCTCCAAACAAGAGCCGCAACACCGGCCACATGGGGAGTTGCCATGGAGGTACCATTAAAATAGGCATAGTCCATCGCTTCGGTTTCGATAGTAGCGCTCGCCCCCAGTTGTGTTAGCAGTGCTGCCCCATCAGCGTCAGAGATTCCCACCGAAGGAATGTGGGTCTCAACTCCTCCATGAGTGCCAAATAGCAGCCCTGGTTCATTGTTGTAGATGACGGCTCCAATACCTCCACCAGCTTCGCAATTAAGGACTTTTTCAGCAAAGCTAATATTGCCGCGCTGAATCAGACAGATTTTACCTGCTGCACTGATGCAAGCTGATTCGGCAGTGCCACAACTCTCTAGTGCGCCGCTGATAGTGGCAATGGGAGTGCCTGTCATAGCTGCAGCTTCTACTTCAACACCAGATACTTCTAGTGAGGCAGCCTGGCCGCTACCTGTAGGAATAGAGGATAAAACCTGTACCCCTGGGCCAGCAAGCTCAACTTGATTGGTCTGTTGGGAAAAACCAGCAATTTGCTTGTTACTGTCGATTGCAGCTACAGAAACTACTGAGCTATAGGATGCCGGGTAACTATGACGAGTATTTCCATCATTACCTGCAGCAGCAACAGACAAAATGCCGCGTTTGTTGAGGCTGTCAAAGCCACGTCTTTCAAAGAAATTGGGTCTATCGCCGCCTAGGCTCATATTAATAACGTTTGCACCATTCTCTGCACATACCTCTGCGGCGGCGATTAGTGAAGAGGAATAGGCCCAGCCATCAGCCCCAAAAACTTTAACGATATGTAGATTGATATTACTACTAGGTAAAACACCTACAACACCTGAGTCGTTATTCATAGCGGCGATAGTGCCTGCCACATGTGTGCCGTGACCACTCTGGTCTTCGTACCAGTTACCTGTACCTTCGGGATCATTGGTACCATTCACCGCGTTGCCAGAGAGATCCTCGTGAGCCAGGTCGTAGCCTGAGTCAATAATACAGACTGTACGATTACCTGCCTGTAGGTCAGTAAGCTGGTCTGCTTGTACCATAGGAATACCGTAGGGGGTTTCCTGGGATAAAGCATAACGCTTTATGTCTTCCTCAATAAATGCAATATTTGGATTTCTGCGTAGAGCCATTACAGCTTCGGCAGGTAGATGAGCAGCCATGGCATTGTGCCGGTTTAATTCCAAAGCCTTACGGCCGCCATTTTCTTTTACCAGAGACCTAACCGTTTCTTCTTTACCGTCTTTAAATGTGACGATATAGCGTTTTTCTTCGGCCATAGCGGAGGTTGCTAAGGATAAAGCCAGGACGCTGCTGGCAAGTGCTGGAAGGGATTTTTTCATTTGTCACTCCTTTAACAGAATTTATTTTTTTAGTGGAAGGGTAAAATCCTTTAAGGAAGTAAATCCCGCCCCTCCCAGTTATGAAAATAACAACCTTTTCCTATTTGAGAAATAAAAAACAACACTTTCTGAATTTAATTTTCCTTGAAAGTAAAAATTGAGATTTGACGCCAGATTCATTGAGATTTATTTGTTCTAAAACGTTATGTATATTGGCTTATAGGAAGTGGTAACTTATGGGGGAATGGATTACTTTGAGGTGGGCTGTTAACGCAATCAGACCCCTCTAAATCAGGAGTCTGACTGTCTGAATTAATTTTTAATACTAATTGCTTACTTTAGTTTAGGCATCCCATCACTATCTAGTTCGGTAATTGGACCAATATCAAGTTCTCGAATACCATTTTCTATCTTTTCCTTGTCTCCAACGATCACCCAGGTAAATTGATCTGGTTTAATTGTTTGCTTGGCAAGGTTATGCACAGATTCCAGCTCTACACCGCGAATTTTAGCTGCATAGCTATCCATGTAATCCAAGGGGCGATCATAAGTAACTATACTAACAATCTCACCAGATACAGCTCTAATAGTTTCAAAGCGCCCGGGTAATTCATTTACCCGCTTGCTTTTAACCTTTTCAAGTTCTTTCTCACGTGCAGGGTTATCGCCGATATAAGCGTAAAGTTCCTTCTGAAGTTCTTTGAGAGACTCGCTGGTTTTGTCCGTTTGGACCGGTGCGTAAACCATCAGTGGTTGCTGCCCCTTAGCGCCAGTCATAAAGGAGTAGGCACCATAGGCCCAGTGCTTGTCTTCACGCAAATTCATGTTGAGACGTGCGGTAAATGTGCCACCAAAGATATCATTCATCACATGCAACGCTTCGCGTTCTGCTATTTTTTCAGAGGGGGCCAATAGGCCACCAATGATAATTGTCTGCTCGGCTCCAGGTTTATCGATAATATAAATACTAGATTTTTCTGGGTGTGCAGTTTGAGATAGATTTTTCTCTGGTAATGGGTTTTCTGGTGCGCGCCAATCAGCAAAGTGCCGCTCCATCTTTTGGGTTAATTCATCCAGAGTAATATCACCCACAACGATCAAAGTGGCATTATCCGGGCGTAACCAGGTTTGATGGTAATTCAATAAGTCATCCCGGTTCAGTGACGTGATCGAATCCTCTGTACCGGAGCCTGTGAGTGGTGCGCTGTAGGCGTGATCTTTACCATAGAGAAGCGGCGGCAGGCTACGTAGAGCCATTTCCATTGGGCGAGTTTTCTCTTGCTGGATAGAAGCAATCCAGCGGGTGCGTTTTCTCTCAATTTCATCATCAGAGAAAGCAGGGTTCATTACTATGTCGGCGAATAAATCCATGGAATCATCAATATTTACTTTTAATGCATTCAAGCGAATAGTTGAAGTGTCGATAGCTGCATATGAGCTAATACGTGCTCCAAGGATTTCCTCTTTTGCACTGATTTCAAGTGCGTTTAGTTTGCCTGTACCCTCTTTTAACATAGACATCGCATAACTTGATGTACCAAGCTTACTACCTTGATCTGCGGCATAGCCGGCATCAAATTGAAGGCGCATGTCTACGACTGGTACTGAGTCACGCTCAGCCAACACTATTTTGAGCCCGTTGGGAAGTTCGGCTGTTTGCAACTTGGGGAATGGGACACTGGGGAAGTCGCCGGTTTCAGGCAACTTGGACCTATCTGCGCCAGTCTCTGCGGTTGTGTATTCAGGGAATGGGTGGACTTCTAAATTGTAGTCGCCACTAGAAAGCCACTTTTGCGCGGCAACCTGAACCTGCTGTGGAGTGATTTTTTGTTTTTCTCCCAGTGCTTCTAGGTAGGCATTGGGATTGTTTAAATAGAGTTCACCGCGTGCAAGAATAACTCCTTTGCCACTCCAGCCCCCTATCTGTTCCAAGTTGCGAGCGAAGGATGCGTACTCGCTCATATTAATGCGGGACAGCTCTTCTGGAGTCGGGCCCTCTTTTAGGAAGCGCTGCAACTCTTCATCTATGGCTTTTTCAATTGTTGAGAGCTCTATACCGGGCTTTGCATTTGCAGTAATTGGGAAAATTGAGGACAGTTCAAACTCATGTACCCCAACACTGACATCGGTGGCAATTTGATCTTGGTATACCAATCGTTTATACAGCCGTGAGTTTTTCCCATCACCAAGTACCGCTGCTGCAAGTGCAATTGCATTGGCATCTTCATGAGCAAGGTTAGGTGTATTCCAGACCTTATAGAGTCGCGGTTGAGCAACGCGATCAAACATCTGCTCGCGGCTAGACTGATCTCGTTTAGCGATCCACGCTTTCTTTTTGATTAATGGCGGGCCAGAAGGAATATCACCAAAATATTTACTGGCCTTTTCTTTAGCTGTTTCGACATCAATATCCCCGGCTAATACCAGTACAGTGTTAGCTGCGCCGTAATATTGCTTAAACCATTCATGGACATCATCCAGGGTAGCCGCATTTAGGTCTTCCATAGAGCCGATAGTGGTCCAGGAATAGGGGTGGCCAGCTGGGTATATTGCTTTTTGCATACGTTCCCAAACTTTGCCATAAGGTTGATTTTGCCCTTGGCGTTTTTCGTTTTGAACCACACCGCGCTGTTCGTCAAGTTTTTCCTGGGTGATTACTCCGAGCAAGTGGCCCATACGGTCAGACTCCATCCATAGAGCCATATCCAGGGCATTACTTGGTACTGTTTCAAAGTAGTTGGTACGGTCTAGCCAAGTGGTACCGTTCATACCGGTAGCACCTGCTAGCTCAAAAGGTTTGAAGTATTCGTCGTTGTAATTTTCTGAGCCGTTAAACATTAAATGTTCGAATAGGTGGGCAAAACCGGTGCGCCCGGGTTTTTCATCTTTAGACCCTACATGGTACCAGACACCCACGGATACAATCGGTGCTTTTCGGTCCTCATGAACAATAACGCGCAGGCCATTCGGTAAGGTAAATTTTTCATATTTGATATATAAGGGGGTAATTGTGCTCTTAGGCACAGTAATGCTTGACTCAACTTTGGATTGAGCACTTTCATTATTTTTCGGGGCTTCACCACAAGCAGATATCGCAAGTGATAACGCTAAAGGCACACTGTACTTTCGTACAATTTTCATAGAAATTTCCTTGTCGAATCATCCTAAGTGGCTGCCAACAATGGTGGAGAACTAGTGAGATTGGCTGCTCTAGAAATAATAAACCAGAAATTATTATTTATATTTTATTCTGGTGATGATCTTTGGGAGGGGCCAAACCAATTGGTTCACTCCCTACCCCCTGCATATGGCAAGGGGCTTCCGATTAGGATTTTATATCTATTCGAGGGGGAGTTGGCAAACCTGGTGGGTTGGTAGTAGAAAAGTAGATACTTTGATTGGCTAGAAAACCGGTATTAGTATGCTTGACGGATGATATCGATACCCGGTGTTATCGCCCGGTTCCATGCGGCTTCAACTTCCGGGGAAAAGTCGTTGTCATGTTGGCGCAGTGTAGCTATCAATGCATCCAGCCATAACCGATACCACTCAGGGCGAATATTGTAGCCATCGCGATCATGACTTTTTCCCAGTGCGCGCAGTTTGGTGTCTGACATTCCACGGGAATAGAGGACAAGCTGCATAATGCCATTGCGTAGCAGGTGTCGTTGCGCCTTCATATCGGTATTGGCAAACAGATTGCGAATATCAGCAGAGCTACCCATGAAGCGGTCGTAAAAGTCGACAAAGAATTGTTCGTTATTACAGCAACGTCCATAACTTTGGAAAACAATATCACTGTCCGATCGTTCCATACCTATTGGATCTCCATAGTTTCTCCGCCGGTGGCGTACCACAGGCTGGATCTTGTGTAGTAGTGCTTTAGGGGGCAGCGATTCTAGCGGGACCGTTACCAAGCGAAAAGTATTGATGTATCAATAATTTAGTTACTGCTCGACAAGTTCTTTGACCCTAGATCTGACTAGTTAGTCGAGAGTTGAGTTTGGCCATTCAGCAAAGGATTTGGCAAATCAGCAGGGTAAAATGGGCTGGCTGACTTCCCCTGACTAGATACACCTCGGAGTATGGGTTGTGCATCAAGCTCATCGTTTCGAGCTGCCCTATTTGGCGTATGGTGTCTGCATCAGAGAGCCTTTTGAGTTTTTTATGCCCTGGATTGCATCGATATGGGCTGAGTCTTTACCTGTTATGAACCGGGAGACTGTACCAGCACCTCTCCAAGCCAGAATTCTTGGTGAATTAACGGCGCTTTTACGGGTTTTCCTGTCGGCAACGGTGGAGTGCTGTTGATATACTCCGCGCCCATATTTTCAGTTAATCGAAGTAGGAGAGGATTGGCGAATGGCGGTCAAACTGATGACAGATCTGGACCTGGCGGGTAAGCGCCTACTTATACGCGAGGACTTGAATGTACCTGTAAAAGACGGTCAGGTGACTTCTGATGCTCGGATCCGTGCGGCACTCCCGACGATCCAGGCCGCTATTGATGCTGGCGCCAAAGTGTTACTGATGTCTCACCTTGGACGCCCGACTGAGGGCGAGTATGCGGAGGAGTTTTCCCTGGCCCCGGTTGCCGCCCATCTTGGTCAACTGCTGGATCGTAAAGTGGCCCTGATCAAGGAGTGGCGGGAAGGTGTTGAGCTGGCTGATGGTGAGGTCGCACTGTTGGAAAATGTGCGTTTTAACGAGGGTGAAAAGAAAGACAGTGAAGAGCTGGCCAAAGCTTATGCTGCTTTGTGCGATGTCTTTGTTATGGATGCATTTGGCACTGCCCACCGTGCCCAAGCCTCTACCCATGGAGTTGCCAAGTTTGCCCCGATTGCATGCGCTGGTCCCCTTCTTGCTGCTGAATTAGATGCCTTGGAAAAGACCCTGGCCGAGCCGGCGCGCCCATTGGTAGCAATCGTTGGTGGCTCCAAGGTATCGACCAAACTCACAGTGCTGGAGAGTTTGGCTGACAAGGTGGACCAGCTGATTGTTGGTGGCGGTATAGCCAATACTTTCCTTGCTGCCAGCGGTAAACCAGTAGGTAAATCCCTATGTGAGCATGATTTGGTGGGTACAGCCAAAACCCTGATGCAAAAGTGCGATATCCCTGTTCCTGTGGATGTTGTCACCGGCAAAGAGTTTAGCGAAGCAGCTGCTGCTGAGACGAAGTCTGCCGATGCCGTAGCTGAGGACGATATGATCTTTGATATCGGTCCCCAGTCCTCTGGAAAGCTGGCAGAAATCCTTAAAGATGCCAAGACGATTATTTGGAACGGCCCCGTAGGTGTGTTCGAATTTGACCAGTTCGGTGCTGGTACCGAGCACTTGTCCAAGGCCATCGCCGATAGCAGTGCCTTCTCCATCGCCGGTGGTGGTGACACATTGGCTGCAGTGGATAAATACGGTATTGCCGATAAGGTGTCTTATATCTCCACTGGCGGCGGTGCCTTCCTGGAGTATGTAGAAGGTAAGAAGCTTCCGGCAGTGGCGATACTTGAGTCACGTGCTGACGACTGAGATAAACCGGAATAATGCCTGCCTGAGTTAACCGGTGGGTGATAAAAGCAAAAAATTAAAATTACTACGAGTAGACGAGAAAGGAATTAACTATGGCTCTTATCAGCCTGCGCCAATTGCTGGACCATGCCGCTGAGCACGGTTACGGCGTACCCGCATTTAACGTCAATAACCTGGAGCAAATGCGTGCGATTATGGAGGCGGCCAAAGAGACCGACTCTCCGGTGATCGTTCAGGCTTCTGCCGGTGCGCGCAAATATGCTGGCGCACCCTTCTTGCGCCACTTGATCCTGGCCGCTATTGAAGAGTTCCCGGAAATCCCGGTGGTAATGCACCAAGACCACGGTACCAGCCCGGCGGTTTGTCAGCGTTCTATCCAGTTGGGCTTCAGCTCTGTAATGATGGACGGTTCCCTGCGCGAAGATGGCAAAACTCCAGCTTCATATGAATACAACGTCGATGTTACACAGCGTGCGGTTGATATGGCTCATGCTTGCGGTGTTTCTGTTGAAGGTGAGTTGGGCTGTCTGGGTTCCCTGGAAACCGGTATGGCGGGTGAAGAGGACGGTGTCGGTGCTGAAGGTAAACTGTCTCATGACCAGCTGTTGACTGATCCAGAAGAAGCGGCAGATTTTGTGCAAAAAACCAAAGTGGATGCCCTGGCAATTGCCTGTGGTACCAGCCACGGTGCTTATAAGTTCACTCGTCCGCCCACAGGGGATATTCTCGCTATCGATCGAATCAAGGAAATCCATGCGCGTATCCCGGGTACCCATTTGGTGATGCATGGCTCCTCTTCTGTACCCCAGGAATGGCTGGCGGTGATCAATGAGTTTGGTGGTGAAATCCCTGAAACTTACGGCGTGCCGGTTGAACAGATTTGTGAAGGCATCAAATACGGCGTACGCAAGGTCAACATTGATACCGACTTACGTCTCGCTTCTACAGGTGCGACCCGCCGCTTCCTGGCTGAGAACCCATCCGAGTTCGATCCACGTAAATTCTACAAAGCCGCTTTGCAGGCGATGAAAGACATTTGCGTAGCGCGTTATGAAGCTTTCGGTACCGCTGGCCAGGCAAGCAAGATTCGCCCGCTGAGCCTTGATGCTATGAGCCAACGCTATGCTGTCGGTGAGTTGGAACCGCAAATTAAGTAAGCAGTTACTCTCTCTGAAGGCGATGAAAGGCGGGCCTAAAGCCCGCCTTTTTGCATTTAAGCTCCCTGTCCGTTCACAGCATCACTTCCACCCCGGCAAAAATGCAGTACCATTAGTCCAATGGAAACCTTGCAAGACATCAGCACCTACGAAAGCAGCCCGGTGATTAAGCGCCCGGACTATACGGCGCTGCGTCAAAAGTTGCCGCACCTAGACTTTGCCAATGATGCGGCACCATTGCTGACGGAAATGCAGGATTACCGAAATTTTTACGATTTACACTTTCCCCTTGCCCATAAAACTGGAGTTGGCACTTTCAATGCCGCCGGTTTTGAGTTGGTGTCCCAGTATTGGTTAGTTGAGAACCCTCGTGGCACCTTATTTATTTGCCATGGTTATTTTGATCACACTGGCATTTATGGGCCCGCCATTCGCTTCGGGCTTGAGCGAAATCTGAATGTGGTAATATTTGATTTTCCCGGCCATGGCCTCTCTAGCGGAGAGCGAGTAGCTATCCAGACTTTTTTACAATATCGCCAGGTATTTGATCAGCTTTTATCTGTAGCTGAGGGGAAATTACCCAAGCCTTGGCATGCCTTGGGGCAGAGCACTGGTGGTGCGGCCTTACTAGCACATTTGCAGTACAGTCGTCGGCAGCCATTGGATAAAGTTTTTCTGCTGGCTCCCCTTGTGCGCCCTGCAAATTGGCACTTTGTAAAGTGGAAGTATTATTTAGGACGCCTGTTTATCAGTGAGCCAAGTCGTGAGTTTAATATCAATACCCATGATGCGGAGTTCTCTCGACGCCAAGCACTACGCGATCCTCTGCAGTCACAGGTGATCTCCATGTGTTGGCTTGGTGCTATGGTGGACTGGATAAGAACATTTCCCAAAACTGCACGTAACCCCCGTAAAATTCTTGTAGTCCAGGGTACGGGAGATGGAACTGTTGATTGGCGCTACGATATGCGTGCAATCCGGGACCGATTCCCCCACTGCCATCGAGTGTTGATTCGTGGGGCCCGTCATCAAATGATCAATGAGACCCAGCCTTATCGACACCAGATATTGGCGGCACTGGATGACTGGTTGAATCAATAGATTACTCTAGAGACTTTTAGCTTAGATTTTTAGCCAATTATTACCCGCCACGACTGTGTATTTAAAAAGCTAATGATTTTCTATTGAGTAGAATTTTAATCGACTTGCTAAGTAATAGTAATGACAAATATTCTTTCAAAGAAAATGGGACCTTCCTACGATAGGCTTTCTCCACTTATTAAAGAACTTCATACTGGAAAAAAAGTAATTGAGGGGGAGGTGAATGTTGAGAGAGGGAGACTACTTGCGCATTTTATTTGCACCCTTTTCAGGTTTCCGAAACAAAATCACAGTTGTCCACTTCGTGTAGAGTGCCAGCACACTTCGGATGGTATTTTGTGGATGCGTAATTTCGATGGATTAATATTGAACTCTAAGTTTGCATCCACTGGAGACTTGCTGGTTGAACAGATGGGGCCTTTACGGATGTATTTCTACCCTGTAGAGATAGGTGGGACATTGGCCTATGAATTTATAAAAACAAGAATTTTTGGTATTCCACTGCCAAAAATAATTAGTCCCAGAATATTTGCTGTGGAGTATGAGCTTGATGGGAAATATTATTTCAATGTGAAGGTGACTATGTTTGCTATAGGGAAAATCCTTGCTTATGGTGGTTGTATGGAGTTTTCTCCTGTCTAATTTCCAAGGGGTTAAATTTAGTCCGTTAATAATTTTAAGATGTTAAAAATTAGGGTAGTAAATGTTTTTTACAGTTTGGTTCTGGTGGGAGTAATAACTCTGCCTCTAGCCGCTTGAATTAAGTAGATGCAAGGAAGCTAAATTTAGGGGTGTGGATGGCGATATACAGGGATAAAGCGTTGGCCGCTAATTGGTAGAAATAAATGACAATTCTACTTAAGGGTTAGGTTTTTTCGGTAGATTTGGTTATTGTTTCCCAGCACATAAATTGTAAATATATACGGCCTAAGACTTTGCCACTTAGTAAGAAACAGGAGGGCGCAATGTTTAGTCATGTTATGGTTGGTACCAATGATATGCAGAAAGCCAAGGCTTTTTATGATGCAATTTTGGGAGTACTAGGCCATAAGCCTGGGATCATTGATGAGAAGGGGCGTTGCTTTTATTTCACTAAGACTGGGGTTTTTGCTATCTCCAAGCCGATCAATGGTGAGTCGGCTAGTCATGCAAATGGCGGGACTATAGGTTTTACTGCTACTAGTGTTGAGCAGACTGATGCTTGGCATTCGGCTGGGCTCGAAAATGGGGGTGTTCGTTGTGAGGATCCACCGGGAGTAAGAGAGGGGGTGGCAGGAAAGCTTTATATTGCCTACTTGCGTGACCCAGATGGTAACAAGATTTGTGCGATCCATCGGGTAGAATGAAAATTTCCAGCTGTTATAACCAATCGCTTACCTTAAATATGGCAGCGGTTGGTTATAGTATGGATATTTTCGAAGTGAATAAATTGACTGAAACTCCCCCTTCTACTTGGTTTAGAATTTACAGGTTTAGTCTCTCTTATCATCCGGATTTTTAAAGATAGTTGTGGGCTCACCTTCAGGGTCTGAATAAAATAAGATAATAGTAACCGGTATATTTCCGTCATTTGTTGACCTGATTTAATTTTCATCTGAAAGGTACTCTACTCTACTCTGCCTTGGCCGCGGCCACTATCGGATAGTACTATTTCGTCCAGATCATCCATTACCCTGATTGGA
Source organism: Microbulbifer sp. NBRC 101763 (assembly GCF_040371615.1). Taxonomy (NCBI): domain Bacteria; kingdom Pseudomonadati; phylum Pseudomonadota; class Gammaproteobacteria; order Cellvibrionales; family Microbulbiferaceae; genus Microbulbifer; species Microbulbifer sp. NBRC 101763. The sequence goes on from NZ_BAABQV010000002.1 coordinate 104,648, forward strand.
CCAGAGTAGTATTTGCTCATACCGGTGACAAACCCCTTTTTATCTTCTTCGGTCACTGGGGGAGGTATAAGGTGGGTGAGAGCGATGGATTTAACCCCGGTTTTAGTTGCCATTTTGGCAATATCCAGTTTATTAGAATGGTAATGGATGATTTGATCGGCTTTCTCATAGCGTAGGCGAGCCCTGCGATTATTCCCGGTTTGCTTAAGTTTACTGATGTACTATTCATAACTTAACGCTTCGGAGATGAGAAGATCAGCATCGCGCTCGATTGATTCCAGTGTATCAAATACATGGGTATCCCCGGTAACAATTACCTTGCAGGGGCCGAATCGGATTTCATAACCGAAAGCGGGAAATACCGGTTCATGATGTACGGCGAAAACCGAAACGTAAGTATTTCCATGGTGCCAAATATCCTGAACAATTTCTGTCTGTTCCCCAGCAATGTTTACTAAATGTGGTGTAGCGACTGCTAATATGGGGTCTAGAATTCCCTGTCGATTGGATGACCTGAATAATATATCGGGCCCAAAACTTTTCCTGATGCCCTCCATAGTATTATAGATACCATAAGGGCCATATATATTAATAGGTGAATTAGCTACTACAAACCAGGACTCATTGATTCCCATTGCAAGCCCACCAAAATGATCGGAGTGCCAGTGGGTGATAAATATGGGGTCTACTTGGGCGAGATTTAAATCTAACTGCCCTATACGAGCAGCGGCGCCTTCTCCTGCATCAATTAAGAACAATTTGCCGCTGCTACGCACCGCCAGGCAGGCAGGGTGTCTTAACCACTGAGCGATGCACCTGTGTGAATGGTTTGGGATCCAGCGGATTCGCAAGATTCTCTAACGGTATTTAAGTAAGCACTTCAGAAATCTTTTATTCTTTTTCTACTAGGGTCAATAATGCCAGGGGCGGGCAGGGTAGTTGATGCACCTTATTATCGTTAACTATGGAAAATTGCAGACGATCGGGCATGCGTATTTTCATAAGGGCCCAGTAAGTCTGTAGTAGGGACCGCTCTTGATTGAATCCAGTTGTGGAATAGTTGCGCGCAGATAGCTGATCAAGCTATCTAGCAGTGCCGGTACCCGGGGAGAAGCTGACTCTTATAGCTTGCGAATATTGGCGAGAGTATTAAAAAGAAAGTGCAGTGTTACCTGGGATTGTAACAATCGCAACCGGCTATCCAATGTCTATCGCTCCAGGGCGCCCCTCTCTTGTTCAAATTGCCTGGCTTGTTCACGTAGTTTTATATCCTGCTGGCGCAGTAAGGCCGACATGGCGATCCAGAGAGCAAACAGCTTGCTGGTCACCATAATGACAAGAAACCTCAGATGCTGGTTGTGGTTTTGCCAAAATGAGGGCCTCTTCCTCAGTAGTGCCTATATAGACCGCGAGCAGGGCTAAGGGAATGGATAAACTCCAATAACCTGAATGGCCCAGCGGGCCAGTGATTGGGGTAACTTTTTGGCCAGTATTCCAACAGGTAAAAAACAGGAGTGTTGCCAGTGCCGAGCTGCTGGCACGCACCAGTAACTCCGCATAAGTACCTCTCCATAAGTACTTCCCCAGTAGAGTCCAAGCAATAGGGTCCAGACCAGCGTCGCAGTCAGTACAGTGAGTAATTGCTGCCGGCTCGGTAGAGGCAGCTTGCAGGCCGAAAGGTTTGGGCTTTGCTGTATGGCGGCATTTAGTCCTTATCGGTAGCCGCCATTTTCACACACTTCGGTGGGGAAACTTGCTCGCACTCACTCTCTAGAGTGTGGCCTTGCCCTGTAAATGGAGTTTGCGCCTCTGTGCCAGTGCGTCAATTGAGTAAAGTGCAAGGCCCAGCCACACAAACATAAAGGTAGTCAGCTTGCCCTCGCTAAATGGCTCACCAAGTATTTGGGTGGCGACCACCAGCATTAGTGACGGCCCAATATATTGCAGGAACCCCACAGTGGAAAGATTCAGCCTGCGTGCTGCAATAGTGAAAAGCAGCAGTGGCACCAGGGTGACGGGGCCGGCTAACAACAGCAGACTATTCAGTTCCCAGCCGTTATTTAACAGGTTGCTGGTGGGACTGGCACTCCAAAGCAGGTAGATCAGCGCTACCGGCAACATATACAGGGTCTCTATAGCTAGTCCGGTAAGGCTCTCCACCGGTGCACGTTTACGTGCAAGGCCATAGAGGGCGAAAGATCCAGCCAGGAATAAGGCGATAACCGGCACGCGGCCGAACTGCCAAAGCTCATGGACAATCCCCATGGCTGCAAGCGCTACCGCCAACCACTGCAGCCGTCGCAATTTTTCTCCCAAGAATAAGACACCCAGGACAATATTGATCAAGGGGTTGATATAGTAGCCGAGGCTGCTTTCCAGCAGGTGTCCATTGTTAATGGCCCAGATAAATACCAGCCAGTTACCGCTAATCAGCGCTGTGGTGAGAGCTAACCCCCGCATTTTCTTACCATCGCGCAGAGTGTGGACGAGATCGGGAAGCTTGCCTAGCAGCAGCATAATCAGCAGCGCCAGTGCAAGGGACCAGATACTGCGGTGCGCGAGGATTTCAGCCGCGGGAATACCTTGCAGCTGGTTGAAGTAAATTGGGGCCAGCCCCCAAATGAGAAAGGCGGCAATGCCGGCAAGCAAGCCGGTAGTGGCGGTATCGTTGTTGCGCAAGGGGACACCTGCTGTGGAAGAACGAAAAATCGGGTTAGACCTGGATACACGAGGGGTTTCGTGAGAGGCCGAACCAACAGAATAGAGGCTTCTATTGTAGAAGTGTCCGCCAGTGGGGATCAATCCCTTTATCGGTCAATTGAAGGCGTTGAGAGACAGGTGGTAGGCGGGCTCAAGCTATGCGGATACCAAGCCCCCGCAGGAACTGTGGGGGCTGGGGCAGATGTTAAAAGAGTACGCGGCAGCGCAGGGTACCGGGGATATTCTTCAGCTTTTCCAAGGCTAAGTCGGAGTACTCTGCATCGACGTCGATAACCACGTAGCCCAGGGTTTCGTTGGTTTGCAGGAACTGCGCGGAGATATTGATCGCATTCTCTGAAAATACCTGGTTGATCGCGCTCATTATACCGGGCACATTCTTATGAATATGCAGTAGGCGGTGAGTGCCTACATGTCCCGGCAGTGCCACTTCAGGGAAGTTGACCGAGCTGGTGGTGGTACCGTTATCGGAATAGTGTGCCAGCTTTTCCGCTACCTCGGTGCCGATATTCTCCTGGGCCTCCATGGTGGAGCCGCCCACGTGGGGAGTCAGCAGGGCATTGTCGATACCGCGTAGCGGAGAGAGGAATTCATCGTCATTGCCACGGGGCTCTACTGGGAATACGTCTATGGCGGCACCGGCCAGGTGCTTGCTGTTGAGGGCTTCAGCCAGGGCTTCAATATCCACCACGGTACCGCGAGAGGCGTTTAGCAGGATGGCGCCGGGCTTCATTTGTGCGATTTGCGCAGCCCCCATCATCATTTTGGTAGAAGGGAGCTCTGGTACATGCAGGGAAACCACATCGGACTCGCGCAGCAATTCCCCCAAAGAGCCTACCTGGCTGGCGTTACCCAACGGCAACTTGGTGACGACATCATAAAATTTCACTCGCATACCGATGGCCTCTGCCATGACCGACACCTGCGAGCCAATGGCACCATAACCGATAATCCCGAGGGTTTTACCACGGGCTTCGAAGGAACCAACCGCGGACTTGAGCCATCCGCCGCGATGGCACATGGCATTTTTCTCTGGAATACCGCGTAGCATAAAGATCGTCTCGGCGATGATCAGCTCTGCCACACTGCGGGTGTTGGAATAGGGTGCATTAAATACGGCGATACCCAGCTCGGTGGCCGCTTTTAAGTCAACTTGGTTGGTACCGATACAAAAGCAGCCGATCGCAATCAGTTTGGAGGCGTGTTCCAGTACCTTACGGGTTAGCTGGGTTCGCGAGCGAATACCGATAAAGTGGGCATCCGCGATCCTCTCAACCAACTGGTCTTCGGGCAGTGAAGTTTTCAGGAACTCCACGTTGGTGTAGCCACGGGAGGCGAGCAGGTCGATGGCCGACTGATGTACGCCTTCCAGCAGCAGGATGCGAATTTTGTCTTTTTGCAGGGACTTTTTTTGATCGGTATTGTGCGGAGCCATAAACTATCTCTTCACTGAGTGCGAGTAACGCAATAACTGGTGCGTTTATTCCGGTTGGGTCACTTCTTCGGGTGTCGGGAGACAGGCGAAGGCGCGATCATAGCACATGCTGGTTATATCGTTTTATTCGAAATACCTATCCTAACTATCTGGTTTATTTATGTATCAGCACCAATTTACCTGTGGCACCAATGTCCCATTCCGGCTTGGAAAGATCGTTTGTATAGGGCGTAACTATGCAGACCACGCTGCAGAACTCAATAATCCGGTACCAGATGAACCGCTGCTTTTTATCAAGCCAGCTACCGCAGCGGTGGATATGACCCAACCTATTCATATGCCGGTTGGGCGTGGCAGCTGTCATTTTGAAGGCGAGTTGTCGCTGCTGATTGGTGAGAGGTTGTGTAATGCCAATGCTGTAGAAGTATCGCCTGCAATCGCGGGGCTGGGCCTCTCATTGGACCTAACCCTGCGCGATTTGCAGGCGACGCTCAAAAAGGCGGGACACCCCTGGGAGAAGGCCAAGGGCTTTGATAATTCCTGTCCTCTTTCACCATTTGTAAAACTGGACTGGCTGCCGGATTGGGACAAGCTCAGTTACTCCCTGTGGCTAAATGGTGAGTTGCGCCAACGGGGCAAGACCGAGCATATGCTCACTCCGATTCTCGATCTGGTGGCCTATATCAGCAGTTTCTTTACCCTAGAACCTGGCGATGTCGTTCTGACTGGTACTCCCGCGGGAGTTGGTGAGTTGCAGCACGGTGACAAGTTGATGATGCAGTTACAGGATGACTGGCTGCAGGTGGAAACCCAGGTGGCATAGCTCCAAAGGCTGCTTACATTCAGCTGCTTTACTCTTCACCACACTGATCTGTGAGCGCAATTTGAAGGAAGGCTGGCCCCAGGCCCATTATCACCTTTGATTTGTGATCACATTTTCGATATAACCCAGATAAATTTTCTGTCCCAAACGAGGTGTGCCATGTCAGCGCAAAATAAAATCCCCGAAAACCTGCAGGAATGGCAGGCCCTGGCGGCCTCACTGAAGATCGAGGGTCGAGCCTTTATCAACGGGCATTATGTAGACGCCCTCTCCGGTGAAACCCGTGCCACCTACAACCCTGCTAATGGCGAAGAGCTTGCCCAGATAGCCAGTTGTGGCCCTGAAGATGCGGACCACGCGGTGCGTGTGGCGCGCGAGGCGTTTAGCTCCGGTGTCTGGTCAAAAATGCCGCCGATGCAGCGCAAGAAAATCATGGTGCGCTTCGCTGAATTGATCGAAGAGCACTTGCTGGAAATTGCCTTGCTGGAAAGCCTGGACGCAGGCAAACCCATTGGCGACACCATAGCTGTAGATGTTCCCGGAGCAGCTACCACTATTCGTTGGAGTGGTGAGGCTATCGACAAGATCTACGATGAAGTCGCCCCCACAGGCCCCGACGAGCTTGGCCTGGTAACTCGTATGCCCCTGGGGGTGGTGGCGGCAATTGTGCCTTGGAATTTCCCACTGTCTACGACCGCTTGGAAGTTGGGGCCAGCCCTGGCCACCGGTAACAGTGTGATCCTGAAGCCGGCCTCCAATACTCCGCTGACTGCAATTAAATTGGCTTGTCTGGCCAAGGAAGCGGGTCTCCCTGATGGCGTACTGAATGTGTTGCCGGGGCCGGGCAGCAGCTTGGGTAAGGCGTTGGGCCTGCATATGGATATCGATTGCCTCACCTTTACTGGTTCCACTGAAGTGGGTAAGACACTCACTGAGTATTCCGGTCAGTCAAACCTGAAGCGCACTTTCTTGGAACTGGGCGGAAAGAGCCCAAATATTGTCTTCGCCGATGCAGACCTGGATAAGGCTGCCGATGCTGCAGCGCTGGCTATTTTCTACAACCAGGGGGAAACCTGTACCGCCGGCTCACGTCTGCTTGTGGAAAAAAGCATCGCCGATGAGTTCATTCAAAAAGTGAGTAAGGCCGCCGAACGCTTTAAGCCTGGCCATCCTCAAGATCCAAATACCGCAATGGGCGCACTGATCGATCGCAGCCAGTTTGATACTGTTGAATTTTATGTCGCTAAAGGCTTGGAGCAGGGCGCCCAACTGGTATGTGGCGGCAAACCAGTGGACGAGGTGGCCGGTGGTTATTATTACGAGCCCACCGTATTCCGCGGTGTGACCGGCGATATGACGATCGCCCGCGAGGAAATCTTTGGGCCGGTTTTGTCGGTTATTGAGTTTGAGAGCGAAGAGGAAGCGCTCGCTATTGCTAATGACTCCATTTACGGTCTGGCAGCGGGAATCTGGACCAATAACCTGGGCCGGGCCCATCGTATGGCCCGTGAGATCTATGCGGGCTCTGTGTGGGTCAACAATTACTTTGGCGGGGATATCACCGTGCCCTTCGGCGGTTTTAAGCAGTCAGGTAATGGCCGTGACAAATCGCTGCATGCGTTGGATAAGTACTGTGAACTGAAATCCACTTGGATTGATCTGGGCTAGGTTCCATCTGGCAGGGTTCCAGTAGCACAGATTTTGAAAAGGGCCACTAACTGCGGCCCTTTTTTATTTCTTCTTTTTCCCATCCACGCTAACTCTGGCGTGAATTATCCAGTCAGCTATACCTAAATTATTGTCCTTTTCAAAAAGGCTTTGACGACATGCGTAATAGCGTGGGTCAGAGCCCGTGGAGTTAACTAGGTGTAGGAGCATCGTATTGAAAAGAGTCTGCCTGTTGATCGTTATTCTGGCTGTTAGCGGACTGACACATTTATGGGCAGCGGAGGCCCCTCTCGCTGGAGAAGTTACGGGGCTAGTCAGTATTGAGCGGGTATATGCGAACCAAGCAGGTTCCAGCCCCATGCGTGTCCGTGCGAATGACTGGGTACAATTATTCGTTAGACATGGTGATGTGGTGGAAAAGGGCCAGCGCCTGGCGGTATACAGGAATGCCAGGGGGCGCACTGTGCTTGAGTATATTGCCAGTCGCTCTGGCCGGGTTTTGGTGAATGGTAGGGCTGCTCTAAATTCCCTGGGCTCTGTTTTGGAAATTATTACTGTGCCCCACGAAGAGTACTGTCAGGTCGTGAACTGTGCATTTGAAGTTGTGGAGTAGCAGGTTATTTTAATTTGGCTCAGCCGTCTGGCGGGGTTACTCTGGGGGCCGTTTTAGCGGCCTCTACTGTTATGAAATTAATTTATACCCATGAAAATCGCCTGCTGGTGGAGCTGGCTAAGAGTCGGCTTGAGGTGGCAGGTATTCCAGTAAAGCTGAAAAATGAATATGCCCAGGGGGCATCTGGGGAGTTGGCACCAAATCAGGCCTGGCCAGAACTCTGGTTGGAGCGGGATCGAGATTACGAGCGTGCATGCCAGCTATTAAAGGATGCAGAGGCAGAACAAACAAGCTGGCCTTGTCCACAGTGTGGGGAGGAAAATGGTGCGGCATTCGATTATTGCTGGCAATGTGGCAAGACCCGACCGGTAGCGGGTTGAATTGTCGGAATTTGGGCCGGGAGATGGATTCACCTAAGTAGTACAAGTCAATATTGATACAGACGATCTGGAGAGAGCGATTAACCTCTATCGTGAAGCCTTTGGTTTATTGGAGGGGCGTAAACTAGGTGAGGGACGGTAGAAATGAATGGTGTTATTGATATTCATGTATCACTCCGATTTATTAGCAAAAAAATTCCGGTACCACGCCTGCCAATAGCAAGCTTACTCTCGTCATCATAACCGTTAATGGACTTAGTTTTAGAGAATTTGAAGGCCGGAGAGGGGCGTGCCCGTTTTATCGGAGCAAGATCACTCTGTGACCCTCTTGGAAATGGATCTCCAGGAAAAGAGGTATGAAGAAATCAGTCTCTAGAGGCTACTACCATTATTTACTTAGGTTTGACTCTGGTAATTTAAAAATTGACTCCAAGCAGAGAAGGGGAGCTTATGAGTGACCAACCCCATGGTATTTCGATTGGTCTGGAGCAGAACGGCAACCATTTTTTTCTTACCCTACGAGCGCGCGGAAAGCTGACCCACGAGGATTACCAGACGATGGTGCCGATGCTCAACTCGGCTCTTGAGGGGGTTGAGCATCCAAAAATCGATTGCTTAATGGATGCCAGTGAGTTACAGGGTTGGGAACCGCGAGCCGCCTGGGATGACTTCAAGCTGGGAATGGCCCATGGGCGCCAGTTCAATCGAATTGCAGTGATTTCAGACAAGCGCTGGATGAAGGTAGCAGGCAAGGTAGGAAGCTGGTTTATCGGAGGGGAATACAAGGTCTTTGAAAATGAAGCCGATGCCATGGCTTGGTTACGTGAGGGGGAATAAAATAGCTTTTGCATCACGCAGCAGAATGCGTGTTCAGGTAGAGCAGTGCAGTTTAATATTTTCTCAGGGTGTTACTGCAGAACAACAATAATCACAAATAAGGATTGCTTCATGTTCGAGTGGGTAAGTAACCCGGAGGCCTGGGTTGCGCTGGCTACACTGGCAGCGTTGGAAATCGTATTGGGCATCGACAATATTATTTTTATTTCCATTCTTGTCGGGCGCTTACCGCCCAAACAGCGGGAACCAGCCCGTTTTATTGGTCTGACCCTTGCTATGGTGACCCGCCTGGGGTTGTTATTTTCTATTGTCTGGATTATGGGCTTGGTGGAGCCACTATTTAGTGCGTTTGGAGTGGAAATTTCCGGGCGTGACATCATTCTGGTTGGGGGTGGATTGTTCTTGATTGGTAAGGCCACCCATGAAATACACAATAGCTTGGAGGGTGCCGAAACCGATGCGTCAAGCTTGGGCACAGCCGGTTTTGGTATGGTCCTGCTACAGATTGCAATACTTGATATAGTTTTCTCTCTCGACTCAGTAATTACTGCGGTGGGGCTGGTGGATGAAATCTCCATTATGGCAATTGCTATTGTCTTAGCGGTAATTGTTATGCTGATTGCGGCAAAACCAATTGGTGACTTTGTCGATCGCCATCCCACGGTAAAAATTCTGGCGTTGGCATTCTTGATAATGGTGGGGCTCACCTTAGTGGTAGAGGGCTTTGATGTGCATGTGCCCAAGGGCTATATCTATTTTTCCATGGCCTTCTCCATGGCAGTGGAAATGCTTAATTTACGTCTGCGGAGCAAAAAGGAGCGACAGACTCCACCGGTCAAACTGCACCAGTCCCTGCGTGAAGATAGTCAGTGATTATTTCTCAAGTGAGCACTTAAAAAATTGGAAAATAAGCCAAGAAGATAAAGGACTTGGCTTATTTTCTATTTCTTAGTGACAAGTGATCCTTAGACAGTTCTATTTCTGACCTTTAATATCAGATAGGTGAGCCCCAGAGCCAAAGTTGCAGCAGCCAATCCTAAAAGCTCCCCAGCACTGACTTTATCCAGGTCCAGGATTATAAATTTACGTGCAAGTGCCAATATGGCAATCAATACAACAACCGTAGTTTGAATAATGCTTTGTTGACGTGTGACCACATATTGTAACGTACGGCTAAACTCAAGGGCGATCAGCAGTGTGATGATTTCGCCAAATATGGTTTGGAATACCTTGTGATCCAGAGGGTCTCTCATGCCTACTATTAGCATGGAATAGACCGAGTAAGCCAGACGGCTGATGGCGACAATTATGATAATCACAATAATAAAGGTAAGGATTAGGGCGATCAGGCTCTCAAACTTATGATAGTAACCATGTATCGCACTTTCCGGACGAATAGGTTTTTGTTCTGGATCGCTCATCTCTGGCTCCCACAGTCATTGTTCAGAGGAATACAAGTTATTCCATTCCGCTGATAACCTCTTTCTTCATTAGCGAGATGACCTTACTGCTCATGGGCATTAATCGGTGCAGAATTACAGGGACTTCATAGGAGGTGCCTATTCCGAGTTTGGCACTACTGTGGGGCATAATGGTGACATCATATTTTGTCCAGATGGAAACTGGATCTGTTGTTTCCAGCATATGGATGCTCTGATTTAACCCTCGCAGGAATTCACTTCCGACGCGTAATTGCTTGCCACCTTTGTAGGGTAGGAAATTGGCCCAATAGCTGCCATGATGAGGGGAAGCGATAGAAATAAATTTATGTACCCTGCCAATACCATTCATCGACTGAAGATAATAGCGTGCAACAATACCTCCCATGCTGAATCCTACCAAGGTGCAGGTAGCTCCTTTTTTTACCAGTTTTTCCATCTTCGCCATCAGCTGTGAAGAAAGGTGCTCCATACCGTGCCAGCCGGAGTTATAACGCAGGTGAATGTAATGGGTGTCGAATCCTGCATCCCCCAGAGCGTGTTGCATCCGTAGCAGGGAAGATCCACGGTCGAAAATTCCGGGTATCAGTAGAACTGTGTGACTTTTAGGATTCATCGCATAGAGTAGGAGTGATCTTCCACAGAGGTCCACTGAACCCCGAAGTTGAAGCCCTGTGAACTGCACCTGCCCAAAGTGTAGTTGGGCAAGACTTGTGGCGATCAAATATCCCTCATAAGCTATTCAATCGCCAGCTATTCAATTGCCAAAAATTTTGAGGTAGGCAGAGGTTATTGATAGTCGCGCTGTTTTTCCGTGCCAAGAAGGAAAATAAGGGCATGACCCAGCCTGGCGTTCCAAGACTTCTCGTCGTGGGTATGCTCTACAAAAACCCGTGACTGCCAGTTGTTGTCGTTATAACCTCGCTTGCGCATAATCTTGTCCACAGCCTGTTGCAGAGGCGGATAAAAGCGGTCCAGTGTCTCGGTGCCATGATCAAAGTAAAAGCGATGTTTTCCCGGTTCAGGTAGATTTTCCCGGAGGTATTTGCGAATGGATTCTGCGACAGGGAGTGTCTCTTCGGGACCGATGCCTGGCCAGTGGGTGGAAATTGCTGCAGTAGCAGAGAATACTTGTGGATACTCCAAAACCGCATAAAGGGAAATCAGTCCTCCCATACTGGAACCAGCAATAAAAGTGTTCTCTGGGTTACGACTGACTTTATAGTTTGTATCTATATAAGGCTTTACCCTTTTTACCAGAAACTCCAGGTACCGGTCAGCTCGCAGCTCAGCTCGATTAAAAGGGTGCTTCACCCTTCGTGAAGACTCAGACATTAGATCTCGCGCTTTTTGCGGGAAATAATCTCCATGGCGGCCATCTTCGCTATTGTGCAGTGCAACCACGATAAAAGGTCGCGTACGGCCCTCTGCGATCAGGCGGGATGCCGTTTCGTCTACACCCCATTCCTGCCCATTCCATGTAGTGCGGCTATCAAAAAGCATCTGCCCATCATGCATATACAGAACAGCATAGGGAGCCTGGGCTGGGTATTCATCTGGCAGCCATACCTGTACTGGACGATCTGCAATGCCCTCGTAGGAAATGCTGGGCAATGTCTCCAGGGTGCCGGAAGCCAGCTGCACCTCTGCGAAGGCCTTAGAGAAAAATGTAAAGGTTAGATAGCAAAGAAGAGCGAGTAAAATACGCAAGCTAGGAAGCATATTATCCACCTATTGTAATCCATTGATTTGAAAATCAACTCTATGGAAAACTAGGGAACCCTGGCTCACCCCCCTTGGGGGATGAGCCAAAGCTGGATAGCTTTACAGGTAATCGTTTATTTCCCAGGCTTCGCGCTGAAGATCAGTGGCCAGAAGTGTTTTCATAAGGGCGGTATGACCTGAGCCTGCAATGGCGATAACCTTGGTTCCTGGCTGAGCCTTAGTCTGGATATTGGCATACATTCGAAAGTTTCTGTGCCACCAACTGACTGATGCATCTGCCCCTGAAAAACCCTCACCAGAGTCAATATCATTTACCATAAGATATAGGTTCATATTTTTTCTGTCTCTCTCAACAGAGTTATCGATCTGGAGTAATTGTCTTAAGGTTAGCGTTTTGTGTTGCTTGCTGGACAAATTCCCGAACTCTTCTATCTCTGTATCGAATATTTTCTTTCTTTCTGGTGTATTGGTACTCATATAGTTCATGAGCTTGGACCCATCCCAGTGCACCTGATTTTCATCATAGCAGATAACGCCACTTAGCTTTGCTTTAGCTGCAATGCGAAAGCCCAACTGCTGACTTTCATTGACTTCAAGCCTATGTTGTCCATTCAGATAAGACTGAAATTTTTTATCAATCTTGTTTTGGATGCTCGGGTCACATTCAAGCATTACATGGGTGGGGGACTCGCTTGCGAGTTTTTCAGTTAATTGCTCCAGATAGGCTTGATTTTCAGGTGTTAGCACATCAATAACATTCAGCTTTACTGTATCTCGGCCAGGATTTGCGAAATGAAAGGTACCGAATAACATTACCTGAGCTGTCGGTGCTTCAGGGCTGGATAATACTTCTTTTTCCGCAGCCCAACTTGCAGAACAATATACTAAAATGATTGTACTGCTAAAGATTTTTATAAAATTTTTCATTGTTATCCTTATTTGCCAGCGGCTATTTTAAATAATTATTACAGGTATTCATTAACATCCCAAGGGTGGCGACTTTTGTCAACCTTCTGAAGGGACTTTAGAATAGCGGTATGGCCAGATCCACCGATAGCGATTACTTTAGTTCCCGGTTGGCTTGAACCTGTATATTGGCGTACATGCGAAAATTGTGATGCCACGAGCTGGTTGCTGCATCGGCATCGATAAATTCCTGCCCCACACCAATATCATTTCCCATGATATAGAGATTCATGTTATCTCTATCTTCTATGGGATTATTATGAAATTCGAGCAATTGGCCTAAAGATAAACTCTTATTTCTCTGGGAAGTTTCTTTGCTGAGCTTTTTTTTAGTTTTCATGAATTTTCTTTCTTCTGGAGTTTCTTTGGCCATATACTCTCTTAGTTCAGCACCTTTCTAGTGAACATTTCTTTCATCATAACATATGACACTTTTCAGTCCCGCCTTACGGCTATACGAAATCCCAGTTACTGATTTTCATTTACACTAAGTTCGTGACTGCCATTTTTATAAGAATTGAATTTCTGATCCATTTGTCTCTGGTGTGTTGATGGACATTCAATTAATACATGGGTAGGGGGTTCATCCGTAAGTTTGCTGGTGAGTTCTTCCAAATAGTCCTGGTTACTGGGTGTCAGTGCATTTGTCACCTCTGACTTTACTGTGTCCAATCCTGGGTTGTGAAAATGAAATACACCAAATAGCATTACCTGGACAGGTTGTATCTCCAGGTCGGCTGGTATTGATTTATGATTTGCATAGATTATAGAGCTAACACCAAAAGCAAATATGCCAGATATAATTGAGATGATTGCTCTCATTGTTTACTCCCTGTTTTCATATAATAGAAAGATGAGAATTGCTTATCATTAGACGCTACAGAATAACAAGGAGATGCAGCAAAAAGAATTTTTTGCTGCCTTTCAACATAAACTATTTGATACGTTTGTCTTAAGTAAATGTTTATAATGCCATTTGATTAGGCACCTAAGTTGGGAAATTTATATTTTAGAAGAAGCTAGGCGTTACCTCGAATTTGAGAAACAGTTGCGCTGGCATTTTTCATCCTTGCAGCCTGGGCAACTTCCTTAGTTACAATGGTTTTGCCAATTGGAGATAAGGAAATACCGGCAAGCTTAAGATGTTGGATTCCAAATGGAATGCCAATAATGGTTAAAAAGCAGGCAAGAGCATGAACCAAATGGCCAATAGCCAGCCAGATACCTGCGAATAGGAACCAGATAATATTGCCCACTAAGCCAAACCCGCTGGTACCTATGTCCTCATTTAAGGTTAGTTCTTTGCGTGATATTGCTTCACGACCAAAGGGAAAGAATGAAAACTTACCCATAACAAAGCAGGCTCTCCCCCAGGGAATACCGATAATACTGATAAATGCTACTAGAGCAAAAAACCACCAGCAGAGGCCCATAACAAAACCACCTAATATAAACCAAAGAAAATTTCCCAGAGTTCTCATACTTAGCTTTAGTATCCTATCTATACTCATTAAAAACTTATTGCATCTGGTTAGAAAATGCCAGATTTATAGCTCGTAATCAATCATCAATGTAATCTCTTATTTAGAATCAAGTGCTTTGTGGCTTAGACGCTTTATCCTGAGTGTTTGGATGCGCTGTTTTAATTATTTTTACTGGTGGTATTTTTGGTATTGTGCCAAATGGCTTCTCAATTTTTTATAGGGATGTAATGCTATGAAAGCAGAGAGTTCTTGATATTTATTGAAGCTGCTTAATAATGGATCAGGTCATCTGTCATTATATGATAGTTGGGCCTTAAATAACATAAAGTTGATAAATGGTTGCCTGAATTCAACTGACAATGCTCCCTATATCCTGAAGTAGCAATAAAAAATAAGAGGCAGAAAACTGGGAAAGATGATTTATCAGTAAATTGTTGGTGGCGGGTTCTATCTTCTGGAGATACTCCTTAATTAAACCACCAAATCAATTGTTAGAAGGATAGGATAATATTACCTGCCATTTGACTATTATAAATATCGAAGCATGCACTGACACTCTGGATATCTGGTACCTTCAATTGCGGCAAGTTACTATCTTACCGGTATTAATCCTGATTAACTTATCTATTCGATTAATATGTTGTATAACTATCAGCCCAGCTTGAATATTGTTTGCAGATTTGATAAATAGCCTGGGAATAATAAGATTTAGATAGATGAAATACGATTGATATAAAATTGATTGTGAATTTGAAGAAAAATTTTTCTTGATATGCCCGTGTGGGATAGAGGTTATAAATGCGCTCTGTGGACTTATTGGCGATAAACTTGGGCTATTTGATCACAAAGCGCACTGGAGTTTATTAACTACGCCAGTAGTTATTCGCTGCCGCCACAGTCTGGAAATTGATAGCAACAACTTGGGAGGATGCGATCAGGCTATCGGCATTTTCCTCATAGGAGGCTCTAAGTTTTCCTCGTACTTCGTCAGAAGGTTGAGTATATTTTACTCCCATTCTGGATAGTTTCATCGCCAGCTCAAAACCCTGCTGTGCATTTTCGGTAATCAGGCTTTCTAACCAAATTTGAGACATGAAATTCCCTCTCATTTGTTTAATCGATATAGTTTAAGAACTTATGCCCTGGTGATGGTTAAACCAAGCCAAAACATAGTGGGTTAATGTTCACTTAGTCAATCAGTCGAGAACATACTTGCTGATGTGTTGATTGAACTGGACAAGATCAAAGGAGCCTTTGATTTCAAATTCGACCTTACCAACTTCGCTGAGATAAACCACAATTTCACAGTCCATATCCAATGTGCCTGCAGTTTCAACTGAGAAAGCCTGAATTCTACTGTAGGGCAAGGATGTGTAATCTACTTTAGATCCGGTCAATCCCTGCACATTGGTGCAATAATACGCTTGTTGGTGAATACTACCTGGTCTCTTATTGCCTTGAAGCCTGCGAAAATGGATTCACCATCTATCAGGAACTTATTAAATTCATCCCTGGCAGAGGAGATATCAATGGGCTTTAGTTTGAAGACAGAGGAGTTTTTGAAGTCGATCACAGCTCTTCCCTGGTGGATCTAAAAGCAATTATGCTTAGATTAACACTAAGGTGTAAGGAATAGTAGTATGTATTATTGGTAACTATTTGTTAAGTAGAACATAAATTACCTAGTGATTTGTCCTAAGGTGTTGAGCTTGATTATTGATCTTATCGACATAAGAATCTCACCAAGTAGGTTTTTCCCGGTCCAGTTATCTGGATTCAATATTCTGTTGTCATCCGAACTCATGCCTATACCCCAAATTAAGTCATGAGGAGAAGACTCAGCTAAGATTTTATTGTTCGTTTCAAGTAACCTCTCTTTTAAGTCTTCGTGTTGCGTAAACTTCAGATAGTTCGCTGTCCAAACTACCCCAAGTTTGTGTTGATCCCAGGTTTTTGATTCATAACCTAGAACGGCTCTACCTAGCCTTTGTTGCTCGGATGGATTTTCTTCTTTGAGGATGTTATCAGCGGTCTTAATATCGCCGAAAAGTATTGCCTTTTTGTACATCATATACTGTTCTCAGCAGTTGTAGATTTGACCATCGATATCTGATATATCTCTCAGTGTCCACTGCCCAAATTGATGCTTCCAAAAAAAGTAAAACTTTTCTGTTTCCCTCATTGAATTTTCCTTACTTGGATGTCGTGAATTCTAGGAGAGTGATAATACAGATCAACTAAATGGATTATCAGATACTCTTGATTAATTATTCACGTATCACCAGTGCTCTCAGAAACAGCTTGATTGTGGGGTGCTCAGCTGCACTTTTTTTGAAAGTCGCTGCATTTTGAATACGGTAATGAAATTTCCCTGGTAACAGGGGCAGGAGCTGATGTGCTTGAACATATTTACGTGCAAGATACTCAGGCAGAAACCCGATAAAAGATCCAGAGAGAATCATGGCGAGTCTTGCTGCCATATGGTTGGCGGTGGAGCGTTTGGGAAAAAGGCGATAGAGATGAGCTGCACCAGATAAAACAGCATGGCTGGGAGCGGCCAGTTCCTGCTGAGTGAGTAACTCTTCACTAATTTTTTTGGCTTGGGCACACGGGTGATTGGCGCCACAGTAAAGGGTGGATTGATGTTGGAATAGAGGTTGGTAGTCTAAACCCGGCCTGTGTGAATGCAGCGGGTTGATGCCAACATCGGCGCGGCCGGCGAGGATTTCCAATTCCAGCTCCTGGGGTGCGGCCAGTTGGACCTCCAGGTGTAACTGGGGGGCCTGTTCTCTCAGGCGAGCAATGGTTGCGGGCAGGTCTAGCTGGGGGATTTCCAATACGTCATCCGGCATCACTAGGCGTAGAGTACCGGTAAGCTGGGACTGAATAGCGTTAACCTGGCTTCTAAAGGCATCCAGATGCCCATCCAGTTCCAAAATTGCCTGAAAGAGGGTTTCTCCCTCTGGTGTCAGTTTGAAATCGGCACGCCCGCGAGAGCGGAGGCATAGTTGCATACCCAGACGGGTCTCCAGGTCAGAGATATGAACACTGATGGTGGAGCGCCCGATGTTGAGCGCTACTTCTGCCGGTGCCAGACCGCCGGCGCGCACTACTTCTCGAAAGACTCTCAGCAGACGGAGATCCATATCGCTGAGGCGACCACCCAGAGCACTTTTTGCCTTGCTCATTTGCCGAATTCTCCCGTGTTTTCCACGAATTTTTGCCGTAACTTAGCATTGCTAGGCAGCCTCAAGGGGAAAGGCCTTAGCTGCTTTGAGATAAAGTTTGATAAATATAAATTTTAGTTGCAAAAATACTACTATTCTCCCCTCCTAGCTGCGGCCAAAATCGCCGCAATACTATTAATAACACGCAATTATCAGGAGTTTCCGGTGAAACTGGCGAATCCAGACCTGTTGAAGTTTCAGAACTATATCGATGGAGAGTGGCGGGATGCTGAGGGCACCGCAGAGGTGCGTGATCCGGCCAATGGCGAGTTGTTGGGCAATGTAGCCGATGGTTCAGCGGCAGATGCAGAGGCAGCGGTAGCCGCAGCTAACGCGGCTTTCCCAGAGTGGAGCTGCCGCACCGCCGGCGAACGTGCCGCCATCCTCAAGCGCTGGTATCAGCTAATTATGGATAACAGCGATGATTTGGCGCGTATCCTCACTTTGGAGCAGGGCAAGCCCCTGGCGGAAGCCAAGGGTGAAATTCTCTACGGCGCTTCTTTTATCGAGTGGTTTGCGGAGGAGTGCCGCCGCGCTTACGGCCAGACGATTCCTACCCACAACCCGGCGATGCGTCTGAGCACCATCCGCCAGCCAGTGGGTGTTGTAACCTGCATTACACCGTGGAACTTCCCCAACGCGATGATTACCCGCAAAGCGGCGCCTGCACTGGCAGCTGGCTGTACCGTAGTGATCAAACCCGCTCTCGAGACCCCGCTTTCCGCACTGGCTCTTTGCCGGCTGGCAGAAGAGGCTGGCCTGCCCAAGGGCACTATCAATGTTGTGACTGGCACTGATGCGCCGGGCATCGGCAGGGTACTGACCCAGGACCCCCGTGTGGCCAAATTCACTTTCACTGGTTCCACTGCTGTCGGCAAGTTGCTGATGGCCCAGTGCGCCAGCACGGTGAAGAAGATGTCCATGGAGCTGGGTGGAAATGCCCCCTTTATCGTTTTCGATGATGCAGATATCGATACCGCAGTGAAGGCCTGTGTAGCGACCAAGTTCCGCAATGCCGGCCAAGTGTGTGTAGCCACCAATCGTATCTATGTGCACGAATCTGTGCACGATGAGTTCGTAGAAAAACTGCGTGCTGAAGTGGCTGCAATGAAGATTGGCCACGGCACAGAAGAGGGGGTGAATATGGGCCCGATGATCTTCCGCCGTGCGGTAGACCGCGTTCAGGGCCTGGTACAGGATGCGGTAGCGGCTGGCGCCAAGATCGAAATTGGCGGTGAGCAGCTGCCAAATGGTGAAAACTATTTTGCCCCGACCCTGATCACCAGTGTTACTGACGATATGCGCATTGCTCAGGAAGAAAATTTTGGACCGATTGCGGCAGTGCAGAAGTTTATCGAGGAAGATGATGTAGTTCGCCGTGCTAATGATACTCCCTATGGCCTGGCCGCTTATGTAATGAGTGAGAATATTCGTCGCGCTAACCGAGTGGTCGAGGCACTTGAATACGGCATGATTGCCTGCAACACCGGGGTTTTCTCCACTACGGTCGCACCTTTTGGCGGCACCAAGGAGTCCGGTATTGGTCGCGAGGGGGGAGTTGAGGGTATGGCCGAATTCTACGAGACCAAATACTGCTGCTTCGGTGCTTGACCCACAGGTCCGAACGGTTATGCCACGCGCTTGTCTGAAATTGCACAAGCGCCTTGAGAGATTAGCGGGAGCCAATGGCTCCCAAATCCGAATACATTGAAATTTCAGGGAACTTGCGGAGATACAGTTTATGTCTGAGATGCAAACCAACGCTTTCTGGATGCCTTTTACCCCCAATCGCACCTTTAAATCCGCACCGCGGATCGTGGAGCGCGCTGAGGGTATTTATCTCACCGAAAAGGGTGGACGCCAGATTATTGATGCAACCGCTGGCCTCTGGTGCAGCAATGCCGGTCATGGTCGTACCGAAATTGCTGAGGCAATATACCAGCAGGCAAAAACTCTGGATTACAGCTCTATTTTTAATTTCGGTCACGAGCTGGGCTTTGAGTACTCCGAGCGCTTGGTGAAGCATACTCCAGACGGCCTCAACCATGTATTTTTCGGCAACTCCGGTTCCGAAGCGGTAGAGACTGCATTGAAAATTGCCCTGCAATACCAGCGCGCACGAGGCAAAGGCACCCGCACCATGTTTATCGGCCGCGAAAAGGGTTACCACGGGGTGAACTTCGGTGGTATCTCTGTAGGTGGTATCGCTCCGAATTACCAGAGCTTTGGTCAGCCGGTTAAAGCCAATCATATGCGCCATACCCTGGACATTGAGCGCAATGCTTTCAGCCGTTGTCTTCCTGAGCATGGTGTGGAACTGGCGGAAGACCTGGAGCGCCTGGTGGCCTTCCACGGTGCAGATCAAATCGCTGCGGTAATCGTCGAGCCGTTTGCCGGTGCTGGCGGTGTGGTGCTACCTCCGAAAGGTTACCTGCAGCGTTTGCGTGAGATTTGTGACCAGCATGACCTGTTGCTGATTTTTGATGAGGTAATTTCCGGTTGGGGCCGTACCGGCTCCGCGTTTGGCTCCATCGAATTCGGCGTGACCCCGGATATGATCACCTCCGCCAAAGGTATTACCAATGCGGCAGTGCCTTTGAGTGCGGTCTTTGTGAAAGACGATATCCACAACACCATTATGGATGCGGCCGCTGAGGGTATGGTGGAATTCTTCCATGGCTACACCTACTCCGCGCATCCAGTAGCTTGTGCTGCAGGTATGGCAACCCTGGATATCTACGAGCGCGAAGGCCTGCTAACTCGTGCATCCGGTGAGATCGGCCAGCATTGGGAAAATGCCTTGCACAGCCTGGCGGATATGGACAATGTGATTGATGTGCGCAACTACGGCTTGGTTGGTGCGATTGAACTGCGTGCGCCGGAAAACCTGAAGGGTAAATTCGGGGCCAAAGCATCTGGCATGGCCTGGGAGGCAGGAGTGATGGCCCGAGGTATTGGTGATGCCCTGTGTATGTCCCCACCACTCATTATCGAAAAGCACGAGATTGATGCAATTGTCGATAAACTGCGTGGTGTGATCGGCGAGCTGTCCTGATCAACTCTTATGGCAGCCTTCGGGCTGCCGGCTACTTTCACTGTATTTCCCAAAGCCTTTCCTCTGCTTAGCAGAAAAATAAACCCCGCAGTGAGAGAGTTTCCCTGTGCTATTTACACCTGACTTCTAATCCAGTTTGGTCAATAACCTGATTTGTCAGTTACGGCTACACTGGAAATAGCGGCCTGCGGCGCGATCTCAGTCTTTGCAGAGTCGACTGCATGGTCGCGCTCGTGGGCCGCCTCCCTCCTTATAGCCCTTATCCAATGGGTAGTTTTCCCAATGCTTTAAGTCTCCAGATTATGAGAAGGCAATTGGCTTTTTAGCATCTTTTTGCTGTTTTTCTGCGGAGATTTTCCCGAAAAACTGGTAGTCCATGGACTGTGGCGCTTAAATTAAAATAGATGTTCTACCCGGGGACTGCTCTATGTCCACTGATACTTCCTCTCTCCCCTCCGGGCCTATATTGCAGGTCCTCTCGGCCAATTGGTGGCTGCTGTTATTGCGCGGGTTAATTGCGGTAATTTTCGGGGTGCTAACTTTCATCTGGCCGGGATTATCCCTGCTGACCCTGGTTTTCCTATTTGGTATTTATGCTTTGTTGGATGGGATTTTCTCGCTGGTTGCGGCGGTGATGGGGAGACACAAGTCTACCCCCCTATGGTGGCTGATCGTCTCCGGTTTAATCAGCTTGGCAGCAGGTATAGTGACTTTTATGTATCCACAAATAACAGCGTTGGTACTGGTAATTTTTATTGGTGCCTGGGCCCTGGTTCGTGGAATTTTTGAGATTGTCGGTGCGATTCGCTTGCGCAAGGAAATTGACAATGAGTGGCTGCTGATTGCCATCGGTGTGCTTTCGGTAATCTTCGGTATTGCGATTCTGGTGAGTCCGGGGGCAGGCGCCTTGGCGCTGGTGTGGTTGATAGGAGCCTACGCAATTATTTTTGGTCTGCCGATGATTTGGCTGGCATTCCGACTGCGTAAGCACAATAAAGGTGAATCCTGAAATTTGGGCAAGTTAGCCGGGAGAGTAATCCCCTCCCGGCACTGGCAGCAAAAATTTCCCTGCTATGAGGATATTTAATACTGCAATAAAAGGCGCAATATAAATTAGCGCAGCTGTATCAGATATTTTGGGCGAGGCCCACTGACCTCGGCAAAGCTTCCATTAAGGACTGCCCTTTTTTCTCCAGTGCCATACACAGCTGTATACGCTCTTCTGTCTGTGCCAGGCTGCGTTGGTAACCGGGAGTGAGAGCGCCGTGTTGAGCAAACAACTGCTGTAATTCCTGCAAGCGTTTTGCATCACAGAAAACGCCAGCAAAAGCCGGGGTGCGGCGACGAATTTGGGCCGGAATTTTATCCACAACCTTGTCAAAGTTATCGCGCAGCCACTGCCAGTTTTGTTCTTGTACCTCAGGTTGGGCCAGGGAGTACTGAATCAATGTGAAGGTTTCACGGGGTCCCATTTCTTCGCTGAGGGCCAACTTTTGCACGACTTCTAATTGCGAGGGACTGTCACTACTGCCAATGGCACTGGCGCTGGCATTCTCGAAGCGCGGATCATCCAACACGCCGCGTACTTTGATCAAGTGCGACAAAAAGTCATCACCAGCATCCTGTACGGCTACGGTCAACGCAGGACCATAGAGGTCGGAGTCCAGCGCTTCAGGGTCGCGGGTTGTTTTGTAACCGGTGAATGCAGTGGCTTTATCCACTAACTGCTTGCGCGTATCTGGATCGCCAGCGACCAATGCCATAAAGCCGAGCAGTTCACTGTGCAGCATTTGCTGATCGGGTTCAGCGCTGTTGGCACTGTTGTTTAGTAGCGGTAAATACAGGTTTTGAGCAAAGTTTAGGAATGCAGAGTGCTGCACTTCACCCAAGTAGCTCTCCCGATACTTGCGCAGGTAGTTTAGTGGCAAGGTGATGACCTGCCGTTTTTCTACTCTTGCAGATTGGCGTACAACTTCAAGTAACTGAGCTGCTGGCAGTTTTCCGGCCTCGAAGGCAGCAAAGGCGCTGTCGATAATGGACAGCTGTTCGGTGGGGGCGAATTCTGCAAAATGTTCGAGCAGGGCCTGCCACTGGGCTTCAGGCAAGTTCCAGCGATAATACCCGCTGCCCTGGGCGTTCGGCATTACCCAGCTCGGGCAGGTATTGACGGCAATATCCAGGGTTTCCTCTTTGCGGGTCAGTATCTGGCATTGCTGTTCACTGCCGGCACTGCTGAAGCAGAATGGGATGTTCCACTTTTGCCCGGTCTCTTCAATGGGAGAGCCCAGGGCTTTGTAGCGGCTTTGGCTTACATGCAGTTTTGCCTGGGACGGAGTTGTGCAATCCAGCAACAGCTCCAGCTGAGGTACACCCTTTTGCTCAACGAAACTGCGGAAAGCCTCTGTCAGTTCTGGAGTATTGGTCTCTTCGCCAATAACTTTGTAGAAGGATGGCGAGTCCGCTTCCCCATCACTAAAGGTTTCCAGGTAGCGCCCCAGGGCTGGACGAAAACGCTCAGCTCCAAAATAGCTGTCCACCATATTGATCACACCGAGACTCTTTGAATAGGTGATGGAGTCATAGGCGTTACGGATATTGTTGTTGTCAGTCACCGGTTCGCGAATAGCGCGAGTACTAGCCAGGGAATCCAGCTGCATAGCGCCAATGGCGTAAGTCGCGGCATTCAGGTCGTGGCCACCTCCCGGCTCCATAATACGCAACACCAAAGGTTCTCCCCAGGTGGCAAACCCTTCTTTCAACCACAAGTCGTCCCACCAGGGCGGAGTTACCTGGTTGCCAAACCACATATGGGCGATTTCATGGGCATGTACCTCCACCAGGGCCAGGCGGGCACCGGGGGCGGGATTATCACCTACCAGAATGCGCTGTTCGCGATAGGTGATGGCGGCAGATAACTCGGTAGCACCACTGGGCCATTGGGGTGCTGCGATGATGTCGAGTTTCTTGAAGGGGTAAGGGCGTTGTAGTTGGTTCTCGAAGGTTTCCACCATTTCGGGGGTGATATCGAGGATATAATTCATATCGCCACCACGGCCCTGGCGGGCAAAACCACGTAGTGGAATAGGCTCTTTGCGATATTTACTCGGTGGTATGGCCGGGCGCTCGACGATATCGAAGGGCCCTACCGATAGAGACAGCAAGTAGGTGGACATGGGGGGCGTAGCAGCAAAAGTCACCTTCTCCATGCCTTCACCAGCGGCTTCACGTTTTAGCTCGGGCCCATTACTAATAGCGGCATAGCCTTCAGGTACAGTCAGGCTGACAGAGAAGGTCGCCTTGAGGCCTGGCTCGTCAAAGCCAGGCAGGTACTTGCGCGCCTGGATCGACTCGGACTTGGCCAGGACATAGGCGCTGCCCTGCTCCTCAACCTTAAACAAGCCCGCCAGGTTGCGATCAAAGTCGGCACTGTAGTCAATAAGCAGTGTGAACTCGCCGGCGGGTAACAGTTCGGCAAATTCGATAGCGGCCACACCGCTGTCTAGTACCTGGCGATATTGAGCTGCGACTTCGCGCCCATCAGTCAACTGTGCCTTAATCACACTTACACCGAGGTTATTGCCATGTAGCCAGATATGGTTGGCAGCCTTGGCCAGCTGGATATCGATAGCGACACTGCCGCTAAAGGAATCCTGGCGAGGGTCCAGGTTGAGGTCTAGCCGGTAGGCGGTGGGGCTCACTCCCTGTGGCAATTTGCCCTCTGGGGCATCACTCAAGTCCAAGGTTACAGCCGAGGTGCTGGTCTGCAGTTCGGGTTTTTGCGCGGCCTTTTCTTCTGGATTGCAGCCGGCTACAGACAGTAAAGTCGCGGCCACCAGGGCAAGTGGTATCTTCTTGTTCATAGGGAGAGGGTACTTTGCCTAAAAAGAGGCCATTGTAACGGTTTGGCGAAAAATACGCCTAGTGCTGAAGTGGTTTGATCAACAGCGAGAAAAAAGCCCGGCCGGGAGATCTGCCGGGCTTGTTGCGGGAGGGTTTCTTACAGGTGCGGAACTGTCAGGCTGGAAACCTTACTGCTGCTATAAGGCACTGTGATGGTGTAGTTGGTGTCTTCCGGTTTCTTATAGATAGGGCCCTGGGTATCAATGGCCATAACTACACGGTGGCCGGCAGGTACGTTATAGCTGGTAGTAAATAACTCAACTTCGATTTTTTGCTTCTTGCCGGGCTGGTCGGTACGCACTGTAATTGGTGCATGGGTGATCAGGCGGCCAAGGCCAAAGAGGCTGACATCGTAGAGGTGTACGTTGAGTTGAACCTCTTCCTTACTGGGTTCAATCCACATTTCCAGCTTAGGAGCACCGCGGATTTGCAGGGTTTCTGATTGTCTTGGTGACTTGTACTCAATGGCATAGTAACCGTTGATCGCCATCATTGGCGCGTACACTGGGATACCAAAACCTTCGAGGGCATCGGAAATCAATGGGATACCGGTACCAGCAAAGGTATCCCAGCCCCCGTGGAATTCATTACTCCAGCTCCAGCCATCGTACTTGCCGCTCTCCATACTGCCACTGTTAAACATGGTGAAGCGTGGTTGCAGATACCAAGTGGTGCTCTCCTGGGTTACCGGATAGTCTTCATAGTGCTCCAGCTCATTACTGATGCGGACTGTCATATCCACTTTAGGCTCGCGGTTGATGCCGTTGTCTTCGCCTTTCAGGTGGTGATCGAACCAGCGGAAGCTGGTGGACCATATATGGCCATCGTTGCCAGAGAGGGTCTCGGTAATGGCGTGGGTGCCAGGATTCAGCATCAGCTTTTTGGGGCCCTCAAGCAGGGAGTAAAAGTCAGTCATGCTGTTGGGCTTAAACAGATAATCGGCAAAGTTATTAGATACCAGCACTGCGGTGCCGTTTTTGTTCAATTGGTCGATGTAGCTGATAGCCGAACGTTTGGCACCGAACTCGATGACCTGCTCCAAATTCTGACCGCTTCGGAGGTCATCCCAGACCTGTTCCAGTTCAGCTTCTTTGTCGAAAGCAGTAGTAACAAGCAAGCTACCCCAAACCAGGTTAACGGTCTCATTGGGGTAGAGGGCTTCAACTACGTCGGCCCAACCGGACAGGGCAGCTACCGCATCAATCCGAGGGTCTTGTGCCGCGCTTAGCAGGGAAATGCCACCTCCATAGGAAATACCGGCCATTCCCAGCTTACCTACAGAATAATTGGATTCTAACCAGTCGATCAGAACACCAACATCGGCAATACTGTTCTCCCCGGCTACGTCTACCAGGCCGCCCGAGTGGCCAAAGCCACGAGTGGAGTAGCTCAATACCAGATAGCCATTCTCTGCGAGCTCTTTGGCCTGGAAATGATATTGGCGTTTCTCAAGGCCCCAGCTGTTGGTGAAGATGACGGTGGGGTAGCCCTCTGCAGGTGCTGGGGTTTCAGGCACAAACAAATTGGCATCGAGTACAGTTCCATCAAAAGAGGTAATATCCAGATCGGAAATATATTCGGGTGCCGACCAGGCATGGGCTGACATCAAGGCGCCGCCAAGCAGCGCCAGTAGTGGTGCAGTTTTCATTATGTTTCTCTCATCAAAGCAGATTAATTATTATTTTTTTGACCATTTTTTAGAAAATGGTCAACAGCGCAATATATAGAAGCTTGTCCTCTATTTGTATGCCAGAAGGGCCAAAATTGAGACGTTTGTCTCTTAGTTTGTCGTTATCCCCTCCAGTTTTTCTGCAACTTGACTACTGAATACCCTGTCCGGCAAGTCACAAAAAAACATGAAAGGTGATGTTTTGTGATCAAATTGTTCTTTTTTTAATCAATTAAAAGCGGTAGTGTATGGGCTTCACTATTTGACCATGGAGGGCTTCATTAACAACGACTGGTGGCCCGAACTATGGTTTCTCGCGCAGCTGTTTTTTTAGTACTTTGTTTCGGATTTGTACTGACCGCCAATGCTGCTCCCCGCTACCTGGGGGAGGAAATTTGGTATGAAGTGGATAGTGAAAATTTTCGAGTCATTACCGATGGTGATCCCAAAGCGGTAAAGACCCTGGTCGCTGACCTGGAACGCTATCGCGCAGTGGCTACAGAGCTTCTGGAGGTAGATCCAAATACCCCAAAACTCACCATTTATGCGGCGGGGGACAGGGATACTTATGCTGGATTGGTGGGTGCTGAACTAGCTGAAATGACTAACGGCTTGTTCGATACTTCCGCCGAAGGTAGCTATGCCCTGGTGAATCTGGATGGCCGCAGCATAAAGAAGCAACTTAAGGCCCGTGAATTCCTTTTCCACGAGTACACCCACTTCCTTTCCTATAACGGCAATACCATCCATTTCCCCTATTGGTACAGCGAGGGCTTTGCCGAGTTTATGGCAACCATGTCTTTCCCCAAGAAAGGCCGCTATGAGCTGGGTGAAATCCCGCAGGAACGCGCTCAAACCTTGATGTATGCAGGCCTGATGCCCCTGGATAGGCTCTTGCGTGCAACTGTTTATAACACCGATGCCGAGGAGAAAGCCGATGTGTATGCCAGCGGTTGGCTCTTGTCCCACTGGCTGATGATGGAGGGAGATAAGTCGGAAGAATTTAAGCAGTTCGTCAAAGCCTATAACGACGGCGCTGACCCGGTGAAATCACTGGAGAAGGCCCTGGGCATGTCGGTTAAAGAGCTTGAAAAAGCATATGTTGCCGCGTTCGATTCTGGTGAATATGAAGTGGTTAGTGGTGAAATCCCCGCGCACTTCAAAGAGGCCAAGCCTAAAGTCAAACGTCTGCCCAAGCGTGAATCCGTGAATATCCTGGCCGGGTTTATCGCCCAGTCTGGTTACAACCTGCAGGCCCTGGATGACCTTCTTTCCTATGCGTACCACGCCGGCATTTACAGCACCCAACTGGCCGCTATTAAAGCCAGTGCGGATCTGCGCATAGGGGATTTCCCCCAAGCCAGCCACTTACTCGCCAGTGTGCCTCGCAGCGATCGCCAGCAGCCCTGGTACTTGAGTGCGCACGCGTGGTTGACGGTTAACCAACAGGCTACAGTTCCAAACCATGCGCGTGACCTTCGCAGTCTGAAAAAATCCCGTGAGGAATTTAAATACCTGGTAGACAAAGAACCGGAAAATGCCTCCCATTGGTTCGGCCTGGCAATGGCTATGGAAATGCTGGGTTACCCCCGGGAAGAGTATTTGGAAAAGCTGGAGCAGGCCTATATTCGTGCACCTCGTGAGCTGCATATTGCCCAGTGGCTGGCTGAAGAGCTATACCAACAGAAAGATGCGGAGTACTTTGCGAAAGTGGCAAAACCGCTGATGTTCGAACTCCCTGATGAGGATGAGAACAGACAAATAAAAATGAGATTGGCGGAGCTACAGGGCAAACCTAAATCCATCTAATAAAAATAAGAGGCTCATCGAATAAGAGAGGGCTTGTCACTCCGTGTAAGAGACAACCTACATTCGCCAACGTATATTTGCCCGGCAATTGAGTTTGCCGGGCTTTTTTTTGGGGGGATCTTTCACCCTAAGCTGGTACGATTTACCTAACAGCGGCCGCTCCAGATGGCGAAGCGCAAACTGCAGCGCGCAGGAAGCGTAGTACGATGCCTAATAAAAGCTAAAAGGTGCACTGTGCAAAGAAGATTGCTTTTTATTTTCCTTTTACTGACCTCACTATTTCTGCTTTTAGGTTGTGAGCAGCGACAGGCCTCTGTCGATGACACTGCCGACACTGATCTGGCAATTTCCCAACAGCCTGCGCCAAATCAGCAGCAAACACAGCTGGTAGAAGCTCCGGTTTTTGAAAACTATGTAGACCTGGGGGATATGCCTGCTTTGAAGGAGAGAGGCGTCCTGCGTCTGCTTGCGCCGAGGGGGCCCCAAGAGGGCTCGCTGCCGCGTATTGGGCTACCTATGAGTGAATGGAGGGAGTTAGCGGAAAAGTTTGCCCACAGTCGGGGCCTTCAACCTCAATGGGTGTATGTGGACAACTTCGCGCAACTGATTCCGGCACTTATTGAAGGTCGTGGCGATGTCATTGCCAGCAATTTTTCCCGAACGCAGGAGCGAAAGGCTGTGGTTTCCTTTACACGCCCCCTGCAGTTTGTCAGTGAGTTATTGGTAACCCGGCGGGATAATGGGTTACAACCCGTGCCGAATAGGCCATTACAGGTTGCTGTGAGGCGTGGCAGCGCCTTTGCTGAGACGTTGATTCATAGCGAGGATGCGCAGAATTATAAAGTTACCTATCTGGATGGCCCGGTAGAGCATGAAGAGCTGCTAACCGCCGTAGCCGAGGGGAGATATCAGGCGACTGTCATTGACAGCAACCAGGTTAATGCGTTTCTTCCAGCTTATCCACAACTGACCAGTAGTTCCAAGCTCAACTCTGAACGAGCTATCGCCTGGGCGGTGCGACGTGATTCTGTGGCCCTCCGTCGAGAACTGAATGAATTTTTTACGGCTGAATTGGTATTGGCCAGCCAGAAGAGGGAGCAGGCTCTGCGTGATTGGCAGGAGATCCTGGAGAGTGGAACCTTGAGAGTGCTCACTCGTAATCATCCCGCCTCTTACTTTATTTGGCGCGGTGAATTAATGGGGTTCGATTATGATTTACTGAAGAAATTTGCCCGTGATCATAAGCTGCGTCTCAGCATGATAGTGCCAGATCCGGATATGGACCTAGCTGATGCGCTACAGGCAGGAATGGGAGATATGATTGCAGCATCTCTCACAATTACTGAGGGTCGGCGTCAACAGGGGTTAGTATTTTCCCGACCAGTTATGGCAGTCAAGGAGTTGTTGGTGGCCGGTTCCCAGGGCGCAAGTGAAAATAACAACTTGACACTGGAGGAGTTGCTGGCCGGGCAGATAGTGGCGGTAAATCCGCAAACCAGTTATCACGATAGCCTGGTGAAATTACTGCAAAAACAGCATGCACAGGAGCTGCTTCCACTACAGATAAAACGTATTGAAGGCGTTACAACGGAATTTCTCATTGATTCTGTGGCCAGCGGAGCTTTCCCCTACACTGTTGTCGATTCACATCTCGTGGCAATTGAAAGCACTTATCGTAACGATTTTAGAGTAGTCGGCGAACTTCCTGGTGATCGCGATATCGCTTGGGCTGTTCGTGCTAAGCAACCGGTGTTATTGGAGCACTTGAATACGTTCTTAGAAAAACATAATCGTGACCTGTTTTTCAATGTTACCTTTAACAAGTATTTTAAAGAACAGAAGCGTATCCTTAAGCATCAGGGACAGCGCCTGCGCAGCACGGATGTATTATCGCCATTTGATCCTATAGTGCAAAAATATACTCAAAATACCGACCGCGACTGGCGAATGGTGGTCGCGCAAATGTATCAGGAAAGCCAATTTAATCCTCAGGCACGTTCATTTGCTGGGGCTCAGGGGTTGATGCAGGTACTTCCTCGTACAGCCCGCCAGCTGGGTATTGGTAATTTATATGATCCGGAAAATGGCATCCGAGCAGGTGTATCCTACCTGGATTGGCTGGATGATCGCTTCCCGCAAAACCTACCTCTCGACCAGAAAATCTATTTCACCCTGGCTTCCTATAATGCGGGCCATGGTCATGTGAGAGATGCCAGAAATCTTGCCCAGAGGCTGGAACTGGACCCTAACCAGTGGTTTGGGCACGTTGAGGAGGCCATGCTACTTTTGTCTCAACCTGAGTATTATCGAAGCAGTCGATTTGGCTATGTGCGTGGTAGGGAGCCGGTAAATTATGTGCGGGAAATCAGGGACAGATATATTGGGTACCTAGGTGTTGAGCGTAACCAGTACTATATGGATACACAATAGCAGCCCCTGACCTCCCCGCAGAACGGTTTATGCTATTGCTGCTACCGCTTCAATTTCTATTTTAAGGTCTGCATGCACCAGATTGGAAACCTCTACCAATGAGCAGGCGGGATAGTGACTGTCATAAAAAGAAAATAACTCCTCTCGGATTATACCTAATTTGTCTATCTCTTTTATAAAAATTGTAAGCTTAATTAGGTCTGACTTAGTAAGCCCTTCATAATCCAGAACTTTTTTTAATTGAGAGAGAATTTCTCGTATTTGCTCAGTTAAGTCTTCAGCCTGAGCGTCAGTGCCCATGGCCGTAAGGCCGGAGATATAAAGACTCTTTTCATGAATGACTGCATGAGTCATTGGGCCTTTTGGTTTTGGTAGGAAAGGGTAATCTCTTCTACTTAACATAGTTCTTCCTTCGGGATCTAGTGATAAAATCAGTTATTCTCTCCAGCTCAATTTTACCATGGAACCAAGTGTATCCTGTGGGCCTACTTTGGCGGCGCCGCCAATAATATAGAGGTTGTTACCTATAGTAGCGGCGCCATGACCATGACGTGTTTCATTGAGTTTCGCTTCTTTACCCCACTGATCGCTGAGTGGATCATAGATCCAAATAGCACTGGATACCGTACCTGTCTTCCAGTTGCCATTAGGGCCAAATGCCTCACCTCCGGTAACGACGATTTTTCCGTTAAGTGGCGTTGCAGTAAGACCAGCAAGTGCTTGTGGCAATGGCCTTATCTTTTCCCATTTGTCAAGATTGGAGTCATAAACTTCAAAATACGAAAGATTTTTAGCTTTTTTTGTGCTGTCGCCAACCTGCCGACCACCCACAACATAAATTCTGTTATTGAGACCTGCACCTGCTGCTGAGTTCCTATTGATACTTGGGGGTGCCGCTGTTTCCCAGTGTTTATTATCAACTAATAGATAGTGCTTTTTGCTGTCTCGGTTTTTGGATTCAGAATTGGGGGACTTTCCACCAATAACATGGATTTTCTCCAAGAGTGAGACATGCACACTTTCCGCTATTGGTACTGGAAGTGATGGTGCAGAGCTCCACTGCTCTTTTGCCTCGGATAGCCTCCAAACAGTCTTTTGGGGCTGCCAGGCGTTCCCTTTTTTTCCAGTGAATCCACCAATAGCGTATAGGTATTTTGAGTTACTGGCCATGCCGAGGTGGTGCCTCGGAGCGGGAAGTGATGGTCCAGTTCGCCATTTTTGCAGTTTAGGGGAAAAAATGTAGTTCTCCTCTGACGGAGAAAGGCCGAAAAAAGCGGGAGTGGTTGACGGAATAAAGCCACCGGCAACATAGATTTCATTATTGAAGACGGCGGGATAAATTTCTTGTATAGGCGTTTTCAGCCCGGGCATTTGACTTAAAAAAGGAATTGATTTCTCATTTGCTAATGAGTTGTCAACACTGATCCCAGCAAACACCAGAGGTGAAAATCCTGTGAGTTTCAAAAAATCTCTTCTGGAAATAGGCATAATTATTATTAATAGATAATGGTATTTATAATTTTTTACAGAAAAACAAGCTGTGCGGGTCTCTTTTATAGTTGGCAAACGGTGCACAAGGCTCAAAACCATACCGCTGGTAAAGTGCCACTGCGGGTGCAAATGCTGCGCCGCTTCCGGTTTCCAGCTTAACTTCTTTATAGCTCCGAAGCCTGGCTTCTTTAAGTATTTCTTCCAGTACTGCCTTGGCAACTCCAATACGCAGGAAGGACTGACTAGTTTTCATCGATTTTAACTCCCCTTGGAATTGTGCGATTTCCTTGAGGGCTCCACATCCGGCCAGAGTTCCATTAATACGTGCACTCCAGAAGGTAATGGTTGAATCCTGCAAGGCTTTTGGGTCCAATGCATGAACACTTTCAGCTGGGGAGTGCCTATACATTTCCTGTAGGTGAGAGTTCAAGAGCTTAGCAATAGCTCCATCAACAAGATTATCTTTTTCTACAAAAATTTTCATACCTGAAATCCCTTACCTTTTTCAGGGAGTGTACCGCTAGATATAAGCTGAGGACTAATTTTATATCAGTTCGATAATCCAATTGAATAAAAAAGGGCTCTGAGAGCCCTTAAAATAATTTTAGCTGGCAAGTTGTGTGATTAGGGTCAACCTTGCTACCGTTTTACTAAAGCCTGCCCCATTTTGATGCAACGCTCGCTGGTATAGCGATGATTTTTTAATGCCTTGACCAGCGTAGGTTTGAGCTGTTGTTTTTCCTTCAGAGTATCGCTAAGTTTTTGGGCGCCTTCTTTCGAGCACATAAGGGGGAGCATATATGCATAGATACTAATTAACTCTGAGGAATCTTCATTATTGATCTGATCTAAAGCTGAAAATATTCGTTCGCTATTAGTGTTGAAAAGCTCAATCTGTTCTGAGGTAAACAGAGATGAAGTGGCTGTACGAAGTTCGCTCAACTTGAACTTATCTCTATTTAGGATCAAATTATCTAACCATTTCTGTTTAACTGCCGGTGAGGGCCTAACGGCTTCAGCCGCTATAGCATTGAGCTTTGATCGGTCAGAGTTGTCTTGTTTCAACTCTCGGGCAATGGCTTTTTCATAGTCGGCAAAAAGATAACGGTTCTGCAAGCTTATTAGTTCCCAGCGCATATCTGGATCTAGTTTTAAACCTTTAACGGAGAGCTCCCCCATTAACAACTGTTTGGCATTATCCAGTGCTGCATTAGAGTGGGCTACATTGGTAAAAGTATCAAACCAAACTTTCTGCTGGTCACTACTGCTGGCCGCTTTTTGAAGTTGTGTCCAGACAAAGTCTTCGATCGCCTGTTGTAGTTCGTTGCGGCGCTCTTTTCCGACCGGAATTTGGTTAAGGTAGCTGTAGACAAAACTTAAATAGCGGGCATTGAGCCGGATGGCGTTAATATCCTGTTCCACTGCGCCATTGCTGATAATAAAGCTGATATATTCATCTAAAGGAAGTTTTGTATCATAAGTGCTATCAAACAGACTTTGCCACATCATAAGACGAGCAAAAGGCTGCTGGATAGCATTAATATGCTGAGCCATATTCTTCAGCGTTACCGAATCCAGATTTACTTTCACAAAAGCCCAGTCCCCCTCATTGGGGTAGAGAATTTGCGGGCAGGGCAGCCCTTTGGCATCTTCCACATTAGTTTTGGCACCACTATATAGTACTGGCAAGGTGGCGAAGCGCTTCATATTTTCGCCATCCATACGATAGAGGCCAAGTTGCGTACGCTGTTCTCGTAAGGTGGGATACTCTTGCGGTGCAGTCTGAGTGAGGGTCAAATGACTAATCTGGTTATTTTCACATTGAAAGCTGGCCTCGATGGTATTGAGACCAGCTTGGTAAAGCCATTGCTGTTGCCAGATATCTAAATTAACCCCGGAGGCTTTTCCCAGATGCCCCATGAAGTCGTCAAGTGTTGAGTTTTGGTAGGAGAGCTCTTTCAGGTAATTGCTGACCCCTTTACGGAACTCCTCTTTTCCCAGATAGTAGGGTAGCTGCTTCAACACCGAGCCACCTTTACCGTAGGTAATACCATCGAAGTTGGCAAAGGCTTCATCAGTATTCTTGACGGGCAGCTGGATAGCGTGGGTGGTGGGGCGTTGATCTGAGTGGTAGGCCCACTGTTTGGTACCCAGATAAAAATTCTCCCAGGCATTGGTAAACTCACTGTTCTCCGCCAGGGCCAGGTTAGCCATATAAGTGGCGAAACTCTCATTGAGCCATAGATCATCCCACCAGTTCATGGTTACCAGGTTGCCAAACCATTGGTGAGCCAGCTCATGGGCAATGACATTTGCCAGGCCCATACGCTGTGCCTGGGTTTTTTCCCCGCGTGAAACATAGGCGTCATTAAAAGTAACTGAACCTACGTTTTCCATGGCACCGGCGTTAAAGTCAGGAACAAGGATCTGGTCGTATTTTTTGAAAGGGTAATCTATTTCAAAATATGGCTGGAAGAACTCAAAGGATTGCTTGGTAAAAGTAAACCAATCTTCGGTTTTAACATACTCTGCCAGGCTTTGGCGGGCCATCAGGCGTAGTGGTATGCCGGCAGCATCATCTTCCCAGATATGGTATGGGCCTGCATGAAGAGAAAAAATATAGGAGGAAAATTTTTGCGACTGAGGGAAAAACCAATGCTTCAGCTCTCCTTGCTCCTCTACTCGACTTTCCCTCTCCGCGCTGATAACTACCCAGTCTTTTGGAGCAGTAACATCCAGAGTGTAACGAGCTTTTAGATTTGGTTGATCGAAGTGTGGGAAAAGCCGGTTGGCATCATAGGGCTCAAAGTCAGTATACATATAGACTTTGCCATCTTTTGGATCTTCGAAGCGGTGTAGTCCGGAGCCATTATTGGAATAGGGGTGTTGATAGTTCACTGTAATTGCGTGCTGTCGATTTGGCAGGTGCAATATGGGAACGGTAATGAAGTGGCCGTTATATTCGAACGGAGTTTCTTTGCCATCAACTTTTACCGATTCGACTTTACCACCGGCAAAATCAATAGTGAGAGGCTGCTGTAAAGCTTTTTTGAACTGGATATCAGCGTGTACGGTACCAAAATAACTTTCACCAGTACCATCCAGGTTGACACTCAAGCGGTAATCAACCTCGACCACCTGTTGTTTACGTAATTTGGCATATTCTTCAGAGAGGCCCGATATATTGGCCCTGTGTACCGGCACATAAGTAGTTTCCTTCTGTGCTTGTAAAGTGCTGGATTCCTGGCCGCAGGCGGCCAGTATAGCTGTGCATAGCAGAGCAGCAGTGAGCTTGGGCGGCATCAGCTTACTGGTTTTGATCATTGTATTCTCACGTCTTACTTTTTGTTGCTTTTGTTTTACTAATAGTAGGTGTTCCGCTCATTCCAGCATGTGTGATATAGCTAGGGCCAAATTTTTTTTGGGAGCGCCAAATGTCATTGTACAAGGGGGGTAGTTATTACAGTTCCAGCAGCCAGGGTTGTGCGCTGAGGTGTCGGACTTGTGCGGTAGGCTGATGAGGAATAAGGTCAATGTTGAGAAAGGGCTATTTGCCATTGGCTACTTCGAGGATGGATTCTGCTAGGGCATTGACTAAACCATCGATTTCCTCGCTACTGGAAATGAAAGGCATTCCCAGTTGAATCGTGTCTCCTCCATAGCGGATATAGAAGCCCTTACTCCACATTTTCATCGCAATTCGAAAGGGGTGCAGTAGAGGCTCACCAGGAGCAGGTTGAATGGTTAGGCCCGCGGCCAGTCCGCAATTGCGGATATCATGGATCAGGGGGAGTCCTTTGAGCTGGTGAATATACTTCTCAAGCTCATAAGCAAGTTCGGCGGACCGTTTGAACAGGTCCTCCTGCTTGAGGATATTCAAAGTTGCCAGCGCAGAGGCACAGGCTACAGGGTGGCCTGAGTAAGTGTAACCATGGGGTAATTCAAGTTGATAGTCTGGCCCCGCTTTTTCCATAAATGTATCGTATATACCCTGCTGTACTGCGACGGCACCCATAGGAAAAGCGCCATTGGTAAGCTGTTTAGCGGTATTCAGAATATCCGGCACAACCCCGAAAAACTCGGCTCCAGTGGCTGTCCCCATTCTGCCAAAGGCGGTGATAACCTCATCAAAAATCAACAATATCTGGTGTTCGTTGCAGATATCGCGCAGGCGTTGCAAATAGCCCTCAGGGGGTGGAAGTACACCGGCCGAGCCGGCCATAGGCTCAACAATTACCGCTGCTATATTGCTGGCATCGTGCAGGGCAATTAAATCGAGTAACTCATCAGCTAAATGTGATCCCTGTTGTGGCTGTCCACGGCAAAAGCGGTTATCTGGCAAAAGGGTATGTGACAAATGGTCGGAATCGAGTGTGGGGCCAAACATTGCCCGATTGGCACCTATACCACCCACGCTGATTCCACCGAAATTAACCCCGTGATAGCCTTTTATCCGACCGATAAGCTTGGTTTTTGCCGCTAAGCCCCTTTTGCGCCAATAGGCGCGAGCAATTTTCAATGAAGTTTCTGCTGATTCTGAGCCCGAATTAGTAAAAAAAATACGGTTCAGGCCCACAGGCATAAATTGGGTGATTCGCTCAGCTAGTTGAAAAGATAAAGGGTGGCCAAACTGAAATGCAGGGGCATAGTCGAGAGTTTTTAGTTGGCGATTAATTGCCTCGGTAATCTCTGGACGATTGTGTCCAGCGCCACAAGTCCAAAGCCCCGAGAGCCCATCAAAGATTGGACGACCATCGGCACTGGTGAAGTAACAGCCCTCAGCAGCAATGATTATTCGGGGATCCCGTTTAAATTGACGGTTGCCTGTGTAGGGCATCCAATGGGAATCGAGTTGTGTCTGGGTTAGCCCTGCGAGTTTGTCGTTCATTTTTATTTTCCGACTTCTGCTCTATTAAATTAATTCTGGACCAAATTTTCTATTTAATAAATTGCCTGAAACTAACTTTAGTTTCATAAGCGGACGCTATTAAGAAAGGTTTGGAGTATGGGCGTGGTGGGGTAGGGCTTGATTGCCGCTGGGAGGCACTACTGGGAGGTTAGGGGGGGCAGGTGTTGCAGGGAAGTAAAAGATCCGGGGGCTCGGCCCCCGGTCTTGGCCGTGGTTAAACGGCGGTGGCAATCCGGTCTACATAGGGCGCCAGTTCTGGTTTGTTCTCCAGGATTTCTTCCCTGGAGAGGCCGTCAATTTCATGTGGGAAAACCAGCCACTCTTCAGTTTTGTGGATAAAGTAGTCTGGCACACGTTTAGCCTTATTGTTTTTAGGCTTGTAGTAAGGTGTGGCAATTCGAATTTCCGGTGTATTCTTTTTACAGGCCGCACGCAGATCTTCGATAGTTTGCTCAATACTCAGGCCAGAATCGTGCACATCGTCCACGATTAATAGGGAGTCGTGTGACTCAAGGCGCTTGATCAGGTAGTTTAAGCCATGAACGCGAACCTTCTTGTCACGCTCGCCGATGCCGAGGTAGGACGAAGTCCGGATTGCGATATGGTCTGCATCCACACCCATCACGTGCAGCAATTCCTGTACTGCGATACCAACCGGAGCGCCACCACGCCATACACCGACAATATAATTGGGGCGAAAGCCGCTTTGATAGATCTGTTCCGCAAGCGCGTAGGAATCCGTTAAGAGTTGCTGTGCGCTGATAAAGTGCTTTTTCATCTATGTACCCCTCAGAAAAAGGCGAACTTGGCAACAAAGAGTGCCGCTAACACGTAGACACTGATACTGACGTCTTTACTGCGCCCACTCAGTGTTTTAATGACTGCGTAGGCGATAAAGCCCAATGCAATACCGTGGGCGATAGAGAAAGACAGCGGCATCATAACCGCAGCAATCACTGCTGGGGCGGCTTCAGTGATGTCATCCCAATCGATAGAAGACAGGCCGGAAGTCATCAGGACACCAACGTACAGCAGAGCCCCGGCGGTTGCATAAGCGGGAATCATGCCGATCAGTGGTGAGAAGAAGGTTGCCAGCAAAAACAGTACGGCACAAACCACAGCGGTTAGACCGGTGCGTCCACCAGCAGTGATACCAGCGGTACTCTCTACATAACAAGTGGTGGTTGAGGAGCCTAAAACAGAGCCGACCACAGAGGCGGAGCTGTCGGCCATCAGGGCTTTGCCCATACCCGGAAGCTTACCGTTTTTGTCCAACAGCTTGGCCCGGTCAGAAACACTCAGAAGGGTGCCTGCGGTATCAAACAAGTCTACAAACAGGAAAGCGAAAATTACGCTGATCATGCCAACTTCGAAGGCACCGGCAATATCCAGTTCGAGGTAGGTGGGTGCCAGGCTCGGCGGCGCGGATACCAGGCCAGTGAACTCAACCTTGCCGATTGCCAGCGCAATAATTGTTACGGCGAGAATACCGATCATCACGGAGCCGAGCATACGGCGGTAAGAGAGGGCCACGATAATAAAAAAGCCCAGAGCTGCGAGCATGGCTTCAATAGATTTGAGATCCCCGAGTGTTACCAGAGTAGCCGGGCTCGCAACAACAATACCTGCGCTTTTCAAAGCGATAATGGCCAGGAACAGGCCAATGCCGGCGGCAAGTGACTGCCGTAGGGAAAGAGGAATACTGTCAATAATCCATTCCCGCAACTTAAAGATACTGAGTAGCAGGAATACCACCCCTGATATAAACACTGCACCCAGGGCCACCTGCCAGCTGTAACCCATCTCGCCGACTACTACGTAGGCGAAGAAGGCGTTTAGTCCCATTCCAGGTGCCAGGGCAATTGGATAGTTAGCGTAAAGTCCCATAATCAGGCAACCAATCGCTGCGGCCAGGCAGGTCGCCATAAATACGGCGCCTTTATCCATGCCGGCAGCCGCCAGGATATTGGGGTTTACAAAAATGATGTAAGCCATGGTTAGGAATGTGGTAACGCCGGCAATCACTTCCCGACGAACATTCGTTTGGCGCTCGGACAGCTTAAACAGCTTTTCCAGCAGAGGGGCCTGGGAGATGCCAGACCCTGTGGTCGCCGATGTTTGGATATCAGTGGGTTTCATATCAGAAGTGGTACTTTACTAACAGGTTTACGTTACGCTCATTGGAATCAACCCCGAAGGAACCATCTTTGATTCCAAACTTGTCATTCCAATGTACATATTCGATACCGGCATATAGGGCTTTAGGCTCGCCCCAATTGGCACCTACATCCCACTTCAGCTGGGAAGTAAAGTTCATGCTGGGGTGTGCATCCTCAGAAGCACTGGTCCAATCAATAAAGCCGTCATACACGAAGCTGGCATCACCCAGGCTAAACGGCATGGCCCAAACGAGGGTCAGCTGTTCGTTGCTGGCTTTGTCGTCGTTGTCGCGGCGATATGCATTCACTTGCACAAAGGAGAATCCTGGAACTGCCACATCGAAACCAAGGCCTACAAGGGTATTGGTGAAATGCGGGCCGGTAGCAGTGAGGCCGTCCGGGTCATCCATATTGCCCAGTTCAACGGTGGAAGCTACTAGTACGTCGGTCACAGGTCCCCAGGCCAGCTCACGGCCACTGAGCTTCCCCAGGCTTAGGCGGGGTGAAATTTCAGCGTAAAGTTCATTGGAACCTTCTTCTGAGTCCAGGTAGTCGGCAAAGATAAATAGATCGCCCCAACTATGGCCGCTGGCGTGCTCAAAAGTTACTACGGAACGCTCGGAATCATCCGTCGAAAGGCTGTAGTTCACTTCATAGTTGCGGCCATACAGCAGGCTCAGACTGTTGTCGCTCCAGGTCATTTCAGCTTGGGCAGCTACAGACAACAGGCCGGTAGCCATTAGTAGCAGGGGCTTGGTTGGTTTCATTCTATTACCTCTGTTACGGCGACAGGCGGAAACCGCACTGGCGGCCGACATTCCGGTCGGCGGAGTTGGTTAAAAAATAGTCGCGGAATGTACCAGAATTTACCGACTGTTTTCCAGTATTTTTTTTGCAGCAATTGCGGCTTTAAAACAGAGGGAAAGCAAATCTGTACCAACGAAATCCGTAATAGAAAAATAAAGTTATCTTTTACTGCTCTCACATACGAGGAGTGGAAAAAAGGTCTAGTGAGGAGTTGGTCTGATTACCAGGGTAGTTAGGTTCGCGGTGATTGATTCAGGTCTTGACCAGCTGGTTTCATTTGTAAAGGTTTATAGAGTAAAAGCACCAAGTTGGTGCACTTATGAATAGTTTCTTTACATAAAGGAAGGAGGAGGGATTTTTGGCCGAGATTCTATAGAAGTTCCCATCAATTAGGGGCTGCCCTTTTGAAATATAAATATTGGTGGGGAGATTGACTTAGAGTTCTTTAGCGAAGACTTTATCGGTTATTCCTCGAAACACTTGTGTTACAGTGCACCCCTCATTTAGGAGGATTTTTCAAAGCTTGCTTATTGGCTGTGACCTAGATTTAGTTGTCGGTGATTTTTTGATCATAGGTGGTCTCTGCGCTTACCACTCCTTATAAATAGATGCGTATTTGCAGACGTAAAGAGTGGTTGAAAGCTCTGATTATCCTCCCAGGTGAAAGTAGCTATCGTTGTACTTCGCCTGGTCAAATAAATAAAAAAATGGGGTCAATTGGCTCCGAGTGTGTATATCGGTTGCTCAAGTAATCTAATCATTTTGACATTGGCTTATGACTATATGGTGTCAACTTGTTAGGTAGTAAGGGGCGATCAGTAGTGGGAGGCTATATGAAATCCAATTGTCTGCATCTTGCAATTCCTGCAGGAGATCTGGAGACGGCAAAGAAGTTTTACTGTGATGTTCTGGGGTGTAAAACTGGCAATAGTGAAGAGGGGCGCTGGGTAGATATCGACTTTTGGGGTAATGAACTAACCCTTCACCAAAGCGAAGAAAAATTGCCGAATGTGCGCCACAAAGTGGATATGGGCGAAGTTGCAGTGCCTCACTTTGGCATTCATCTACCAGATGATGAATTCCAAGCCTTAAAAGGTCGTATCGAGGCCGCCGGCCTCGAATATCTGGATAAGCCCTATCGCCGTTTTGTCGGTAATGAATATGAGCAGGAAACCTTCTTTATCGAAGATCCAAACGGAAATGTTTTGGAGATGAAGACTATGGTGAATCCGGAGCTGATGTTTAAATAGAGTTCAGCTTGCTCTCAAAGTATAGAGCTAAACCAGCTCGATAAGATTAACTGTCGGGCTGGTTAAAAAATTCTCTTTCTGGCAGATTGCCAATCTTTATACATTCTCCTACTTCTCAAGTTCATAGCCAACTTGTATTTCTTCAGAGGGAGCCTTGAAGTGATCTTCATTAGGTTGTCTAGCGAATAACTATAAGGTAGTGGTCTGGGTTTGATTCGTTCATCTATAGCAGTAAACCAACTTAATATATCTTATCCACTAATAAGGGGCTGACTTTCAAAATAAAACTAATCTATTCCACCTTGATGAATGCACTGGCTATTTAATGGCGTTAAGTAAGACGGCCACTTATATTGTGTAAGATCAAATGGATTTTCTTTAATACCTTAGTGTAATTCTTGCAGCTGAGCTAAGTCGAAATACCGGTATGTCTCTTCAACCAAGATCTTAGTGTTAAAAAGACTATTATTGATAGGTAAGTCATCCATTGTATGAACATCAATAATAAAATTAAAATACCCACACTTTAAAAGTGACAGTGGTAAACCATTAAAACCCCAACGATTTGAATATAACCTCAAAAAATTAATTCCTGAGAAAAGTTCTCGTTTCCCATTCTTTATAGGCTTCTCAATTGAGCGAAAATTGGAAATGTCAAAAATATTCTGCGAATCAGGTTCAGTTTCCCCTCTTCTCCATAGAAGAATAAGGATCTTGGCTTGGAGGGGCCATAAAGGCTAGCCGGCAGCCGGAGAGATCTTTTTCAATTCCCCTTGTCTTGAGGAAACTTGGTCCCGTTGGATTTCTTGGTGACACTCGGTAATCTTAAGTTTACTATTGTGGCGAATAGCTAATGGTAATTGTCATAGATTATCCCAGTGTTGACTATGTGGTATAAATAAAATATAAAAACTATAAAGCTGTAGTCGTAATTCAATCAGCTTGTTTTGGGTATATTTATCTATATTCTTTTATTCTTCACCAATTAAAATTTTTTGGATTTCTTTCGGGGGTATTCGAGAGGATATCTGTATTTCCTCTTCGGCTGGATAGCTATTTGGCATTAATTTTGGTTGAATGCGATCCTCAAGAAATTTTGTAACCTCTTCGATTGACGCTTTGTGATCATCTTCACTATTTTTTTTACTGTCTATAAACTCTAGGTCACTCCAACTCTGAAGGACATGCTTTGCATTATCAATTTGTTTGCTGGTGCAAGTTAAGATGGGTTTCTCATTAGCATCCAAAAGAGACTGAGTGCGTTTGTATTTCTGTTTATGGTTGGATGTTAGCTCTATTTCAAAAGTGTTCATGATTTCTTGTGTCAGTCTCAAGTAATTTTCTCTTTGTACACTTTGATTTATACGATAAGCATTTCCAGCGTTCGTGGAAGATCTGTTAATATAGAATTGACAGCTAAGCAAGTGCTTTTCTGTAATGGGAGTACTCCAGTTAATCAATTCCAAGTCATCTTTTAGGGGTTGGCTCTCGAAATAAAGCCAATCGCTGCCCCCCTGGTTAACCCATTGAAAGTTGATAGGACCTAAAAAAGATGGCCATCTAGACGGAGTCAGATCAAAAGGGGTGGATTTTCTTCCTTTGTGTAAATTTTGTAGAAAAGTAAGATCAAAAATTCTGAATGTTTCTTGGGCCAATACTCTATTGTGGAATAAAGTTTCATTAACGGGTAAATCTTTTATTAAATTAACATTTATAAAAAAACTGACATCTCCACGCTGTCCCTGAATAATGGGTAAGCCATTGAAGCCCCATCTATTTGAATAAATACACAGAGTTTGTACTTCAGAAAAATACCTTAACTCACCAGATTTCAACCTCCATTCTAGGGGTTTGAATTTTGATAAGTCATTGATGTCAATGATATTGGGTTCTGACTCCCAGATTCCCATTGAGGAATAGGGGTCAGATTGCGGAGGTGCCAAAAAAGAGGTTTTACAGCCTGACAGTTCTTTTTGAATTTTCCTGGCCTTTTGAAAGTCAGGCCCTTTAGGGTATTTACTTCTATTGTACAGCATTTTTTATATGCCTATTTTTTAGAAAAGAGCTTTTGTGCCAATTGTTTGGAAGGCTCGGCTGCACTTTTATGATAGCCTTCATTAAGGCTCGGTATACTGGATAAAATTGTTTGTGCTGCACTGAGGCCGAGTAAGCCTACTATAGTTTGTGCC
The DNA here is from genome assembly GCF_040371615.1 of Microbulbifer sp. NBRC 101763. Taxonomy (NCBI): domain Bacteria; kingdom Pseudomonadati; phylum Pseudomonadota; class Gammaproteobacteria; order Cellvibrionales; family Microbulbiferaceae; genus Microbulbifer; species Microbulbifer sp. NBRC 101763. The sequence continues at coordinate 147,631 of NZ_BAABQV010000002.1, forward strand.
ATAGTAAAGGATATTCCAAATTTGGTCGATAGGGTAGTTACTATCGTCCATGCACCGGTACCCGTAAGCACTGCTTTTTTACCAGCTTTATATAGTTTTCTCCCATGGTGCAGAGTATCAACAGCCTGGCCTGGACGATTCTCTTTCTCTGTATGTTTAAAAAGGGTATTTGCAGATATGGCTAAATCTGCCGTACCAAGGTTCTTGCCTCCTATTAACTGGGCAATTCCCGGTGTAGATTTATTCCATGTTGCATCATCTGTATTCATGCCAATTTTACGGCGAACTACATCCGCAGCATATTGGCTGGATGTGTGGTCACTAAGAAATACCTTCTGTTTTCCAGCAAGATCTACTTGTCTCTGAGCCAGTAACTTCATTGCCTCAGTAAGAACTTTAGAGCCCCCTCTATGGCTGGTCCACTCAACATGATAATTTTTATCATGCGCTTCTTTCATATGGTTGGCTAATATTCGTGCAGCCTCTAGATCTTCCCTGGTGATACTTTTTCCTAAGTTTCTTACGCATCGCCATCCAGATTTAAGCGCACCTTTTTGTGGTACATAAAATAGAAGATAACCATTTTCTTTCAACTTATTTAGGTTATTAGTATCTCCACGGCTTATATGTGATGGCAAAATGTTGATTGCGTGATCCAAGTCCCTGCTATAGCCATTGATTCCGATTTTAAAAGGAGATTCTTTTGATCCAGATACTTTAGATGATTTTTCCAATATGTACTCAGGGGCATCTTTAGATATCCATCTATCAACTGAAGATGAAAAATTTGCATTCCACAAAGCAGCTCGGTTTCTGCTTTCTGATTTATCTCCAGTAAGTCTAATATCTATAATTACCACATCAGTTTGTGGGCCACCATAATAATTATTTAGCTCATATTCTATTTCAAAGCCTGCCCCTATAACGCAGCGACGTGTAGAACTACCCTCTTTAAGAAAAGAGTTAACTGGAGCCACGCTACCGCGAAGACTATTAACCGCGCTGGTAATTGCTAGAGCATGATATCCCTCGTTGCTTGGTATAGAGCTAAGCTCTTTGTACCCTTCTAACAGTCCATGTAGTTGACCATTAGCCATAATTGAGCGGCCAGTACCCGACTGTCCAAATGGTTGTAGTCCCATGCTGCTGGCAGATTCGGGAAGAGTACTCATCGATGATTCCTTATCAATGTCATTGTGTTTTCAAAGCTATTTTAGAAAGAGTGATTGCATAAATTTATCTAAAAAAATACTAAAAAGGTATTTGTTATTTTACGCCTCTATTCAAAAATATTTGAAATTTAGGTTGGACGCCCATACGCAAAAAAATTCTCTGTGTATCTATGCGGGATAAAAAAATAGTGCCAGAGTGGAATTAGTTTAGAGTGCGGATGAATAGTATCCTCGTTCAAGTTACAGGTGGTGGGAATGTAATTACATGTAATAAGTCATTGTTGATATCGTGATACATTTCACACATATAAGGTATGGCGATTAGATTTTTTATAGGGAACTAACTGATCTAAATGTACTAATTAAATTAAAGTGACAGCCTGCTTAAGAATAGAGCTTTCTTAGAAATCTAATTGCCTGTTTCTGAATATCATTTTTCTCCTGACTCGTCATTTTATCCAATGTGCTGAGCATCATTGCCATTCTTGGATTGCCATTAAGGTATTTCTTTTTTTTAAGTAGAAAGTACCAATAAAGGCTATTGAACGGACATGCATCATCTCCTACTCTTTCCTTAACCTTATATCGGCAATCTTTGCAGTAATTGCTCATTTTATTTATATAAGAACCGCTACTTACATAGGGCTTTGTTGCTAATAGGCCTCCATCCGCATACTGGCTCATCCCCCTAGTATTCGGCATTTCCACCCATTCAATAGCATCGATATAGACTCCCAGATACCAGGCTTCTACCTGGTTTGGATCTGTTTGGGTTAGTAACGCAAAGTTACCGGTGATCATCAGGCGTTGAATATGATGGGCATAAGCATTTTGAAGGCTGTTGCTTATAGTTTGATGAAGACAGTTCATATCCGTGTTCGCATCCCAGTAGAAGGCAGGAAGTGGACTGGAGTTATTTAGTTTGTTTTCCTTACTATAATCAGGCATTTCTCTCCAATAGATTCCCCTCATATATTCCCGCCACCCAAGTACTTGGCGAACAAACCCTTCTACTTGGCTGATATGAATAGATTTTTTATTAGATCTCCAGTGGGAAATTGCTGCCTCAATAACTTCTGAAGGGCTTAACATCTTGGTGTTGAGAGAAAAACTCAAGCGGCTATGAAACAAGTAAACTTCATTTGGGTCCATTGCGTCCTGATAATCGCCAAAATAGGGTAATAAATATTTACAAAAATGCCGAAGCATTTTTTGGCTTTCTATTCGATTACTTGGCCATGGAAAATTTATTGGGTCAATACTTCCTATGGTTTTAATTCCAGATTTATTTATTCTCCTCAGTGTTTTTTTTACATCTTTTCTAATTTGGCATTGTTTAGGAATTGTAATCTCGCCTTTCCATTTCTTTCGATTACTTTGATCATAATTCCATTTCCCCCCTTCAGGTTCTCCTGTGTTTTTTATCAAAATATTATGCTTTCTGCGCATGTGATGATAAAAATTCTCCATTAGAAGAGTTTTTTTTCCATCAAAGAAATCACCTAACTCTGTTCTTTTGGTGAGAAAGTGTTCACTATCATATGTTTCAGATTCAATATGTATTTCTTTACATATAATCTCTAGTTGTTTATCAAGGCGATATTCATCTGGTAATTGATACTCAAATTTATTGATGTCATATTTTTTTATTAGCTGTTTTATATTTTTAGAAAGATCTTGCTGATTCTCTCTATCTTGTAATTGATAATATAAAATTTCTTTGTTGCGTGATTTTAGCCATTCAGCGAAATTCTGCATAGCTTCAAAAAAAGCGACTACCTTCTGAATATGGTGAGCGGCGTAGTCTGTCTCCTGGCGCATTTCGGCCATGAAGTATATGATTTTCTGATTCTTTTCTCTGTACCATGAGTGTTTATAATTCAGCTGGTCCCCAAGGATCAAGCGAAGCGTATTCAAAGTTAGTGTTCTCTTTTGCTGGGTAATTAATGGGGTTTCTCTTAGTCCAGTATAAGTTGACTGTCGATACCTATAGCATCAATAAAATTTAAATCGTGTGAGACCAATAAAATCGTGCCAGGAAACTCTGCAATGGCATCTGTTAATAGCTGGCGGGAACGCCAGATGCAAGTGATTATCCGGTTCATCCAGTAGTAGCGTGGTGGTAATGCCTCGTGTAGCTGCAATTAACGCCACTTTGAGTTGCTCACCTCCACTTAGGCACTTCAGGGGGCGCAGAGGCGTATTTCTTCTTATTTGCAGGCTTCCAAGTATGGTACGCCATTCAAGTTCCTTTTTACCTGGATAGAAATTGGATAGATTGTCTAAGGCGGATAATTCTTTGTCGAGAATGCTGAAATCCTGATCTAAATAGCAAAAACTATCATGATTTCTGTAAACACCACCTCGCGCTTTTAGCTGACCAGTGATGACCTTTAATAATGTAGATTTCCCGCTTCCATATATTCCGGAACTCCTGCAACGGTCTTCTCTGCGTGGAGTCAAAGATATGGGCCTCTTATAAGAGCCATAAGGGAGTTGTAAATCTTCGATATGTAATTGTATCGTCTTTCTAGAATTCCAATTAATGAGAGTTAGTTTCGGTAGTCTTAATCTTTGTGAATCAATTGTAGATGTTTTTTATCCCATCTCGATTTGCTTCTAACAGTAATTGGCGTTGCTCCAGATTACGCTTTAATTTCCCAGGGCCTTTTTCTGCACGATCTTTCTGTGCATCCATAAGACTCATACTCTGAGGTTTCCTTTTGTTTTTACCCTGCTGTTGCCTAATGACATATTTATGAATATTTTGCTGTCTAACTTTATTTAATTGGTCTAACGCTTTTCGATTACCCTCTGCTTTTTGAAGTAGAGCAGTTTGTTCCACTTCTTTTTATTGTATATAAGTGCTGCATTCATCTCCATAAAATCTTAGGCTGTTAATATTCCTCCTATATGCTTGATTATTTTTTCTCGTAACCATTTACATCCATTCTCATCAAGGTGATTGCTAGGTTCATCTATAAGCAGGAAGTTATTTGAAAGTGAAAATGCATGGGAAAGGAGTAATCTGGCTCTCTGTCCACCGCTCAATTTTTTTAAGGAAGTATCTAATGGAGCAATAATATTTGCCTCTTCTAGCTGGTACTGCCAAGTAAGAGGTAGGTGCCAATAGTCTGCTAAAGATATCAGATCATTTTCTGATTTATGCCCCCGTTCTAACCTTAAAAAATATCGTACAGCTTTCCTTGTTCGAGACAATCGACGATCTTTAATTCAGGATGATCATTAGGTTATTGTACCATGTGGTAGGGCCTTCTCCAGGATACCCTATCGCTATCAGCTGAGGTTTGCCCGCAGAGTATTTTTAGAAGTGGATTTACCATAACCATTGGCGCAACTAGACCGATCATACCGGGAGGTCATTCCAAATTCATTTTTTGGAAAAGAGATGTATCTCCAAATGCTAGAGAAAGGTTTTCAATAGTACAAATAGCTATCATATGCCCTCCGATGATCGAATTGGGCAGCGTATTTCTACTTTCAGGGAAGATATATTCTTGTCGAAATTACGCCACCTGCATAGGATTAATCACCTGCATAGGATTAAAAGGGACCGCAATAGAGTGCGGGTTTAATTCATCGGCGTAAATGGCTCCAATCGAAGTATAAGGTATGGAGATTCAGGACGTGGATACTTATTTTAACCATATACCCTAATGAATCATCGAAGATGATTCAAGAACTTTTTTCCAGAGGGGAATACATTGTTGCTTATTCTTCGGGCTTAAACAGTTAGCCTGGTAGTGAGTTGCCGGTTATACAAAAGATATTTTTACCGCTGCAGTCATTTTATAATTTATATGTGAGTAACTATTTGAAAAAGGGATTAATTTTCAGTTGGTCCTACAATACGATGGTCGCTCGGGATGGATTATAAAAATAAACTCTTTAATTTGTCCAAGTAGTCATTTGTGGAGCGCCTTATGAGCAGAATACCGTTGGCTTCAGTACAGGACTTCGACAATAAAACTCAAGAGTTATTGCAGGGTTTACCACCTGTCAATATCGCATTAATGCTAGCTAGGACTGGAATTGCACCCGAAATATATTCGGTAGTTTCTGCGTTATTTAGTGATGATTATTTGCCGGATGATGATCGGGAAATTATTCTTTATCGTATTTGTAAGGATAATGATTCTCAGTATGAAATAAATTTTCATCGAAAGACCGCTGCACTCCCTCAAGAAATTGTTGATATAGTGCTTTCTGATGATTTAGGCCCTCTGGAAACCTGGCACCAGGTGCTTTGCAAGGCCTGTGATGAAATAACCAATAACGCAAAAATGTCTGAAGATTCAGTGAAGGCCTTTGTGGATCATTATGGAACCTATGACATGGCCTGCAGGGCAATCTTTCTGTTAAGTTGGTTCAATATGCTGACCAGGTATTCTGACTCAACCGGTGTCCCGTTTGAGAATGATGAAGTTCTCAAATCCATTGTCTCCCCAGTTAAAATGGGGAGACATTGATAGTTTTCTTATTTTTTAGGCTGAGTAGATAAGTTGTAACTAACTTTATTTCGGAGCTAAATGATCTTGATTATAGACCCAGGCAATTTTCCGATCGATAAAACAAACTGGTGCGGTGTAAACCTGTTGTCGTGGGTTTAATCCCTTCAAAGTGAAGAACTTTAAATCCAGCAGATTTTCCAAGATCAATAGCTGGAGAATATTTACTGCGGGATGAATCATCCAGCAATATGACCCCGTCACCGGTTAAGCGAGATAAACTTTGTTTAAAGCAGTTTACCCGGTCACGTCCATCCACTACCACAAGCTGGAAATTCTGTTCAAATTTGTTGATTGACCGGCAATACTCTCCATCTTCATCCGCCTCTTGCAAAATGACTTTGGCATTATCTGGTAATTGCTTAGCCATTGTTTCAAACCACTTGGGATTGTCTTCCACACTTTGTATTGAAGATACCCGCTCGGCATAAAATCGGGTTGAAAAACCACTTCCAAACTCAAATACATTGATATCTTTACTTAGGCGCTCTTTGAGAAAGTGAATTACAGGATAATTCATCCATGGAAGAGCATTGCCATCTACATCACAAGGGTAGCCACGCTTAAATGATTCAAGCCAACCGGTAACGCGAAGGTAGGAGGACTTGCGAAAAATCGCCCTCCGGGCGGCGATAAATCGCCAGAAAGGATTTGTCATAAATCTCGAATCCTAGGGTTATTTTTATCACGTTAAATTATGCCCAAGCAGTACCATAAATACAATTGAGAGGGTAGAGCGCAGTATTAGGTGTGATCGGAAGAATCTGTTTTTTGTGAGCCTGATTCTTAGATCCAGTGATTGTTGAGCTGATTAACAAATCGACACTGAAAATAGTTAATAACTTGTACTTCCTTTCATAAAAGGATGATTAAGAGCTAGTTTGCACTAGCTAGCCTGTAAGCCCTTTATTTCTATGAGTCATAGCTTGTCCATATTGAGAACTGCTAAAGACGACCAGTTATTCCTGAGTCTTTAGCAAGAAGTGCTTTGAGCACAGATTTGCTTTACTTCGTCCTGGGTGAATCCCAAAGACAATAATATACCTTCGCTGTGCTCACCAAGATCTGCGCCTGCTATATGTTGTTGACTTTTTTCATTGCCAAAATGAAAAGGGGTATTTATTTGCTTGACCCTATTTCCGTTAGCTGTTAATGCCACACTTAGCATTTTGCGTTCTTGCATTAGGGAACTTTCAGCGGCTTCATTGAAGCTGAGCACGGGTTCTACACAGGCGTCGCTTTTTTCAAAAACACGTATCCATTCTATAAGCTCACGCTGGATAATGATGTTGGCAATATCTTGTTTAAGTTGATTTTTTTGAGTTTCATCAAATATACGGTCTTCCCACTCTGGATGACCTATGCCTACAAAAAATGCCTCAGCAAATTGCGGTTCCAGGCTACCCACGGCCAGGTGACGATCATCCGCAGTTTGATAATAATCATAGAAGCTACCACCATTAAGAAGTTCCATTTCCAACTTCGGATCACAACTTTCAGTCAGGGCATTAGCTCCGCTAATGGCATTTAGGGCAAATGCGCAGTCGGTCATGCTGATATCAATATATGTCCCGCTATTGGTTTGCTGACGCTTATATACAGCGGCCAGAATCGCCATTACCGCGTGGTGCGAACCACCAGCAATATCGGCAATTTGCATACCACTTAGGCTGGGGCCGCTTTTACTCCTGCCTGAATAGCTGGCTAGGCCGCAGCGAGCCAGGTAATTGATATCGTGACCGGCGCGCTGTTTCAGTGGGCCTGTTTGCCCGTATCCGGTGATTGAGCAATAAATGATATCTGGGCGGATGATTTGAAGGGACTCATATCCAAATCCAAGCCTATCCATAACACCGGGTCGAAATTGCTCAATGACAATATCGTATTTCCCAAGTAAACGGCGAATAACCTCCCTTGCTTCCGGTTTTTTTAGATCAAGTGCCAGGGATTTTTTATTACGATTGATTGTAGCGTGCGCCGCTGAAAGGGGATGCTTAGTATCAACCATGGGTGGGAAGCTGCGCAACATATCTGGACGCGTTGGGGACTCGACCCGTAAAACATCAGCCCCCATATCGGCCAATAACATAGTGGCATAGGGGCCCGGTAAAAGGGTGGAGAAATCAAGTATCTTGAGGCCTTGCAGGGGGGCATTCTGATCTTTCATAGCATCGCAAGCCTGTTTTATCTTTATATGATTATGTGAATAATCTGGTCTCGTGGTAGTTCGAGATCAGAAGTTATTAGCGATAGTGCATTGTACTGTGAGAGGACTAGCCGATAAGCAGGCAGCTAATCGGCTACTGGTGATCAGGTATCGCGAAGGAGTTCGCGTGAAATAATCAGTTTCATGATCTCATTGGTACCTGCATAAATACGCTGGACACGAGCATCCGCCCAGGCACGGGCAATGGGGTACTCCCACATATAGCCGAAACCGCCATGTAACTGAACACATTCATCAAGTAATTTACACTGAAAATCAGTACTGAGTAATTTTGCTTTGGCGGCGGTAGCGACATCGAGCCTTTTCTCATAATGTAGCTCCAAACAGCGGTCTACAAAAACACGCAGTGCAGTGAGTTCACTGTCGAGTTCAGCTAATTTAAATTGTGTATTCTGGAAAGCCGAGATAGGTTTTCCAAAAGCTTTGCGCTCTCGCACATAGTCGAGAGTCCACTGCAGGGCGGCTTCAGCATTGGCCATTGCAAAGATGGCCACGCTGAGGCGCTCTTGAGGTAATTCCTGCATTAGGTAGATAAATCCCTGGCCCTCGGCTCCCAACAAATTTTCTACCGGTACCTTTACATCATCAAAAAATAGCTCGGAGGTATCCTGGGCTTTCATACCAATTTTTTCCAGGTTGGTGCCCCTCTTGAACCCTGGAGAGTCTGCATCCACTAATAGTAAGCTAACTCCAGAGGCCCCTTCACTGGGATCAGTTTTAGCAACTACTATGACGAGGTCAGCATGCTGGCCGTTGGTAATAAATGTTTTAGAGCCATTGAGCAGGTAGTGATCGTCCTGTTTGATGGCTGTGGTTTTCACTCCCTGCAAGTCTGAGCCTGCGCCGGGTTCAGTCATGGCAATTGCGGTAACTATCTCACCGCTAATGCACTTGGGCAGCAATCTTTTCTTCTGCTCTTCTGTACCATATTTGATGATATAAGGCACGGCTATATTCGAATGAAGTCCCCAGCCAATACCTGACAATCCGGCGCGGGCAACTTCTTCATCGAGAATGGAGTTGTAACCGTAGTCCAGTTCCAAGCCGCCATAAGCCTCTGGAATTTGCGGGCATAAGAACCCCATCTCTCCAGCTTTATTCCATAAAGCACGATCGACTTGCCCATCTTTTTCCCACTGGCCATGGTAGGGGATGGCTTCATTTTCGAGGAACTTACGCACTGTATCGCGAAATTGCTCATGTTCTTCGTTGTAAACAGTTCTCGGTATCATCAGTTACTCCATCTTTATTCGTTATTATCTGGAACTTCGGATAATAGTAAGTGCTTAGATCAGTATAAAAATAGTCTCATTTGTATTGGTTTTGTGTGAGAAAGGTATTGTTGCAGAAATACTGACCCCGCGGCACCTTGCGGGCCACGGGTTTGAAAGGTACGTAAATACTGCTTCTGGAATTACTCTTTGTCTTTCAGGCTTTCCCTGGATTCTGCCAGTTCTATCAATACTGCCGGAGGAGAAAATCTTTCTCCATAAGCTTCCGCAAGCTGCTGCGCACGCTGGGCAAACTTAGCAACGCCATACTGATTGATATATTGCAGGGATCCACCTGTCCAGGGTGGGAAGCCAATACCAAAAATGGAGCCGATATTTGCATCTCGCACACTGCGCAGTACTTTCTCTTCATAGCAGCGCAAGGTTTCTAGCGCCATGATAAATAGCAGGCGCTCTTTGATATCTTCTATTGGCGGTTGATTAGAGAGCGGGAACTCCTGATGTAGTCCTGCCCATAAGTGTTTTTTGCCGCCTTCTGGGTAGGAGTAAAATCCGCCACCCGCAGCTTTACCGGCACGGCCTAGTTCCAACATATGGTCTATCGCGGCGTCGGCTGGATGAGTAGGAGCTGTTTTCCCTTCTTTTTGTAAATCGTTGATAGTTTGCTGACGAATTTTTCCCATTAGTGTTAAGGAAACCTCATCGCTAACTGCCAAGGGACCTACCGGGAATCCTGCTAGGGAAGCAGCGTTCTCAATAGTGGCGGGGTTTACGCCCTCGCTGAGCATGCCAATCCCTTCATTGGTAAAGCAGCCGAATACCCTTGAAGTAAAAAAGCCACGGCTGTCATTAACTACAATAGGGGTTTTGCCTATTTGCAATACGAAAGCAAAGGCTTGGGCCAGAGTTTCCTCACCGGTTTCCTCTCCGCAGATAATTTCCACCAGAGGCATTTTGTCGGCGGGGGAGAAAAAGTGCATGCCAATAAAGTTTTTTGGACGTGCTGACGCTTTCGCAAGCCCAGTAATGGGCAAGGTTGACGTATTGGATGCGAAGACAGCGTCGTTACTTAACTCTGCCTCCGCTTCGCGGGTGACTTTGGCTTTTAGTTCGCGATCCTCAAAGACTGCTTCAATTACCAGTTCGCAGCCGGTTAGATCAGACGCGTTGTCGGTGGGGAGGATACGGGACAGGATGGATTGCATACGCACTTCATCGGTACGACCGCGCTGCAGGCGCTTTTGCAGAGAGTTCTCCGCATAGCTTTTACCCTTTAGGGCGGCCTCCATAGAGACATCTTTTAGGACTACCTCGACCCCTTTACTGGCGCAGGCATAAGCTATTGCAGAGCCCATCATGCCGGCGCCCAAGATCCCAATTTTTTGTATAGGCTGAGTCTCCAGTTTGCGAGTGTCCTGAGGTAGGGAGGCACCGGCCTTCAGCTCATTGAGAGCAAACCAGAATGTGCCAATCATATTTTTCGCCACCTGCCCGCATGTGAGTTCGACAAAGTGACGTGACTCGATGCGTGTTGCCGTTTCAAAATCTACCTGTGCGCCCTCGACTACGGTAGCGAGGATTGCCTCGGGAGCAGGTAGACATCCACGGGTTTTCTTTTCCAGCATGGCTGGGGCGATCATTAGCAGCTGGGCATTTTTGGGGTTCTTGGCATCCCCGCCAGGCATGCGGTAATCGGGCTTATCCCAGGGCTGTAAAACCTGGGTATCGCTGCTGGCCTGGATAAAAGCACGCGCTTTATTTAACAAGTCATCTGCGTCGCTGGCTGTCTGGTGAAGCAGACCGGCTTCCAGGGCTTGTTTTGCTCGCACCTGCTTGCCCTCGAGTAGGAAAGGCAGGGCATTTTGGATACCCAATAAGCGGGGCATCCGTACACAGCCACCACCACCGGGAAGAAGGCCAAGCGTGACCTCGGGAAGGCCGATTTTAACTGCTCCGTCATCCAAGGCTATCCGCTGGTGGCAGCTAAGGGCAATTTCCCAGCCGCCACCCAGTGCGGCACCATTAATCGCAGCCACAACGGGTTTGCCCTGGGTTTCCAGCCAGCGCAGGTTGGCTTTTAGCGATTCACATGAGGCAAAAAATGCTTCGGCGTCGTCTCGTTGAGCAGAGTAGAGAGATTTAAGGTCGCCACCAGCAAAGAAAGTTTTTTTAGCTGAACGAACAATGATGCCTTTGTAGTCCTGTTTTTGCAGTTGTTCCACTACGGCTTGGAGAGAGTCGGTAAAGTCTTTGTCCATCACATTGGCCGACGCATTGGGATTGTCCATAATCAGGTGGACAATGTTGTCGCTGTCTTTTTCTAGGCGAATAGATTTCATTTTTTTGTCCCCCTTAAACCCGCTCAATTATGGTTGCTACGCCCATACCACCACCCACGCACAAGGTCACAAGGCCGTAACGCTGCTGCCGCTGTTCCAGTTCGTCCAACACAGTGCCAATCAGCATGGCGCCGGTGGCTCCCAGTGGGTGGCCCATAGCGATAGAGCCGCCATTCACATTGAGCTTTTGTGGATCGATATCCAACTCGTGCTGGAAACGGAGTACTACTGAGGCGAAGGCTTCGTTCACTTCGTAGAGGTCTATATCCTGCGGGGTTAGGCCTGCAGCCTTAAGGGCCTTCCGTGTGGCCGGTGCAGGGCCCGTCAGCATGATGGTGGGTTCGCTGCCAACAACAGCTGCGGAAATGATACGCGCCCGCGGTGTCAGATTCAGATCGTGACCGGCCTGCTCGCTGCCAATCAGGATTGCAGCAGCGCCATCGACGATCCCTGAGGAATTACCGGCGGTGTGTACATGGTGAATTGACTCCACTTGTGGATAACGGGAAATGGCAATGCTGTCGAAGCACAGGTCCCCCATACCGGCAAAGGAGGGGTTTAGGTTTGCCAGGCCCTCAAGGGAAGTGTCGGGCCGCACAAGCTGGTCTCTGTCCAGGATTAGCAGGCCATTTTCATCTAGTACTGGAATGATTGACTTGGCAAAGGCGCCTCTTTCCCAGGCTGCAGCAGCTTTGCGCTGTGATTCGAGGGCAAAGTTATCCATATCCTCGCGGGAAAAACCGCCGAGGGTGGCAATCAGGTCGGCGCCGATACCCTGGGGAGCAAAACTGGTGTCTATAGCGGTTTGAGGGTCCAGGGCCCAGGCGCCGCCGTCACTGCCCATTGGCACTCTGGACATGGATTCCACTCCGCCGGCCACGACCAGGTGCTCCCAACCTGAGCGTACCTTGGCTGCTGCCAAATTGACGGCTTCGGCACCGGATGCACAGAAGCGGTTGAGGGTGACGCCACCAATATCCTGGTTCCATTGAGCGGCGAGAGCGGCCACCTTAGCAATATCTGCACCCTGATCGCCGATTGCTGTGACACAACCCATGACGATGTCATCGACCTTGGCGGTGTCCAATTGGTTGCGACCCTGTAATTCTCGCAGTAAGCCGGAAAGCAGGGTGATGGGTTTGACTTCGTGTAGTGCTCCGCTGGATTTTCCCTTTCCGCGGGGGGTGCGGATTGAATCGTAAATATAGGCTTCTGTTGTGGGCACGGTTCTCGCCTCTTTATTTTTGATTGTGGGTATAACCATAGTTACGTGCAGATTAGGTGCAATGATGAAAGACGACAGGGACGGTGACGCAGATGTCTGCTGTGGTTATCAAGTGAGTGAAGATAATTTTTATTCATTATTCCAAATCAAACTAACCCGGTGACTCGGCTGCCGTACACTCAAATAAGGCGCTCTATTTTTTATTGTTCACCAAAATTTTTTGGCGGATCAATTTGCTTCGTAAAGAGAAAATACGGGTGCAATTTGGGGGCGAAGGCTTGGTAATTACGCAATAAATATTTGAATGATATTGAATTTTTCGCGTACTGGGACCCGAGAAGGCCATTGGCAGATTGCGCGAATATTGGCAGTGAGGTTTGGCTATGGCAGAAAATCTACTGGAAATAGCAGCGAGCCAGTTGGGTGCTTCGGGCACTGGTGCGCTGGCTTCGGCCCTCAATATTCCGGCAGAGAAAGGCCAAGCGGCACTGGATAGTGGTATCGCGTATTCCCTGGCCGGTATGCTGAATAAAGCCAGCAGCAAAACCGGTATGGGATATTTATTCAATATGATTACCGATAACGAGGCACTGGACCTCTCGACGGTAACAGAGAGTTTTTCTGACAAAGACAAACTCGGTGCCATTTTGCAAACCGGCGCAGGAATGTTGCAAAAGGTTTTTGGTACCAGTACTGAAGAAGTGAAAAAACTGGCTTCATCGACATTGCCTAGTGGCGATGGCAGCCGCCTGCTCCAGTTGGCCCTGCCAATTGTTACATCCTTACTGAATGGCCAAGTAAAGATGCACAAAATGGATGTTTCTGATTTGGCATCTTTCCTGATCGGCCAACGTGAATTTCTCCAGGGCAAAGTCCCCGATGCATTGCTCAAAGCCCTAAATGTTCCCAGCTTTGATCAATTGGGTGCATCACTGATTACTCACGGCCATGCCAAACCACAAGAACCCCGCCCAGAAGCTCTGCATGGTAATGGTGAAAAGCGTAAACCAGTAAGTTTCAGCAGCTGGTTTTTTCCGCTGTTACTTGTATTGGTGGCTCTTTATGCGCTGAATATGTGCATGGATAAGGGAAGGGAGGAGGCGCCTGAGAATCGCCCCTCTTTGACTTCTCAGGAGCAGGCTTTTATGGAATCGCCTTCTGAGCCCGTTGGAGACTCCCCATTAACCGATAGCAATGCCCAGGCGGAACTTGGACCGGATGATTTTGCCAGCAACCTGCGCGACTATTTGAAGAGTTTTGCCCGGGAGCCTGACCGGGAGTTTCCACTCAGGGTTCAATTTGAAGGGGGGACTGCGAAGATTCTCGATCCTTCGGCACCTGATATCAATGCTCTGGCAAAAATAATGCAGGAAAACCCGAACCTGAGCATTGCTATTGAGGGGCATGTAAAGGGTGAGGGTAATGAAATCCGGGAACAGGAGATTTCCCAGGAGCGTGCAGATGTAGTGCGGGAGATACTCTTGCAGAAGGGAATCGCGGCTAACAGAATTACTGCTACCGGTATGGGATCTGCCAAGGAGGTCCCAGAGGATGAAGCAGAGAAGAGAGAACAGAGAAAGATGAGCAATGAGCGTATCAGCGTGCGGGTGGTAACTTTTAGCAACTGAAAATTGATAACAGAGCTCGTGAAAATCAAAGGAGCAAAAAGCCCCGCTAATTTTGTGGGGCTGTATTTTGGGGCAATTAGTTTTCTGATTTTTGCATTAAGCCAAAGAGAATTTAGTTTTCGGATTTTCTTTAATCATTGCGGAATTTTTCCCGGTAGGCGCCGGGGGCAAGGCCTGTCCACTTTTTAAAGGCGCGGTTGAAGGCGCTGGGCTCGGAAAAGCCAAGTCGCTCGGCAATTTCTGCTACTGCAGTCTCCTGTTGTTTTAACTGGTATACAGCCATATCTCGGCGCACTGAGTCCTTGATATCCTGCCAGCTATTACCCTCCTCCTTGAGTCTTCGGCGAAGCGTCTGTGGGGATGTATACAGGCGTGCGGCTACATCGTCGAGGGATAGGTTTTCTATGCTGTTTTGTTGTTGCAGCATACGCCTAATGCGGCCGGTGAAGCTGTGGTCAGATTTGTATTGGGTGAGAAGACACTCGGGAGCACGGGACAAGAATTCGGCCAGTTGCTGTTCATCGCGCACCAGTGGCATTTGCAGGTAGCGAGTACTGAATACCAAGCAGGTTTCGGCTTGATTGAAATAATGCCGACAGGGAAACATTTCACTGTAATCTTCGTTGTAATCTGGCTGAGGGAAGGCCAGTAAAACGCGCTCAAGGAGAATGGTGCGATCGATCAACCAGCTAAAGAAGCGCAGCCATATAACTGCGATAGACTCGACAAAAATCTGGTTGGGCAGGTTCTTGTCATTAGTGTGATGGATAATCAAGCGAGCTTCCTCGCCATCCTCCACCAATTTGATATGCAGGTCATCACTGACCATGCTGATAAACCGTCCGGAGCGCAGAAGGGCACGACGCAGGTTTGGGCAGCTGATACAGGCATGTCCCATCATGGCGAAGGTGCCAGGCAGCCACGGACGAGCCAGAAAGCCCCCCGATTCGTCATTCAGCAGATCCCATTCCCTGCGTAGCAGGTTGGCCATCTGATCGCGGCTGATGCGGTTATCAGGGTCCTCAAGCAGGGTGGGATCTATACCGCTGTCGTGCAGTATCTGCAAGCAGTCCAATCCTGCTTTGTGGGCACCAACCAGTTGGGCGCGCACGACCGTGGCAGGTATACCCGGGTCCTCGTGGAGTTTGGGGTTTTCAGTTTCCACTCTCTCAGCCCTCAACTTTATTTTGTAAGCTGCATATTTTCGCTCAAGTGCAAGCATGGATTATGCGCAATGCGCGTCAGAAAGTCAGGTTTATCGCCGGTGGGAGTAACAAAGTGATAAGGGAGGTGACCTCTATCGATCAATAGAATGGCGCGAAATGTGCCTGATGCTCTTTTCTAATATTGAAATCTCTGCTGCTAATTACATGTTTTTATTCATTATTTAGGTTTAAACGAAAAATTTCATCCCGTTTCGTTGTAGTGCTTATCGGGTAGCTCGCTGGAAGAGCTTACTTTGGAAAAAGGCCTGCGGCGGGAGAGGATGAGGTCGTCTAATCACTAGACCTCAAGGTCATAGAGGTTAACAATTAAGCTACATGCCAATGAGGGAGTGGCCAAATGCCGTCCGCAACTGTTGAGAGCCAGCTGAATCCGACAATCTGTCGGCGCATGTTGATTGCATACTTAATTGAGCAGATTCCCCGCCCGAATAATCCGGCCCTGGAAGAGGTGACTGGTTGGCCGCGCCGCACAGTGCAGGACATAATCGCCAAGGGGCTGCCTGGTCACGGAACCCGAGTGGAATTCGTCCAGGAGGGAGTGCGCCACAACGATGGCTATTATCTGCTGCGAGACTGGGGGTCTTTTGACCGAGTCTGGGTGAAAAGTAATTTGCCGGCCATTTGCCAGGTGTTGGAAATCACCCTGGATGACTAGTGCGGCACATCAGGTTGATGTGCCGCCTGTATTCATTGCTGCGGCTTGGTATGGGTTTGTTGCAGTATCTTATTAACTTTCTCCAACAGTGCCGGGTTGGATTTAATGCTGTTGGCTATTTCCTGGTATTTGCTCTTGGATAAGCCTGTTTTCTCGATTGCCGCAATCATTTTGCCTTGGGCCTCTTTATTAAGAGCCTCGGCTTCCTTGATATCAGCAGCAGCCTTAAGTTTTGGGGCATATTCCCGACTCAGCATGACAATAGAACGGTAGGCGTCGGCAAACTGCTTGAGCTGAGGTTCACTGAAGGATACCTTGGGGGCACTGGTTTTCGGGGCGTTAGCCTGAGGGGACGCGGGTTGTGCAGCGACGAATGGGACAGTGAGCAGCAGGGCAAATAGGGTTAGGAATTTGGCAAAGGGCTTCATTGGGCACTCCAAAGTCGGTGGACGCTTTTGCTTCTCAGAGGGAGCACCCAGCGTCACGTTAGGGCAATGGGCGTTATGTACGGAACTAGGTGAGAGCTTAGTGCTTTCAGCTATGGGACATTAGTTTCAGGGTAGCCAGTTTCGGCGCGGACGTGGCGCCTTTCCCCGCCACTCGCGCGAATTTTTGATCTCGACTGGTTGGACCTAAAAAAGACCGAGGAATTTCTTGCGCCTCTTTAGGGATTGCTCGCAGCTATTAAGTTGTTGCTGATAGCGCTGGGCACGCGCGGAGACCTTATGTGACACCTTCTTGAGCCAGGCCTTATTTTTAAAGCTGCGTCGATTAAAACCACCGTGTCCTTCGTGATAGGCCAGATACAGGTGATAACTGTCTCTGGACTGGATTTGGCAGCGGCGCGCACTCGTGTTGTTATACCAGCCGACAAAGTCTATGGCATCGCCAAAATCATCCCGGTCCGCACCATAACTAAATGTGGAACGTTGATATCCGCGCCAAGTATTTTTCAGTGCTTGAGCATAACCATAGGCATCTGAGGGGCGGGGTCCGGGAATAAAGCCCAGTATCTTGCTGCGCGGTGGGCGCGCATCATGTACGAAGCGCGATTCCTGATGCAGGATTGCCATCATCACTGCAACCGGGGAGCCCCATTCCTCCTCTGCCGCCTTGGCGTCGTCATACCAGCCTTTTTTCTCGCGGAAAATAGAACAGATATTGTCAGGGTTACTGGGTGGGCTAGTGGCGCAGCCCACGCTCAGGACAGTGGCGCCAAGCAGCGCCACCAGAATCCCATTTTTTTTATTATTTTCTTGCATAAATTTACTGCACAGTTAGGCGGTGATGGTTTTGACTCCGGTGCTGGTTCCGAGCAGTAGCAAGTCTGCTGGGCGCTTGGCAAAGATGCCATTGGTAACCACACCGGTAATATTATTGATTGCTTCTTCCAGTGCGACAGGTTGTTCGATCTTTAGATTGTACACATCGAGAATTGCATTGCCGTTATCGGTAATAACCCCCTGGCGGTAAACCGGGTCCCCGCCGAGCTTGACCAGCTCTCGGGCTACCAGGGAGCGCGCCATGGGAATCACCTCCACCGGCAGTGGGAAGTCTCCAAGGATCTTTACAGACTTACTCTCATCGGCGATGCAGATAAACTCATCGGAACAAGCCGCGACAATCTTCTCCCTAGTTAGGGCGGCACCGCCTCCCTTGACTAGTTCCAGTGCCGGATTAGCTTCATCGGCACCGTCTACATAAAATTGGATGCTATCTACACTATTCAGCTCATAGACCGGAATTCCATGAGATTTTAGCCTTTGTGCCGAGGCTTCTGAGCTGGCGACAGTACCGTCGAACTTGCCTTTGATCTCCGCCAGATAGTCGATAAAGAAATTGGCTGTGGAGCCTGTGCCCACTCCGACGATGGAGTCAGCTTCCAGGCGAGGGGAGATATAGTCTATAGCGGCGCGGGCAGTGGCCTGCTTCAGTTCATCCTGGGTCATACTCTGGATAGTTTCCTGTGCAATTATTTATGCTTTATTTTTACCTTTCGACAAAAAAAAGCGCAATAAGGCCAAATTGTTGGCAATTGTGCTGATCAAGACTTAGACTGGCCTGCCGGTGTTGCGCGTGCTGGGAGTGTTTTGCCAGTGCTTACGCTACTAGGCTTTCCTGAGTCGTGCATAGAAATTAATCGCAACGGCAGCCGATACACATCATGCCCAAGTCTTATATCAAGCGCATTTTAGACGCGCGCATTTACGATGTCGCCACCGAGACGCCATTAGAACCGATGCGCCAGCTATCCCACCGCCTGGGTAACCGCATTCTGCTCAAGCGGGAAGACCTGCAGCCAGTATTTTCCTTCAAAATTCGCGGTGCTTATAACAAGTTGTTACAACTGCCCCCTGAGCAACGTGCTCGTGGGGTAATCACGGCATCGGCTGGCAATCATGCTCAGGGATTGGCATTGGGTGCAGCCCAGTTGGGGGTGCGTGCAACGATTGTGATGCCGAAGACCACACCTCTGATCAAAGTTAATGCTGTGAGAATGCGCGGAGCTGAAGTGGTATTACACGGGGATACCTTTGATGAGGCTGCCGCGCGTGCCAGGAAACTAGTGAAGGAACGCGACCTGGTTTTTGTACACCCCTATGACGACCCGGATGTGATCGCTGGCCAGGGAACTGTGGCTATGGAGATGCTGCGCCAATACTCTGGCAACCTTGAAGCTGTATTTATTCCCGTGGGTGGAGGTGGGCTGGCTGCCGGCATGGCTACCTACATCAAGTATGTAAGGCCGGAAACAAAGGTTTATGCGGTGGAGCCTGAAGATGCCGCATGCTTGAAAGTTGCCCTGGAAAGTGGAGAGCGTTTGCGCCTACCCCAAGTAGGGTTGTTTGCTGATGGTGTTGCCGTAGCGCAAATTGGTGAGGAGACATTCCGAGTTCTAAGTGAAACAGTGGATGGTGTGATCACCGTGAGTACCGATGAGATCTGTGCAGCGATTAAAGATATTTTTGAGGATACCCGTTCTATCGCCGAGCCGGCTGGGGCTGTTGGGTTGGCGGGGCTGAAGAGGTTTATTGAACAGACTGATTGCCGCAATTCGGTTCTCGCCACTGTTTGTAGCGGAGCCAACATCAACTTCGATCGGCTGCGTTATATTAGCGAGCGCACAGAAACTGGCGAAAAGCGCGAGGCGGTACTTGCGGTTCGTATTCCCGAAAGCCCAGGCAGCTACCTGAGATTTTGTCGTGACTTAGGTGACAGGGCTATTACCGAGTTTAATTATCGCTATGCAGGAGATGAAGAGGCACATATTTTTGTTGGCCTGCAGGTGGCTACCGATAACGATCGGCGCCAGATGGTCGACAAGCTTAAAGAGGGCGGTTATCGGGTAACTGATCTTACCGAGAATGAGATGGCAAAGTTACATATTCGCCACTTGGTGGGTGGGCGGGTACCTGGATTACACGATGAAGTTGTATACCGCTTTGAATTTCCTGAGCGGCCCGGAGCCTTGCGGAAGTTTCTCGAGCACTTGGCCGGCCGCTGGAATATTACCTTGTTCCACTATCGTAACCATGGTGCTGCGTATGGGCGGGTATTGGTTGGGTTGCAAGTCGAGCCCGAGGCTCGCACAGAACTTTTGGATTTACTTGAGCAGCTGCAATATCCCTTTTGGGATGAAACGGAAAATCCAGCTTACCGCTTTTTCTTGGGTAGCTGAGGTGAAGAGAAACCTTTAATTGGGTTAAGCGTCTCAGAAGTTATTGGGGTGTAGACTGTAATTTCTGCTTTGTCGAACCCCTTTGCGTAAAAATGCGACAAAAAACGCATAAATTATCCAATAAACAGTTACTATCACGCCGATTCTTCAGTATCTTCTTTGATCGTGGAACTTTTGCTATGGCTCAGGTCATATGCGAGGCGAAACGCATATAACAAAAAAATTGATTGTACAGGATGGTCCCAATGAAAGCCGATGCGCTGACAATCGCTGTGGTTGTCTTTGTCGCGGGCGTTCTGCTGAGCACCAGTGGTTTGACCGAGGTATTTGCCTCGGAGTCTGAGCCACCGGCTGCTCTGCAACAGGGAGTGGTTACCCGTTAGGCTGATGCCGGGGGGCGCTCTGCCCACGAAACAGCAAAAAAGGCCGAATACTTAAAGTGTTCGGCCTTTTTTGTTTTAACTCCAACATTAACGGCAGCGATAGATACGCTTTTCTGTCACCACCATATCCAAAGGTATATCCCAATTGTCCGTCGGCAATTGCTCCACGCATTGCAGTTGGTGGGCAGCGCCAATCAGCTGTGGCCCGGTACCCGGCAGCAGTAGTTTGTGTTCGAAAGTTCGGTCGTAAAAGCCTGCACCCATACCCAGGCGGGCGCCGCTGGGGTCAAAGGCCACCAACGGTACCAGTACCAAATCCAATAAATTCGGTGCTCGACTGGGGCTGCGTACCGGCTCGGGAATATTAAAGCGATTTCGGAATGACAATGGTTCGCCAGCCCAGCGCCTAAAGCCGAGGTGCGGATGTGGCTCTACAGGCAGTACCGGCAAGTAAAAATACTTATTGGGATAACGCCGTAACAAATGACGAACATCCAGTTCACCATCCATAGGCCAAAACATACCGATATGGCGGGCGCGTTTTATCTGTGGTATTCGGCTCAATAAGGTAATTGCTGCACGACCATGCAAACGCTGCTGATAAGCACTGAGCCCCCGCCGTCCCGCACGCATACGTTGGCGCAGTTGCGTTTTATTTTCACTCATTAGTAGGGGAATGACTGGAGATGAAATAGGAACCCCGAGTGTGCGGCTGTAGACGGAGCCTTGAACCGTAAGGTTCAAGGTGGTGGGATCCGGAGTACATAAGGCTTTCCGCTGCATGGCGGACCTGCGCACCAGCACCCGCTGGAAACCACCGGGGTAAGATTATCGGCTCAAGGACATAGTCTGCTGGCCAACACCCCAGGGTATAGGTTAATTATAACTTGGGCAGGTGGGGGTGTTAACTGGAAATTTAAAGGAAATTGTTGTGCCTGTAATTAGGAAGGCGTATACCTTTATCCTTGCGGTGACTGGGTTTCCCGCTCCGGGTCTATCTCACCTAACGCATTTTGTACTTTGTCCTTTAGGCGGTCGATCATTTCCTCCTGGAGAGGAATACTACTCAATTCCGCTTTGGCCTGGATCAATTCGTGAGCAATATTCAGTGCGGCCATAACGGCGATACGCTCAATGCCAATAACGGTACCCGTTGAGCGGATACGCGCCATGCGCTCGTGCAGAAGGTGCGCGGAAGCCTGCAGGCCTGCGCGCTCGTGGTCTGCACAGGCCACACGGTACTCTTTGCCCAGAATAGATACGGTGACTGTTTCAGATGTTGGTACGGAGTCAGACATCAGGAATCTTGCGTTAGCCCTTTAAGACGATTAATCATAGCTTCGACCCGCGAGCGGGCGGCCTCATTATTTTTTATCAGGCGCTGGCGCTCGCGTAGCCAGTCGGCTTCCTGCCGGCGCAGTTCACGATTGTCTTCGGCCAGCTGTTGGCAGCGGGCGATCAGTGAATCCACAGTGCTTTCTAACGCTTGCAGCTTATCCATATTTCCTGCGTTTGGGGTCGACGTCTGGGTTCGCAACACGACAGACTGCGAGGGATTCCGCTACTATATTGCCGGTGAAAAGGTGGGTCAATCGCTCCACCTGCGCGGGCAATCACAAAATTGTCCTGAAAACACAAGTTCTTTTCCATGCTGCTGCTATTGCACGCATTGAATATATCCCGATCAAGAAAAATTGCACGGTAACTATGACATCAGAAACCAACCGATTTGAGCTTCTTGCTAATGCTATTCTCTCGGCCGGCGGCCAGGCGGATCCCAGTGAACTGCACGGCTTTATCTGTGGCATATTGGCTGCAGGTGCGGAGCCGGACAAAAAACGCTGGCAGCATGAACTGGCGGAACTTCTCGATTTGGAGGCTGTGCCGGCGGATTTAAACAAGGATTTTCTGCAATTAGCGAAAGAGAGCCAAAAGCAGCTCAGTGATACCGACTTTTCTTTCCGACTGGTGCTCTGTGACGATGACGATATTGTCGCGCGTACTCTGGCGCTAGGGCATTGGTGCGAAGGTTTTTTACACGGTTTCGGTATTGGTAGTGCCAAGGGGAAGCTGCTTCCCACCAGCGATGAAGCTCTGAAGGACATTGGTGCAATTTCACAAGTGGATGCCGATCATGTAGAGGAGAGTGAGGAGAACGAACAACAGCTGCTGGAATTACAGGAGTACGTGCGCGTCGCGGTACTCAATATCTTCACCGAAGTGCGCGGCAAGCAATCCGATAGCGGTCCAACTGTACACTAATGTCCAATAGCGGAAAAAAAGCGGTAATCAGCAAGACGGAGTATATCCGTCGTCGCGCCCGCCTAATGGCTGAACTGGCGCCAGACAGCTTGGCGATTGTCTCTTCTGCTGGTGAACAACTGCGATCCCGCGATACTTTCTTCCCCTTCCGCCAGGACAGTGATTTTCTCTACCTGAGTGGGTTTGAAGAGCCTGAAGCCCTGCTGGTTCTGGTGCCGGGACGCACCCAGGGCGAAACCCTGTTGTTTTGTCGTGAGTGCGATGCGGAAAAGGAAATGTGGGATGGGCCGCGGCTTGGCCCGGAACAGGCTGTGCAGCGGCTTGGTTTATCTGATGCTTTTCCGATAGGTGATCTCGATGACATTTTGCCTGGGCTGCTGGAAGGGCGTGAACGTATTTATTTTCCCATGGGACGCTATGCCCACCTCGACCGGCGTATTCGCAGCTATTTGCAAAATATTACCGAGGCTCCAGGCAGCAAGGGTGCCCCGGAGATGGTGGACTTGGATTACCAATTGCGTGAGTTGCGCTTGATTAAGAGCGCGCAGGAACTGCGTCTGATGGCGCAAGCGGCAGAAATCAGTGCTACAGCACACCGCCGAGCCATGGCACGCTGCCAGCCAGGCCTCTATGAATATCAACTGGAGGCGACCCTGCTGCATTCCTTTGTCGATGCTGGTGCAAGAGAGACGGCCTACCCAACCATTGTCGGCAGTGGTCGCAATGCCTTGGTTATGCATTATTGCAGCAACCAGGCAAAGATGAGTGATGGCGATCTGGTGTTAGTGGATGCTGGCTGTGAGTACCGCGGTTACGTGGCGGATATCACGAGAACTTATCCGGTGAATGGCCGTTTTAATGGCGCACAAAAAGCACTGTATGAAATTGTTTTGTCCGCGCAGCTGGCTGCCATCGAGCGGGTACAGGCCGGCAACCATTGGGATGAGCCTCATATAGCTAGCGTTGAGGTAATTACTCAGGGGTTGGTAGATCTGGGGCTGTTGCAAGGCGACTTAGTGAGTTTGATTGAAGCAGGTGCTTACCAGCGCTTTTATATGCACCGGGTAGGCCACTGGTTGGGAATGGATGTACACGATGTCGGAGACTACCGGGTACATGGCGCCTGGCGCCAGTTGGAGCCCGGCATGGTGATGACCATCGAGCCGGGTATTTATGTGCCCTTGAACGACAAGAGCGTTGCAACAGAGTTTCGGGGAATTGGTATTCGCATTGAAGATGACGTGGCCCTAACTGGCGAAGGGGTGGAAGTCCTATCCGCCGCAGCGCCAAAGTCTGTAGAAGAGATCGAATATGCAATGCGTCATGGGCGGGATTTACTGACCCGCTAAAAATAGCACTAAGAGTTTGCGGCTTACGGGCCCTTTACATTGATGGATAGAGAGCCTGGGGGAGTTTTATGACTGAGGCAGGTCAACAATTTGATGTGGCTATCGTTGGTGGGGGTATGGCCGGTGCCAGTCTGGCGCTTATGCTGGCACATTTTTGCCCTCAGCTGAGTGTTGCACTGCTGGAACAGAGAGCGCTACCTGATGCCTCTGCCAGTGTCCAGTTGCCCAGCTTTGACACCCGCGCCACAGCTATCGCCGCTGGCAGCTTACAGTTATTCCAACAGCTGGGTTTGTGGTCCGCCTTACGTGAATATTGTGCGCCCATCCAGCGTATCCAAGTGAGTGACCGTGGCCACTCTTTTGGCGCATCTCTGTCCACCCATACACAGCAGCAAGCAAGCTTCCAGGGCATGCTCGGTGCTGTGATTGAGAATGCTGCGCTTGGGCCGATCCTGCATCGCGCTTTGGCGGATACAGCGGTGCAATTGTTGGCTCCCGCTAGGGTCAGCCGGGTTCGAATGGATTCCGCAGGGGCACACCTGAATTGGAGTGCCGCTGAGCAGGGCTTTCAATATAAATTGACCACCAGGTTACTGGTTATTGCCGATGGAGTGGAATCGCCCCTATGTCGGCAGTTGGGTATAGAAATTGATACGGTAAAGTACCAACAGAGGGCCCTGGTCACTACTGTTGGTCTACAGCGGGACCATGGTGGCGTCGCTTTTGAGCGATTTACCGCTTTGGGGCCTATGGCGTTGCTGCCTTTGCAGCAACGACAGGGACAACATCGCGCTGCACTGGTGTGGGCTTGTCCAGAGAATGAGGCGGTAGCCCTCTTTACGCTGTCGGAGGAGGAGCGCCTGTTGCGTCTGCAAGAAAATTTTGGCTGGCGTGCGGGCCGTTTTGAGCGGGCTGGAGCCCTACAGGGGTACCCGCTCAGTCTGTCCTTAGCGCGGGAGCAATGGCGCCGCAACCTGGTTTTGGTTGGTAATTGCGCGCACTTCCTGCACCCGGTAGCCGGGCAGGGGTTTAACCTGACTCTGCGCGACTGCTATGCCCTGGCACAGACTTTAGCGGGCGATCGACCTGCGCAGGGTTCAAAAGCAGAATTGGATCGCCTGCGGGCCTATGGTCGATGTCGCAGTTTTGACCAGCAGTTGACTGTTGGGTTTAGTGACCAAATACCGTCACTATTCACATCAGAGAACCCCTTTCAGCAAGTTGTGCGCCAAATGGGTTTGCTCGGCCTTACACTGGTACCGCCGCTGAGAGCGGAGTTTGTCAGCCAGGCGGCAGGATTTGGGCTTTAACGGTGCCCTTGTGAGGGTGCAACAGCGGAATTGGCTTGAATATGAATAGACACCGTTTGGACTTTGCCATTGTTGGCGCAGGTATGGTGGGGATGGCCCAGGCCGCACTGTTGGCGGTGCGCCACCCGGATATGCGTCTTGCCCTG
This sequence comes from Microbulbifer sp. NBRC 101763, assembly GCF_040371615.1. Lineage (NCBI taxonomy): Bacteria > Pseudomonadati > Pseudomonadota > Gammaproteobacteria > Cellvibrionales > Microbulbiferaceae > Microbulbifer > Microbulbifer sp. NBRC 101763. The sequence goes on from NZ_BAABQV010000002.1 coordinate 172,993, forward strand.
CTGGAGGCCTCCGAGGGGACTGTGCCGGAACCCTCCCAAAATTATGAGCCGCGGGTGGTGGCTTTAACTCAAGCTTCACGGGAGTTACTTGAGGAGGTTGGTGCCTGGGCGGAGATTTCTGCGCGCCGCGCCTGCCCATATGTGGAAATGCGAGTCTGGGATGCCGATGGCACCGGTTCAGTAAGGTTTAACAGCCGCGATGTGCAATTACCAAATCTCGGCCATATTGTTGAAAACAATGTGATTGTTGCTGCTTTGAGGGCCCGGCTTGAGGCACTGCCGAATGTGGAGCTGGTCAATGGCTTTCGTTTGGAAAGTTGGTGGCGAGACTGTGGGCTTTGGCACTTACAGCCGCGTGGTGAGCAGCTCAATGACATAGAAGAGTTGCGTGAGCGGGCCGAGATAGTGCGCACCCGCCTGCTGATTGGGGCCGATGGCGCTCGTTCTAAAGTGCGAGACCTGCTCCGAATTCGCTGCCAGGATACGGATTATCATCAGGCAGCCCTGGTATGTGTCGCTCGCTGCGAAAAGCCTCATCGCCATACCGCTTGGCAGCGTTTCCTGCAGAGTGGCCCCCTGGCATTCCTGCCTCTAGCTGGACTCGGGGATGACAATCACTGTGCCGTTGTCTGGTCGGCGGATGACCCACTCGCTCGGGAGCTGCTGATGTTGGATGACCAGGCCTTCGCTCTGAATCTGGAAAAAGCTTTCGAAAGTCGGCTCGGTAAAGTCGAATCAGTGAGTGAGCGCTTTTCTTTTCCTCTGCGTGCTCGCCATGCGGAGCGCTATCATGGCCCCGGTGCCGTGCTGGTTGGGGACGCGGCCCATAGTATCCACCCTCTGGCTGGACAGGGCGTGAATCTTGGGTTCCAGGATGTGCGTGTTCTCACCGATGAAGTAGACCGTGCCTTGTCCCGCGGGCTGGAACCTGCACACGCCTCGGTGTTGGCGCGTTACGAACGTCGTCGCCGCGGGGATAATGCTGCAACCTTAAAAGCCATGAGTGCGTTTAAATCTCTGTTTGGTGCTGGCGATTTGCACTGGCGCTGGCTGCGCAATACTGGCTTGAGTATGGTGGACGCCAGCCCCATGTTAAAAAAGCGTATCATTCTGCGGGCCATGGCGGTGTAGTGAGAGCTTGCCCCTTGTAATTGCCGTTAAAATATAGCGCCGTTAAGTGCAAAAGGGCCCGTTGGAATGAGTGATGTCAGGCAATCCAATTAGAAGGGTTTACCGATTTGAGCCAGTGGTTAGTTATTTATTCCTTTCCTCTTTCGAAGGATCTCTGTGCACTGGCGCATTTTATTCAACGTTATCAACTGCCGTTGCGAATCGTTGAGGAGAAAAACCGGCAGCAGATAATGACCTTTGATGGCAACCTAGCAGAAGTACTTAAACCCCTGCTGCAGCGCTGGGATGCTGGTGAAGTTGACCTCGACAGGGTCCAGTTACAAGCTGCTCAGCCAAATAGTGCGCCTGATTCGGCAGTTGAAGCGAATGATCCCGAGACGGAATCAGCGCATCAACCTAAAAAAAATGTATCGTCTGAACAGGCACATAACCAAGCCTCAGTGTTACCAAGTTTTCCCCTGGATAAGACACCAGTCAGCCTCTTGTTGATTGCACTATGTTTTGTTGGCTGGTTTCTGCAAGCGAATAATTTTTCCAGTGCTTTGCTGATCTACCCGGATCAAACGGGCAATCCTCTCTCAGATTCCTCTCTTGCCTGGCATCTACAAAATGGGCAGTGGTGGCGGTTGTTGACACCAGCTATTGTGCACTTTTCCCTGCCCCATGCTTTGTTCAATGCTCTGGGTATTTGGATATTAGGTCGGCCATTGGAAGCCCGGGGTGGCAGCCTCATGTATACGTTGCTGGTACTTATCGGGGCTATCGCCTCCAATCTTTCCCAGTATTTGTGGGAGCCGAGGGTTCTTTTTGGTGGTATGTCTGGAGTGGTGTATGGCCTTGTAGGGTTTGCTTTGGTAGTGCAGCGTTTTCAGCCAGCATGGCGTGATATTCCCGTAGGTATTATCACCGTGGCTTTGGCTTGGCTGGTTTTATGCGCTTTGGGGGTTATGACATTTTTCACCGGAGTCGGGGTTGCAAACGCAGCACATATAGGGGGCTTCGTTAGCGGCTTAGTCATTGCTTTAGTGTATTGCGTTGTGGGCGGGGGGCGGAAGTTTATTCCAGGCTGAACCGCTCCCTAAGGTGCACTTGCGTTTGTTGTTCCTGTTTTGATAAGTGGGGCCTTGTCCGGCTGTTATTGGCCCATTTGATAATATTTTTGCTTTTTTAGCTTGTTACAGGCTTGTTGTGTCGTTGGCAGTACGCAAAAATTCAATTCCAGTTTTTCTGTAACCAGGGATATATGCTTCTCTTAATTACTTATGTATTTATCGCTCTCGGTTTCTCCTTTTTGTGCTCTATAGCCGAGTCCGTCATTCTCAGTGTAACAACGCCCTACGTGCGACTATTGGAGCGCGAGGGACATAAGGCCGGCCCTCTGCTACGTAAACTCAAGGGGGATATCAATGCGCCCCTGGCCGCAATTCTTACCCTGAATACCATCGCTCATACCGCCGGTGCTGCCGGGGCTGGAGCCCAGGCAACGGCGGTTTTTGGCAATCAATACCTGGGAATTGCCTCTGTGATCCTGACACTGTTAATTCTGGTTTTTTCTGAGATTATCCCCAAAACCCTGGGAGCGGTTTATTGGCGTCAACTGGCACCATTTACTGCTTACGGGTTGCGGGGGCTGGTTTGGCTGCTCTATCCGTTTGTCAAAATGTCTGAAATGTTAACCCGCGGTCTCTCCCATGGGCCGACCCTGACCGGCTTTAGCCGCGATGAATTTGCGATTATGGCCGAGATTGGTGAGGCTGAGGGCCAGCTGGAACAGCGTGAGTCCAATATTTTACGCAATCTCTTTTTTACCCTGCGGGATCACTCGGTACGAGAGGTGATGACTCCACGCACCGTGGTTTTTTCCCTGCCCCAGGATGCAACATTGGCTGAGGCTTATGAGGAAGTTGAAAAAGGGCGCTTCTCGCGTATCCCTGTTTATGAAAATCGCGATCCAGATTGCGTTGTAGGTTTTGTACTTAAACAGGAGCTTTTACTTGCTTATGCCAAGGGAGAGCGCGAGCGTAAGTTGGAGGATTTCCGCCGTGAGATGCTGATGCTGCCGGAAACTGCCACGATCTATCAGGCCTTCCAGAAAATGCTATCTCGTCGGGTGCAGATCAGCGCAGTGCTGGATGAGTATGGTGGCCTTGAGGGATTGATCACCCTTGAGGATCTTCTTGAGACCTTGCTCGGTGAAGAGATTGTCGATGAGGCTGATAAAACCCCTGATCGCCAGGAGTTGGCTAAGCGGTTGTGGCGTTGGCGCTCCAAAAAATATGGTCTAAAGGTGGACGAATCGGCTCAAGAAGAGAAAAAACCAGAAGAAAGCAATAAGGAGAGTGAGCGTCCGCGGGACTAATCTATCCGCTCTTCATGCCACTTTTTTTACTACCGGTGGCACCAGCGGAATCTTTGACGGCCTCCGGCATTCTGCGCAGGTTTTAGTCCCGGCGGCTGCTAAGCTTGCTGACCATAAATGTCGCCGCGGATAGCCTGCTGGCAAGGTCTGTACTCAAGCCGCTAGAATACGCCGCTTCGGAACCTGACGGACTGAGAATTAAGATGGGAAACAGAACGCCTTTGTATGACACACATGTCGCCATGGGTGGCAAAATAGTGGACTTCGGTGGATGGGACATGCCGCTACACTACGGCTCCCAGCTGGATGAGCATAATAAGGTGCGCACCGATGCGGGGATGTTCGATGTCTCCCACATGACCGTAGTAGATGTCGATGGGCCCGCTGCTCGCGACTACCTGCGTTATTTGCTGGCCAATGATGTGGCCAAGCTAGACGGCAAGCCTGGCAAGGCTCTCTACACTGGTATGCTCAATGACCAAGGCGGTGTAATCGACGACTTGATCGTCTACCTGCGTGATCCTGGTTATCGAGTGGTGGTGAACTGCGCGACCCGCGACAAAGACTTAGCCTGGATGAACAAGCAGGCAGAATCTTTTGATGTGACTCTCACAGAGCGTCCTCATCTTGCAATGATCGCTATCCAAGGTCCCAATGCAATCGCTAAAACCAAGGAAGTCCTGGGTATCGACTGGACTGCGGCAATCGATGCGTTGAAAGTATTTGAAAGTGTGGCCCGTGGTGATTGGTTTGTGGCGCGCACCGGTTATACCGGTGAAGATGGCCTGGAAATCATGCTCTCGGGTGAGGACGCCAGCGGCTTCTGGCGCGCTCTCGCCGATGCTGGCGTAGCGCCTTGTGGTTTGGGTGCTCGCGATACTCTGCGTCTGGAAGCCGGTATGAACCTCTACGGCCACGAAATGGATGAAGAGACTTCCCCACTGGTGGCCAATATGGCTTGGACCGTCGCCTGGGAGCCGGAGGGACGCAACTTTATTGGCCGTGCAGTCTTGGAAGAAGAAAAAGCGCAGGGCGTTAAGCACAAGCTGGTTGGTCTGGTCCTGGAGGAGCGCGGTGTACTGCGGGCGGGCCAACAGGTGGTGGTAGACGGTACAGAAGAGCGCGGTATCATTACCAGCGGGACCTTCTCGCCGACCCTGGGTTACTCCATTGCCATGGCGCGGGTACCGGTCAGTGTTGGCGATACCGCTGAGGTGGAAATCCGCAAAAAGCTGCAGCCAGTCAGGGTGGTGAAGCCCTGTTTCGTGCGCAATGGCAAATCGGTTATTTAAGCGTCGCCCGCAGGTGTACGCGTTGGCAAGACAATAAATTCAGATGCTTAATCAAGGGATAACAGCATGAGCGAAATCCGCAATGAACTGAAATACCTCTCCAGCCACGAGTGGGCGCGCCTTGAAGAGGATGGCACCGTAACTATCGGCATCAGCGATCACGCTCAGGATGCTCTGGGCGACGTGGTATACGTTGAAACCCCCGAAGTTGGCAGCACCCTGGCTGCAGGAGATGAGGCTGGTGTGGTCGAGTCGGTGAAAGCTGCCAGCGATATTTACTCCCCCGTTTCCGGTGAGGTTGTCGCGGTGAACGAGGCTCTGGAAGACTCTCCGGAAACCGTGAATTCTTCCCCTTACGATGATGGCTGGTTCTTCCGTATCAAGCCCAGTGACGTGAGTGAGCTGGACAATATGTTGGATGCCGAGGCGTATCGCGAGGAGTCAGCGGAGTAATTACTTCCTGATCTCAAACAAAAAAGCCGCTGCCAAATGCAGCGGCTTTTTTGTTTGAAGAGTATCGGACTTAATGCCGTGCACTTGCTGGGCGCAGAATATTTTTGAGGCCGATCCTCTGCAAAAAGGCGCTCACGGTTTGTTCAATCTCGTCAGCGCAATCCATTTTGAGCACCTGGTGTAGAAGCAGCTCGGTATCTGCCTGGCGCACAGCGCGCAAGGTAGCCTTTACCCTTGGCAAATTGGTGGCATTCATCGATAGTCTGTCATAGCCCATTGCCACTAACAGCAGCGCCCCCCCGGGTTCGCCGGCCAGCTCTCCACAGATGCTCACCTTGGTGCCCTCTGCATGTGCAATGGTGACGATTTCCTGTAGCGCGCGAAGCACCGCGGGATGGAGGGCGTGATAGATATTGGCTACACGTGTGTTGTTGCGGTCTACCGCTAACAGATACTGGGTCAGGTCGTTACTACCTACTGAGATAAAGTCGGCGCGCTCGGCCAGCTCGCGAATCTGGTAAATGGCTGAAGGCACTTCCACCATGACACCAACCGGCGGCATTTCAATCTCATACCCTTCTTCCAGCAGCTCTCCGTAGGCGCGTTCTATTAACCTGCGCGCCGCTTCCAGTTCATTGAGCCCGCTGATCATTGGTAACATGATACGCAGGTTGTTGAGCCCTAAGCTGGCTTTCATCATGGCGCGCACCTGCGCCAGGAATATTTCCGGATGGTCCAGGGTAACGCGGATACCGCGCCAGCCGAGGAAGGGGTTAGTTTCTTCGATAGGGAAGTAGGCCAGCGCCTTATCGCCACCGACATCCAGGGTTCGCATGGTGACCGGCATGGGCGCGAAGGCCTCCAGCTGTTCCCGGTAGATTTCCCGCTGCTCTTCCTCAGAGGGGAAGCGGTCGCGCAGCAGGAAAGGTACTTCAGTCCGAAATAGGCCCACGCCTTCCGCACCTCGTTCCAGGGAGCGCACTACATCGGCCATTAGCCCGGTATTAACTAGCAGGCAAACCCGGTGGCCATCAGCTGTTTCCGCTGGTAGCCCGGCCATATGGTCGAGGCTACGGGCAAGCTGGTGTTCCTCCTCCACAATATCGTCATAGCGGCGCTTCAGTTCCGCGCCGGGATGGATATGTAGGTCGCCCCGATAGCCGTCCACAACCATATCGACACCATCGATAGTCTCATAGGGGAGATCCTGCACCCCCATAATGGCAGGCAGACCCATGGCCCGGGCAATGATAGCTACGTGGCTATTGGAGGAGCCCTTTACAGAGACGGCGCCGATTAACTTTTCCCGTGGGACCTCAGCCAATACAGCCGCTGTTAACTCCTCTCCCACGAGAATGGTGTTATCCGGGTAGTCTCGCTCGCTCTGCTGGCGTTGATGCAGATGTGAGAGAACCCTGGAGCCCAGGTCGCGAACATCGGCTGCCCTGTCGCGAAAATAAGAATCGGACATGGCTTCAAAGCGCCTTACATGTTCGAGCATGACCTCGGCCCAGGCCCTGGGGGCACTCAATTGCTGTTGGATACGGTCGCAGACTTCAACGGCGAGAGAGTTATCGTCCAGCATACTGATATAGGCGTCGAACAGCGCACGCTCCTCGCGGTTCAGGTCTCCTTTGAGCCTTTCTCCTACTTCGCGGATTTCTTCCCTGGCAGTGCTGAGTGCTTGCTGGAATAAGGCGAGTTCGTCCTCAATATCCAAGCACAGGGAATAGGGCACGGTGGCCAGGTTGGCCTGGGGGGTGACAATATGTGCACGACCGATGGCAATGCCAGGTGAGGCGGCAATACCGGAGAAATGGGTTTCCTGGCGCTGCCTACGGATGGTGGCCAGCATACCGGTGGCCTCCGCATGCGCTATAACCCCGGCCAATTGAGCGGACAGCGTGACCAGGAAGGCTTCCTCACCCTCATCGAAACGGCGCTGTTCCTCCTGCTGGACAACCAAAACACCAAGTACGGTGCGGTGGTGAATAATCGGCGTGCCCAGAAAAGCGCTAAAGCGCTCCTCGCCAGTGGAGGGAAAATACTGGAAGGCGGGGTGAGCTTCGGCCTTTTCCAGGTTAATGGGCTCTTCGCGGGTAACCACGTTGCCCACAAGGCCCTCGCCAGGCGCCAAGTGCACTTGACCCACGGCACTTGGGAGCAGGCCATCGGTGGCCATCAGGACATAATTTCCGGATTGTTTGTCACGAAGGTATACGGAGCAGACCCGGGTATGCATTACTTCACGCACACGTCGAACAATAATTTCGAGCACCGCAGGAAGGTCTCTGGCGGTGTTTACTTCTTGAACGATACTACGTAAAGATCCGAGCAATGGCCTGTCCTCGCCAATCAACGGAGAAATTTATAGGCCCAGGGCTAACCTGGGGCCAGAGGAGGTGCGGAGCCGCACCAGGAGCAGGTTTCGGGTCACTCACCCTTGTCGCGCAGCCAGCGTCTTTCCAGCTGAAGCTGTTGGGGGGCCAGCTCGGTCAAAGCACGACGGTAAACCTCGCGCTTGAAAGTGACTACTTTACTCAGTGGGTGCCAATAATTCACCCAGCGCCAGTGGTCGAATTCAGGTTTGTAGCCATTATCGAAGCTGATAGAGGACTCCTGCGCTTCCAGCTTCAGCAAAAACCACTTTTGTTTTTGCCCTATACACAGTGGCTCAGAGCGTCGACGAATCAGTCTCTGAGGCAGGCGATATCTCAGCCAGCCACGAGTACAGGCAATCAGACTGACTTGATCGCGAGTAAGGCCAATTTCCTCGTACAGTTCCCTATATAGCGCCTGTTCTGGGGTTTCGCCTGGGTTTATACCTCCCTGGGGAAATTGCCAGGCGTCCTTGCCACCTACCCGCCTAGCCCACAGTGCCTGACCGCGGACATTCAGCACAATGATACCGACATTGGGGCGGAAACCCTCGGTATCTATATTGCTGCTGTTTTCGCTACCCTGGCCCCGGTTGCGGTTGTTGGCTGCGGGGCTATCGGTGCGATTTGACTGTTTGGCGGGCCTACGGCGGTTTCTTCGCCCGGCTTGTGCCGGCTTGCCGTCGCCCAAAATACCGTCCTCAATACTGTTGTGTGTTGCCGTGCGCAGCACTTACTTGTCCCGCATTGTTCCACAGAGGTGGGTTTACAGCAATTCAGTGACGTAGTCCGTGTGATACGGGCAAGTGCGAGGTAAAATTGACTGCCGCTACGTTGATGGTGGCCTAACCATGGCGGTGAAATACCCTTTGGGAATCTATAGTTTACGGGGGAGCTGGCGGTGCATCTGGCAATATTTGATCTCGATAATACATTGATCGGTGGAGACAGTGATCACGCCTGGGGCGAGTTCCTTGTGGATCGGGAGCATGTGGATAGTGAGCGCTATCGCTCCACCAATGACCGCTTCTACCAGGATTATCAACGTGGTGATCTGGATATTTTTGCCTATCTGGAATTCGCTTTGGAACCATTGTCGCAGATTTCACGCGGTCAACTGGAAAACCTGCAGAGCGAATTTATGCAGGAAGTGGTCAGTGAGTTGTGGTTGCCTGCGGCGCAGGAGTTGATCGGCGAACATCGCCGCAAAGGGCATCACATTATGATTATCACAGCCACTAATCGTTTTGTGGTAGAGCCCATTGCCGCGCGTCTGGGAGTAGACACGTTGTTGGCTACAGAGCCCGAAGAATTAGAGGGCCGGTTTACTGGGCGGGTTGTCGGAGAGCCCTGTTACCAGGCCGGCAAGGTGCTGCGCCTGCGCCAATGGCTGGCGCATAACCCAGAGTTTGAAAGCAGGGAGAAATGGTTTTATAGCGATTCCATTAATGACCTGCCCCTATTGGCCGAAGTGGAGCACCCGGTGGCTGTAGATCCCGACGCGCGCCTGCGTGTAGAGGCAGAAGCGCGCGGTTGGCCAGTTATCAGCTTGCGGGAGAGCCGCTGAATTGCGTAGCCAAGATCTTTGCGGTGATGGGAATAATGAGGAATTGAGTGAACGGACATAGCATTCGGTATCTGGTTGTGGTGCTCTTGCTCGGTGGCTTGGCGCTCACATTGGGATGTGAGAAGGAGCCCGTGGAACCGCCCAAGACTCTTCGGGATGTGGCGCCGCAACAGATCAGTGAACAGGCGGCCTCAGACCTTTCTCTGGCAATTTGGCAGGCGGGACAGGCCCAGGTACTCCACACGCATGCATCAGTGGAAACTTTACAGCGCGCAGTTAAAGCTCTACTGGCAAATCCCAGTGAGGACCAGCTTGAAGAGGCCAGGCTCTCCTGGCTGGATGCACACCGGGAGTTTGCGGCAACCCTTCCCTATATACAGTTGGCGTTTTCCCCGGTGGACTTGCGTAGCCAGGGGCGCAAGTTGATGCTGGCATTGGACAGTTGGCCAGCCCAGGCTGGCTACCTGGATACGGTGCCAGGGTATTCAGACAGCGGCATTGTCAATGACACTGCAATCGAGCTGACCCTGGCTAATTTACGTAAGCAACACAGGCTTACCGCCCATGAGGAAGCCAGTACGGGGTTTCATGCCTTGGAAGTCATGCTTTGGGGGCCCACGGGAGAGCGCACTGCAGAGGACTTTATCCCCGATAGTAACGGTGAGAAACCTGAGGCGCTGGCGGTGAATCGTCGCCGCGAACTGACCCGGCTGATTGCCAAGGGTATGGAAGAGGATATGGCCGGTCTCGCGCGCCGTTGGCCGACTTCAGCCAATAATTTGTCGCGTGAGTATCTGTCTCTGGGGCCTGTAGCACGGCTACAGCAAATTCGTGCTGCGCATACTCAGGTAATTGATGAACAAGTATTACGGCGCCTTCCCGAGGGATCAGAGAGTGACGTGGAAAGTGGTCGGGCTGCGGATTCTAAGCAGGCTCTGTTGGGCATCATGGCGACTTTACAGTCCAACTGGATACCTACCGGTGGTGGCGGCATGGCGGAAGTATTGCTTGACCGTCATCAGGTCAGTGCACTGGAAGAGACTTTTTCGGATTTTGAGGCCTTGTTGCTGAAGATGGAGGATCCGTTTGAGCTGGCTGAGCCGGGGCAATTGGTGCAGGCGCGTAAACTGCTTGAACGTATGGCGGGTTTGATGGCAGGAACAACCCAGGTTCCGTTATCGGAAAAGGATGTTATGCCGGTATCCCTGCCTACGATAGGGAACTGATCAAAATAAAACCCCGGCAATGGCCGGGGTTTTTGATTTGGAGTACTTTCTCAGTCTTACCAGCGACGTACAGGGCCAGTATCTACATGGACGAAGTTACTTTTCGGATAGTAGCCAACACCGCCTGCTTTTAGAGCCAGTGCCGCCTGTCGCAGTTTTGACAGTGGGACGCCCGGCATGCGGATATCCAGGGCCATACCACGAGTATGGTAACTGCGCTTGGCAACTCCGCGGCCTGCAGCACGCAACTTGGCGTTGGTCTTGGCCGATCGGTATCCCGAGATAATCTCGATGGTACCTGTGTAATTGAACTTTTCCTTCAGCTTATACACGATATCCAACAGTTTCGGGTCCATTCGAGTCACTTCGTTGGCTCGGTGGTCGCGCAGCAATTTGTTGAATTGTTTCAAGCCATTACTGCTGTAGTCTCCGTTAGCCCAGTAGGCGGCCTCCAGCTTCTCCCCTGTGTGCAGGTTGCGCATCTTCAGGGTGCGGGAGCTACCTACTTTAGCGAAAGTCGGTCCGGCGCTGACCGCCGCCGCAGTTGCGCAGGTCACTGCCAGGAATCGACGTCTGGATGGATTCTTCATAATTCCGCCTCGTCGTTAATTCTCTTCGGAGCGCGTCGGATAGCGCATCCGGGTACGGCGGAAAATGTACAAAAAATAACCAGTTGTTACAAATTTGCAGCTGCTAATTCGGAAATAATCATACCGCTATGCTGGTAAATTTTTTCTCTTATGCTACCGGCGGGTGGGAATTTTCCAGAAATAACTCAAGGATACCTGTTAGCAATGAGACAGCGTTGTCATTTTGTTGCCAACGTTAAAAAAACATTTTTCTGCGACTGTTAGGTTCCATAGGGCTGGGAAAGTGATAGAAAAGTGGGGCTCGGACACGGTGAGAGGTCTATTACCTACTCTTTTGAGAGCTATTCAAATATACGAAGAGTGCTGCTGGTAGGTTGTTAGAAAGCCCTATGTAGCATGGGAGAAAGTCCACCTCTCTCTATTACCCCTTCCCCTTTGAATGTATGTACATGTATATACAACATTGAGGGTATGATTCCTACATATCCTTCAGATAGATACCTTATCTCGATGTGATGGTTGTGGATAAGAGTGCGCCTGATTGGTGTAAGTAAAAGTTCTGCAGGATGCTTCATATTTTTATTAAATAAGAATGTTGGCCACAGTACTCCTTTTTTAATTCTTGCAAAGCTATAGAATTCTGCGATCTCGGTTACCCATTGCTATAAATCTTAGCTGGGGTTTGTGGCTAAAGTTGCCTTTGCGACCTTCTTTTTTCAGTACTTAAAAACTACCGTAGGCTGCAGCCGTTTTTACAGTTTTGAGAATTGTAACTCTATCAGTATTCAATGTGTGTTGGACTTTTTAGTCGAAATAGAGCCTTTAGCTAAACAACCAGAAAGAAAATCAAGTTGTTCAATTCCATATCTTAGCGCTATGGGGCTTTTGAATCTGATTTTTTAAGAATTGAGATTTTTCCTAAAGATACCGTAAAAGCGCTGTGCTTCTTTCATTACAAAAACGTTTAGCCCAGATAACTAAAATTTTGTTCGCGTTTATTTCACTATTTTTTTAGGTTTTAAAGCGTAGATCATTTTCAGGTTGTCAAAAATCGGACTCACTTGTGGAGCTAGTTCAGAGGGGCCTGATGTTTATCGCGGTGATAAATATCCTGACGGAACTGTGGGCGCCCATGGGTATCTATCCAGGCTGTCATATAGACAATAAAAAGCCGTGGGGCGGGCTTGATCGGAACATTGAGGACCTCACTGCCGGTTGTGGCCTGGGCAACGCGAGTTCTGTCCCATCCCTGAGACTCAAGAAGTGAGTAAGCTAACTCTTCCGGCTGCTGGAGCCGTACACACCCGTGGCTGAATGCTCGCTGTTGTTCTGAAAATAGGCTCTGGGCCTGAGTATCGTGTAGAAAGATTGCCTGCTTATTGGGAATAACAAATTTTACTTTGCCGAGGGTGTTGTCAGGACCGCTCACCTGACGCAAGGTGGCGTGGCCACCGGCTGCACGGGCGAGGCTTTCATCGGTAATTGGTGATGTGGCTCCGCTACGATATTGAACTACTCGGTAGCCACGACGGTGCATGGCGGCGGGGTTGTGCCGCGCCTTGGGGAGGAGTTCGGTAATCAGAATGCTTCGCGGCACTGTCCAGGTGGGATTGAAGACGACACTGGTAATACGGCTGTGCATGTTCGGTGTACGGGTGCTACTTTTGCCAACCACCGTTTTCATGTCCAGCTTAACCTGTCCATTCTCGACCAACTGCAATCGGTAGCTGGGAATATTGACCAATATATAGCGGCCATCCTCGGGAAGGGATAGTTGGTCCCAGCGATCCGCATTCAGGGTCATTTGCCTAGCTCGCTCAACGGGGGAAACTGACAGGGCGGAGAGAGTTTCATTATCGGCAACCCCGGTGGCGGGAAGTCCGTGGCGGCGCTGAAAATTTTCAAGGGCTGACTGTAGGGCGCTGTCGAAGCGCAAGTGATCCTTCTGAGGGGCTGACGCAGGTCCCGGTTGCCCGCGATAGTCTCCATATAGTTCAAGCAATTTGCGCAATTGCAGCACGCGTAAGTCTTTATCCCCTGCCTGAAGAGGGCCCCCTTCATTAATGGGCCGCCAGCGTTTGGCAATCTCCCGATAATGGTTGGCTTCAGAGCGCAGTTGATTACTGATATTGACTGGGTTTAGAGCCACAGATTCCTTAGTTGCCATGGCAATGTGTATTGGCGTCGCAGAGGCGATAGCCAAACTGAGTAAGGCTGCTAGCCCTAGATGGCGGGGAATCTTGACCATAAATAACTCCCGTGGTGATACTTGTGCTTAACCACGGTTTGTCCCCGCACCGGCTTTATCACGTTGGTAAATATCCGGTCGGAACTGTAGCTGTCCATGCTCATCCACCCAGGCAGTCCAATAGGCGATATAGACCGGAAGAGGATTTTTCAGTTGTACGCCGTGGGTGCGGCTACTCATCAGTGCCCGGTCTATGCGCGCCCTATTCCAGCGATTTTGTTGAGCCAGCATCATGCGGGCAAACTTCAGCGGTTTTTCCAGACGAATGCAGCCATGACTGAAAGCGCGTTGGTTTTTTTTGAAAAGGTGCTTGCTGTTTGTATCGTGCAGGAAAATTGCCTGGCGATTGGGTATAACAAACTTGACCCGTCCCAGTGCATTGCCCGGTCCACCTTTTTGCTGCAGCGTTACTTTTCCTCGGCGAACGCCAGCGACATTACCTCTGGTAAAGGGAACAGCCCTGCCGCGGTGGTTGACCAGCCGGTAGCCCTTGGCGCTCAGGGCCGAGCTGCCTTTTGGCAAAAGTTCTTTCAGCGCGATACTCGGCGGCACACGCCACACTGGATTGAATTCCAGGCGGGTCATACGCGTGGCGATCAGTGGAGTCTTGTGCTTCGGTTTGCCCACTACCACTTTCATACGAAACTGCTCTCGATCACCGTCGATCAGGCGGAGGCTGAATTCCGGGATATTAACAACGATATAGCGTGGCCCCAGGTCTTTGGGCAGTTGTTCCCAGCGCTGAAGATTGGCGCTCAGGATTTGTGCCAGTTCGGCGGGATTGGTATTGAGACGACTGCGAGTGCGTTCGTCCACAAGTCCATCGGCTTTCAGGCCGTGGCGTCTTTGAAACCGGCGTACTGCCTGCTGCAGGGGCTTATCGTAGACATCAGCTTCCAGGCTGCCTTTTTCGGTAGTTTCAGCAAAGTCTTCTGGTCGGTAATCGCCATACAGCATCAACAGGCTGCGGAGCTGCGCGACCCTAGGGCTGCGGCTTCCGGGAGTTATAGGTTGTCCTTTAGATAGGGGCTTCCACTGTTCCCCCTCCGCTAAGGCGCTGTAGCGCGCCAGCTCCTCGCTTAGCAAGGCATATTGACGGCCGTAAGGGGAAAAAGGATCACTGCCAGAAACGCCCTCAATCGAATCATCTTTTTTGGCGTTTCCTGGCGCGGCGACTGCTATCGACTGCTCAAGGCCCAGTGCAACAGCCAATATTATTGCGCAACCGCACCTCATCGGTTTTCGTGCAACACGCAAACGAGAAGGGAAAAAGCCAACACCCATAAGTCACCCCTGTAAGCAAAGAAGGATCACCGGAAATGATCACTCTGCTCACAGTGGTAACTTGTGACCGTGAAACTCTAAATAATTATGGGGAATGGATGCTGCTGGTACTCACAGGAAAAGGTATATAGGTATTACTTTCACGAGGCTAAGGGCGGCCCTGGGGCCGCCCCGATAACTTAGAACTGGTTATCACTGAGTCCGTCCTTGTCATAGATATCAGGGCGGAAGTTCAGCCTGCCCTGACCATCCACCCAGGCGGTCCAATAAGTGATATACACCTTGACCAGTTGCCTCAGGTCTACTTCGGTGGTTTCCTCGCCGACAGTTAGCTTGTCTATACGCCAATGATCCCATTCGCCCTGTGGACGCAATAACGCCTCAGCCAAGTGGCGTGGCTTCTCCAACCGGATACAGCCGTGGCTATAGTCCCGGTCGGTCAGCGAGAATAATTTGCGCGCGCGCGTATCGTGCAGATAGACATCGTGTTTATTGGGGATTTCAAATTTCACCCGGCCGAGCATATTCTCCTCCCCGCCCATCTGGCGCATCAGGTAGGAACCCGCGCCTGCCGCCGAGAGATTCTGGGATGTGAGCGGTAGATACTCCCCTCTACCACTAACCACCCGATAGCCCATGTTTTCCATGCCGGTGGGGTTCTTGCGCGCTTTGGGCAGGATCTCATTCACCAGGATACTGCGTGGTACAGTCCAGGTGGGATTGAACACTACTTTGCTAACCCTCGTAGTAATTTCAGGCGTTGCATGTTTTTTCTTACCCACAACTACATTCATGGCCAGCTTTACCTGGTTGTTCTCCACGTATTGGAGACGGTAAGCGGGAATGTTGACCTGGATAAAGCGCTCCCCAAGATTGGCCGGCAACTCCTCCCTGCGGAGAATATTCATCTCAACAATTTTTGCCCGAGCAGTAGGGGAGAGGTTGAGCCGTTTGCGCGTGCCGCGGCCCACAATTCCATCGGGTTTAAGGCCATGGCGCTTTTGGAAACGCAGCACTGCCTCGTGCAGTCCACGGTCGAATCGGTTGGGGTCGACGCCCCCATAACTGTAGCGACTGGAATAGTCACCGTACAGGGAGAGCATATCCCGCAGGTGGCTCACATGGGGGTGGCGTGCTCCCATAGTCATAACAGGTCCTGGAGGAATGGGACGCCATCGCCCGCTAGCAGAGATTTTGCGCAGCCGTTCAAGCTCATTTCTCAAGGCATATGCATCACTACCGTAGGGTTTATTCTCCTCGAAGTAGGGCCCCTCGCTATTTTCCGTGCGCGGGACCGCCTCGCTTCCCCGACCATTGGCATTACGGCCTTGATTGTAATATACGCGGCTGCCATTACTCCCGGCTCCAGAGCCATTTACATTGTTATCTCGGTAAGAGCTGTGTCGTGAGCGGTTGTAGCTGCGATTGGCGCTTGATGAGCTGGAATAATTGCGATCGCGGTCAGTTTCGTAATCGCGTGAGTAATGGCGGCTGCGTGGGGTGCTGCCGATAATGCGCGCTCGGTTGTAGCCGCGAAAATGTTTGCGCCCACGATGTTCATTGGTCTCTCGCTGGCTGGGTTGTATCAGAGCAACCATGCGAAATCCCTGGTCATCACGGAACACAGGAGTGATACCGCGACGTGGTCGACTCTTGGGGCTTAGCCGGTCCAGTTGGGTGTCCTGGGCATAGGAGACAAACGCGTCGGTGAGCAGGATATCGAGAACTGCGGCCATCTGCAGTCGCTGGGGGGTGTCTCTCAAAGTGCGGTCGAAATAACCGAGATGGTAGCGGTAATCCACCATGCTGCTGGGATTGCCTGAGCTGGCTGCTGTGAGTTGCTTCAACAGATCGTTGGCGCTTTCACTCAGGTTGTAGTTATCGAACCACAGTAGACGGTAATCCGTGCGCTGGTAAATTCTGCGCACCGCGGCAGGGTTGAATATAGGATCCTGGGCTGGCCAAGCGTCAGGGTTTTCTTCCAGCCAGTGAACCAAGTGAGGTCGTACGGCGTTTTCAGGCAATACCGGCACCGTTTCTTGGTTCGCGGCAAAGGCATAATAGAGAATAGAGACACAAAGAGTGCCCAGGGTTAGCAGGGGCAGAATGGATTTTCGTTTGCGGAGCTCAGGGTTGAAATAAGACATGGTACCTCAGCGATACTGCAGGGGCCCGGGGTTGTCTTGCGGATAATACCGGGCGCCAGATCGTTCATACCTTCCCAACCTGTGGCGAGCCCATCCAGAAACATTTTGGTGTTCAGCGTTGACTCGCACTTGTCATGCGTCCCGCGCGACATCCTCTTATTTAGACCACAATTGGCGCCGCACTTGCGCGAATATCAACCAATTTCAGTCTGTGAAAGTAAGTATGGCAACAAATGAGGAATTTGCTTGGCGTTTGCTTCTTCTTAGATTAAGTGTGAAAGAAAAAAGCGACAATCTAGCTGTATCAACCATGCACATTTATTCTATTTGGCGGAAATAATTCCATTAGTGGGTGAGTGCTTGTACGATTAGATACGGCTAATCAAATGTGAAAAGTGGGCTAAGTCACAGTTTTTCATGGGGTTTTTATGGCTCTGGAGGAGCGAGGCAAAAGTGACGCAAGGGTCCCTGCGGCTCACCATTTTCAAAGGTCTGTTCCCATAACTGGCTGGCGCCATTTCGATTAAAAGCGACTACGGTGCTGGCGCGAGTACCGTAACCTCCAGTCAAGTTATCTGTTTTGGTGTCGGCTGGCAGAAGTTTTTCCCTATGGTTTATCTGTACGAATATTGACGACAGGGCTCGTTCAAGGGAAAGGCCAACACCCGTTTTGGGAAGGTTTGCGTCCGCAGCTCTTTGTCTGTCTTGAAGCAAGCTGAGGGCTGGCTCTACGAAGTTATGGCCGGAAATTGGGCCCTTGATATTTTGTACAATCCGTTCTAAACCGGCCTTTCCCTTTTCGACCTTGGGCCAGGGGGCATCTGGTGCTCCGTTGGAAATTCCGTGAACCCCTGCCGTAAATAAAAATGGAGTGTGGCGATTGCCGGCACAGGTGAGAGGGTGTTCTGCTCTCAGGTCAAATAGCAGCGCATTAAAGCCGCGGTAGCGAGGCCCTTGAAGGGTCCTGGCAAATTGCTCTGGTGTACTCATGCCAGTCAAAAAATTAACCGGAATTTCCCCTCTGGAAAGCGCATTGTCAGGTTCGGGTGTGCCGGGTTCGCGGATATTAGTGACTGCGGCGACACGGCCGGGGGATATGCCTGCCCAGGTGCCGCCAGCTTCCAAATCCCGCCCGGCTACCAAGCTTCCCGTGTTCCACTGCGCTGCTGGGGCGGTAGGACGAGCGTAGAATTCATCTCGATTGGCGATCAACAGGAGTGGGTACTCGGGGTGGCAGCGATAGGCAAACAGTAGTAGGCACATAGCGGCTTCCTGGGAGGTGGGGAAGGGCGCGCCCCTTTCGCTGCGGGGCGCTTTGCGACCATAATACGCGCTTAACAAACAATCTCGATTCCCCCATGCTGACTTACCCTGAAATAGACCCGGTGGCCATCGCTATTGGCCCATTAAAAGTGCACTGGTATGGCTTGATGTACCTGTTCGGCTTTATCGCAGCCTGGTGGTTGGCACTGCGTCGCAGCACCAAACCATGGTCTCCGGTAATTAAATCAGAAGTCGAAGACTTAATTCTTTACTGTGCAATAGGCGTAGTTGTTGGCGGGCGACTCGGTTATATGTTCTTCTACAACCTGCCGCAATTGATTGAGAATCCGCTTTCGCTGCTTAAAGTGTGGGAGGGCGGTATGAGCTTCCACGGAGGCCTGGTGGGAGTGATGCTGGCTACCGTTCTCTACGCCCGTAAAATTGGTACAACCTTCCCCGTGCTAATCGACTTTGTGGCTCCCTTGGTGCCTATTGGCTTGGGACTGGGCCGGATGGGCAACTTTATCGGCCAGGAACTCTGGGGCCGGCCGACTGAAGGCCCCTGGGGCATGGTATTTCCCCGCGATCCTGAGCTGCTGTCCAGGCACCCCTCCCAGCTTTACCAGGCATTTCTTGAAGGGCTTGTGCTCTTTGCTGTGCTCTGGTGGTTTTCCAGTAAACCGCGTCCACGCCTTGCCGTAGGCGGTATGTTTGTTCTGCTTTACGGCATATTCCGCTTCCTCGTGGAATTTGTGCGGGAACCGGATGGTCATATCGGTTTCGATCTTTTTGGCTGGATGACCCGTGGCCAGCTTCTGAGCCTGCCGATGATTTTGGCCGGTATCGCTCTGCTGGTGTGGAGTTACCGAACCCAGCCTCTACCAGAGGGGCGTAGTGGTAAAAATGGCAATAAGCGGACGCGTTCCCAAGTTAATGGCGGAGCATAGCAATAGATGAAGCAGTACCTCGATCTAATGCGCCATGTGCGCGATCACGGCACGGAAAAAGGTGACCGTACAGGCACCGGCACCTTAAGCGTTTTTGGGTATCAGATGCGCTTTGACCTCACGGAGGGGTTTCCGCTAATTACCACGAAAAAGTGCCATTTACGCTCGATCATCCACGAACTCCTTTGGTTCTTGCGGGGGGATACCAATATCCGTTACCTGCAGGAAAATAGGGTAAGAATCTGGGATGAGTGGGCCGCAGAAGATGGTGATCTGGGTCCGGTATACGGCCATCAGTGGCGCTCCTGGCCGACACCGGATGGCCGTCAAATCGACCAGATTGAACAGCTGGTACACCAATTAAAAACCCGTCCCGATTCCCGGCGCCTGATTGTCAGTGCCTGGAACCCGGCAGATCTTCCCGATGAGGGGATTTCCCCGGCAGATAATGCCCGCGAGGGGCGTATGGCGCTCGCTCCCTGCCACGCGCTGTTTCAGTTTTACGTGGCTGAGGGTAAGTTGTCCTGCCAGCTGTATCAGCGCAGCGCGGATATCTTCCTCGGAGTCCCCTTTAATATTGCTTCCTACAGCCTGCTAACCCTGATGCTGGCACAGGTTTGTGGCCTTAAGCCGGGCGAGTTCATTCATACTTTTGGTGATGCTCATCTCTACTCCAATCACCTGGAGCAGGTTGAGCTGCAATTGCAGCGTGAGCCTCTGCCGCTACCAAAGATGCAACTAAACCCCGATGTGGAAGATCTGTTCGCCTTCCGCTTTGAAGATTTCGAGCTGCAAAACTATGAGGCTCATCCGCATATACCGGCACCGGTCGCGGTTTAAGGGGAGAGGTATGGATACATCTATCGCCCTGATTGCGGCTATAGCGCGCAATGGTGCTATCGGTAAAAACAATGAGCTCCCCTGGCGTATTTCAGGTGATCTGCAGTTCTTTAAGCGCACGACTATGGGCAAACCTGTAGTGATGGGGCGCAAAACCTATGAGTCTATCGGCCGACCTCTACCGGGTCGCGTCAATATCGTGATCACCCGCAATCGTGATTGGGCAGCTGAAGGTGTCGAAGTGGTGGACTCTCTGGAGTCCGCCCTGGACCTTGCCGGTGAGCGGGCCTCACTGGCAGGTGTGGCTGAATTGATGGTGATCGGTGGGGCGCAGGTCTACCGCCAGGCCCTACCAATGGCAGCGCGACTCTATATCACCGAGGTGGATGCCGATGTGGAAGGGGACGCCTTCTTCCCAGAGATTGACGACTCATGGGTCGAAGTGGTGCGGGAGTGTTACCCTGCTTCAGACAAGAATGAGTACAACTACGCATTAGTTCAGTACGACAGATTTAAATAAAAACAATTTGATTAAAAGTTGATCAATCTGTTAAATTCTGCGACAGCCTACACAAGGAACACCGCCGCCAATGTGTGCAAGTGACCCGGTTTTGTTACCCGGTTGTTACCTTGCTACCCATGCGGGCCGATGCTGACAATCGGCATTTGAATAATCAAATCGGCTGTTTACAATGTGCGGCTCTTAGCTGTCTTCTAACCAATGTTTTTAAAACAAAAGGACACCGCGTTGTGGCAGCTAACTCATCGCGACCATGTTGTGAAATATTGAACCCACTGGGGGGTCTAATGAAAACCAAGCGATTCATGGCTGTGGCGCTGACCACTGCGCTGTCTGCCGGCGCGCTCTACGGCAGCGTAGCCACTGCGGATACTCTCGATAACGTACTCGCCGTCGGCCAGCAGAAAACCACTGCGGCCCAGGCATCGCAAAAGCGCATCGACAAGATTGCCGAAGAAACTAGCAGCCTGCTGCAGGACTTCAAGGTGGTCAATAAAGAAATCGATGGTCTGCGCGTATACAACCGTCAGCTGGAAAAGCAGCTGGCCAACCAGCTCCAGGTTATCAATGAACTGGATGCATCTATTGCCAACGTTACTGTCATTGAACGTCAAATCCAGCCGCTGATCCTGCGCATGCTGGAAGGTCTGGAGCAGTTCATCGAATTGGATGCCCCGTTCAAACTGGACGAGCGCATGGCAAACCTCGAAGGTGTAAAGAACAATATGGACCGTTCCGATATTACTGTTGCGGAGAAATTCCGTCAGGTATTGGAGCTGTACAACTTCGAAGCGGAGTACGCGCGTAAGATTGACACTTACGGTGACTCCCTGAATGTAAATGGCCAGGAGCGCGAAGTAAACGTGCTGCAGATCGGCCGTATCGCTCTGCTGGCTCAGACTACCGATTCCGAGATCTCTCTTGCCTACGATAAAGGCCAGAAAGCCTGGGTTGAAATCGATGCTGGCGAATATCGCCGCGCCCTCATGAATGGCCTGAAGATCGCCAAGAAGCAGGCCACTATCGACATCATGACCATGCCGATCCCGGCTCCGGAGGCAGCGCAATGAAATCCTCTATTGCCAAACGCGTATTAGTTGCAGCAGCGGCTGGCCTGATCAGCTTCTCTGCTGTTGCCCAAGAGAAAGCAGCTTCCCTCGACGATCTGCTGAAAATGGTTCAACAATCCAAAATTGCTGAATCCAAAGAGCACAAACAGCGTGAAGCTGATTTCCGTCGCCAGAAAGCTAATCAGCAATCTCTGCTGAACAAGGCCAAAGACACTCGCACGGCGGAAGAAAAGCGCTCTGCCGAGCTGGAAAAGAAATACCAGGAACAGGAAGTTGCTGTTGACCAGAAGCGCCAGCAGCTGGACGAGCGTCTGGGCTCCCTGAAAGAGCTATTCGGCCATATGTCCTCTACTGCAGCAGACCTGAGAGCGAATGTTGGCTCTTCTCTGGTATCTGCCCAGTATCCTGGCCGTACCGAGTTTATTGATGGCCTGCTGGCAAAGATGAACAGCGCTACTCAGCTGCCCACTATCGAAGAGATCGAACGCCTGTGGTTTGAGATTCAGCGTGAGACCGTGGAGTCTGGCAAGGTTGTTAAGTTCAACGCAACTGTGATCAAGCCTAGCGGAGAACAGGCTCAGCAGGAAGTTGTGCGTGTTGGTAACTTCAACTTGGTTTCCAACGGCAAGTACCTGGAGATGAATAAAGCCTACAAAATGGCTGAGTTGATCCGTCAGCCGGATGCCAAGTTCCAGGGTATGGCAGAAAGCCTGCAGGCCTCCACAGCTGGCTTCAGTGCATTTGGTGTTGACCCGACTGGTCCTACCGGTGGTTCCTACCTGAAAGCCATGATCAACAGCCCGGATATTGTTGAGCGTTGGCACCAGGGTGACATCGTAGGTTATATCATCACTGCAGTTGGTGTATTTGCGATGCTGCTGGCCATTTTCCGCCTGATTGTTCTGACCGGTGTTAGTGCCAAGGTAAGTGCTCAGCTGCGTTCAGCTACCCCTAATACGAATAACCCACTGGGCCGTGTACTGGCAGTAGCTGAAGAAAACAAAGGTGTCGACGGCGAGACTCTAGAGCTGAAGATGGAAGAAGCCGTTCTGAAAGAGCGCCCAGCAATTGAATCCGGTCTCAACCTGTTGAAGATTATTGCAATGGTAGCTCCGCTGCTGGGTCTGCTGGGTACCGTTACCGGTATGATCATTACCTTCCAGGCGATTACTATCTTCGGTGCTGGTGATCCTAAAGCTATGGCTGGTGGTATCTCTTCTGCATTGATTACCACCGTTCTCGGTCTGTGTGTTGCTATCCCGACTGTATTGATGCACACCATCGTTAACGGCCGCGCCAAGCGTATTCTGCATATTCTGGAAGAGCAGAGTGCCGGTATCGTGGCGGAAAACGCCGAGCGTAAATAAGAGGAGGCGGCAACATGCACGCATTAATCGACGCATGGGCCGCCGTCAACGCCTTTATGGCGTCGGGCGGGCCAGTACTGTTCCTGATCGCCGGCCTGACCTTCTTTATGTGGACGCTGATTTTTGAGCGGGTCTTTTACTTCAACAAAGCGTTGAAGGTTGATGTTCAAGGTGTGGTTGACCAATGGGAGGGACGCGGTGAGCGCAAATCCTGGGGGGCCCACCAGATCCGCTACGCGATGATCTCCCGGGTATCCGAGAAAATTCAGGACAATATGGATATGATCCAGGCTTGTGTTGCCCTTGCGCCCTTGTTCGGGCTGCTGGGTACGGTCTGGGGCATGATCAATGTGTTCGATGTTCTCGCGATTACTGGTGGTGGTGACGCCAAGCAGATGGCCAGTGGTGTATCCATGGCAACTATCCCGACAATGGCGGGAATGGTTGCGGCCCTCTCAGGTGTATTTGCCAACACTTACCTTGCCCGGAAAGCAGAGCGTGAGACTCAGCTGCTGGAAGACCATCTGACGATGGACCACTAAGCACACATAAGCGAATAGGCGAGCTTATTTGCTGTGAAGGTTTAGCCAACCAGATATTTTCACCGAGGGTGCTCCCTTGGAGCCCCTCGCGGGAAAGTTCGCTAAGAGAGTTGCTATGAGCAAAAGACAAAATACGGCAGAAGAAGAAGCGGGTGCTATCGACCTCACGCCCATGCTGGACGTGGTGTTCATCATGCTGATCTTCTTTATCGTCACCGCGACTTTTATTAAAGAACCGGGTGCTGATGTTGTGAAGCCGGATGCGACAACCGCTGAACTCAAGGCCGCCTCTATTCTGGTAGCGATCAACGACAGTGATGAGATCTGGATTGCCAAAGATAAGGTTGATGAGCGCCAGGTGAGAATTGTCCTGGAGCGCCTCTACTCGGAAAACCCAAAAGGGTGGTTGGTAATTCAGCCCGATAAGGAAGCGAGTATTGAGAAGATTGCCCTGATTGCGGAAGCTGCCAGGAAAATTGGCATCAAGAAAGTTTCGGTCGCGACAGAAAAGAGTTAACAGCTATGAATCCGGTAAGACTTCTTGGGGCAGGTACGTTGGCGGTAGCCACCACCTTCGGCCTCATCTTCACCATGCATCAGCTGATTCAGGCAAACATGAAGGCTCCAGAGGAAAAGGAGCAATTCAAAGTTGCCGATGTGGTGATGCCTGAGCAGAAGATCGAAACACAGTACGATACGACCAAACCGGTGAAACCGGAGGAGCCAGAAACGCCTCCGCCGGAGATGCCAGAGCCTGAGTTTGAAGACCCGAATATTGATACCAGTATCAGTGTTGCTGCCCCTAGAGCAGGTGGCGGCGTCAAGTTGTCGGGCTTCAGCTTTGGTGAGGGGGATTATCTGCCAATTGTTAAGGTGCAGCCTCAGTACCCTCGACGCGCCCTGCAGCGCGGAATGGAAGGGTATGTGATTGTGGAATATACGGTGACCACAAACGGCTCTGTACGTGACCCCATCGTAATTGAAGCTTTCACGCTAGATGGTAAGCCTACTTCTGTTTTCAACAGAGCTGCGCTTAAGTCTGCACTGAAATACAAGTACAAGCCGCGGGTAGTCGATGGCAAGCCGACCGAAGTTCCCAATGTAAGGACTAAGATCAGCTTTAATATGGCCAAAAACTAAGGGGAAGCACTATGAAGTTGACAAGCATTAGCAAAAGTTTGTCCAAGCTCGCTCTGCGCACCTCAGTAGCGCTGCCCCTGGTCTTGGCACCAGCAGTCAGTGTTACCGTGCTTGAAGCAGCGGGTGTTTCCGCATCTTTCGCCTCGGCACAGGCACAAGAGCAAAAAAAGCCTAGTAAAGAAAAGACCCGTAAAGTTCCGGCAATGCGCGAAGCGGCGTATAAAAAACTGGAAAAGGCCCAGGAAGCTGCAGATGCAGAGGATTGGGCGGGTGCTCTTGCTGCGCTGAAGGAAATGGATGCGAGCAAGAAACGGTACAATGGCTATGAAATAGCACAGATGTACAATTTCTTTGGTGTGGTTTACTACAGTACCGAGCGCTACAAAGAGGCTATTCCTTACTTCAAGAAAGTGCTGAGTCAGGGTGAAAAAAACCTGCCAGTAGCACTTGAAGTGGGCACTTTGTTTACCTTGGCCCAACTTTATTTCGTAACCGAAGACTATAAGCAGGCGATCAATTACTTGAACCAGTGGTTCAAGGTTTCTGATCGTATTACTGCAGATTCTTATGCATTGCGTGCTCAGGCTTATAACCAAGTTGGTGACCAAGCTAAGGCACTGAAGGATATCAACGTAGCGGTATCCATGTATGAGAAAGAGGGCAAGGTACCGAAGGAAGGCTGGTACGGGTTGCAGCAGTTTGTGTATTTCGAGCGCAACGACTACAAAAAAGTAGCGGGTGTTCTGGAAAAATTAGTGCAGTATTACCCGAAGCCGGTGTACTACAAAACTCTTGCAGCTATGTACGGTGAGCTTAAGCGTGACAAAGACCAGCTTCATATGATGGAAGCAGCTTATATTGCTGGTGCTTTGGAGAAAGATCGGGATTTACTGAACATGGGCTATCTCTTTATGGGGCATGAAATGCCTTATAAAGGTGCCAAGGTTATTGCCAGAGGTATTAAAGAGAAGAAGATCCCTCGAACAGCTAAGAACCTGGAGACTTTAGCCCAGGCTTACCAGATGGCTCAGGAGCTGCAAAAAGCAATCCCTCAGCTGGAGGCTGCAGCTAGCTTGTCAGACAAAGGGGAAATTTACTCACGTTTGGCCGGTATCTATTTGGATCTGGATCAGAATGAGAAAGCCATTTCGATGGGCAAGAAGGCTTTTGCAAAAGGCAAAATTAAGCGTGTCGATCAGCTTCACATCGTGATGGGTATGGCTAATGCTAACCTGAAACGTTATGACGCAGCTTTGGTAAGTCTCAAGAAAGCTTCAAAAGATGAGCGCTCTAAAAAGTCTGCGCAGCAGTGGATCGCTTACGTTGAGGGTGAGAAAAAGCGTGAAGAGCAGTTAGCGATTTAATTTCCTTCAATTATTTACCTTTTTTTAGGAGGCCATACAGAAATGTATGGCCTTTTTTCTTTTCTAGAGTTCTCTCAATTGCCCAGGCTAAATAACCTGTATTAATGGACTATTTGCATTTTTTCGTGAATTGACTAATGATTAGAGTCAGCTGATCAGCTTTTTCCATTTCGGCACTCCAGATGCCGTTTTTGCACCCTAACAATAATAGGAGAGGTGTTATGGATAGAGCTTGCCCGCCAATTTCCAGCCCTGAATTTCTACTTACCTATCAGCTTTCTGGCTATGCCAAAGGTTTGGCCTATGCTGCCCTGATAACTCTCGGGTTGATTTTTTTAATGAGCCAGTTGATTTCCACTAATTTTGTGGAGCCGGTGGCTAAGCCGTTACCGACGATTCAACCAATAGATATCACTGAGAAAAAGGTGGTAACGGTTAAAGAGTACCAGGCACCGCCCAGCCCTCAGGATATTCCGCCACCAATTCAGCGCACTGAGGTGATCAGAGACGTAGAGATTATAGATACCATACCAACGGTTGCTCCGCCGGTTGCTGAAACTGGGGGTAACCCGGTTATTGTATCGAGAGAACCTCTTCCTGTTTATAAGCCCGCACCGCGTTACCCTAGTGTGGCTATGCGCAGAGGCATGGAGGGTTACGTAGTTGTGGAGTTTACGATAACCAAAACCGGAGCGGTGCGTGATGCCCAGGTAGTTGGGGGATTCGACAGCGCTGGGAACCCTACCAATGTATTCAATCGCTCGGCACTGGCAGCGGCTGAGCGATTTAAATACCAGCCGCAAATGGAAGACGGTCAGCCTGTAGAGCGCTATGGTGTGCGTAATCGTATTACTTATAAGTTGGCGCAATGAAATAAAAAAACGGCCCTCAAAGAGGGCCGTTTTACTTCATGTTTTTAGTCAATCAATTTCTCGCACCGCGCCCCGATCAGCACTGGTGGCGAGTAACGCATACGCTTTAAGAGCTTTACTAACCTTGCGGGGGCGAGATTCACCCGGTTTCCAGGCTTGTGGGCCGAGGCTGACCATATCCTGGCGGCGTTTCTCGAGCTCCTTATCACTAATCGCGACCTCTATTTTTCGGGCGGGAATATCAATATGTATTGGATCTCCATTTCGCACTAAGGCGATAGTGCCACCAGAAGCTGCTTCTGGTGATACATGCCCGATAGAGAGGCCGGAAGTTCCGCCTGAGAAGCGACCATCAGTAATTAATGCACAGTGTTCCCCTAATCCCTTGGATTTCAGGTAGCTGGTGGGGTAGAGCATCTCCTGCATACCGGGGCCGCCTTTGGGGCCCTCATAGCGGACTATCACGGCTTCACCTTTGTGAACTTTGCCCTTGAGAATATGCGAAACCGCCTCCTCTTGGCTCTCAACCACATGAGCCGGGCCTTCAAAGTGCCAAAGCGCCTCGTCTACGCCGGAAGTTTTCACTACGCAGCCATTAGGGGCCAGGTTGCCGAATAAAACTGCCAGCCCGCCCTCAGCAGAATAAGCGTGCTCGGCTGAGCGAATACAGCCTTGCTGGCGATCGACATCTAGAGTTGGCCAGCGGCAGGCCTGGCTAAATGCGGTCTGTGTGGGAATTCCCGCGGGACCAGCCCGGTAGAAGTCACGCACCGATTGCTTATCGGTGCGAGAGATATCCCATTGCTTTAGTGCATCCGCTAATGAGCCACCGTAGGCTGTGGGCAGGGAGGCATCAATTAACCCAGCAGATTCCAATTCGCCGAGAATCGCCATTACCCCACCGGCTCGGTGGACGTCCTCAACATGGTACTTCTCTGTGTTAGGCGCGACTTTGCACAGTTGCGGTATCTCGCGGGAGAGTCGATCGATATCCTGTAAGTTGAAGTCGATATCGCCCTCCTGGGCAGCGGCGAGTAGATGTAATATCGTGTTGGTCGAGCCACCCATGGCGATATCGAGAGCCATGGCATTCATGAAAGCACTGCGGTTGGCGATATTGCGAGGCAGGGCGCTCTCGTCATTTTCTTCGTAGTAACGCTTCGTTAGCGAAACGATTTCTCGTCCTGCGCGCAGGAACAACTCTTTGCGGTCCGCATGGGTGGCCAACAGGGTGCCATTGCCTGGCAGTGAGAGGCCCAGTGCCTCAGTCAGACAGTTCATAGAATTTGCGGTGAACATGCCGGAGCATGAGCCGCAGGTAGGGCAGGCGGAGCGCTCGTACTCTGCAACCTCTTCATCAGTTGCTGTATCCGTAGCAGCGATCACCATCGCATCGACAAGATCCAGTTTATGATCGGCCAGCTTGGTTTTACCGGCCTCCATTGGTCCGCCAGATACAAAAATAACCGGGATATTCAGACGTAGAGCGGCCATCAGCATTCCCGGAGTGATCTTGTCACAGTTGGATATACATACCAGGGCATCAGCACAGTGTGCGTTGACCATGTATTCTACTGAATCGGCGATAATCTCACGGCTGGGCAGGCTGTAGAGCATGCCGTCGTGGCCCATGGCAATGCCATCATCTACGGCGATGGTATTGAATTCCTTGGCGACACCACCGGCTCGCTCTATCTCCCTTGCCACCAGTTGTCCCATATCCTTCAGGTGTACGTGGCCCGGCACAAACTGGGTGAAAGAGTTGGCGATGGCGATAATCGGCTTGTGGAAATCGGCGTCGGTCATTCCTGTGGCTCGCCACAGCGCCCGGGCGCCGGCCATGTTGCGTCCGGCGGTGGAGGTACGGGAACGATATCTGGGCATGGTACAAGCATCCGGCTGTGTAAATTAGAGCGTCAGCTTATCAAAAAAATCCGATATCTGGGATATTTTCGCGCAACTTGATCAAGTTGCGCGACTTACTAGGATGAAAATTGCGGATGGAGCGGTTTATGCAGGAGGGCTGGCAGTGATGCGTTTACGCAGAATCCGCGAATTGCGCTGAATATTGTAGAGAGACTTGCGAGATGTGGGCAGGTCCTTGATCGCCACTTGCTTAAACCCCTGCTCAATAAACCAATGCTCGGTCTGCGTGGTGAGCACATAGAGCTCATCGACATTTAGGGTGCGGGCCTGACGCTCCAGGTGTCGCATCAACTTGGCGCCACGGCCACCGCCGCGGAATTCGGGATGGCTGGCCACACAGGCAATTTCCGCTGCTGATGTGATCCCGCTGTCATCTCTGATCGGGTAGAGAGCAGCACAAGCCACCGGGGTCCCATCGACTTCTACCAGAGTGAAATGCTCAATCTCTGCTTCGAGCTTTTCCCGAGAGCGACGTACCAGGACACCCTGCTTCTCCAGCGGGCGAATAAGGCCGAGAATGCCACCAACATCGGTGATACGCGCACGGCGCACCACTTCATAGCTATCCCGGTAGATCATGGTACCGGCACCCTCGCGGCGAAACAGCTCCTGGATAAGAGCGCCATTCTGACAGTAGCTGAGCAAATGGGTACGAGCGATCCCGGAATTACAGGCGCGTATGGCACACCCTAGAGCTTTGCTTCGTACTCGAGCAGAAACTTGTTCAGCCTGTACAATACTGAGTTCGTGAACCGGGTTACCGTCCAAGATTAACTGGGCAGGTTCGCGGAACAGTACCAGCTTCTCTGCTCGTAATACCCGCGCTGCCTCCGCTGCCAGGTCGAGGTAGTTGATATTGAACAGTTCCCCTGTCAGCGAAGTGCCCAGTGGAGAGAGCAATACCAGCGCACCCTGGTCTAAGGCTTGCTCAATGGTATTGACTTCCATTCTCCGAACGGTACCTGTCCAGCCCAAGTCGACACCATCAAGCACTCCGCAGGGCCGTGCGGTAACCAGGTTACCGGAAATCACTTTCAAAGCTGAGCGGGCCATAGGGGAGTCAGGTAGACCCTGTGAAAATGCGGCTTCGATATCAAATCGCAATCTACCCACCGCAGCTTTAATTATCTCCAGGCTCTCTCGATTGGTGACCCGGTTATTGTCGTGAAAGCGGCTCTCTATGCCGCTCTCAGCAAGGGCCCGGTTCACTTGGGCGCGGGCGCCATGAACGACTACCAAGCGCACGCCGAGGCTGGCGAGTAGCGCTAGGTCATGCACTAAATTACGGAAATTGGTGTGTTCCAGGGCGTCACCAGGGACTCCAATCACCAGGGTGCGACCGCGAAGATCGTTAATATAGGGTGCCGCATGGCGGAACCAGTTGAGGGAGGCGCTATCGTCGCTCACTAATGCCTTTCCGTTTACTGAGGTACTTGCCAGCTTAAAGACAAGTATTGGAGGTTTTATCTACTCCAGGCGAAGTGCCCAGACTCCTGCTGTATGCCGAGTTAGGGTGCTGTGCTTATAGGCAGAAGCGGGCTATCAGTTTGCGTAATATATCCACCATGGGATTGATACGCTCTAGCCCAAGGTATTCATCTGGCTGATGGGCTACGTCAATATCACCTGGACCCAGCACAATAGTGTCAATGCCCATGCTCTTCAAGTAGGGAGCCTCTGTAGCGAAGGCGACGCTTCCGGCGGTATGGCCACAGAGTTTTTCTGCAGTCTGCACCAGCTCAGAATTCTGCTCTTGCTCGAAAGGTTGTGCACCTGGAAATAGGGAAATCACTTCCAGGCGAATTCTGTCGTTGTCGATACAGCTGGCTAGACGTTTTTGCAGTTCAGCGCGCAGGTCTGCCAGATGCATGCCTGGTAGTGGGCGCACATCGAATTGCAATTCAGTAGAGCCGCATATTCTATTAGGGTTGTCGCCGCCATGGATGCAGCCCAAGTTCAAGGTTGGGACAGGTACGGCAAAGCCCGGGTTATTGTATTTTTGCTGCCATTCGGCTCGCAAAGACATCAGCTCTCCAATTACTGAGTGCATGGCTTCCAAGGCATTGGCGCCAAGGCTGGGATTGGAAGAGTGACCGGACTGGCCGGTGATTCGCACTGCCTCCATCATTATCCCTTTGTGCATGCGTATAGGGCGCAAGCCGGTGGGTTCACCTACTATCGCAAAGCGCCCGTGGGGTTTCCCTGCTTCGACCAATGCCTGTGCCCCAGCCATTGAGGTCTCTTCGTCGGCCGTTGCAAGAATCGTAAGGGGTTGGCGCAGAGGCTTATTTAAGAAGGACTTGGCCGCCTCAATGGCAAGGGGGAAGAACCCTTTCATATCGCTACTACCGAGGCCGTATAGGCGATTGTCTCGCTCTATCAGCTTGAAAGGATCGGACTGCCATCGGCCCTCATCATAAGGCACTGTATCGGTATGTCCGGATAAAATCAGTCCGCCATTGCCATCGGAGCTGCCGCCCAAAGTGGCGATCATGTTGGCCTTGAGAGGGTTGCCTTTCAGGGGCAACAATTCCACTTTAAAATTGAGGGCTTCCAGCCAGGTTGCCAATAGTTCCACCACCGGTCGGTTCCCCATATCGAGCGCTGGATCTGTGGCACTGATACTCGGAGTGCCAACAAGCTGGCGCAGTTGCTCCTTGAGGTTAGGTACTGCGGTACTCGCCATAGTGGATCTCCCTTTTCCTGTTGCGCCATTCGCTAATTATTACGGCTGCGGTAATTACACCACCTCCCACTGCCAGTTTTGTGATATCGGCTTCTCGATTCCAGATTAACAGGTTTACCAATAAGCCCGCGGGAATCAAGGCGTTATTCATAGCTGCCAAAGTTGTGGCGGAAACCTGGGTAGCGCCTTTGTTCCAAAGAAAGTAGCCAAGCCCTGATGCGGCCAGCCCTAGCCAGATTAGTACACCCCACTGAATTTCGTTTTGCGGATATTTGGCTTCACCCAATAGTGTCCAGGCTGTCACGGTAACTAAGCTGGCACCCAGGAAAAACCAGCCGAAAGTTTGCCTGGGCTCAAGTGGCTGTCGGTGCTGCATGAACTGCTTGTAGGCTACTTGGCCCAGTGCAAAGCATAGATTTGCCCCTTGGACCATGGCGAATCCATTCCAGTAGTCGCCATTCGGTTTATCCCAGCGAATAATAGCTGCCCCGGAAACTGCTAATAGTGCGATTGCCAGATTCCATAAAGAGACTCGTTTCTTGAGGAGGTCGTATAAAAGGGCAATATACAGAGGAGTAAATATGGTAAACAACAGGACTTCCGGGACGCTCAGAAGTAGGAATGACTGGTAATAAAACAAATACATCAGCCCAAGCTGTACACCACCAATAGTCATAAGGGTTAAGGCAATGCGAGTGCCTGAGCGACGCCACCGCAACATGGGCAAAAATAGCAGGGAGGCGAGTAATACCCGGCTCATTGCGGAAAAGTAGCTATCCACCTGGCCGGCCAGGTAAACCCCGATCAAACTGAAGGAAAGGGCCCAAAGGAAGGTGACAAAGAGTAGCAGTGGCATGGATAAGACGTAAGCTTTTAAGTAATGGACATTATTATGTTCAGGAAAAGTAGTATTACCGGCGTGCTAGCCAATTGGAAGCAGTGCTATAGAGCACTTAGATTTTGTAAATAGAGGCTAAGGCTGGGCGACTAATACTCTTACTTGAGAGCTGAACGTAGTTCTCATTTTACCTGGTTTTTTTACATGCTTCGGTTTGCTCGGCCGTTATTACGCGCAACCTGGTTCCCCCAGCGCAGCAGATTCACATTGCAATCGTTGCGGTCGATGATCACTTCTATCAGGCAGAGCCCTTTACGGCTTTTAGCCTCCTTAATAGCTTTATCCAGTTCCCCCTCGGTACTGACTTTACAGCCCCAGGCATCACCTTCTCCCGCACTAAATACTTCAACTAATTGGGCGTAGTTCCAGTTTTTAATCTTATTGTAAGGGCCATCATGGATTTCCACTTCAATGGTATAGCCACCGTTGTTGATCAGGAAAATAATCGGGTCGACCTGATAGCGGATCATGGTGGAAATTTCTTGTGCAGTCAGCTGGAAAGAACCGTCGCCAATACAGGAAATAAGGCGGCCTTTGTCCTTCCCCAGTGCGTAACCAAGAGTCGCTCCTACTGACCATCCAATACTCCCGTATTGCATCTGGATTTCAAATTGTGCATCTTCAGGCAGGGATAGCTCCATACCGTTAAACCATGAGTCCCCTGTTTCCACCAGCAAAGTGCTTTTACGGTCGAGCAGTTTCTGTATTCGTGTAAACAGTTGCCGGATAGATAGTGGAGTCTTGGCTTTGCCTGGCTGAGGAATGTGTTTTGGACTGCTGACTCTTCGGTAGGCCTTGAGTGCACCATCGTTGGGTTTGAGTTGTCCTACAAGAGCTTCAAGCAGGTCGTTCATGTGCACATTGCTGTAACAGGTCTCCCCGAGTTGTATTGAGGCCGGGTGGCAGAAGATTGCCCGGCTTTTTTCAAAACCCAGTTGGTGTCCGGTAGTTGTGTAGTCAGTGAATTGTGGTCCTGCGAACAATAGCGCATCGGAGGTATCAATTATCTCACTACAACCTGGCGTACTCACTGGCCCCCAATAGATCCCCATAAAGTTCTCGTGTGCCTCAGACACTATGCCCTTAGCATCGGGCATGGTGGCGAGGCCGTAACTACAGCTTTGGGCCAAATCGCGAAGGGCGATGCGGGCATTGGCTGCACGGATTTTACTTCCGGCGATCAGTACCGGTCTCTCAGCGGCATTAAGGAATTCGGCAACATGCTTGGTTGCAGCGTTGAGGGAATCGGGATCGCTGGTAGCGCGCCTGGCAAAACCGCGGGGTATGGGTGCGGAAGTTGGAGCATTGGCGACATTTGCGGCGATCTCAATGTATACCGGTTTGCGGCGCAACATTGCCGTATCAATTGCGCGATCGATAGCGGCGGGTGCCAGTGAGGGGTGGTGGATGATCACGGTTTCTGCGGTTATGCGGGAATACATCTCTCGCTGATAGCTATAGTCGACCTTGCCCAATGTGTGATGCAAGTATTCCCACTCAGCTTCAGAATTGGTATTTGGCCCACCAGAGATAGCGATTAGCGGTAGGTCCTCGGCATAGGCTCCTGCAACGGCATTAATCATGCTCAATCCACCAACGGAGAATGTGACCACCGCCGCTGATGGCCCACCAGTGGCACGTGCATAGCCATCGGCGGCATAGCCAGCATTTAGCTCATTGCAACAGCTGATCATCTGTAAGTCTCTGTGCATCAATAGCTGGTCCAGCAGTACCAGGTTATAGTCGCCAGGTAGAGCAAAATAATGCCGGACTCCCGCATCTTTTAACCTCTGCGCGAGGTAGGTTCCGACAGTCCATTGGCATGTGTTAGTAGTCTTCATTGCAGTGGAGGCCAATTGCTTGGAGAGGCTGGAATTCCCGGCTGATAAAAGGGCAGGCTATCTTGCCCTGCGTTGCAACAGCGTAGCTCAAACAGGTAGATGGCGAATTTAGAGGCAATAAAAAAGGGAGGCTTTTGGGGCCTCCCTCTAATCGACTTTTCTTAAAGCCTAAGACTGGCTTATCAGCCAAATATACCTTT
This sequence comes from Microbulbifer sp. NBRC 101763, assembly GCF_040371615.1. Taxonomy (NCBI): domain Bacteria; kingdom Pseudomonadati; phylum Pseudomonadota; class Gammaproteobacteria; order Cellvibrionales; family Microbulbiferaceae; genus Microbulbifer; species Microbulbifer sp. NBRC 101763. Next base: position 207,144 of record NZ_BAABQV010000002.1, read on the forward strand.
AAACAAGTAGAAGAACAGGATTGCAATACCGGCACCCGCGGGCAAAGTTACTACCCAAGAAGCTGCAATGGTTGTGATCATACGCAGATTCAGGGCGCCAATACCGCGTGCCAGGCCAACACCGAGAACTGCGCCAACCAGGGTATGGGTCGTGGAAATTGGCAGTCCAGTTCCCGAGGCCAGAACGACGGTGGCGGCAGCCCCCAGCTCGGCGGCAAAACCGCGGCTCGGAGTCAGCTCGGTAATTTTCTTGCCAATAGTGGCCATTACCTTAAAGCCGTAAGTGGCAAGACCCACAACAATTCCCAGGCCACCAAGGAGCAGAATCCAGGAGGGCATAGTGGCTTTGGCGGTTACCGCACCGCTCTGGATAGTGTTTACAACCGCTGCGAGTGGGCCTACTGCATTGGCCACGTCGTTAGAGCCGTGGGCAAAAGCCATGGCACAGGCAGTAAAGATCATCAGAATCGCGAAGACTCGCTCCACATTGGCAAAGCGATTCTCGGATTCTGCGGAGGGGTCGCGCTTCACGCGCTTGAGCATGGCAATACCGATACCCGCCACAATAAGACCGGCAATGGCTGCGATGCCTGCATCCTGCACGAATGTCAGCTGGATATTGGCATCTTTCAAGACATGTTTCAGGCCCTTGGTCAGGGTCACCATCGCGATCATCCAGCCTACAGCGAACATGTAGAAGGGAATATAACGCTTAGCGTTATTGAATGGATCTTCGGTATCGAGAATCAGCCGCTGAACGCTGCGGAATAACAGGAAGGAGATAGTGCCAGCTAGCAGGGGAGAAACCACCCAGCTGGCTACAATACTGCCAACTTTACCCCAGGCCACAGCGTCGGCAGAGATGCCAACTGCAGAAAAGCCGACAATTGCACCAACGATTGAGTGGGTAGTCGATACTGGCCAGCCGAGGATGCTCGCCACTAGTAACCAGGTGCCGGCGGCGAGAAGGGCAGATAGCATGCCGTAAACCAGCAACTCTGGCTGCGAGGCAAAGATTTCCGAGTCAATAATACCCTTGCGAATGGTGGCAGTTACCTCTCCGCCAGCTAGGTAAGCACCGGCAAACTCGAAAATCATGGCGATAATGATCGCCTGCTTGATAGTCAGTGCGCGCGAGCCCACAGATGTACCCATGGCGTTGGCGACATCATTTGCACCAACGCCCCAGGCCATAAAGAAGCCTGCGACACAGGCCAAAATCAACAGAATATGGCCGTATTGACTAATAATTTCCACGCTGAACCCCCTAACGTGCCAACAACAACTGCAATCGGTTGCCCACGCTGTGGGCGCGGTCGGCTAGTTCGCCGATCCATTCAATAACGCGGTAGAGAAACATTACATCCACCGGCGGTAAGTCTTTTTCTATGGCGAAAAGCGCAGCGCGAATTTCAATTTCCAGCTTGTCTGACTTGCGCTCCAGCTCGTCCAGCTCTTCAGTCATGCGCTTTGCGATGGTGACCTCACGGCCGGCGAAACCACTTTCCAGCAGCTCATCCAGTTCGTTAATGGCGCGCAGTGCCTGGGATGAGGTCGCCACAGCACTTTCAACAAAAGTGGCCATGAGCGGCTGCAGGCTTTGTGGGATTTGCATTTTCCTGCCCACTGCCAGCCCGGCGATATCCTGCGCGGTGTTGGCAACCTCATCTTGCGCGTGCAACAGCTCCAGCAGATCGGATCTGGAGACCGGCATAAACAGGCTGTCCGGCAGGTGCAGGCGCAGATCTCTTTTGATGTCATCTGCGCGGTTTTCTGTGGCAGAGATGCGCAGTTGAATTTTTTCCGCCTCTTCCAGATCACCTTTGATCAGTGCGTCAAAAAACGGAATCAGATCGGCTGAAGCCTCGTGGGCCGTAGCCATATGCTTCTCAATCGGCTTGATTGGAGAGCGGCCAAACAGATTGGCAATATTCGACAGGGCCATGGTTAGCTCCATTGCTCAGGGTGCGAAACGGCGGCATGGTACCCCAATCGGAGCAACTTCGGTAATAGTGCGTTAACGATGCACTGTTGTACCCTGAGGATGGGGCTACAATGCGGCGTCGCCATATGAGAATAAAGGGGGTTTACCAATGGCAGAGAGCAAAGCCGCGGACAGGCTGCTGGACTTACATGGGCTGCTGGATGACCTTGTCGGTCAGGGCTATGTGAGCAGGCAGGATGCTAACCGGATTGTAGGTACTCCGCGTACTGCTGAGCAGGCACAAATGCACCCTCTCAGCTACATCGCAAGCTGCGACCTCGCCAACCGGAAAGCCCCCGGAGCCCTATTGAACAGCGAAGTTCTCAGTGCCTGGTTAGCAGATATTTCCTCTCATGCCCTCTATCATATTGACTCGCTTAAAGTGAATGTGAGTGCGGTGACCGAGGTGATGAGCTTCCAGTTTGCCAAGCGCCATCAGATCTTATGTGTTGAAGCGGGAGCAGAAGAACTCTTGGTTGCAACTGCACAGCCTTTCGCTAGGGGCTGGGAAGAGCAGTTGGAGCACACCAGTGGCCGTATGGTACGCAGAGTGGTGGCGGACCCCGCAGATATTAAGCGCTATTGCGTGGAGTTCTACTCCCTTGCCAACTCCATTTCTGGGGCCAGCGGCCTGCAAGGTACATCTACTGCGAACAATTTTGAGCAGTTGCTGGAGCTCGGCAACCTAAAGGATCCCGAGGCCAACGATCAACATATCGTCAATATTGTCGACTGGCTGCTGCAGCATGCCTTCGACCAGCGCGCCAGTGATATCCATATCGAGCCAAGGCGGGAAGTGGGGCGAATCCGTTTCCGTATCGATGGTGTGCTGCACCCTATTCACGAGCTGCCAGATCAGGTGAATGCTGCTGTGACCAGCCGCCTGAAAATTCTCGGGCGAATGAACGTGGCTGAGAAGCGAAAGCCCCAGGATGGACGTATCAAGACCAAGCGGCCCGATGGCAGTGAAGTGGAGCTGCGCCTCTCTACGTTGCCTACAGCCTTTGGTGAAAAACTGGTGATGCGAATTTTCGACCCCGAAGTGCTGGCGCGCTCCTACAGTGACCTGGGCTTGGGTGGTGAAGATTTGTCCCGCTGGCAAAAAATGTTGTCGCGTCCCAACGGCATTGTACTGGTAACAGGGCCTACGGGGTCGGGAAAGACCACCACTCTGTATACAGGCCTCAAACAGTTGGCTACCAGCGCGGTGAATGTCTCCACGGTGGAAGATCCGATTGAAATGGTTGAAGAGAGCTTCAACCAAACCCAGGTGCACCACTCTATCGGTTTCGATTTTGCCGCGGGTATTCGGACCCTGATGCGCCAGGACCCGGATATCATTATGGTGGGGGAGATCCGGGATCTTGAGACAGCGCAGATGGCGGTACAGGCGGCGCTTACCGGGCACTTGGTGATCTCCACCTTACATACCAACGATGCCCCTACGGCGGTCACTCGATTGCTTGACCTGGGGTTACCTCACTACCTACTTAAATCGACCATCCTCGGGGTAATGGCGCAGCGACTGGTTCGCACCCTGTGCCCGTCATGCAAGCGTGCGGATAAGATAGCAGAGGCCGATTGGCAATCCCTGGTGCGCCCATGGAAGGCTCCGCTCCCGGAAAAGGTATATGCACCGATAGGTTGCCTGGAGTGTCGTAATACCGGTTATTTGGGACGTCAAGGCATTTACGAAATATTGCCGTTCAGTGAGCCTGTCCAGGCACAGGTTACCCCTGATTGCGATCTGCAGCAGCTGCGTCGTCAGGCAATGCGAGAGGGTATGAGTAGCTTGCGTCTCTCAGGTGCCAAAAAAGTGGCAGCCGGCCTGACTACCGTTGCGGAAGTGTTGCGTGTAGCTCCGCCGCCAGACATTGCGTTTTAAAGTTTGGAGCTGGATTGCCTAGCTGGTGAAGAACAGGTGGAGGTATTAAGAAGCTAGCTGTTCTAAGCTGCTGGCTTCAAAATTGAATTCGGCCTAGGAAAAAATGAGCAGGCACACCAGCCTCATAGCTGCTCTAAGGATTGATACCCCATGTTCGACCACGCCAATTGCCCCGAGTCACTCAAACACCAGCTGGATTCATTGTGGAGTGATTGGTGCGAACAGGCGGGCACTGCTTTTAGTGATGAGGTGGAGAGGCTTACAGAAGAGCGGGCCCTAGAGCCGGGATTGGCAAGAAGCTTTATCGGTTCTGAGTTGTTTCACCGTCATTGCTGCCGGCAACCTCAGTTCTTGGTTGAGCTGTTAAAAGCTGAGGATCTTGGGCTTGCACTGCCAGACTTCAATAGTGATGAGAGCCTCGACAGCGCACTGAGGTTTCTGCGCAATCGCGCTACCGCGGAGGTGATATTCCGCGATTTTGCCGACCAGTGGGATATTCCACGGACTTGCCTGCGCCTGAGTGAGTTGGCGGAGCTTTGTATTGATACGGCGCTGCGATGGCACCATTCCCAGCTGGTAAAGCGCTACGGCGAGCCGCGGGATAGAGAAGGGCGTGCGCAATCTATGGTAGTGCTCGGTATGGGCAAGCTGGGTGCGCGAGAGCTGAATCTATCCTCAGATATAGACCTGATCTTTGCCTATCCGGAACCCGGCCACACAGATGGCGAACAGTGCGTGGAAAACCAGAAGTTTTTTCAGCGTTTGGGACAGCGACTAATCAAATCATTGGATGCTATTAATGCCGAAGGCTTTGTGTTTCGTGTGGATATGCGTTTGCGCCCCTATGGAGACAGTGGCCCGCTTGTGAGCCATTTTGCTGCACTGGAGGACTACTACCAGACCCAGGGACGCGAATGGGAGCGCTATGCCATGGTCAAGGCGCGTCCTGTGGCCGGTAATAAGGAAGTTGCGGCAGATTTGATGGAGCTGCTGCGCCCGTTTACTTATCGTCGCTATATCGATTTCAGTGCGATCGATGCGCTGCGGGAGATGAAGGCATTGATTCAACGCCAGGTGCGTGCAAAAGGCCTAACAGACAATATCAAGCTCGGTCGAGGTGGTATTCGCGAAGTCGAATTTATCGCCCAGGCGTTCCAGTTAATTCGCGGTGGCCGCCAACCGGCACTGCGTGAACGCAACCTGTTGAAGCTCCTACCACTATTGGAAAGTGATGGGCATGTAGAGCCCGGTGTAGCCTCTGAATTGGCAAACTGTTATCTGTTACTGCGCCGGGTTGAGCACGCGCTACAAGCTTATCGAGACCAGCAAACTCAAGCATTACCCCAAGATGATAAGGAACGTCAGCGGCTTGCTTATGCCCTGGGGCGAGATGACTGGGGACAACTCTTCGGGGAGTTGGCATCGGTGCGCAATGTAGTCGAAAGTGAATTCGATACTGTAATCGCGCCTCCGGAGGAGATCGCTGAGCCGCGTGTAGCGGAGGAATGGCAGGGGCTTTGGGGCAGCTGTAATGAGCCGGGAAGTGAGGAGATCAACCTGCAGAGCTTGGCGGATGCTGGCTTTGTCCCTGCTGGGGAGGCCCTGAATCTATTGCGGGAGCTATCCAACTCACCAATGGTGATCGCATTGCCTGCTTCATCCCGGGAGCGCCTGGACCAGTTTATGCCTCTGCTATTGGCGGCAGCCAGTTTACAGGAGCAGCCGCTGCTGGTGCTTGCTAGAGTACTGCCCCTAGTGCGCTCAGTACTGCGCCGCAGCGCCTACCTGGTTTTGATCAATGAAAACCCACCGGTACTGAGCCAGCTAGTGCGGCTTTGTAGTGCCAGCCCGCGAATTGCAGAGCAGCTCGCACGCCACCCGATACTTCTGGATGAATTACTGGATTCACGTCGCCTGTTAGCGCCGGCTACAGCGGAGGATATTGCAGATGAGCTGCGTCGAGAACTATTGCGCGTTGATCCTGCTGATTTGGAGCAACAGATGGAAGCGTTGCGTTACTTCAAGCAGAGTCAAAGCCTGCGTATTGCTGCCCAGGAGGTAAGTGGGGCTCTGCCGCTGATGAGAGTGAGCGACTCCCTCACTTGGCTTGCTGAGGCAATTCTACAGCAATCTTTGCATCTGGCCTGGGCGCAGATGGTGGACAAATACGGCTTGCCTGCAGGCGCTACCGTAGAGGATATGCGTTTTGCCATTATCGCCTACGGTAAACTTGGCGGTCTCGAGTTGGCCCATGGATCTGATCTGGATATTGTGTTTGTGCATGATGCAGACCCCCAGCTCAATACTAGCGGGGATACCAGCATTGATAACCAGCGTTTTTATACCCGTCTGGCGCAGCGCCTGATCCATATTCTGCAAACGCGCACATTGAGCGGACCACTCTATGAGGTGGACACTCGCCTGAGGCCCTCTGGTAATTCAGGGCTACTGGTCACTTCTATGGCGGCATTTGACAAGTACCAGCGTGAGAGTGCCTGGACCTGGGAGCACCAGGCAATTGTGCGCGCCCGGCCGGTGACGGGTAGCAGCCGCCTGTGTGAGGATTTCCAGGAGCTTCGTTTGAGATTGCTTTGCGAGCACAGAAATGAGCAGAAATTGCGCGAGGAAGTGATCGCAATGCGAAATAAAATGCGCTCCCATCTCGATAAGAGCAATGATCAAAAGTTCGACCTGAAACACGGAGCGGGCGGTGTTGTCGATATTGAGTTTTTGGTTCAATATGCTGCTCTGGCCTGGGCGCAAACTGCGCCCTCGATAGTGCGTTATACCGATAATATTCGCATTCTCGAAAGTCTGATTGACGCGGGCCTGATGCCAGCCAAACAAGCTGGACATCTGATCGACGCCTACAAAGCCTACCGATCTGAGGGTCATCGCCTGGCACTACAACAACGGCCAGGGATTGTGAGCGATGACCGATTCACAGCGGAAAGAAAGACCGTTCAAACAAACTGGCAGCAATTGCTCGGTTAAAGGCCGGCTACCTCCTGCTGCCCGATTAAACTGTTTTTCAGGATTTGTAGGAGTTTCCCATGTCTTTTGCCGACCGCGACGGCGTTATCTGGTTTGACGGTGAGCTGGTCCCCTGGCGCGATGCACGCGTTCATGTACTGACCCATACCCTGCACTACGGGATGGGAGTGTTCGAGGGGGTACGGGCTTATGAAACTGACCGAGGCGCCAGTATTTTTCGCTTGCTGGACCATACCCGCCGACTATTTCGCTCTGCAAAAATTATGAATATCCCAATGCCATTCGATGTTGATGAGCTGAATGAAGCTCAGCGTTTGGTAGTGAGGGAGAATAACCTGCATCAGGCCTATCTGAGGCCCATGGTGTTTTTCGGATCCGAGGGAATGGGGTTACGTGCTGAGGGTCTCAAAACCCATGTCATCGTAGCTTCGTGGGAATGGCCCAGTTATATGAGCCCGGAGGCCTTGGAACAAGGTATCAAGGTGAATACCTCCTCCTATACCCGCCATCATGTCAATATCAGCATGTGTAAAGCCAAGGCCAATGGCAATTACATCAACTCTATGCTGGCTCTACAGGAGGCTGTGCGCAACGGTTGTGATGAGGCGCTCCTATTAGACCCAGAAGGCTATGTGGCAGAGGGGAGTGGAGAGAACTTTTTCATCGTTAGCGAAGGTATCATCTATACGCCGGAGCTTACCTCCTGCCTGGATGGAATTACCCGCGATACTGTAATTGAACTCGCCAGGGAATGCGGATACAGGGTGGTGGAGAAGCGGATTACCCGGGATGAAGTATATATTGCCGATGAAGCCTTCTTTACGGGCACTGCGGCTGAAGTACTGCCGATCAGCTCTCTAGATGGGCGTTCAATTGGCAGTGGTCGGCGCGGGCCGATCACCGGCCGCTTACAGAGTCTCTATTTCGATGTGGTTCAGGGACGTAGCGCCGCTCATCGGGGGTGGTTGAGCGATGTCATTGATGCACCTGAAGTAAATATTCGAATTGCTTAAGATACTGGTCAGAGATAATAAAAAACCCGGTGAAAACCGGGTTTTTTATTACTCATCAAACTTGTAATTATATTATTTATTATGGGGCTGCATTGGTATCAGGCCTTCCCACACAATAGTAATCAAATCCATCTTCCTGCATTTCGCTTGGCTCATACTGATTGCGGCCATCGAAAATGACTGGAGAAACCAAAGTTGCTTTCAGTTCATCTGTATCGATGCTTTTGAACTGTTGCCACTCTGTAGCGATAATCAGGGCATTGGCGTTATGCAGTGCCTCATTTTTTGATGCACAGAGTTTTAGGTCTGCTCGATTTCCATAGATACGGCGACACTCTTCTATGGCTTCTGGATCGAAAGCCTGAACCCGTGCACCCTGCTCCCACAAGCGTTCTAGTAGGATACGGCTCGGTGCCTCTCGCATGTCGTCAGTGTTGGGTTTAAAAGAAAGGCCCCAGAGCGCAAAGGTTTTCCCTTTCAGGTTCCCCTTAAAATGTCCCACAATTTTCTCGGCTAGATAGTGTTTCTGCTGTTCGTTGCGTGATTCGACTGCAGAGAGGATGTCCGCCGACAAGCCTAATTGCTGTGCAGAAGAAATCAGGGCTTTGACATCTTTTGGGAAACAGGAGCCGCCATAACCGATGCCAGCATAAATAAAGTGATAGCCAACCCGTGGGTCAGAGCCGATACCTTTGCGCACGGCCTCGATATCAGCACCAACTTTATCGGCAATATTTGCCATCTCATTCATAAAGCTGATTTTGGTAGCGAGCATACAGTTAGCCGCATACTTGGTCAGCTCTGCGCTTTTAACATCCATAACGAGAATCTTCTCGTGGTTGCGATTAAATGGCGCGTATAGATGGCGGAGTTTTTGCTCCGATTCGGCCTCAGAGGTGCCTATTATGATGCGATCAGGGCGCATGCAATCTGAGACAGCAGATCCTTCCTTGAGAAACTCCGGATTTGAAATAATATCAAATGTTAAATCGGGTCTATTGCGGCCAGCTAGCTGCTGTTCGACTGTCGCGCGGACTTTGTCGGCAGTACCTACGGGCACCGTTGACTTTGTGATAATAAATTTTTTGCTGTCCATATGTTGCGCAATAGTCTTTGCAACGGTAAGGACGTGTCTAAGATCGGCGGAGCCATCCTCATCTGGTGGCGTGCCGACCGCAATAAAAATAAGCTCTCCATGTTCAACACCATAAGCGGCATTGGTCGAGAATGACAAATTGCCGGTGTTGATCCCACTTTTCACCATCGGTTCAAGGCCTGGCTCGAAAATAGGGATATGCCCCTGTTTCAGACGCTCGACTTTGTCATTATCAATATCAATACAGACTACTTTATTGCCGGCCTCAGCCAGTACAGCAGCTTGCACCAGACCTACGTAACCGGTGCCGAAAACGGTGACATTCATCAGTTTGACTCAATATTTGGAGGAGTTTGTTTCTGGTAGATCTGCTGGTAAGCAGAGCCCGAGGGCCTGAGTTTACCTTGCTCAAGATAACTGCGGGCCAAAAGGATTGCGAGAGGAGCCCAATAGAAGAACCAGATGTAGTTAGGTTTGACCAAAGGTTGTTGGGCGTAAATTAGCATCGCTAAAGTACCGAACAGGAACCAGGCAACATATAAGCCTGGAACCCAACTAAGTAGGTTTTTCTTGGTTGCGACAGTGTAAAGCACGCCTAGCCCCTGCCAGGCACAAGCTGCGATGCCGAGTAGGCCTGTAAAGCGAGCCACATCCAAGAGGTAGTTATGTGGATGAGGCAGTACATGATTTAGCGTGATAAATTGCTTGTGAACCAGCCCTGAGCCAACGATAGGGGAAAGCATAAATTCTTCGAAAGTTTTGCCCCATAGTTCCAGGCGAGCTGAATAGGCGACGCTTCGATGGAATAGCGGCAAGTCACCAAACATAATAAAGTAGGCAAAGGGTATAGCAGTAAAAAGTACCAGTGCCACAAGTATTTTGAATATACGCGAAGGAGTTAGAGTTGCTGAGAGTAGAATAGCAACCCCTGCCATTATTATCGGAATTTTGGTCTGTGAAAGAAAAATATAGGTGCAGGAAATCACTAATCCAGTCCAAGATAGCCAGCGCCAAAATAGAGAGGAGTGCCTGATTCCATAGCAGCAGAACAACGCGTGGAAGCCAAATAGCATGCCGGTTTTATCAATATTCCCTTCTAAAGATATTCCACCTATACGGTAAAATTTCTGAAACCCACCATCAATACCATATGCAATTAATGAGGCGATCCCGGAAACTAATCCCACTACAATTATTGCAAGTAATAGGTTTCGTAAAATTTCATCTCCATATTGTTCTAATAATAGATATATCGCACAGTAAAAAGCCGCTAAATAGAGTACCAGCTTCCAGTAGTATGTTGCCTCTCGCACGACATCAGCATTCGCACCGTCGGCCCAAAAAGTGGATAGTGCCAATATCAAAGGAAGGCTGCAAAAAGCAACAAATTGCCATGAAAATATGAACGAATAGTCTTTTCTCCAAGGCAGCAGAAAAAGTGTCGCTGGCAGTAAAGTTAAATAGAAGCTTGTTTGTACGCCCGAGACCTTGGGAGTCAGGTAAAAACCGCAAAGCAGAAGGAATAGCCCCAAGTAAACTATGCGGAGCGGTATAGAGACCCACCTGGAATCTTGCCTTCGGTAACGTGCTGGAGGGAGTGGATTAGAGTTACTTCCAGTTTCTGACATAACTAAGTGTGTAGTTGATAATGTTTCTGCTTTAGGCAAACAAGGCTTGCTGAAGCTGCCCATGGGTTGCCAACGGTAAATGCTATAGCAATACTCTGGGGAGCTTAAGATGGATACAATCTTCGAAATAGGTAATATATTTAGTGCATTGATAAGTTTTAGATGTGCAGGGTTCTAAGCATCCGCACAACCGGCTGGAAGGTTATACTGGAAGAGGTGAGGGTTCAACAGTGGCGGCCCCTGTAAAAGCATCTACAAGATTTTAGCAATTGGCGCCAGTAAGTTGATGACTTGTTTAATAATTGGCCTCTGTTTGCATATCAAGGATTTCTTTTGCAACTGACAATATGGTGCTTTCTAGATGGTAACCGCGCACACGAAAAGCAAAGTGCGGCATTGATCACTGGGTTGCGAAGTAGTTTCGTGGGCCAGGTTAGGAGCTTTGATATCTCCACTTCCATTGCGGCCTCTAATATCCTTTTCGGAACTGCCGGTGAGATTCCCAAGCTCCCTAAGCCGGATTTTCTGATTGGAACTGGCCGCCGAAGTCGTTTGCCTATGTTAGCTGCACGTCACCGTTTTGGGGGGCGTGCAGTAGCTATTAACCTCCCACAGTTGCCATTTCGCTGGTTTGACTTTTCGATAGTGCCAGAGCACGACCGCCCGCCTCCTTTAGATAATGTGATTCTCAGTCAGGGTGCACTGACAGGCCCTTTGCCACAAGGGTCTAAAAAATCTGGGCGGGGGCTAATATTACTGGGGGGACCAAGTAGTCACTATTTATGGGATGACAGTTCTCTTCATCACCAAGTGGATCAGTTACTTCAACAACCTCTTAAATGGCAGTTGTCCAATAGCCGCAGAACTCCTGAGAGCACGATTACTTCACTATTGGTAGACAATGTCCAGATGGTGGATTGGCGTACCTGCTCCCCCATGTGGTTACAAGAAGAGATGGCGGCGGCTGAGCAAATTTGGGTTAGTGAAGACAGTATCTCTATGCTGTTTGAATCTTTACAGAGCAGTGCCCAGGTGGGTGTTATACGTGTGCCAAGTCGAGCACGATCCAATAAAGTCAGGGCTGCGGTGCAAAGGTTGGTAGACCAGGGAATTATTAGTGACCAAGTAGCTGAGGTGGCAAAACAAAAGCGACGAGAGCCTTTGGATCAATATCTCCTATGTGCCCAGGCTTTACTCCGCCGCTGCGACTTGCCATTTCGCTAGTGTTTGAGGCCTTGAGACTCAAACTTCCTCCAGGGAGTTTTCTTATCTGAAATCTCCCACTCAACTCGAAGCCACATGCGCCGGATTCGCCGCTGAATGTAGCGTTTGGCGAAGAAGTCAGAAATTTGAGGCAAGGGCAAAAAAGATGCACAACCCAAGCCATCAATAATATAAATTTCTAATTTTTCATTTTCCCTGCGTACAACTAGATTGTGTGCAATCAGGTTCTTGGTCAGTACACCATACTCCAAGAGCCATGCTGCAAAGCGTTCAAGGGCAGATCTTATTTCACTGTTTAGGCCATGCTTATTCAGATATTGGCGCAAGGTAGGGGCTGGGTTGCCCTCGCTCTCCAGGATAAGGTCTGTTACTGCACCGGGGCCCAGACTGGTTTGTTGTATCCCGTACCAGCGAGGTAAATGTTGCCAGAGGCCTTCTTTATTTTGCTGGATAGCTTTTTGCGAATAGCCTTCTTGTTCACGCAAATTATCATCAAAATCATCTTCACCGCGCCACTTTTTGTACCATGGTGCTCGTCCGAGCAATTCTGCGGTGCGCCCTGGGCGCATAACCTTTATGCAGAGCAGAGGTTTCTCTGGATGGCGGTAGCAAAAGCGGTTTCCACCACTGGCAAAAGGCTTACTGTAGCCTAAATCAATCACTATATCAGGCTCCGGGCGACTTTTTGATCATGGTTTCATAGACTTCGATGGTATGTTCTGCTTGGCGCTTGAGGGTAAAGTCTTCAGAAAGGGAGGCTTTTTGTTTTGGGCCTTTTAGCAATTCCCGTGAGCGATTATAAAGTGCTTCAGCATCGTTTTGCTCTACCAACCCTTGTGGAAAGCAAACACGCAGAGACTCTGCGGGGCCACCGATGTTGTATCCAATTACGGGTGTTCCCATAGCTGCAGATTCTATCACGGTACGTCCAAATGGCTCAGGTCGTTTGGATAGGTTGTACACGAGACGAGATTCCTTATACCAATAACGAATATCACTACGATGGCCGACAAAGGTAAGGTGCCCCTCTATTCCTTTCTCTCTTACTTTTTGTTTCAGTTCCTTTTCATAGTGGCTCTTGTTAGCTTCAGCCCCACCGAGAATGATCCCATGAATATCATGATGCTTACTGATCAAACGCTGGATTAGCTCAATAAAATCCTCTTGACCTTTCCAGCGAGTCAGCCTGCCGGGCAAGAGAAGCCATTGCTTATTTGCTAGATTTGGATATTCCTTCTCAATGTTCGCTTTCCAGTCAGCTGGAACCGAGATGTTGGGATTGAATTCCTCGGTATCAACTCCGCGATAGATCACTTCTGGGGGACGTTGTAGATAGGCTTGGTAATTATCATGTAAGTAATCGTTCACGCACTCGGATATTGCGATTACCTGCTCGCTCCGGGCCATAATGGCACTGTAGCGATTAATTGAATACAGGCCGTGGGCGGTGCTAATTAGGCGTGGCCGCGACTGGATATCTAGTTTTCTCCAAGCCAAGAAAGTGAGCCAGGCGGGGACCCTGGATCGAACATGCAATATATCTGGAGCTTCCCATTCGATAAGTTGTCTTAACGGTCTAACCTGTAGCAAACTACTTAGGGACTTTTTGTGGATAGGCAGTGTAAAATGCCTGGACCCTTCGGATTCCAATTTTGGAACCATGGTGCCCCCAGAAGATACAACGATAGATGTGTGGCCGGCTTGAATGAGCATTCTTGCCAAGTCGAGCGTACCCCGCTCGACTCCCCCGGAGTTTAAAGCGGGAAGCAGTTGCATTACTTTCATGGATTGTTTCACGACATAAGTGTGTACTAGGTATTACTCAGACTGTCTAGCTCAACGGGCAATAAGTTGATGAGCTGACTACAGGCTTACTAAAAGTCAAATATTATAGACATGCCAAATAGAGGGGTATAGGCTGCGCTGCTATTGCTAACGCCCTGATTTAATATTTGGTTGTTTGTGGAGTTTAAATTGCGACCACTGCTAGACATTTGTATCTGCACCTGCAAAAGGCCGGAGCAACTTCGCGTTGCTTTGCAAAGTCTTGCCGAGCTTGATTTACCTGCAGATGCAGATGTAAGTGTGACAGTAGTGGATAATGACCCTGAGGAGCAGGGGGGGAAGGCGGTAGTGGAGTCCTTCGCAACAGATTCGTCCCTCCCAATTCTTTACGTCCTTGAAGAACGCCGTGGAATTCCCATTGCTCGCAATCGCTGTATTCAAGAGGCACAGGGCAAAAATGCGAATTACCTTATTTTTATTGATGATGATGAATGGGTGGCTCGAGACTGGCTGGTCAAGTTGTTTCGATTTGCTCAAGAGCTTGGTGGCAACACGGTAGTAAATGGTAGTGTGATACGGGAATTGCCAGACTCAGTGCCGGCTTATTATTCAAGATATTTCTCTCGAAGGAAGAGGCAAACAGGTGATCACCTCACCTACTGTGCCACCAATAATGTCCTGATTCCAATGAAAATAATTCGTGAGTTTAGCTTGTCCTTTGATGAGCGGGATCCCTTTGGAGGTGGTGAGGATGTGTTGTTCTTTTCTGAGCTGCATACCAAGGGTGGAGACATCATTCATTGCGCTGAAGCAAAAGTATTCGAACCTGTACCAATAAGCCGCGCGAACTTACGCTGGCTTTCCCGTCGCAAATATTCAGCAGGTATCACGCTTGCAAAGCAAAAGTTGCAATCTGGGCGCAGTCGGCTAGGAATTTTACTTTCAGCGATATTCCAACTTATGGTTGCAGGGGTTCTCTGCTTGTTTGGCTTGGTTTTTGGAGGGCTCCGCCTGGGTTCCCGGCCTTGGTTGCGCCTATGTCGTTCTGTAGGCATGGCCTGTGGAGTGTTTGGGGCTCGCTCAGATTTTTACCGGGTTGTGGACTGCTAGTAAGTCACATAAAAAGTTCAAGTTGTACTCTCTGCCTGTAAGATAGCTGGCTGGAGCTTCGGCTCGGATTCCAAATAATTGCCAACTGGTGACAGCTGGATATATGCAGACCCTTTACAACTGGCTTTTTCGCTTAGCCATTCCATTTATTTTTTTTCGGTTATGGTGGCGCGGCCGTAGCCAGCCAGCTTATCGTCAGCGTTTCGAGGAGCGGCTGGGACGGGTGCCAAAACGCTATAGTCAAGCTCCATTAATATGGGTTCACTCCGTATCTGTGGGGGAGACCCTCGCTGCGATCCCCGTTATTGCTCAATTAGCAGCTCGCTATCCTGATTGGCATTGGCTGGTTACAACGAGTACCCCTACAGGCTCCGAGCGGGTTACAAAGTCCTTAAGCCCGATTTTGGGCGGCCGCCTGCTCCATTATTACCTACCTTATGACTTACCCGAGTTCCTCAATCCATTTCTGGAAGCTCTCAACCCCACTATGTTGGTGATTGTAGAGACCGAATTGTGGCCAAACCTTCTGCGTTTATGTCGAAAGAGGGCGATCCCTGCATTGCTTGCCAATGCACGTTTGAGTGAGAAATCTGCCCGGGGTTATGGGCGATTTATTGGGTTTACCCGCTCAATGTTGGGCAATTTGGATAAAGTTGTTGCCCAGTACACAGTAGACGCTGAACGTTTTGTTTCTCTGGGCCTGCCTCGAGAGAAAGTAGTGGCCAGCGGCAATATTAAGTTTGACCTGGATATTGACCTGGGCCTCATCAGCGAAGCGCAGGCGCTATCCCACCAATGGCGCGGCTCTTTAAATCGTAAGGTTTGGCTGGCAGCCAGCACCCATGCCGGTGAGGATGAGATCATACTGGATGCGTTCTCTACCCTGATTAAGGACTTTTCAGATCTGCTTTTAGTCTTGGTACCGCGTCACCCTCAGCGTTTTGATGATGTTGCCCGTTTATGTCAGGAGCGAGGCTTTCAGGTTTCAAGGCGTAGTAGTGGTGGTGCTCCAAAAGCGGATGATCAGGTTCTTTTAGGGGATACCATGGGTGAGCTACTGCGTTTCTATGGTGCCTGTGATGTGGCTTTTGTGGGGGGGAGCCTGGTCCCTGTGGGAGGGCACAATATGATTGAGCCGGCGGCCTGGGGGATACCGACTATCTCCGGGCCATACATGCATAACTTCGCGACCGTGGCTGATCTTTTAAAGAATGCTGGCGGATTGGCAATTGCGGCGGATGCTGTATCACTGAGTAATCAGATAAAGCAGTGGTTACTGAACGATAAGGAGCGACAGGTCTTAGGTCAACGAGCTAGGGCAGTAGCGAAGCAAAATAGTGGGGCTTTGCAGCGCCTGCTGGAAGAGATAGACAGGCTGATGCCGAGTTCAGGAAAAATGTGAGCGGCTCTCTTGGAGCTGCTCACATTTCTTTGGAGTCGAGTTAGCTACTTGGAACCGCTTGGGCCGGCTTCCGCTACCCGGTGAACATTGTTGGCCGGGTTCAACATAACATCCAATTCTTGTAGATCCTGTGGTGAAAGGAGACCCGCTACCTGCTTAAGGCTTAAGGTGTTGATGATGTAGTCGTAGAGGGCGTTGGCATATTCGGTTTGATTTGAATAAAGGGTGTTTTGCGCTAAAAGCACATCTACGATATTGCGCGTACCCACCTCGTAGCCGGCTTGAGTGGCATCCAATGCACTCTTTGCGGAGACCACAGCCTGTTGTCGGGCTGCCACACGGGATACATCTGTTACCACTGCACGATGTAGGGTGCGGGTGTTTTGGATAGTATTGCGTTCAGCCAGGTTGCGCAGGTCTTGTGCTTGAAAGGATAAGTTACGCGCTTCACGTCGATTGGCGCTCAAAAGGCCACCAGTATAAATCGGTATATTCAGTGTGACTGCGGCTACAGAATCACGGTCGTCCAAGTCCCTGGGAAACTCAGTATCTGATTGGCGAGTCTCGTCTCTGAATCTCACACGTTCAGTGCCGTTTGAGGTGAGCTTGTTATAGGAGAGGGAGCCGGTAAGAGTGGGCAGGTGCTCACTGGCGGCAGAACGGGCATTGTAGCGGGCCGCCTCGGCATTCAGTCGTGCAGCTTTCAAGTCGAAGTTATTGGCCAAAGCGAAGTCGACCCAGTCTGCACGTTCAGCCGGCACTGGAGGTGCGACTTGGAAGGTATCTACGAGAGGAGCAACCTCATCGTGATAGCTACCGGTGAGGATTGATAGGGCATCGAAGTTACTGAGCAGCTCGTCTTGAGCGGTTAAGCGGCGGGCTACAGAGCTGTCGAAGGCCGCCTGGGAATCATACACATCAGTAATTGCGGTTAGGCCCACTTCGAATCGCTGCTGAGTTTGCTCCAACTGCTTGGCTAGGGCTTTCTCCTCGGCCACTGCGGATTCCAGGATGTCATAGGCGCGTAGTACATCGAAATAGGCTGTGGCGACTCGAAGCATCATTTCTTGCTGATTGGCACTAAATTCTGCAGTAGCAACTTTGGTTAATCTTTTACCCCGTTGGTAATCAAACCAAGCAGGGGCGTCAAAAATTGCTTGGGTCAGTGTGGCATTGTACACCCTATTTTGATAGGTCCCGGTTGATCTTCGGTTAAAGTCAACTAGATCACCATCAACGGGGCCATCTTCAAGAATTTGTGCCCCGTTTGAGATGTTAAATTCATGGACTCTGGAGGCCTCGAATCTGGCATTTACCTGCGGCAATAGCGGTGCTCGCAGCTGGTTCTTTGCCTCGATACCTGCATGGTAGGTGGCTCGATCGGCGGCAAGTTGCTGATCGTTATCTAGCGCCTGAGTATAAATATCCCACAGGGTGTCGGCCTGGGCCTGCATGGCACCGAATCCGAGTAGGGCGGCGGCGAGTAGTTTCTTCAGTGGACGCAACTGGCGGCCTCGCGGCTCTGTGCGGTTACTTCTTTTCATCTGTTTCAACTTCCTGTGGCGGGTGCGGTCTTCAAGCTTCTAAAAAGTATCTGGAGCGGCACTCGAGTTCTGGGTACTCGGTGGATTCCTTTGGCTCGCAAAGTTAGGTTGTGCTGCCAGTCTCCCCAATCAGCAGTCGCGAGAGTGTACCCGCGGCCAGCCTGAGCGTCGAGGCGACGCTTTCGGCTTTTTGGTATATCTTCGTTAAACCGACGCGAATGTGCGTTTACCGGTAACTGCCTGGCAATGTCAGGGCAGCATTGAATAGGGCAATGGCCCTATATTGCAATAGACGCGCCATCGAAGCATTTGGATGCGGCAAAAATTGTGCAGGATAAGGCAAGGACCTCTCGCACATGGAACAGCTGCGTGATGATAAACAGATACGTTGGCAGCATGCTTGCCATGAGTGCGATCTATTGC
The DNA here is from genome assembly GCF_040371615.1 of Microbulbifer sp. NBRC 101763. NCBI lineage: Bacteria > Pseudomonadati > Pseudomonadota > Gammaproteobacteria > Cellvibrionales > Microbulbiferaceae > Microbulbifer > Microbulbifer sp. NBRC 101763. The sequence continues at coordinate 225,232 of NZ_BAABQV010000002.1, forward strand.
TGACTGGCGGGTTGGCACCGTCCGGTCAAAAGCTGACTTGCCCACGCTGTGGTTGCACTCTGCATCGCAATGCCAATCACAGCGTCTACTACACCATTGCCTTAAGCTTGACTGGACTACTGCTATTTATTCCCTCAGCGAGTCTCCCGCTCCTTAAATTCTCGTTATTCTCTTTTGGTGCCGAGAATACCCTGATGAATGGTGTTTATTCATTATTTAAAGCTGGCTATATCTGGTTGGCGTCACTGGTCTTATTCTGCAGTGTGCTGGCTCCTTTGGGAAAATTTCTGCTGCTGTTATTTGTTTGTTGCGGCAGTTTTTTGGGGCTGCTGGATCGCTGGGTTTCTATTGCGGTGCGCTGGTACCAACATATCAAAGAGTGGGGGATGCTGGATGTATATATGCTCGGCATTCTTGTAGCGCTGATTAAATTAAGGGATCTGGGGAAAATGGATGTGGAACCGGGGCTGTATTGCTTTGGCGCCATGATGCTGGTTGCGAATCTCTCTTCACTCAGTTTTGACCAGAATGCCATTTGGCACCGGCTGGCACTTCGGCGTGCTCAGCGGGAGAAACTGACATGAGTTCGAAATTCCCTCGCAAAGGGATTCATGAGGGCCTGACAAGCTGTCTCAGCTGCCATCAATTAATTATTTTGCCAATTACGGGTGGGCACTGCCGATGCCCTCGCTGTGGTGGGCGGGTGCACAGGCGTATTTTGGGGAGTTTGATGCTTACCTGGGCACTAACAATTACCGGGGCCCTATTATTGTTACCAGCAAATATTCTCCCGATTATGACGGTGGTTTACCTCGGTGCCGGCGACCCAACCACCATAATTAGTGGCGTTATGCAGCTATATAACAGCGGGATGTGGGGAATTGCGCTTATTGTCTTTGTGGCAAGTATTGCTGTGCCAGTAATGAAGTTGTTGGGCTTGGCTTTATTGCTGGTTCAGATGCAACTGCGCCTAACGTTTGTGCCTTCCCAGGCAATGAAAATCTATCGGGTAGTTGCCGGTATTGGGCGATGGTCTCTTCTGGATCTTTTTATGATTTCCATTTTGGTGGCATTAGTCGATATGGGATTTATTGCTCAGGTGGTGGCGGGTCCTGGCAGCACCGCTTTCGCCTCTGTGGTAGTCGTTACTATGTTGGCTGCACGTTCTTTTGATCCCCGACTTATTTGGGATGCTTATGATGGTGACTTATACAGTAAGGATGTAGCACCGGAGACGGCACACCGGGGTGCCGCAGAAAATGGCTGATAATTTGCCCCCTGAAAACAGTGGTGTTGAAGGGGCACGTTTAAACGGTGGGGCCCAGCGGGGGGTGGTGCGCGCGAGTAAGGGATTACCGTTGGTTTGGATTCTGCCTTTGGTGGCGGGACTGATCGCAGTTTGGCTGCTTTACCAGGACGTGGCCGAGGGAGATGTAAAAGCGAGCATCCTGTTTCACTCTGGCGATGGCTTGGTGAAGGGGAAGACCGTCGTGAAGTATTCCGGTGTAGATATCGGCCTTGTGCAGGATGTACGCCTGGTACCCAATGCTAAGGAGTTGAATGGTGCTGATGGAGTGTTGGCGGAGGTCAGCCTCAATCGCAGTGCAGAGTATCTGCTAGTTGAAGGGACTGAATTCTGGGTAGTGAAACCGGAGCTTTCCATCACAGGTATCAGTGGTTTAGAGACATTACTATCAGGTAACTATATTGCAGTTGAATCTGGCAGCGGCAAACGCAAGCGCGAATTTGTTGCGCTGGACCAGCCCCCGGCATTTATTCGCGGAGATGGCCTGCGCGTAGTGCTCAAATCCCGCCGCTTGGGCTCATTGAGCCGTGGCTCCCCTGTTTATTACCGCCAGTTAAGGGTGGGCCAGGTAGCGGATTACAGCCTTGAAGAGGATGGTAATGAAGTCAGTATCGAGCTGTTTATTCGTCGTGAATATGCCTATCTAATTCACCGGGGCAGCCGTTTTTGGAACAGTTCAGGTATTTCAATTGAAGGTGGCATCAGCGGAATTAGCATTAATTTGGAATCTCTTGCCGCCTTGTTTGCCGGCGGTGTCAGCTTTTATACCCCGGAATCTCAGCGTCAATCCCCCTTAGCCGTAAATGGCACAGAATTTAAATTATATAAAAATTTTGCTGCTGCAGATGCAGGGATTTCTGTCACTTTAAATTTTGATCGCGGTGTAGATGTTACGCCTGGCAGCACCAAAGTGTATTACCAGGGGATTCAAGTAGGTGAAGTCAGCAGGGCAAAAGCTAACAAGCGTATGGATGGCATAGAAGTCAAAGTGTTGATGGACCCAGTAACTGATGACCTCCTCAGTGAAAATACTCGTTTCTGGCTAGCCCCCCCCACATTTGACTTTACTGGCGGCCTTAACAAGCTGATTCAGGGCAATCGCATCGAAGTAGATCTTCGCCGGGGAAACCGATCCCAGCGTATTTTTACGGCACGTGCCTCGGCACCGCCAAGAGATCCCCGCGTACCCGGTTTACACCTGCGTCTCACCACACGCAACCCAGGTTCACTTCAACGAGGAGCTCCTGTGTACTTCCGGCGTATCGAAGTGGGTAAGGTGCAGGGAATGGAGCTGCGTAGAGATGGTGAGGGGGTTGAGGTGTACGTGGTAATTGAGCCGCGCTATGCGCACTTGGTACACCAGGGTACTCGTTTTTGGAATGTCAGCGGTCTGCGCGCCAGTGCCAGTCTTAGTGAGGGGATTGAAGTACAGGCGGACTCCTTGATGTCATTGTTGCGTGGGGGCGTTGCTTTTGGCATCCGGCGTGAGGATCGTGCGAAATCAGCACCAGTGCAAAATGGCGATCAATTTCCTCTGTACAGCAGTCGTGAGGATGCACTTGAAGAAGGGATTGAAATACGAATCAACCTTCCCAGTGCGGAAGGGCTGAAAGTTGGGGCCCCTCTGCGCTATAAAGGTGTGCAAATTGGGGAAATTACTCGGTTACGTCTTGGCGCAGACCTCGGAGAGGTCCATGCCCGTGCCAAGCTTTATCACCGTGGTGCAAGCTTTGCCCGTGCAGGCACACGTATTTGGGTGGTGTCGCCACAGATAGGCATAAGTAAAGTTGCCCACCTGGATACATTGATAACCGGGCGCTATTTGGCTTTAGAGCCGGGCCTGGGGCCCATGCAAACGGAGTTTTATGCAGAGCTGCAAGCGCCTAAAGAGGATCTTGCCGATACCATGAGCCGACCCGGGTTAGCTGTGATACTGGATGCCGCGAGGCGCGGCTCTCTGGTAGCTGGGAGTCCCGTTTATTACCGGCAGGTCCAGGTGGGTGAGGTTACAGGTTTTTCCCTGGGAGAATTGGCTGACCGAGTTTACATCTATGTGCATATCGAGCCGCAGTATCAACCATTAGTGCGTGAGCACACTGTGTTTTGGAATGCCAGTGGTGTAGAGGTGAATTTTGGTTTGAGGAGCGGTCTTAATGTCAATACAGAATCCGCTCAAGCCTTGATAAAAGGGGGGGTTGCCTTTGCGACGCCGGAAGCGCCCTTCATGGGTTTCGAGGTGGAGAGCGGCAGTCACTATCCTTTGTACCCAAAAGCTGAACCTGAATGGTATAAGTGGAGTCCCAAAATAGAACTCTATGATTTTTCTGAACCGGTTAAATAAGTATGAAAGTTAAGGAGTATTTATGCGTTACATAATGACGGGTCTGGTGACATTGCTATTAATGGCAGGATGCCAGGAGATGCAGGTGGAGCGAGTAAATACAGGAGCCCAGCCGGTGGCTTTTTCCACCTACAAATGGGGGGTAACGCCGCTCGGGGATGCGCCCGATGCGCCGGCGCAATTGGTGGAGTTGGATGAAGAAATGCGTGGCACAGTCGCGGCGCAGTTGCAGCAAAGAGGTTATCGTCAGGTGGGGCAGGACCAGGAAGCCGATATGGTGGTCGACTACCAGGTTGCCGTTGTTGATGAGTTTTTTTCCGGGGATACTAGGGACCCCAGTTGGGATAAACAGTTTGACAGTAATGCGCCCCAAGAGGTTGTAGAGTTACCGCCGCTTACTGATGCCCCTCTGGTGATTATGAGTGTGGGGATTGGTCGCCCAGGGGGGGAAATTATTTGGGGTGGAAGTGCCAGTGAACTACTGACTCGCCCAGATAGCATTGAGCAGCGCCAGCGTCTCATTGTCCGGGGTGTGAGCGCCTTATTGAGGGATTTACCGGAGGCTTATCAGTAGCAGGTGCCAAAATTTTGGCCTGATGTGAAAAAAGCCACCATAAATTGGTGGCTTTTTTTGTTCATTAAGGGCGCCCTCGGTGCATTAGTTTATCGTAGAGCTCAATATAGGAGTCCACGATAAACTTTTTCGAATAGCCATTTGCATAGACCTCCGACGCATTTTCAATCAGGCTCTGGCGCAACTCAGGGTTGTCCAGTACTGATTTAATGGCTTTAGCTAGTGCGTCTGCATCATCGATCGGAGTGATTAGGCCGCTCTTACCGTCAGTAATTACCTCACCCGGCCCCTGGGAGTTGGTTGCTACTATTGGGCAGCGGTGCGCCCAGGACTCCATTACGATCGAGCCCAATCCCTCGTGGCGTGATGGGCACACAAATAGATCGGCAGTGCGCATCAGGGTGGTGACATCGTTGCGCCAGCCCAGAAAGCGTACCCGCTGATCCAGGCCAAGCCTGTGACACAGGGCCTTTAATTTGGCCTCCTCTGGCCCAGCACCTGCTAGCCACAGTGTCGCATTGGGAATCTGTGCCAGGGAGTGCAGCAGAACATCGAACCCTTTATTGATATGCAGACGTCCGGCAGCGAGAATCAGGGGTTTGTCTTCCGGAGTATTAAAACTGTTGCGTGGTAGAGGTTCTACAGGAGTCTCGTCGGCAAAGTTGGGGATATGAAAAATGCGGTCTTTGGGGATACCGCCATCAATCATATGCTGGCAGATGCCTTTACTGATACCGATCCAGTAATCTGCATGGCGGTAGTACTTAAGATTGTAGTAGTGCCCTAGGCGACTAACCAGTAAGTAGTTTTTTGAATTGGGGGTGATAATCGTGGCGCGCCCCATCCAGGTCATCACAATATCGGGCTGCCAGTTGCCCAAGGCCTCCCGGTAAATTCTGCGGCCGAGAAAATCCAGCTTGCCACCAAACTTGAAGCCTTCAGTTTCAACGCCATTGTTACGCAGTGCCTGTACGCGATGGTCGTGGTTACGAATAAATGCCTTCTCGTTAATTTCCCCTCTTGGGTTTAATCCACTTACCAGGCGTACAAAAAAATTTTCCGCACCACCGTGTTCGGCGCCGGCGAGGACTTGTGCCACTCGAATTGGCTTGTTACTCATAAATCCAACATATTAAGTGTGATTGGTTTGGCAGTGCCGTTATTTCAGGGTGCCATCCAGGTTGATATCGCGTGCCCAGGCATAGTCATGGCTAAATGGCTGCAAGCTTGTGGCTTCGACAATATACTGCGCATAGAGCTTGGAGTTCATTTCCGTATGGAAAAATTCCCGGGCCTTTGCTGCCCAGGCACGGCGTTTGGCATCATCATTTTGAAACTCTCGGATTTTTTCCAGTAGATCTTGCTCTTCTGAAAAATAAACGATGCTCTCTGGCGGTAGTAACTCATCAAAGTGCAATTTGTCACTGGTGAACTGCAGTATGCCGTTACCGGCAAGTTGTGCCATGCGTGCGGATGAATACCAGTAGTGGGTATCCTGACGATTAAAGTTCAGCCCCATTTTAGTTTGGGAGAGTGCACGATCGTAATCTCTTCCCCAGACCGGCGGCTCACCAAAACTGCCATAGGTTTTAAAATTTAATGAGTCCCCCAAGGCATCCTTGAGGTTCTTAACCATCTGCAGGCGCTTGGTAAAATTGTTGCTGTTACTGCAAAACAATAAGTCGATGGGCAGATCTGTGCGCTCAGCATTATTAAGGTTTTCGATCGATGTCTCTACTGGGTTTGGCATGTGGTAAACCCGAGCGCCGAAGCCTTCAAAAATTTTCAGTTCGCGGCGCCCAGTGGACACGAAAACTGCATCGGCGATTTCCGCACGGTATTTAATTCGCTCCACATTACTGGGGACAAACAGAGGATCATTATTACAGTGCGCAATCATGCAGTTGGGCTGCTGCTTTTTAATTTCCCTCAGGGTATCGTTACCGATCATGTCGCAATGGCCTGCGATCACCAAGTCCGGTTCAAATGCTTCTACGGTTTCTAACAAACGGCGGTTGGCTTTGCTCACACCCAGGTCGCGGATGCCAAACGGGGCCTCAAATGCGGCTACATCCCGATCGCTGAATACTTGGGTGTTGTGATCATTTTTGATCAGGCCAAAAGTCAATTTCTGCGCCCAGCTGACCCGTGTCTTGCCGTAGCGACGCAGTTGCTGATAGGCGATATTGAGCACTCTCATAGTGGCGCACTCTCTAAAATCCAGGGAGATAATTCGTATGGCCGCTTGGTTCAGAGGCTGTTACGGTGGGCGCAGAGTATAACAGCTGGCTCGGGTCCATATAGCCCTGTACTACCCAGAGTGCGAAAGACCTGTATCGCAAAGAGGAAGGCGAACAATGCCAAGAAAAAGTAGTCAAAACGATTTGTATCCTGAGTTTTCTGCGGATTCTGTGGAAATCCTTTCCAAGGAAACAGTGTTCAAGGGATTTTTCACCATGTTGCGCTTGAGGCTACGCCACCGGCTATTTCGCGGCGGTTGGAGCAGCACATTTCAACGCGAGGTGTTTGTCCGTGGGCCTGCTGTCGGAGTACTACTTTATGATCCAGAACGGGACCTTGTAGCATTAACTGAACAGTTTCGCGCGGGTGCTCTAGAGCGTTCAGCTGGGCCCTGGTGTCTGGAGGTGGTCGCCGGAATGGTTGAGGAGGGAGAAGATCTGCGGGATGTGGCCCAACGCGAGGTGCAGGAAGAGGCCGGTTTGAAAGTGCAGGAATTGCACTTTATCCACAGCTATATGCCCAGTGTAGGGGGCAGTTCAGAGCGATTACACCTTTACTGTGGGCTAGTGGACTTGAGTTCTGCAGAGGGGTACTTTGGCCTGGAAGATGAGAATGAAGATATACACCTAAGGGTGTTTACCCGGGATCTGATTCTTAGGACTTTGGGTGGGGACTATGCTCCAGGGGAGAACCCTATCGATAATGCACCCACTATCATTTGCATGCAGTGGCTGGAGTTAAACCGGGAAAAACTAGTAAAGATGACGTTAACTGCCTGACCGGTCATTATGCCTTGCACTCTGTTACCTGCTGTAAGGGCAAACTGAGATCTGAGTCACGGCGGCAATAGAATCGGAGTGTTGATAATGGCTGTACTGGGCGAGGCACAGGCGCGACAGCGCAAACGGCAACAATTGTCGCCAAATGGCAATGAAAGTGCAGTGTATAGAGTCGATCTGCCGTCATATCATGCCGACTGCGATGCAAACTACCTGCGTCTGATCAAATTGCTGCCACAGCTTTCAGAGAGGGAGTTGTGGCGCTATCAATTGCCCGGAGGCACTCTGATACTGGGAGTGAAGGCGCGATCTAGGTACACGACGGAAGTGTCCCTGAGCGCGGAGGTAAGCCTCAGTAAGTGCCGCTGGCTGGAACCCCCGGACTTAACTGTACGTCTTTATCACGATGCGTGCATGGCGGAGGTAATCACAGCCAATGGTCGCGGGCCGGTGGGTGGTAAAGGAGTTGATACCGCTTACCCGAATCCCCGTATGCAACGCGCAGATGAGAGACCTCAGGCGAACCGTTATCTCGGCGAATGGCTTGAGTACTGTCTCGCAAATGGTCGCGCAGAATTTGATCTGGTGCTGGATGGCCGGAGATTTTGATTCTGCAGTAGAGCACATGGATGTGAACACAAGGTGAGCAAGTGATTCGCGAACACAATAAGTCGAAGTCTCCCCCTGGGGCGACATCGCACCGTTTGATCCAGATCACAGATCCACATATCGGCAGCAGGCCCGATTATCAATTGCTGGGTCTGGATACCGGCCACACACTCGACGAGGTTTTGGCGACAGTTATCGCCAAACAACCCCGTGCTCAAGCCCTGGTTGCCACCGGTGATATCAGTGCGAACGGCTCGGAGGCCTCCTATTGTCGCTTTTTGCAAAAAATTCGCACCATTCCTATTCCCTGGTACTGGCTTCCCGGCAATCATGATGTGAGTGCACGTATGCGACAGTTGGCTCCCAATCGGAGCACGGATTTGATCGCACTGGGTAATTGGCGATTATTACTGCTGGATACCAGTGTGGAGGGCCAGATATGTGGTGGACTGGGTGAGGCACAACTGGAACGCCTTCAACTGCTACTATGGGAAACTCGAGAGCATCCGGTGATGATTATGATGCACCACCAGCCTGTTCCTGTGGGCAGTAAATGGATTGATGGCCATATGCTTCGTGCGGGGCGTGACCAACTTTTACAGATGGTGGATCAAGCACCTCAAGTTAAAGCCTTGGTGTGGGGCCATGTACACCAGCAATTTGACAGCAACCGAGGACAGATCGGCTTGCACGCAACGCCGTCTACTTCGGTACAGTTCACCCCTGGCAGCGGCCCTTTCGCGGTAGATGACGAAATGCCTGGCTATCGTTGGTTTGAGCTGCACAATGATGGCACCTACACCACTGGCGTGGAGCGCGTGGCCATCTCTAAATATTATGTGGATCTTGCCTCTTCAGGTTATTGATTTGCATCAACCCGGTACCAATTAGCTGTAGCGGGTTGCCTGTCTTCTGTCTCTTGATTGTTGAATAGTACAAAACCATTCTTAACGAACTAACTACTATCTTTCCTCCCCGGTCGCCGTACAATGAAATTCCCTGGATTGGGCGCAAGTCCAATCATTGGTATAGGGATTGATCGGCGAAAATCAGAGCTATAAAAGTGTGACGCTGCAATGAGCAGCCTAAAAAGTGTGGTAATTGATCGCTGTGTTCGAGCTCCATTCGCCGGGTTGATAACATCGGGAAGTCAGGAGTTTAGAAATGCAAAAATTATTACTTAGCTCAATGTTGGGTACAGTATTAATAGTTACAGCCTGTACCCAGCAACCAATACAGGTTACATCTGCTGAAGGTAGCTCTGTTCAGGTACAGCAGGATGGTTTGGAGCCTCGTCCCAGCCATTTGGATGAGGTATCAGCAGCTTTTGCTTTGGATCTCAGTGGCGCAAAGGTTTATGTCGGCCCTGTACAAATTGAATACAGTAAGCGTTATTCCTCTTTGCCACGCAGTAATTATCGCGAGAAGGACTATGAGCTGGACCAACGGGATCTGCAGCGCCTTAATAACCTGTTGGCACAAACTTTCTCGGATAAGTTTCTTAGTGCGCGCAATGGTGTGCTGGTTTCTGAGCAGTCAGAGGCCGATTACACCCTGGCAATGTCACTGGAAAAATTTTCAGTGGCTGCTCCATTGGACCCCTCACCCTGGGCGTGGCGTGTGTACACTGAACAGAGTGCCTATGGTGTACTGGTAGGAACTCTCTACGACCGCGATGGCAATGCGGTGATGCGCTTTCGTGACCGGCGGGATATTGGAGAAAACTTTGGTACGAACGGGCCGGGGGGGCGGCTTGAGCGCTTTACAAGCGTAACTTTTTGGTCTGATATGCGTGTAGATATGCGCCGGGCCTTTGCCAGCCTCGATAAGGCTCTACTGTAGATAATGTGAAATATTCGGCGGGTAGGTATGGAGCTTACGCTCCCACAGGCTCTCAAGGGCGCTATAATCCCCGCCTATGCAAACACAAGACTCCAAGGGAAGGCCGCTGCTGATTTACTTGCACGGCTTTCTATCGTCCCCGCAATCTTTTAAGTGTCAGTTGATGCGCGAACAGCTCGGTGCTGATCATCCGAGCATTATTTTCTGTGCGCCACAAATCTCTCCTTATCCGGCAATTGCACAGCAATCCCTGGTTAGCTTATTAAAGGGTTTCCTGAAGTCTGCTGATTGTGGCCCTATTGGGTTGGTGGGAAGTTCTATGGGAGGGTTTTGGTGCACCTATCTGGGAGAGCGCTTTAACCTGCCAGCAGCACTTATCAACCCTGCCGTACGACCGTCCCGCTTTATGCCCGCCTATATTGGGCAGGTATTACGGCCTTATAGTGGTGAACAGCGAGACTATCGCCTTGGTAGGGGGGACGTAGATACTTTGGAGCATTTGGAAGCTGAGCTGCCCAGCCCTTTGAGCAGTCGCTATTGGCTTTTAGCCCAACGAGGTGATGAAACACTCGATTACCGTGATGCAGAGGACTTTTATCGGGGCCAGCGTCAAACTATCGAAGACGGTGGTGATCACAGCTTTCAGGGGTTCGCACGATATTGCGATCCTATAGTTGAATTTTTATTTAATCAGCAGTAATTAATTAAATTATGGCCAATTATTCCGCCGAAGATATTGAGGTTCTCACAGGGCTGGATCCGGTGCGCAAACGCCCCGGTATGTATACAGATACTACCCGCCCCAACCACTTGGCCCAAGAAGTCATCGATAATAGTGTCGATGAAGCCCTCGCAGGTCATGCCAATAAAATCGAAATCGTCTTACACAAAGACCAATCGATCTCTGTTAGTGATAACGGGCGTGGCATGCCCGTGGATATTCACCCCGAGCAGGGGCGTCCAGGTGTTGAAGTAATTTTGTCCACCTTGCATGCTGGAGGTAAGTTTTCCAATAAAAACTACCAGTTTTCTGGCGGTTTGCATGGTGTGGGTGTGTCCGTGGTCAACGCCCTGTCGAAGGTGCTTGAAGTGACTATCCAGCGGGATGGTAAAGTACATCGAATCGGTTTCAAGGATGGAGAAAAAGCCTCTGATCTTGAAGTGGTCGGTGACTGCCCCAAGCGTACTACCGGAACCAGCGTTCGTTTTTTGCCAGACCCGCAGTATTTTGATTCCGCAAAATTTTCCGTGGTGCGCCTACGCCACCTGCTACGTGCCAAAGCTGTGCTCTGTCCTGGGCTCACCGTTACCTTTATCAATGAACAGGACGGGGAGTCGGATGAATGGTACTACGAAGATGGACTAAAAGATTATCTTGCTGCGGCTAACCAAGGATGGGAAATTCTGCCTGCAGAACCTTTTGTCGGTAGTTTTGCTGCATCTACAGAAGCTGCAGACTGGGCAGTACAGTGGTTACCTGAAGGTGGAGAAATTACTGCAGAGTCCTATGTAAACCTGATTCCCACCGCTCAGGGTGGCACTCATGTGAATGGGCTGCGAGCAGGTTTGCTGGATGCCATGCGGGAGTATTGTGAAATCCGCAACTTGTTACCTCGCGGTATTAAGTTGGGTCCTGAGGATATTTGGGGCCAATGTTCCTACGTACTTTCTGCCAAGCTGGCTGACCCTCAGTTTTCAGGTCAAACCAAAGAGCGGCTGTCCTCTCGCGAAGCTACTGCGTTTATCTCCGGTGTGGCTAAGGATGCCTTTAGCCTATGGTTGAACCAGCACACGGAAGAGGGCGATAAACTCGCTGAAGTATGCATCAGCAATGCGCAAAAACGTATGCGCTCCGCCAAAAAAGTTGCACGTAAAAAAGTAACCCAGGGACCTGCACTGCCCGGCAAATTAGCAGACTGCTCCAGTGCCGATACCTCCCGCAGTGAACTCTTCCTGGTCGAGGGGGACTCTGCGGGTGGCTCCGCCAAGCAGGCTCGTGACCGTGAGTTTCAGGCTATCATGCCCTTGCGCGGAAAAATTCTGAATACTTGGGAGGTTGATTCAGCAGAAATCCTGGGCAGCCAAGAAGTGCATGATATTGCTGTAGCCTTGGGAGTAGATCCCGGTAGCGATAACCTTGAAGGTTTGCGCTATAACAAAATTTGTATTCTTGCAGATGCCGATTCAGATGGATTACATATTGCTACTTTGCTTTGTGCCCTATTCCTGAGACACTTCCGCCCGCTTGTGACCAATGGCCATGTGTATGTAGCAATGCCGCCATTATTTCGTATCGATATTGGCAAAGATGTCTATTACGCGCTGGATGAATCAGAAAAACAGGGCATTCTCGATCGAATCAGTGCAGAGAAGAAAAAGGGCAAGATCCAGGTTACTCGCTTTAAAGGCCTAGGTGAAATGAATCCTATGCAGCTGCGTGAAACCACAATGGATCCCAATACCCGTCGCCTGGTACAGCTTTATATAGATGCCGGTGATGACAGCAATCAGTTGTTGGATATGTTACTTGCCAAAAAGCGTGCGGGTGATCGCAAGCAGTGGCTGGAGAGTAAAGGGAACCTTGCCGAGGTCGGTTAATTTTTTAGGTTGTAGCAATAATTTATTGGAGTGCAGGAACATCTTATAAATTTGGGGGGAAAGCATTAAACTAACGTATATTGTCTGAGCAAGGAAGCTCTAAATATCTCATGAAGGGAATATCCCTGCTCGTAAATTAAAAGGATCTGTCATTAATAGTACCATTTCATTTGAATATGATGAATAGTAGGATATCTATCTTTACGTTAGTTCTTCATTCATGCGATCGCCTCCATTTTTACTTTTAAATTTAGTTGCCTTGATCAGCTGAGTAAAACGCTTATTTTCAAGAGACAAATTTCCAGCTTTTGCTTAATTTGATCCATCTAAGTTATGTACTTGATAAGTGCTTCCTGGCCTTTTTTTATTTTTACTTGGGGGTAGCCAAATATTGATCGCAGTCCCTTTCCTTGAGTTCACCATCAACCACATTGTAGATGGTAAGCTCATCGGTTACTTTGTCAAAGATTTGAACCCAGCTAGCAAAGAAATTTTCCTTGGCAATTTCCTCTGCTCTTTTCCGTGCCTCTTCTTTATTTGGGTGAGACTCTTTAAAATCTTTTGCTCCACCCATCTGCAGATTATAGCTGCCGTAAAAAATTGCAAATCTGTCCATTATTCTTTTGTCTCCTAACAAGTTTAATTTTTGTTAAAAATTGGTTAAATCCATATTGGTTTTCATCGTAAATAAGGGAAATTCAATATAGATGGGAATTTATGACAAATATTGTTTCCATATCTCGGTCCCCTCAATAGGTCCATAGCCAGGGGCGCGGGCGCCCAGGGAAATCAGTGTTCCCTCCAATATGAATAAAGCGCCCTGTGTATGGTCCGCGCTGATTGGGACAAATAGCAGTAAAAGGGCGCGGCATGCCTCTTTGGCTATGCCACCAATTGTAAATGTGCAGTGCCTCAATCAAATCATGGGCATTAGCACCATATATTCTTACATCTACACCCACGCCACTGGGATGATCGCCGTGAATATATGGTTTTCCATCTCGCTTGGCTTGCTCACGCTTGCGCAACTCTACAGGGTGGCGACTGCAACGGTAGCCGCTAGAAATTGGCATTGAGCGACAGTACACTTTCTCACGTACCCGATTTAGATGCTGCATAAATTCATGATTCATGTTCTGTGCATTGCCCACACAAGTATCGCCCTGGTGGCGCTCTGTTATGCAGTTGTTACAGCGACATTGCAGTTCTTTATAAGAAAAATAATTTCTATTGGCTGGAGTTAAAAAATCAAGCATTGTGGAGGCTCAAAAGCTTAGTAATGGTTGTTGAATAAATAATTTTGCATACCTACCATTGGTCATTGAGCATGTCGGCGATGGGGATATCACGAGAGCGGCGGTTGCTGCTTGATGTACGAGGGGACATCTTTGACTGCATAGGTACGAGCCACTCCAATTCCAGTCCGTACCAGCCACGATCGGGAATCTTTTGTAGGGCTTCATTGGCTGTTATACCTGCGATCTGGGGTGCTTGCAGAGCAGTTTTTATCAGTCGATTAAATGCGCCTTGGGTTAGTGGTTTTTTCTGTTTCTCTCGGTGATCTATAACTTCCCGAGCAATTTCTGGATCAATAGAATCAGGCAAGTTATCAAGGATAATTCCTCTGTGTCGATTTATATACTTTATAGATTTATTATTTTTTACATTATTGGGGCTAACAGTAACCCCACTTGACGCGTTTTTCCGGTGTTCCTGGTACTCGGTGCTCCTAGTTTGGGAGCTCAATGAACCTGGCTCACTCTGCCCCCAGTGCTTTGGAACCCCAGTTAATGCACCTAGTTTCTCCTCGCTCTCGTCGTTGCATAGTCCTTCGGGTTGAACCAAATACGCCCGTACTTTGCGTCTTTTATTATCTGCGCCATACCCCACGTGTAAGGGCATTTCTACTAGGCGACCCTTGGCACATAACCGAGCTACTGTGCGCTTTATAGTGGCTTTGGATAATGAAGTTCGACGGGCAACAGTTTCTTTACTCGGCCAGGAGCAACCCTTTTCATTGGCGTAGCTACCATAAGCTAGAAGAACAAATTTTTCGGTACTATTTAGATTTTCGAGCTTCCAGACTCGCGTCATTAGTTCTAAACTCACAGTCCCTTTCCCTTAGGTATCGCTTGTGGATTAAAAAAACAATACTCCACATGTGGTGCTTGTTGCAACCTGTCTAACCTGCTATATGGATATTATTTCACCAAAATTTGATAAATTTATTTCTTTTATTGTGTAATTTTAGACTTAATTGCCTGATTTTTATTCTGACAATTTATAGTGACACTTATGGTATGATCATTTCTCAGTACAAAAGGCCCACTATCAATCGACTTTGGGCGGTTTGGAAAAGAAAAGTCACTCTACAGAAGACGGGTCAAAGATTACTTCGCAAGTGATACTTGCAGTACTAAGGAAATACACTTGAGCAAAAAGAAGTCATTAGGTACTGCCGGGAGTAGCGCGCGCCTGCATCGACTGTTGGATGCAAAAGGCTTCGCACCAGACGGTAAGGGACGTGTAGCCGCCTTTTCGAGGGAGTTTCGGGTAAATACGGCTAACGCGACCAGATGGCTTAATGACGATAAAGTACCTCGTGATATGACAGAATTGAAACGAATCTCTGATGCTCTGGGTACAGATCCATTTTGGTGGGCAATAGGTAAAGGAGAAGAGGAGTCCTCTGTGCAAGAGGTATTCGATATTTCACTTTTTGGCCGGTGTGCAAATGCACTTCTAAAACGATTGGCAGACCTGATGGATAGACCGCTGGATCTTGAAGGAGAGGCTTTGAACTGCGGTTATATCGAGCTTTACGAGTATGCATGTAGTAATAGCGGAAACATTGATCCGGACCGTGTATCACTTACAGCTGTCAACGTATTAGCAGTACATAGAAAACAATTGAGTGCGCAATGACAGGGTAGATAGCCATAAGGTTTTTACCCAACTCAACAATAGGTAGAGGGGAAAATGGTTGATAAATACTTAGTGGCTACAGAGGGATGTAGTGAGCGTTTGAATCTCTTACTAGATAAAGCTGGCTTTCCTCCTGAAGGATCGGGACGTAGCGCGGAATTTTCACGCAGATTTGGAGTAAGTAAGGCAAATACCACCCGCTGGCTCAGTCAGGATATTCTCCCCCGCGACCTCAAGGAAATGGATGATATCGCCGAAGCTTTGGGTTCAGATGCTATTTGGTGGGCCTATGCTGCCGATCGTAATTCTCTATGCTCCGATCTCCCCCCCCCAAAAACTGTCAAAGACTTTGTACTCGCTGGCCAATGTGTTAACGAAGTAGTGTGTTATTTGGATGAGGCCTTGGGGGGGGATGTAGATATCGCTGTAGATGATGAAATCCTTACACGTTCCTACAGCGAACTTTATGCCGATGCCAAGAAGAACAAAGGCAAAATTAGCAAGGACCTAGTAGCACGCGCAGCCGTAAGGGTACTGGTTGAGATGCATCGCAGGGAGCGACAAGACAAGATGAATATACTGTAGCTAGTAGCCCTTACTCTGATTTTAATAATGCTTGTAAGCGTCGCTGATCTCTTGCTATAGCTATCTCGGCTGGAGCTCCACCACGCTTTAGGTGCAACTGATATAGATCTGCCACTAATTCCCCTACTGCTCCCTGCGTCTGAATGTCCAGTGCGCGTAGACGATATAGTAGACGCTGCCAAGTGCGCGCTAACTTCGCCTCACCAGAAAGCGGTTGCCCGACTAAGGTTACCCCATAAACTAAGAGGTTGGCATCAAGCCCATATAAGCGCCCGAGCTGCTGTAAATCCGCTCCATTGGCTAGGTATTCACTGCGCTCTAAACGTTTGTAACTCGATAGACTCATCCCCAAAGCCCGTGCCGTAGCGGTGATTCCCTGCCCGGCATCCAAGCGCAGAGATTTCGCTATCGCTGCCAACATTTCCATATAGTCCCGCTCTTCCCTGGTGGGTTCACGGCTGGGCATTACGTCCCGCGGTGATGTTGAACACAAATTTTTCTACAGCCTCCATTTCATCCAGGTCTAGCAGGCTTAAGTGTTGTTGGAATTGCGGGCTGGCTTCGATGCCTAATAATGGCACTTTCTCCATACCGACCAGCCAGCTATTGGGGCTCAAATTGTAGCCGCCCAGTAAAGGCAATAGTTCTCCAGGAGCCAACCTGCCATTGCCTCTCTCTATACGCTGCAAGCGCTCTGCGCTAATACCCGAGATCGCAGCCATTTTCACTAGACTCAAACCCAGCGCTCGACGCTGTTGAGCCAAGCGCAACCCTGGGCTCAACTCAAGCCAGTTAGTGGGTAAGCGATTCACCACCATTCTCCTTAAAAGCATTCATACGATAGTGCAACTTTCATGAAATCGTATCTATGTCGAATCTATTTTAATAAACCGGTTCAAGTCTGACCCATCAGGGATTTTTACGATAGACCTCAATAGGTATATTGTTCTCTTGTTTGTTGTATTACGACAATAAAGTGAGAGGATTGTCATGGAAGCTAGAAAAATAACCCAGTTTCAGGAAAAAAATGGGGGTATAAACACTAAAAATCGAGCTGCGCGAGTAGCTGCCAGAGTAACAGCAAAAATTGCTCTAGCTAAGGGCGCCACTATGACACAAGCCCTTTCTATTCAACGGCAGCTATTCGAAGCACTGTCTGAGGATACCTACAAAGCTGAGGTTAAAACAAAGGGCACCTTACATTGTATTGCATCCGTACGTGCAGATCTTTGTAGAAAATGCGAGGCATGTACATTAAAGCTTAACTGTACCCGATGACAAAGTTAGATAGAGTAAAACAAATCAAATTACCTTAAAGCATTACCTTTTCTCGACTTCAGGTTGTTGCGATATATTTAGCCCTAATTAATCTAAATAAAACGCTTCAACCTATTAGGTCCTATTTTATCTCGTATTATGGCGAAATATCTTGTAAAAGATTTCTGAGCAATTAATTGCAAATATTACTGAAATAATTATTTGTCGTCGCTTTGTGACTTGTGCAAGAGAATTGTCACATTCGAGGTAATAGTTATGGTGGGATATCCAGATATTCAAGACTCCTTCGGAAATTTATAAGCAATGAGGGATTGAAGAGGAATAAACAATGGCGCACAGCTATCGGAAACTTAACCTGTGCGAGCACTAAACGGCCTAAAGTGTTTGGCAGGTATAGAGCGAAGTCTTGACGCATTTTTTTGAGGTCTAAATTTCTGGGCACTAGAAGTTTCTAGCCTAGCGAGCTATGGAGGAACTTAGTGGTGAGGACTCATTCTAGCACTTATTAGTTTTTCGTAAGTTAGGCTTAAGCTATCAAGCTAGCTTCAGTTTTTGAACTCTTCTTACTGCAATGCCTGCTTACATATTGATTAGTGTGAAGAATTTATTGCCTGTTAATCTATTGTTCCTTCCATATTCTATAAGTGAGGTCTGAATTAAAAGGGTCATGTGTTTGGTGATTACGGATTTTTTCGCTAAAGTATCCGTATCGTGGGCAAGGTAAGCTCGTGAATAACAGGCCAGAGCTGTAAAATTTAATTTTGCGGCTATTGGCTTGATATCTATATGGTGCAATTTTTTCATCTATATCCTCTGAAGAAAATGGAAGTTATTGAGGGGTATTCATAAGAGTCGTATTGCATTCTTAGGTAGAGTTATACACTGCAATATAGATATAATCTTTGAGGTTTATTAAAAGGGTCATGTATTTTGCAGTTACGGATTTGTTTGCTAAAGTTTCTGCATTGTGGGCGAAGTAAGCCCATAAAGGTGAAGGTAGGAAAATGAGATGTAACGATAGCTGCTGCGGCTGTTAATCGATTGCGTCACAAATTCACAGATTTTTTTGGTTTTCCAAAAATGTTAATTAATTATGCTTGATTGATAGCTGCCACCAGTGCTGCTTTGGTGGCAGTTGGCTTGATAGTTTGAATTTTCTGTCTATATGCTCTGAGGAGAATGACAGGTATTGAAGTATGCTTTTGTGGTCGTTATTGCGTGCCTAAATTGTTTATTAGTCCATAGTCAAATTACAGGCCCGATTTAAAAGGGTCATATATTTGGTGATTACAGATTTTTTCGATAAGGTTTCTGTAGTGTGGGTAAGGTAAGACCAGCAGAAGCTAAGACAGTAAATTTAATTTCGATTAATATTTTTCGAAGTCGTTTAATCTGAATATTGAGAAAGCTCCAGAAATTCTGGGGCTTTTTTGTATCCTGGGGAATTTATGAGTTGTGATCAACCTCAAGCGATCGACCGTGATACACCGGTGGCTATTGGTTTGGTAATTATGCTATGTGGGGCAGTTTTTTCTTTTGGAATGTTTTGGAGCAAATGGCAAGCATTAGAGCACAACCACAAGAATGATATTGCACGCCTGGATGAGGCTAATCGTCGCCTGGAAGAGAAAACTGACCGTAAATTTGAGAATTTACAGAATAGTATTGATCAAGTGGGAGCTGATGTGAACCAAGTTAAGAATTTCTTAATGCGAAATCCTGTACACAAATATGAACAAAACTGAAAAGAGCCCCCTTACCTTAGAGTCTATAGGTTCATCAGAAGTACTTGTATTAGTGGTGCCAACAAAAGAATTTATGATAGCAGTATCTACTAATAGCGAAACTATGACAGTCTGGCAATGTAATGGCGGAGGGCTATTTAAGCCACTAAAGGAATATCCATATATAGAGACAACTAATGCCGGATTCTTAACTCTAAACGAAGTTTATGATAAAGCGGCGGAAGCAGCTTATCAATATTTATCTCGAGAGCCATGCTTGTGGGGAATTAAATTGGGGCTTAAATCATGAGTTTATGGAAGAGATTATGGGATACTAGCGATGTTATCGAACAGAGTGTCGATGCCGTAATTAGAACCGGTGATGCTTTAGTTTATACTGAAGAGGAAAAAGCTGATTTCAAAGCAAGAGTATTAGATTGGATGCTGAAGTGGCAGCAGGTAACTGCTGGCCAGAACCTTACCCGGCGTTTATTAGCGTTATCAATTACGTTTATTTGGCTGCTAGAAAGTCTCGTAGCTTTGATATTGTGTGTGTGGTCAGCATTTGAGCCTTATAATCAAAGTTTCGCTAAGGCTGCTGAAATTACTTTTTCAGCAGCCTCGAAAATGGGATTACCGGTAGGAGTAATTCTTACTTTTTATTTTGCTCCGAATAAAATCAGCGAAGCGATAGCTCGCTATCATATGGCCCGTTCTCCTTCGGGTTTATCTAAAGATAGCTAAATTTATTTAGTGGCCGAAAAATTTTAGATTCAAAAGTTTTAAATTCCTTTGGGTTGTGTTGCTCAAATTTATTTATTTTTTTGGGTTTTTAAAATTTCAGTGGTTCAGATTTAGTTTTTGAATTTCACATTGGATCTAATTTTTATTTGCTCCTTGAGGTCGGATAAGAGATGCACATTTATGACCAGTATTAACACTATATCTGACAATATTTTACTTAAATTACAAAGTATTCCCGGCATAATTAAATGTGAAGAAATAATAAAGGAACTTCAGGTAGGTAGTAGTGAGATTCCTGATAGCACTCCAGCCTTACTGTTAAGACTCGTTTCTAGTGAACCAATAGCTGCTTTTAATAATGGCGTGCAGCCGCTTTCAGTAGAATGGGAAATTATAGTCATTGTAGGCAATCTGACTACTTTGGTGGCTAATAACCGAGCAGCTCGAGATCTTGCGGTTTCAACAGTCCTAGTATTTGAGCAGCACTTGATCGATTCACAAGCCAAGTTAATTGAAAAGTCTGGACGTTTGAATTTCCAAGGGCTTCAGCCTTTGCAGCTTAATGAAACTGGTGACGGTGTTCTTGCTGCTTACACCTTAAGGTTTACTCAGAAAATATGGGTCGGAGAAGACCGGCGACATGATCTTACGCCAATACCTAAGCCGGTAGAAGTTCATGTGGGTTATGAACCAAAAGTTGGCTTAAAGCATCGCGATGACTATACCAAAATTGGTGAGGTGGGCGAGGCATGAACTCAGAAGTAGTAACTGCACTTCTACAGCAGCTTGGTGAGTTACAGCGTCGGGTCGACAATATAGTACGTCTCGGTACTGTGGAGGAGGTGGACTATGACACAGCCTGCGCTCGCGTGCGCTTAGGAGAAAACCTAACAACCTGGTTACGTTGGTTTGCCCCAGCGGCTGGGACTAATGATACCGAGTGGCGTCCACCGAGTATTGGTGAACAGGTTGCAGTATTAAGCCCTAGTGGAGAGCTACGTGCAGGTGTGATTTTACCAGCGATCTATAGCGATAAAGCACCAGCTAATGGCGATACTGCCGACCTTTTTCGCCGCACATTCGCCAATGGTGACATGATTGAGTATCAAAATGGTAATACCCAGTTGAAAGTGGCGGGCTCGATTGTTGCTGAGGCTGAGAATATAAGTTTAAAAGCGAAAAATATTAACTTAGAGAGCGAAAGTCTCAGGCTAGAAGGGACTGAAATTCAAATGAAAGGAAAGGTTGAGCATACCGGTGATGACCTTAGCAGTAATGGCATCAGCCTACCCAAGCATACACATATAGTGAAATCGGTGGGTAGCCCCACTGAGAAACCACAATAGGGGGAAGCGTGCAGCGATACGGTATGGATAGTAGTAGTGGTGTGGCTATCACAGAGCTGGAGCACTTGCGTCAGTCAATCACCGACATTCTCACTACTCCAGTAGGGTCTAGATTAATGCGTCGGAACTATGGTGCAAAAATTTTCCATTCCTTGGATGCACCATTAACTCGCTCCACCATAGTGGATATCTACTCCAATGCAGCAGAGGCTTTAAGCCTTTGGGAACCTCGCTTTCAGAGTACAGAAATGCAGGTAGTACGTATGGAGAGCAGCGGTATAACTATGAAACTGTCCGGCTATATGGTGGACAGCGGCGAGTTTATAACTCTGGAGAATATAAAAATATGACAACAGAAAGTGCAGTGGACATCAGTCGCTTACCAGCACCAAATATAGTGGAAACTCTAGATTTTGAAAGTATCTATGGCGAAATGGTAGCTCTGCTTGATGGTGCCTCCCCTCTATTACTTGATGAAATGGGGCAGGTGATTAAGCCACAAACAGTGAGGGCAGACCTAGTTACTGATGATGGAGCACCTTACTTCAAAATCCCAGCGGATTCTCTGATGAATCTTAGTTATGTACAAATGGAAAGCGAGCCTTTAGCTCGCTTATTACAAGTAGCTGCCTACCGAGAGATGCTCACTCGTCAGCGAGTCAATGATGCGGCTCGGGGCGTCATGGTTGCTTTTGCGGTTGATGGAGATTTGGATCGGCTGGGAGAGAACAACAAGACTCGCCGGCTAGAAGGTGAGGATGACACCCGCTACCGCGGGCGAATTCCTCTTGCCTTCGAGGGCCTCACCACTGCTGGTCCTAAAGGCTCCTATAAGAGCCATGCGCTTGCAGCTGACCCCCGCGTAAAAGATGCATTGGCAAGCAGTCCTAGTGATGGAGTGGTACATGTGGTTATCCTCAGCACTGAGGGTAATGGCTCGGCTTCACCGGATTTACTTGAAGCTGTGAATAATGCCTTATCAGAAAAGTCCATACGTCCTCTAACTGATAAGGTAGAGATAATAGAGCCTGAAATTAAACAGTACTCTATTAGTGCAACTCTGACTCCAATGCCAGGACCTGTGGATGAAGCGTTATATCAACGTGCTGAAGAGGCCGCAATTGCTTATGCAAAGAAACGCCATGGTTTGGGCCTTACTGTAGCCAGATCGGGGTTATCCAAAGTATTGCATCAAGAGGGTATAGAAAGAGTGCAATTGCACGAACCAGAATTCGATATCCTCAATGAACCACATCAGACCGCGTGGTGTGCAGGTATTGAAATTATACGGGGGTAAATATGTACGGCTCTAATTACAATATTGAACTGGAGCAAGGGGCTGGCTATGGCTTGCTAATGACTATTGAAGCTCCACCAGGCACACCTCGTAACTTGACTGGCTACACGGCACGTCTACAAATACGTGATAACCATGATGATAAAACACTACTGCTATCTTTAGACAATTTAGATGGGCTGAAGGTGGGAGGCGACAGCGGTGACCCAAATAATGGCCAGCTAAAAATTGAAATTCCGGGTCTCGTAACCGCTGGTTTTACCTGGCGCGATGCTATCTACGATCTGTTTCTAAATCCCAGTAGTGATAGTGCTGAGCGCTTGATATATGGCAGTGTCTCTGTGGCGCCGCGCGTTACTGTCTAGCTATGAGAAAACTATGAGCGAAATTACCCAGACATTAACTCTGGCACAGAGTGGTGTAGCGGGCCCATCCGGCCCAACAGGCCCTCAAGGTGCAACAATGCATTGGGGCAGTGGTATACCTGCCACGGGCCTCGGTAACAACGGCGACCAATATCTCGACTATGATAGTGCCGACTTATATGGAAAAAGTGATAATAGCTGGGCAAAGCTGCGCAATCTCCGTGGCCCTCAAGGGCCAAAGGGAGATAAGGGGGATAAGGGCAATCAAGGCATCCAGGGAGTTCAGGGTGAACAGGGCCTAGGTATTTTTGCCAGTAATGGTGTACCTACAGATAATCTGGGCCGAAATGGAGAGCATTATGTGGAGCTGGATAGCCCAAGTAAAACCCTTTACCAAAAGAGTGCTGGTAATTGGTCTGTAATTGGTAACTTAGCTGGTCCAAAGGGTGATACTGGCCGAGGTATTTCCGATATGGAAGTATTATCAGATGGCACCTTGCGAGTTTCATACACTGATGGTACGAATCAAGATACTGGCCCCTTTCCGATAGAGGGTTTGGGACGGCGTGTAGCACTATCACAAAATCCAGGAGCTGATAATTCAAATTACTGGGCCAAAGTCGCAACGTTAAGAACTACGACAGGTACAGCTGATGCTGGTCTGGTTTTAGCTCTAGTTTGTGGGGATCAAGCAGTACATGGCGCGGCCGTGATCACTGTAAAGTTTCGTGAGGGAGCCAGCCCCGATACTTTGGCGGCAGAGTCTGGGGTATATATTGCTGCAAATCATGGTGAAATTTTTGCAGATGATTCGTTTAAATTGATATCTAATGGATATGGTCAGCCTGTAGAACTCTGGGTGAGAAAGAAGCATTCTTTTGTATCTTTGAGTGTTCACGAAGTGGCTGCCGCACTTAATGAAGTGACGGTTACTTATCATAACGATTTTAGCTGGCAGGCAGAGGAGCCTAGTGCAGCTTATGTCAAACAATCTATCGGGCTAGTTTATGGAAAAAATAGAAAGATTTATCATGAGGAGCACAAGCCTACTCCAGCAGAAATCGGTGCGATAAAAAGCGGTGGCACGGTTTCAGTTGGTGGTAATGCCAGTGGCTCAGCAAGTTTTGATGCAAACGGCGACCTCTCACTGAATCTGAATGTTAGTTATGCCACTAGTGCCAATAGTGCTACAAGTGCTACTAGTGCCGGGAATGCGGACACCGTAGATAATTTACACGGTTCACAGCTTATTCGTTCTGATACTGATGATAATGTAACAGGACATACCGAATGGCAGGACCTCAAAGAGGTTCGTTGGGGCAACAGTGCGGATATGCGCATGATGCATAGCGGAAGCCACGGTTATTTGAGTCTACATACTGGTGACTTATATATTCGCTCAGGCACCACAACGAAATATTTGTTCGATGTTTCCAGTGGAAACTTCCATGCTGATGGCCATGTGTATTGGCAGTCTAGTTCGGTTGGATCGGACCCAATCCTTAAAACCAATGTACGCACGATTGACAAGCCAATTTCCAGATTGAAAAAACTTAATGGTGTTCTTTTCGATTGGAAAGATAGTGGTCGTGGTTCTGGCGGTTTGATGAGCCCGGATATTCGTAGGGCACTACCACGTACCGTTTACAAATCCAAATTTAAGAAGAATGGTAAGCGATATGATCAGGCCGATTATAATGCCGTCATTGGTTTGTTGGTTGAGGTGTGTAAAGACTTGGAGAATAGATTACAGCGGCAGAGTGATGACTTTAAAGCTATCAAGAACCAAGGTAAAACTGTTAATAAACTCCAGCATATGATAAAAAGTCTTCAAAGCCGGATTGAAAACCAGTATTAACTATGCCGTTATACCTAGCGAAAGTTAAGTTAGCAGTGCTAATTTTTAGCTAGACAAAAATAAAAATCTTAAGACTTTAGTCGTGAGGGTATTGCTCCTTGCTATGCACACTTAGCCCTTGCGAGGCTGATAATTGCTTGGCCTGCAGCCCTCTACAACTTCTCTTTAAAATCCAAAACTAATAGTGCAAATGCCTGATATATGGCTGCGTCACTGTGACGCCGCACGTCACTGTTTAACCATTAGAAAATTATGAGCGAAATCACCCAGACATTAACTCTGGCGCAGAGCGGTGTAGCGGGCCCATCCGGCCCAACTGGCCCTCAAGGCGCAACAATTCATTGGGGTAGTGGTATACCTGCTGCGGGCCTCGGTAACAATGGCGACCAATACTTGGACTATGATAGTGCCGACCTGTATGGAAAAAGTGATAACAGTTGGGCGAAGTTGCGTAATCTACGGGGCCCCCAAGGCCCAAAAGGAGATAAGGGCGATAAGGGTAACCAGGGTATACAAGGAATTCAGGGCGAACAGGGCCTGGGTATCTTCGCTGGTAATGGTATACCTGCAGACAGCCTGGGCCGAAATGGCGAGCATTATGTGGAGCTGGATAGCCCAAATAAAACTCTTTATCAAAAGAGTGTTGGTAGTTGGTCCATAATTGGTAACTTGGCTGGTCCCAAGGGCGACTCCGGACGCGGTATTTCCAGTATGGAAGTTTTAGTTGATGGCACCTTGCGAATCACCTATACCGATGGAGTAAAAGAAAACACCGGCCCCTTTCCAATAGAGGGCTTGGGGAGGCGGGTTTGCAATTTAAAGAATGCGGGAATGAGCAGTGCAAATTATTGGGCGAAAATTGCTACATTCAATATGCCCAATTCTGATTATGCCAATGCCACATTGATTTTATTATTGACAACTAATGGTTCATCTATTCGTGGTCATGCAATGGTGAGTGTCCATGTCGTTCAGCAGATCGCACCAAATACCCTAGTGTCCGATAGCGGTATCTCCTATGCATTTAACCATAGTGGAGCTTTTAAAGATGACGCTTTTCGGCTGATTAGTGCGGGGTATGGTCAGCCGGTTGAGCTGTGGGTACAGAAGGCTGTTGATCACTTCGGAGTAAGTGTATTCGAAATTGGCGCGACGAAATCTAATGGCGTATCTACTACCTACAATGATGAGGCCGTTTGGCAGGCTGCGGAACCTAGCGCAGCTTATATAAAACAATCTGGCGGATTGACTTATGGCGATAATAAAAAAATCTATCATGAAGGGCAAAAGCCTACCCCAGCAGAAATCGGTGCGATAAAAACCGGTGGTACTGTTTCAGTCAGCGGTAATGCCAGTGGCTCAGCAAGTTTTGATGCAAATGGCGATCTCTCATTGAATTTGAACGTTAACTATGCCACTAGTGCTAATAGCGCTACCAGTGCTACTAGTGCGGGGAATGCGGATACCGTAGATAATTTACATGGTTCACAGCTTATTCGTGCTGATACTGATGATAATGTAACAGGACATACCGAATGGCAGGACCTCAAAGAGGTTCGTTGGGGTAACAGTGCGGATATGCGTATGATGCATAGCGGAAGCCACGGTTATTTGAGTCTACATACTGGTGACTTATATATTCGCTCAGGCACCACAACGAAATATTTGTTCGATGTTTCCAATGGTAATTTCCATGCTGATGGCCATGTGTATTGGCAGTCTAGTTCGGTTGGATCAGACCCAATTCTTAAAACCAATGTACGCACGATTGACAAGCCAATTTCCAGATTGAAAAAACTTAATGGCGTTCTTTTCGATTGGAAAGACAGTGGTCGTGGTTCTGGCGGTTTGATGAGCCCCGATATTCGTAAAGCACTACCAGGTACTGTTTACAAATCGAAGTTCAGGAAGCATGGTAAGCGATATGATCAGGCCGATTATAACGTTGTGACGGGATTACTCGTTGAAGTATGTAAAGACCAGGAAGCACGACTTGAACAGCAGGCTGAGATCATCAAAGAATGTAGTAAAACGATAAAAGAGCTGCAGAAAAATTAGCGAGATCAAACTAAATAGCGGGGATAATTATGGCAACTATGCCCAGTAGCGGCCAGGCTAGTAGTGCCAATCTACAAAGTGTATTTGGACAGAGTGGTGCCGGTAATACTTCACAATTTTATCGAGGCGGTAGTTTTGTACCGAATATTTCACAAAATAATAATATTCCGACTTCAGGTGCTGCTGATAGTGCAGATTTCTATAGTGCTACCGATTATGTAGCTATGGGTACACCATCTTTATCTGGTACCACAGTCAAGCAAAATGCCGGTACGGGTTCAGTAAGTTGCAGTACTACATTGACATGTAGCCAACCGAGCAATGGCACTGGGAATTTTATTTACACTTGGCAAAAGGTCAGTGGTACCACTTTGTCAGTTTCCGCTAATGGAAGGAGCGTGACTCTTAGCCGCTCCGATACAGGAGAAATAACAACCAGCCAATACCGTTGCAAGGTGACCGATGGTGTAGGTACTGTCTACAGTAATACGGTTACGATAACCTTTCACCATTACCAGTTTCTCCCAGGTAATCTACCAAGTAGTTATTCAGCGTCAGCGGGCTCACCGACTAACGCGGTAGCACGTTTAGAAATTGCCCGCAACGGATACATATATTTGGAAAATCAGTCTGGCTCCCCCGTTAGTCAGGGAGCCTGGATTAAGCCTGCTAGTAGCACTGTAGGTGATAAATTCCAGATGCGCTTCGATAATGCCAGTGTATCCGGCGACAATTCCGATATTTCTGGTGCTTCGCCATCAGTAGGTTCTGTGGGGACTATTAATGGTACTCGCTATGCATACCGCAATCGAACCAGTAATGGATCCTACACATGCGGAGTGCGGGTACGTATAAAATTAATTGGTGGTAGTTACCTATTTGATGACGTTATTGGTCTGAAAGCTACAAAATATTCTACAGTTGGTATGGGTATAGGCGTAGGTATGGGAATACATATTCCGTAGGAGAACTCGATGGAAATAGAACGTACTACGGATCCCCGAATTATTTACGTCCACGATGTGTTTAAAAAAACTGAATGTGAGCAAATTATCCAGCTAGCTGAATCAGTAAAATTTAACACGCCCGGCCGGGTAGTAATGGGGAACGGCGTGGGAAATGTAGTGGTCCCCAGTAGTCGCCGCTGTCATGAGATCTGGCTTAGTCAGCATTCTGAGCTGACCGATTTGGAAAAAAAACTGGAAGTTCTCTACCAAGATATTGCCGAATTATATCGAAAAAATGTAGCGAATGTAGAGGCTTACTTAGTGGCCGAGCCTGCGCGTATAGTACGCTATAGGCCAACCGGATTTTTTCGGTTGCATTCTGACTTACGCCATTGCCGACCAGGTGAATGGCGTCAATTAACTATGGTCATTAATCTAAATCACACTTATGGTGGGCAGCTGTTTTTCCCTCAGCAGAATGTCTGCTGTAATACAAATCCCGGGAGCGCGGTAGTATTTCCAGTATCTGATAATTACCTCCATGAGGCATTCCCGCCGGAAAATGATAATAAGTATATTTTGTTAAATTGGCTCTCTGCTTGTGAGGATATTCTTGCGGATAAGGCTGAACTAATAGGCATTAAAAAGGGAGAATCCCATGCTGCCGCATGAGTTAGCCTGCTTTAACCAGGGAGCTCTACCTCCAGCAATATGTGCAGAAATTATTGAGGCTGCTGAGAAACATGGTCGGTGGCTACGATCGGGTCAAGTTGGTTATACATCAGATAATTTTGTCGGTGATTCACGAACCAGTTCAGAAACTTGGGTTGAGCGCTATGAGCCACTGCTTTGGGTAAGGGATCAATTGATAGCGGCTGCTACACGTACTTTAGATAAATACTTAGGAAGTGGAGGACCTCAGCGTTACTTCTATGAGTCTCGTGTAATTCGTTACCAAATGGGTGAATACCTACGGGCTCACGAGGATAATCCTCGTCCGCTGAGTTTTCATGAAAATCCTGATCATGGGGCTCGTGCGGGGCACTATTACCTTGGGTGGCGCAAAGTATTCACCCTGGTCTTTTATTTGAACGACAACTATTCAGGTGGACAGCTAAAATTTTTGCAAAGTGGTCAGAATATCGCTCCGACTACTGGAGATTTGTTGCTGTTTCCACCCTCGGAGCTACATGAATCTTTACCAGTGTTAGAGGGTACAAAATATATTGTGACCAACGCGCTTTTTTATGCTGACTAATGGAGGGTAAATCTTGAATAACACTTTATTGCCACCCAATGCGAGCCAGTTGGAGCTAGCTGTAGAGTCTGTTATTGCTACCAGACTCAATGCAATACCGGTAAACATTACAGAACTCTATGACCCAGATAAATGTCCACCAACGTTCCTACCTTTTTTAGCCTGGCAACATAGTGTGGATACATGGAATGATAGTTGGCCTACCGCTACCAAACGTGCCGTAATTCGCTCAGCGTTTACTACACATACAACAAAAGGTACTCGATCTGCAGTAGAAACTGCAGCTGCAGCTTTTGGTGGAGATGTAGCAATTGTTGAGTGGTTTCAAACTGATCCTCCAGGTAAGCCTCATACTTTTGATCTGGTACTAAATGCTGTGGATGCATTTGGTAAGCCAGTGAGTGCTGAATTTCAGAAAGATATTGTGAAAGCGGTAACATATGTTAAACCGCTTCGTTCCCATTTCACTATGCGACTGGGGACACAGGCAAGTGCTACGACTTTATCTGTAGGTTTAGCGCGAGCTGCTGTATTTGACCGATTGCGGTTTACCGCGACCTAAACACTTTTCCCATAAATCTGCCCGCGAGTCACTCGGTATTTTTTGGCTGAGTGGCTCGCCCGTGCATGGAGTAAACCCGTGACACTCGCGCTAGTACTTACCACTGCAGGCCAGAAGGCCATTGTGGATGAGAATAACGCCGGTACTTTACCGGTAAAACTGTCAAAGATTGCCCTGGGTACAGGGCGCTGGAACCCGGATGCCAGTGCTACAGGGTTGCAACAAGAATTTAAAAGACTGCCCACCATATCCGGTAACGTAGAAGTTGCCAATGATATGCTGCATATCACCTTAAAAGATGAGAGCAGTGATATCTATGATGTTAATGAGTTTGGCTTGTATACCGATACGGGAATACTTTATGCCGTATATTCGGTAGGCCCTGGAGCCGACCCGGTAGGGAATAAAGGAGCCAATTCAACTTACTTGTTATCCCTAGATATCAAACTATCTGGTAGTAACGCGGATAATATTTCCGTTGGAGATACAGGCTTTAGCAACCCAACAGCTACCACAGAACGTGCGGGCGTTATTCCTATTGCGACTCAAGCCGAAGTTAATATAGGGAGCGTTGATGATAAAGTGGTAACGCCAAAAACGCTCCATCAGCGCTTGTCGGTATTGGCTCTTTCCAGCCACAGTCATGTTTATGCAACTACGAATCGAGATGGTTTTACCCGTTTGGCTACCCAGGAGGCTGTGGATGATGGAAATAGCTCAACACTCGTAGTTACTCCAAAGACACTGCAGAATAAACTCAATGATAATAAACCAGTAGCAGCTGGTACTAGCCAGAGCGGAATCGTAGCGCTGGCCAGTCAGAGTGAAGTTGACATTGGCAATGAAAAGAAAAAGGCCGTCACTCCAGAAACATTAAAGGGATATATCAATAAGCAATTTCCTGGTCAGTTAATTTATATCTGGGGCGGGGAGATCCAAGATTTGCCAGCTGGATACAAGCTATGTAATGGCAGTAACGGTACACGTGATTTGCGTAACCGATTTGTACTTGGCGCTGGGGACAATTATTCAGTTGGGGCGACTGGTGGTGCCACATCAGCAAGGACAAGTAAGAATGGTGCCCACTCCCACGCGATAACAGTTAATAACCACACATTGACCTTATCACAAATTCCTAGCCACCGGCACCATCATGATCTAGGTGCCTACACGAACGGAAGTACCGGAACATACCAGCAAAGATGGATACTTAAGTGGGATGGAGGTACTTGGGATAACGGGCTCAATACATATACCCGCTACAGTGGTGGTGGTGGTGCACATAACCACACGGCAAGCGCCTCTACTCATGATGGCCATGAGCACACTGTGGCGATTTTACCTCCTTATTATGCGCTGGCCTATGTACAGCGTATAGCACCATAAATCTAGAGGCAAAGATAATGCAACTGACGATTATGGCTACCGAGAGCTTAGTTACAGTGGATGGTAACACTGTGGAAATGGACTTGGCTGACTACGATATTCTCGATGCAGTGCACGCAGTACAGTTCGATGGCGTAGAGGGAGAGATTGAATGGCAAGACCCCATTCGCCCTAATGATGTAATTTTAACTCTCGATGATTTTCAGCAGGTAATTGCTGACCATGCCACTCTATGGGCAGAACTGCAGGTTGATACCCGTAGTGAGGAACAGAGACGTGCTGATGCTTTAATCAGCATCGATCACTTTGCCGGCCAAGTACGTGCTCAACTCCTAGGGCCCGGTGAATTTATGCATGAAGAACGTCGCCGAGCTTATGAAGTAGCAATAGCTTATGAGGTTGATGGATTTCCTGGCCCCACCCCTCTAGCTGTACAGGTACAAATGGATACTTCTGGACAAACTGCTGTAGAAGCAGTGGCAGAAATTAAATTCCAACATAGTGTCTGGCTCGAGGCACTCGACCAAATCCGCGATCTCCGCCTACGTGGTAAGGCTCAGATTTTGGAGCTTGCGGAGGGCTCAGACTATGGGGCCCAAGCACAACAAACTATTGATGAACTGGCGGCACTGGCTATCAGCTGATGTCTCTACTAACTGATCACTAAAAGCAGGAGCTATTCTATGAGCACCAACATTTTACACGGCGTAGGGGTAACCCATAGTGACGCCGGCGCACGCGATATCAACCTAGTCAAACTGGGTTGTATTGGTATTGTGGGGACGGCCCCAAATGCTGCGGCAGCAACCAATGCCTCTCTGACTATTGGCACTACTGAAGCAAATACAGAGCTTGTTTTTACGGCAGCAAGCCCTGGTAATACGGGCAATGTCATCAGTATTGAGTTTGTCAATCCAAATACCGCAGATGCTGTTCTCTCCATTAACATTAATGGTAAATCAGTAACGGTATCACTCGCCACAGATTCAAGTAGCAAGCTTATTAGCACAGCTGATAATGTTCGCACGGCATTAGCAGCAAATGCGGAGGCTTCAGCACTATTTTCTGTGGTAAACGGTGATAGTGATGGTAGTGGTGTTCTTTCGCCGCAGCCAGCACTCCGGATGTCTGGCGGTACCGATGAACCTTTCCCTCTCAACAAACCCGTATTGATTGCGGGTTCTGAACTGCAAGCATCAGCCTTGGATACATTGGGTACTGCTAAAGGCAGTTTACCTGATGCTCTTGATGCCATTTTAGATCAGGCCGGCGCTTTAGTTGTAGTAGTAAGGGTAGCAGAAGGCCCTGATGATTCCTCCACTCGTGCAAACGTTATTGGGGGCGAAAGTGCTGGCCAGTACACTGGCTTACATTCATTACGTGGTGCGGAAAGTGCCGTGGGGGAGCGCCCCCGTATTGTGATTGCCCCAGGCTTTTCGTCTGATTCGGCAGTCGCGAGTGAAATGAACGTCGTCGCTGATCGAGTTAAAGGCGTTGCATATATTGATGCCCCTGACACCGATGATGCTGCCGCAAAAGCATTTCGAACTAACTTCGGCAGTAAGCGTCTACAGATTTTTGATCCGTCCGTGCTCAAATTTGATAAGACCAGTGGAGATAATAAACGAGTCCCTCTGTCGGCGATTGCTGCAGGTATCCGTGCTAAGCGAGATAGCGAAGAAGGTTTTTGGGCATCCATCTCCAATCAGGAAATTTCAGGAATTGTTGGTAGCAGTCGCCCTGTAGATTTCATTCAAGGTGACCCTAATAGCCGCGCTAATCTACTGAATCAACATGAGATTACAACAGTAATTCGCCAAGGTGGTTTTCGTCTTTGGGGAAACCGTACTTGTTCTGCAGATCCCAAGTGGGCATTTGAAACGCATGTACGTATCGCCGATGCAATTGATGACAGTATTCAAGAAGGTGTTGCTTGGGCAGTAGATCGTAATTTAAATCGAACCTTTTTTGAAGATGTCGCAGAAAGTGTTAATAACTTCTTACGTCGCTTGACTCTGCTTGGAGCAATTCATGGAGGCACTTGTACCCCAGATCCAGAGCTTAATAGTACAAGTGAATTGGCCGCTGGACGAGTGTACTTCAACGTAGAATATACCCCTGTTGGTATCGCAGAGAGTATCCGCTTCCAAGTTGCTAGCACTAATCGCTACCTAACCGATCTGGTAGCTTAATTTAATATTATTTTCGACTGAGCGGGGAAACAAATGCAAGGTTTTATTTTTAAAGATATGGAGCTCTTTGCTGATGGTAAGGGGTATGCCGGTTTGGTGGAGGAGTTTGAAGCACCTAGCCTCAAAGTCGTTACTGAAGACTATAACGGGGGCGGTTTAGGGGCCGCTATTGGGATAGATATGGGCAGGGTCGAGAAACTGGAAGCTAGTTGGACCCTGGCAGGCTACCATGCCGAAACATTGGCCCAGTGGGGTCAAGCAGGACAAGCTGGTACACCCTTAACCCTACGCGCGGCAGCTCAAAGTGAAGCCGATGGCTCGGTGGTACCGGTGGTTATTAAGATGCGAGGGCTGGTGCGTACTTATGAAGCAGGTTCTCATAAGCCCGGTGAGATGAACAAACAGAAATACAGTGCGGAACTGCGTTATTACTCTGTGAGCATTGATGGCCGTCAAGTCGTTGAAATTGACGTGCTAAATGGCAAGCGTGTTGTTGATGGTGTTGACCAGACGGCAGAGCTTCGCGCTGCTATTGGCCGATAACCCAGGCTCTTAAGAGTTTTCAATTCCCTTTTTTTTTATCACTCTCTAAATTGACTTGCCCACAAGTTCTTAATGCTTGTGGGCTTTTTTTGAGGAAAATATGTCCGAGAACGCAATTAAGCTGGATTTTCCAGTTGAATATCAAGGTATTATCTATTCCGAATTGCAAATGCGGCGTCCCAAGGTGCGTGACTTGCTAGCTATTGAGCGTAAACAAAAAGAATCAGAACGCAAACGCCAGCCGGTGGGAGATGGTGAGCTGGCGACTGAAACCTATGCCAATCTCTGTGAAGTCTCCCCCGCAGTCATTGAAGATATGGATGCTGCAGACTTCAAAAAACTAGATGAGACCTATGAAGGTTTTTTATCCTAAGCGCCTCTGCTATCCGAAGACTATTAATAACTCTGGCTAGCTGGACTGGCTGGAGTCTCACAGAACTCTCAAATATGAGTTGTGAGGAACTGAGTAGTTGGGTTGATCATCTGCCTAAAGATGAAGCTGTACCGAGGCAATCTATCTAATTTACCCCCTTTGGATCCGTATCCATGAGCAAGTTTTCCCTATTAGTGAGCCTAGATGGCACCTTAACGTCTGGATTTAAAAGTGCTGTTACACAAGGCCAGACAATGTTGCAACGCTTTAGTAAGTCTATTAACGAGACCGATGAAGCAATGGCTGCGGCCGAGGGTTTAAAAAAGCAACGAGATGGTCTTTCCAAACTGGAAAGGCGTTACGAGGCCAGTAGTATTAAAGGGGAGAGAGCTCGTCAGGTTGTTGAGCGTAAACGTAAGGAGCTTTGGAGAGCAGCCACAGCGGCTCAAAAATATGGTATCAGTGTTGCTAATGTGGATCGAAAATTAGAGCGCTTAGAAAGACGCTCGGCAGGCCTTAAATCCCTCGGGCGTCTACCTGGCATAGCTAAAAAATCCATCTCTCACTTAAAAGGCATAGGAGCAGGTGCAACCACCGCAGCTTTAGGGCTTTTCAATTTTGTAAAAAGTACGGCTGACTCAGGTAATCAAGCGATTGATACCGCTAACAAGCTTGGGTTCACTGTAGAGGGATTGCAGCAGTATCGTTTTGCCGCAGAGCGCTCAGGCATAACTGCCAAAACCTTTGATATGAGCGCCCAGAATATGATCAAAGGTATTACTGCGGCTGCGAAGGGTGATGTGAAGGCATCGTCTGCACTTAAAGATCTGGGTTTGGATGCACAGAACCTGGCCCAGATGAAACCTGAAGAACAATTGAAAGTTATAGCGGACGCTATGGTGACCATTGAAAGTCAAAGTAAGCGTATATCTATAGCGGATAAACTTTTTGGTTCTCAAGGTATCGACATGGTCAACATGTTAGGCGGTGGGAGTAGTGGGCTTGAGCAGATGCACCAGGAAGCTAACGCGACAGGTAATGTTTTAGACCGTAAACAACTTCAGCTTGCAGCGGATTTTAACACTAGCTGGCTAAAATTGACCACTACGCTTACTGGCTTTAAAAACCTTCTTGCTACTGAGCTGATGCCAACACTTATGAGTATGTTCAAGGATTTTACGCAGTGGCTACAAAAGCCAGAAGCTAAAGAGTTTATCCGTGATTTTGCTCTAGGTTTAATCGAAGTGGTTAAAGGCGTTGGCTCTTTAGTCAGTAAATTTAGTGAATTTGGCGGAATAGCTAAGTCTATTGGTGCTGTGCTAACTGGAATAATGACTGTTGCGATATTGCCTTTTATTAGCTTGTTATCACTCCCTGGGATTATTATTGCAGGTATCGTTGCTGCCGTAGCCTTACTCTGGGTGCACTGGGACAAAGTTGTTGCAGCGGTTGGTAAGTTTGGAGATTGGCTTAAAGAGATTCGCGATAAAACTTTGGGTAGTTTATGGGATAAGCTACCTGAAGGTGCACGTAAATCCCTAACCAAGATCAAAGACTTTGCCTTCAAAATATTGGGTAAAAGTCCTTTAGGTTTGCTATTTCGTGGAGCCTCCTGGTTGAGTGGAAAGCTGTTTGGTAAAGAAGAGAATCCTGAAAATCAGCCAACGACAATAGACACGCAAGCAGATGTACGACCTCGAGGTGGCAGCAATATCATGGTGCAAAACAGTATTAACTCTCCAATCAATATTTACCCTTCAGCAGGGTTAGATGAAGAGTCCATAGGACGCAAAGTAGGTGAAGAACTGGATAAACGTCAACGAAGCCAAGAAGCTCAGCAACGCAGTGTAATGTTTGACCTGGGTATAATGAATGGAGCGGCGACATGATGAATATATTAGAAACTTTGCTGAAATTAGGAGACGTTCCATCAGAAACTATGCTGAAATTAGGAGACTTTCCATTTGCTCTACAGACCGCTGGTTACGATCAGTTGCGCCAGGCATGGAAATTCAACTGGCAGAATAGTAACCGTCCTCGGGGGTATCCACAGCCTCAATTTACTGGGCAGGGAACACGTGACATTACTCTGAGTGGGACAATCTATCCTTTAGAGTTTGGTAAGCCTAATCAACTTCAAGAAATGGCAGATACTGCTGCTCAAGGAGAGCCTTTACAGCTTGTATCCGGAATGGGTGAAGTAATGGGGTTTTGGGCAATTACCAGTATAGAGCGCACCGACAAAGATCCATTGGCAGATGGAGTGGCTCGCTGTGTGGAGTTTTCTATTTCTTTGACGTATTACGGAGCAAAGTATGGTCACTGATTACCGTACAAGAGCTGGGGATGTCCTGGACCAAGTTTGCAAAAGTTACTATGGCCGAGAGTCCGCCGTACCGGAAGTGCTAGAAGCAAATCCTAAGTTAGCCCTTTTGCCTTCAGTGTTGCCAGAGGGCGTGCGTATAATTCTGCCAGAATTGAGCGATGCGAAGGTAAAAAGTCCAATGATTAACTTATGGGATTAGAGGTTTTTCTATGCAGCCGCGTTTTGTAATAGAGGTGGATGGTATTGAGGGAAGTGAACTCAACCAAAGAGCTCTAGGCTTCACATGGGTGGATAAGGCAGGCCAAACTTCTGATACGTTTAGTGTCATTTTGGATGATACGGAAGGTCGCCTAGCTATACCGCGAAAGGGTGTTTTAATTTCCGCTCAGCTAGGTTATGGCAATGACTTACAAATGTTACCAAGGTTTGTTGTAGATGAGATTGAATTAAGTGGGCCGCTGCGTCAGATGACTATAACTGCCCGTGGTAGCAACTTTCGTGATAAATTAAAGACGCATAAATCACGTAGTTGGGATAATCTCACTTTAAAGGAGCTAATCACAGAAGTCTGTAAAGATAACCGTTTAACTCCAGTTGTGGCTGAATCCCTAGCAAAGCACAAGTTCCAGCATCTAGATCAAACCAACGAAAGTGATATGAACTTACTTACTCGTCTTGCACTGGAAATGCAGGCTATAGCCAAGCTGGTAGAGGATCGTCTGATTTTTGTTCCAGTAGATGAAGCCAAAAGTGCCAGTGGTAAGAAGTTACTTGAGATGCAAATTAACTCAGATACATGCGAGAACTGGCGATTTACCCTACCCGATCGTAATCTCTATAGTGGTGTTGAAGCTCGCTGGCATGACCCGCTTACCGCTACAGAGCAATTGGTATTAATCGGCGATCGCAGTGGGGCGGTAGATCGGTTACCACAACTGAGATCTGGACCAACTGATGCGGAAACTGCAGCAGCTGCTCGTCTACGTAATCTAAACCGCCAGAGCGGAAAGCTGTCATTTACCCTGGATGGAAATCCCAATCTTAGAGCCAAAACCCCTCTGCGCTTAAGTAACTTCCACCAGCAAATTGATGGTATATGGACTGTGGATCAGGCTACCCACAGTATTGGGAAAAACCAGCGTTACACAACGCAAGTTCAAGCGGCGCTACAGCCATAGCTTGCTGAAAATTCGTAAGTATCAGAGTTATGTTATAAGCTTTACGGTCAGAGAAATAGTTTTCATTCACGGTAAGTATTCTCTGCTTTATAAGTGGGATAACTTCAAAATCGGCTAATACACCTCTCTCGATAATAGGTGATCACTTATTAGTTAAGTATGTGTAATAGTAGTTTTCTGAGGTTGATGTTTAACTTTTTTGAGCCAGTTTCGCAAGTACCTGAACAGAAACCCTGGCGACTAACTCTGAGGAAATTTCGCCGTTGTTCTCCTGGGCGTAACGATACAAGCTACCGTATGCATCAGCCAGTACCACGTCTGGTAAAGTATCCGGATCCAGATCACACTCATCGCGTAAATAGACCACGATAGCATTGACGCACTTACCAACTAGCAGAAAGTCAATTTGTCGTAATTCTGTTTCGCCCTCACCCGTCGCCCAATAGCCAACACTACTTCCCAGCGCATTGGCGATGCGTTGCTGCTCAATTCGGTCTCTAGGCAATACATCATTGTTAAGCCAAGCTGCAGCTGTAGTCTTGCCAATACCGAACTCCTTGCAGAAGCTAGACAATCGACCACGCCCTACGGGGTAACCTTTTTGAGTGAGGAGCTTATGTAAACGTTCACTAGCTCCCCGGCCTTTGGGATCTTTCAAAGTTTCACTCTTCTTACCAGTTTTCACTGTTTTCATGCTTCATTTTGTCTGTTGGTGAACCACTATCATAAGTCCATTATAAATGAACCTTTCAGCGGGGAACGAACGTCGTTTCCTTTAAGGCGCAGGCACATTCTAATCGGTAGAACTCACTAAGCAACTATAGAGCATGTACTTTTGTACGAGAAGTTGATAACTCAGTCTACAGCTCCATCTAGCAAAAAATTACCCTTTTTGTGAGGGGTAAGCCCACTCGAGATGAACGTTACACAAAAAATCTAGAAATAAATGTTGATAAAAGTACGTTTAAAATGTACATTGCTCCACATGTTCACTTTAAGTGAACATGTGGGGTGGTCAGCTGTTGGCCTCTGTACTTTGACAAAACTCCTCCTGGCTTAATTGTTAGTAGGGAGATATTTATAGTTGAAATAACAACAAATACAAAGAACTAAAGCGCAACTGTCGTATTAAGAAAATTCTCGATCATTAAATAAAGGAAAAAAGGTCATACCGGCTAAATAAAAAAACTATCCACGCTGACAATGAAAAAATGATATCACTGAAACTTGAAATAATTTATTAAGAGTTACTTACATCAGAGTGACATTCTAAAAATTATAGATCGCCTTTGTTCACAGGATTGGGACTATAAATTTATGGCGCAATTAGATAACAAACTAAAAAAAGCTTTAGAGCAACGCTTAGAGGAGTGGTTGCAATGGAGCTCCGCAGGGTATGACGGCCTTCCCCAAGGGTTATCAGGAGGCGGAAATATAATTGCTGCACTTATGTCTAGTGGTGGTGAAATAATACGATCAACTTCTCCGCATAATGGCTATCAATGCCCTCGAGCAGAAGAAGTAGATCGCTGTCTAATGACGTTAGGGCAGCTTCTATCTGAAGCTCGTCAAGTCGTAGAGTTAGAGTTACATGCTGGCAAGCCGGGCCTTGAAACTCAAGTTGCAAGAGCCAAGTCTATTCAAATGAGTCGTCGTCAATATGTGGAGTATCTCAATACTGGACGCTGGATGTTAGTTGGCATGTTGTTCGGAAAGGCTAACGCAGCAAACTTTAAAAAGACAGCGTTTGAGCAGCGCCAACCTCGCACCCCACGGATTAAAACCTGGCATGCAGAATAAGTATAAATTCATAGGTAGTCTCCTAATATGATTAAACACCCTACAGTAGGACGCCCTCGCCGGAAGATAGATAGTCAAGGCCGTCTACAGTGTTGCATATGTCGTTACTGGCAAACTCCAGAGAACTACTATTTAAACTCCAAAAATAGTAGTGGTCGCGATAGTCGATGCAAATCGTGTGACAGCCTACGACGTAAAGATGCGCGTCAGAAACGAAAACGAGTAGCCATAATTACAGAGGCTAAAAGTAAATTTATTCATTGGAAAAGGCCTTCAACTGAAGAGTAAATCTAATCTACTGAAAAGTTATATGTAGGAGTTTTAAATGGATGCTACAGTATTAGGCATAATGATAATTATTGTCTTATTACAGATTGTTAATTTAGGTGGTATGTTGTGGAATCGTTTTGGTCCAAAGCTACTTTTAATTAATTATACTGTTAGTGGGGGAGAGGCAGAGAAAGCTTGGACTCTACATTGCAGTAATTTTGGTCGTGTTCGTGGACCTATCTCAGACGTTGGGCTAGACTTCTTGGTTAGTGAATTCGTTAAAAGAATGCAAGTAGATTACCCAGATATAAATGGCTATAGCTTGAATGGGGTAACGATATTAGATACCGCAGTACCGCTTCCCAAGGAAGATTAAATATTTATATGTATTTACTTATAGTATGAAGATAAGTAGATGTGAAGTCTCTTGCTGAGATGCTAGTTATAAGTGAAGAAGTTTATAGATTTGCTAAGGCTGCTCGGAATAAGATATCTGCAGAAATTTATTTGTGTGTAATGATAGAGGCAACTTGAAAAGAAAGATGACTTAAGATTATCGGACAAATTTTTAATTGTAATTAAAAGAGCTTTATGTGAAATTCAAATTTTCATTTTTTAGAAAAAATGATGGTTTATGAATATATTGCAATAATTTTTATAATTATACTATTGTTCTAATAGGCCGGATGGCATATTGAGGTTTGTCTATATTAATTTTCTTATTGTGGAGCAGTCATGAATGAACTTAGCATGACCATTAATCTATAGTATTTTGCTGAAGTTTTTTACCAAATTTTACTGCTTTTTTTGGCCGATATGACATTTTTTTGTTTAGGCTAAAAAATTTTTATTAATAGGTAAAATTAATTTATGTATTTAAATAAAGTGCCCATAAGGTAGAGTTCTGATTAAATTTTTTTGGTAGATGCGGTAAGCAAATATTATCCCCAAGCCAGATTTTTACATGGTTTTCGTAAGCTTCAAAATAAAGTGTTTTTATAATTTAATATTTAGGATTTTTTGTTCTACTCTTTCTACGATACAATTTATATGTTCTAGGTTTACTGGCGGTGTTGACTCTCCAAAATGACGTCTGACTTTATCCATGGCTTGGGGAAAACGTTCATTACTGATTGATTTCAACGGATAGTCGGTTACATCTGATTCTTAACCTTTAAGTGCGTATTCCTGATAAGCAGTGCAAAGAGCAACCTGAGGGCGGTTAGCCAGTATGTTAATCATTTTCAGGCCGGATAAAACAGGCATGTGAATATCCAATGGTATCAGATCAAATTCCTGGTCAGCTAGAAAAGAAAGTCCTTCAGCAGCCCTATAACACTGCTCTGCTATTTCAAGATCAACATGTATATGGCTTTGGTGTATATGGATATCATGAGCTAATGGTTCATCATTTATAATTCAGGTTTTCATAATTGTATTGTTAGTTGAGCATGCCAATGCTGTTCCTGCAACTACCCTTTGTAGGGTAAAACTTTTTGGTTGTCTTAATTGTAAACGATGTTTAATATTTTCCAGACCAATACCCACGGTGCTCTTATTGATAGATTGATCAGGTGCGCGATTAATAGATTCAAACATTAATTTGTTACTTTGCACATATAAAAGGATGTGATCAAAGCATTTATCGTGGCTGATTTCAGCACTATGTTTAAAGGTATTTTTTACTAGTATAATCAGTAGTAGAGGCGAAATTTTTTTTGATTCCTCTGGTAATTTATATCTATTCCAATCCTGTAGAGAAATTCTACTCCTAATTTTTTAGTTCAAAATAATTTTGTAAATAGGCAGGTTTATCTTTTAGTACTACTTCAGCTGTTTGACCCTGATACACCAAATGGCGTAGAAGGTCAGATAATATCAGCAGCATCGGTGCCGCTTGATTCGACTGCATTAAGCGTAATGCATATAGACTGTTTAGTGTATTAAAAAAAGTAGGGATTAACATGTTGTTGTAACATTCTTAGCTCAGTCTGGGTCTGTTCATTTGTCAGTTCAGCGAGCTTCCGAGTATTGTGTTCTCGCTCGAAGGCCAAAATTAAAGGAGTGGTGACTAACCAGAAAATCAAGACCACAAGCAAATTTAGTGTGTCGAAAGGTTTATGATTTTCTGATGGTAATAAACTTAATGTAGGAATATTCAGGGGTAGTTGTAAGATAAGGGTGCCAAATAAAGGGTAAGATAGCAGTCAGGCCTATCGCCGTGCAGTTCATAAAACTGCATACCAATGGTTTGGCTAACGGTTTGGCTAATGATTTGGCCATTGGTTTGAAATGGGATTAAATGAGATAGAGCCTTCTTGGTGGAATCCATAGCTAAGTATATAGAGCTGTTGATGCTGGAACGTTATCAGGGAAGAGTTGCTATGGAAGGGCTGATCTCCTATGAGCGATAGCGATATCAGAGCGCCGAAGTCCATAGCCATAAGCCAAATCTTAGCCTGGTCAGCGCTGAGTCCTCACATGGCAGGTATTCTCGTGCTACTTTGATTTTTGCTCGAGTGCGCCAGGTCATTGGTGACACACTTATTCTTGCTGCCTTAGGTGAATTGGGTGAACAGCATAGTTATCCAGCTCCACCAGCAAGCTCTTTGGATTTTTTTTGAAACTCTTGTGGGCAAGGCTCGAGCCCAATGAGAATTGATTGAAACTTTATTTATCTAACCGGTACTTGTAGCCAACTGGTTGGAAGAATTGATCGCAGGAAAATCTTAGAAGCTCCCATTTATTTCTATGGTAAACCCCCTAACTGGAGGAGGATGTTATAAAATATAGTTCATCCTATTCTGGAGTTAGTTGGGTAGGTTGTGTCTGCTGCTGATCAAATTAAAGTATTATGAAGTACCTATTAATAATCGTATTGTTTTATTCATCTACATTATGGGCTTTGGAAATAGAACCTTTTCAAACAGATGGTTGTAGTGTTTTTCCTGATGGGACTGTTGAGCATGGAGAACTATGGATGAGCTGTTGCCTGGCTCATGACTACGCTTACTGGAAAGGCGGTACCTATGAAGAGCGCAAGCTGGCGGATGAAAAATTAAAAGCTTGTGTTGTTGGTACTGGTGAGGACGAAGTTGCGCTACTAATGTTGGTGGGAGTCCGTATCGGTGGGACACCCTTTTTGCCTACACCTTTTCGGTGGGGGTTTGGATGGCCTTATTTACGTGGTTATAAGTCGTTAACTTTGGAAGAGTTAGAGGCGATTAAGCGAGCTGATAAATCAGAGGAATAAATATTTTCCGAGACAAATTGTTAATAGAATTTTTTTTGAAAACAAGAAGAAAAATAAGCAGGTGCGGAGTTAACCAGCCGGACCATTTTCCAGTAAGAGTTGATATGCGTTAGGGAAGCGCTCTTTTAGCCATTCCATAAGACTGCGAACTCTTATTAGCTGGTGCTTCAGGGGTGGGCACACCATAGACAATATCGTGGACTCTGACCAGCCAGGTAAGATTTCTACAAGCCTGTTCCCGGCAATATCTGCTTGCACATAAACATCTGCCAAGCGAGTCACTCCCAGGCCAGCCAATGATGCGAGATGCATAGCCCGGCCGCTGACGAGTTTAATTCCTTGATTAGCTTGAACAACCTGTTGGGCTTTACCTCGTGTCATGACCCATTGGTCAACACTGCCATAAACCAGAGGCACCAGGGAAAGGTCAGAAGGTTTGGTTATAGGCCCGTGGGTACTTAAAAAGTCGGGGCTCGCGACATACCGGGTTTTAATATTATGCAGCTTGCGCACTATCAGCGATGAGTCCGGCAGCGTACCCATACGGATGACCAGGTCGTATTGCTCTTCAACCAGGTCTACACGTACGCTGGAAAAGTCTAAGTGAACCCGCACTTCGGGATATTTACGCTGGAAATCTATCACGAGTGGCGCAATAAGCTCTTCACCAATCACCCCGCCAACAGCATTTATCCGAATACTGCCTTTAATCCCTGCTTTGCTCTGAGATGCCCACTCCGCGGCAGTATCCAGCTGCTGCATTGCCAGTTTACAACGCTGGTAATAGCCCTCACCGATTTCCGTCAGCCGCAACTTGCGGGTGGTGCGGTAAAGGAGTTGGACCCCGAGAGCAGCTTCCAACTCAGATACTTGCTGGCTCAGATTGGCCTTGGAAAACCCACGGTGCTCGGCGGCGGCAGTAAAGCTCCCATATTCTGCTACAGATAAAAAGGCCCTGATGGCTCGCCAGGATAGTTTGTTCATTAAAACCAAACAATGTTTTCAGATTGGTGAGGATAATCATCATAGTCGTAAATCCTATACTTGGTCCATCAAATGAGTGCCGAAAGATAGACCGGCTATGGAAAAGAAAAGAGAGATTGTTATGACCAAACCACTTATTGTGATTACTGGAGCCAGCTCAGGCATCGGCGCCACCATCGCTCGGCATATGTCAGATGCTGGATATCCCCTTCTACTGTTGGCGCGCCGTTTGGAGAAGATGGAATCCCTTAATCTACCTAATACCTTGTGTAAGAAGGTAGATATCACCGATCGAGAGGACCTTGAAGCAGCAATTAGAGAAGCTGAACATCAATTTGGCCCTGTTGATTGTTTGATTAACAATGCCGGTATGATGCTTTTAGGTAATGTGGAAACCCAAGACCCTACTGAATGGAGGCAGATGTTTGATGTGAA
Source organism: Microbulbifer sp. NBRC 101763 (assembly GCF_040371615.1). Lineage (NCBI taxonomy): Bacteria > Pseudomonadati > Pseudomonadota > Gammaproteobacteria > Cellvibrionales > Microbulbiferaceae > Microbulbifer > Microbulbifer sp. NBRC 101763. The sequence goes on from NZ_BAABQV010000002.1 coordinate 269,209, forward strand.
TGTGCTTGGAACTCTAAATGGTATGCAGGCAGTACTTGGCGGCATGAAAAACAGAAAGCGTGGCAGTATTATCAATATCAGTTCACTGGCAGGAGTGAAAACCTTTATTAACCACGCTGCTTATTGTGGGACCAAATATGCGGTTACGGCCATTGGTGAGACGGTACGAGAAGAGGTCGCATCCAGTGGCGTACGTGTGATGACAATAAGTCCAGGTGCAGTGGAAACTGATCTTGTAAGCCATACCACTTCACAGGCAATTATTGACGACTATCTAAAGTGGAAGGATTCTATTGGTGGCGCAATAAATGCAGATGATATAGCACGCGCAGCACTATTTATGTATTCACAGCCTCAACAAGTAACTATCAGAGAAATCCAGATAGCACCTACAGGACAAGAGCGCTAATAGTTAATCCCAAGTATAATTTAGGCCTCTCTTTTATAGGGGCCTACAACAGTTAGGTCTAGTTTTCTAAATAGATTATTTTTTCCTGAGGAAACGCATTCGTACTTAATTCCAGCAGATTTCAGGTAGTTATCAAGTCTTCTGGAACATTCGCTGTATACTGGAAAAATCCAGCTCATGATTGCCTGCAAGATCATGTAGCCCGTAAAGATTACGGGCCAGGGAACCAAGTGGAGTATAACTTTGGCTGTTATTTGCAGCCTGCTGCGCAAGTCCCAAATCTTTACACATCAGCTTCACCATAAATCCACCGGTGTAATCCTTACTTGCGGGGGTATCAGACATTACACCGGGATAGGGGTTATATTTTTGCAGTGACCAGTTGGCCCCAGAGCTATTCGACATTATCTCGCTGAGTACAATGGGGTCGAGGCCATTATCTACCCCGAGTTGCAAGGCCTCGGCTGTACCAATCATATGAATGGCCAGTAGCATGTTATTGCAGATTTTTGCGGTTTGTCCTGCGCCTGCGGGACCAGCATGGAAGATATTGGCCCCCATATGCTGAAGAATTTCCCTTGCTCGCTCGACATCGCTATGGTTTCCACCGCACATAAAACTAAGCGTACCTGCTGCTGCACCGGCGACACCACCAGATACAGGAGCTTCAATAGCATGTAACTTTTTATCTTGAGCAGAAGCAAGAAGTCTCTTGGAGCTCTTTGTCGAAATAGTTGAGCAATCGATTACCAATGTATTTTCGGTAATTTGCTCCAGTAATTTCTCTTCATCAAGATAGAGTGATTCGACGGCACTATCATTAGGTAGCATACTCACAATAAAATCTACACCCACAACTGCTTGATGTGGAGATACACACTTTTCTATACCTTGCTTTTCTGCGTTATCGAGGAGCTCTGTAACGGGATCATACCCTTTGACCTGAAATCCAGCTTTTACCAGGTTAGATGCCATTGGAGCTCCCATATGCCCCAATCCAAAAAAGGCGACTGATGTGGCCACGATGATCTCCTTAACTGAACGTAGTTTAATGCACTTTTAAATTTATTTGAGCTGTATAGTCATATTGGTATGCTCCGCATGTTCGATATCGGAGTCGAACCACCGCGCAGTTACCGTCTTCGTTTCCGTATAGAAGCGCACGGCCTGCTTTCCATAGGCATGTTGATCCCCGTAAAATGAGGCTCGCCAGCCAGTGAAGCTAAAGAAAGGTAGGGGGACAGGAATGGGAACGTTTATTCCTACCTGCCCCACTAAAATTTCATGCTGATATTTGCGAGCGGCGGCACCACTGGAAGTAAAAATTGAAGTACCGTTACCATAGGGGCAAGAATTGACCAGATGGATAGCATCTTCCAGTGAATCCGCATTGACGAGACATAAGACCGGCCCAAATATTTCGTCAGTGTAAATGGACATCTCTGGAGAGACATTAGCAAACAGGGTTGGCCCTACCCAATTCCCATTGGGGTAACCTTCGACTGATATATTGGAACCATCCAGCAGGCAGTCTGCGCCTTCTGCCTTTCCTTTCGCAATATACCCCAATACCCGTTTCTTGGCTGTTGGAGAAATCAGTGGGCCAAAGTCAGAGTCTGGATTTGTCCAATGGCCCGGTTTAACTTTGGCCATGGCTTCACGGATTTCAGGTATCCATTGCTGTGCTTCACCTACTAGCACCACGATTGAAATTGCCATGCATCGCTGACCTGCCGCACCAACAGAGGAGCCGACGATATTATTGATTGCAGCCCTCTTGTTAGCATCAGGCATAACAACCATATGGTTTTTAGCTCCTGCAAATGCCTGGACTCTCTTTAAGTGCTGAGTACCTGTCTGATAAATATGACGACCTACGGGTACTGATCCAACGAAGGATATTGCCTTGATGCCTGGATCTTTCAGTAGGAAATCTACCTGCTCACTACCTCCATGTACTACCTGTAAAACTCCTTTCGGCGCACCGGCCTCCTCAAAGAGTTCTGCGAGCTTACAGGGAGTAATCGGGTCTTGCTCTGATGGCTTGAGGATAAAAGTATTGCCACAAGCTATTGCCATGGGAAACATCCAGAGGGGAATCATTGCAGGAAAGTTGAACGGAGTTATTCCGGCACAAACACCTATTGGCTGGAGGTAGGAATAGCAATCTATACCAGTGGCGACATTTTCAACGGTCTCGCCCATCATCAGGCTGGCAATATTCGCTGCGTGTTCGACCACTTCAATACCACGCCAAACATCGCCCTTGGCATCTTCAAAGGTTTTACCAGTCTCCTCACTCAGTATTTCAGCTAGTGATTCCTGGTTTTCCTTCAATAAAGCTTGATATTTCAACATTATCCGAGCTCGTATGGAAACCGGTGTATCTTTCCAGTCGTTAAATGCCTCGGTGGCAGAAATTACTGCATTTTGTAGCTCTTTTGAAGTTGTATATGGTGCATGGCAGAGTGTATCCCCTGAGGCGGGGTTGGTGACATCTAGCCATTTTTTGCTGTTAGAGCTTACCCATGTACCATTTATGTAGATTGGGAGTTTGGGAGGAATAGATCTATCCATTTTAAGAGAGTCAGGCTGGGAATTGGATTTTCTTATTTTAGATGTGATTCAAAAATAAAAGAGAAATTATCCGCCACATATTATTTAAATAGAACCTAAAATTAACCAGTTTTAGTGATTCTAGGTTTTTTGGTTGAGCCGGTATCCCTTTATTCCACTAATTATTGTTTAAATTATGTAATGGCATTCAATATAAAAGATATTTTGATTTTAATTGTGGGCTCTCTCTCATTTTATGCAGTCTAATGTTGGTGGGTATCCTATCTGGTTGATAAAGACTGTTATGCTCCTGTTCGCCAAAAAACCGGCTTAGCTGTTTCTAGCTCGGTGGGCTTTTCAATCTGACATTTATTACTATTTACATTTTTTGTAAAGGATAGTCAGTTATATTGCTGGTCTACAGTATTTCTCATGGGAAGAATGCTATGCGCTGCTTTATTAAATTAAGATATTTTTTATTTGCTTCAGTATTGATTTTTTCACATATAAAAGGGTACGCAACAACTCTAGATGACGTAAAGGCTCATAACCCAACCTCAGATAAGACCTGGGCCGAACAGTGGTTCTACAATATTGCGGTTCCTGATGTAGGCTACTTCAAGGTCAGCTTTCAGACATATATTGCTCCAAATTTTTCTGACCCCATTCCAAAAGCCTATATTCATCTGGCTTTTACGCCAATAAATGGAGAATCTGTAAAATATGATTTGTTTTTGGATGAGGTGATTTTAACTCACCCGGATGATCCCGGTAAGTTTTATTATGAAGTGCCCGGAGTCCTTGTGGCTGATGATGAAGCTATTTGGGTGAACCATGAAAATTTTAATTTCAGTATGCGATGGAATGGTGAACACCATCATTATTGGCATGGTTTGAATCCGGGGCAAACACCATTTGGTATTATTCCTGAGATTCCAGGAGTAGGGGGGCGATGGTTTCTATACACGGTAGGGACTCCTATACAGTATAGCTTTCACGATGGTACACAATCACTGATGGGAGTAGGGTATGCCCAGCTGGACAAAGGTTGGTATGACAAAGAGTCCAGTGCGGGGATGGCATACAGTATGGGGCTATCTGATAAACTTTACTATATGTTTACTGGAGCCAAGCTTGGTAATTCTGACTTTGAAATGTGGGCCGGTCGGTATATTTCTGATGAGCACGATTTGATATTCTATCCTGCGTTTAATAATTTATCTGTTAAAAGGGTGATAGACTCATGTTCTGGATTTATGAGAATTGAACTCAATAAGATAAGATATAAGCTTGTTGTGGAAGCTAAGGCTGATATCAATAGTTTCTATCCTCTTGAATTTCCTTCTGTAATTATTTTTGGTGGGGAGCAGAGATATATGAAATCTATGCAGGCTAACGTAAATTTCTCGCTTTATAAAAAAGGAGATCTTGTTGAGACAGTCACAATGCCGCAAGCCTTGCTGGAGTTTAGTGGTCCACTAGCATGTGATGATTTTTTTGAATAGCTGTTGAGTTGATTTTACCTACTTTTAGTTTTTATTTGACATTCAGTGATACAAATAGTATCACTGAATGCTGAAATTATGATGAAATAAAAATATATTAAGCATGCAATCCTAACCATATTACTTTAGCCAATTAACAAGTAGCTCATACTCATTTTTTTCGATCACTCCCATGCTGGGATGATTTCTCTCCCTAAGTAATACCAAATTTATATTACTATCTGTTAAGTCCTTGAATTCGCTATAGGGGGCAATAGGGTCTGATGGTGAGAGGAATAGAAGCGTTGGAGTACTGGAGGAAATTAGGAGTGCTTTTATTCTTGTGTTGTCGTGATAAATATTGGCTTTTTCCAGTGCGCGAGTAGCTCCTTCGCGGAAGTTATTTTCTGGAATAAGGCCGCTAGCCAAAGGGTGAGCGGCTCTAGCATAGTTTACTACTGCTTGATCAAATTTCACCATGGGAGCCTGAAGAATTAGACCGCTGATATCTTGGCGAGAGGCAGAGATTCGTGCAGCGGTTAGGGCTCCCATTGAATGGCCTAGCAAATAGAGATTATCTTTCTTAATAATACTTGTTTTGGATAAGGTTATCGACCAAAGCGTTGACGATCTCACTGTCGCCCACTCCAAAGGCTTTTTTGCCACCTGATTCTCCATGACTCAGAAGGTCTGGGATTACTACATCAAACCCAAGAAAGTGAAAATAGAGCGCTGAGCTAAGCATGAACTCCTTTGAAGCGCGAAATCCATGTAGAAGCATTACAGTACCTGAAAAAGAACTTTCCAAAGCATTTCGGTTAAGTTCGAGATTAACTGTACTTTCAGACTTGTAGGATTCAACTTCAATAGAATAATTAATTTTCTTATTGGTTTAAGCAGTTGCATGAAAATAGTTAACACAAAGATTGTTTCTCCCTGGCAGTATTTACTCTTATTGAATCCCCATAGCTGAATCTGTTCTTGAGTAACTAAGCGATTGTGTGGGAAGCTTTTTGAGTTATTAATATACGAGGGGATACTTGAAGAGCAGGATGATATGCAGAAACATAGTACGAAAATAGAAATAGTTTTTTTTCAGCTTCATTTACTTTTTTTAATCGTTGTTTGATTTTTTATCGGCTTAAAGGCTGATTGTTTAATGTGTAGCTGTTAATGCTTGGATTTCGAGTACTGGAAAGAATATATCGCTGACCGGCTAGTCAGTGCGTTGTGTTTTTGGAGATTCGGCCAAGGTAATAGGTTGATGAAGGGCTGCCAAGCTATACCAGGCAGCCCCTAATCGATGGTATTTCAGTTTAGATTAATTCGGTTATCTTCTGACTTCTGCTCAAATTCGATGGTTTGCGCTGCCGGCTGTAGATTTAGAGTATAAGTCAGTAAGGTGTAATCTCGAGCGTCGGCCTGGCAAACAAAGCCCATTGACCTTGCGAAAGAATGAACGCGTTTGTTTTCGGCAGATTCAATAGAGTAAATACGCTCTAAGCCTTGTTCTTGGGCGCAGTGAATTAGGCGTTTTAACATCAGTCTACCAAGGCCAAGGCCCTGCCAATCATCACTAACCACTACGGCACACTCACAGGCTCGTCCGTCTGGATCTACTGCATAGTGCGCGGTGGCAACCGCTCTCTGTGCGTGGTCGCTGCTGCAAAGGGCAATAAAAGCTTCATGAACCTGATGGTCGTTGTCGGTGAGCAGTTCAATCAGTTGCTGACTCGCTTTACAGCTGCCCCCAATAAAGCGATCGCGTCGGGTTTGGGGGGAGAGGTCCTCAATGAGCTCTTTCTCCAGCTGCCCGTCACTGCGGCAAATGGGGCGGATTGATACCCTGCGCCCGTTGCCGAGAGTGATTAATTCTATTTTTCGTTCCGGGGTAACTCTGTTGTTAAATGACATATCAATAAAAATCCCAACTGCGCTTGGCAGCTTTGTTTCTAGTTCGCAACGGGGGTGGATATCAAAAAGATAGACGCTCGCGTTGCGAACGCAAAACTATATTACGGTCGCGCTGGGCGTTTTCCTAACAACCCCTATGTATAAGGCTATGAAGCCTGGGTGTTAACAGATAGAACTATACAGTCAGTACATTTATGTTATAGTGCCCGCGCTGTGATTTCTCAGCTGCGTCATTTGTAGGCCGGTATTTCACCGGTGCCCTCCCAGGAACATTTCTTAAATTCTTCCCGGAACTTTCTACTGAATGCCGCGCGCCGGACGACCGGTGAATAGACGGCTGTATGCATTGAGCACCAACAAGCTCTGTATGCCCACTCCGATTTTTAAATTTGCACCCTTGTGGTGCGAATGTGTTTGCTTGCGCCTGGAGCGCAGTTTGAGGTTTTTATGTTGTTTGAAGATCTGGGGCTTGCCCAGGATATTGCCCGTGCAGTTGCAGAGCAGGGATACAGTACGCCTACGCCCATTCAGGCGCAGGCTATCCCTGCAGTAATGAGGGGCAGTGATATTATGGCGGCGGCCCAGACGGGTACAGGTAAAACAGCCGGTTTTACTTTGCCACTATTGCACCGGCTCAGTGCCGGTGAACGTGCCCGTAAGGGGCATGTGCGTGCGCTGGTACTTACCCCAACCCGCGAGCTGGCCGCTCAGGTGTTCGATAATGTGCAGAGCTATAGCCAGTACCTGCCAATGCGTCATGCGGTAGTATTTGGTGGTGTTAAGATAAATCCCCAGATATCCCGCTTGCGCGGCGGTGCCGACATTCTGGTGGCGACCCCCGGGCGCCTGTTGGATCTGCACAACCAGGGGGCAATCCGTTTCGATCGGCTAGAGGCTCTGGTATTGGATGAAGCAGACCGTATGCTGGATATGGGCTTTATCCATGATATTAAGCGAGTGTTGAAGATTCTGCCGACCAAACGCCAGAATCTGCTGTTCTCTGCAACCTTCTCCCCAGAAATTCGCCAGCTTGCCAAAGGATTGGTGGAGGACCCGCTGGAGATTGATGTCAGCCCTCGTAACTCCACCACAAAAACGGTACGCCAAAAGCTGCACCCTGTGGATAAAGCTAGAAAAACAAAACTGCTTAGTCACCTGATTCGGGAGAATAGCTGGCATCAGGCACTGGTATTTAGTCGTACCAAGCACGGTGCCAATAGACTTGTGAAGCAGCTGGAAGGAGATGGCATTCTGGCAGCTGCTATTCACGGTAATAAGAGCCAAAATGCCAGAACCCGGGCCCTGGCGGACTTTAAAGCTGGCAAGGTGCAGATCCTAGTTGCAACGGATATCGCGGCCCGCGGAATTGATATCGATCAATTACCTCAGGTAGTGAATTTTGATCTGCCGAGTGTCCCCGAGGATTATGTCCACCGTATTGGTCGCACAGGGCGTGCGGGGGCTCAGGGGCAAGCCTTGTCTCTTGTGAGCGCCGATGAAATCAAGCAATTACGCGATATCGAGCGCTTGATTGGTAAACCGATCCCTCGTGAGGAAATTGAGGATTTCGAGCCAGATCATCAGCTGCCGGCCTCAGGCACCCCTAAGCGCAGAGGAGTCCAGCCCTCCCATTCTGGTGGGGAAAAACGCAGAGAGAGCGCTCGCGGCAATAACGACAGCCGTGGTAGCCGAAGCAGCAAGGACAGTCGTTCAGGTAATCGCGCAAACAGCCGCGGTAATAATGAGGGGCGGGGGAAAAGCCGTTCTCGCAGTAATAACGATAATGGTGGGAATGCTGGGGCTCGCTCAAGAAATAATGGCAAGGGGCGAGATAGAGTTGAAGGAACAGACCGTTCCGATTCACAAGGGCTCCAACGTGCACCACGCCGCCGTCCAGCAAGGGGGCGCTCGGAAAGCGCGTAAAATAAAAATAGTGTAAGCGAGCCTCAATGGAGGCTCGCTTTCCATTACCGTCGTTTATAATTGGCCATGTAGTCCAAGGTTAGTAAGGTTAGAGCTTCAGTCCCTTTACGCATAGCGCTTTCATCCACATAGAATAGAGGTGAGTGGTTACTGGGGGCTTTGCTGGGATCTTGCCCTTGTGGGGTTACTCCTAAGAAATAGTAAAAACCGGGCACTTCATTGGCGAAGTAGGAAAAGTCTTCCGCACCAGTAACTTTAGGTATCTCTATCACCCGCTTGTCACCCGCTACGGATCTCAAAATGGGGAGAGCCATTTCAGTTAATTCCGCATTGTTGATAGTTACAGGGTATCCTTCCAAAATTTCTACATCTGCGCTAGCGCCAGAACTCTCAGCAATTAATTCAGCTGTTGTTTTCAAGCGCTTGAAAATTTCCGCACGATTATCCATATCAAAATTTCGGATGGTGCCATTCAGATAAACACTATCCGGAATAATATTATTGCGCACACCGCCATCAATGCGTCCGTAAGAGATAACTGCTGGTTCCTTAGTGATATCTATCTGACGGCTGACAATTGCCTGGGTACCCATAACTACCTGCGCGGCTGCAACAATAGGGTCTACTCCGCCCCAGGGGCGGGAGCCATGAGTCTGGTGGCCATTAATAGTGATGCGGAATTCATCAGCGGCGGCCATCAAGGGGCCTGAGCGGTAACCGACTACGCCAGCAGGAAGTGAGGAGGTAACGTGCTGGCCAAAAGCAACATCTGGCTTGTATTTCTTGAAAATTCCCTCTTTGAGCATCAGCTCGGCTCCGCCTTCTTCACCATCTGGCGCCCCCTCTTCGGCAGGCTGGAAAATAAAGAGTACATTGCCGGCGAGTTCTTCACGTAGGCCGGCAAGTACTTCAGCGGCGCCCATCAACATGGCGACATGGGTATCGTGGCCGCAGGCGTGCATTACGCCTACATCTTTGCCCTGGTAAGTGGTTCTCACCTTGGATGCAAAAGGAACATCGGTCCTTTCAGTTACCGGTAGAGCGTCCATATCGGCGCGTAGCGCTACTGTCGGCCCTGGTTTGGCACCTTTCAGAAACCCAACAAGCCCGGTATGGGCAATGCCAGTTTCTACCTCCAGCCCTAATGAACGGAGATGTTTTTCTATATATTTAGCTGTTTCAAACTCGCGGTTACCCAACTCTGGATTCTGGTGCAGGTGGCGACGCCACTCAATAACCTTGGATTCGGTATTTTCCAGCAACTGCTGGGGTTTGGTGTCGGCAGCAGATATCTGAGTGACCAGCAGCGAGGCGCCGATGGCCAAGGGCAGGAGTAATCTCTTCACAGCATATTTCCTTGGTTATCGTTATGGTTATTGGGATTCTAACCTCATAGGCTTTGAAGCTCCGATGACTAATTCAATCAGTGTCCGACTGATGAGGCTTAGGTGGTCGTATTTTTAGGCAATCCTCTCGTGCTACCAGGCAATCATAATTTGTTGACAAGGTGAACCGAACGGTTCAAGATTGTTGGCAGAGCTTGTGGGAATCAATACAGCCACAGAAATAATAAGAGGGCATGCGATGCTCGAATGGATACTAGAGGCCGGTCTTTTAAGTGTGTTTGCTATGTAATGACTAGTAAATCCGAACTCTAATGGATCGGAAGGGAAAAGTGCTTATTTCACAGAGTGCATTGTGTGCCCGTTTACTAATTTCATTAGGACTTGAAGGCATGTATTGAGAGATGGAGATTGCCCAACCAATATAAAGGCGCACCCTCTGTCCCGGATTTTTTTCTTCTTCTTAATAATGGGGGATGAAAGGACTTAAAAATTTTGGCTTAACTAGGAATAGCTTTGTTATTTACAACATTAGATTTTTTCTTAGGTTCTTATTAAATTAATTTTAAGGTTTTATAGTCATCCTTTAACTGGGAGGGGTGGGTGTGTGCCAATAAAACTTGGCTGGTTAATTCAATTAAAAGTTAATATATATAGGTCCGCATTTATTTTGATGCTAATAAAATTACACTGAATTATTTAATGAATTTGTTGCCCACTTTTTAATTACCTCAATCCGCATGGGGAAATGAAATCTATTAATACTGGTTAAAGACTATTTTTTCTTCTCTATCAGGTAGTTTGAAGGAGCTGCTTTTATGTCTTCCCCCCAATTACAGTCGAATTGGGTTGGCCGCTATGCGGACTGGCTCATTCGATATCGCTGGCTGGTCGCTATTGGTGCCCTGTTGTTAACCTTTCTCGCGGTAAGTGGTGCTAGGTTCCTCGGTTTTAACAACGATTACCGAGCATTCTTTAGTGATGCTAATCCTCAGTTACAGGCCTATGAACAGATTCAGCGTACTTATACCAAGAATGACAACATTCTTTTTGCCATAGTGCCTAAAGGTAGCGAAGCCTTCTCCACGAGTGCCCTAGCGGCGGTGGAAGAAATGACCGAAAAATCCTGGTTGTTGCCTTATGCACTGCGGGTGGATTCTATTACTAATTTCCAGCATACCATTGCTGAGGAAGATGATCTTTTAGTTCAGGATTTGGTGGAAAATGCCAGTGGGCTCAATACCGAAACATTAGCTTCCATTAAATCCACAGCTCTTGCGGATCCTACCTTGAAAGAGCGTCTGGTAAATAGTGATGGCTCTGTGACTGGAATTAATATTACCTTCCAGCTACCGCAGAAATCCATGAATGAAACACCTGAGGCAGCTGCCGCGGCTCAAGCGCTGATGGAAGAGATTGAAGCTAAGTATGATGTTGAAGTCTATGCGACTGGTATCATTTTGCTAAGTAATGCTTTCTTTGAAGCTTCTCAGTCAGACATGAGTACTCTGGTTCCACTCATGTATCTTGTCATCATTGCTGTAGTTTTCTTGCTGGTGCGCAGTGTCAGTGCCACATTTGCCGCGTTATTAGTAATTATCTTCTCCATGGCCGCAGGTATGGGACTGGCTGGTTTTATCGGCGTTAAACTGACTCCTCCCTCTGTATCCGCTCCAACCATTATTATGACCCTCGCGGTGGCAGATTCGATACATATCCTGGTCAGCTTGTTTGCTGCTATGCGCCGTGGCCTCAGTAAGCATGCGGCTATTAAAGAGAGCCTGCAGCTCAACATGGGTCCAGTGTTTCTTACGTCGATCACTACAGCGATCGGCTTTCTGTCAATGAACTTTTCCGATGCGCCCCCTTTTCATGATCTGGGTAATATCACTGTTATGGGTGTGATGGTGGCCTTCTTCCTGTCAATCACTTTTCTGCCCGCACTGATGGCGATTCTGCCGGTCAAGAGCCGTGTCAGCGAATCCAAGATTGGCCGCTCTATGGATGCCCTTGGAGATTTTGTTATAAGTCGCCAACGCCCGATACTTCTGGTTGGTGTCATCATCTCCCTGGCTTTATTGGTTATGGTGCCGCGTAACGAAATCAATGATGACTTCGTTGGTTACTTTGATGAATCTGTAGAGTTCCGGGCTGACTCCGATTACATCAATGAAAACCTGTCTGGTATTTATCAATTGATCTATTCCCTGGAATCTGGCGATAGCAATGGTGTAAGTAACCCTGAGTTCCTCGCTAAGCTGGATCGTTTTACCGAGTGGATGGAAACCCAACCTGGCGTGCGTCATGTCAATACGATTGGCGATACTTTCAAACGTTTGAACAAAAACCTGCATGGTGATGATCCGGCGTATTACAAGCTGCCTGACGATCAGGAGCTGGCAGCTCAGTATCTACTGTTGTATGAATTATCCTTGCCTTATGGTCTGGACTTGAATAACCAGCTTAATGTGGCCAAGTCCTCCACGCAGGTAGTCGTAACCCTCGACAATCTGAAGTCGAAAGAGCTCAAAGCAGTGGCTGACGCCGGCAGTAATTGGCTGGAAAAAAATGTTGGCCTCACTGCTTACGGAGTAGGTCCGGCCATCATGTTTGCGAATATTGCTGAGCGTAATATGGAGGGCATGTTGGTGGGTACTCTGGTGGCACTGGTGCTGATCTCCGCTCTTATTGGTATTGCCCTGCGCAGTGTAAAACTCGGCACCTTGAGCCTGATACCCAACCTGTTACCCGCTGGCTTGGCTTTTGGCCTCTGGGGTGCCCTGGTAGCGGAGGTCAATGTTGCGGTAACCATGGTTACTGGAATGGCACTGGGTATTGTGGTGGATGATACCGTGCACTTTCTCAGTAAATATCTTCGTCGCCGCCGTGCCGGCTACAACGTGGAAGATGGGCTGCGCTACGCCTTCTCTTCTGTGGGTGTGGCAATTGTAGTGACCTCTTTGATTCTGATTGCCGGATTTATGGTACTGGCTCAGTCTTCATTCGGTATGAATTCCTCCATGGCCATATTAACTGCAATTTGTATTCTGATGGCCTTACTGGCGGACTTCCTACTATTACCGATTCTTCTGATGAAACTTGATGCCAAGGCATATGACCCAGCTATCCCCTCTATTGAAAGTAAGGAGCAAGACTATGCAACCCAACCGCTCTAAAAAACAATTTCTGACTCGAGTGCTTGCCGGCACACTGGCACTGGCTACTTTTTCAGTCGCTGCTAATGAACTGGACCTGGCCGCAGAGAAAGGCCTGGAAATTGCGAAAGAGGCCGATCGCCGCGACTTAGGATTCGGTGATATCAGTAACAACCTCACAATGACTTTACGAAATAAATATGGTGAGGCGAGCATGCGCTCTATGCGTACCAAGACACTTGAGCAGGAAGATGATGGAGATAAATCCCTGGTAATTTTTGACAACCCGCGAGATGTGAAGGGCACTGCATTTTTGTCCTTTACCCATAAAGTGGGTTCCGATGATCAGTGGCTCTACTTACCTGCACTAAAACGCGTTAAGCGTATTTCCTCCAGCAATAAATCCGGCCCGTTTATGGGTAGTGAATTTGCCTATGAGGATATTGCCTCTCAAGAAGTGGAGAAATATACCTACAAGTATCTGCGCAATGAGACTTTTGATGGGCGAGATCACTTTGTTTTGGAATTGGACCCGGTAGATCCTAAATCCGGTTACTCCATCCAGCATATCTGGATTGATATGGAAGAATATCGGGCGTGGAGGACAGATTTTTATGATCGTAAAGGAGACCTGATGAAGACTCTTACGGTTTCCGATTACAACCAGTATGACGATAAATACTGGCGCGCAAATAAAATGGAGATGGTAAATCACCAAACCGGTAAATCTACTGTGTTGCAGTATAGCGACTGGGTTTTTGGCAACGGCTTTACCGATCGTGACTTTACCAAAAACAGTCTGTCAAGGGCGAAGTAGGAAGCGTGCCCATGGCAAACCGAAAAATACTCGCCTTTTTTCCGTTGATGGCTGCATTGAGTCAGGCGCCAGTGGCAAATGAGTTAACCGGTTACGCGGGCCTGGAGGCTCGCGCTTTTACTGCGGACCCAGCAGATTCTATCCAGAGTGATGCAGGGATTTCCGCATCTTTAAGTCTTGAGTATTATCGGGACCTTGACGCTGGTAACCAGCGCTTTGTAGCCAGTGCCTTTGGTCGTTGGGATAGCGAGGATGGCGAGCGCAGCCATGGTGATCTCGGTGAGCTGTACTGGTGGAAGGCCTATGATAGTTTTGAACTCTATGCTGGTGTGCGTAAGGTTTTTTGGGGGGTTACTGAAACCCTGCATTTAGTGGATGTGATTAATCAGGACGATGCTCTGGAAAATATCGATGGTGAAGACAAGTTAGGCCAGCCCATGGTGAACCTTCTGATGGAACGTGATTGGGGCACTTTAGAGGTTTATGGCTTATTGGGTTTTCGCGAGCGGCAATTTGCTGGTCGTGAGGGACGGCTGCGTGCTTCCCTACCTGTTGATGAGGGTGGGGCAATCTACCAGTCTGACCGGGAAGAAAAACACATAGATTGGGCCTTACGCTACAGTCATGTGCTTGGAGATTGGGATCTGGGGTTAAGTCATTTTTCTGGTACAAATCGGGATCCTCTGCTGTTGCCGAGTAATGATGGCTTGCTCACACCTTACTATGCTCAAGTAGACCAAACAGGAGTGGATATCCAGACTACTCGAGGTGATTGGTTGTGGAAGTTTGAAGCCATTTCTTTTAAGCCGCTCGGTGAAGATCGTCAGACAGCTGCTGTCGGCGGTTTCGAATATAGTTTATATGGTATTCGTGAAACTGTGGCCGATCTTGGCTTGTTGATGGAATATCAATTTGATGATCGCCGTGGGCCTTGGTCTACTGCAAACCAAAATGATATAGCGGTAGGGGTTCGTTACGCTCTTAATAATACACAGGATACTGAGTTCCTGCTGGCAGTAAGTACCGATCTGGATAATGGCAGCCGCTTTACCAACCTGGAAGTTACTCATCGATTAGACGATCGCTGGCTTTTGGAGGCCGAGGCCCGTTTCTTCGGTAATGCCGATGAGGGGGATCCAACTTACAGCCTACGCAACGACGACTATTTACAACTGGAGCTGCGTCGCTATTTCTAAAAAATAGTTTTCTCAGGAACCCCTCTGCGCCCTTTCCAAAATCAGTTTTGAAAGGGTGTTTTTTACGATAAGCAAAAGTTGTAGGGAGCTGTCTAGTGGTGAATTTTCGCCACATACTGTCGGTTTTTTTGCGCTTCCCAGTATAGAGTGCGGCTTTAGGATATCAACCTGTGATCGGCATCAATCATCGAAATGTTGGAACCTTGAACAATATAAACCTAAAGATAAACCTAAAGGAATTTTCTTTTCTTCCCGGCTTGGGGGAGTCCCCCATTGAATATGCCCCCAGTGTTCGCCATGGAAAATGGGAATCACTGCATTCCACAGCATTATCTGGTCTACAAACAAACCAGGGGAAACTGTGGAACAGTTAATACCCGAAGTTGAGTGCTCGGAGAATTATCCGATATTCGTAGACCAGGATGCCGGGGGAATTTTTATTCAAGTTGGTGTTATTGGTCCTGATAACTACCGGAGTAAGGGTTGGGGAAACAAAATTGCATATGGGCGTAAGTGGCGGGTAGAGCCGGAGTTGCCAACTTTAGAAATTATTCAAACTGTTTTTCTGGCGATCAAAAAAGCGTGAGAGCATGAAATACGTGAGCGCTTTCGCCTGAAAGTAGGCTGTCATACCAGCACGCCATTTAATAACCATCATAATTTTTCGCAAATGGCGCGCAACTCTGAGTACTTTATTTTGGGTGATTCACCTATTGATGAAGGTGAAATTACCAAGGTGTTACGAAATTGTTTACAGCAGGTTGAATATGCTGGAGCGAATTTTCAACTGTGGAATATGGAAATGCGCTACAAAGGGCAGTGGCTTGTAGATATTTTTATGGAATTGCCAAATGGATGCGATTTACCGGAGTTAGAAACAGGAGAGATTACCCTTTTGTTAACCCAGTTGGATGCCAACACACTGTTATTTGCGTTGATGGATCAGCTCTTAGCCATGAGTAATGACCATGTCAATCAAATTTTTAGTTATGCAGGGTTTCGCCGTTTTAGTCGCACGGTAGACCTTAATAAGATCGCCAGAATGTCTGTAATTCTAAGGCAACAGGGGCATTTGAATAGCGACCAGGAATTTCTGCAAGCCTTTGAGCGGGCAAACGAGGCAACAGATCGGACGAGGATACCACGTCTGCATCCCGGGCCATTGGCCGAGCGCAGATTTAGAGAGCTAAACGAATTTGCACCACTACAAGGTATGCTGCCGAAGTAAATTACTTATGTTACTCAGGGCAATGTAATTACAGCGTAAAATAGCTCCAGCCAGCAAGATGATTAGGGCTTGGTGTATTGGCCCAGTATTGCAGTGAGCTGCTGGTAACTGCGTTTGCCCGCTATATTGTTACCAGTACCTTTATTCAAGGCTACAACGCCACGGCTTACAGCCATCACCAGTGCTGCAAGAGCACCACAGTCGGTATCAACCTTCAGCTGGCCATCTTCTACTGCTTTTTGCATTCTGGACTCAATACGCTCCAGCATTTCATTTGTACCTTTGGCCACCAGGTCGGCGAGAAATCCCTCGCTAGCGCCAACTTCCATAGCTGCCATGGTGGCAATACACCCTTCTGGATTTTCTGAGCTTTCCATGCCCGCCTGTAGCATCTCCAAAAAGCTGCCCATGGCAATGTTAAAATCCGGGTGGTCCAGGGTGTTCATTGCGTCGCAGGCGTACTGGGAGTGGAAATGCTCCAAGCAGCGACCGTACAACTCTTCTTTACTGTGAAATGAGTTGTAGATGCTCGATTTATTCAGACCCATAGCTGATTCAAGGTCGGACAGGGAGGTGCCTTTGTAGCCCTTCTCCCAAAAGACGCGCATGGCTTTATCGAGGACTTCTGACTCATTGAACTGTTTGCGCCCACTCATGCGTTGTTACCAAACATCAAAAAAATCATATTGACATAACGACCAGGGGGGGGCAAGACATGGAGCGGCACAGAGTAAAATATAGAGTTTCAGGGTGTCTATAGCCGTTGATACTGCAGGGTAAGGTTCGTCCGGCTTTGTTTGTAGAGGATAGTTCTGGAGGTGGCTGGTTAGTCAATCTTTACTTCTCAGTTTCACAATTCCCACTAATATTCAGTATAAATTTTACCTCTGTAATAATAAGGTTAATGACTGGTTCGTCAGATTGCCGTTTACTATTCAAACAATTTTGTACACTTTTATCAGGTTATAAGTAAAGGGATATTGGGTAAAAGTAATACTTTGGGTAGTGCAACCCATCGCAGCTGAATGCCTGGAGACAGTTCCTAAGAGTTGAGTTATTCCCTATGATCTTATTCATTTTATAGGTAAAGATGATAAGGGGAACAGATGTGGGTATTTTTGATAAAGCCAGGGAACTTGGTGACAAGGTCAATGAATCTGTGACCGCATTTAGTAGTGATGAAGTGATTGCCAATACGGTTATTAAAGCGGTAGAAAAACAGGAGAAAGTGAATGCCATTCTGAGGGCCAAGGGATGTAATTATCGTGTTGCTGATATTGATTTAAGCATGGGCATTCCTCCTACTGTAACTTTTGGCGTGCGCAGAATAGACGATGCTGCTGAGAACTATAATGATGAGACTGAGCGTCCTAAACAGGCACAGGAGATTGGGGGCACCCCTCTCTAGTAATAAATTTCAGCGGCTATTTAATCTTTGTCTCTCTGTTGAGTTTGGAATTTTATATCTGATGGAAATTGTAAAGCGTTGTCAATTTGTTGGAGAGAAGGCCTGGCAATCGAAGTTGATTGTCAATATGAATGGAATTACTACCAAATTGAACTGGATGGACAAATCTTATGTTGGGCATGTTAATGACGGACAGGAGGTTTTTGCGGTTATGGATGGAAGCGTGGAAATGTTTTACAAGCGTGAAGGTAAGGTATGCTCCGGAGTGCTTAATGCAAGGGATATATTTTATGCGTCGGAAGGTGCAGAATATCTCGTACATCCTTTAGGGGTGGCAAGGGTTCTGGTTATAGAGCATGAGAGAGGTGTTTAACTGCTTTTCGCTTATTTTAAAAGTGAGGACTTTTTGTAAAACGAGTTTAAGTAGAAGAGAAATTTATTGTTATTTTTTATGAGAAAAATTTTCAGTATAAAAACAGACATGTCTATCTGATTATGGGTTGGTTTTTCTTTTCGATAGATGATCAATTAGTGGAGTTGGCAAAATAATAGAGGAGTGTTTCCAGTGCTGGAGCTGAGGCCGAATTGTGAATGTTGTGATAAAAATCTACCGCCAAATTCTGTTGAGGCAATGATCTGTACTTATGAGTGCACCTTCTGCAAATCCTGTGTTGAAGAGGTTTTGAGTAATGTCTGCCCCAATTGCGGTGGTGGATTTTGCCCTCGCCCTGTACGGCCGCGGTTGGCAAGACGTGAAGGAGTGGGGATCCGGTTTCAACCTGCATCGCAAAAGCGAGTTTTGAGTCGCTACAGTAAAAAGGAGATGCAGGACTTTGCTGTGTCCGTGAAGGGAGTAGCCCCTCAAGAGCGCTGAAAGCCCTTAAAGAGGTATAAAGCTAGTTTGGTTGTTTGACCAAATCTAGCCCTGCAGTCTAGATTTTGCTGTTATTAAGTGCCTAATCGCAAATATGGCCAGTCTATCGACTATCCGGTTCCTCTCCGGGCTGAGATAGCCCCTTTGGCAAACTTTTGGGGCTGGCAATATTTTCTCTGACACCGTAACTTATATCGCCTTTTTTGGGGGGATCTCATAGGGATAAATATGACAAGTATCGTAGCGGATATCGGCGGCACTAATGCCCGCTTTGCCATTGCCAAACCGGTGGCGGCTGGTTACCAGCTTGAAGATCTGAAAGTAGTGGACTGTAAGCGGTTTCAGGGCTTTGATGCCGCCCTGCAACACTGGCTTGATGAACTGGAAGGCCCCCGGCCTGAGAAGGCGTGTATTGCGGCCGCGGGCCCTCTAGAAAAGACCGCCTCCGGTGGCCGCGTCTATATGACCAACCTTGGCTGGAGTATTGATGCAGGAGAGTTGGCCAGGGAGTTTTCCTTTCCGCACCTCGAACTGATCAATGACTTCGCCGCATTGGCGCAATCCCTGCCTCGTCTGGGAAAAGACGATTATGAAGTATTGCGAGATGTTCCCCGGCTGCGGGGTGCGCCAATGGCTGTACTTGGGCCGGGAACCGGTCTTGGTGTAGCAGGTTTGGCTGAGGCAGATGGCCGCTATCATGTCCTTGCTGGAGAGGGCGGCCACGCCAATCTGACAGTATCCACTGAGCGAGAATTACAGCTTCTGCAAATCATGATGAAGAGCCGCGCACCTATTTTTAATGAATGGGTGCTGTCGGGCAATGGCTTGGTGAACCTCTATCGTGCGGTCTGCGAATTGAATGGACAGGAACCGGAAGACTTGAGCCCTCCCGACATTAGCGCGCGCGGATTGGGCGGAACAGATCCCGTATGCCGTGAAACTTTACTGGATTTCCTGAATTTCCTTGGAAGTGCGGCTGGGGATGCGGCGTTGTATATCGGGGCCCGAGGGGGTGTCTTCTTAGGTGGTGGGATACTGCCACGTATTGCGGAGCTGCTGCCGGAGAGTGAATTCGAGCAACGTTTTCTGAATAAGGGCCGGGTAGCCCAGTGGATGGAGGCTGTGCCTGTATATGCTCTTAAAGCCGGTTACCAAGCCTTGATTGGCGCTGCGGTACAGCTTGAGGGGTGATTTTCCTGTATAAATAGCCAACATACTAAAGTGTGGGGTGTAGAGATGCACCCCTGTGAACAAAATCACAGTTTCTCCCACCTCCTCCCCCCTCGGGGGAGGATGTTATGGATTAGGGGCCGCCCTAGGATGCAGGGTCTCAACATAACGATAAGTCCAGGGAGAAGATGATGAGTCTATCCAATAAAGGTAAAGGGGCGCTCAGACCCACTTTGCTATCTGCTGCCATCGCGGCCTCCGTGTCCACCTCGGTTGGGGCCTATGCGCAAGAGCAGGAAACACTGGAAGAGGTAACAGTTACCGGTATTCGCACCAGCGTTTTGGACTCCGTTGAAGCCAAGCGCGCCGCCGATGTTGTGGCCGATGTGGTAGATGCGGGCGCTCTGTCATCTCTTCCCGATCAATCAATCGCCGATGCCCTGGGCCGCTTGCCCGGCGTAACCACCGTGCGATCCAACGGTCAGTCCTCACAGCTAAATATCCGCGGTATGAATGGCGACTTCCTGCAGACCACCCTGAATGGTCGTGAGCAGGCCTCTACCAGTGGTTATACCGAAAGTACTCGCTGGATCTCTTTTGACCAGTACCCAGCTGAGCTGATTAATCAGGCCGCGGTCTACAAGACTCCGAAAGCCTCTCATATCGAAGGTGGTGTAGCGGGCTCTGTAGAGCTGAAAACAGCCAATCCTCTCGACGCCGAGAAAGAACACAACTTTAATGCCAATGTGCGTATGTCGTTTAACGACGCAGCCGACGACGTCGGTGCTGACGAATTCGGTGAGCGTGTCACGCTGTCGTACATGGGTAAATTTATGGATGACAAGGTGGGCGTCGCCCTGGGTTATTCCCACCTTGAGCAGCCGAACAGCTTTGTAAAGTCCCGCACGGGTGCAGACGCCCAGATCGGTTATGAACCGCCGGCAAGCGATTACGATGGTGACGGCAGCGCAGATGCCTTGCCGCGCGCATTCCAATGGCAGTCAGGTGATGGTACCGATACCCGCAATGGTTACCTGGCCAGCGTCGTTTTTGAGCCTACCGATGGTTTCAAGGCCCAGTTGGATTACTTCAAATCTGACTTTGAGCGTGTGGATACCCGCCACGGTATTACGGTTGGTGGGCTGGCCAATACAGACATGTATACCCTTTCCGATACGGAAGTAAACGGCGGAGTGGTTACCGATGGAACGGTAATTATTACCGATCCAAAAACTGTTTACGATTCCAGCCCCTGGTTTGAATCCCGCTCTGAGGATCAATCCACTCAGGCGGACAGCGATAGTATTGGCCTGAACCTGGAGTGGAATTTTGGTGACCGCCACACTCTGGCCGTTGACTACTCCTATAGTAAGGGCACCAAGACGCGCAAGGATCAGATTGTATCCATGCACGCTTACGACCTGACCTACGATGACAATGGGAACTTAGAGACCTGGGAAGAAGCTGCTGGGCAGAGCTTTGCCTATTCCCTTAATGGTGACGGTATTCCCTCAGGCGTTTTCTCCGGTGTAGATTTCACCGATCTGGATACCATGCGTTTGTCGCGCTACGAAGAGTACCCCCACGAGTACACCGATAAAGTTGAAGCCTTCAAGTTCGATTACAAGTTTGACTTGGAGTGGCGAGCCATTGCCTCTATTGAGACTGGATTCCGTGTCTCTGAGCGTACCTTCGATTCTGAGCGTGGTGCTTTCCTGTACGGTAGCCGCGATGGTCAATTCAATGACTACTGTGCGGATAACCTGTCCGACATCGATTGTGAGCCGCAACTACTGGACGACTATGTCAGCGTTGAATCCACCAATGGGATACCACAATTCGTAGTCAACGATATGGATGCTCTGGCTTCCAGCATTTTTGGTGCAGGTAATTACGAAGGTAAAAAGGTATTTAGCCAGGACTGGACTTTCGTTGAGTCCGGTGCTGTGAAAGAGGAAGTTTTTGCCTACTACCTGATGGCCAATATTGAAACCCAGCTGGGTAGTATTCCAGTAACTGGTAATTTCGGTGTACGGGTTGTTGAAACCGATGTGAAGTCCAGCGGTATCCAAAATGTGGGTGCTGGCAATGGTATCGAAATTACTGATGACGTGGGTGTAACTTCAGATAGCTACGACTATGTTGAGTACGGCCCCGAATACACAGACACCCTGCCTTCCCTTAACTTGAACTTTGAGCTGACCGAGCAGGACTACATTCGCTTTGCTGCAGCTAAAGTGATGGGCCGTCCGCCGGTTGGGCAGCTGAAGGGCGGCGCTGGCTCCTGGAACAGTGTTAACAACGATGGCGCTACGGAGTACAACGTTTGGACCAAGGGGTCTCCCTACCTCGATCCTTTCCGTGCAAACCAGTTTGACCTGGCTTATGAGCACTATTTCGAAGATGGCGGCGCGGTAACTGCAGCCATTTTCTGGAAAGATATCGAAAGCCTGGTAGAAAAGCAGTATATCTACCTGGACAGCCAGGCAGATCGAACGGCGCTGTTTGATTCCCTGGGCATTGAAATTCCCGTTGGTCTGGAAGCCGGCGCTTTCGAGACTTACGTGAACAACGACAAGGGTGGTTATATTCGAGGCATCGAGCTTGCGGGTACCAAAACCTTTGATCAGCTGCCAGGTATTTGGGCTGGCTTGGGTATGACCGCCAGCTATTCATATACTGAGAGTGAAACCGAAGTGAGTGGCGGTAACCTCTATGGTGAAAACCTGCCGTTGCCGGGCCTCTCTGAAAATGTCTGGAGCACTACAGTATTCTGGGACATCGGTAATTTCAGCTCCCACGTCAACGTTCGCTATCGGGATGAATTTATCCTGAATATGCCTGTACCAGGTAGTTCAACACCTGTGGAAGCACAAGCCTATACCACTGTCGATGCACAGATATCCTACGCATTTGATAATGGTATCGATGTGATTTTCTCAGCGAACAATCTTACGGATGAGGCTGATGTGAAATCCTACGGAGTAGATGGTGTCCTCGGTGAATACACTGAGTTTGGGCGTCAGTTCTACCTCGGCTTGAACTATAGCTACTAAGTATCGCTGATTCTTACGGTGTAAACCGAAGATGTGATAAGAGACCGCCCGCTGAGCTACGCTTGCCGGGCGGTTTTTTTTGGAATGTTAAATGGCCCGAAAACAAGTGCGGTGCCGAATTTATGAGAGTCGCCATGAGCAATCAACGCAAAAAAATAATTATTCTTGGCGGGGGTACCGCTGGCTGGATAACCGCCAATCTGATGGCGACCCATTGGCAGGATAAAGGGTTTGAAATCACCCTGGTGGAATCACCGGATATTGGGATTATCGGTGTGGGGGAGGGATCAACTCCGCCACTTAAGGGTTTTATGGAGACTATAGGGGTTAGCGAATCGGAGTGGATGCCTGCTTGTAACGCTACTTACAAGGTCGGTATTACCTTTAGGGATTGGTCGGTCAAACCGGGCTATACCGAGTATGTTCATCCCTTTGTCGGCCAGCCGGACCAATTTACTATCCCGGCATTTTTTCATAATAGTTATCTGCGCAGGAAAGGCGTTGACCTGGAGGGGCACCCGGACCACTTCTTTCTGGCAACTGAGTTGATCCGGCAAAAATTAGCTCCAGTCGCATCGGAAAACTTCCCCTTTGAAATTGCCTATGGCTACCATTTTGATTCTGGTTTATTGGGCCAGTTCCTGCGGCGTGTTGCAGAACAGAAAGGGGTTCGCTATAAGGTGGCGACAGTGGCTGGCGCCATGCTCGATGCACAGGGGAATATTGATCACCTGAAAACTACTGATGGTGAAGTGCTCAAAGCGGATCTGTATGTGGATAGTTCCGGCTTTCGTGGAAGTCTCATACAACAACCCCTGAAAATTCCTTTTATTAGTAGCGCTGAGAGTCTGTTTAACGATTCTGCGGTTGTATTTGCTACAGATCAGGAGAAAGAGTATGCACCGCACACTATTTCTACTGCGATGAAATATGGCTGGGCCTGGAAAATCCCACTGACTAATCGCAATGGCAACGGCTATGTTTACAGTTCCCGCTTTGTCGATGATGACAAGGCGGAAACGGAATTTCGCGCTCACTTGGGACTGTTGGACAGTGATGTCGAGGCGCGTAGATTAAAGTTCAAGGTGGGTCGGGTTGCCGAACACTGGGCCAAGAACTGCCTGGCAGTGGGGCTCTCCCAAGGGTTTATTGAGCCTTTGGAGGCAACGGCGTTGGATATGGTTCAGGAAACCGTTGTGCGCTTTATAGAGGCCTATAACAATGGTGATCATACAGATAAGTATAGGGCTGACTTTAATGATCGTATCAGCGCTCGTTTTGATGCGGTGCGGGACTATATTGTCTGTCACTACCGTATTAGTTCGAGAACAGATACGGATTATTGGATTGCCAATGGCACTAATGAAAAGATATCTCCCTCCCTGCGCTCAATCTTGATGTCCTGGATGGCAGGCAAGAATATTACTGATGAACTACTGGATCAAAAACTGGATGTCTATTTCCCGAATGTATCCTGGAATTGCCTATTGACTGGCAAGGGAATTTACCCGGGACAGGAGCAGTTACGTCCAGGTAATGAGTTGGCGAACAAGTATAAAATTGAAGAAATTATGGATTTTAATCGTCGCTGTGCCCTAAATTTTACCTCACATATTCAACAGTTGAAGTTACTTGTTTCGTAGATGCATTGAAATCCAGGGATGTTAAGAGCCCCGCGTAAAGCGGGGCTGGAGGTCAGTATAAAGCTGTAACTTCTTGGGCGCACTATATGTAGGCGCCCAGAGAGAAAAATTTAAATAGTCAGTGTTTACTATAGTAAATCGACAGGCTAACTTATTCCTCTCCCTCAGTCTCAAGTTTTTGGGTCTCCTTGATATGTAGCATCCGTTTTTTTCCGCGTTCACCGCGAATTTTTACTCGATCCCCAGTTTTCATACCCTTGCGCTTTAATTCTTCAGCTTCAATAAAGTAATAATGACCACTTTGCTCATCTTTGAGGGAAAAGCGTCTTTCTACCTTTCCCGTTTCAAAGTCTTCAGAAATAATTTCTTCCAAAGTGCCGGTTACGACCTCCTCTGCTTGAGCAAAAACGGCGAGGGTTATACCTGTGATCAGTGTCAAAACTCTAAGCATATTATTTATCCTTCCAATACTTTATTAACTTTCTCTAAGGTAATTAGTTGTAACTCACTGTGATTACAGCAGATTTCTTGATTGAGTCGGATGATTTGTACGTAATTGTGAGTCCGATTTTTGAGTCAGTGAAGCTATCACCAACCTGCTCTAAAACTGCTACATGGTTGGACGTTCTACCATTGAGATAGTGAACGGTTACTGAATCTTCAAAGTGAGGCCTAGGATTCAGTATATCGTGAGCTACATGGTAGTTAACATAATAGTGGTTTTGTCCATTGCTGCTACCATTACTCTCTATTTTTAATTGCTGGGGAAGAGAGCCAGAAAGCTCTCCAGCAGTTAATTCAATGGCTTCGATTTCCACATCTTGGGATGAGCTGGAAACTTGTTCAACTGTTGTTGTGTACTCAGGGAAGAGGTTATACCACTTCATATATTCTCGATGCGCACTGCCAAATAATCTTGATCGAGAACGATTGCCCATTAATGAGCCATCAGTGCCATATTCACTATCTCCGCTATCGTTAGTATCACCATCATTATTGCTATCCAGGCCTGCATGGCTTAGGCCGATATTATGACCTAGTTCATGTCCCATAACATTTTGATCGGAGAAAGAGGCAACAAGGCTCATACCCCCTCCAACGCTGGCAACACCAGCTCCTACAAGACCAGCTTTGTAAGACGCGTTTGGATAAATGAAGACCTGATGACGCCAGTTGCGTAAGTTTAGTGGCTGGTTATTTTCGTCAACGAGATTATCACTCGCCCACTGGTAGGCTTTGTCACGCCATGTGAAGCCGTCATCTGTATATTCCCCTTCCTGGCCGGCCTCGGCACGAGCAACTGCATCTGCAATGCTTAATGTACCGCCGTTCTCGCTATCTGGAATATTGAAGACCATGCAGTCAACAGAGGTATCCTCATTGCCTGGTTCGCCGTAACAGTAGTGCTGTAGAGACTTATCGTTGATTCTATGGCGTAGGAACTTTAACTGCCCAAAAGAGTTTTCTCTATAGGCGTTATCCAGTGAATCTTTATCATTGAAGACAGTATTCGCTATGTGAGTAAGATCACCCTGGTCTGTTGCCAGGCCATCAGAGAAGTTCATTAAAATAAATACTATACTACTCTCTGATGGGTCAATAGTGGCTATGGTAAAAGTAACAGATTGCTCTGTCCCGTCTGTTAATTGAAATGCAATGGTATCTTCAGCTGTTTCACCCTCTTTCAGGCTATCTGCATTGTTGTTTAGCGTAAACTCCCAATCTCCATTCTTTAGAAGTTTGAACTCACCATAGCTACCTGAAATAGTCTCCTCAGGAAATTCTGGAGTATTACCATCGACATCCTCTATCATCATAGTTCCGTTAGCATGCTCTCTGTTATTTACGATCATAGTAGCTAAGGGAGAGCCGGGATCAAAAGTGTAAGCGTCATCAGTACCTGTGACTGATATGGTAATAGTTGTTGTTTTTTCTGTGCTTCCAATGCCAACAGAAAATTCATCTGTAACCAGTTCGTTTGCATTTAGTGGATCAGCCAGATTACTTTCTAGGGTATAGCTCCAATTGCCATCTGAAGAGACTTTCAGGTTGCCATATTTTCCTTGAAGGCCAGTTTCCTCAAAGGTTTGATCTGTGTTGCCGCTATCTATCAATTGACCTGAAGTAGTTATTTCAACATTTTCTGTGACGCTACCCTCACCTCCACTGATTACTCCGTTACTATCTGTGTCATTGCCGGTATCAGTATCTGTATTGCCGCCAGTGCTATTGTCTGAACCGTCATTGCCATTATTGGAATCACCGTTATCGCCACTGCCATCACTTACAGGGTTATTGGCATTGTCATCGTCCGGACTCTGGCCACTGTCACCGCTGCCGCCACCGCAGGCTGTCAAGAAAACGGATAAACTGAAGACTGTTAGTAGTTTTAATGGCTCTCTCATAATTTCTTAATTAATTCGAATGTAGTTGATGAAAATTGAATCGAATTATAGGGAGGGTAAATTGTTATTCTGTGACGTCGGGTATGAATTTAAGGTTTCATTACAAATTATGAACAACCTTAGAGTTTGAAGCAGTTGATTTCCGTCCATATGAGCCAACGGTAGGAAGGTGCTAGTGTGAGGGGAGTATCACAAGCAGGATGCTCATCTTATTAAGGTGCTGGAACTATAAGTAATTTTTTAATGATCTTCGGTAGATAAATAACTGATTATTGTTTCTAAATCTATAAAATCACAACTTTGTGATTTCTGACACATTCTCTAAAGTATGTCTTATGGTTTTATTCTCGCTTTTTTCTATGGCTATTTTTAAATAATGCAAAGCTTTTGCTTGGTCTCTGCCATTGGAATACTTTTTACTGTATACCTTTGCTAGTTTAAGAGATGAAGTAGCATGCCCAAGTCTGGAAGACTTCTTATAGAGTTCTATTGCGCGATCCTGATTTCTGTCTACCTCTAGACATTCTTCAAGCATGCGAGTTTGATTAAAATAACCTCGTGAAAATTAATTTTCCGTTGCTCGCTCAAACGATTGGAGAGCGTTGAGGTAACCCTTTAGCCTATATTTGGGATTTGAGTAGATCAAGCCCAAGTTTTGCATTGCCACTGCCGAGCCGCCCTCTGCTGCCTGAGTGAGGAGCTCGATTACCAGCCCGAGGTCCTGCTCCACCTCCTGACTACCCTGATAGAGTGAACCTAGATTATAACTGGCCCTGACAGAACCCTGTATTACAGCATACTGATTCTTTTCCGCTGCATGCTGATAGTTCTGTTTTACACCAGCCCTAAGGCAGTGCTGGTAAGGCATTCCAGATTATTTGTCTTGACACAGAGAGCCTACCGGTCGTAGGCGTTTTCGTGGTTGGTCTGTACTAGATTTCCATTGGCATTCAGAGCGCCCATGTAAAACTGATCTTTGATGCATCGACATTTGGCGGTAGCTTCTTAGTTTTTCGGGGCTAGCTGTCCATTTTTTGCTGGTTATACAATTTTTTTTTGGCGATATATGCACTCAGTTAGAGAGCGAGAGGAAATTCTGAATTGGCGGATTTATTCAGATATTCAATCCCCTTGCTGTTATGATCTTTATCGCTTATTTCAAGCAGATAACTGCCATAATGAAAATAAGCAGCGGGAAAATCTGCTTCAATAGCTTGCTTAAATAACCCTTCAATATTTTCCCATTGGCCAGTTGTGCTCCACAATTTCACTGACCTAAAGCTGGTACAGTGGCTGCATAGTGGCTTGGAAATAATACTTCTGTTCTTGTCCCTGGTGCAGTATCTGGGACTTGGATAAATGCACACGCACATTGTCTTCTGGTGGCCGCCCGGATTTTACTGGTGCCAGCTCTACTACCCATTCTGGAGCCGGTGCAAAATGTATTTCCAGGGTTGCGTGCGCGACCGAATCAATGAGGATAAGTGCGACAGCCAGCGGCCTGCCGGGGGCAAGATATTTCAAAGTGGGCCTCTATAGGCTTGTTAGCAGGGGCTTTATCGGTAAGAAGGAGATCAGGGGGCGAATAAGATATTGAGAGAGGGCTTTTATTAGCCTGTGCCAGTAGGTTGGCACAGGCTGGTTATGGGAATTACTGGTTTTGTTCCTGTTGGGGCTGTTGTACTGGTATGGCCTGTAGCTTTTCCTTTAGCTCTTTGAGTTTTTCTTTAACTCGTGTGGCGTTATCTGGACCCATACGGATCATCAATTTCTGCACACCGGGCAGTTTTTCCAGTGAAGGGTCGGCAAATTTATAGTAAACCGACGGACGTACCAGCTGGATAGGGCCCTCTACTTCCGGTGCTGCCAGCACTTGGTCAATGGCTTCAAGTACTACTTGGTGGAAGCTTTTATCGCGGATACCCAGTTCACCCCAGGCTTGGGACAAGCGCGGATACCAGTATTGATAGAGACCTACCGCCATATCGGTGTTCATCAGGGCGAAAATTCGCACGGGTTGATCGTAGCGGCGATAGTTATCCGGAGATAACTGGTAGCCTTCCATAGATGAGCCATCGACAATAATCGGGCCGCGAATTGTTTTGAGTGGGCGATGCTTGTGGATCAATTGGCCGCGTGAGCCTGCATTGGCAGCGGCTACCCATTTGCGGATTACCTCCTCGGACACCAGCCAGCGGGATAGTGCGTTATCTGGTGCCAGGGTCATCAGGTCATCATAAGCGGCTTTGTCACTCTCGTTGAGTGGAGGAGGGGGTTCTCTACCGGGTTCTTCTGCCGGTGCGGGTTCTTGGGGTTCTGGAATGGGTGCGGCCACTTCTGGCTGCGCCATTGTTTCCGGTTCGGGGGTGGTTTGGGGCTCTTCGATTACTTTGGTGATGGGAACTTCATTCTTCTTTTCCTCGCCGGTCCACAACCAATAGGCTGCCGCGGCGACGACAATCACCACAATAATTCCGATGATCCACCCTTGCCTAGACTGGTGTTCCGACATTCCCTGCCTCCTTTTTGCTGCTATCAGAATGTAACGGTTGGACCACGATAAAGCCCTGCGGTTTCTCCGTGGTGTATGAGTTTTACATTACTCTCCGTTGCAGCCAGTCGCAAAGGGGAATTGTGCTTTCATGAGGCTTATGGTGAAAAAGGGATATTAACCGGACGCTGCGGTCGCAATAGCCCGAATCTACGCCCCCTAGCAGGAGGATGTGTGTTTTACTGTGCATATTAGAGTGCAATGGGCAAATAGTGAGCGGTGAGACAAGAGGAAATAATGTATAAATTGACCAGCTTTTTGATGGCCTTGCTATTGGGAGCCGCGCAAGCTGCTGTAGCTGTCGAGCCGGTAGATCCTTTCTGGCGTAATGCTACTGTCTACTTTATGTTGCCGGATCGCTTTTTGAATGGCGACACCAAAAATGATTTCCCCTACGAACGGAAAGCTGACGCAGCTTATTTGCGCGGCTTTGAGGGCGGTGACCTGCGTGGGGTGATAGAGAAAATTGAGGAGGGATATTTTAATGATCTCGGGGTGGATGCTATCTGGATGGCTCCGGTGATTGAGAATATCCACGGCTATAACGAGTCCGATAAGCGCACTTATGCTTTCCATGGATACTGGCCCAAGGATTGGACCGCTGTGGATGCAAACTTCGGTACTGAGGCCGAGTTAGCGGAGCTGATTGAAGTCGCCCATAACCGCGGTATTCGCATACTAATGGATGTGATCATTAATCATACCGGGCCTGTTACGGAACAAGACGCGAAATGGCCGGCTTCCTGGTTGAGAAATGGTCAGCAGTGTGACTGGTCTGATTACGCCGGGAATGTTGAATGTGCGATACACGAGAACCTCACAGATATTCTTACGGAAAGTGAAGATGCTGTGGCGTTACCGCCGCAGTTGCTTGAAAAGTGGAAGGATGAGGGACGCTTGGAGCAGGAGCAGAGTGAACTGGATGCATTCTTCGAGCGTACAGGTTATCCCCGTGCGCCCAAGTACTATCTGATCAAATGGCTGACAGACTGGGTGCGTGAGTATGGGGTGGATGGTTTTCGTGTGGATACAGTAAAACATGTAGAGGCAGAAGCCTGGGCAGTATTGAGAAAAGAAGCAGATCTGGCACTGGCGGAATGGAAAGCCAGAAACCCGCATAAGAAACTTGATGACCGTGACTTCTTTATGGTGGGGGAGGTCTATCACTTTGGGGTTAATAACTTCGGTCCCACAGTTGGGCGTGCCTACAATTACAATGATAAGAAAGTGGATTTCTACCGGCATGGCTTCGACAGTTTGATCAATTTTGACTTCGCCCAAGTTGCCGGCCAATCTGCTGAGGAGATCTTCTCCAGCTATTCAGCAGCACTAAATAACGGAGACTTGAAAGGTTTAGGGGTACTCAACTACTTGGGTTCACACGATGATCACCAATCATTTGATCGTGAGCGCGAGCAAACTGTGAGTGCTGCTACCAAGTTGATGTTGGCTCCCGGTGCGGTACAGATTTATTACGGCGATGAACTGGCTCGCCCCATGATCGATGATCGTGCCTATGGAGATGCCTCCATGCGTACCAGGATGAACTGGGATGACCTAAAAAAGCCTGAGACCCGTAAATTATTGGCTCACTGGCAAAAGCTCGGCCAGTTCCGCCAGGCCCACCCGGCGCTGGGTGCTGGTGTGCACAAGAAAATCGCTGATATACCTTACACCTTCGCTCGTACCTTATCCGGCGAGCAATCGGTCGTAGTTGCTATGGATCTGCCTCGTGGAGAAAAGACTGTCTCTGTAGTGGGGGTTTTTGCTGATGGCACTGAGCTGACGGACTACTACTCTGGCAAACGTGCCAGGGTTAAAAGCGGTAGGGTAATGTTTGATACTCAGGCTGAGTTACTGCTGCTCTCGGCCAAGCCGAAGAAATCATAGCAAGCATAAGGCCCGGCAATTTTTCGATTGCCAGGCCTTAAAGGGCTTTATTAAAGCCGCTCAATCGTGTTTCATGTCAGTGGTAGTGAACTGGTTGCACACCATCACGTCCACGTCTAGCTGGCCGATCACTCGTTCGGCGGTGTTACCGCGCAGGAAGGAGCCGGTTTCACCGTACTGGTTCAGGGTTCCCATTACCACCAGGTCCGCATCAATCTCGCGGGCAATAGTTTCCACCACATCACTGGTATATCCCTGCTTCACGTGAATGCGGTGTGTTGGTACTCCGGTTTTGTCTGCGAGTTTGGCCAGCGCACCTCGATCCGGGTAAAGCATGGAATCCAGGTAGGCGTTTACCAAGTGCAGTTCGGCACCATAGTGACCGGCAATATAAGTAGCCCGCTCGCTGATCTGGCGATTTAGCTGGCGCTGTTCCAGGGTTTTAGCCTGGTAGTTCACGGTGGCCAATACCACTTTTCGCTCTTCCTTGGCGCCAGGACGGATTAGAACCACTGGACAGCGTGCAGTTTTTAATACCTGCCACTTGGACTCGGCAAAAGTAAAGCGGCGGCTGGATTTTGCGTGTACCGGCAAATAGATCATTTCCGCATTGTAGCGCTTGGATTCCTGCACAATGGCTGCTTGCCAGTCGCTGGACCAGCATACAGTAATTTCACAGGATAACCCTGCTTCGGAAATAGGCTCGCGGATTTGCTCGCGAAACCAGGATTCATCACGAAAGAGGTGGTCGTTTACTGCGCGCGTATCTACAGCCTCACCATCAACGGCTACAAACACTGCAAGGCGCGGTTGTGGATTGCGCCCGCGGGAAGTGGTCAGAGCTCGCTCCAGAGCTACATGCTTTTCATCGTTGGGATCCACTACCACGAATACGGTGCTTTGCTGCTCCATCTTTCCTCCAGATCAAAGGGTATTTCTGGTCCCTGCCTTATGCAGTTGACTCTTGGGTCTAATCTATCACGGGGCGATAGTGGCGCGGAGATTTTGTTATTGAAATACGTAGAAATATGCGCCATTTGGCCCTGTTATCGGCGCATAATGAAGCAATGGGGGAAGCACGTATTGAGTTAGATCAAGTTGAGTTGCCAGCAGGGCTATCCTCAGGGGCTATCGATACAATAATCACTATCTGGCTGAAATACATTACTCAGCTATTAGTGATGGCAGTATTTGTTAGGTATTGGCAATAGTTGCAATTACTGATTTGGACAGACTCGCGACTTGTGCAGATCTTTTGGGGAATAGCTCCCCTGCGGGAGAAGGCTTCTATAACTGGGCAGTTGCTTTGCTTTAGACGGTTAAGAAGCAAGTCCAACATATCTAGAAGTGATTACCTATTTTAGTGCCGTTGTTTTTATACTAGGGTGCATGGTGCCGTATATTTTAGTTCAGCAGGGAGTGGCAATCTATTTGGTTAGGCATTTTACATTGATTTATTGACACCTTCTCTTCCAGTGAAAAATTTCTTAACACCCTGAATTTGCGGTAATTAAGCGTAATGTAGCGGGGCAACTCCCGAAGGGGCAAGAAAAGCCGTTTGTTAAAACTCACTGGGAGTATTCGCAGTCTATTTCTGCCAAAACAGAGTAGGTAGGGTCACCATAAATTTGCCTAACTTTACATAATGATAGTGATCCCTGGTATTCCTCAAAATCTTGATGAAGCTGATTTAGCAATGCTTGTTCTATGTTGCCTTTAGATTCTTCTAATTGTGCCCTAAGGTGGAAGCTATTTGGCTTGTACTCAATAAATTGATTGCTCCCTGCTCTACCTTCGAACCTGATGTAGCTACTTATCTGATCATGTATTAGTAGGTAACCATAAAAAGAGGATGCTGAAAGAATACAAGAGACAAAAACTATCAGAGAGAATTTCTTTAAGCTCACCGTATTTATCATGTTTTAACGCTTTGAACAAACACACGCGTTAGTATGCCTGTTTGTTTAGATATGTTAATGGTTGTTCGATAGCTTATTACGCCAGTCCCTATTGAGACATTCAGCTTGAATGTTAAAGCTGCACCTGCTCAGTATAGGGGTTCGTTTCCTTTGGTGGATAAAAGTCATTCTTGTTCCTCCTTAAGCCGTGGGTCACAGGAAATTATACTTTGCTCAATAGTTTTTGATAATTGCGGCTTGGAGCTTTTTATTACCTCACTTATCGCCCACTTAAACTAGGAAGAACTTGTAGTTCTAAGCCTTGCCAGAAAGACAGCATCAGAAGAACTATATTGTTCTGACATTTTTGAAGTTTCACTGCCTGAGTATGCAAATGCATACGTGCCAAGCAGGCTGCTAAAAAAGAGAAGTATGACTCTCACATGTTTTGTGATCATTAACGTCCGTAGTTGGGCCTGGCTTGGCGCTTAGCGGAAAGCCGGTCGACAAGCTAAGTTTGTTTTTTGAACAGTGCAGAGCTTCACTTGTCGCTAATTTCAAACCTCTGCAGATAAAGCTACTACGCCCCCCTGAAGGGGGATGTATGCATTAGTACCACTTCTTTACTCTGCTATAGGTCATTCTTCATGGAGGGTGGCCCATTGTACTGGAGTCACTGGGTTAGAAGCACTTATTAGGGTTAAATATAACAACGATAACTAGGTTTAGTTATCTCTCAGGTTGTCATTTCCCGGCAATCATTTGCACTCACTGATGCAAGTCATTCGCTTGGTTGGATTCAACTGGTGAGCATTTGCTGTGAGTACTTAGTAAATTGAACCTCATATTGATTGTTATGCATTAGCTTCTTTTATCTCTGTTGGGAGGCTCTCCTGAGCTTTAAGGCTTGCTGTTTCTAAAGTGGTGACTTTGGTATTTAAATTCAGGAAATCTTGCTCCCTTGACCTGCCGTTTGTGTGATTGAGGGCTCAGATACCTGGATTAAAAAAATAACAGCGAAAAGATGACTAAGAGAAAGCAATAATGAACAATCCATTTCCCCTAAAAAGGCTACTGGCCAGTACGGGCCTTGTGCTTGGTACACTATCTAGTGCCCATGTTAATGCCGGTACCGCTTTTGTACATTTATTCGAGTGGAGCTGGAATGATATCGCCAGTGAGTGTGAGAACTTTCTCGGGCCTAAGGGTTTTGATGCGGTGCAAATATCTCCGCCCAATGAGCATATCAGCCTATCCACCTGGTGGGCGCGCTATCAGCCCGTGACTTATACCAACTTAACCAGTCGCAGCGGTACTGAGCAGGAACTGCAAAGCATGATCAACCGTTGCCATGCAGCAGGTGTGAAAGTCTACGCCGATGCGGTAATTAACCATACGGCGGCCTGGAATGGCGGTGGTACCGGTTGGGGGGGCACTCAGTGGACCTTGCTGGACCATCCGGAGTTTTCTTATAACGACTATCACTCCGATTGCACCATCAATAACTACAATGATGCCAATCACGTATGGAGCTGTAGGTTGAGTGGCTTGCCGGATTTGGATACCGGTTCCAGCTATGTACAGGGAAAACTGGCTGGTTACTTGAGTAAATTAAAAGGCATGGGAATTGATGGTTTTCGTATAGATGCGGTCAAGCATATGTCCCCAAGCGATTTGCACGCCATTGTGAATCAAGCGGGCAACCCCTGGGTCTTCTCTGAGGTTATTGGCGCATCCGGCGAAGCTTCGGAAATTCAGCCTTACAATTACACTTTTTTAGGCAGTGTCACCGAATTCAAATATGGCACTGATGTGGCCAGTAACTTCAATGGTCAGATTAAAAATCTTGCCACTATTGGTGAAAGCTGGGGGCTGCTCCCTTCTGGCGATGCGGTACATTTTATCGATAACCACGACCGCGAGCGAGGTCATGGTGGTGGTGGTAATCTGACTTATCACGATGGGGCCAAATACAACCTGGCCAATGTCTTTATGTTGGCTCATCCCTACGGTTATCCCAAGGTAATGTCGGGGTATGACTTTACCGATACTGATATTGGTCCTCCCAGCAATGGCCCGAATAATTGTCAAAATGGCGCTTGGGTCTGTCAACACCGCTGGGGCAATATCGCCAATATGGTAGGTTTCCGTAACTATACCAACGGTACTGCCATGAACAATTGGTGGGACAATGGCAATAACCAGATTGCTTTTGGCCGCGGCAACAAGGGTTTTGTGGTGATCAATAATGAGGGGGGCTCCCTGAGCCAAAGTCTCTACACCGGCATGCCCGCGGGAGATTACTGCAATGTGTTGGCGGACGATCATGAATGCAGTGGTGATGTGATTACTGTGGATGGCAATGGCTATGCTACCTTTAATGTGGCTGCCAACTCTGCTGCGGCAATTCATGGTGGCCAGTTAGTAACACCTTGTGACGATTGCGCTGAACCTGGCTTCCCTAGCCTGTACTTCCGCGGTACTGCCAATAACTGGGGCAGTACAGCATTTGAACAGGTGGGCGATAATATCTGGCAGTTGGTAGTGAACTTTGACGGTCAGGCGGACCAGCGCTTTAAACTGGATATTTATGGTGATTGGGCCGAAAATTACGGCGATGATGGTGCCGATGGTACTTTGGATAAGACCGGTGCAGATATTTATACTTCTGTAAGTGGTAATTACCGAATCGAAGTCAATGATCAGAGCCTGAGCTATACCCTTACTGAAGTTTCCTCCCAGCAGACACCGGTAGCGGTTGTCTCTCCCTCAGCAGTTACCGTTGCGATCAATCAAAGTATCACTCTGGATGCCAGCGCTTCTAGCGATACTGATGGCAGTGTGGTGTCCTATAGCTGGAGTAGTGGTGGCAGCAACGCCAGTACTTCCCTGAGTTTCGACAGTGCTGGTACTTATACAGAAACAGTGACGGTAACGGATAACGATGACCTGACGGATAGTGCCACTGCGACTATTACAGTGATTGATCCCAATGGAGGCTATGCACAAAACTTTACTGCACTGCATTTTCGGGGAACGCCCAATGGCTGGGGCACTCAGGCCATGAGTTTGGTAGCGGATAATACCTGGCGTACAACAGTCGTTTTTGATGGCAGTAGTAATCAGCGTTTCAAGTTTGATGTAAGTACTAACTGGGATGAAAATTATGGGGATAACAATGCCGATGGGTTTCTGGAGCAGGGCAGCAATGATATTTATACCAATGTGGCTGGTACTTATCTTGTTGAAGTGAATGATAAAACACTCAGTTACTCCCTAACCTGTGTGGATTGTGGCGGCCACGCCTCTAATTTTTCCTCCCTATATTTCCGTGGAACGCCAAATAATTGGGGAGCTGAGGCAATGCAGTTAGTGGCGGATAACCTTTGGGAAATTTCGGTTAACTTCGATGGTCAATCCCAGCAGCGTTTTAAATTTGATGTCAATGGTGACTGGAGTGAAAACTACGGCGATAACAATACCGACAAAATTCTTGAGCGGGATGGTTCTGATATTTACATCTCTGTTACAGGAATTTATACGGTGCGGATTAATGATCAAACGATGACTTACAATGTGGATGGTCTATAGATGAACAAATAAAGCAGGCCTTGCATTAGGCCTGCTTTATTTTTTCTTGCTTTAAATTGTCTATATATACAGAAAAGAATAGTTTAGGTTATCGAGTTACATTAATAGTGAGCTCCCCCGACAACCATGTTAATTCATAAATTCCATCTTTATTGGTGTCTGTAAAATTCATGTGCCTCCACGGAGAGGATGCCAATTCGGGTGATATGCTGATGGTTTTTCCAGTTTTTGAGTCCATTTCCGCAATGTAAACTGTATTGAATTTAGCTATAGCTAATAAAATGTTTCTGTGTGATAAGCCGTAGTTCTGTATCTGTATTGCATTAACCCGATCGACATCCGGAAGGTAAGCAACACTTCTCACACTTAAATCTTGATTTAATATCATCACCCAATGGTGGTTGTATTCGGGTCTTAAACCCATCGTGACAATAATTTCATCAATTGAATCTCCATCTATATCCCCCGTTTCTATAGGGTTGAACCATATGTCTTCAATATTTTCTGAAAATATTGGGTCTCTAAACTCATCTGGAGTATCGTTAATTTGGAATTGAAATACTGGGGATTGGTAGCTATTTTCTTCAGTTAAAATACTTATTTTGTCGTAGTTTGAGACAGCAATACCCATCTTCCCACTGTTGTTGATATTGAATAATTCTAGATGGTTGCCACCATCAGATGTATTACTCCAAATTAATTCATAAGTGTTTGCATTATAGGCTTGAAGAGATGAGTCCTCATTCGTGACTACGATGCTGCTTTCCGTATTATTGCCAAGTTTACCTACTACCATGTGCCTTGGATCTGACCCTGTGGCTTCTCCAGACCAGATTATTGACTCTGAAAAGAAATCATAAATTCCAGGCCTTTCATTATTTACGAAAACTAGCTCTTTTATGCCGTCATCCTGTAAGTCTAAAAGTGTTAATTGAGTGTCATAATCATCGCCTTTTGGAAGATAGATTTCTGGGCTCAAAGAGGTTTTTCCGTTGCTTGAGTCTAAAGAAAATACATATGTGGGTTCATCTAGGGAATTCGAAAGAACTAAAGCGTGGATCTCAGAAGTATTAGACTCATGTTGTTCTATAGGAAGCATGTAGCTGCGGAAGTTGGGTGCTCTTTCATCTGAATTCCATTCTAACTGGAGCTTAGAGTCTCCTGGATTTTCTGAGAAAATTGCCAAATTCTTTCCATCGTAATAAAGATACTCCAGTTCTGGATCTCCATCCATATTGAAAATCATCACATTTGAGGAGAATTGATTAGGTATTGTTCTTTCTCCTGTTAATAAGCTGGTAAATTGGAGAGTATCTGGGCTAAAGGAATATACTACTGGGAACGAACCTGATGTCGTCACAAACCTTGCAGACGTTTCCTCTGGAGATTGGATGATGCGAAAATAATCTATGGAACCCGGATTCTCAGCGATTATGCTTTTCGTTGTAGTGTCGTACGCAGTAAGATATCCGGTGTCCGGGTGAATTCCAATAATTTCCTCTACCCCATCCATATTTATATCTGCTGTTTCTATACTACGCCATTCTCTAGTAAAACCATTCTCATAGTGCCAAGCTTTTTTATAACTATTTCCATCACGGTCCAATAGAAAGCCATTACCGGTTACGATTTCCATTTCATCATCAAGGTCTAAATTACCGATGGTAAAATTAGTCCCTAGGGCTAGTGATTCTGACTGCCATTTAATTGAAAAATCTGTGCTGTCCAGAATGACTAGTTTTTCTTTGCGCTGATAACCGTCAGGTACTGGAAAGGGGGAGGTTGTGGTTTGGACTAATAGAATGATCTCTAAATTTGGGTCATTGTCCAGATTGTAAACCTTGATTTCATGAATATCGTAACCATCAACACTTGAAATTTTCGCAGGCTTAAAATTTTCATTGAATTTATACAGGCCTAATTGGGGCGGGTCTCCTACCAAGGAGTTATAATATTTTAACCCTACCAATATTTCATCTAGGCCATTGCCATCGAAGTCGGCAGAGGCAACAGATGAAATAGTTGATGCGGGTGAAAGACCATCATTATAGCTGCTTATCGAGAAAGGGTATTCCCAGTTAATTGCGAAATCAGAACCGTCATATCCCCAGATAGAAAGTCGCCTGCTGTTCTGACTGGTGGACAATACTTCTTGTGCTCCATCTCCATCAAAATCTCCAACAGTTGATAATTGAATCTTAGAAAATATATTTGAATGGCCTCTTGCAAGTGGAAATTGCCGATTCTGGTCGAGTACTTTAATTGTTCTGCTTTCACTATGTGAATATTCTGATTGGGTCAGTAGAATTTCCCAAGTGACATCCATCTCCGTATCGAACATAGGCCCAGTTGGCGTCCAACTGACCATACCACTTTCATCCATTTCCATACCATTGGGGCGTGCTTGAAATTCAAGCGTGAATGGATCGTTATCAAAATCTTCAGCTACTATTTGAAAAGTGGCTTCAGCACCATATTGTGCGGTTTCCGGCATATTGACAATAGTCAGTACAGGCAGGGAATCTTGTACCTCAGTGCTGGCAGATAGCTCGGTAGCTAGATCGCCATCTGAGGCGATTAATGTTACTGTTATTTGGTCATCTTTTGAAAAGTAGTCCGAAGGTAATGTATCTGTTGTTACACCGATAACTTCTTTTTGGTTAACTGACCACCGATACGTGGAGGTTATCTGATCACCATCCTCATCAGAGACTGTTGAAGTAACTTTTAGATCCGGCTGGGTAAAAACAGGCAAGTTAATAAAACTTAGGTTCTCGATAACCGGTGTTCTATTTTGAATAGTAATAGATGCGGTTTGCGTTACCGTATCTTTGCCATCGGTGACAGAAGCTTCTACAAGAATATTGTCGCCGCGGTTAAAGTAGGCAGGTTCAAGGTTGCTATTGGTTGCTTCACCAATAACCTCTTCGTTATTTTTCCATATATAACTGACTTCCAGCTGGTCACCGTCTTCGTCGGTTGCATCTAGCTGAATAGAGAGGGGTGTATCGTTATATGCCTGTTCAGGTGATAGTAATAAACTATTGATTACAGGAGGAGTATTGTTTGCTCCATCCCCTTGACCTGAGGAGGGCTCACTATTAGAGCTACTGTTGGATGACCCTCCTCCACAAGCGGTCAGTATTATAGACATAGTTGCCAGATTAATGAGTTTAATCCAGGGTTTATTAATATATATACTCACATTGTCCTCCATGTATCTGCAGCAATAATCAACATGATTTCCCTGTAACTGGTTCGAGTGTCTCAGTTATTAGTATTCTATTAGCTAATATTATTGGAATCGATGCATGTTATTTGTAATGGGAGGCAAAATAAATAATTTTTTATTTCTTTAAGTA
This sequence comes from Microbulbifer sp. NBRC 101763, assembly GCF_040371615.1. Taxonomy (NCBI): domain Bacteria; kingdom Pseudomonadati; phylum Pseudomonadota; class Gammaproteobacteria; order Cellvibrionales; family Microbulbiferaceae; genus Microbulbifer; species Microbulbifer sp. NBRC 101763. The sequence continues at coordinate 309,082 of NZ_BAABQV010000002.1, forward strand.
ATTGTTGACTGTTTCACAGTTTTTCGATGCGTATATCTGGTTTTAAATGGGGGATGTGAATGATTTCCAGAAAAGAAGTAGCCAGAAATATGATTTTTATCGATTCTGAATTTGTGGGGAGTGTCCACTCCCCGATATAATTTCACTAAATATTTGTTGGTGAATTTTGAGGTGATGCACTTGAAATGTGGAATATGTTACTTTCGAAGGGTTTTAGTTTAAAGTGAATCTTCCCTAGCCTGTTATTTATTAGGAGATTTATCGTCCTATCAGAAATCTGGCCCTTAACCTGATACACTCCATCTTTCAAATTCCATTTACGAAGTAACTCTTCTGGTAAAACAAAATCAAATTCAGAATGTCGACTGCTAAAGTTGGCTATTACCAATAGTTTTTCACAATTGTCCCAGCGGGCAAAGGAAAATTGCTTTTCCCCATAGCCAGTACTTTGCTTGCGATTGTATTTATGTAAATCTAAATAGTTACCACGTAAGGCAGAGCTTTGCTTGGAGAAGTTGAGCAGTCGCTGGTAGAAGCTGCGCAATTCTTTTTCTTCTTTTGTCAGCAGAGCAGTGTTAAAAGCGCCCTCATTATTCCAGCGGCGTATACTGGGTACTGACCAGTAGTCGAAAATGGTGGTGCGGCTGGCTTTACCGAAGCCGGCATCTTTGTTGGCGGGTTCTCCTAACTCCTGGCCAAAGTAAACCAGGGTAGGGGCTGGAGAGAGCGCGGCGGATACCAGCATTGCAGGTTTGCCTGCCTCTGGGTTGCCAGAAAATTGTGGGCTGGCAATACGCTGCTCGTCGTGGTTCTCCATAAAGCGCAACATATGAGAGGAAATATCTACCAGGCCTGCCTGCACCTCTGCGATTTTATCTGTACTGCCCTTGTTCTCCATGACCGCGCGAATAGCGTCGTAGGTGCCGACTTTATCGTAGAGGTAATCCATTTTGCCCAGGTGCAGATAGTCCCGGTAGCGCTCCGGAGTATAGATTTCGGCAAGTAACAGTGTGTTGGGGTTGCGCATTTTGATGGAGGAATTCAGGTAGCTCCAGAATTCTACCGGTACCATACCGGCCATGTCATAGCGGAATCCATCCACGCCAAAGTCCAGCCAGTAGTGGGCGATATCGCGGAATTTTTCCCAGGTGTCCGGGACTTTCTTGTCTGCCCAAAACTGGGCGTGGGCCCGGTAGTCGCGCTCGGCATATTCCTGGGGTAGCTCAGAAAAATTCTTGCTGTCATCGGGGCGAACGCCAAAATTAATTTTGACCGTTTCATACCAGTCGAGCATTGCAGGTTGTGCACTGCGCGCGCCATTACCGGTCCATTTCGCTGGACTCTCTATAAACTGCCCATCGACAAGATCATTGACTTCGCCATTGAGTGGCTGATAACTGTCTTCTGCAACGGGCACGCGGAAGTCTTCGCCCACCACATAGTAGAAATTGTTGTTGCGGGCGTAGGTGACCTGGGTGTTGTCGCCAGCTCCAAAATCCTGTACGCCTTGGGGTTTATCGAGAGAGTGATAGGCGCGGGCTACATGGTTGGGCACTATATCGATAATCACTTTCAGACCGGCCGCGTGGCTGCGTTCCACCAGTGCGCGGAATTCCTGTAATCGCTCTGCTGGGTTATTGGCCAGGTCCGGGTTTACGCTGTAGTAATCCTTGATGGCATAGGGAGAGCCGGCGCGGCCTTTAACCACGTCTGGATCATCGTTACTGATACCGTATTCCGTATAGTCGCCAACGAGCGCGTGGTGCAGGGCACCGGTGTACCAGATATGGGTGGCGCCCAGCGCGTGGATTTCATTCAGTGCTTTTGGGGTAAAGTCGGAGAACTTACCCACACCATTCTCTTCGAGTGTGCCCCAGGGTTTGTTGGTGCTGTTAGTGTTGCCAAATAAGCGCGGCAGCACTTGGTAGATAACCGCTTTTTTCTCTGCAACTTTTTCAGCGGGCTGTATTTCTTCCGGGCCGCTCTCCTGGCTGCAGCTGGCAGCGCCGAATAGAGCAGCACCTAGTAATGAAGCCGAAATGAGTTTGGCAATAAACAGGGAATGTAACTTCTTCATTGTTTCCTGATGACTTTAAAAGTTTTTAGTCAGTGAACAGCGGTTTGCTGAATTATTGATTTTTGAGCGTTAAATCCAGCGGTTCTTTATGCCAGTCAAATTTAACCAGCAGTTGCTGCTTGCGCTTGTTGTACCAGGCCCCACGGGGTGTCTGAGCAAGGTCTTTTTCACTGTCGAAAATAGGCAGGGATTTGCCGGTAATATTGAGCTGCACGGGCACTTGTTGCCAGTTGTGAATCTTTAAAGTGACCTTGCGGGACTCCGGCATACCGGTATAGCCCTCGCCTTCACGCCTAAAGGAAAAGGATAAACCCTGCTGTTTGTTTTCTGCTGAGAAATGCAGCTTCTCGTATTTGCCTTTTTCAAAAGCTTGCGCGGTAGCACCATCATCCTCATAAACATAGCGCTCAGATTTTGCTGCTGATGGGTGCGCGTAGTAATCCAAGGTCAGGTTTTTACTGGAGTAATCACGACTGCTGTGAATACCGTCAATGGTGGGAATAATGGCGCCGGCCCGCACCAGTACAGGAATAGTTTTCAGGTTCACTTCTACCAGGGCCTGATCGCCAGAATATTGTTCATCAGTCCAGTAATTGAACCAGGTGCCGCCGGGCAGTTTTACCGCGACCTCATCCACATCTTCTTCCACGACTGGGGCAACGAGGAAATCCTGACCCCACAAGTAAGCATCCTTGTAGTCCAGTAGGGACAGATCACTTTCGTTTTCGAAAAACAGCGGGCGCATCAACGGTATGCCGGTCTGGCTGTTTTCGAAGGCGAGGGTGTAGTTGTAGGGCAGCAGGCGATAGCGCAGTTTTACATATTCGCGCAGGATGTCGCGGGTGCGGCGGTCGTGGAAAACTGGCTCGGAAGCAATATGCTCCTGGGCGTGCGGGCGGTAAACCGGTTGGAATACGCCGTACTGTAACCAGCGGATGTAGAGTTCACGGTCAAATTTCTCACCACCGGCAAAGCCACCCAGGTCTGAATGGGTGTAGCCAAAGCCCAGCAAGCCCATACTCAGAGCCAATTCCACCTGGGGCTGTAAGCCACCCCATTCCCGAGCAACGTCGCCGGTCCAGGGGATCATGCCGTAGCGCTGGGAGCCGGCAAAACCGGCGCGCATCATAATAAAGGGGCGGCGTTCAGGGTGTTTTGCCGTTTGGCGTTCGTGTAGTAATTGTGCCCAGGCGTGGCCGAAGGCGTTGTGGATTTCATCGGCCATACCGATTGCGTGAACGGTATCGGAGGGGTGAACTTCCGGTTCACCCAGGTCGCCCCACCAGCCGGCTACGCCCTGTTCCAATAACCCGTCGTAAATATTCCAGAACCAGTCGCGGCCATCTTCGGAGAAGACATCAATCAAGCCGGTATTGCCGAAGTAGAAATCAAAACGCTTGGGCTCTCCGGCCAGGTTTTTGGCCAGGGCATTATTCGCCACGGCTTCCTGCCAGCGCTCGGAGGTGGAGAGGACAAAAGGCTCGGTCACCAGAATGGTATTGATGCCGCGTTTTTTAAGGTCTGCCATCATCTTTTCTGGTTCGGGAAAGGCTTCCTTGTCCCAGGCCAGGTTGCCCATATGGCCTTTGATATCCGGGCCAAACCAGTAGAGATCCAACACCAGGGCGTCCAGGGGGAAATCTTCTTCGGCAAACTTATCCACGGTTGCGCGGACTTCGGCTTCGCTGTGATAGCCAAAGCGGGAGGCGAAGTTACCCAGGGCCCAACGGGGTGGCAGGGGCTGTTTGCCGGTGGTGGATACATAATTTTCCAGCAACTGTGGATAAGTCTCACCGGCTACCACGATGTAAGCGGTGCGCCCGGCTACGGCTTCAAATTGCAGGATATCTTCTTCGTTTGCGCCCAGATCCAGGGTGCCGGTGGCAGAGTTGTCGAACAGCAGAATGTATTTGTTGCTGGACAGTACTGCAGGCAGGGAAAAATACATCTGGTTGGATTCGGTGGTGTACCCGTAATGGGCACGGTTATACAGGGGCAGGCGTTGACCGCGACGGTCCATCCCCATAACCCGCTCTCCACCGCCCAGTAGTTTTTCCTCTGGCGACAGTGCAAAGCGGAATCCGCGCATTGTCTCGGTGGCAAAGAAGCCGCTTTCTTCACTTAGGATTGGCTCTTTACCGCGAAAGTACTCAATTCGGAAGGGAGACTTGTGGATAATTGCTGTAAGGGAGCCAGTTTGGTAGATGAGCTTGTCCTCTCCGTCCCGCAACTGGGCCTTGAACGAACTTTCCGGCTTGTCGTCAATAGCAAAAGAAGGCAGCTGTTTGATACCTTCGCTGTGGTAGTGCAGGGAGAGTGCCGAAGGGCCGACCGGTGTAAGGGAGACCTCGCCATCATTTAATTGTATGGTAAGTGAGTCTTTGCTTTGCTGATGTGCCAGGTAACTTCTTGATTCACCGGCTACAGCGAGTACGCTCAAGCAGAGGGTGCTGGCAAGGGCAATTAGACGCAGAAGGGGCAGATTTGGGATCATCGCGCGGAACTTCAGTTGATTATTTGACTATTTGTGGCTGCAGGACCTGTGCGGGCACAGGGGACCCAAGCCTATGCTAAGGCACTATTTAGTGCTTGCATCCTCCCCCTGTGGGGAGGATGGAGACCTGAGGTTGGCGTGACAGAATGGCAAAATAAGCATAAATAGAGATGCGGTGATCCCAATGACCCAATCAGTAAACGGCGCCGCCGCGCCCCGGGCCCAACAGCCGAGCCTGCCCTTCTGGCAGGTATGGAATGTCAGCCTCGGATTCCTGGGAGTGCAGTTTGGCTTCTCCCTGCAAAATGCGAATGCCAGCCGGATCTTGTCTGATTTGGGAGCGGATTTACACTCGCTGTCACTTTTCTGGATAGTGGCTCCGCTGATGGGGCTTATTGTGCAGCCTATCGTGGGCTCTGCTTCGGACCGTACCTGGAGCCGTTTTGGGCGCCGCAATCCGTATATCCTGTTTGGTGCTATTGCCGCAGCTCTGGGTATGGCGTTTATGCCCAATGCTGGAATTGTCGTAGCTCTGGTGGCGCCAATTTTGTTCGGCGGTGTAATGCTGGCACTGATGGATGCCGCCTTCAATGTCACCATGCAGCCTTTCCGCGCACTGGTGGCAGATATGGTGCCCTCAGAGCAGCGCACCTTGGGATATTCCATCCAATCCCTACTGATTAATATCGGTGCCATTTTTGGCTCTATGCTTCCATTTATCCTCACCAATGTTATCGGCCTGGAAAATACTGCCCGTGCCGGCGAAGTGGCCCCTTCGGTGATCTGGGCTTTTTATATAGGTGCAACAGTATTATTGGGTAGTGTGCTTTGGACAGTTGTGCGTACCAAGGAATACCCACCGGAGCAGTACAATGCTTATAAAGGCCTTGATGCGGAGCAGTTGCAAAAAGAGCGGGAACAGAAAGGGACACTTTTACAACGTTTGGGTGGCTTTTTCCGTTTGATGCTGAGTATGCCCCGCACTATGCGCCAGTTGGCCCTGGTGCAATTCTTCTCATGGTTCGCCCTGTTTATTATGTGGGTATACACAACCCCAGCGATTACCCAGCATGTTTGGGGAGTGGAAGCCAAGTGGTTTGATCCCGCTTACCTTGAAACTGTAAGTGAAATTCCCACGTATATCGCCGCAGCTAAGGGTGCGGCGGGTGACTGGGTGGGTATTATCTTCGCTGCCTATTCGCTGTTTGCTGCGTTGTTTTCGATTGTGTTGGCGAGGGTGGCTCAACTGCTGGGGCGCAGACTGACTTACTCACTATCTTTAGCGCTGGGAGGGTTGGGTTATATTGGGTTCTTGCTGTTTCAGGGTGGCGAGCCGACCGAGGTGAATCTGCTGATCACCCAGGTCTCTGTGCCCAGCGGTGCACTGGGTTTGTTACTGCCAATGATTGGTGTCGGTATTGCCTGGGCGGCAATTTTGGCAATGCCCTACGCGATCTTATCCGACACCCTGCCGGCAGATAAAACCGGTGTGTATATGGGAATCTTTAATTTCACAATTGCTGCACCCCAGATAATTTCTGCTTTGGTGGCGGGGCTGATCTTGAAGTCGGTGTTCGACAACCAGGCGATTTACATTATTGTTTTGGCCGGGGTGAGTATGCTGCTCGGTGCGGTATCAGTATTTTTTGTGCGGGAAACTGTAGAATCGGAAACTGAATTACGGGCTGGTACTACAGCTTAAATTAAATCCCTTTTTCCGCTAATAAGCCCCTTATTCAGGGGCTTTTTTATTGGTGTTAGTCTATCTGAATGGATTGGCCAGAAACTCTGGGGGAGCCCCTGGATTTTGACAGTTTGGTGCCTGTCTACCTAGACTGGCTCTGTCTCACAGAAAATTACAATCTCCTATGTCCTTTTTTAATGTAATCGAACAAGCTCTAAAGATCTTTGCCGATTTTGTCTGGGGGCCACCGCTGCTTGTCTTGCTAGTTGGTGGCGGATTGGCATTACTGCTTTATTCTCGCGGCCGACCCTATCGTCATTTGGGGCACAGTATCGGGCTGTTAAGTGGTCGCTATGATGACCCAAATGATCCAGGCCAGGTAAATCATAGCCAGGCACTATCTACAGCACTTTCCGGTACTCTGGGGCTGGGCAATATTGCCGGTGTGGCCATTGCCATTACCGCCGGTGGGCCGGGGGCCATTTTTTGGATGTGGGTTACCGCTTTGGTGGGGGTGGCTACAAAATTTTATACCGCGACCCTCGCCGTGATGTTTCGTGGCAGTGATACGAATGGGGAGTTGCAGGGTGGTCCCATGTATGTCATCCGTGAAGGTCTTGGTAAACGCTGGATGCCACTGGCTGTTTTATTTGCTGTGGCCGGATTGTGCGGCATGTTGCCGGTATTTCAGTCCAACCAGACTACTCAATTATTGCGAGAGTCTTTCGCCGAACCGCTGGGCTGGGTAGCACCGGGTGGTTCTCTGTTGTTTGATTTTATTATTGGCTTATTAATCGCTATTGCCTCAGCGTACGTGATTGCCGGGCGAATCCAGCGTATTGGCAAATTTTCCGAGAGAATTGTGCCAGGGATGGTGCTGTTTTATTTCACCTTGACCCTGATTGTGATCGGAAATTTTTGGGAGCAGGTTCCAGCGGCATTTGCCCTTATTTTTAGTGATGCGTTTAGTGGCCAAGCGATTGCCGGTGGTGCTCTTGGTACAGTGATCACGATCGGCGTAAGCCGAGGGGCTTTCTCTAATGAGGCGGGTATCGGTACCGAATCATTGGCGCACGGTGCGGCAAAAACCTGCGAGCCGGTGCGCGAAGGCGTGGTTGCTATGTTGGGGCCTATTGTGGATACCCTGCTGATCTGCACCTGTACCGCCCTGGTAATATTACTTACCGGGGCTTGGCAGCAAGGTGAGGGTGTGGCTGGTGTGACTCTGACCGCACAGGCATTTTCTCAGGTGTTTGGCCAGTTGGGGCCCATTCTGTTGCTGTTTATGGTGTTTCCCTTGGCCTTTAGTACAATCGTTACCTGCTGGTACTACGGTATGAAGTGCTATGTGTTTCTTTTTGGCAGTCGCTGGCAGGGGCTTTATACCGGGCTCTATATGGTGCTGATTGTGTTGGGGGCGGTGGCGTCCTTGAGTGCAGTTAACAGTATTATTATTGGCATGTACGCTGTGATGGCCGTACCTACCATGGTATCTACACTGTTGCTGGCGCGACATGTTAATCGAGCTGCTCATGATTATTTCACCCGCATGGAAGTTTCAAGGCGGAAGGGGGCAAAAGTTTCCCAATAAAAGAAAAAGGCGAACTGTTAAGTCCGCCTTTTTATAGCGCTCCAATTTTGCCTAAGGTACGACGGATACCTTTGTTCCAACTCTAGCGTGGCGGTAGAAAATCTTCGCCATATGCCAGGGGATACGGATGCATCCATGGGAGGCCGGGTAACCGGGTACATAACCGGCGTGCATGGTGACCGGGCCGTTAATCCGCATCATGTAATCCATTGATGCGCCGCGGAAGCGAGACCCGGCGGGTTTGCGATGGCGGCGTACATCCACATTGCTGCGCAGTACTTGGCCGCGGGCACTGATATAGTGACCGTATAAGTTTGAGCGATGACTATATTTCTTCTCAGAAATACGGAAGTTGCCTGTGGGAGTGCGATGGCCGGGTTTGCCGGTAGAGACAGGAGACATACCGGCAAGGCGCCCACCTTTATAGAAGTAGGCTATCTGGTCACTAAGGTCGATCACAATGCGTGGCGTACCCTGCACATGGGCTTTGAACCACATATGCTGGCCATATCGTGGTTGTGCCCTTTGGTATCGGCCATATCGTGGTTGTGCCCTTTGGTATCGGCCGTATCTTGAATATCCCCTTTGATTCCTGCTGTATCTCGAGTGTCCCCTGTAATCCCTTCTGTATCTGTAATCCCTGCTGTACCTGGAATGCCCGCCATAGTGCCCTCCATGTCCCTGGTGAGAGACATATCTCGAGCCTTGGCGGGCGTGGGGATTGGAGTAATCTACGGCATAGGCCAGGGGAGCTAATATTGCCGATCCTACAACCACCAGTGCGGCGGCGAATGAAGAGTTTTTACGTAGAGATCCCTGCACTTTTTGTAGGGGTGTTTTCCGTTGTGTATGTATAGTTCGATGATTTTGCAGCGAAGGTCGGTTATGCATTACACACCTCTCAATTGCCCGTGGGCTGTGCAAACAACCGCAGTTGCGAACTACTGTTACTAATCCCAGGGCGAGAGACAGGCTCCCAGTTAAGTGGGATAAGACAACAGTGAGTGATTCCCCAGTGCAGATTGCCGTTATATTCGGCATTTACTGCGGGATGGGTTAGCAGTGGTATTTGCCACTACAGGTCAAGAGGATGTTAAGGTCGCCATCTTGGGCCAATCACACCAAAATGGAATAAGGGACTTCTTTGTTAGTGCCAAGCTCGTTGGTCAGCGTTTGAACTAATAAAGCTGATACCATTTCGGACTACTCGGTGCCCCTATTTTGTCTACCGATTATCCTTTGACAGAAAAGATTGAGCGAAAGGGGTTTTATGAAAACTTAAGTTCATGGAATAGAAAAATATTCTCCGGATAACTGGTAGAGATGGAGACGTGATGTAGTAAAAAGGGGGGGGAGTAGAATAATTATGAAAAAGTATCTAAATAAGAGCAAGAATATACTGGATGATTTATCTTCGTGAATTCCTGAGGGCTTTACTTCCGGTGTTAAGGTTGTTCAGGGGTTGATTGAAGAGCTGCCTGTTTTTGCCTCTTCCGAGAGGAATAATAAAACTGCTCAGGTCTTTGATGAAAAACACTACTTTGTAATTCCTTTTGAACTTTCAGAGGTAGGTTTTACCTTGCATACTATGCGGTGTCTGCCCAAAGAAACCCCAGAGGTTAATGACCTGCCTAAGCGGCGTATTTTCACTTCTCCAATGAATATTATGAAGGCAGCCTGCGTAAATTCATGGTGGAGTCTGCCGTGGAATTTTCACTTGAGCATAAAGAAAAGCACAGAAATCCTTAAGCCAAGCTCGCCGATGATATTGACGCTTTAGATAGAAAAATGACTTTGGGAATGTTGCTCATTGGTGGTGTGGCGGCGGTTTTCAATCCTATTGTTGGTGCTGGATTGGCAGCGAAAGTACTGGTTCCCGGTGTAGGTGGGATAGTCAACAAATTTGGATTGCGTCCAGTCGGTGAGAAAATTGATGAAGCTCAATCTAAGAGAGCCATAGCAAAAGCAGAGAAAGACGTTGCCATAAAGTTTTCTGAGGCTAGTACTCTCAAGGTTGTCAATCCAATTTTACAGGAATTGGAATTGGCCTTAAGAACTACGCAAGAACAACATGATCCGTTGAATGACCCTAATCTGGCTAGTGGATCAATTCCAGAATTGGATGGCAAGCACTGGAGAGGATTAACTGAGAAAGCAATTTTTCATTAATATAAAGATATTTATTCTAATAAAAGCTGGCGTAAAAAGCACACCTGGGCCCAGAAGATTTATGCTGGCTTAAAGTTTTGTTTGCCGATATTAAAAACTGATTTACGTATGTTATTTGTTTTTTGGGGGTGGTATTAAACTTTTTCCTGTTTTTATGAAAATGTTCGAATAGATATTGCTATGAATGTGGTATTTGCTTATGGAAGAGTAAAAAATTAATTTTATGTAAACCAAATCCCTTGGGTTCCGTTGAATAGTTGGGTTTCCATAAATAAACGGAGCAGAACATGTATAAGAAGAATGTATTACTGAAATTTTTTTTATTATTTTATATATTCCTTAGCGGGTTTTCCAGGGCAGAGGTGAGTCAGGCGGATGAAACAACTCTGGGGGCAGTGGAGTTAATACTGAGCCCTCATCCTGATAATAGTCTGATGGTTAATGCCAGTGTGGTCACAGCGTCTAATGCGAGAGTGGCCATCAGATTCAACTCTGCTGATACAGAAAGAAGGCGTACGGCTTATACTGATTTCGGGACTGATCATAACCGAGTAGTGCTCGGTTTGCGATCTGATACGACTTATCAATTTACAGCAGTAGCTGTATTTGAGTCTGGTGAAAAAATATTGAGTGAGGTTGTGGAGTTTAAGACGGGCCCTCAACCCACTGGAGTACCTGAGGTAAATCTTCTTGCAAAAAATGAGCAGGGTGAAGGGGGGCTTACCATTTTCGCGCCATCAGGCAATACTGGTAGTACTTTCTGGGGATTTGATGAAGAGGGCGAGCTTGTCTGGTACTTACATGGTGATTTGCCTGCAACAGGTACCAAGATAGCGAGAAATCTGCATGATGGACGCCTACTGTTGTTATTGAGTGGTGAGGCGCGCACTATTTCATTTACAGGGGAAACCCTATCCTCTATTGAGCTGCCCCCTTACCATCATGATGCTCTATTACTAGAAAATGGTCACATACTGCTATTGAGCAATGAAACCGAAACAATCAATGGAACTTTATTACAGGGAGACGCAATTATAGAGCTCGATACCCAGGGTAACATTGTATGGGAGTGGTCTGCTTTTGATCACCTGGATACAGGCCGTTTCCCAGGCGATCTGGCCGCAAGAGTGTTATCCAATGGGGCTCTGGATTGGACTCACTCTAATGCACTGCATTATATCGCTGAAGATGATTCTATTCTTCTCTCCAGCCGTTCCCAAAGTTGGGTGGTCAGTATCGACCATAAGAGTGGTGAAATTAACTGGATTATGGGGAGGGACTCAGTAGTTTCTAAAGAGCTATCAGAGAAGTTGTTCGCCCTTGATAATGGAAGCTGGATGGCTTCCCAGCATGCTGCAATGAAGACTGGCGATGGAGAAATATTAGTCTATGACAATAGAAATGAGTCTGAATTAAGTGGAGATATTTACAACAGCCGCGCAGTTAAATTTCGATTAGATACGGAAACTATGTCTGCGGAGCAAACCTGGGAATTTGTTGCGCCTAAATATACTGCATCTCTTGGAGATGTCGATGAGCTTATAGGTGGAAATATCTTAATATGTGCTGGGGGCCCAGGAAGTGCAAGTACAGGTGGTGATCGCAATGCGCACTTGATAGAAGTGACATCAGGAGATATACCTGAGACTGCTTGGGAGGTGGAGGTTGTTGATACAACAATTTACCGAGCAGAGCGTGTTAGTTGGGCTGAACTTTTAGGAAGAAGTTCTGGAAACAACTAGTTTGATAGCCGCTCCATTATTACCCTTTTCCAATTCATAAAGGCCTACCTTTAAAAGTCCAGCAAGTCCACAGTTAATCAGATGCTGTGGACTTGCTTTTACCTATTGAGTGAAAACTCCATAATCAGTTAACTTAATTTATATTTTATAATTCAGTGTATTTTTCAATTCTTGCTTCTTCTGCTAAAAGTGGGGCTAGCTGGGATAGTATATTTTTCAAATGGTCTGTGTTCCAATGCTGCTGCTCAGCTTCCGCAGACTCCCACAGTTCAAGAGTCGTAAATATATTACTCTGATCCGTGGCGGGCAGTATTTTATAATATAGGCAGCCGGATTCATTTTCAGATTCCTTTGCCAGTTCTGTTAGCAGTTTTAATACCGGGGATGCCTTATCCGGCTGGGCTGTGACTCGCGCCATAACGTATAAATTAGCCATTGCTTCTACTCCAAAGGTTTAAATTGTGCTTAAAAGGTCACGAAGTGCGTTTAACTACTAGCAAAACACCAATAACCATCATGGCCAGTCCAATTAGGCGCTTTGTGTCCAGGCTGGATTGCTGCGCCCCAAGTAATCCGAAGTGATCGATAACACTAATAGCGAGCAGCTGTCCAAGAAGAACGAAAGATACTGCATTGCCCACTCCATATCTTGGGGACACCCAAGTGACACTCAATATATAAAATGCGACTAAAATCCCGCCGAGGTAGAAATACCAGGAAATGCCTTTGTGAAAAATCTCGCCTGGGATTCCTTCCGTTTTAAAGAGGTAAACTGAGGAGATTACCAATCCAACAAAAAACAGTAATGTCGTTGCCAGGGCTGAGCTACCGAGCTTAACACCGAGACCACTGTTCAGTGTTGCCATTACCGGTATACCGACACCTGCCAGGAGCATTAAGGACGGATAAAAAATTGCATTTTGCACTTTTGGAACCTCTACTCAAGGTTGTGGGCCGGTACTTGGACCGGCCCGCAGCCCTATTAGCTGGCAAGTTGCTTGGCAATGGCCAAGCCTACGCCGTGTGCGCTAGCTGGGTTTTGGCCGCTGATTACACGTCCGTCCTCAATAACAAACTCCTGCCAGGGCTGGACTTTGTTAAACCGGGCCGAAGTTCTAACGAGAGACTCTTCTAGCAGGAAGGGAATATCGTTAATAGTACCGAAGTCAATCTCTTCTTCGCGGGTAAAAGCCGTTACCGATTTGCTGGCCAAAAGCTTTTCCCCGTTGCTTAGGGTGATGGGCAGGAAGCCAGCTGGACCATGGCAGACTGCCGCCAGGATGCCGCCTTTTTCATAGTGCTCAGCACTCAGTTTGGCGAATTCTTCATTAGTTGCCAGATCGGAGAGCAAGCCGAATCCCCCTGGATAAAATACTGCATCGTAGTCGTCAATATTCAGCTGATCTACGGGGATGGTATTGTTGATACGGTTCTGGAAATCCTCATCGTCCAGCATCTTCTGGTTCACCTCATCGCCCTCAATATCCGTACCGTAAATAGGAGCCTTGCCGCCTTTGATTGAGGCAATATCGTAGTCGATGCCATTCTCCTTAAATACATGAACGGCATGGGTCAGTTCGGGTGAGTAGGTGCCGTTGGCTTGATCGGTTTCACCCAGGGTGGCGTGATTGGTAACCGGGATAAGTACTTTCTTCATGTCTGTTTCCTCTATTGGTAAGCATTCAGTGGGGAGGGATTGTAGATTGTCCTTAATCTGCTGATAATATATCTATTCGGTTAAATACCTTTGCTATATAGCAATAATAGAAGTTTGAAATATGGAAAATTTTGACGGCCTGGTCGAGTTTGTAGCTGTGGCGGAAAGCCAGGGTTTCTCTGCGGCAGCGAAGCAGTTGGGGTGTAGCACCAGCCATGTCAGTCGGCAGGTCTCACGTTTGGAAGAACGTCTGGGCTGCGCCCTTCTGGCCCGCACCACACGCCTGGTCAGCCTTACCCAGGCTGGAGCAGTCTATTACCAGCGCTGTAAGGAACTGGTGACTGGATTGCAACAGGCGAATGAACAGGTAAGCCAGCAGCAGTTCCAGCTCAGTGGAACCCTCAGGGTGAGCTGTGCTGGCCTCTTTGCCGAGCAATATGTCGCCCTGGCCCTGATGGAATTTGGTGTAGAGCATCCAGAATTAAATATTGATATGGATTTCAATAGTCGGATGGTTAATTTTGTTGAAGATGGTATCGACTTTGCCATTCGCTATGGTCGCCTGGAAGATTCCGGTTTGGTAGCTCGAAAGCTTGCAGACCGGCAGATGATGGCAGTTGCCAGCAAAGAATATTTAAGACAAAACGGCATTCCCGAGCGCCCTGGTCAACTGAAAGTACATAGCTGTATTGTGACAAATAATGATCAATGGATGTTTGAAGTAAATGGAGGACAAGAGGTTGTGAAGGTTAAGGGGCGCTGGAGAAGTAATAATGCCCATACCGTTGTAGAAGCCTGTAAACAGGGGTTAGGTATTGCCTATATGCCTAAGGGCAGTTTTAGTGAAGTTGTTGAGGAAGGTTTGTTAAAGCCAATTCTTAAACCTTTCTGGAGCAGGGGAGCCAGTAGCTGGATTGTCTACCAGAATCGTCGCTTCTTGCCACTACGCGCAAGAATGGCGATTGACTACTTGGTGGAGTATTTCTCTGGTTGGAAAGAATAATTTTGAACAAGTAGCTACCTTATGTATCCTCGACTCATCAATAATGAGTTGGCCTGGATGAAAAATATATTCGCTCACTTACCTGCAGATACATCTGTGGAGCACTTTACAGACATTGTGAAATCAGGGGATATGCGTATTGAGAGAATCGTATCTTATGGGCAATCCTCCCCTGAACAGGGTTGGTATAATCAGGAGCAGAACGAGTGGGTAATCGTTTTATCCGGATATGGATTGATTGAATTTAATTGCGGAGAGAAGGTGCGCTTGGAGGCTGGTGATTTTGTCGAGATTACAGCGGGGAGAAAGCATCGGGTATTGGAGACCTCTTCAGAAGAAGCTACAGTTTGGCTTGCTGTTTTTTATACATAGATGTCGCCATTTCTAATGAAGCATTCAAGGATAATCCTATTTTAGGTTTACCTGCAAATCATATTGGTACCTATTGCACTTCCGAAATTGGCCTGCCGAAGGCTTGTTTGGAAACTATGCTTATTGGCCTAATTATTAGTTAGGGAAAAATTGGCGTGAATTTTCAAATTAAAGGTCTTGATCCAGCGAATTTACATCACTTATATAACTGCTCAGAACCTCATCTAAAATTTAAAAATATGGATTGGAAATTCTCAGATGCCAGCCCTGGTTATCCCTGAGGATCTCACTGCTAGATGCTGAGGTTGGTGAACGAATACTTTGTATACCATTCGTACATTTCAATTAACGAAGCTTTTACTGTGCCTCAGGTCCGGTTTTTATTGGGGAGGGTGCAAAACCGACAAAATTGAATGTTAATGAAATTCCAGAAATGTTGAAGCACCGACTGCTCTCTTTAAGGGCTTACTGTTGTAATGATTTAATGGTGGCGGCAGAGGTATGCCAGGGGGTTGATTTGGAAGCTGGGCTAAAAAAATGTTCAGTAGTGCAAAGGTTGATTATGTTCATATTCACAATGCGGCTCCTGGTTGCTTTATTTGCGCTGTATACCGTATATGATCTTGTGGTATTTACTTTTTGTGACAAAGCTAATTCTTGCTCTGGATGACTGATAATCAGTCTAACAGCTGAACAACTTCTACTTTGCTTTAAATTACCTTTCTTCTTGCATAAACCATTTAGGTGGAACCCAGGTATCTTCAATATATTTATTGCCCCATCGGGCAATTTCCTGGACGATCGGCAAAATATCTCGGCCTTTCTCTGTTAGCAGATATTTGTAACGCTTGGGTTTTTCCTGGTACAAGGATTTTTCAATAATTTTTTCCGACTCCAGCATTCTAAGCCTTTCGGCCAGCCGGTTTGTTGGAATCTTCTCTGGTGAATTAGCGAGTTCGGTATAAGTCTCTTTTCCACAAATCAAGTCCCTGAGTATTACCAAGGTCCATTTGTCACCAAATACATCCAGTCCGCTCACTATCGGACATCCGGAGCGCAAAAAGTTCTTATCAGTGGTCACGGTTGTTCCATTCGATTCAATGCGATAAATAGTAATACAGTAACTTGCAAAATTGAAGTTATGCTTATAGGATTTAATAACTTCAAAATCGTAAGTTACTGTGGAGGAAAAAATGCCAAATTTATCAGGGGAGTGCCTATGTGGTGCTGTAAGTTATACGTGTGATAGTGATGCTGTAATGGCGGGGCATTGCCAGTGTACGGACTGCCAGAAAATTAGTGGTGCAGGACACATATCGAATATTGCAGTTCCAAAAGATAGTCTTAATATTTCTGGCAAGCTCACATACCATGAAAAGTATGCGGAAAGTGGCAACCTGATAACAAGAGGGTTCTGTCCTCATTGCGGCTCCCATATATCTGCGGAAAATAGTGGAATGCCCCAGTTTGAATTTTTGCGGGCAGGAACTTTGCACGACTTGGAAAAGTTCAGACCATCCATGGTCGTGTACTCGGGCAGTGGTGCTTCCTGGGATTATATGGACCCAGACCTCTCTAAATTTGAAAAGATGCCTGAGCTCTAAGTTGATTGGAGCTGAAAAGGCCATCACTGAATGAGGGATATCCCAATGAGAATAATGACGTGTACACAATTAGGAGATGCTTGTGACCTTGAGTTTCGCGCCAGCACCTTTGAAGAGATGGCGGAAATGAGTAAAAGGCATGGTGTCGAGATGTATCAAAAACAGGATCCCCTTCACTTACAAGCCATGCAAAAAAGCAGAATCTGATGGAAAGTCCTGAAGTGATGCAGGAGTGGTATGAGGCCAAGAAAAGGGAATTTAATGCTCAGCAGGAATGCTGAGGTAGTTAACCACGCAGCAGTCTGTGACATACAATCGGACTGGATATATCAGTCCGGTTGCAGAAAAACTGTTTGGGTAGTAGTACTATCTAATAGTTTTTTCGATAGTTAATTTTATACTGATTGCTGTATGATTTTGGGTGGAAATCTAGTGATTAATGTCGCCTTACTCAATAATAAAATTTATTTTTACCATTATGAAAATAATAGCTAAATAGCTTATCCTCTTTTGTACTTCACTGGTGTCAGCTGTTGTTGGGACCTTAGGATTTTAAAAAACCACCTTTGGTTATTGGAGATTCTATAAGTTTTCCATCCAAGATATCGGATGAAAAGCGTAGCCTGAATGTTTACCTGCCGAAGAGTGATCAAAGAGAACCAAAAAGGGACTATCCAGTAATATATCTTTTGGATGGATCTACAAATGAAGATTTTATTCATATTGCAGCCTTGTTACAGTTTGGTTCCTTTTTCTGGATTGATATGGTTCCTGAGTCGATTCTTGTTGGAGTTGTGAATGTAGGCAGAAAGCGGGATTTTACCTTCCCCTCTACGGAATCCCGGGATCGTAAGGAATTCCCATCTTCAGGGGGGGCAGATCAGTTTATAGAGTTTTTGATAAGGAAGTGCGGCCACTGGTTGAAAGTCACTATCGGGTGAGAGGGGATTCTACCTTGATAGGCCAGTCATTAGGAGGGCTTCTAGCTACCGAAATTCTATTTAGGCGTGCAGAACACTTCGACAATTATATTATCATCAGTCCAAGTCTTTGGTGGAGTGGAGGATCATTATTGGCTGATCTTCCAAAAGATTGCTGTGCTGATGAATTAGTTTATGTCGGCGTAGGGAAAGAGGGTGAGGTTATGGAGAGATTGACAAGGTCGCTATTCACTAAGTTAGATAGTGAGAAAAATAAAGCCAGGGTGCACTTTGGTTATTTTGGGCAGCTGGATCACGGTGATGCTTTACATCTGGCTGTCTATGATGCTTTTGAGAAATTCTTTTCCATAAAGAACGTGCAAGGTAATTAGCCTGTGTGGCTGAGATTCACTGCTTTTTATTTTTAGGGGCATTTACCAGCCCCTCCTCTATATCTATCTTATCCAGGCTGTGATATTTTTTCTTGATTTTGTCTATGTCGACAGTGGGGGCAGGGAATTTCATCTTCAGAGCATCCATAGCATCTGCAACGATAGAAGCTACTGCTAGGTTACGAAACCATTTGTGATTTGCTGGGATGATAAACCACGGAGCATAAGCCGTACTGCATTTACTTAATGCATCCTCAAAGGCATTGGTATAGGCATCCCAGTAGCTTGCCTCTGTGTAGTCATTTTCACTGATTTTCCAATGCCTTGTGGGATCATCAATACGTTGCTTGAAACGCTTTAACTGTTCATCTGCATCAATATGCAAGAAGAACTTCAGGACCAGGGTGCCATGGTCGGCCAGTAGTTTTTCAAAATTATTGATATGCTCATAGCGCTTAGACCATATCGATTTGGGTACCATATTGTGAACCCGTTGAATCAGGACATCTTCATAGTGTGAACGGTTAAAAATAGCCACATGGCCCTGAGCCGGTGTTACCTTATGGCATCGCCAGAGGAAATCATGAGCAGCTTCTTCTTTAGATGGTTGTTTGAAACTGGTTACGTTACAACCCTGGGGATTCATAGCACCCAATACATGATTGATAGTGCCATCCTTGCCCGCAGCATCCCGGCCCTGCAAGCAGATCAATAATGAGTGCTTATGTTCTGCGTACATCAGGTACTGCTGGGCACGAATTCTCCTATCGAGCTTTTCTATTATTGGATTGGCTTCTTCGCGACTGTTGTAACAGTCTTTGAATCCTGGATCTATTTTATCCAGTTTGACTTTACTGCCAGGTTTAACCTGAAAGGTTTTAAAACAATCCATGGCTATTCCCATTTAGTGAATTGAGAAAAAGTTAAACTCTTTTCAAATGTCCTGCAGGCGGCGGTAGAGTAATTTTTTGACCAAGTCCAGGGCGAACATCCAGATGATCATATATAGCCATACCAAGCCAATAATACTCCAAGGGATGGCGGGAACCAGCCAGCCGAATCCGCACATTAGCACCGTCAGGATTTGAGTGCCGACAATCGCACAAAACAGTTTCATTGCTGGGAATGGTTTACTAAAGAAAGCTTTACGTGAGCGCACTACAAACAGCAGCAGATGACCACCAGCGACAATTTGCAAGAAAATAATTGTCTGGATTTGTTCCTTACTAAGTGATATCCAGGATTGCCACTGGCTATTCTGTAGCCATTCCATGCCAATTAAAAGGAGGCCCATTGTTTGTGCAATAGAAAAAATTCCAATAATCGTTGACCCAAGCAGCAGATCACGCATTTCCCAGTGTACCGGCTCTTTGGGCAGTAAGGTATTGTCGTAGGCGATGGTCATTATGGGAATATCATCCAGTAATGCGACAAGTACAATCATTACGGGGGTAAGGGGAGAGAATCCAAAAAGAATGGTGGCGAATACCACAACAACCATGATGTCCAATGTCATGGAAACCCGAAAAAGCACATAATTAATAATACGTTCGAATATTTTTCGTGCTTCGTCGATAGCATCGACAACGGTCGATAATCCTGGGGCGGTAAGAATAATAGCAGCCGCAGCGCGAGCGGCATCGGTGGCGCCGCTGACGGCAATACCACAGTCGGCCTGTTTAAGGGCAGGAGCGTCGTTTACACCGTCACCAGTCATAGCTACCTGATGCCCGCGCCCTTGCAATGCTTTTACAATGGCATACTTATGTTCTGGAAATACCCTGCCAAATCCGTCAGCTCGCTCTACACAGTCAACCACTTTTTTTGGCAGGTGGTCCATATTTTCCGATTGATCAAATACATCCCCTGCTGCAAATATATTCTGGCCGATACCTACCTGGGAGGCGATTTCCTTACCGATCGCGACATCGTCTCCAGTAATCATTTTTACCTGTAGCCCATGTTCCCGCGCCCTGCTGATAGTTTGTTTAGAGTCATCCCGAGGTGGATCTTCGAGGGAAAGAATTCCGAGAAAAGACCAGTTACTTCCATTATTACAGCGTGCCACTCCCAGTGAACGAAGGCCGTGAGAAGCTAATTCCTCTACACAGGATTTTGCTTTCTCTGCTTTATCACCGTTGAGATTGCACAGTGCCATCACCGCCTGGGGGGCACCCTTGCAAAAAGAAAGTAAGTGTCCTTTATCGTCTGTGACCTGCGCCTGAGCACGCTTAGTAACGGGGTCGAAAGGAGTGAATTCTTTTAGTCGAAAGTTATTTAATTGATTTTTATTTTTAAGGCCGGCAAAAATTGCCTGATCGATGGGGTCACTGGAAGCGGATTCTGAAGCTAGAGCTGCGGCAAGAATAAGTTCATCGCTGCTTTGAGCATCAAATAATTTTGGATCATGTAAGCTCAACTGGTTTTTCGTTAGAGTGCCGGTTTTATCGGAGCAAAGGATATCTACACCGGCGAGTTCTTCAATAGATTCGAGTTTGGAAACAATAGCTTTTTTGCGCGATAGTGCCAACGCACCCAGGGCATTGGTAACAGTAATCACTGAGGGCATAGCTACCGGAATGGAGGCGATTAGCAGCACCAATACTGTGCGCAAAATGTTGATAATGTCGGACCAGTGCCAGTTGGGCGCTATTACTATATCCCGATACAGCTGGGTCCCAACCAGTAACATCGCCAATATCAGGCAGAGCACAATCAGGAAGTCGCCAATATGAGTGACGGCTTTTTGTGAGTGCGAGGCCTCCTGGCCTGCACCTGCGACCAATTTTGCGGTGCGTCCAAAGAAAGTATTGCGGCCGGTGCCAATAGCAACAGCGCTCATTTCTCCACGTTTTGCAATACTGCTTGAGTAGCCAATATCTCCCACTTTTTTGCTGACCGGCAGGGACTCGCCGGTGAGAGCGGCTTGATCGATGCTAATAGATTTGCCGTCGATAAAGCGCACATCAGCTGGTACCACTTGACCAAGCTTTATACGCAAAATATCACCTGGCACTACGTTGGCCGCTGCAATAGTCTGGAATTTGCCGTCCCGTAGTACTTCGGCCTGTGGAGCCATACTGGCCTTCAAGGCGGCGAGGGCATTGGAGGCTTTATGCTCTTGCCAGAATCCGGCAATGGCATTGTAGAGAAGCAGTGCCATGATGATAGCGAAGTCCGGCCAGTGCCCAATAAGTGCGGAAAGTAAAGCGGCGGCTTCGATCATCCAGGGAATGGGGCCCCAAAAAAAACGGAAGAACCTGGCGAGTGCGCTCTGTTCTTTCTCTTGAATCGTATTGGGGCCGTACTGCTTAAGCCGAGCTGTAGCTTCACTCCGGGTTAGGCCCTTAGGTGTAGTTTTGAGTGCAGAATAGACGTCGCCAAGCTCTGCCTTTTGCAGATCTACCTGGCTGGCCACTACCGACGAGGTATTCGCAGTTTGAATTCCTGGCCCAGATTCAGGCACGGGCATATTCCATTTGGTCGCAGGCGTTGAGCATAAATTCCGGGTAATTTTACAGGGCAGTTAATTTGTACTTTTGCAAATATCTAATTTAGCAGCAGGGTCGAAGCCAAATGTTGTAAGAGCTGCCTGCGAGGATTTTCAATGGGGAATAAAAAGGCCGGCACGGGGCCGGCGAGGAAGCAGACGTCGAAAGGATAAGCTGACGTTGCAGAGACACAGAAAAGCAACACAAAATACCTGGGAGAGGTGCTGTTATTTTCCTGAAAATAGCGATCAGCAGCAGTAACTGCCGGTCAAAAAAACACCTGGGTTAGCGGGTTACGAATTGGGTTTTTTCCGGTGCAGTACACAGGCTCCAGCAGGATCCAGGGTTAAGGTGCTGTTGTTAAACTGGTTTTTAAACAGGCTTGGGGTAATGTCTTGGGCACCAGTAAACTCTTCAGGCAGGGTATATTGCTCGCTGTGTTTACCTAGATTCAGGGCAACAAGGAGTTCCTCTCCTGCGGCACGGCGAATAAATACCAATAATTCGTTATCAGTGTTGATCACTGCCTGTTGTGCTGTCGCTAAGCTTGGCGGCAATGTGTGGTGCCATTCAATCAGGGCGCGAAACTGGTTCAGCATGGAGTGCTGGCTATCTTCCTGGATGCTGACGGCGCGTCGCTGGTGATCTTCTGAAACAGGTAGCCAGGGTTTACTGGCGGAAAAGCCGGCGCTTTCGCCGCCCCCCTGCAACCAGGGCATAGGCGTACGGCAACCGTCGCGACCTTTAAATTCGGGCCATAGGTTAATGCCATAAGGGTCGACCAAATCCTCAAAAGCGATATCCGCTTCCGGCAGGCCCAGTTCTTCCCCCTGATATATACAAACACTGCCGCGCAGGGTCAGCTGCATAAGCAGGAATAGCGGGGCGCGCGCATGGGTTAATTCATCGCTGAAGCCTTTGTTCCAGCGGCTAATCGAGCGGGGTACATCGTGGTTACTGATGGACCAACAGGGCCAACCCCTCTCAATTACCTCGCGGTTTTTCTCCAGTGTTTCCCGCAGGAATTCAGCGCTGCAATCCTCGGTCAACAGATCGAAGGAGTAGGCCATGTTCAGTCGGTTTTCTGTGGTGTATTCGGCCATGATCTTGTGGGTGTTGTCATCGCCCACCTCGCCCACGGTAACCGTGCCCGGATACTGATCCATCAGCTTGCGCACGCGTTGTAAAAAGACGAGGTTTTCAGGTTGGGACTTATCGTGTTGATGCCATTGATAATCGTAGTGATTCACCGGCGGCAACCCTTTTTCGTCAATCCTGAGTGGGCGCGCTGGATTATCAGCCAGGGCCTGCTGGTGGAAAATGAAGTTCACTGCATCCAGGCGGAAACCATCCACTCCTCGGTCCAGCCAGAACTTCATGTCGGCTAGCAGCTGCTCCTGCACTTCTGGGTTGTGCACATTGAGGTCCGGCTGTTCCCTGAGAAAGTTAGCCAGATAAAATTGGCGGCGGCGGGTACACCAGCGCCATGAGCCACCACCAAATACGGATACCCAGTTATTTGGCGGGGTGCCGTCGTCCCTGGGATCTTGCCATACATACCAGTCTGACTTGGGGTTATCATGGCTGGAGCGACTCTCTTTGAACCAGGGGTGCTGGTCTGAGGTATGGCTGAGGATCTGGTCGATAATAATTTTCAGGCCGCGCTCATGGGCTGCTTCGATCAGTTGGTCGAAGTCCTCGAGTTTGCCAAAAATCGGGTCTACATCGCGATAATCCGCCACGTCATAACCAAAATCCACCATCGGGGATTTAAAGAAGGGGGAGATCCAGATGGCATCTACGCCTAGAGATTTCACATAATCCAGTTTTTGCGTAATACCGGGAAGATCGCCGATACCATCGCCATTGGCATCGCAGAAGCTGCGGGGGTAAATCTGGTAGATAACACTATTGCGCCACCATTCTGTGCTGTTGCCGCTCATGGATTACTGCCTTGTTTCATTATTTGAAGGGTGGGACAGGCCCACTCTGGAAGGATGCGCCGAGTATGGGGTAGCGTGCAGTGGTCTACCTCCTCCCCACCCAGGGGGGAGAGGCTGAGAGTTGTGGCGCGCTGGGGGAGAGTAGTTGGAGGACACACTAATATCTGACTCACCCTGGGTGTGTCGTCAAATTATAGTGAGCTGCGGTGGGAATGCGTCAGTACATCCTTGTGCTGTGAGTGGTCTCAGGGGCGATCCTGCACTGAACGCAGCATTTGCTCGGCCAGGGCGATGGCCTCTTGGCGGTCTTTGACATCCAGTTTCTGATAGAGGCTGCGGATATGGGTCTTGATAGTACTGGGTGCCACCTTGAAGTGACGCGCAATGCGCTCGTTCGATAGCCCCGAGTGAATGGCATTGAGTACCTGCCACTCCCTGGGAGTCAGTGGCGAATGGCGCAGAAAATCGGGTACCGCATCGCTGGCGAGAATCTCCCGGATGATGGTGTCATCCAGCTCAATTCGAATGCCACCATCCAGTTCAGGCTGTTGCTGGGTCACGCGAATCAATTCCTGCGCCTTGGTGGCTTCTGCCTCCTCCAGACCCTGCTCCAGGGCGGCCTTCAGAATGACGATCAGTGGTTTACCGATCTGCAGGAAGCTGGCGCGGAAGTCTCGCCCGGCGGCCAACTGCAGCGCCACGGAAATGGCTTCCACTGCTTCGCTGTGCCGCTCGCGCAGCCAAAGCAGGTGGGACTCCAATACCCGATTGCGTAGACGGTCCGTCACCAGGCCGCACTCCTTGGCGACCTGCTGCAAGCGGCTCAGCAAGCGATTGGCGTCAGACCAGCGATGTAGCTCAATCAATGCGCGTACATGGTTGCGTCCGTGACATTGCTCAAAGTGATTGCTGGGCCTGTCGGCTACCGGTTCAGCCTGTTCCAGCCAGGTGGTAATAGCCTGTTGATTGCCCAGGGCGCGCCAGGTGCGGATACGGGTGGCGTCGGCATTGGCAACCCAGTCGCGATGATAGCGTTCGTCTGAGAGCAGGCGCTCAATACGGTCGAGCCATTCCTGGGACTCCTCTTTCTCGCCGCGCGCCTGAGCAATTTTCAGCAATAGGGTGTATTCAGGCAAAAGCCAGTGCTCTCCCACTTTGCGGTTGATTTGCATTCCGCGGCGGGCGGAGCGCTCGGCGCCTTCCAGGTCTCCACACTCCCACTGCAATTGGCCGCGCAGGCGACAGACAAACTCGGAAATTGGTAGGGTGGAAAGGTGGTGTTTCTGCACCAGGTTGTACACCTTTTCCTGCAGGGTGGCGGATTTTTTCAAAAGACCCTGGGCGAAAGCGATCTCGGTCTGCTGGCAGATGGCCCACGCGGCACTGGGAATATCTTTCTCGGCAATAGCCAGGGCTTCCACTTCCTGCATATGTGCAAGGGCTTGTTCCAATGCGCCAAGGCAGAAGCTGGTTTCGCCGGTCACCAGTAATGCGGAAATTCGCTCCCCCAGCTGTTCACGGTGCAACAGCCCCAGGGCTTCCTCAGCGTATTCCTTGGCTTGTAGGGTTTGGCCGCGGGCGATAGCGACCTGGGCGCGCATAGTGGCAAAGGCACCCTCATACTGGTGCCATTGCTGCGGATCCTGGCGTTGCAGCCAGCTCTCAGTGGCGGCGAGGTTCTTCTCACACTGGTCGTACTCAAAGTTTTCCCGCGCCATCTTGGCTGAAAGCAGGGTAAATCGCGCATTGAGTTGTAGCTCTTCAGCGCCCAGCCATTCAAGGCAATCGCGCAACAGGCGGGACTGGCCCCCGCGCAGTAACCGCTCTCCCTGCTCGTTCAGCAGCTGGCGCAGGCGTTCGCGGTCACCACCGGCGAGGGCGTGACGCAGGGCTTCAACCGGCTGGCCCAGCTCTTGCCAGGTGTCGCAGGCAATGGTGTGTAAATGCTGCAACTGATCTCGGTCGCTCAGTTGACGCTGCAGGAAACGCGCAAACACTGGGTGAAAACGGAACCACCGTCGACTGGAATCCTGTGCCTGTAGGAAGAGCCCACGCCTGGCCGCACTTTCCAGCATTTGCTGGCCATCGCTGCGATCACTCAGGCGCTCTGCCAGCTGGGCATTGACGCGGGTGAGGATTGAGGTACATGCGAGCATCTCACGTAGCTGGGGTTCAAGCCGTTCCAGTACTTCTTCGGCGAGGTAGTCGAGAATATGGCTATGGCCCTGCTCCAGTTCTGCCAGGTAACGGTCGACCTCTTCGCGGTCGCGTACAGAGAGCGTGAATAGTTGCACAGCCGGGGGCCAGCCCTCACTTAAATGCTGTAGTTGGGCGGCGCGATCAGCGTCCAGGTTAAATGGCAGGCGCTGCTTCAGCAGCTGGGCGATTTCCTCGGTAGTGAGTGCCAGGGCATCGCTGCCCAGCTCGAGTAGGCGTCCCTGTACACGCAGGGTAGCGAGCCCCAGGGGCGGCTGGCTGCGGCTGGTGAGGACGACGCCCACACCGGCGGGGGCGTGGCGCAGAAGAAAACGGGTTGTGTCGTGTACTACCTGATTATCGATCTGGTGATAATCGTCCAGCACTATGCGCAGCTCGCAAGGCAGTCCGCGCAATTCAGCCAGCAAATGGCTGACGACAGAGGTTGGGTCCGGACACTGGGGTGCTGTTAGCAACTGGTAGGTCTGGGGTACGCCGTTGCCGGTTGCGCGGTGCACACTCTCCACAAGGTAGCGGCAGAATTGATTCGGTTCGTTGTCGCTGGCATCCAGGGTATACCAGGCCACCGGGTTATCCTGGCCTGAGGCCCAGGAGGTGACAAGTGTGGTTTTACCGTAGCCCGCCGGTGCAGTTACCAACAGCAACTGGTCGCTGTGACCGTCGTTAAGTAACGACAGCAGGCGGGGGCGCGCCAGTGTGTGCTCGGGGCAATCCGGCAGGCTGTATTTGGAGGTTAATAGCATCGCTGCGGGCGGGATCGTTTTAAACGTCTGATTTTTGTACAAAGGTTATTATGCACCAGGAAAGCGCTAATGTTACAGCGCTGCGACAGGGGGCAGGGGTAGAATTGGTAGATTTGTTTCGATTAAGACTGGCGCGGACTTGACTTTGGGCAGTATATTACTGGGCGGATCAAATTAGTCACACTGATCCCTTAAGATTAGCCGCCGGCAGGGGCACGTCCCTTTGCCCCCGAAAGCTGGCGTGCAAACTGGTCTTACCGACCAGATTAATCACCTTCTAGCGCATTGTTATAGCGGCAATTTCCGGTCCTCCTGACCGGATTATTTTTGCCAAAATACGCAACATATTTTTACGCAGTGAGTTCAATTTGGATCACTGTCGGGTGTGCAGAGGGTCTGATGCCAATTCAACAAAAATAATAAGAAGAGGCAAATATGGCAGATATTGTAGTCCTGGCCGTTGCGGGAGCCGGGGTGGCCCCCAGGGATTTTGCGAGCCCATTATTCTCGGCGTTAAAAGATGCTCTCGGCGGTGACTGGTCGCGCTTGTATTGCGATACCCTGACGGCAGTGGAATCCCTTCAGGGCAATACAGATCGGGTGTTCCAGGGGATGTGCAAGAGCGAGATGGACTATCTGCGCGCGCGCAAATTCTTGCTTTGTACTATGGCCCAGGGCGCAGCCCAATTGGGAGATATCCAGCAGCGTGATGGAGCCTATGAGAAAACCCAAGGGGCGATTTATCGCATGTTGCAAAAGGCTGCAGCAGCGGCCGGTGAGCGAACACCGGTGGTGCTATTAAGTCATTCTTTCGGTTGCGTCAGTTTTTCCAATTACCTCTGGGATGCCCAGCGTTCGAGTGTTGGCCATGGAATTTGGCGTGATGGTGGTCCCGGAGGTGTGCGTAAGGGTTCTGCGCGAGAACGCTTCCTGCGACTGAAGACCCTGAGCTACTGGTACACCCTCGGAGCCAGTAATCCGCTCTGGTGTGCTGGCAGGGGGCGTGAGCAGATCCAGGCGGTCACCGCGGACTCCCGCGGCTATCGATTTCGTTGGAAGAACTTCTATCACCCCGATGATTTATTTGGTTGGCCCCTAAAGCCACTGAGTCCTACTTATAACCAGGCCGTGTTTAAAGATTATGAGACGCGTCCACTAAGTGATTCCCATATGGGTAGCCAAGGTCCACAGGTGTTGCCTCTGGAAGATTACTGGTCCAGTGACCTGGTGCTGCAACAGCTGCTTGGGGACTTGCGCGCGCTGCTGCAAAACGGACAGCGTGGAGGTTCGGCACCTGCTCAGCGATCTCAACGGGTACTCACGGTATAATCTCTGTTCCCTGTAACTGATCCCATTAAGGATACCTATGTCGCTGCAATTTCATTCGGTCCCGGTTACTCCCTTTCAGCAGAACTGCACATTGCTTTGGTGCGAGGACAGCAAGCGCGCTGCGGTAGTGGACCCTGGCGGTGATATTGACAAGATCCTTGCCGCTGTAGAGGAGCGCGGCCTCAAGTTGGAGAAGATACTCCTTACTCACGGCCACTTGGACCATGTGGGGGGGACAGCTGCGCTAGCCGGGCAGCTGCAATTACCCATTGAGGGCCCTCATCAAGATGATAATTTTTGGATAGAACAGCTGCCCATGCAGGCCCAGATGTTTGGCTTTCCCGCGGTGGAAGTTTTTACTCCGGATCGTTGGTTGGAGCAGGGTGATACCGTTACTGTGGGTGAGGAAGAGCTGGAAGTTTATCACTGTCCCGGCCACACGCCGGGCCATGTGGTGTTTTTTCACCGTCCCAGTAACCTTGCCCTGGTGGGGGATGTGCTGTTTTCGGGCTCTATCGGACGCACAGACTTTCCCCAGGGAGATCACGATACTCTGATACGCTCGATCAAGGAGCGCTTGTGGCCGCTCGGTGACGAGGTACGCTTTGTACCTGGGCACGGCCCTATGTCGACTTTTGGCCAGGAGCGTAAAACCAACCCCTTCGTAGCTGATAAACGTTTCGGCTGAGTTTTTATTGTGGGAGAACAGTAACTAATACGGGAGGCCGACCCTATGTCTACGAAAGTGAGTTTATACCTACTTATTTTTGCTGCTGTGTTAAGTGGTTGTGCAGTAATTTCCGAAGATGAGTGCCGCGCTGGGCTCTGGTATGAGCGTGGCGTTCAGGACGGTGCCCGCGGACGCTCCCCGCTGCTGGTGCAGGAGTTGGCTCAGGAATGCCTGAGTTACGAAATCTATGTGGATAATGAGGCTTGGTTGCGCGGTCATGAGGAAGGTATAGAGCAGTTCTGCACCCCGGATAATGGTTATCGGCAAGGGCGTCGGGGGTACAAGTATGAAGGGGTATGTACAGGCCCTACTGCTGATCTCTTCGTCGAAAATTACCAGCGTGGACTCGTTGAATACCGTATCGAACAACAGTATCAAAACTTATTGTGGCGTCGCGACAACTTAGAGCGGGAGCTTTACTCTCTGCATTATGCCCTCCGGCACACTGACAGTGACAGCCAGCGCCGCGCCCTGTATTTCCAGCACAGTCGGCTCGAGTGGGAGTTACGCATGTTGGATTTGGAGCTGCATCGCTATGGGCTTTTCGGTCCTCGTTATTTTATCCCCGGTCTTTATCCCCGTGGTTTTTTCTCCTCCGCCTTTTTTTATTGGTGAGTTTAACGGTGGTGTGCTACCGAGTGGTTAAACTCAGATGATCACCTTTACGATTTCATTTCTAGAGAGTTTTTCATGGCAATTTGGCACAGTACTCCGACCTTGGAAGAGATTAATCAGGGCAGTGCTAACTGCATGCCCGGCTATCTCGGTTTGGAAATTACGGCAATTGGTGAAGATTACTTAGAGGGTAAACTACCGGTGGACCACCGTACACGCCAGCCTTTTGGGATTTTACACGGTGGTGCTAATGTGGTGCTGGCAGAGACTCTGGGATCTATTGGTGCCAACCTGTTGGTGGATCCCAATAAATACTACTGTGTTGGGCAGGAGATTAATGCCAACCACCTGCGACCGGTGCCGGAGGGTGAAGTTACTGGCCGGGCTAAGCCTGTGCATATTGGACGAAGCAGCCAGGTTTGGGAAATATTGATTTATGCACCCAATGGCAAGTTAAGCTGTATTTCCCGAATCACCATGGCGGTGGTGGCTCACGGTGGCTAGCAGATGCCAAATTTTTTGGGGTGCCTCCAATGAGTGAGGCGGATGAATTTATTTTTGAGGATATTCCCTATCGCTTGGTGCGTTCACCCAGACGCAAGCGATTGGGATTGATATTGGCGCAGTCAGGGGTAGAGGTACGTATCCCTCAGCGCTGTGCAGCTCGCCATGGCCATCAGTTTCTGCAGGACAATATTCAGTGGGTGCGAGCCCAATTACTGGCCGCCAGTCAGCGGGCATCCCAGGTGCCGCGTTACCGATATGCTTTTGGTGAGCGATTTCCATGGCTCGGCAGGTCATTGCCACTTGCGCGTGCCTCTAGTACTAAAGCTGCAGGAATTGGTGAAGCGGCAATCCTTCTTTATACCCGTACCCAATTTCCTGAACAGGAGCAACTTCAAGGAGCTTTGCAGCGCTTGTATCAGCGCGAAGCACTGGTCCTGTTAACGGAAAAGTCCCAGTTGGTGGCGGATCGACTGGGGCTGACATTTTCTTCAGTGCGGGTACGGCGTACTAAAAGCAAGTGGGGGCATTGCAGTATCCGTGGAGAGCTACAGTACAACTGGTTGGTTTGTCTGGCTCCGGAACCTGTAGTGGATTACCTCATTGCCCATGAGGTCTGCCATCTGCAACATCACAATCACAGCCGTGACTTTTGGGTGTTGGTGCAAAGTGTTTGTCCCCGTTTCAAAGAATTGCGCCGTTGGCTCCGTGATAATGGCCACCGCCTCACTGTGTAAAAAATATCAGTACAAATCAGATCTTTCGAATTATTCAATTAATTAACATGAGCAAGAAACCGCGTTTTATTACCTCGCGCAAGCCGGTGACAAAAAATTTGCCGGCGCAGGCCGAAGCCTGCGTAGAGAAGTTCAGCCATGATATGCGTGGCATTGCCCGCGTTGCGGGGAAAACTGTATTTATCGATAACGCTTTGCCTGGTGAAAAAGTACTTTTTCGTTATAGCGCTCGTCGGGCCCGGTTCGATGAGGGCTCAGCGGTGGAAATCTTGCAGGCATCACCTCAGCGTAGCGCGCCTTGCTGTCCTCATATCAACTTCTGCGGAGGTTGTTCTCTGCAGCACCTGGAAATTGGTGCGCAGATTATTGAGAAGCAAAAAATCCTGCTGGACCAACTTATTCGTTTTGCTGGTATTGAGCCCAAAGAGATATTACCGCCCTTGGTTGCTGCATCCTACGGCTATCGGCGCAAGGCACGTATCGGCATTCGCCAGTTAAAATCCCGTAGGGGGAAAGAGTTAATTTTTGGCTTCCGTGAAAAACGCAGTAATGATCTGACGGATATCGATGAATGCCATGTACTGCACCCGGCAATTGCCAGACAAATACCGACGTTAAAACAGCTTGTGGCTGACTGCGATGGCAAAGCCTATTTTTCTCAGTTGGATGTGGCTGTGGGTGATGATGTTGCGGCTCTGGTACTGCGCCACCTAAAGCCGTTATCGGAAGGTGACCGAGAGCGCTGGATAAGCTTCGCAAAAGTATCTGGTATACACATGTATATACAACCTGGTGATTCGACATCAGTTCGACGTTTATGGCCGGAGCAGGGGGAGGCCTTCCTCAGTTACGCGCTGCCAGAGTTTGATCTCACCATGCGTTTCCAGCCATTGGACTTTATCCAGGTCAATTTCGAAATTAATCGCCAAATGGTAAGTAGAGCCCTGCAATGGCTGGATCCCCAACCCGATGAGCGGGTATTGGACCTTTTCTGTGGCCTGGGGAACTTTACCCTGCCTTTGGCGCGATGTGCCGGCGAGGTGGTTGGCATTGAGGGCGTGGGGGCACTCACCCGTCGCGGTGTAGAGAATGCCGAGCTGAATACTTTGGATAATGTGCAATTTTACGCAGCAGACTTGAATGAGGAAATAATAAATCAGCCTTGGGCCCAGGGCGGCTTTAATAAGATTCTGCTGGACCCGCCGCGAAGTGGTGCTTTGCAGGCTGTGCGGAGTATTGCGAGTTTTAATGCAAAGAAAATTGTCTATGTGTCCTGTAATCCTGCAACCCTTGCGCGGGATGCGGGGGCCTTGACACAGCTCGGTTACCACCTGACAAAGGCGTGTGTCATGGATATGTTTCCCCATACCGATCACGTTGAATCTATGGCGGTATTTGAAAGGGATGCCTAAGCCGATAATTGTCTAAGCAAAAATATTCGAGATAAAGAAAAAATTAGCTGGGTTTTATGCATAAGTTAATAATGGCTGGTGAGCCTCGCTAAGGCCAGGCCGGGAAAATTACGCCAGGTTACTGCATTGGTGCGAAGAGAAAACTAACGTACACTGCTGGCAAATCCATTAAGCGAAGATGTTATGCAAAGTGCACCCCTAACGAATGATTTTGAAGAGAACTGTGCGCGCTTTTTGCCTGAGGCTGCTGAGCAGGGCTGTGTTTGGGCACTACAGGGGGAAGAGGGTTTTGCGCTGTGTGAATCAGAAAAACGTGCACAGACTGAAGTAATGCCGTTTTGGTCGCAGCGTGAATTTGCTGAGATGCACTGTGAAGGTGATTGGGCCGAGTATGAAGCTGTAGCTATCGATCTGGAAGAGTTTATGGACGATTGGCTTACCGGTATGCATGAAGACGTGCTGCTGGTAGGGTTAAATTGGAATGTTGAACTGGAGGGAGTGGAGCTGGAACCACTCGACCTGTTGGAGCAGCTGGAGCAGGAACTGCAGTAAGCTGCGCCATAGTGCCCCATCAGTGGATAAAAATCACACAATAGGGTGTCTCAAATGGGGCAGATTCTCGGCTTGCACACGGTTATTTACGGTGTAACAGATATTGCTGAAGCCAAAGACTGGTACACACAATTACTGCAGCAGAAACCCTATTTTGATAGTGAGTGTTATGTGGGGTTTCGAATTGGTCAATGTGAACTGGGCTTGAATCCAGACGCGCGCAGTGCGATCAGCCGTGCGGATGGCGTGGTCGCTTATTGGGCGGTTGCGAATATGGCCACACAGGTCGAACGTCTCGGAACCATGGGTGCGCGACAACATAGCGATGTGGTGGATGTTGGCGAGGGCGTGCTGATGTCAAGTTTTCTCGATCCCTACGGCAATATTTTTGGGTTGATTGAGCACCCACAAGTTCAGCCGGAGGTTTTGGAACAGTTAACGGAGTAGTCCCCGTGAACAGACCGCCAGTATCCAGCTTTCGCACTTCAAGTCAGGGCTTTGCAGCTGAGAGCCTGGCCCAGATCGGACGGGGCTATGTGGCGCCAGACCGAGTCGCACTGATTACCGGATGTTCCAGCGGTATCGGGCGTGAGCTGGCCCTGGCGTTGCATCGTCGCGGTACAATTGTTATTGCCACGGCGCGGCGTCCGGAGAGCTTGCAGGAGCTTGCTGATTTGGGCATTGCCACTGAAGCCATGGATGTAAACAGCCAGGCGGATATAAACCGCGTTGTTCACGCTCTTAAAGCCGCCTATGGTCGCCTCGATATTCTGATCAACAATGCCGGCTATGGCCAGATGGGGCCTTTGCTGGAGTTGGATACTCGGGCCCTGGAAAATCAGTTTCGCACTAATGTATTCGCACCGCTTGCACTGATCCGCGCCTGTGTGCCGTTAATGCGTGCCGGCAAGGGTGGTGTTGTTTGTAATATTGGTTCGGTATCCGGCGTACTGGCGACACCTTTCTCTGGTGCTTATTGTGCCTCCAAGGCTGCCCTTCACTCACTTTCCGAAGTACTGCGTCTCGAGTTAAAGCCTTTTGGCATTCGCGTGATGACGGTGCAGCCGGGGGCTATCGCCTCGGAATTTGGCCGTCATGCAGAGGTATCACTGCGCGGGTTACTGCCGCCGGACTCTTTATATAAGCGCCAGGAGGAGGCCGTGCGCTCTCGCGCACAGGAGTCGCAGCAAAATGCCACTCTGGCCAGCACGCTTGCACGTAAGTTGGTGCGTGAGTTACTTCGAAAGCGGCCACGAACTCTGGTACGCATTGGAAACCGCAGTAGCTTATTGCCCTGGTTGGCACGCTGGCTGCCCCGCGGACTTCGGGACTGGATAATGCTGCGTCGCTTTAAATTGAATCGGTTGGCACATAAGGCTTGATGTGTAGCTTCTGATTATTGCGGTAATCGTGCTGGGTGAAAGTTAATTGGGGATAAGAGTTTCCGAATCTGCCAACCAGGCTTTCACTTCAGCGTAGGTACCGCGAAACAGGACTTCACTATCACGCTTCTTCATCAGATAGCTATAACTCCCATCGTAATACTCCTTCAGCAGTGCCATCACCAATGGAATATAGGCGTCGCTGTTGCCACTGCGCTGTAGCTCCCCATTGGCTTCGGCCAGTTGTGTGTCTAATTGCTGATAGCGCAGCCCGCCTAGGCGTTTGCGTATTTTCCCCAAGCTTTCATGCAGATCCGCTCCAAGTGCCGCAGCAGGGGATTCAGTGTCGCCAAAACGTGGTAAGGCCTCACTGATATAATCGCGCACGATACGGCGGGCACGATTCTCTACGGGTTCCTCAACCAGTATACGTGGTGCTGCTTTCATTGCGCTTTGCAGGGCGGGGGGGAGGGCACAGCGTCCGATGAGGTGACTTTCATCCTCGATAAAAACCCTTTCAGAGGTTTGTGCCAGCTTGAGTAAGTCGATACTGATTTGGTTTTCGAAATTGATCTGCGTTGGTTGCTTGTATCCGGTGCGACCAAAGCTGGAACCACGATGCTTGGCTATGCCCTCCAGGTCCAGAGCTCGACTGGCCGACTGGATCAGTTCCGTTTTTCCACTGCCGGTATGGCCAGCAATAACAGCAAATGATAACTGCCGGCTTTGGATTTCCAGTTCACCAAGAAGGTAGTTGCGCATAGCTTTGTAACCACCCTCTACCAGAGGGTAATCAAAACCTGCGTCGCGAAGCAGTTTCTGAGTAGTACGTGAGCGTAGGCCACCACGAAAACAGTAGAGATAGCCTTGTGGGTGCTCATCGAGAAAAGCCTCCCAGGCGGTGAGACGTGCCTGTACCACCTCTTGAGTGGCGAGTTTCCATCCAAGGGTTATGGCGGCCTGCTGTCCTCGCCGTTTGTATTCGGTGCCGATGAGTTCGCGTTGGTGATCATCCAGTAATGGACGATTTTCTGCAGAGGGGAAGGCCCCACGCTGATACTCTACCGGTGCGCGCACATCCAGTAGTGGAGTATCACGGAGGAAAATTTCTCGGTAATTGGATGTACCCTGCCGCAATGGAAGCCTCTCTATTAATATGGGGAATATCGATAAGATACTTGATGCCGCTTCTGTGAACCAGATGCCTGAAGAGAATATCCTGGCTTTGAAAGTCATTCGCCGGAGTGAGGAAAACTGAGATATGGAAGATAAGATATGTTGTCGATGGTAAAAAAGCACTAATAGTCCGTATGTAATATGGAATATCCAACAAATATAGCGAGTGGCAGGGCTGTTCCTGAGAAATTGTTGAGCGTAACAAAATGGATCTCTTTTACTTCTGTTTCTCTATTGGGATTTTAGGAGAAATACTCTGCCACATTGATGCCAGATTAAGTTATGAGAATAAATAGGGTGCAATTATCGCTTTGTCTTTGTTAACTAGTTCAGGCTTGTTCGTGAGTATCACTTATCAAAAAATGGTCAAAATAGCTTATGAGATAGAACCATTTAATTTATAGTTAATAGATAGAAAAATCTGCCTTTATTGGTGCACAGTATTTAATTTTGTTGAAAGCTATTGCGATTCTGGTGATGTTTCCATATCCACTCAGGGGATTTTATCAATAGATGCCAGCGTGCTTTCCAGCCATTAGCCTGCCAGAGCTGCCGGAATAGCTTGGCGTAGCCGTGGCAAAAGATGGTAAACGGGTTGATGCTGTTAATTCTGGGAAAAACCCCGTACCGCACAGTTGATTTTTCCTCAGCAAAGGTTCCAAAAATCCGGTCCCAAATAATTAGAATACCGGCATAATTTTTATCCAGATACTCACGATTAGCAGCATGATGCACCCGGTGATGGGATGGGGTATTTAAAATCCATTCGATCGGTCTAGGTAGTTTTTTAACTGCCTCAGTATGCAGTAATGTTTGGTAAACCTGCACAATCATTTCGCTAAAGAAAATGAGAAGCGGATTAAACCCGAGCATGGCTAATGGCAGGTAAAAGAAAAAAGGCAACAAGCCATCCAGTGGTCCAAATCGGTAGGCTACAGAAATATTAAAATAGGGTGAGCTGTGGTGCACTGTATGGGAAGCCCAGGCCAAATTGACTCTGTGGGCAAAGCGGTGCTCCCAGTAGTAAGCCAGATCAGCAAGGATCAGGCAGGCCATGATGGTCCAGCCGGTAATGGGTAGTTGGACGATGCTGAAATTTTCAAAAACAAAGAAAAATGCGGCCACATAAAAAAGCGCAGCAATTAATGAGGTAATTGCAATAAAAGCAGCCAGGGTAATGAAGTTGCTAGCCGAATCACCTAGCATGTTTAGGGTCAGTTTGCGCTTGAGAGCATAACGTAGCAGTTCGAATACAAATACCACCATAGCCAGTAAAAAGAAGCCATCATTCACCCACACCTCTAAGTGTTCAATCTGTTCATGGGTAAACATTGCAGTTAAAAAGTTCATGTCACTGTTTCTCATTAACCTGATAAATATCAACAGAGCGAACAATCCCGTCTTCTGACAGAGTATATTTCTCAATGACTGCTTGCAGTGTTGGGCCAAAGTGAACCAGTTGCCAGTGCCCTTCAAGTCCATCTGGGGAAGTATCCGTGCTTCCTCCAATGTGGGTGACATCACCATCCGGTATGGGCTCACTGACGTTGCTCAGAAATAAGAAGCTTTCCTTCGGTAACCCTACCGTTACCCGGGCTTCATGGTAGTTCTTCGAAAATTTCTGGTAGATAATAAATATCTTATGAGGGCCCGGTTTAAGCCGAGTGTATACATCCTCGCGCTGCAATAGTAATTCAACCAGGTTGCCAGCGTTTTCCAAAGCAATGAAGCGGGTCATGCCATAGATTCTTTTTGGAAGAATCTCTGAACCTGATTGCGTTAAGGATTTAGCATCAGATTTTGTGGCAATTCCTGGTTCACTCGCTGCATTGGTTATATGTGCTCTTGTTTCAGGAGCTAAAGGCTGGGCCCAGGCAAGAAAAGTCACTGAGCCGGCAATAACACCTGTTAAAAGTAAGGCATGACAAAGTTTCAATTTCTACTCTCCCGGCTCGTAGATGTTCGATAAATAGGGATACTGGGACAGCCAAATAGGCGCGAAGCAAGAAAGTGGTGAAAATCCACAACAATGCGCTCTGCCTCAACTAGAGTGCCGCCTTTTCCAGAGCATGAGTTCATACCTCGTTGAACTCGTTCACAAATCCATTGGTCTTCGGCAAAGAATCTGTCCGTAAATTTACGGGTAGAGCGATTGCTGCCATGGCCGTTGTAAATCAGTGAACCGGATTGGACCTCTGTTTCACCCGCATGGCGTGGAATAACGGATATCCAGCTAAAAGAGATAGGATCGATAATGGCAACAAAGTTAGGAGGCAGCATCAGTAGTTGGTAATGTTCTGGCTTGCCAAAGCCAAGAAAGGACTTGATTGTGCCTCCAGTCAGGGCCCATCTGCTGCAGCCCGCGGTATAGTAGGCATCTTGGGTTGGTGTGACTGTTTCTAAGGTTTTCCGATGTACTTTGAACAGGTGGTAACTCTCCATGGCATTTTCCATCACCACTTTCCAGTTGGCAGACCAATACTCGGTTTTGCCAGGCTCGAATGCATCAAAAACGTCAAGCTGTTGGATTGGCAGGTAATTC
Source organism: Microbulbifer sp. NBRC 101763 (assembly GCF_040371615.1). Lineage (NCBI taxonomy): Bacteria > Pseudomonadati > Pseudomonadota > Gammaproteobacteria > Cellvibrionales > Microbulbiferaceae > Microbulbifer > Microbulbifer sp. NBRC 101763. The sequence continues at coordinate 346,160 of NZ_BAABQV010000002.1, forward strand.
GATAAGCTGGAAAGCTGTTTTGAGAGGGGGGGTGCCTGACCACTGACATCTACAAATACCAGGCCATTCCAGGTTTCTACCGGGTAGATAGGTAGACAGTGCCTGGCTTTGTTCACCTCCTGTTTTCCAGTGAAGGGTACTCCGAGTAAAGAACCTTCCAGGCTGTAGCTCCAAGCATGATATGGGCAGACTATGCGCTTATTAACATTGCCCAAGCCGGTATCCAGCAATGGTGTGCCTCTGTGCCGGCAGGTATTGGACAGAGCCCGCAGCTGTCCATCTGCCCCACGAATCACAGCTACAGGTATACGTCCAATATTAATGGCACAGTAATCTCCCTGTTTAGAGAGGCTTGCTTCGGCAGCGGCAAACACCCAACCCCCTTCAAAGATGCTCTCCATTTCCCTGTGAAATATGGTCTCGCACGTATATGCCCCGAAGGGCAAACAGTGGGCGTTAGGAAGCTGGGAATTGGCCGTGCGTCGATATTCGGATAACAAGTCTTCATCATCAGTACTCATGGAGCCACTCACAGTGTAAAATTTTTATGAGACATTTATGTATCATAACCGTCAGACATTAATGAGACAACTGTGTCTCAAAAAAGAGTTGCTATGAATACCAATGATTCCAGAGTCAGTCGCTCCCGAGCCCGCCTTATTGAAGCCGGCAAGGAGCTACTGATGAAGAACCCAAAAGCCAGCCTGAAAGAAGTAGCCGAAGTTGCCGGGGTGGGAAGGGCAACCCTCTACCGGCACTTTGAAACCCGTGAGGAGTTGATCCTGGAAATAGCCAGAGAGTGTTTTAAGTTAACCAGCCAGGTTCTGCGGCCCATCTATACAGATTGCAAGCTCTCGGCTCGGGAAAAGGTGCGCAGGGGGCTCGAGGCTCTGATGCCCCTGGCAGATAGTTATCATTTCCTGCTATCTCTGTGGAATATCGCAGAGGGTGATTTAGAAGTGCTGGCGTATTATGGTCAGCAGATGGATGATTTAACGGGTCTGATAGAACAGGCGCAAAAAGATGGCGACATTCGCAAGGATTTGTCCATCGAGTGGATAAGTTCAATGATTGATGCCCAGGTTTACTCAGCTTGGTGGTTGATCGGTCAGGGGCAGGCTAGTGTGGAACAGGCAGCAGGTTTTGCTGTTACCAGCTTATTTGAGGGTATAAATGCTTAGTAGTTTTAACCAACTTATTAGAGGCTGTACTTTTCCCTAATATGGAGAGGTAAGCCTTATTGTCAATCAATCTATTTCTGCCGAGAGAAAAACTCTTTACTGGAAAATTGATTGTGTGAATTTTTATTCGTGAAGTGTAATTTAGAAAAAATTTTCAATAAACTGTAATAATATTTATCTGTCTGAAAATGTAACTTATGTAGTAGGCCGTTAGTTGGAAGTAACCTGATATTTACACCATGTGTAAAAGTTAATCTGAGCGTCCGCCTCTTCTATTTTTGTCATATTTTTTATGTTCCCCTAATTTTATTTTTGATTCTTATCTTTTGAGGTTTTCCTGCCCAGGCAGTCATCAGTAAAAAGCATCATATTGGAGAATTGGCAACTCGTGAAAGTGTGGAGCAAGATATGTCGTCAAAGGTGAATTTGGTGGTAAGTTGTGCACAAAATAAGGAGGTCCAAAAAATATGGTAAAAAATAATTATAAAAGCGTTAGCTGGTGCTGTGTAAAACTAATATAGCGAGTGAATTTCCCCTGTCTTCAAATAGGGATTGCAACTGATTGTTTTTGGATTGCTGCTCAGTTAAAGGATGAAAAACAATTGCGGGGTAGGTACAACCTCTAACCTGAATTTAGGATTGATTATCTGATTTTTTTGTGGTTCATTAATGTGCATGAATTTCAGGAGGGAAAATTATTATTGATTTTCCTGGCTCCTGTTCAGAGTCAGCGTTGAATATTACCGGGGATGAATGTTTCTCCTGATTGCCAGTGGCATTTTCACTCAGCCTGAGTGGAAATTCAGTGTTTAATTTGGAAAAGTATGCGCAACTCCAGGGAAAATGTAAGAAATGGCAAAAAAATATATCTACATTCCAGTTAACAGCGATGAAATGCAGGAATTTGCAAAAGATCTGGCCGGTGCCTGGAATATTCCTGCAAACCAGATCCTCGCCAATAAGGTGACTTCCGGAGTTGGCAAGGCTATGTACCGATGGGTGGATAAGTGTCTCAGTAAACTTACCCCAGCTGACACTCTTTACATAGTTACCCATGGCACAGGTGCACCCGATGGAAAGATGATTGGGGCCCAACGCAATAGTGGTAATAACAAACAAAAGAAAGTATACGTAAATGGTATGGCGCAATGGCAGGGAGGTGAGTGGAAAACCTATACGCCAACCCAATTGGCGAGCACTTTGGTCAAGGAAGGCTTACCGGCTAACTTCGTTAACCTGCATGTCTGTGCTTGTGGCTCTGGTTATGATGGTAAGGAGCTGAGGCCCTGGGCCCAACGCCTGCTACAGCAGATGGCGAGCAGTCATAGGAGTCTTCAGGTAACAGGGTATACGGGTTGGTTTTCCTGCAGTACCAGCCGGGTCTGTATCAAAGTGGGTACAATCTTTTACCCGCTGGAGGAGCGCGCGGTCACTTTTTCCCTGGCGAATTAACGCATCGATGAATCAATAATTAATATCGCATAGGGATGTGTGATTACTTATCACGTCTATTTAAGGGTGAAGCTGACAGAGTTGCCTTTGGAAATAGCGGCACTGATTCTATCAGTGTTCTGACACTCAATTGCTCGCTCGATACTGTTCCTTGTATACCCTGAATAAGTCATCGCGACGAAATTCTCGCGAATGCCGTGTTCAGGACATACCTAATTTATGACTCTCGACCAGTTGCTTATTTTAGCCATCCTCGCGGTGACCATTGCGCTGTTTATTTGGGGCCCTTGGCGACACGATATGGTGGCACTGGCATCCCTGCTTGCCTGTGTGTTTACCGGCTTAATACCTGCTGAGAATGCCTTTAACGGATTTGGACATCCTGCGGTGGTGACTGTGGCCTGCGTGTTAATCATCAGCCGAGGCCTGCAAAACACCGGGGCAATGGATGCTCTGGCACAGCGAGTGGTACCGCGTAGCGGCAATATCACCTTGGGTATTTTATTGCTTACCGGTCTCGGCGCATTTCTGTCGAGTTTTATGAATAACATTGGTGCCTTGGCGTTGCTGATGCCAGTGGCTGCCGATATGGCTGAGAAACAGAATATAGCTCCCGGCAAAATTCTGATGCCGCTCTCCTTCGCCACTATTCTCGGCGGTATGACTACCCTGATTGGCACCCCACCGAACCTGGTGGTATCGGGCTTTCGTGCCAGTGCAGGTGCTGGCAGTTACGGTATGTTTGATTTTACTCCGGTGGGCCTACTAGTGACGGTCGTTGGACTGCTGTTCATCGGTCTGATTGGTTGGCGCTTAGTACCGGGGCGCAGTCAGGCTGGAGCCTCCAGTTTTGACACCGGTACCTACCTTACCGAGGCGGTTGTAGGCGAAAAGAGTGCCGCTGCAGGTAAGAGCCTTCGCGAGATTGGAAAACTGCTTGGTGCTGAAGATGCTCAGGTTGTAGGGATTGTTCATAACGATGCCCGAGTTTCGCCAGCTACCCCTTGGCACCGAGCGCACAGCGGAGACATTCTGGTTATTGAGGCTGAACCCGAATCCCTTGCGGCCAGCTTGTCGAGCCTCGGTCTCAAGATGGTGGGGGAATCGGAGAGTGTGCAGAAAGATAAAGAAGAATTGAAAGATAAAATGAGTCAAGCCACAGCTGGGCGTAAAGAGAAATCGGCAGAGAAGGAAAAAAACTCTAATCACCGTGAGGAAATGCAGCTGCGTGAGCTCGTGGTGATGCCCAACTCCCTTTTGGTCGGGCGCTCTATCCAATTCTTACATCTGTCTGCGCGCTACCAGATTCACCTGTTAGCTCTCTCCCGGCGGGGACGTCGCTCAGTGCGTAGGTTGCGCTCTACCCCGATACTGGCCGGAGATGCCCTGTTAATGATGGGGGCAGATGACAACTTGAATCATTTCGCCCGCGAGCAGGGTTGCGTCCCCCTGGCACAGCGGGATATCAGTATGCCGAATAAGGAAAAGTCAGCCATAGCACTAATTGCTATGGCTCTGGCGGTTGGGGGAGCTGCTTTTGGTTTAATTCCCGCTGCGATCTCATTTGCTGCCTGCGTATTGGCGTTTATGGCATTGAAGGTTGTACCGTTACGAAATATTTATGAGTCCCTGGATGGCTCGGTAATCGTATTGCTGGGTACCCTGATTGCAGTAGCGGACGTGATAGAAACCACTGGTGCCGCAGACCTGTTAGCGCAGGTATTGCTGGATAATCTGGCCCAGGGCAGTGCGGTAGTGGCATTAGCGCTGATCTTGATTGTCACCATGACCCTGTCGGATTTTATGAACAATGTCGCGACTGCGGCGGTGATGTGCTCCATCGCCTTTAGCACTGCGGAGCAGCTGGCAGTAAACCCGGACAGTTTCCTGATGGCAGTGGCCATCGGCGCATCCTGTGCTTTTCTGACTCCGGTCGGACACCAGAACAATACATTAATCCTTGGACCGGGAGGATTTGATTTCGGTGACTACTGGCGCATGGGGCTGCCTCTGGAGATACTGGTCGTATTAGTCAGTATCCCCATGCTGTTGTGGGTCTGGCCCTTGTGAAATTGCTTTTTTACCGAAATCAGGCGATGGAATCGTCTACCGGCTGGGCTAACTCCGCCATGTAGTTACTGCAAAAACGCAATATATCGGTCACTGTCACAATACCCACCAGTTCTCCCTCGCGCATTACCAATACCGAGCCGATCCCGGTATCGGCCATGGCCAACAGGATTTTATCGAGAGGGTCGTGGATATCGGCGATAAAGGGGCGCCGTGCACAGAGGTCATGCACGTATAGCTGCTGCTCTTCCAGGCGATGGCCGGGTGCATTAGCGCGTTCTATATCTCCCCTGGAGATAACAGTTTCCAGTTCACCCGCTCGAGTAACTGGTAAATGGCGTACCTTGTGCTCCTCCATCACAGCCAAAGCGTCCTCGACAGTGGCATCGATATCAATGTGGTAGGGAAAGGGCGTCATTAATGCCGCAAGTGTGGGCATATGATGGATATTGTGGGGATTGGACATAGCTGACAATAAGTATCCAATAGTTTTTGGCAATGAACTCTATTGCAATGACCAGCATAGTAATTTGCAATTGGCGACTGCAGGTACAATATAGCCAATACAGGAACAGTTGAATATCCCTTCATTGAGGGAGATATCCCCGCCTTTGTTACTTTTTAGTAGCGATACGGGCGAAGATCCATATTATATTCAAATGACAGTGTGTAAACAGTTGATATTTATTGGCGAAAGCTTATTATTCGCGACCTCAGCCGAGAAATATAACCAGCCATTCGGGCATATCACCACTTTTGGCTGAACTCGGTTAGTTTTAAATAATGTATTTGCCGATTATATCTAGCGTTGGAGTCCACCTGCGCAGCGGTATCTACTTTTTTGTTTCGGCCCGTTCGTAATGTGTCGAATATTACAGTTCTTAACCGCACTCAATCGGTTAACGCTGTTGTTTACAAATTTTTATATTTCGAATACCCGGGACTCGACTCTGTGTCGATTGCCGTCACAGGGTTTCCTCTGTATTTTTTAATAACCGTCGTTGAGGTTTATTGAATGTTTCAGGAATACGAACAACTTGAACAACAAATCGCCGAACACCAGGCGAGAATCGAAGAGCTGCAGGAGCAAATGGCCCAGGCAGAACGTAAAAAAGATGGCGTAATCGCTTTCGATAAGGCGCTGGTTAATTTGGCTGCGGAATACCAGATGGAAGAGGAAGAGTTCTTCGTCGCCCGCGGTCAGCAAATTGTTGAATGGCTGGTTGGCCAGCTGGGTGATGAGGATGCTCAGGACTTTGTTCAGACTCTTAAGTCCCGTGTTGCCCGTCACCTGAAGAAAGAGGGAGATTCTCCCCGTCGCGGTCGTCGTGCAGCGCCCGCCAGTAAGTCTGCGGAGCCCAAGCTGGAAACCGGCCACTACCGCAACCCTTATACCGGTGCCACTGTGGAAAAGAAAAAGCGTAATCCGAAGGCTTTAAGCCAGTGGATCGATGAGTATGGATTGGACACTGTAAAAGAGTGGAAGATCTAATCTCTTTTTGATCGCTAGTCCGGTGCCGTTTTATTGGCACCGGATATCCTTCCCTATATATTTACTTTTCTTTACATATTGAGCGCATACTCCTGCGTTTTATCGCATTCCGATTTACTTGCTCTATCATTGCCTGCATAACGTCTTACTGAGTTATTGATAGGGAGTATTAATCCGTGTTGTCCCGTTTAACGGTTCGCTTTACTTGCGCACTCCTGGCCCTGTTTGGAATGGCGGCTTGGGCTGAGAGTGAAACTGCAATTACTGATAGCCAGGTTATCTATTTAGTGCGCCATGCTGAGAAGCAGCGGGGCCTGGAAAGTGGAATAAACCCGCACCTGACAGAAGCTGGGCGGCAGCGCGCCAAGCAGCTGGCACGCGTACTTGGCGAGGTGGGTATTGATGCGGTGTACAGTACTGACTATGTCCGTACCAAAGAGACCGCAGAGCCACTAGCTGCGGAGTTGGGCCTGCCGATTCAGACGTATAATCCCCGTAAACTGAAGGAATTTGCACGGCAATTCGATCAGGCCGGTAAGCGGGTGCTGGTTGTGGGTCACAGTAATACAACTCCAAAGCTGGTGGAGCTTTTGGGCGGTGATAAGGGGCGGCCAATCAGGGAGTTGGATGAGTACGATCGGCTTTATATCGTGATACGCAATCGCGGAGATGTGACAACTTTGTTACAGCGTTATGGTGCCGATAGTAGTGCTAAAGCTGAGCGTAAATCGAAAACTGAAGCAGCTGTGGAAGAACCGTAAGGATTTTAGCCCAATAGATCTCGCACAAAATAATCCACGACCTCAGAGGCGGGCCCATAGCGGTGCTCGGCAAAGGCATCGCCAACACTGCTGCGCTCCAAATTGAGTTCCACGCTGTGGGCACCTGCCTGGTTGGCACATTCCACAAAGCCCGCTGCGGGATAAACGTTGCCAGAGGTACCTATGCTGATAAATAGGTCGCACCGACTCAGGGCATCGTAAATGCTACGCATTTGAAGGGGCATCTCCCCAAACCAGACTACGTGGGGCCGCAAGGTGCCCCTCAGGGCACAACAGTGGCAAAGGTCGCTTGTATCCAGGTCTGAGTCGATAGGAAACAGCTGGCCGCTAGTACTGCAACGCACTTTCAGAAGCTCCCCGTGCATGTGAATCAAATTGCTGCTACCGGCTCTTTCATGTAGATCATCAATATTCTGTGTGACCAGCAGGAACTCTCCGGAAAACTCTTGTTCTAGTCTTGCAAGTGCATGATGGGCGCTATTGGGGTTGATTTCACCCGATAGCAATTGACGGCGCCGCTCATTGTAAAAGCGCTGCACCAAGCGGGGATTACGCGCGAAGGCTTCCGGCGTAGCAACGTCTTCAATACGATGGTTTTCCCACAGGCCATCGGCTCCGCGGAAGGTGCGAATCCCGGATTCCGCTGAAACTCCGGCACCAGTCAGGACCACAATACTTTGATACTGCATATTTATCGGTTTTTTCTTATTCTCAGAATAGGTATGCGGCTGGATACTATGTCGATCGCAAAAAAATTACGCTACCAGCATGGGGGCAAGTGCCTATATTGAATTTCTTAAGGCGCACCCCTGCGCCTTGATAATTTACGAATCCCTGTGGTGAGTCAAATCAGAGTGTTTGATCTAATGCAATTTTAGCCGTGGGCTGACCGCGCGATTGGCCTGGCCGACCAAATAGAGCAGCATGGCCTTTGGCCAGCCGTGAATCGCTGCCAAGTGCATCCGGTAGAGGGAGCGGTAGGCAAAACCGGCAATGCGCCCCTCTACGGTGAGGCTGCCTTTTACCAGGGCGCCCATCAGGTTACCTATTGCAGTGTACTTACTCAGGGAGACCAGTGAGCCGCGATCGCGATAGTAGAAATGTTCCAACGGTTTGTCTTCAATCAGGGCGACCAGATTGTCGGCAGTCAGAGTAGCCATCTGCTGTGCAGCCTGGGCGCGGGGTGGCACTCTTTGTTCATCTCCATCTATACAGCTGGCACAGTCTCCCATGGCGAAAATTTTTGGATCGCTTTGGGTCTGCAGAGTGGTTGTCACTTCAATTTGGTTGAGGCGATTAGTGGCGAGGCCATCCAGGTGGGTGAGAAACCCGGGGGCTTTTACCCCGGCAGCCCAGACGCGGATCGTTGCAGGAATTTTCTCTCCGTCGCGGGTTGTCAGGTCCGTGGCGCTGGCGCTGGCGATATTGCAGCCAGTGAGCACACGCACTCCCATCTTTGCCAATTCCCGTTCGGCGTTATTGCCCAGCCGCGCGGGTAGTGCTGGTAGTAGGTGTGGGCCGGCTTCAATGACCGTTATCTCAATGGCATTGGAGCGAATGCGGCCGTAATTTCCCATTAACTTACTGGCATCTACCAGCTCTGCGGACAGCTCCACGCCGGTAGCACCGCCGCCGACGATAGCAATTTGCAGTTTTTCCTCGACATGGGTTTCCAAGCGCAAAAAATGATTGAGCAACTGTTGGTGGAATTTCTGTGCTTGCTCACTGCTATCAAGGAACACACAGTGTTCGCGGACTCCCGGAGTACTGAAGTCATTACTCTGGCTGCCGATGCACAGCACCAGGTAGTCGTACTCCAGCTCCCGTGACGGCACCAGTTCGTCACCGTCGTCGTCCTTGACAGGGCCAAGTGTCAGCACTTGTCTTTTCCTGTCGAGGGACTCCAGTGCACCAAGTTGGAATTCATAACCGTTAGCGCGGGCATGAACCTGATAATTGAGCGCGTCCATATTGGCGTCAAGTGCGCCGGCAGCGACTTGGTGGAGCAGGGGTTTCCAGATATGGGTACGATTTTTATCGACCAGAGTTACTTGTACGGCGGGAGTTTTACGCCGTCGTGGCAGCCCCCGGGTAAAGTTGAAGTAGTGTCCGAGTCGTGTGGCCAGATGGAGGCCGCTGGCGCCTCCGCCAACAATCACGATTTTCTTCATGGTGATTGGTCTTCCTGTCGATTGCTAAAAAGCCGACTCCCCAATCTGTGAAGACCTATTCGCCGGAATACTTGGTTGCCGGCGCTTGTTCTGGCGCCAGTATCTCTCTCATCGGTATTGGAGGCAACTTAAGCCTGGCTTTGCACCGCCTCATTGTCGCGAGTTATCAGCTGGCGCCAGTTTCCTTCTCGTTGCAGGCGCACACTGGGCTTCACTCCATCAGTGTGGGTGATAACGCCAATGATTGCAGCCTGGCTGCAGCCGCTTTGTAGCAGGTCACGCACACAGGCCTCAGCGTGTTCCTGTGGTAAGGCGGAGAGCAGCCCACCACTGGTCTGTGGATCTGCGAGTAGTGCCCAGTGTGGAAGGGATTGCCACTCCTGAGGGTTTTCCACAGAAAGGTAGGCGCGTGCGTTCTGCGGTTGCAGGCTGGAGAGCCAACCGCGCTCGATACACTTAGAGGCACCCGGAATCAGCGGAAGTTGTTCGGCGATTAGTGTGGCGCCAAGCTTATCGGCGTCGAGCATTTCCAGCAGATGGCCGAGCAGGCCGAATCCTGTAACATCTGTTAAGGCGCGTGCGCTGTGCTGGGCAAGTACTTCGGCTGCGTTCGCATTGCTGAGCAGCATGCACTCCAGGGCCTTCTGCACCCAGCGCCCCTCAGCTTCACCCATACCCTCCGCTGCGAGAATTGTGCCTATGCCGAGGGGTTTGCTCAGCACCAGGCAATCTCCCTCGCGAGCTCCGCTTTTTTCCAGTAACTGCTCACGTTCCGCCAAGCCATTCACCGTGAGCCCTAACTGCATCTCCGCGCCTTCGGCAGTATGACCACCGGATAGGGTGCAATTGTGGCGGTTGAGTTCGTAAATGGCCCCGGCCAATAGTTGTTGTAAATCTCGTTGGGTAATTTCTGCTGCGGCGGTAGGCAGGGTTGCCAGCACTTGTGCACTGACGGGGCGCGCATGCATGGCGAACAAGTCTGAGAGTGCATGCAGTGTGGCAATTCGTCCAAACAACCAGGGGTCCGCCACCATAGACCTCAACTGGTCTGAGCTTTGGACCAGCAACTGGCCTGGGGGCAGGTCCATCACTGCGGCATCATCGCCCACGCCACGTAAAAGATGTTCTGACTGCTGGGGGGGCAATTTCTGTAAGGCGCGGCGTAAAACTTCCGCGCCGACTTTGGCACCACAGCCGTTGCAGCGCATACCCGACAATGAGATGCCGTTGCGTTGGGTTATTACTTGACGGGGTTGGGCCTCAGGCATTTCCTCCATAGCAACGGGCAGGTCGCTAAAGCGCTGCATAAAAGTGCGATCAATATGGTCTTTCCAGCGCCATAGCAGGTCACCTGAGACGGCAATCCCATTGCGTACAGCGATGGCGCGTTTGCCGCCACAGGATAGCAAGCTCAGGAAGCTCTTTTGCGGGCGATAGCTCTTTAGCGGGTGACCAGTGAGAGTGGCGCGCAGGTTATGGAATAGAATTGGTCCCTGGCGAACGGCGTAGACGCCGGCTTTGGGCAGTGGCTCTGCTGAAAAGCTGGCCACATCACCACAAGCGAAAATTTCCTGTCGGCCCTGGGCACGCAGCCTGCGATCCACCAGCACAAAGCCCTTTTCATCCAGGGCAAGCTGTGAATCAGCCAGCCATGGCGGTGCACAAGCATTAGTGGAGAGGAGTACCTGGTCGAGTTCCAGCAGGTCGCCGCATTTATTGCGTACGCCTTGTTCTGTAATCTCCTGAACAGGCCAGTTGTGATGCAGCTGTACTCCGAGACGGTCGAGTTCGCGCTCTGCAAGCTTGCGTGCAAGCAGTGGATAGCCTTGGGGGATTCTTTCCGTGGCGTGAATCAAGTGTACCTGCACACGCCCGGAATAAATTTGCTCCTCCAGTGCGTGGGCCATTGCCATGGCCAGTTCACAGCCACCAGCACCACCGCCGACAATGCCGAGTTTTAGCGGTGCCCGGGTCTTATGCACATGTTGTAAAAGTTTCTGCCAAAAAGGATAGAAGTGCCCAATGGGCTTGATTGGGATTGCTAACTCCGAACCCGGCAGCTCCCGTGCGGGAGTCGCGCCCACATCCAGTGACAGTAGGTCATACTCCAGTGGCGGGCGCCCCAACAAGGAAATTTTACGTTCTTCGGGATCAATATGGTGTGCACAGGCCTGCACAAAGCGAGCCCCAGCCGCACGGCATAGCCGGATCAAATCTATATGGGTGTCATCCAATGAATAGTGGCCCGCTACCATACCAGGTAGCATGCCTGAATAGGCGGTTTGTACTTGTGGGGAAACCAGTGTTAGACGCGCGCCTGGTAGTGGGTTCATAGCCCACATTTGCAGCACTATGGCATGGGCGTGGCCACCGCCGACCAGAACGATATCCTGGTAATTTGGGTGCTCCTGCATTTCACTCATTGCTCACTTAATGGAATGGTCGCAGCGATATATAACCTGATCGCCTGCCAAATTCTTCCGCCGTGCAAATTCACTTCTGGATAAATAGTAGACAGCATGAGTTGAAGTGAGACCTATAGCACGACACCGGCTCCTATTATCGCGAATCGAAGCGCCAGGGTAAAAAAATACACAGGTGCTGGTCTTTACTTTATTGGCTTGGCTGTCGTTGCAGCTTGCGCTTAATTTATTTTTTGCGGCGCTATTTTCCCAATGCCACCAGAGCCCGTCCATCAATACACTAATTTTCGCCATCTGCTTTGGTGGTTGGTTGGTGGCTTATTGCTACTGGAAGGCTTTTCTATCTTCGCCTCGGACTTCGTGCGAGATAAAACAGATGCCTGGCTGGCTGAGCGGGGCCTGGATTTTCATGCCGACTATTTCCGGGTGTCCCTACTAGATCTGTCTGTGCTGGCTGTAGGGGTGCATGCTTCCAATCGTGAAGGAAGGGGGTTTGCCGCACGTGAAGTAACACTGGATTACAGCTGGTGGCAGTTGCTGCGCGGGCGAGCCCACTTACCACGCGCCTCGGTAAGTGGCGCCTACATGGATTTGCAATCCGTTCCCGGAGAAAAATACCGGGAATGGGAAGTGGGCGGCTGGGACTTGGGAGAGGTGAAGCGCAGGGATCGTGATTTTAAAATGGGTATCGGCTGGGCCAGGATACGCGATAGTGAACTCTGTTATCGCCACCGGCCTGTCTGGCCAACTGCGACCTGTGCCTATGTTGGCGATGCAAAAATAGAGGATTTTTTGCTGGGGCTGTGGCGCAAGGGAGATGTGCCCCTCAAGGTCAATATCGCAGCTGCAGATATCCAATTAGAGGAATTGTTGGCCAGGGAAAAAAATTCGACACATTACAATACTACTTTGGCGCATCTGCACTTGAAGCAAGGAGATTTCCGTTGGCCAAGTTTGCGTACCGGAGCGGAATCCTTTCAAGCAGAGCTTTTTTCTGGCTGTCCGCCTCAGAAGTGGGCTGATGCAATTCGCGGCTTACAGCGCCTGGTTGGCCACTGCGCTGCTGCGCGTCGCCTCAATGTTGAAGGTGATCTTAGATTTGGGTTTGGCCGTGAAGGATTGGCACATTGGCGTTATGCGAGTGGGGAGGGCGTCTTACTCCGGCAGAGTAATCAGCGTTGGCAGGATTGGCGCGCTGGAACCATCACTATTCGTGACTTCGATTTTGTCCGCTCAATAAAGCGGATACATTGGCGCAGGGGCCGGGCTACTGCATTTGATTGGTGCCCTAAGCACCTGCGTGATAACAATCATCATTTTTGTATCCGCGCAACCACTTTGCAGGTGCCTGAACCAACCACTTTTGACTGGAGCCATCGACTTAAAATTACAACCGGAACCAGTGCTGCGCAGCAGTTGCGCTATCTCGATGTTGCTCAACCCCATCGACAGCCTTTAACCGCTCAGCAAGCAGCATTGGGTTCATTGGAATTTGATGTCACCAGTCGCATCCTAGCTGTGGACAGCTTGGCGGTGGGAACTGCCAATGGTTGTGTCCCCGGCGATATGTGGAAAAAACCGGATCACTGCGTACGTTTGGTCGGTTTGCGGGCTAAGGAAAAAGCTGCCTTACGCTTCGGCTCTTCCCCACTAAAAATTCCCTGGGGCTTTGCCAGTGGACCATTATCTCTTGCTCAGCTCAAGCTGTCTGGACTCGGTGAAGAACAGCTGCAATTGCAAAAATTAAAGTGGCGTGGAATTGATACCTTGGGTGTCGACACACCTTATTCGATTCAGAATTTTTCCCTCGAGTCCCTTTCCGGTTGCATGTCGCGAGGATTGTTGCCTACGGGCTGGGAACCACTTTGTGCGCAACTGAATAGCCTGGATGGACGTGGGAATTTTGCCTGGCAAGGTGGTGAGGATGGTTATGCCATCTTTGGTAAGCTGGGAGTGCAACGGCTGTTATTGGGAGAATCTAGAGGAGGTAATAAGGGGCTTCTGCTGCAAAAATTCAGCACCGGTGAAGGGTATTTTCGCCGTGAACCTGTTGAGGACCCATGGGCCAATGCCTTTTCAGCTACGGAAGGCGCTGTGGGGCAAGAGGATTACGGTAAGGAAAAGGGGCGCCTTAGGGAATCGAAAACAGGGAGAGAGGCTCTGAGTATGGCATTGGCCAGTATTCGTGCCCCTAATTTCAAGCTACAGAGCAGCTCCCTCCTTCGATTGGATGGGTGTTTGCCCCCTGAATGGGCAAAATTGATTTACCGTTCGTCAGCAGCAGCGCAGGAAATGCCAGCCTGCTTTGATGTGCGCGACCTGCAACAAGAGCGCCCCCTTGTGCTGGCCTGGCTGGGGGGGGTGGATTTTGCCACTGCGGAGCTTTCTATTGGCCGCGCCACTGCAGCTACTGTACAGAACAGACCCCTGCTTAACCTGGCCGACCTTAACTTGCCATTGGCCAGGATTCGTATTGTTCCTGCTGATACGTTTAGCACTTATATTGCCTTACCCGAAAGCTCAGTCGGCCAGTTGCATGCCTGCCTGCCAGATTTAGAGAGTACTTTGACCCAAAAGCTGCGATGTGTGGAATTGCAAACAGTGCAACTCGGAGGGCACTTTAAACTGGAGGCTGGGCATGATCGGGTATCGGGTAATCTGGATGACAGCGATATTGAGCAACTGCAGCTTTTGGGAAGTGGCAATATTCCATTACTGGAAATCCAGAAACTATCCATACCTGAGCTGGAGTTTCTATGGTCTGGCAATAACACACAAGACTCTATGGTAGAAATGCAGGACTTATCCATAGAGTCGCTATTTGCCTGCTTGCCTAGCCATTTAAATTCCGCAGAACGATTGCCACATTGTGTGTTCAGTAAAGAAATATACTCAGTTGGTAGTAGCGGCTTATCTATTGGAGAGACAGAATTTACTTCTATAGGAACAGGAGAACCACTTTGGCAGCTCTCAAAGCTGTCCGTCGATAAAATCGCCTTCTCGCACAATACACTCGATCTGTACCATCTGGAAATTGATAACATTCTTATCTGTGGTTTGCACAGGCTATTACCTAGTGAGGCAAATAGGTTTCAGCTGGCTGATTGCATTGAAACTCCTCGATTGCGCTTCAATAGAGGACCGGTTCGTATTGGATTAAATGAAAATACAGCTCTTTTGGATTTTGGACCTATGCAAACTGCACCAGTTGCTTTTTGGCAAAAAGGGAATAATTACTTGCAGGCTGGCTTGCAACAGATGAGCTGGCAGCGCATGACCTGGGATGGTGATGGAGATTTTTCCGTTACGAATTTTCGCCTGGAAAATATCAGGGTCTGTTTACCTGACTCCGACAGGAAGGTAAATATTCATCTATTGAAACAGGCTAGCCCAGGGGATACGCGACGTTGCTATGGGCTCGACCAGCTCCTGATGCCTGGTGTGCAAAAAATATCACTCAGTAGACCATTTTCTCTAAAGGGTTCAATGGAGCTAAGTGGATTGTCTTTAGTGCGTAGAAATACTAAACCGATTAGGGTACCTAACTTGCAATTGGATAATATTTCCTTCGAGGGGAAATCACTGATACAAGTTGGCAACATAAGTGGTTGTCTTCCGGCAGGATTACTTAAAGACCGAAAGATAGCGCCTTGTTATCAGTTAGAACGGCTGAAACTTGGCAAAGTAGTAAGTAAAAATACGCTTTCCGGAAGAATATTTAAAGTCTTCGATATTAGTTCGGCAAATATACAGATGCATGCAGCAGGATTTTCGCAGGCACTACCGGAACAGCTGTTAAAAACAGAAAGTCTACGGGTGAGACAACTACGCTTCAGCCCTGGATCAGTACATGTACAGCAGTTGCAATTGAATAATATTGCCAGTTGTATACCCAACGGCTATTTCGATAAGGGAGATCATTGTTTCAGGCTGGGGGATTTGGAGCTGGATGGAGGTTTTACAGCTGGACAGGGCCTGGAGTTCAATTTACTAAAGGCTAAAAAAATTGATCTTTTTTCTCCCCAAGGTGAACTGCTAGTGGAGGGGGAGAGTATAACGCTTTCACAATTTGCGATCAGTGCTCAGGAGTGGCGATTTTCCTGGGGGGAAGCGGTTCATTTTCACTTTTTTAACAGGAATCCAGTTGAGCCAGAGTATCATCGACATAGCACAGTGGGGGACTTTAGATTACTGCATATTGAAGGATTTAGTTTCGATAGGCGTTATAAATTACTAAATGTAGAATTTATTGATTTTCTACAGCCGCGGTTTATTTTAGTGCGGGATGAGCGGGGTAGATTCCCAATAAAGCAAGAAATAGCTGAGCTAAGAGGGTTTAAAGGGGTAAACAGACTTTCTGTTGAGAGAGAAAAAAATGACCCCCTTTCCTACCATATAAGGGATGTTCATCTTCGACATGGCACTTTCACCTGGGTTGATCGGCAGGACGAGTTTCGAGCTCGGCTGCCCGTACGTGATATCAATCTAAATTTGAGCCATTTTAGTAATCTCGGCGAACACCCACCGGCAGTGTTGGTAGCGAATGGCAGGCCTGGTGGTTTTGGTGACATTCAACTGGGGGGAACTATCGATTACTTAGGGGAGAACATATGGGATGCTGATTTAACGGGGTATATGGAGAATGTAAATCTTATTCCGGCCACTCCCTATATGGCTAAGTTACTTGGTTATAAGATATTACAAGGACAAATGGACGCGGTGGTTAGCATTCATGTGCGGGAAAATCAATTGAATGCTTTTGCTGATGTTGAGCTAGAAAAAATCAAAGTGCGTCGTGTTCGTAAGGATGACCAGCTGCCCGTTAAATCAAAAATTATCCCATTAAATGTGGCTTTATGGTTGCTGAAAGATGGCCAGGGAAATGTGAAATTTGGAATGCCTGTAACCGGTAATATTCGAGATCCTAAGTTTTCTCTATCCTTTGTCTTCAGTGAATTACTGCAAAAAGCCATCTTCGATGCTTTGTTAAGCTACCTAACTCCCTATGGAATTTACCTGCTGGTTAAGTTGGCGTGGGGACGATTTATGGCAAAAGACTTTGATTCAATTGAGTTTGCTCCTGGCAGCTCAGAATTAAGTAGTTTGGCTATGGGGCAATTACAGCAAATGGTAACTGTACTGCATAAACATCCGAAGGCCCGCCCCGGAGTGTGCGGTATAGCTAATGCCAGAGACTGGAGCGCAATGTATCCTGAGTCTACCGTAGGCCTAAGAGGTAGCCGCCGTCTCCTTGCTGATTTTTACCATAACCCCCCTATTTTCTTGCGTGAAGAGTTTGAGAAGCTGGCACAAGAGCGTAGTCGAAAAGTTGAGCGATATCTTATTGATGCAGGCATTCCAGCGGCGGAATTGATCCCCTGCGCACCAGATTACAATGGAAGAGATTTTGGCCAGCCCAGAGTCGAGTTTTCAAATTAATCAAGATTTGTAAAATTACTTTGACTTGTTATCTTGATAGTAGCCTTGTTGCGCAATAAATTTACCTGCCTCTATATTACCTTGCTGTGATAAGGGTTCTATACCTGCGGCGGATACTAAGCGATTAACTAGAGAAAAGCAGGATACGACGAAGACAACATCTAATATTGTTTGCTCCTTCCATCCAGCACTAATAGCATCTGCAATATCTTCTTTCGAAATCGAATGAGCATTTTCAGCCACTTTCGCAGCGAAACTAAAAATTATTTGCAGCTTTTGGGGAAACTGAGTGATAACACCTGAAAGCGCAGCTTCTATAAGTTCATCTGCCTCTCCATATTCGCGTGCGACTTCTGCATGGGATAGATAGCAGTATCGACATCCATTCAAGGAGGAAATAAATACTGCTATTAATTCACGTTCTCCACGAGATAGTTCTGAGGGGCTTCTCATTGCTGCTTCAAATGTTTTTAATATTGATGGTCCTGCACCATGTAAGTGACTGAATATTTCCTGGGGGGAGGCTTCAGGTCTAAGATAGGAAAAGTGACTCATAATTTATGAAGCTCGCTGGAAGATATAACTAACTTTGGTTAGAACCAAGTCTCATAAATGAGAACTTATAGAGATCTTAGTGTGATCTTTAGTCCAGAAGTATTCATCGGAACCCTTGTGTGATTCCCTCCAAGCGTGTAGTTTTCTTTTGATGACAGTGTTTGCTGGCAAATACTGACACTGATAATAAAGTTGTTCATTACAGAGGGGATGTAATATGAGCGGTACTAATCAAGTACAAGGAAGTTGTCTGTGTGGTTCTGTTACCCTTAAGGCCTCGTTACCATCATCAAATTTGGGTGTCTGCCACTGCGGAATGTGTAAAAAGTGGGGTGGTGGTCCTTTGTTGGCGGTGGACTGCCAAACCAATGTTGAGATCTCTGGAGAGGAGCATATTTCCGTATTTGACTCCTCAGACTGGGCAGAGCGTGGCTTTTGCTCCAAATGTGGATCTCATCTTTTTTACCGTTTAAAAGAAACCCAGCAGTATTCAATACCAGCGGGAATTTTAAATCTACCTAAAGAAGTAAAAATGACTCATCAGATCTTTATCGATGAAAAGCCGGAATATTATGCTTTTGCCAATGAGACCAGGAATATCACGGGACTAGAGCTTGTGACTGAGTTTTCAGGAGAGTAAGTGCTTGCCAACTTTCTTGTTTTTATTTAAGGAGACTATTTGCTCCGCTTAAAGGTTATTATATGCCATTCATAGGTGCCGCCTTACTGGGGGTATCTTTCCCTGGCTTGGATGGATAATCAGAGAGTTGTCAACCGGGGAGCAGGTATTCTAATGACCGAGTAGTAATAGGGAGTAATAGGTCACCATGACAGAAACTCAAATTGTAGAAATTTTCCTGGCCAACCAGTGGTGGTCAATCATTGCACTTGTGGTGTGTGTGATCGGTGTTACCTTATGCTGGTTTGGGGGACTAATGGCAGCGCTTACAGCATTGGGTAACAAGCATTGGGTTTGGGGTATCATTACCATTTTCTTGGGTCCAATCACTGGTATTCCCTATGCGCTGCGCTATAAAGAGGCAGAATATGCACGCTCCTTGATGTTGAGAGGGGTTTGGATTTTGTTAGTTGGTTTGATTATAGCCGCTCTAGTTTTATTTTTAGGTCGGACATAAAAAGCTACGTGATTAATTTGAAAACGCTGGCTGTTTGCCAGCGTTAACGCCTTTTCCAGTCTTTTTTCATTTGTGTACTCCCGATGGGTTGCTGGAATTCCATGGGAAACTACAGCTAGTTGACTCAGGTACTAATTTTTCAGACAAGTATACCGATACCTTTCCTATTAAGACGGATGTTTTTGGTTACCTCGATCGAGTTAATGGCATCGAGTAGACTTATTTACATCCTGACCTTGAGAAACGGATTGGTCTTCGCATAAGCGCATTAGAGGCATTTCAAGAGAAACTGCTTCTTTCTATCACGCATATTTGGGCCCGAAACCTATATGGCTATTGAATTTAGCACTGTCAAGGAACCAGCCGCAGGTAATCTATTCAATGCTCCAGTTTTTTGGGGTTGGGGTACTGACTCTGCTTGTATTACAGCTGGGGGAGCCTATTGGGATAAAATTGAAAGTGTCGAATTTGGTTTTCCTATTTCTTACAATATTAGTGGTGAGTCTGAGCCCCTTGCTGAATTGACCTATGGTGGTGCCACTGTATTTCGGGAAGCAACTCCTGGCTTTGATATTATGAATAAAGATGGAAATATCGGAGTCGTGGGCGAATTTAATTCTTGGAATGTATGTCTTGGGATATTGTCGGGGATTCTCAGCTCACAGCAATCAGTAATACCCAGAAGGTTACCTTTCCAGAAAATTACCTTTCCAGAAGGTTACCTTTAAAGGGGCTTTAATATTTTGATAATAATTCAGACTCAATTAATACTCTAAATAAAGGTATTTTAATTTGTCTTGTAACACTTGCGCTGCTATTGAGTAACTTAGATTAAATCAAGGTGATTTTAACTCCTTTAATCTATCTATACATAACCTCTCTCTCTGATCAAAGAGATGTTTCGCACACATACCAACAGAGACAAAAGTACCAAACCCTGTACCAGCAGCAATAGTAAACATAATCAAAATTTGATATTTCACTGCGACTGTGGGGGATGTACCAGCTAGTATCTGCCCAGTCATCATACCTGGCAGAAATACAATGCCGGCTGCAGCCATCGAATTGATTGTTGGCATTAATCCCGCGCGCATTGCGTCTCTGCGAAATTCAATACTGGCTTGCCGCCAGGTTTCTCCCAGCATTAGGCGATTTTCAATAATATCGCTTGAGCGCCGCATACTTTCTGTTAGTCGATCCAGGCCCAGGGCAACGCCGGTCATGGTATTCCCAAGAAGCATTCCCAGGAGGGGAATAGAGTATTGAGGTTGGTACCAGGGCTGAGGACCGATTAGCACCACTAGACTCAGTATTGTGACGCTAAATGCGGAAACCAGCATGGATAAAGTGCCAATGGCAAAACTCCAGCCTCCACGCAGGCGATATTTTTGCCGTGAGACGACTTGTTGCCCGGCAAACAATAACATTGCCAATCCCAGCAGGCTGACCCATAACAGGGTGCCAACAGCGAACAGGGCTTCCAGTATGACTCCGACAAGCGCCAATTGAACCGCAGTGCGTACTGCCGCGACAATCAGTGGCTTGCCGAGCTGTAATCGTGCGATATGGGTGCAAATTGCCAGGGCAACCACCAGCGCCGCAGCCAGCGATAACTGCCACCAGGTCAGGTCGATCACACTCATTGTGATATCTCCCGCTCCACAAGATGGCTTCCCTGAATCTCAAAATGCCTGCTGCCCACTCGCTGTATCTGTTCTTTACTGTGGGCCACCCAGATTACCGGGTATTGATGTTTTTGAATCTTAGCAAGCAGCCACTTTTCTACTTTATTCGTGGTTTCTGCATCCAGATTGGCAGTGGGCTCATCCAGTAAAAGCGCACTTGGTTCATAGGAGAGAGCGCGAATAAGCGCCAAGCGCTGCTTTTCTCCCGAAGAGAGCCGGCTCACCTGCCACCCTGTGGCCTCTGCGGGAAACCCGAATACCTTTAAGGCTTCGTCCATCGGTTTATTAAAGTGTTCACCGACAGTCTCATACCACCAGGCACTCTGTGCCGGTACCAGCATGACTTGGCGACGCCACTGGTGGCCAGGTATTTTATTCTGTTCTTTGTCATCAAGAGATATCTTGCCATTATGGGGCTCTATATCAGCCACAGCTCTGAGTAGGCGGCTTTTACCGGAGCCGGAGGAGCCGGATAGGCAGATGACTTCTCCCGGCGGTACATCCAGCGCTATTTTTTCAAGTGAGCCGATACTCAGTGTCTCTAATTTTAGTTGAGGCATATCAGGGGTTACTTGCTAACTACTTTGTAGTTAGTGGTTTTAGTTTCCTGTCAGTATTCTAAAATGCTTATACACCTGTCGTGTGAATTTGACTCAGTGGTTTGTACTGCTTTGCTAGGTTAGCTGAGAAGTGGAAGCTAGTTCCTACTCCTACTCCTACTCCAGTTCCGCGATATATCTTTTTCACACTCATTGCTTCCCTTTGAACCTCCCGCCCCAGTCCGCCATAATCCGCTCCTTCCGAATCGAATAACGAGTGCTGTATGACCGACACCTCTGTCTATGAGGCCACAGAGCGCCTGCCGTTAAAGGAGTACACCGAGAAGGCGTATCTGGATTACTCCATGTATGTGATCCTGGATCGCGCCCTTCCGAATATCGGAGACGGCCTAAAGCCGGTGCAGCGGCGTATCGTCTATGCCATGAGCGAGCTGGGCCTGAAGAATACCGCCAAGTATAAGAAGTCCGCGCGTACGGTCGGCGATGTGATCGGTAAGTACCATCCCCACGGTGATAGTGCCGTGTATGAGGCAATGGTGTTAATGGCACAGCCGTTCAGTTACCGCTATCCATTGATCGACGGTCAGGGCAACTGGGGCTCGCCGGATGATCCCAAGTCCTTTGCCGCCATGCGTTACACCGAGTCGCGCATGGGTAAATATTCGGAAGTACTGTTGTCGGAATTGGGGCAGGGCACTGTCGATTGGCAGCCGAACTTTGACGGCACCATGGATGAACCCTGTGTTCTTCCGGCACGGGTGCCCAATATTCTATTGAACGGCACCACCGGTATTGCCGTGGGTATGGCTACAGATATTCCGCCGCACAACTTGCGCGAAGTGGTCAACGCGACTGTGGCGCTGCTGGAAAACCCCAAGTCCACAGTAGAAGAGCTGTGTGAGCATATTCTCGGCCCGGATATGCCCACTGAAGCAGAGATAATTACCCCGCGCGATGATATTCGTAAGATTTACACTTCCGGTCGCGGCTCTATCAAGATGCGCGCCCTATGGAGCAAGGAAGACGGCGATATCGTGATTACCGCGCTGCCCCACCAGGTGAGTGGTGCCAAGGTGCTGGAGCAGATTGCCCAGCAGATGCAGGCGAAGAAGCTGCCTATGGTGAATGACCTTCGCGATGAGTCGGATCACGAAAATCCCACGCGCCTGATAATTGTGCCGAAATCCAACCGGGTGGATATGGAATCGGTGATGAACCACCTGTTCGCCACCACCGATCTTGAGCGCAACTACCGCGTCAATATGAATATGATCGGTATCGATGGCCGCCCCCAGGTGAAGTCCCTCGATAAGATCCTGCGAGAGTGGTTGACTTTCCGGGCAACTACCACCCGCCGCCGCCTACAGTTCCGCCTGGACAAAGTTGAGAAACGCCTGCACCTGCTTGCCGGGCAGTTGATCGCCTTCCTCAATCTCGATGAGGTGATCGAAATTATCCGCACCAGCGATGAACCCAAACAGGAGTTGATGGAGAGTTTCGAGCTCACGGATATCCAGGCAGACTACATTCTCGACACCAAGCTGCGCCAGTTGGCGCGTCTGGAAGAGATGAAAATTCGTGGTGAGCAGGCTGAGCTGGAGAAAGAGCGTGATACTCTAACTAAAACTCTGGATAGCGAACGTCGCCTGAAGACGCTGATCAAGAAAGAGCTATTGGCGGCGGCCAAAGAATTTGGTGATGAGCGTCGTTCCCCCATCGTTGCCCGTGAAGAGTCCAAAGCGTTTAGCGAAGCGGAGTTACTGTCTTCCGATCCCATCACTGTTGTGGTTTCCGAAAAGGGTTGGATTCGCGCGGCCAAGGGCCATGAAATTGATGCGGCGGCATTGAGTTACAAGGCTGGGGATAGTCTCGGCTTCGCCGCACGAGGCAAGAGCAACCAGCCGGCGCTGTTACTTGATAGCACGGGGCGCAGCTATTCCATTGCCTCCCATACTCTACCGTCGGCGCGAGGGCAGGGCGAGCCGCTGAGCGGGCGAATCAATCCACCTTCCGGTGCCACCTTTGAGGGGCTGCTCATGGGGCCGGACGAACAACGGGTTTTACTGGCCTCCGATGCCGGCTATGGCTTTATTGC
Organism: Microbulbifer sp. NBRC 101763; assembly: GCF_040371615.1. Taxonomy (NCBI): domain Bacteria; kingdom Pseudomonadati; phylum Pseudomonadota; class Gammaproteobacteria; order Cellvibrionales; family Microbulbiferaceae; genus Microbulbifer; species Microbulbifer sp. NBRC 101763. Next base: position 369,201 of record NZ_BAABQV010000002.1, read on the forward strand.
CAAGCTCTCGGATCTGCAGTCGCGCAATAAGGCAGGCAAGGCCATGCTGACCCTGCCCAAGGGCGCGCAGGTGCTGCCACCTCATTTACTGGAAAATCCACAGGAGGCCCTGCTGGCGGCAGTAACCTCGGAAGGACGTATGCTGGTATTCCCTGTCACTGAATTGCCTGAGTTGGCGAAGGGCAAGGGTAATAAGATTATCAATATCACCTCGGCCCGCGCAGCGAGCCGTGAGGAAGTTGTGGTGGGTGTTGCCGTGCTGGAGGGTAAGAGCCAGCTGGTTGTCCACGCTGGAAAGCGTCATACCAAGATTAAGATCGCAGAGATGGATCATTACCGCGGCGAGCGCGGTCGCCGTGGTAATAAGCTGCCGCGGGGATTCCAGAAGGTCGATCGGATTGAGGTATTGGAAAAGTAAGCTGAAGTCCACCTGTGCTGGCAAAGGCGGTCATTCTGACCGCCTTTTTTATTGCTAATCCCGTATTGATAACTGATACATTGATGAAATAATAAGCAGGCTTATAATGAGCGCCCTCAAAAAGGGAGTCTTGGGCATGTCAGGGAAAGATACGCAGGGCGAGGATATTGCGACTGGGGTGAGCCTGGAGCTACACAGCGCGGCGCGTTTACTGCGGCGCAACTTTGACCGCCGAGCCAGGGGTCATAGTCTCAGCGGCTCCCGTTGGCAGGTGCTGTGGCATCTGGTGCGACAACAGGGGCAGAAGCAGGCAGAATTGGCTGAGTGCCTTGATATGGCGCCGATTAGCCTGGCGCGCCAACTCGACAACCTGCAGCGGGAAGGGCTGGTAGAGCGGCGCCCTGACCCGCAGGACAGACGCTGCTTTCGTATTTACCTGACCGGGCAGGCGGAACCGGCCATGGCTTTGTTGGATGGGCTCGAAAAAGAGACTCGCGCCCAAGCCCTGGATGGTTTTTCCCCGGAGGAAGTAATACAGCTGCAAACGTTGTTGGAGCGATTGCGCAAAAACCTGACACGCGAAGAGATTGAATTTGACTGACAAGCTGAATCTAAACCTGGATCGAACCACACAGCGCAAACTGGGGCTCATACTGGTCCTGGTGCTTGCTGCGCTGGCGGTTGGCTGGAGCCTGTTTGGCAGTGGCGATATCGTCGAGACAGAGAATGCCTATGTGAAGGCGGAAAAAGTCTCCCTGGCACCAGAAGTCAGCGGTGTGGTCACCAAGGTACTGGTGAGTGCCAACCAAGTGGTGAGCAAGGGCCAGCTGTTAATTCAGATCGACCGCACCGCCTTTGAGTTGGCGGTCACCGAGGCAGAAGCCCGTTTGTCACAGGTGCGCAATGACTTGCTGGCCCGCCGTGCCGAATATGCGGAGGCCGATGCCGCCTTACAGCAGGCGCGCAAAGATGCAGATTTTTACCGGCGCCAACTGGAGCGCAATGAAAAGCTAGGCAAAGTGGCTTTTTCTGAAGCGGAGCTGGATAGTGCGCGCCAGCAATTGGAGCGGGCTCGGGCACAGATCACTATCAATGCAGAAAAACTGTCCAGCCTGCGGGCAGAGCTGGGAGGCGATCCTGGTTCTGCTTTGGAAGATCAGGCGGATCTCAAAGTGGCCCAGGCACAGTTGGATAAGGCCAACTATCAACTGTCTCGTACGCGTATTATTGCGCCAGTAGATGGCACCATCGCCAATACCGTGCCCCAGGTTGGGGAGATGGCCACTGCCGGACTTAACTTGCTCAATATGATTGGGTCTAGCGGTCTTTGGGTGGAAGCCAATCTTAAGGAAACTGAGCTAGCCAAGGTACGTACCGGTCAGCAGGCAGAGGTGACCCTCGACGCTTATCCTGATTTCGAATGGCAGGCCCAGGTGGACAGTATGAGCCCGGCTAGTGGTAGCGAGTTTGCCCTGACGCCTCCCCAGAATGCCAGCGGCAATTGGAAGAAAGTAGTACAGAGAGTGCCGGTGCGCTTGCGTCTCTATCCTCTAAAGGATGCGCCGCAGTTACGGGCCGGTATGAGTGCAAAGGTGCGTATCGACACCAGCGAGGATGCCAAGGTGGTTTCGGCCCGAGCCTCAACCGATGAGAGTGGCAGGGTGGTCCTGTAAAAACGAAAAGTTTGCAGGGGAAGGGCTTCCTTGCCAGAACAGATATTAAGAAGGCCCGCGAGATGGGCCTTCTTAATATTTAATTACTGAACTCTGTGCCAGGTCTGGGTGCGGTAGAAGAAACCAAGGTAACCGCGCACCTTCAGGGTATCGTCGTTCTCCAGCCAGAACTTGCAGTCGTATACCTTGCCTGTGACCGGGTCCATAATCTCTCCGCCTTCGTATTTATCACCCTTCTTCGCCATGCCGGTGATCACATCCATGCCAACGAGAGGTTTACCCTTCAGATCACCGGGGCAGTTCTCGCAGACGGTGTCATTGGGTTTCATCAGCAACTGGTCAATTTTCCCGTAGTACTTTCCATCCTTTTCGTAGATTTCCACGATGGACTTGGGCTGGCCGGTTTCATCGTCGACAGTGCGCCACTTGCCTACAACATCTGCGGCACTGGCCTGCAGGGCGAACATCAGGCCGAAAGCGGCCAGGAGCAGGTTTTTGATCATCTGTAGGAGTTCCTCTGTTAAGTGGTGACCCAGATCTTACATGAAGTCATCGTTGGCGGCAGGAGGATAGTCACCATCGGGCAAAAATTAGCCGCATATATCCGGCAGTTAGCCGCATTTAAACGCTTTTTATCTGATTTTCGTACCAGTTTTGCCGCTTTATGAGGAGCAGCTTAGGGGAATACGCTTGCCGGATTCAGGTGGTCTGGCAGACCAGGCCTCATGCTCCGGGTGTTCCTCGAACGGTGATTGCAGCAAATTGCGCAAAGTACGCAGGGGATAATAATCACCTTGTCCGGCTGCCTCGATGACTTTCTGTGCCAAATAGTTACGCAGAATATATTTGGGGTTTACTGCTAACATGGCGCGGTTGCGCGTGCGGGAATTACTATTCTCACGTGACAGGCGTCGATCGTAATGCCCCAGCCATTGATCCAGCGCATCGTGTTTAACTGCTGCGATACATTCACATAACCCAGCTGCTGGGCGTTCACCGCGATAGTGTGCCAATGCGCGGAAGAAACGGGCATAGTCCGCCTCACCCTGTTGTAACAGTTTTAGTAGATCTGCACAGAGTGCTGGATCGCCATCCTCTTCTGTGGTGAGCCCAAGCTTGGCGCGCATACGTGCAGCATAGGTGCGGGTGACCTGGGGCTGAAACTGCTCCAAACAATCACGCAATGTTTCCACGTCAACAAATCCGGACAGGGCGTGGGCGAGAGCGTTTAAATTCCACAATACGACACCCGGCTGCTGTTCGAAGGCGTAGCGGCCTGTGTGATCTGAGTGATTACAAATAAACGTGGGGTCGTAGTCGTCAAGGAAGGCATAGGGGCCGAAATCAAAGGTATCGCCGATAATCGACATATTGTCGGTATTGAGCACTCCGTGGGCAAAGCCCTCTGCCTGCCAACCAGCTACCAGTTCGGCGCTGCGCATAGTGGTAAATCGCAGCATCGCCTCAGCCTGCTCGCGGACACCGAGCCCTTGTGAATTTGGCACAAAGCGCTGGCAGATTTCACTGATGAGCTGTTGCAGGGCTTGTAGTTGTTTAGTGTAAAACAGGTATTCGAAGTGGCCGAAGCGCACGTGGCTCTCGGCCACTCGGATCAGCATGGCGCCATTTTCAATCTGTTCACGGGTTACCGGTTCGTCGCTGCCAACAATACATAGTGCACGGGTGGATCGAATACCCAGGCCGCTTAAGGCCTCACCGGCGAGGTACTCGCGAATAGTGGAGCGCAATACCGCGCGGCCATCGCCAAAACGGGAGTAGGGGGTTTTGCCGGCACCTTTAAGGTGCAGCTCCCAACACCGTCCGGCATTTTCGATTTCTCCCAGCAGCAATGCGCGGCCGTCACCCAGGTCCGGGTTGTAGACCCCAAACTGATGACCTGTGTACTTCATGGCAAAGGGGCGGCTGCCATGAAATAGTTTGGCGCCACAGCCCAGTTGCGCCCATGCGGCATTTTCTATCTCAGATGCATCGATACCGAGTAGCTGCATGACTTTTGGATTGGTGTCGATCAACTGGGGGTGATCGAAGGGGGTGGGATCTATTCGCGTGCCGAAGGCGTCGCCCAGATCTGCATAGTGGTGGCTGAGGGTAACTTCGCTGAGCTTCATAGATTCTGGGCTTAGGATAAAAATTGATATTAACGGGCATGTTACCGGTATCGATAACAATTCACAGTGGTGTCTATACCGCAAGTAGGCGCAATGGGCGTGTCTGTGATTGCCAATGCTGTTCTTCCTGGTAGAGCAGCTCCTCAATAGCCGGGCTGCTATCCAGCCACTCACGTTCAATTTGCAAGCGGTAGGCATCTCCCTGGTCGGCCAGGTTGATTCCTTGCAATGTGCGTTCGGTGCGATCGCGGTGAATGATACAGCCCAGGCGCAGACACAGAAGCAGGTCGGGGCTGGGGTGGAAGCCGTAGTGTTCTTTGGGGTGCTTTATTCGTCCGCGCTGGTTGCGCACGAGATAGGACAAGTGCTCCTGTTCACCCTTGGAAAACCCGGCCAGATCAGCGTGTTTGATCATAAAAGCGCCGAGCTTGCGAAAGCTGCTGTGCGTCAGGGCCAAACCAACTTCATGGAGTTGTATGGCCCAGCGCAATCGCTGGCGTCCTTCCGGCGGATATCCGGGACGCAGTTGCTGTAATAGCTTAAGGGCAGTATCACTTACGCGGCGAGCCTGGTTGGCATCTATCTGCCAGCGCTGCATTACCCAGGCCACTGTATCCGCGCGCCTGTCCCCTCCATGCAGGCGGCCAGCCAGGTCGTGCACTATGCCTTCGCGTATTGCGTAAGGTGAGACCTCCATGCGCTGGATATCCAGCTCGCAAAAAATAGCGTGCAAAATTGCCAGGCCCGCAGCGAATACAGGGCGGCGCTCCTCATCGAGATAGGGCAAATTCAAATCGGCGATATGCTCGGCTTGGGCCACCTCTTGCGCCAGGCGATCAATATCCTCGCGCCTGATATCCTCTACTTCGCCACCGTTCAGTACTCGAGATACCGCCTTGATGGTACCTGAGCAGCCTACTACTTCAGCTTCGGTGGCCATGTGCTGGAGTTCCTGAAGCTCCGCACGTGCAGCGCGCTGAGCGTGCTTGAAATGATTGATGGTCTGCCTGCTAATAATGCCATCGGCGAAGTAGCGCTTGCTGTAGGAAACACAACCCATGTACAGGCTTTGCAATTGCTCTGGGGACTCACTACCGCGCACCAGTTCGGTGGAGCCGCCACCGATGTCGATTATGCAGCGTAGCCGGGGTGGACCGTCAGCGGCGGCCATTACACCTGAGTAAATCAGGCGAGCCTCTTCAATGCCGCTGATGATTTCCACTGGCACCCCCAGGATGGATTCCGCCTCTTCGAGAAAACCGTCTGCGTTGGCCGCTGCAGCGCGCAGGGTGTTGGTGCCTACCACACGAATATGATCGGTCGGTAGTTTATCCAGTACGGGTTGGAAACGGTTGAGAGCTGCCAATGCACGTTCCGACACCGCTGGATCCAGATTGCGTTCGGCATCCAGTCCCTCAGCCAGGCGCACCATGGCACGGTCTGTATGCAGGCGCACCATGCGCTGACCGCGAAATTCCGCCAATAACAGGTGGAAACTGTTAGAACCCAGGTCGAGCGCTGCGTAGCGTTCACTTGGTGATTGCATCGACATCCTGGCACCCGCGATAATTGAGACGGCAAACTGCTCTACTATTAACTGTATAACCCTGTGCCCACTTAGATTGTTTCAATCTGGCGGGAATACGCCCCTGAAATTGGCGAAAAGCGTGTAAATCCTCTTTTCTGCAGTAGTGCCTCGTTTCCGCTTATTACTGCGCCTTCTTAATTGACTGCTTGGGACACGCTCACTCCAAGCCCTCTGGGATGGGGAAATTCATTTGCGGCTGAGATGTTTGGCAGATTGTCGATGTTTAACGATACGCCCCTATACCCCAAAGAGTTGAGTTGGCTGTCGTTTAATGAGCGGGTGTTGCAGGAAGTGGAAGATGAAACAGTACCCGTTATTGAGAGGGTGCGCTTCCTGGGGATCTTCTCCAATAACCTCGATGAATTCTTCCGGGTTCGTGTAGCGGATGTACGTCGCCTCGCGGCCTTTGCCGTTGGTGAACAACAGAAGAGGCATTTTGCCAAACTATTGGGGCAAATTAATGAGCGAGTGTTACGTCTTCAGCGGCGCTATGCACGTGCTTACGCCAAAGTACTGGCTGATCTCGATAAACATAACATCCATGTGGTTAGGGAGAATAAGCTCAGCGAGCGCCAGCGTAAGTTTGTAGAGGATTACTTTCATCGCGAAGTGTTGCCTGAGCTGGAGCCTTTCTTTATTGATGACCGCGATACTATGCCGCTACTTAATGAGGCGAGTATTTATTTTGCGATTTTCCTCCGCCTAAAAGATGGCAGTCGGCGCTATGCCGCTATGGAAATTCCCACTAATACTCTATCTCGCTTTGTAGTGATTCCACCCCGTGAAGGTAAGCGGGAAAAGGTTTATATCGTTCTGGACAATATTATACGGGCCTGTTTGGTAGAGGTGTTTCGCCAAGTGTTGCCCATTCGCTCGGCGCAGGCATTCATGTTCAAGATCAGTCGCGATGCCGAGCTGGAGCTGGGCGAGCAAATCACCCAGAATCTTGTAGATCGTATAGAAAAATCACTCAAGAGACGTAAACGTGCTGATCCAGTGCGCCTTGCCTATGATGCAGAAATGCCCGAAGTGCTCCTTAATTTGGTGAAAAAAAAATTAAAGATGGGGCGTTACGATACTTATACACCAGGTGGCCGCTACCACAATTCCAAAGACCTGATGAAATTTCCAGCGGACTCTGGGCGTTATACCTACAAGCCGTTGGTGCCACTGCCTACGCTGCCGAGTGATGGGGGTGCTTTTGCACAAATTCGCAGTGCAGACCGACTTTATTATTACCCTTATCATGATTTTCGTGTAATCACCAATTTGCTGGCCTCTGCAGCTATAGATTCCCAGGTGCGGGAAATTCGTATCAATTTATATCGGGTTGCAAAAAACTCACGGGTGGTTGCTGCTTTGATAAATGCAGTGCGCAATAATAAAAAGGTGATTGCAGTAGTTGAGTTGCGTGCGAGATTCGATGAGCTGGCCAATATCCATTGGTCCAAGGAGTTATCCGATGCGGGAGTGGAGGTAATTTATGGCGTTCCCGGATTAAAAGTTCATTGCAAATTAATCTCTATTGTTCGGCGGGAAGAGGGCAAGGATAAATTCTACAGTCATCTGGGAACAGGTAATTTTAATGAGAGTACCGCGCGAATTTATTGTGATTTTAGTTTGTTAACTAATAACCAGGATCTGGGCCTGGATGTTTACAATGTCTTCGAATTTATCCAGCGTACTCGACGTCGCCCGGTATTCCAGCATATCGCGGTTTCCCCACTGACCAACCGCGCAGCCCTGCTGGGGGCAATAGATCGGGAAATCGAAGCTGCACAAAGAGGTGATCAGGCCGAGTTGTTCATAAAATGCAATAACTTGGTGGATAGTCAGATGATAGAGCGGCTTTATAGTGCAAGTGCTGCTGGTGTGCAGGTTAGAATTATTGTGCGGAGTATGTGTTCGTTAGTATGTGAAACTGCGGGACTCTCCAACAATATCCAGGTTATCAGTTTGGTGGATAAGTTCTTGGAGCATGCGCGTGTCTATATATTCCACAACGGTGGTGAGGAGATTATGTGGCTGTCCTCGGCAGATTTGATGACCCGTAACCTGGATCATCGAGTGGAAGTTACTTTTCCCCTGACCAATAGTAAGCATCGTGAGACTGTACGGAAAATACTGGAGCTGCAATGGAGTGACAATCAAAAGGCCCGGGTTATGGATGCAAAGCAAAGTAATACCAGAATTGCCAATAGTGATCGTAAGGGGTGTCGTTCTCAAGATGCTATTTATCGCTACCTTAAAAAGCGCCCACAGTAATCAGCACTCACCTAGTCTCGGCTGAATCCTACCAGCTTCCCACGGCTAAAAGAGAAGCGATAGCGCTGTCCGATCCGAAGCCATTCGTAACAAGGAGATTGAATAATCATCCTCGGGTATTGAGGTGTAACCACCCAGGTATTGAACTCATTTCCCGGCCCGCGACCAATTAGCCAATAATAGTCTCCGCGCTTGCAGAAGGCGCTAGGAGCACAGCGTTCACTGCCCCATACATAGGCTTCCACATCAAATTGCGCCGGAATACTGGTTTTCTCTTGGAATGGTTGGCGTTCATCGCCTGTAAAGGTGTAGAGCGCATCAAAAGCGATTGGGCGAAACCCCCTGGCTGGGGTGGCACAGCTGACCACTTGGGGTTTGCCTGTGATGCGAGCGTGGGGCGGTGGCGCTTTTTCTTTCCCGGCAATGGTCATTTCGCTGGGGAGGTAACCGCAGCCCTTGGCAAATAATAAAGCCAGGGCCACTGGGGTTGTGGCCCATGCAAATATGCGCACTTATCACCTGTTCTAATAGGAAATACCTCCTACCAATATAGTCACAGATTGAGCACTTACTTTTTCCTTGCGATAGCCGGTGCTCGACGGTGGAAGCGCCACTTGCGCCGGTAAGGGAAGGCGCTCTCCACATGTCCAGCGCGAATACGGTCCTGTAGTCGTCTCCAATAGCGGTAATCGTAAAGATCGCTGTGTTGCTTCTCAAAGGCTGCGCGAGCAACAGGGTTGCCAGAGAAAAATAGGCGGAATTCCTCGGGGAAAACATCTGCCTCATCTACCGTATACCAGGGCTTATCCGCCAGCTCCTGCTCTGCGGTCTGTGCTTCGGGGATCTTGCGGAAATTGCACTCTGTCAGAGGGCAAAGCTCATCGTAGTCGTAGAAGACGACACGGCCATGACGGGTGACTCCAAAGTTCTTCAGTAGCATATCGCCGGGAAAAATATTGGCAGCGGCCAGCTGCTTGATTGCATTGCCGTATTCTTCCATAGCCTCTCTTGTTTCCTCTTCATTGGCATTTTGCAGATAGAGGTTAAGGGGCTCCATACGCCGCTCTACATAGAGATGCTTGATGATTACCCACTTGTCATCGATCAGCAGCTTGGAGGGAGCGAGTTTTTGTAGTTCTTCCAGTAATTCATCACTAAAGCGGTTACGGTAGAAAATAAAATTGGTGTACTCCTGGGTGTCAGCCATACGCCCGACCCTGTCTGAGCGGGAAACAAACTTATACTTCTCCTTCACAATTTTCTCGGTGACAGTTTTGGGGCGATCAAAACGGTCCTTGATGACTTTGAATACCACCGGATAAGAGGGTAGCGTAAATACACTCATCACCATGCCCTTGATGCCAGGAGCAATCACAAATTTGTCATTACTCACTTTCATATGGGCGAGAATATGGCGATAAAACTCCGTTTTGCCATGCTTGTGGAAGCCTATGGAGTTATACAGTTCCGATTTTTCCTTTAGAGGCATAATGGTAGAGAGAAAGCGCACGAAGCGGGAAGGAATCGGTGCATCCACCATAAAATAGGAGCGTGTGAAACTGAAGATAATGCTGGCGGAGTCATTGCTGTGCAGCAAGGTGTCTACAAAGATACTGCCCCGACCGTTGTTCAGACAGGGGAGGATCAGGGGGACTACCTCACCATGGAATATCATGCGCCCAACCAGATAGGCGGCCTTATTGCGGTAGAAAACTGACTCCAGCATATCCACGCGCAGCAATTTTTCATTTTCCAGGTCTGCAAGGGGGCGTCCACGTAGCGCCCTACAGATATTTTCAATATCCCGCTGCATATTTTCCCAGGGTGCAGAAAAGCTGAAATCCCTGAGGATATCCTCAATCATGTTTTCCAGGCCGGCGCGCCCGCTATAGCTGATATAGATACTGTAATCCCGCAGCGGCTTGTCTTCCGGGGGGCGGGAAGGTTTAACGAAAATATTGCTATCGTGGATATTGGCGTGTTTAAACTGGCTACAAAACACTGAGTTAAAGAATGTTTCCGCGATTTCGTAATTGCTATGGCTGGCGATTAGTTGTGCGTAAGTTGCGCGTGCATCCCGCCATAGATCCAGTTGGCTGGTGTCTTTGCTAGTGACGGAGTGTACCAGCTTGAGCACCTGATTGACCTTGGTCTTGTATAGATCAATGCGCTCCTTATTGGCCTGGTGTGCGGCTTGCCAGGAGGCGGTCTCAAAGCGCGCCTTGGCGCCCAGGGTGATGTTCTGGTAGTCTGCAAAATACGCATCAAAACCATTCAGGATGGTCTTCGCGATGCGGCGGGCGGTCGGTGAGTGATTGGTCATGCACTAGACTTTTTTACTGAGTTTCAGGTTAAGCTTTTCCACCGCGGAGGCCATTCCCTATGGCATCGGGGATGGCCCGGGCAATATTGCTGTGGTGCTTGCCGGTCTCCCCGCGGCAAGGAATAAGCGGATAGTAGCACGGCACGCCGGAGTACCAATTGAACGATTGGATCAGTAGTTTTGTCTTTTTCTTTGCTGTAATCGACCCGGTGGGTACCCTGCCGGTATTCATTGCAGTGACTTCCCGCCATGCAGAGTGGCAAAAACGTAAAATCGCCTGGCTTTCTGTACTGGTGGCGGCTGGTATTCTGCTGTTCTTCCTGATCGCAGGTCAGTTTCTACTGGAGGCCATTGGGGTGCCTCTATCCGCATTCCAGGTTGCAGGTGGTGTAGTGCTATTTCTATTTGCCCTCACAATGATTTTTGGTGAGGGTAAGCCCGAGCGGGAAAAGGAAATCGTCAAAGAAGGGCATGAGACTGCCATATTTCCGCTGGCAGTGCCGTCCATTGCTTCGCCAGGGGCCATGCTTGCCGCAGTAGTGCTGACTGATAATCACCGCTTTGATTTACTTCACCAATTAAACACCGCATCGGCCATGCTGGCGGTACTCGCTGTAGTCATTGCACTGTTACTGACTGCTAACTGGATTTATCGCTTTATTGGTGATGCTGGTGCCAGTATCGTCAGTCGGGTGATGGGCCTAATTCTCGCCTCTGTGGCCACCACAAGTGTTTTGGTGGGCATCCAGCAATTCTTCTCTATTTAATCGGCATACACTTTCTGAGCACCCCCTGATAGCAGCATTGAGGGGTGCTTTGGCGACCACCGGTTTACTGATTGCCTCTCTGGACTGTATTTGTTGGCTGGGTTTGTCGGCTGTGGTTTTGGATAGATACTTTCAGGAGAGTGCTTTGAGTGGTTGAGGCTGCCAACTAATGATAGCTGCAACTCTCCTGGTTTTTGGCGCTCTACCCTGGTATGTCTGTACTCTGGCCGCCGGTGGCGGGGCCATGTTGCTAGTACCAATGGTAGGTTTTCTCCTGGGTCCTCACTTGGTTGCACCGACTGTCACAATTGGCAGCGTGATGCTGCTCCCTTCAGGACTTTGTTTTTTTGGTCCTATATCAACTGGAAGGTGGCCTGCTGGATCATGCCCGGTAGCATTCTGGGGGCCAAAACTGGGGCCTATATCTGTTCTCAGATGCACCCCTGTGGCTTCAATTTTTGTTGGAGTCTTTCTAATGTCTACTGTTTTTCAATACCGTTTGGGCAAGACAAAGTATTCGTTTCCCATGCGCCTTCCTTACTTTTTTATACTGGGACTTGTTACTGCCTTTTTATCCGGAATCATCGGGGCTATCGGGCCAGTAAAAAATCCATTTTTTTTGAATTATGGTATTGATAAGGAAAATCTGCTTGCCACCAAAGCTTTGAACACTCTGGTGTTACAGGGAACAAAAATACTGACCTGCCTAAGCTTTGAAGTTATTACCAAAGAGTTACTTACCTAGGGTATTGCTATAGGTATTGGGGGGATCATAGGGGTTTACCCAGTAAAACGTCGAATATTGCGTATTAGCACACAGTGTTTTCACTACTATATGTTTGCCCTTATGTTCATCTGTGGTTTGGTGTTGTCATTGAAGGCACTGCCTCAACTGGTTCAGATAAAGCTAATAAACCAAGCAGAAGCGTATATAGATATTTATGGATCTTTCTAGATTTGATATTAGTCGATAGCGAGAAGCTCTGACTGAGAAGGTATTCAATCTGTTCAGGTATTTGCACGATCAAACCCTGTAAAAGTATTGCCTTGGATTTCTTTTATCTTTGTATTCACGGTCCAGCCAATATTATTAAACATAGTGATTTCTTTAGGTCAATTGGATAAAGATTAATTAATGACCATCTACCAATACATACTTGTTATGTAATGTGTTTTTACCGGGGAGTTCAGTGGAGACATGAATGGTATGTTTGCAGGCTAAAATGGAGTTTTTGAGAGAGTAGGAGATAAGCTTGGTCAATTAATTCAAATAAGCTTCAATTTTATTGTTAGCCAGATTTGGTCTTCTCTATGTCGGCTTCTCCTCTTTGTCTGATGATCTCTAGGGCCGTGATTGAGTTTGGCCATTCGTGGGGTACATAAGACGCCATGCCGTTAGGTGATCCGCTTAATTTCCCTGTCACTTTTTGGAATCTAGACTCTCTTTAAGTCCAGATATATATAACTATTACTTTGGATGTCTCATCACCGTTAGGCCCTGAGTGTTTTCTGGCGGATGTTAAATGGTTTTGGTCAGAACTCCGTCATCTTTTGCGATTTCGAAGGTTGTATAGCTCTGGCGTTCCATCGCAGTATTCGTGATGGGGGGAGTTAAAAGTGACAGTAGCTCAGCAGGGAGTGGCCAAAGATACTGAAGCCGGTTGCTGCCGGAACTGAAGATGACTCTCCGCGTGAGAGACTGTGATTTACTGAGCCGGCCGAAGACATTATAAAAGCGGAATTGTATCGCCTACGTGCCAAGAGCATGAAGAAAAGTATAATAAGACAGCGGTTATTGTATCTCCGATGCCCCATAAACTTAAAGTGGTACCTTCGTTCTGCCCGATTGTCGCTAACTCTGATACTTATCAACTGCCTGTTTCTACCCTCAGCCTTGGCCTGGGCCCATGTGCCAATTGAAGTATCACAGTTGGAGGATGGAAGTAAGCTCACAGGATTCCATGAGACTTGGCATGATAAAGGTGGCCACAGTGATATTGCGGATGCTTTACTTGCCTATGAACGTGGAGCATTTACCCCCTTGAGAACTGCGGGCTCAACCGGTATTCAACCCGGTGCTTTCTGGTCGCATTTTGCTTTGCGCAATAGCACAAACCAGCCAGCCAAATTACATATTGAGTATGTGGATCATCAGTTGCTGGGATTACAGGTGTATTCCCGTGCTTTATCCAGTGCCGGACCTTATCGGAAGCTTGCCAACTTATCCATATATGCTCCATTTGACACTCGCCAGGTAGAGCACAATCGATTTGTTTTTGAAATTATTGTGCCAGCCAAGACTACACAGGAATTATTGGTAAAATTTGATTCCGGTGAGCTGGGAGTGGTTTTTCCCAGTATGCGAATTTGGAGCCCCCAAAAGCTGCAACAAAATAGCAAGGGTGAGATTAGTTTAATAGCCTTCCTTTTCGGAGGCTATTTCCTCATGGCCCTATTTGCGTTTGTTGGGGCAATTACGGTTAAAGAAAATATTCTCTACCTTTATTCCCTGTATTGCGCCAGTAAAATTTTGGTGTGGGGCACCGTACTTGGTTATACACATCAATATCTGGTAAGTGGTGGATTTCACTGGGGATATACCACTATTAGCGGAGCTATCGCGATTTTAACAGGCCTAATTTTTGCGCGGATTTTTCTGGAAACCAGGCGCTATACTCCCAGGCTTGATTACTTATTACAGGTAATGATGGCTAACAGTGCTTTCCTGTTAGTTTGTGTATTGCTGGGGTTGAAATCTGCCTCCCAGATTTCCATGACAGTAGCATTGTTATGTTATCCACTTGTGGTGCCAATTGCCTTGGTGCGCTGGCGGCAGGGTAATAGTGCTGCCGCGGTATTTGCAATAGGTTGGGCCACCCTGGTGCTTGGTTTACTGGTGCAGGCTATGCGTGATTTAGGCTTTGTGGTGCATAATCCGGTCAACTATTACTGGCCTCCAGTAGCTTCATTTGTGGAAATGATGGCCATAATGGCTGCGATTGGATTAATGGTGCAGCGTTTACGCACCCAAAAAGACCTGGCAGAAAAAAAATATATGCAACAATTGGAAGTTTCCAAAACAGATCTTGAGCACCTGATACAGCTGCGCACAAGGGAGTTACAAGCAGCAAAAGTGCGGGCGGAAATAGAGGCGCGTACAGATCCGCTCACTGGAATATACAATCGCCGCAGCTTCTTCGAGGAAGCTGCTTTACTTATAAAATTAGCCCAGAGCAAGCAGATTCCCCTGGGTGTGTTGATGCTTGATATTGATCATTTTAAATCCATAAATGATATTCACGGCCACCTAATTGGTGATCAGGCGCTGTGTGCGACAGCACGAGTAATAGCCCAGCATGTGCGTGAGGTGGATGTATTTGGTCGGATTGGTGGTGAGGAATTTGCGCTGTTGGTGAGTGCGGATGTCGCGGGCACAGTTTGTATTGCGCAGAGGGTACATAGAGATATTGCAAAAATTGTTATTAAATCGGCTCAGGGACCTGTAAGTTTTACCGCGAGTATTGGGGTGGCTTGTCTGCAAGGGCATAAGGATATTTTGGAATTGTTACAGCAGGCAGATAGCGCCCTTTACCAAGCGAAGAGAACAGGGCGCAATAGGATATTGGAGTTTTCCACAGCGGGTGCCAGTGCCTGATGCGCTCTAGTTTAATGCTGTTTATATTCATCGTCTTAAATTCAATTTCGCTATTTAAATTTGTAACGGATTCTACTGCACAAAGGTAACAGCATTTAAAACTTTTAATCGTACATTCTCTGGCAGTGGCACTAATCCAAGCTTGCCCGCTTCCGACTGGGATTTCCTGCTCAACATAAATACCAGTAATTGCCTCAGGGCCTTGGCTTTATCATCTTCTTGGTCCGAGTAGAGTAATAGCCAGGAAAAACTGGTGATCGGATAAGCGTCCCTCGCTTTGGGGTCCCAAACCCAGGTGATCAAATTGGGAGCGCCACTTACTGGTAGTTCGGTGTTGGGAAATTCGGCCTCTTTTAGTGCTGCAGCACCACTTTCTGCGCTGGCTTCGATATAGTTACCCGCATGATTTTCCAGTGTTGCGATTGGCAGGTTGACGATCTCGGCAAAGCCATGCTCGACATAGCCGATGGCACCAGGGATTTTTCTTACCCTGGCAGATACGCCCTGATTCCCCGGTGCGCGCTTGAAGCTGGGAAGCTTAGGCCAGTTGGGAACTCTATCCAGGCCAACCTTCTCACGAAACTCCTCACTGATACTGCTTAAGTGACCGGAAAAAATATAAGAGGTACCAGAACTTTCTGAGCGCGTGACCACGCTAATCGGTGTTCGGGGCAATGTGATATCGGGGTTATCCGCAACGATCAGTGGATCATCCCAGTTTCTTATTTTACCCAGGAAAATCCCTGTATAGGTTTTCCGGGAAAGTTTCAGCTTATCGATACCTGGAAGGTTGAATACCAGTACCACCTCTCCGGCGGTTACTGGCAAGACCACAGCGCCCTGTTTTAAACGTCTTAATTCATCAACATCAATCGCTGCATCGGATGCGGCGAAGTCCACTGTGTGTCCAAGAAAGTCCCTGATACCATCGCCACTGCTGCTCATTTCATAGAAAATAAAAATATTATTTTCTCGATGAGTAAATTGACGAAACCATTCCACGTAAATTGGATACGGGAAACTTGCGCCACTTCCACGTAAGTTGATAGGGTTTTCCGGTACTTGGGCCAGGGAGGAAAGAGAGAAAATTGCGCCAAAAATAGCGGCTGAAAGAGTGGCAGCCAGGCGGCATAAAGTAGTGGCATACCTCGATAGCATGGAAAACCTCAACTAAAGGGCCGCCAGTACCTTAATCGATTCCTGATGGCGAGCCGGGTAAAACTTGGCTTCAAATTCAATTTTAGCAGGAGGGCAGGGAGCTTGGTGTCACCACTGAGTTAATATAAGTTGATTTCAAGGGAAATAAATCTAAACACATCTTTGATTTATTGGACAAAATCTATGGCGCTCAGTACTTTTTCCCGAACATGTTCCGGTAAGGGCACCAGCCCCAACTCACCTGCCTTTGCCTGGGAGTTGGCATGTAGAATAAATGACAACATTTTGCGTAGAGCTTTGGCTTTGCTATCGTCCTGCTCCGCGTAAAGCAATAGCCAAGAGAAACTGGTAATTGGATAGGCGCCCTCAGCAGCGGGATCCCAAACCCAGGCAATCAGGTTAGGGGCGTTACTGCCTGGTAGCTTGCCTTCAGGAAATTCAACCTCTTCCAATGCTGCAGTGCCGCTCTCTACATTGGCCTCAATGTAATTCCCCGAACGGTTTTCCAGCAGTGCTTCAGGGAGATTGGTAACTTCGGCAAAGCAGTGGTCTATAAAGCCTATGGAACCTGGGGTCGCTCTGACCTTAGCCGCCACTCCCTGGCTACCTGCGGCCCGCTCGAAACCGGGCTGTCTGGGCCAGTTAGGCGCTTGGCTTATTCCGATGTTTTCGCGAAATTCATCATTGATATTACTCAGATGCCCGGAGAAAAGATAAGAGGCGCCAGAACTCTCAGTATGAGTTACCACCGTTATTTCAGTGTTAGGTAACTGTATTTCAGGGTTACTGGCAGTAATACTGGGGTGGTCCCAGGTTTGGACCTTACCTAAAAAGATATTTGCATAGGCATCCCTGGAAAGTTTTAACGCCTCAATGCCCGGCAGGTTGAATATCAATACAAGCTGAATAGCGGTGACAGGTAGTACTACGGCTCCTCCCTTTAAGCCCTCTAGCCTGTCAATCTCGATGGCAATATCTGAGGCAGCAAAGTCTACCGTATTTCCCAGGAAATCCCGGATACCATCTGTGCTGGCACTTAATCCGTAGTGCACGAATATATCGTTATCCTGATGGGTAAACTGTCGAAACCAGTCGACGTAGACTGGGTGGGGGAAACGGGCTCCACTGCCGCGCAGATTAATGGTGGACTCAGAGGTTTGTGCGTTGATCTGGGGTAGCAGGCATACAGCAGCAACTGCCAGAGTGACGCCAATGTGGCGTAAAGCAGCGATAAATTTAGTTTGCATGGCTAACCTCAACCACAAAGCCTGCGCTCTTAGGAGAGACTACAGGCGGCAAGCCGGTAAAAAAATATACTTAGAGTTAATTTTAGCAATACTGACGCCGTCTTAATTGATTGTGAAGTTAGCTGCCAACCTCTTTACCATCGTCCCTGTAGATTGCCAATACGGATGGACGTGGTGGCAATTTGGGGTCATTGTCCGGCCAGCGGTGTATGGGATTTTCATATGTGGAGTTACGCGCTTCGGCGGGATGCTGCACTGCTATGAAAAGGGTTGTGCCATCGGGTGTAAATTCCGGTCCACAAACCTCTGCACCTCTGGGGCAGCCGAAGAAGTGTTTTGGTGCAGCGCGCAGGGGCCCTTCTGTCGCCATGGCCCAGAGCCCATCATGGAATCCAAAGCGCTCACAGCCATCAGTGGCAATCCACATATTGCCGTGGCCATCAAACGCGACATTATCCGGGTTGGCAAACCAGCCATTGGCGGAAATGTTGTAGCTGGCCTGCTGGCCGTAGGCACCTCTCTCTTCTGGGCGTTCTGCATTGGGGTTTCCCCCCAGTAAAAACTGTTGCCACTGAAAACGATCACTGGTGTGGTCACGATTACCATTTTTACCCGGTGGTACTATTTCCAATACATGGCCTGCAACATTTTTAGCGCGAGGGTTGGCAGCATCGATTTCATCTTTCTGGCGCTTCTTATTCTTCGTCAGCATGACATAAGTGCAGTCGTTATGGGGGTTGGTTTCCACATCTTCGGGGCGATCCATGGGGGTTGCGCCTAACAGGGCTGCCGCACGCCGTGCATCGATCAGTACATCTGCCTGATTGTGAAAACCATTTTCGCTGTTGAGAGATCCCTGGCCATAAATCAGGGCTAACCACTGCCCGTGACCATTTTCATCGAACCTGGCGGCATAGAGAGTGCCTTCAGTAAGAAGTTCCCTGTTGGCCTGGTAATCCTCAGGTTGATAAATACCCCTGGAGACAAAGCGATAGACGAACTGGTGTTCGTCATCATCGCCTCCGTAGGCCACCACCGCCTGACCGGGTTTACACACCAGGGTGAAGCCCTCGTGCTCAAAGCGGCCGAGGGTAGTGAGCTTGCGCGGCTTAGATTGGGGATCATAGGGATCGTATTCCACCATCCAGCCAAAACGGTTTGGCTCGTTGGGCTCCGCTTGAATGTCAAAGCGGCGATCGTAGTCACCCAAATTACGGTTTCTTGGGCTTATGCCAAAGCGATGGTGGTTCTGGGCCTCCCTGGGGTCTTCGACTTCTTGTGGGTTACCCTGGAAAGCGCCACCGAACCCTTCCTCAGCAATAAGGACAGTACCCCAAGGCGTCTTGCCCCCGGCACAATTCCCTATGGTGCCCAGCACTTGGGTACCGCTGGGGTCGGCTGCGGTTTTCAATCGCCTGTTTCCTGCCGCTGGCCCACTGATATCCATGGCGGTAGTCATGGTTATTCGGCGGTTATAAGGACTGTCCAGCACGGTACGCCACCCGTTGCTACTGCGCTCAATTTCCACCACGGAGTGACCACAGGCCGCCTGCTCTATCGCGACATGCTCAGAACTAACCCCACGAGTGGCACTGTATTCGTCGTTATAGCCGGGGAACATTAAGTGGGGTTGAGTATATTCGTGATTTACACACAGTAGTCCGCGGTTGCTATTGCCGCTTTGCAGTTGTAAATCCCCACGTGAAGGTTCGACATTGTCAGCCAGAGGCATAAATGCAATGAAATCATTGTTGTAGCCGAATCGCTGTCCCTGTTCTGCGGCATCCAGTTTCTCCGGGTGAAATGGAGTATCGGTTTCCTGAATTGGATCTCCCCAGCGCAAAAGGATATCGGCGCTGTAGTGTTCCGGCAGGTGGTGTTGGAAATCCAGCGAATGAGGAATTTCAGAAAAAGTAAGGCTTTCCCTTTCAGCGCTGTGTTCCGCAATACAGCCGGGTAATACTGAGCTTGCTGTACCCGCGGCGGTCACAGTACTCAAGGTTTTGAGCAGTTTGCGCCGTGTTGGGTTACTGGGTTGGTCGCTCATACTCCACTCCATTTTGGGTTACTGGTTCTGGATCGCTGGCTCGGCGAATCTCATTGGTTAAGTGGGAATTTCTGCTTAAAAGTCTATGACCGGAGTCACTGCTCTATAACTCATTTTTCAGGCCTGATTGTTTGGCCCTTTGGTTGATTGGCACAGATATTTACAATTTTTTCTGAAAGCTTGATGACAGCTTAAAAAAAACGTCACTGAAGGGTCATAAACGCCTACTAGTCTGCGCCCAATCTAATACGCCACTGGCAATGACGGGAGTGGGGGCTTTATGAAATATAAGATCATCAGTTTACGGCTGCTAGGTACATCAGTTACGGCACTTGCCGCTGCAATTATGAGCGCAAATGCAAGTGCACAAAACCAGGATTCACAGGTTATGGAGACTGTGGTCGTCACTGCCCAGGCAAGTAACGCGCGCAGTGACCTGGATCGCCAGAGGGATGCGAATAAGCTGGTTGCAGTGCAGACATCTGATGCAATCGGTGAGCTTCCAGATGCCAATGTTACTGAAGCCTTACAGAGGATGCCGGGGGTTTTTATTGCCCGTGATCAGGGGGAGGGACGCTTTGTGGGTGTGCGCGGTATTGATCCTAACTTGAACGCGGCAACAATAAATGGAATTAACCTGCCGGCCCCGGAAACAGATAGTCGCGCGGTCGCCCTGGATGTCATTCCCTCAGACCTACTCGCCAGCCTGGAGGTTTTTAAAACCCTGACTCCCGACATGAGTGCAGACTCTATTGGCGGCGCTATTGAAATCAAAAGCCTTAATGCGCTCGATTATGATGGCCGTCGCTATAAGTTCAGTGCTGAGAACAGTTACAGTGAACTTCAGGAGGAAAATAGTCCCAAAGTCGCAGCCACTTTAACCAATGTCTTTGATTTGAGTGGCGATCGACGATTTGGCGTGGCCCTGGCCCTCAGCCATCAAGAGCGGAATTTCGGTTCGGAAAATATTGAGACTGATGGTACCTGGCAGGAATTTACGGCTGAGGATGGTACTACCGGCATTGGTGCGACAGAGATCGAACAGCGTGATTATTCCATTACCCGCGAGCGAACAGGTGTTGCTGCCAACTTCGATCTGGATCTTAGTGATCGCTCACGTATGTACTTCCACAATCTCTATTCAGAATTTTCCGACAAGGAAATTCGCCAGCGCAACTCCTGGAAGTTGGATGCCGGGCGGGATGAGCCGGAAACGATTTCAAGGAACTCCGCACAGTGGCAGGAAGCTGCACTGGAAAAGTCTTTGAAGGACCGGCTGGAAGAGCAGGAAATCATCTCCTCTGTTTTCGGTGGTGAGCATAATTTTGATCAGGTGGATATCTCCTATGCACTGGGATATTCCCATGCGGAGGAGTCTGAACCTCACCGACGCGATACAGATTTTGCATTGGAGCCTGTGCGCATTGGCTATGTAGAGGCAGATAAAACGCCGCGTATGGCAGTGGGCGCAGAAGATGCGCAGCGAGTTTTAGACCCGTCCAGTTATCAATTGGATGAGCTCGTCATTGAAGATAACTTTACAGAGGATAAAGAGCTGAGCCTGCGTTTCGACATTAGCCGGGAAATTCAGTGGGCCGGTAATCCATCAGTTATCCAGTTTGGCATACACGAGCGACAGCGTGAGAAGAGTGGAGACTTGAATGCGACCGTGTATAAGGATTTTGCGGGAGACTACACCCTCGCAGATTTTGTTCGCAATGACATCGACTACGGCTTGGATAGCTTTGGCCCTGGGGTTAGTAGCGGCAGTTTAAATTACTTTATTAACAGTCATATTGACGATTTTGAAGTTGATGAAACTGAAACGGCTTTGTCTTCCGCGCGCGATTACAATATGCAGGAAGATATCAGTGCGTTCTACGTTATGAATACGATTGAGTTTGACCAGTCGCAGCTGGTATTTGGGGTTCGCTACGAGCGCACAGACTTTACCGCTGAGGGTGTGCAAGTCGTCGAGTCTGAAGAGCCGGTACCCGGTGCACAGGAAATTGCCGACGAGGTTTATGCAGCTGGGATACGCTATCAGCGCGATTATGATGACTTTTTTCCCAGTGTAAATTATAAATATGACTACAACGATAATATTGTTTTGCGTGCGGCTTATAGTGAGTCTCTTTCGCGCCCATCCTTCGGACACCTGAACCCATCGCCGGCCAAGATAGAGTATGACGATGACAAGCTGGAAGTGGAGGCCGGTAATCCTGCGCTAGATCCGTACCAGTCGCGCAATCTGGACTTCTCTGCCGAGTACTATGCAGACCATTTGGGTATGCTCTCCCTGGGGTTATTCCACAAGCGTATCGACAATTTCATTGTTCTGTCCGATGTTTCCAGTGTTGTGGATTACAGTCAGTATGTGGGGAATTTGAGTGTTGACGAGGCTGAAGTATTACAACCGGTAAATGGTGATTCCGCCCGTCTCAATGGTATGGAGCTGGCTTGGACCAGGGGTTTCGAAAACGGGTTCCTGTTACGCGCAAATGCCACTGTGACAGACTCTGAAGCACGCTTGGGCCTGGGGCCAGATAGGGAGCGTAGCGATAAGATTTCTTTGCCTTCGCAAGCAGATCTGGTGGCTAATTTTGTGATGGGTTATGAGCGCGATGCATTTAGCATGCGGTTATCAGCTGCTTATCGCAGCGAGCGTTTATTGGAGGTGGATTTGGAGAATTCTACTGCTGATCGCTATGAGGATGATCATCTACAGTTGGACTTATCCGCACGCTATCGTTTCGATAACGGACTGCAACTGACCTTTACCGGGGTGAACCTCACTGATGAGCCTTACTACGCACATAATTCAGGCTTTAATGGCCAGTATGAGGAGTATGGTCCAACCTATGCACTGGGTTTGAGTTATAGCACTTTCTAAAATTTTAATAGGTATTGCCAACCCCCTATTTAGTAACGGGGTTTATATTTTCTGCTGGTGGATTACCATGAAAAATAAGTACTACCTCCTTATTTGCCTTTTACTGAGTAGTATTCTCGGAGGTTGTGATGCTCGTTGGGATCAGGTTTTACGTGTCAAAAAGGTGCAGCCGATAGAAAAAATCGATCTCCAGGGCATTGGAGCTGAACAGATGTTACCCGTTCAGTTTCCGGGAAAGAGTGCACTATTAATTGCCAGTAAAAATAAAGGCGTCTTATTACTAGATAGCAATGGAGATCACCTGGTATCTGCTCCTGGCCGGGTAGAAACTTTGGCTATACAAAGTTTGTCACAAGGCAGCCTCCTTGTGGCAGCCTATGATGAGCTATCTGCAGAGGTGAAACTTTACAAGTTAAAGGGAGGGATCGATCGCAAACCAGTTTTGCAGTATCTTGGCGGCCGTGATGAAATTTCTCCGCAAAGCGCCCTGTGTTTTTATCAGAATAATGATCGTACTCATCTATTTACTATTGGAGATGATGGGTTAGGGCACGAATACCTGGTAAGCCCTGGACCTTCTACATGGGAGCTTGTAGAAATTCGCCCCCTGTATTTTGGTGAGCAGGTGAATGCATGTGCAGTCGCTCCCTTTAATGGGAAGCTGCTCTTCTCCCAGCCGCCAATCGGTATTATCAGTATGAATGCTGATGCTGAAAAGGATGAGGAAAGAAAATTACTCATGCAAGCAGATCAACTCGGGGAGGATTTTGGCGGCCTTTGGATTGATCACTCTGGCAATTATTTATGGTTAACAGCGGATGCTCGCCTGCAAGGCTATGAGTTAAAAAATTTACAAGAAGGGTCTGATCAGACTATCTATATTGATAGTAATTATTATCCAGCTTCTGTTGGCGTTATAGGCAAAAATATTGTGGTTTTGGATGAGGAAGTAGATTCCCTTCTGTACTTTGAGTATGAACCTCTCAATCCTCCTGAACATCCTGACCTGCAACTGGTGGATGAATTCATACCGCGTATTCCTGCCAGTGCCCAAACACAGCCGGTTTCTTCAGCTGGAGACGCTGCAGATGATCCAGCTATTTGGGTGAATCGGCTTCACCCTGAGCAAAGCTTAATTCTGGGCACTGATAAAAAATATGGCTTAAATATCTATGGTTTATCCGGGCAACTGGTGCAGCAATTTGCCGTAGGGCGAGTGAATAATGTAGATATCAGCGAAATACAGCATCCTACTTATAGTGCAATTGCAGCAGCTTCCAACCGCTCCACGCCGGGTATTGACTTATTTGCCATAGAAAAATCAGGGAAAGTTGAATATCTGGGATTACAGAAACTGAATATGAAGGACCCCTATGGCTTGTGCCTTTATTATATGGATAGCCGGCTTAGCGTCTGGGTATCTGATAAGGAGGGAGAGCTACATCAGCTGGATATTCACTTGGGTCAAGATGCTAGAAATTGGCAACTTAAACACGTATCCCGTTTACCTGTCGAGGGTCAGGTAGAAGGGTGCGTTGTCGATGCCCAGAATGGCCAGCTTTTCTACGGTGAAGAAGACAGGGGAATATGGAAGCTGGATTTGCACAGATACAGTGCCGGGATGGGTAAGCCTAAACTTGTAGCGGAGGTTAATACTAAAAGTCTAGTGGCTGATGTAGAGGGGCTGGCCTTGTATCTGCATGAAGATAGTGGATATCTGGTGGCATCTAGCCAGGGGAACAACAGCTATGCATTATTCAGTCGCTCTGGGACTGAGTTTATCGGTAATTTCCGTGTGGACATGAACAGGGAGTTAGGTATAGATGCCAGCTCAGAGACTGATGGCCTGGCCGTAACTGGTGCAAACCTTGGTACTGAATTCCCAATGGGGTTATTAGTGGTTCAGGATGGAAGAAACCGTATGCCAAGTGGTAGGCAAAACTTTAAGCTGGTTTCCTGGCAGAAAATTGAAAATATATTGAATCTATCTTCCGCTACAGCAAACTGATAGTTTTATTGTTCTGCTTGCGCTTCTATTTCCAGCGGCCATCCGAAATTGTCAGATGGCTGCTCATCAATAAATTTTTTTAAAAGGATGGTAAAAGTAAATTTTTCCATTCGTATTCAAATGTACTTTTCTCTTCTTTGTAAGAGATTAACCGTAATGTTCGCTGTACCTATACCGATAAGATCAGCTGCTAAATCAATGAAGTCAAAGGTTCTGGAGGGGAGGAAGGCCTGTGTGACTTCTTCACTTAAAGCAAAAAGAAATACTGCTATCGCCCCATAGTAAATATGTATGGAGCCCAGACAGTAAAATTTTTTCCTTGAAGACAGCGTCAAGATTAATGTAAGTGTGCCAAATAATACTATGTGCCCGATTTTATCCCCGTAGGGGATAGCTCTCACCAGTTCAAAAAATATACTGCTGCTGCCTGTGTTAGCTAAGTAAATTACCCACAAAATAAAGCCAAAAAACAATATGGTCGATAAAGCTAATATTTTTTGCATATGGATGTCACATAGGGGCTCGGTATCCATAAAAATAACATACAGAAAGTTAGGTGGCTATATGGTTAACTTGTCAAGGCTTTGCATGAAATTTCTTTCGTAAAGAAAGTAAAATTACTTCAGTGTCATTTTTCTGTATATAGATACAGTATTTGTCATTTGATTTTTGATTCAGTTTGTCGGTATGCCGTGGTGAATGCTTCTCCAAATCGATATTATGGGATGATGATTTTTAAGGTGAGATTTAATAATTTATAAGTTGTATATGTTGGAAGGTGTTGGGGGCGAGCGTATTGAATTAGGGTGTGGCGTAACACACTTCCAGACTCTGGTTGCTTATTTTAGGAGTGCTTATTTAAGTAAGCACTCCCTAGGCTAGAACTATAGATATTCCGGTGCTTTGATCAAGGTTATGGATTAACCCCAGAAAGAAGGTCTGGATTTGTAATAAGATTTCTTACGCCGTGGGCATGATCTTCATTGAATACATTTTCACGGCACCAATTGTCTACTGATTTAATATTGACCTTTGCAACACGAGGCCTGACGCTCCAGGTTACTTGGAAAGGAGAACCTTGTTCATTATATCCAGGGCCAGTTGTTGAGCCTGGATATTGAATTGGCAGTCCGGTGTTAGCTGGAATATTTACTGCTTGATGAAACCCTTTATGCTCTCCGAGCTTTGTCAGTTCTCTGAAATCAAGGGCATTGTGGTCATTCACCAGTACGTAAACCTGAGCTTCAACCCGTAACTGGGGGTTCCTGACTGAGTCATTCAGGCAGGCGCCCAGGGAGGGGCCAGGTATGGTTTTGGCAGATGAATGAACATAGTGAACTTCAATGGTATCACCTGGGCGCAATCCGCCATGTTCACTGGGGCAAATATCTTGATTGATAGCTGCTAGCTCAGCCGCTGACAGGCTTCCGGAAAATTTAAAGCCAGTGTCGTATCCAAGGCCATTTCCATTCCCAGCAAAGATAGTAAATTCCCCTCCTTTATGTTCGGCATTTTTATGAAAGTGGATATTACAAAGATTCATGCTGGAGTAGGCAGGGGCCAAACTAAAAGAAATGGTATTCCTACCTTCAATGAGGTCAATATCGCGGGGAGATTGAGGTCCAAAACCTCTTCCTTGTGTGTTCTTTGCCAGGTTTGCACGTTGATGTGCAACATCTTCATCAGAAATACTGGTGAGGTTGTGAGAATGCTCCGTGACTGCAAAGGTTTGGAGTGGCAGGAAAGATGAGATAAGGATGGGTAGTAAGATTTTTAGTTTCATTAATGGGTCCTTTTTAATGATCCTTAAGTATCTTAGGAATACTTTCCTCTAATTATTATTGAGGGATTTTGGTGTATCTAAATGTTAAATTCTAAACAATTTCTTCTGTTATCTTTTTAGGAGAATGCGGAGCCAGAAGTTGCCGCCGACATGGATTTGCCGGCTTACTAAAAATATCCTGGTCTTAGGTCAGATTCCCAGTTCCGCGCGTAGCTCCGCCATTTTTTGTGCATTTTCTTCCTTGGAGAGTGGGGTGCCGGGCTTTTCCTCCAGCTTCAACTGCTCCGGGGCCGGAAGCTTTTCTCCCTCTAACACTCGAGCACAAAACTTGCGATAGTGCTCTGCAAATACGGAGTAGGCTACGGATTCGGGATTATTGGCGAGAAAGAACCAATTAGACTCGCGTCCGGCATGATAAACCGCAGGGTGGCTCCACCTATGATTGGTTTTTGGACTGGGAGCATTGCAGGCTTCACGGTAAGCCGCGCGGGATTCCGGTAGGCCATTTTCGCCGGCGGCACAGAGCTGCAGCATTTTGTGCACTGTGGGCAAGTATTCGCTCTGGAGGATCGCACGCTTTGCGCCTTGCATAATGTCTTCGGGGGCAAATGAGAGTAAAGCTTCCAGCCATAGGCGCTTGGCATGGTGTAGAGTTTCTGTGTCCGGGAAGGCAGCACTGAACTGGTTATGATAGTTTAACTTAAACAGTGCGAATACTTCGTTGATTGCACGCTTCTTTTCGTTGACTTGTTCCTGGCTCTGTCCACTACCAGTTTGTGTCTGTGAGTATGTCGCCGATTGATCGGTCGCGGGTGCGCTGGTTTGCGCTGCTATTGGAGTCTTGTGGGTTGCCATAAGAGTTTCCTATTGCCAATTTGTTGCGCTCCGCCCACTGGTGGCGTGCGTGACGCACAAAAACGGCGTCCCAGCTTTTGCGTGCGGCGTTTTGGCCGCGCCAGTAAATAATAAATTCCGCTACTAGCGACAGGGCAAAATCTCGGTCGATCTCGCATTGATTCACCAGGTGACTCAGACAGTCGCCCCCAGGTTGCCAGTTGCGTGGAATAGGTTTGGCCACAGGGTTTTTCTCAATACCCTGGCAGTAGTAGGCCCACTCCTCTCGAGCGTATTCAATAAACAGCTCCCCCCAGCGTGCGCTGTGGCCACCTCGCTCAGTCCATTTATAGATAAATTCTGGCAGTAGCTCTGCGGCAAAGCGCGGATTAATGGCCAAGCGTTGTAACTGCTCCCAGGTATGTTCACTGGGTTGCCAGTCACGGGTCATCGCGGTGGGTTTACGCTTTTCAATAAATGGGGTTTCCTGCTTTTCCCAGTCTTCCATGATCCAGTCATTGAATTCCAGATCCCAGGATATGGATTGTTTGCCACTGGAGCGGTGGTAATCGAGGAAACGCTGCAGGCCGCGGCTGACAAATGTACTGGGCACACCCTCGTCGGCCAGTTTTCGCAAGGTGTCGTTGCTCGGTTGCCAGTTATCCGGCAGGGCTTGCTTGCGTTGAGCGGTGGCGCGAAAAGCCTCCCACTTGCCTTTAACCTGGCGTAGGAATAGTGAACCAAAGGAGTGTCGCGGCTCGGCGCGTTCACGCCAGTAGGTTACAAATTCCGGTAACTGCTCGCGCACAAAGTGTTCGGGGATGCCCAGCTGGCTGATACGCGCCATGGTCTCTGCATCGGGCTGCCAGCCTGGTGCAATAGTATTGGCACTGCGGCTCGGTGGGATTTGGACCTGGGGAGTTGGCGGTGTCGCTATAGGGTGTTTGTATTCTCCCGGCAGGGCAAATTTCAGGATTTCGCTACTGCCAAAAGGGGCAGCACCGAGTAACAGTGCACCCTGGTTACGCAGGCTGGTAGCCACACGCTGGATATCCGCTGCTTGCCAAAAGGGTAGTAGCAGGTATAGCTGTTCTCCCTGTGCTGTGTACCAATCCCGCCCCCCATAAGGCTCCAAGGGTAGGAAAGGCGTCAAGTCGCCGAGCGCTGTGAGCAATACAGCCTCCTCCAGGCCAACGGTTGCAGCCAGAGTCGGTGAGATACTCAGGGGTCTTTCAGGGAGCAGGGGGTGTTTCATGGCGCGATAATAACACCCCGGAGAAGGGCTTGCGCGGCCTTTGCACTCGCCTTGTGCGTAGCTCCAAGTCTTTGAGCAAAACACTAAGCTGAAGATTGGCGGCCGAACCCTATAAAAGAAGGGATTGCTGGCGCAAACTGTTGCCTTACCCTAGCGGGAAGGTTGTAACTTTGTCGCCAGAAACGGTTTTGAGGGAGAGCAATATGGCCAAGAAGCAGCATTCAGCACAAATGGTGTTCCGCCTCAGCGGCGTGAGTTGCGCCGGCTGTGTAAACAAGATCGAAGGTGCGGTACGGCAAGCTGGTGGTGTAGAGGATGCCAGGGTAAATCTTGCTGACAAAACCCTTATAGTTCACGGCAAAGCAGAACCTCAGACTTGTATTGAGGCGGTGCGTTCCGCGGGCTATGACGCCGAGATAGCAAAGAGCAGTGAGCGTGATCAGCGCGCCGAGCAAAGAGCCCACGAACAGCAACATTATCGCCAGCTGTTGTGGCGCTCAGCCTTCGCCTTGGGGGTGGGCGTACCGCTGATGGCCTGGGGTCTGATTACCGATAAAGTATCTGTGAACACCCTCAATGAGCAGCTCGCTTGGGGTGCAACAGGACTGATTACTCTGGCAGTGCTGGTTTTCTGCGGCGGTCATTTCTTTAGTGGGGCCTGGAAGGCGCTGCGCCACCACGGTGCCACTATGGATACCTTGGTTGCATTGGGTACTGGTACAGCCTGGCTTTTCTCGATGATGGTGGTGCTGGTTCCCCATCTGTTGCCAGAATCTGCTCGCCATGTGTACTTTGAGGCCAGTGCCATGATTATTGGCCTGATCAGCCTGGGACAGGCCCTGGAAGTGCGGGCCCGTGGGCGCACCAGTGCCGCGGTGGAAAAGTTGCTGGAACTACAAGATGTATCGGCTCGTGTGTTGCGAGATGGTAAAGAGGTAGATCTCCCGATAGAGCAGGTACAGGAAGGTGACCAGCTGCGTGTGCGTCCGGGGGAGAAAATTCCTGTGGATGGCCGGGTTCTCGAGGGCAAAAGCTTGGTGGATGAGTCTATGCTCACCGGTGAGCCGGTCCCGGTAAAAAAAGACGAAGGGGATAGCCTGACAGCAGGTACTCTCAATAAAAACGGTAGCCTGCTGTTTCTTGCGGAAAAAGTCGGAGCCGATACACGCCTTGCGCAGATTATTGAAATGGTGAAGAACGCCCAGGGGTCGCGGGTACCCATCGCACGCCTGGCCGATAGAATTTCTGCGATTTTTGTACCGGTGGTTATGATTATTGCTGTTGTTGCGGCTCTCATCTGGTTTAACTTCGGCCCAGAGCCCCAAGCTGCCCATATGCTGGTGGTGCTTACTTCGGTATTGATCATAGCCTGCCCCTGTGCCTTGGGGCTCGCTACTCCGCTATCCGTAATGGTGGGAGTGGGGAAGGGCGCTGAAAATGGAGTGCTGGTACGCAATGGTAAAGCTTTGCAACAATCCTGTAATCTGGACGTCCTGGTTGTTGATAAAACAGGTACCCTTACGGAAGGCTCACCACGCCTTACCGATATCGAATGCAATGGTGACAGTGATGAATTACTGCAACTGCTCGCGAGTCTGGAGCAGGGCTCTGAGCACCCTCTGGCTGAAGCTATAGTCAGCGCGGCCCAAGAAAAAGAACTGCAGCTGCAGTCTCCCAGTGACTTCCACGCAACAACTGCCCACGGTGTGACAGGGATTATTTCTGGCAAGAAAGTGCTGCTCGGTAACAGCAAACTAATGCACAAAGAAAATATACCCCTGGCTTCCTGGCGGAGCCGAGCTGATACCTTGGCTGAGGCCGGGCGTACAGTAATGTACGCCGCAGTGGACGGAGAGCTGCAAGGCATAATTGCTGTAGCTGACCCTATTCGTGATGATGCTCAAGCAGCCATAGAGCGCCTGAGCAAGCTGGGACTAAGAATTGAGATGCTGACTGGTGATAACAAAGGGAGTGCAGAGGCAGTCGCCAAAAAGCTGCAGATCGATAGAGTTCATGCAGATCTTTTACCGGAGGATAAAGAGCGCATTGTCGCCGAGCTACAAGAAGGTGGTGAACGTGTGGGCATGGTAGGTGATGGAATCAATGATGCGCCGGCGCTGGCTCGTGCAGATGTGGGTTTTGCTATTGGAGCAGGTACGGATGTTGCAATTGAGAGTGCAGATGTCACTCTGATGCGCTCATCGTTACACGGCGTTGCCAACGCTGTAGAGCTATCCCGTGCGACCCTCCGCAATATCAAGCAGAACCTGTTTGGTGCCTTTATCTATAACACACTGGGCATTCCTATCGCCGCGGGGGTTTTATACCCAATAACTGGAATGCTACTAAGCCCGATTGTGGCGGGAGCTGCAATGGCATTTTCCTCGCTAACTGTTGTTAGTAATGCAAATCGCCTGCGCTTTTTCAAACCTTCGGAGGTGCGCTAATGGGAGCGATACTCGTTAATCTGGTGGGATTGCTGCTCATTGTTGGCATTGTCTGGTGGTTTTGGCTAGGACCAAAGCGCAAAGCCAACAAAGCCATGCCCACCGCAGATAAGTTGCAAATACTGGTCAAAGATGGGGTATATGAGCCAGATCATATTCGCCTTCCGGCGGGCCGAGCTGCAACCTTGCACTTTCTTCGCGAAGATCCGAGTCCCTGCTCGGAGTGGGTGTTATTTCCAGACTTGGAAGTCAGCGCTGAGCTTACTCTGCACAGGGATACTCCGGTTATATTGCCGGCAGCAAACCCTGGGGAATATCCATTTACCTGTCAGATGCAGATGTACCGAGGCACCCTGATTCTGGAGTAGGCTCAGTTGTGACTAAGCCTGGCTGCTAAGTCAAAGTGAAAGACGTTGGAGTTGTAATAATTCCCGAAGTCGTGACGACAACTGTAAGTAAGTTCCTTCAAAGCATCTGCCATCAGGCTGCTCCTGCTGGCAAGGCATAAGGAATGGGAGATTGCCGTAAGGCGGCTCCTTGAAAGTTTAATTACTTCCAGGTCATTGAATGATGAATATTTGTTTGCGGAAACTACCATTTGCCCTCCTGGCTATTTCCTTCGCATTGCTCGCAGCCGCGCTTTTCTCCGGTCAGCAGGGGGGGCTGGGATCCATCATGGCATTTTATGGTTTCGAAGGAGGCGCGGGACTTTCACGAATTGCCACCGCTGTTGCGATAATCTTCACCATAGCTGCCCTACTCTCTGTGCTATCTATCTTTATAGAAAAATTTATCCTGCCTTTGGCGCTCTTGATCATCGCACTATCCATAGTGCCCCTGCTGAGCCTTTTTGGCAGCACACACTGGATTGACGCACTTGGCGGTTTTCCAGCTATAGGTTCTGGGCAGGGAGTCATAAAATATTTTTCCCTGATCGTAATAGGACTGACCTGGCTCGGCTATAAATCTGCACCTTCAAGGAAATATATATGGCTGAATTTTCTACCAGTTGGCCTGGTTCTATTGTGGATTGGAGGAATGAAATTCACCGCTATAGAGGCCCAAGGTATCGAAGGGCTGGTGAATAGTTCCCCATTGATGTCCTGGTTGTATAACTTTTTCAGTGTCCAGCAAGCATCCAATATTATTGGCGTTTATGATCTGCTTGCCTTGGTTATATTGGCTATAGGTATTCATGTTAGGGCACTCTTCTGGCCTGGAGTATTACTTTGTGGGGCTGTTTTTGTTACTACCCAAACGTTCCTGCTTAGTTATCCCGGGAGCTGGGAAAAACCGTGGGTTCTAGCATCCAGTGGAATTTTTATCATTAAAGACCTTTGGTTTATTGCGAATTTGATCATTATGATCAGTTTCAGGCACCAGATATGTCAAAGTAATCAAGCTGTAGAAACATCAAAGGAATAGTAATTTGATGAAATTAATGTTTACTTTTACAGCGCCGTAAAATTCAAAGATGGAACCTGGTCGCAAGGATGCAGAGCCAATAATGTAGTAAGCAGATATTCTCAAATTAAGTAGCCAGGGGAAATTTTTCTAGGTTTCTTAGCCGAATAAAATCTCAACAATTCATTTATGCCTATCTTTTAACTGAAATAATCAGCCTTGGAGTTTGGTTCTGAAAGTAAAATTTATAAGTATTGTGAATAGATTCTGTTGTTTTGTTCGCAAAGGTAATCAAGACTTCGGTATGCTTGGTCTTTCTCTATTCAGATTAAAAGATTTTTTATCCAAGGCTATTTTTCTTTAGATGACCACCTATTGGTTACTTAAATCTCAGTTGTTGTTGCTGATGATTGAGGATCGAATGAAGCTAATCCCTAACTCTGGATACTGTTCTCACTGGAGCCGTATGGCGCGCCGGTATGAACCGGATAGAGGTCGTAATTGGGATATGCCTAAGATAAATTGTAAGTTTTGGAGAAAGGCTCCTTGATGGGGATTTTTTACACTCGTAATTAGATCGGCTAAAGCGTAGATTACTTCTCTTACCTGTTTCATTCCAGGCTTATATAGATGTCATTCTTTGACAGACACTCAGTGGCCTACACTGAACTCTATACTTGGATAAGTTGATCCCAGGCTGGGATACTATATAGAGAACTTTTTTCCAGAAGTTATAACCAAGAGAGCGGTTATATCGATGACGCTAGTGTATTAATATTTTCTATGCCTTTAAAAGGATTTGAGGCGATACCGTGAATAATCGAAAGAATATCTCTTTCTTAGAGCCGCTGGTAAACCCACCGGTATATTCGATGAGTAAGGCAGATAGGAATCTACGTGTTGAATTGGATGTTCAGTACGAAGAGAACAATGTCTTCAGTTTTTACAAAAAAAATGAAACTCCTGTCTGGACACGTGTATTTTCATCTTCAATCACCCGGGAAGCTGGGTTTACCCTTACCGGGCCGACCATTGAAATACGCCCCGGTAGCCATCTGACAATTCAAACCAATAACAAGCTGCCACCTGAAGAGGAAGAGGGTGATTCCGGAATGATCAATTTTCCTCATGAATTCAATACTTATAACCTGCATACACACGGACTTCACGTTTCCCCAGAGTCTCCAGGTGATAATGTTTGTATGAAAATTCCGCCGGGTGAAAATTTCACCTATGAATATGATATTCCAAAAAATCACCCGCCCGGCCTCTACTGGTATCACCCTCATAAACACGGCTCTGTCGCGATACAAGTCGGAAGTGGTATGGCTGGTGCCTTAATTGTACGTGACGATTTTGATGATGAACTGGAGGCGATGGGTGTTAAGGAATATGTATTGGTATTTCAAAATATTGCGGTAGATGAAAAAGGAAGAGTGGAGGACCAACATCAGGTTGCCAAGTTCCCCGACAGTGAATACTGCATTACTGTGAATGGTCAATATTGCCCAGTGATACATGCGACGGTGGGAGAGTTACTGAACTTGCGTCTCCTCAATGCAACCACTCGCACGTCAATAGACATAGACTGCCCTTGGTTCGCGCAGATGTACATTTACGGCTTTGATGGGAATCCCACAGAAGACTACCGCCTGCAGGATGGCGTAAGTTTGGGTCCCGCGAATCGCGCTTCCTTGTTTCTCAAAATTAGTGAGGCTGCAACGCCCGGTGCGCATTTCTATGTATATAATAACGCCATTGAATTTCAGCAGATGCCGCACTACAAGTACCACAATAATAGCCCGTTGTTTGTTATCGCGATTGAGCAGGGTGAGGAGATTGGTACTGCTATTTACGCTCCCAGCAAGCCTCCGTCAAGGTGTGCTCCACCTCCATTTCCTGAGAGTTTTAAGGTTGATCTTTTAAAGCCTATTACAGATGATGAGATCACTAATACACGGCGATTGACCTTGCAGGCCAATACGCTGGATGATCCGGACAAATATTTCCGTGGTCTAAATGTAAGTATTGATCATGCGCCATTTGGTGGTTGTGATGTGGTAAACCACTATGTTGAGTTAGATGCGATAGAGGAGTGGACTCTGGTCAATGAGAGTGAGTTTCCTCACCCGATACATATTCATGTCAATCCTTACTATGTTATTGAAGTGGTAGGTGAAGACCCGATGCACCATACACTGAAGCTGCCATTCTGGTGCGATACTTTCCAGGTGCCTCCACATGGATATGTAAAATTTCGAACCCGTTTTAAAGACTTTACGGGTAAATACCCTTTACACTGCCACCTGCTATATCATGAAGATGGCGGTATGATGCAGCATGTGAGAGTTGTAAAGGACCTCTCAGAAATAAAGAAATAAAATTTTCTAAGCCAGAGGGTGCGAGATTCTTAGCCTTAGGTAGTGTTATTTATGACTCTATTTCATTAATGAACAAAATCTACCGCAGAATTTACCAGTAAATTGGGGGGTACATTTTATGATTTGAAAATAGCTCTCTATATAAAATAAATAATATCTAAAAGAATATTAAGATAAAAATATAGGCTAGGCTCAATGCTCAACTAATACACCTGGAAAATTTAGATAAGCAACATCTATAACATGAAATGAATGGGTCGCAAATACTGATTTTTTAGGAGCCATCAAAAAAAGGATCCGGCAAGGCTGGATTTCTGATTTTTGCTACGGCATCTGCGCCAACAACCGGAAGACCTTCTGGGTTTAATAGGCCAAGCTGGACCAGAACACTTGCCTGGTCCCACAGAATATGCTCGTAAGCTACCTTGTCATTTTCAACGCCCACAATAACAATAAATATTACTTCAACTCGCCTTCCAGTTGGTTCAATTCCCGGTAGCATGTGGTCCATCTTTATAGTATGAGTGAATGATATGATCAACTCATCGACGAGTCGCTCTTCGCTGTATGTTCTAGAAATAGTTTCGAAAGTAACATCGGGTGGAAAAAACTGCCCTATAAGATGTTTGGAGTAAAATGTACGGATGCTCTGAGGGCCCTGACCACCTAGCATGGTTGGTATATTTACGATATGAGGATTGGGCGCCATAGTGGACAGGGTTCCATCGAGATCGCCGGCAAGTTCAGCCTGTACATGCTTGTCGAATATCGCGTCAAGTTTTGACTTTAGATCTGTGGTAGGCATTTTATTGGTTCTTGAGGTTTAAATGAAATTTGGCAGTTTGTTTGGATAATTACTGACCCATAATTTTCAGAGCGATATATGGCGCCACGATAAATACCAGTGTCACGATTTTGTAAATACTCAGGAAGTCAAAGTACTTGGAGTTCAACTCTCCAGCCTTTAATCTAAATAGCTTACTATGAATAGAAGATAACCACTTATTCATAAAAGAAATAACTATTGTTGCCAGGAGAAGGTAGGCAATATTGATTATTGATGCCCAGCCAAGTAATTCTGTTAACTGTGGAAGTGTAATCATAGCATCGTCCTTGTCATTGCTTCATTTTTTTCGTATTGGTGCAATAAATAGAAGCTATCCGAAGTGAGGCTCAAAAAAGGTAGACAGTAGGGTGGCTTATTGTGCTTTATTACTCATTAGATATTCAATATGTCCCGTATATTTATCTAGTTGTTCCTTTATTGGTAGGAAACCTTGAGAGAGATAAAAATGATAACTGGGTGTATTTTCTTTATAGACGGAGAGTGTCAGATGAGACTGTTGAGACTTTGCATGAGACAGAAGTTGCTTTCCTATACCTTGACCCTGGACGTGTGGATAAACAAAGATTGCAGCCAATGAACTACCATTGAGGGAATAAAACCCAGCTACTTTTCTGTCTCTCTCAAAGACATAGGTTTCTGAGTTTGGGATATAGATATCGCGCATATCTTCCAGCTGTGATTCCCAGAACTCAGAAGAGATAAATCTGTGTGAATTGATCGAGGCTGTTAACCAAATATCTAAAATGATGTCCAAGTCACTCAATTTGTACTCTCTGATCATATATGTCTATTCCCTTTGTTCGTAGCAACTTTATATCGAATACATAGGCCGTATCTAAGTTTATTAATCTAGTAGTGGGTGGAGTAGATGGCCTTATCTAGGTGAAATGTTAATACATTTTTCCCACTATGAATTTTAGGGGCTTCTAGATTTATTTCATGAAAAGGCTGATTTTAACTATTGATATCAATATCTTATCTTCCCGTTGTTCATAATGAAATAATTCTCATAATCAATTTAGATCTCGGGAAACTTCCAGTGCCACATTTATATTGAAGCGGGTTTCTGCCATAGCGCCTGCTCTTGCTTCAATAGCGAGAAACTAAGCCACTAAAATTTTTACGATTAGTGGGTTAGATAATTTCTATAGGCGGACCCAGGAGGAACTAAGTGCTTTCATTGATATTTAACACTATACCTTTTAAGCTCGATAATGACTCAAAAACATAGCTGTAGTGCGCTCGGCCAGAGCTTCTTGCTCAGTAGGGGTCGGTTGGCCAGAAAGCTGGAGCAGCTGTGGCCAAAAGCAACTTCCCTTTATCAAATTGTGTATCTGGCCGCTGGCGATCTCTAGATCCAGCTGCCTCAAACGGCCATCGGCTAAAGCAGATTTTATCCAGCGCTGTACGCCGGTTTCATTCGCTTTGAACTTTTCCATCTCTTTGCGCAGGGCTTCCGGTTGGTGGAAAAAGTAGTCGAAAGCCATTCGGTTCAATTCAATATACTGGGGGTTGCAGATGGTTTTAATCTCCAACTCGAGCAGGGCGCGCAACTGTGTATGGAGGTCGCTGTTCGGATTGTATTCGCAGCCAGGGGATTGGGTTGCCTGTTGCCAGAGTTCGCCAATCAAAAACATAACCAGCGCTTCCTTGCTGGCAAAGTGATTATATACAGTGCGCTTGGATACTTGAGCACGGGCTGCCAATTCATCCATGCTGGTACCCTGAACACCGAGTTCCTGAAAAGCTTGTTTAGCGGCATCAATAATGGCCTGGCGCTTCAGCTCACTTCTGGTTGGCTTCTTTTCGTTCATATGACTCTCGGTACTTCTGATTGCACTAGGAAATCCGCCTGGCGGTGAATCTTACTTCATAATTGATTTTACACTAATTAGTTTACTTTTGTATCTGTCGGTAATAAACTGCACTGTATAGTTTACTTGGTGGTATCTATGAAAAAACACTGGTGGTTATTATTAGGAGTGGTAGGTATGTCCGTTGGTCTGTTTAACAGCTGTGCTACTCAGCCGAATAAGTTTCAAAACTCAGAAGTCGACTATAAAGCCGGGATGGGTAAGGTTGTTGAGATTATCGGTGCCTACATTCGCGCAGAGAGGGCTGCGCCGTTACCGAAAGCGCCCCTTCCACTGCAGCCGATTACAAAGGAAGTACTTACCAGTAACGAGAATCAGCCTACAGTCTATCGTTTGGGACACTCATCAGTACTGATCCGTCTCGATGGAGAATACGTGCTCACTGACCCGGTATTCAGTGAGCGAGCCTCACCAGTGCAGTGGATGGGACCGAAGCGTTTTCACCCGCTACCTCTGTCTCTGCAGGACTTACCAGCACTAAAAGCCGTAATAATAAGCCACGATCACTACGATCATCTGGATAAAGCCAGCGTGCGTATCCTGGATGAGAGAGTAGAACGATTTCTTGTTCCCACGGGGGTTGGCAATTATTTGCGGGACTGGGGGGTTGCATCAGACAAGATTACCGAGCTTGACTGGTGGCAGTCATATGCTGTTGGCAGCTTGCAATTTACTGCAACTCCGGCTCAACATTTTTCCGGACGCGGCCTTACTGACCGTGATAAGACTCTGTGGGCCAGCTGGGCGATTGCCGGGCGCGATGCCCGAATTTTCTTTAGCGGTGATAGCGGCTATTTCAGTGGTTTTCGGGAGATAGGTGAACGCTTGGGCCCGTTTGATCTGACCTTGATTGAAACTGGTGCCTACAACGATCTGTGGAGTGAAATTCACATGATGCCGGAAGAGAGTGTGCAGGCTCACCTGGATCTGCGTGGTCGCGCTATGGTGCCCATCCATAACAGTACTTTTGATCTTGCCCTGCATGATTGGTTTGAACCTCTAGAGCGAGCGCTAGCTGCTGCAGAACCCCATGGGGCGGCGATCCTGACCCCCATTATTGGTGCCCCGGTTGATGTGCGTATGCCGGCTCCGACTCTTCCCTGGTGGAGGAAGTTTATTGCAGAAGGACAGGTTGAATTGGTTGTGCAACCGTGATTATGGCAATTCAGTTGAATTTCTTACAAGGGGAACATACAGATGGATAAAAAAGTTGTATTGATAACCGGCGCCTCCTCTGGTATCGGCGAAGCCTTTGCTTATGAATGTGCAAAGAAAGGCGCGAACCTCATTTTAGTTTCCCGTAACTATAGGGCTTTATCGGAGATAGCCAGGAAGATTGAAGGGAGGTATTCAGTTAAAGTGGATATTATTGAAATTGATTTAAGCGTGGAAGGTGCCGCACAGAAACTATATATCGAAACCCAATCGCGGGGATTGGCAATAGATATCTTAGTCAATAATGCAGGATTCGGTAAATGGGGGAATTTCCAAGACTTTGACTTGAAGACATACAGAAGTTTACTTCAGCTTAATATTAATACCTTAACTGAGTTATGCTATTTATACCTTCCTGAAATGAAGTCAAGAAATACAGGGGGGATTATCAATGTGGCTTCCAGTGCAGCTTTAATGCCAGTACCCTATGCAGGGGTTTATTCTGCATCTAAAAGTTATGTGTTGAATTTCTCAGAAGCTCTACATAATGAACTGCTTGGAACGGGAGTCACTGTTACCTGCCTCTGCCCCAGTGGAACCAAGACAAATTTTGCTGAGGTGGCAAATAATAAGGTAAGCGTTGATGAAAATTTATATGAAACCGCTGAGCACGTTGCTCTGGTTGGAATCAATGGATTCTTGGCAAAGAAAAGTTATGTGCTTTCGGGTAAGCAAAAGTGGACGCTTGTTTTACTTCCTAGACTATTGAGCCGAGCGATGTTGTTGAAGCTATCGGGCAGAGTGTTTAAAGGTATTGTAAATAACAAAAAGGCTTAGCTTTTAAGGATTATTTTGATAGTGGTATTATAGGTTTTTTTGGGTTCCCAGCAATTGATGACTTTCGTTGCTTGGAAGCAAATCGCGCGCAGGTAAGAGACGCGTAATTTCCCTTGCCTTAAACTATCAAAGAAAAAACTCAATGGCGAAAATCACTGAAGAGTTCCCGCGGTAGGATACAGCATCGGAGTTAGAGAAATATTTAAGGTAGATTAGAGCGTCAATTGGCTGTCTGTATTCTGGTCTATTGATTTCCTTTGGGTACCCTTAAAAGTTCTTCTTACTAGCAACTTAGTGTGGGGCGGTTTGAGTTGATGCTGGGATATTCGTGAGGATGAGATTTTAGAGGGCTTATTGGTTTAGTGTAGATACTAGGCATTCGGAGAATAGTACTCTTCGGCCTTATAGCCAAGCCCTAAATCCAAGAACCCATACAGTATCGTATACCATTTCTCCTTCTTCGCGTTCAAAGTCAGCCGTATTACCGGCATTTCGATATTGATGAATGCCAATATAGGGGGAAAACTTGGGGTGAATTTCATAACGTAAGCGCACGCCGATTTCTATTTCGGATAGACCAGAACCGCCGTCCACACTCGCATCATTTTGCCCAAAGAAATCTAGCTCAGCACGTGGTACTAAGCTCACTTTTTCTGAAATTTTGAACGTATACTCCCCTTCTATACGAAGGGCTGTGCTACCACTTCTACCAAAGAAAAGTACAGCATCCATTTCGAAAGAGTAGGGCGTTTCGCCAATAACTCCAATGGCAAACCAGTTACGGCTGGTGTTCTCTAACTGAAAATCATGGCGTATTCCGGTAAGAACATTCCAGTTGGCAGAAACTGAGCGGCTATAAACTCCCCATAATTCATTTTCATCAGTTTCTCCATTGGTGCGTTCATAATCAACCTCTATTGATATCTTACTTTCATCTGTGCCATAGCTGAAGTCACCTTCGATGGTGGCTCCGTTATTGCCTTGTAATTCGAATTGGTCAAGACTGAGCTTGGCTATCGGCTTGTCTTCTCTTATGTTCGTATCATTCAGTGTGGAGCGGTACTGGATAGAGTGATGTAAATCTCCTTGAGACTGTCCTTTGGCAGGCTGCATTCCTATTAGTAATAAAAAAATAATTACTGGTGTTATTGGTGCTTTATGTGAAAGAGGTTGTCTTATATCTTGGCAGGACTTCCATATGAGGGTCAGATATCTAGTTAAATCTACGGTGGTGAGTGCAAAAAAATCTTTGCAAAGGTGTGATGAAGGAATATGGCACTGAGCTGTAGGATTGAAGTGCGACACCTTTAGCCCTTTTTAACCTCATTTTGCCTGATATGGAATTTTCGTTCATCCACCGCAAAAGATATTTATGACGCTGATAATTTACAGATTTTAGGTTTGTAAATTGTAGGGAATTAATAATGATATATAAGTATATCGCCTGTCTAAACTCTCGATTTTACTGAGGTCTGTCTGTTAATCCACTATGAGTAAGAAAATGTCGTGTATTTAAACTACCATGATGAATTATTTAGAATATCTATTGAATTTTCTCGACGAACAGTAGTTTGTTGTGAAAGAAATTATTGGTAGGGTGGGGATTAAAACCAAGCACGAATACCGATAACCCACACGGTAGTATATACTTTTTCTCCTTCTTCACGGGCAAAGTCCGCTGCATTGCCCACTTCTCGCTCATGATGAACCCCAACATAAGGGGAAAACTTGGGATGAATCTCATAGAGAAGGCGCAAACCTAATTCTGCTTGAGATAATCCCGTACCACTACCGGCGATTTCGTCATTTTGACCGAAAAAATTCAGTTCTAGGCGCGGAATCAGAGTGACTTTCTCTGCGAGTTTGGCCTCATATTCCGCTTCCAGACGGAAAGCTGTGCTGCCACTTTTCCCAAGAAATAACACCGCATCCATTTCTAATGAGTAAGGTGTTTCTCCGATTAAACCAACCGCCAGCCAGTTACGGCTGGTACTCTCTCTCTGGAGGTCGTGACGTATGCCGGAGAGGAAATTCCAGTTTTTGGAAATAGCGCGGCTGTACACCAGCCATCGCTCATTTTTTTCTGTTTCACCTCCTCCCCGCTCGAAATCGATTTCCAGCACCAGCTTATTAATGTCGCCTCCATAACTGATATCCCCTTCAATTGCTGCGCCATTTTGGCCGCGTCGCTCGAACTGGTCGAAACTGAACTTGGCTGTAGGTTTATCTTCTTCCCCAGCGATGCCATTACCTTCTCCAACGGTAGTTTCGTTGGAGCGAGACTGGATGCTGTGGTGCAGATCTTCCTGATTTTGGGCTAAAGCTGCTTGAAAACTCGGCTCGGAGCATAGGGCAATGAGGGCTGTTGTTGTGGCTTTTATTATTGTGTGGTGGTTCATACCACACGGACCTCACGGAAAATGCCGTGTGCGCGATAGAGCATTTGGCAGTGTAATGCCCAGCGCCCTCGGGTATCGGCATTTACCAGAAAACTGATTTTGGCGCCGGGCTGCACTATCACCGTGTGCTTGCGTGGCAGGTACTCTCCATCGCCGGTTTCCAGCTCACTCCATAAACCATGCAGGTGCATGGGCTGGGTAAGCAGAGTGTCGTTTACCAGAGTGATACGAAGGCGCTCGCCATAGGTTAATAGTATCGGTGTGGCATTCCTATATTTAACGCCATCAACTGACCATAGATAACGTGCTGGATTACCGGTGAGGTGTAACTGCAGTTCCCGCTGCGGTTCGCGTTGGCCTAACGATGGAGTGAGGCTGCGAAGATCCGCGTAACAAAGTACGCGGCGGTTGTAGCGCTGCTGATGTTTGCGCAGTCCCACGCCGGGATCATACACTCCATTTTTTGGAGTGAGCGCGCGCAGGGCTACGCCATGACCTTTTTCTGTTGGTTGGTGGATGATAGAGCTATTGCTTCCCTGGCCGGCGGGGGCCAGTTTGCCACTGCGTTCTTCAGCGGAAGGCTGTCTGCCGGCGGCTTTAGCGCCACTGGCAGGAGTGAATCCCAGATCGCGCTCATCAAGTATTGGGATTGGGTCCATGGAGGGAACTTCGGCAGTGAATTTCTGATTTGGCGTTAAAGTGCCGCGAGCGAAACCACCGCGGTCTATCGCTTGGGCAAACAGAGTGTAGGCTCTGTCCTCTTTAGGCCTAACTACCACATCGTAGGTTTCCCCGGTGCCTAGGCGGAACTCATCTACCCGCAGAGGCTGAATATTCTGGCCATCGGCACTGACCACTGTCATATCCAAGCCAGGAATGCGCAGGTCGAAGATTGTCATGGCTGAGGCGTTGATAAAACGTAGCCGTACTTTTTCTCCGGGGGCAAATAGGGCAGTCCAATTGTCCTCCGGGGTTTGTCCATTGATCAGGTAGCTGTAGGTATCGCTGGTGATATCAGATACGTCCCGATCAGATATGCCAGCGAAGTTCCATGGATGACGTTCGCGCCAGGTTTGCTCTATACCTTTTGCGCGTACATCTCGCCAAAGATCTGTGGTGGTGCGGCGGCGGTGGCGGTTGTAATAGTGGCCATCTTTCTTCAGGTTAGAGTAAATCCGCTGGGGGGAATCGTCGCTCCAATCGGAAAGCAACACCACATAGTCCCGGTCATAGGCCACCGGGTCTTCGTCAATTGGATCAATGACGATGGCTCCATAGAGTCCTTGTTGCCTCTGGAAGCTGGAGTGGCTGTGGTACCAGTAAGTGCCGCTTTGTTTTACCTTGAAACGATAGCGAAAGTTTTCCCCAGGCCTAATTCCAGGAAAATTGAGCCCCGGCACTCCATTCATATTGCTCGGCACTCTGATACCGTGCCAGTGAATCGAAGTATCCTTGGGTAACTGATTGAACACATTCAGGGTGACAGTTTGCCCTTCACGCCAGTGCAGAACTGGGCCGGGAACTGAACCATTAACTGAAATAGCGTTGCGTCGTTGGCCGGTGAAGTTGACCGGTCTTTGGCCCAC
The DNA here is from genome assembly GCF_040371615.1 of Microbulbifer sp. NBRC 101763. Classification (NCBI taxonomy): domain Bacteria; kingdom Pseudomonadati; phylum Pseudomonadota; class Gammaproteobacteria; order Cellvibrionales; family Microbulbiferaceae; genus Microbulbifer; species Microbulbifer sp. NBRC 101763. Next base: position 412,174 of record NZ_BAABQV010000002.1, read on the forward strand.
TTTCAGGGAGAAATGCTCGCCACTTAGTATCGTGGGTGGAGGCACCCTCGTTCTGGCAGCGAGGGGAAGACTAGATAAGCCTAATAGAGCTGCGCCGGCGGTAAGGCCGGTCACAAAGGTGCGGCGCGAGATCGCACCACACCATGGGGGGTTTGTCATCGACAGCCCTCAGAACTGTTCTCCGGCAGAGTTAATCGCGGCATAAACCACGCTGCTGCCATCTTTGTTTATTTGCATTACCTGGTAGGGGGTAAAGCGATCGCCTACCTCCATGCCAGGACTTCCCTGGGGCATACCGGGAACTGCCAGCCCCAGGGCATTTTTCGGTGGATTCTCCAAAAATTGGTGAATCATTTTGGCTGGCACATGCCCTTCGAAAACATAGCCTTCCTTGGACACACTGGTGTGGCAAGACTGGTAGCGGGGTTCAATTCCATGCTGCTTTTTGACGCTGTTAAGGTCATCGACATCTTTCGCTACCACATCGAAGCCAGTTTCCCGAGCGTGATCAACCCAGACTTTGCAGCAACCGCAAGTGGCTGACTTGTAGGTGGTCAGGCTGGGGCTTTGTGCCGGTGATTCAATAGACTCGGCACAGGCGCTCAATGCCATGGGGATAAAGATAGAGGCTATAGCAGCCAGGAAAGTTCGGTACATGGAGAGTCTCCTTGTTTTCAAAATTGATTACGCGTCATGTGAAAAATGCACGGGGCTCTGGGCACGCGGAGATCTGTTCGCGCGTGAAAAATTTCCTGGTGGATTGTCTGGGTCAGGAGAGCCCTGTGGTGCCTGTTGCAATTCAGGAGTGAATAGGAGGTCGCAACTCGGTATCTGGCTCTGGAGGGACGTTGAAACGGAAATAGGCTGTATTACATGAGCTCTGCGTAATAAAAATGGGCTTGCTATCAGAAGGGGCAGCGAGGTTATTGCCAAGCCCAGGACAGCAGCCGCACTCAATACTGCAATTGCCGGCGTGCTCATTGCTACAGTCGTTAGGCTTCTCTGAGGAACAGTGACTCTGTTCGTTGGAATCAGCGCTCATTAAGGCCGGTGCTACCTCACCACGCTCAATACAAGGTACCGCCGAAGCCAAGCCGGCAAAGGCAAGGAGCAGTATCAGTAGCAGTGAGCGTAAAAATCCGGGGTTCATGGCTTCGGCCTGAATAAGTACAGGGACGCAGTGTATGAGCTGACACTTAGGGGCGCAACAGTGACCGGGGTGTTGGTTAATGAGGTGAAACACTGGTGGCGTTGCAGGCGCCACCAGTCAATATCTCTGGGTTCAGGACTTGCCGAGGGGCAGGCGGAAATCTTGATGGCGCAATAGATCTGGGCCGCACTCCAGCTTCTCCAGCCAACCTAGGAATCGGTTTTTGGTTTCGTCCGAGGAGAAATAGCCGCCGTGCTGAGGCACGATCATAGACGGGTTTAATTCACGCACCATCTTGGCCCAAAGCCGGCAGGCCCAATTGCCTCCCATATAGCGCTGGTGAAAACCTTCCATTGATGGGATATGTGTGTCGAAATCTAACACCTCTCCCTCTTCGCCACCGAGGGAGGCACCAATATCTCCGGAAAACAGGATACGGCTAACCGGATCATAGAAGCTGAAATTGCCACATGAATGCAGAAAGTGAGCGGGCAGGGCCCAGATTTCACTATCGGCAAAAGGCAGTACTTCGCCTTTATCATTGAGCGGTACTATGCGGTCCTGCCATTTCTCACTGCCCGCCCGAGAGGCTACGAAGCCAGATACTAAATGTGGCAAGAAGCGCGACCAAAGTTTTGATACTGCCACCTTACAGCGGGAATGTAGCATCCAGCGCGGCAACGAGGCGATAATATCCGGATCCTGGTGTGAGGCCAGAATGTATTCAAGATCGCTCAGGTTAAGGTGGCGGCTGAGCTCGATAGTCAGGGGTGTATAGGTTAGATCGCCGCCGGGATCAATGAGCGCTCCCTTGGTACCGCGGCGAATTACAAACTGGTTGGCCTGAACGCCGTCGCTGCCATTCTGCTCATTGACCAGATCGCAGAAACGCGCAACCAGGTGGTGGCCTTTTTCAAATAGGATGTCCACGCCGCGGCTCTCCTTATTTCACCAAGCCGAGGTACTGTTGCAGTCGCTCCTTATTTACAGCAATACGATCATTCATCCCTTCGGCGTGTTTCTTGGCCTCCTCAAGGTTGCCGGCTTCGCCGACCTGAATTACCCCAACCATACCCAGTGGTAGATGTGGGTCACACTGGTATAGGTAAACACCCTCTTTGTTCAGGGTTACAGTCACTTTTTCCCCCATAGTGCCGTTCCAGGAAGCGCCCTCTGCTGGGGAAAATACGGAGCGGGTGTTGTGGGCCATATCAGTGGGAAGAAAAGTTACTGTGTCGCCCAAGGCAACGCTTAGGAAGGCTGGTTCAAAAGTCATCATGCCATCCTTGCCCTGGTTCAACATTTTAACTTCGTGGTCTGCTGCCAGGGCGGAGGTCGAGGCCAAGGCGAGCGCTAGAATTGCGCCGCGAAGAGAAATAGACGACATGCTTACTTCCTGTTTGGTGATTGGTCAGTGTGAATGAATGCCTCCCCATTAGTGGGTACAGGCAGCGGCGGATATTATCTCGGTGGAGACCCAGGGAATTGATCTAGATCAATCGCGTAGACGGCGTAGATTAAGGAAGTAAGTGCCATTGCGTTGGAGCGATACAGGTGAGTCATTTATGTCTGCTCAGCACTGCCCGTTGTTCCCTGATAAGGGGTAAACTGTACGCCAAATTATTCGGGCAACTGTTCGGGAGATAACCTTGGCCGCAAAACGCAAAACTGCCTATGTATGTAATGAATGTGGTGCGGACTACACCAAATGGGCAGGGCAATGCAGTGCCTGTGGTACTTGGAATAGCCTTTCAGAGGTACGCCTTGGGCCTGAACATAAGGACAGCCGTGCAGCCAATTTTACCGATGCGCAGAGCGGCTATGCCGGCACTGCTGGTGCTGGCAAGGTGCAAAAGCTCTCGGAAATTGACCTGAGTGAATTACCGCGAATTCCCACTTCCGCCTCTGAGTTAGATCGTGTGCTGGGCGGGGGGCTGGTGCCGGGCTCGGTGGTGCTGATTGGTGGGCACCCCGGAGCCGGTAAATCCACGGTACTACTACAAACTCTGTGTCATTTGGCTATCTCCATGCCAGCGTTGTATATCACCGGGGAGGAGTCCTTACAGCAGGTGGCTATGCGGGCCAAGCGCCTGGGCTTGCCTACAGACTCCCTGCAACTACTTAGCGAAACTGATGTAGAGCGCATCTGCCTGGCGGCCAGGGAGGTGAATCCGCAAGTGATGGTGGTGGACTCCATCCAGGTCATGCATATGAGCGATGTACAGTCCGCACCAGGCTCGGTAGCTCAGGTACGGGAGAGTGCAGCCTACCTGACCCGCTACGCCAAGCAAACCGGCACGGCACTGATTCTTGTGGGCCACGTCACGAAAGATGGCAGCCTCGCCGGCCCCAAAGTACTGGAGCATATTATCGATTGCTCCATTTTACTTGAAGGTACTCACGACTCCCGTTTCCGCACTTTGCGCGCGCACAAAAATCGATTTGGTGCGGTCAATGAGCTGGGGGTGTTCGCTATGACCGAACAGGGTCTTAAGGAAGTCTCCAACCCCTCCGCAATTTTTTTGCAGCGCGCAGAGGAAATCGCCGCGGGTTCGGTGGTAACTTCTGTTTGGGAGGGTACTCGCCCACTTTTGGTGGAGTTGCAGGCGTTAGTGGATGACAGCAGTTTGGGTAATCCGCGCCGTGTGGCAGTGGGGCTCGACCAAAACCGTTTGAACATGTTGTTGGCGGTGCTGCACCGACATGGTGGTGTATTGGTGGGCGACCAGGACGTATTTATCAATGTGGTAGGTGGGGTTAAGGTCATGGAAACCAGTGCTGATCTGACTTTGTTATTGGCTGTGGTTTCCAGTTTCCGTAACCGCGTTCTGCCCCGAGATTTGGTGGTGTTCGGTGAAGTGGGCCTGTCTGGTGAGATTCGACCTGTGCCTTCAGGCCAGGAGCGTTTGCGTGAAGCGGCCAAGCACGGTTTCCGCAAGGCGATAGTGCCCGCCGCAAACCGCTTAAAAAATGATATCGAGGGGATGGAAATGCACTCGGTAAAAACTCTGGCGGAAGCCCTTTCCGTTATAGATATGAGCTGAAACTGCTAAATTTTTTCAGCAAATCATTGTAATTTGTTGTTTGAGGAGAAACTGCTGTTGATTCAACTGTTACCCGGTTAGCGATCGCCTTTAAACGTATTGTTTAAATAAATTGGCAGGTTTGGTTGAGTCAGCCGAATCTCCTTCCCGCTCCTCTGTCGCGGGGTGTTCTCTGTGGGCCCCGGCGAAAATCTTCTGAAGGCGTACCCTTGTAGCAGCGCGGAATAATTGGCCATTCTTCAGTGAGGAAGTAGGCGTAGGTGCCCTCGGGAAAGTTGGGGGAGCGCACGAAACGGCCGTTGCACTCATCAAGGGAGCCTGAGCCTTCCACATACTCGTAGTCAGCTACGAAAGTACCATCATAGTAACCGCCTGGCTGATTGCTGCCAGCAGGACGCTGCCCAGCTTTCACTTGATAACTGGACCGCATTTTTGCGACACCGGATTCACTATTTTGGCCATCTTGAAAACCGTACAAGGCATAAATTGGGAAGCCATCTGCAGCCCAACCAATTAGCGGTGAGTGGTGCTCAGAGGTTACTTGCAAGCGTGCCAGAAGTCCGGTCGGCAGGCCGTGGTAGTGGTAGGCTCCGCTAGGCTGCACATGCGCAAAGTTATCATCCACACCTAAGGGGACTGCACCTGATAACGCTTCATATCGCCAAGGGCCACGATTACCCAGATACCATTCTGCTGCACTTGGATCAAAAGGCACACCGTTAATGCCGATGCCGAAATTCTGCAGTGTGACGGGTGTGACTTGTGCTGCCACTTTGGGGGTGGCTGGAATTCTGTATTTATAGCGCTGGGCTTCAATTCTGTGTGGATTACCTGCGTTGGGAAAAGCGCCTGTTTTATGTGTTGAGATACCATTGGCTTCAATCACTCTCCAGGGGCCCTGCACAGACACCGTCACCACACTGGAGGCGATAGGCGTACGATTTGCAGGAACAGTGCTTTGCAACCCATCTGACTGTATTGCTAGGTGTTTGCGAGTGGGAGGTCTGCCTGCAATACGGTCTTTGGAGGGGGCCTGGGCAATATTCAATCTCTCCGGTAGGCAGATGAGTGTCTGGGACTCTGTTAAGTTAAAACACTGGCCAATACTATGCCCGACAGCACAACTGGCACCGGGAGTGAGGCTATGGCAGGCTTCAGTTGCTGTTTCTGGTAAATGACCTAGTGCAGTCGGGGCAACACAGACAAGAGTTAGTAATAACCACTTTTTCATACGACAACCTAAAACTGCACGGCCCCTGACAGATCGGAAAATTTATTCGGAATCCGCTTCTTTGTCCCTGCGCGGTCTGTGGCCCTCCATTTTTGCCGGTACGCAGACCAGTTGCTCTTCCTTGGGAGGGATACGGCAAGTGCCTTCCAATGTACCTCGTGGAGTTTCAACGGTGCAGGAATCCCCTTCCGACATTTCATTACATGCATCAAAGGCCTCCTGAGGCGGTTTGCGAGGTTGTGCCGTTGCTGTAGAGGCGATGGCTAGCATAGCGATGGGAATCAGAATTTTATTCACAGTGCTCTCCTTTTTGGATTCGACTGAGTGGATTGTTGCTATCAGTATTTCATAACTGGTGTGGAGCCTTATCTTGGGAAGGAGGCTTTTTTCACTAACCGATGAGAGCCAACATAGTTCAGGAATGCGCAAGGAATGTGGAATTTATGTAAAGAAATGTGGAAGTAAGCAAGGGCGCTGGTACCAGGTAGAGCTTCATGTTTAACCGCGTGTTTGACCGGCCTGTTCATTATGGTCGGACTGTCGCGCTATCATACTTGCTGTTGCTTTGTTACCCAGTAGTGGATGTTTCACTTTATTTGGGTAAAGGAGGCTCGTTTATATTTTTGAAACAGAATCCAGTCTGTCTTTATAGTGGCCAGCCATTTCACGTCGCAGTAAAAGTGGAAAGTCTCACATCGGCTTCATTACCGATTCTGGTGTGTATATGGTGGAGAGCAGGTAAATTTATAAAAAATGAGGTGAAGTGGTTTATAGCTGCTATTTCAGGCCTTTCTTCCTTTTCACCCGGAAAAGGTGCCATTTCCCTATTTATTGGGATTAAGGTGAATCTCTTTGTCACTCACTTTCTGCTGCTGAACTATACCTTTGTAGTTATTCTTACTACAGCTATCTGGTATTGATGGTGGAACTGTATGTCGGTATTTAGCCAGGATGGCGTGAGCCTGTACTTTGAGCTTCGCGGGAATGGTCCTCGCCTGGTATTCCATCCCGGTACTCTCAGTGATCTCAGAGTACATCCGACTGTATTTGATTCTCCATTGGCACGACATTTTGAAATACTGAGTTTTGATCCACGAGGAATTGGGCAATCCAATTCTCCCGATGCCTCTCCTACGATGTTTGACTATGCCCAGGATCTCAAGCGTTTAATGGAGCATATAGGTTGGCAGGATGCACTGTTTATTGGCGAATCTTTTGGTGGAATGGTATTGCAGGAGTTTGCGCTTCTCTATCCACAAGCTGTGCAGAGACTCGTTTTGATAGTCACCAGTTCTGGGGGGCCGGGAGGAGCTTCATTTCCTCTCCATAAATATGATATCGAAGCAATGAACGTCGAGGAAAAAGTTAACTTTTTCATCTCGGCTGGAGATAGCCGTATGCCGAGTTCCAATAATGAACAAATAGAAACGGCGCTCTACACACCTCTGCGGAATTACTACAAGCAAGTTTGTGAGATTTCTATAAATAAGCCGGAAGGGGCTTTATGCCGTTCTCGACAGCTCCAGGCAAGAAAGGGACATGATACCTTTGAACGCTTGCCTGAGCTCAGGGTTGGGACACTTATTTGTGGTGGTCGCTATGACAGAATCGCTCCTTTTGAAAACCAGAAGGCTTTATTCCAGCAAATAAATGAATCTCGCCTGGGAATTTTTGAAGGTGGGCATCATGTCCTATGGCAGGACACTTTGATTTGGGGTGTCATTTTGAGTTTTCTTAAGTTGACTTAAATATTGCTATCAATTTGTTTACATAGTTATGTGCCTAAATATTTATTGGTTTTTTTATGAGCTCTAAATTTCAGGATGAAAGTAGACAATACAAGGAGCGTATGCGGAATCGCAAGCAGATCGTTGATGAGACGGTATCTAGAGCGCAGGATGAGCGTGGAACTGTAATTTTATATACTGGTGATGGTAAAGGTAAAACCACAGCAGCTATGGGGTTGGTAACAAGGGCTCTGGGTTATGCTTTCTCTACGGTGGTCATACAGTTTATAAAAGGTACTTGGGAGTGCGGGGAGAAGAATTTATTGATGGGATCTTCCCGCCCTTTGCAGTGGTACCAGATGGGTACGGACTTTACCTGGGAAACCCAGAACTTTGATGCAGATAAGGCCGCAGCACAAGCGCTATGGGAGAAGGGGTTGATGGCCATGCGTGATGAAAGCGTGTACTTGGTTGTTTTGGATGAATTGACCTATGCATTAAATTTTCACTGGCTGGATAAGGCTGAAGTATTGGCAGCTATACGGGATCGCCCCAAGGAACAGTCAGTTATTATTACCGGCCGTGGTGCTAAACAATATTTGAGGGATATTGCGGATACCGTTAGTGAAATGCGCGCGGAAAAGCATGCCTTTGCTAGTGGTCTCGCAGCACGTAAAGGTATTGAGTGGTAATGAAGCAACTGCAGGCATAGGCCTAAACCTTGCGGGTAAGGATTGAGCCAACTGGTTTTGATTATTAGCACCTACTGATTATATATTTACAGCTTAATGCGCTGAGGCCGACAGGGTGATGTTATCACAATAAGCACCCTGCCATTTTTGGTGAAGGGTCCAATTACTCGGTTTCTGATACTTCTCTGGCAGCGATGCTGGCTATCATTTGGCGTCTCACACGCATCGGCGTGGTTCCAAACCAACGATAACAGGCGCGGTTGAAAGAGCTCTGCTCACGGTATCCCAACATATTGGATATCTGTGACATGGGCGGCTGTTTGGTACTCAAGTAGTATTCGGCACGCTCACGGCGAATGCGATCCAGTAAATCTTCAAATACGAGATTGCGGTCACGCAGCCTCCTTTGCAGGGTGCGCTTGTGCATGCCAAGTTGGTTAGCAACTTCTTGCAGGCTGCAACGCTTCAGCGGCATCAGGCAATAAATAAGCTGCTGCACTTGCTCTATCAGACTGGCTTCCCCCTGTTGTAGGAGCTCTTCAATATATGTCTTTAGCAGTGGACGTAGGCTCGGGTTACACTTTTCAGTGGGGTGTAATAGGGAGCTACTGCTCAGGATAAGTGCATCTTTTTCCCGCCCAAAGTGTATCGGGACACCGAAGAAATTTTCATACTGGTCATGCAGGGGGCGCTCTGTTTGCAGATGCACGGCTTCCAATTGGAAGTTTTCTCCGCAAAGATTCTGTAATGCGACCATGGAGACCCCGAGGAGAAATTCTCGGCACTGTTCCAGGGCAATAGCGGGGGCTCCCCGCTCCTCTGTTTGGAGGTCGTCTATGCAATAAAAATAAAGATATGTGTGTTTGCCTTTTTTCTGAAGTTCCACACGCAGGTTATAGGGTGGCTCTCCGAGCTGCCTAATTGCTGCGTTGAGGAACTCCCCCAAAGTTAGGGACTGCAGTACCGCTGCTCCCAGCGATCCCAATGCAGCCGCCCCCTGGCTGTAAGCAAGGCGCAGTCCAAAATCTGCACAGTTGAGTTGATGCGTAGCTCTGTTCATCAGGTCGTTTACGGATCTTAAGGGTAGGTAACCCTCAAGGCTTTCAACTTGCTGGGGATTTATTCGGGCATTTATTAGCAAGGCCTCAGGGCTGCCATTAAATTGGCTCACCAACTCATAAAAGCCCGTTAACAGCGTAGTTCTTATTTGTTGAGTCAATTTCTTAGAATCCTGTATACCACTCGGATAAATGACGTTATGAACTTGTTCCGAGTTAAATAATTCAATCTGGCGTTAGTGAAACGACTGTTAGCAGAACCCAGGGATAATAAAAAACGGAGCCTTGTGGCACGTTATTTATGGTTTTCTTCTAAGGGTTATTACTGTGTCTGTTATAAGGACAATCTTGTCGGCGGAAGTCTGCTCTGTTTTGACGTCCGGATATGTCAATGGATGGATGGGCAATAACAGTCACTGCCTTATAAGAATAAGGTCAGTGCAGGGCACAACCATGGTGCTCATCCTGAGCGGATAGTGAATGATAGTTCGATCAGGGCAAGGCGCTGGTGGCGATAATCCGCGTATTGATCTCCGCTTAACGTTATTACAAGTATCTATATTACTTGTTTTTTTTAGGTCTTTTGAAGACTGTTAATCGATATGTGGATTTAAACCTTGTCGCCTAAAGAAAAAAAATACCCGTATGCTTGGTCATTTAAGAAAAATATTCCTTAAATTCTTATAAATGCATTTTTTGTTTTATGGCGACTAAGCGATTGGGAATAATAGTTTTTCAGAAAAATTTGTCAGAAATCGGTTTTCGTTAAATATGTTCTCTGCAAGAAGCCTTGCCTGCCCGAAATTGGGACATACGTACTTTCTTTGGTGGCTGTAGTTAGGATTAGGACAAGGGGTTGTAAAAAAAAGAGCCCGCATAGGGCGGGCTCTGGAGTGTATGGTTTAGCCGCCGTAATAGGTTGCGGCTCCTGGACCAACAGGGAGGCCCAGGGCAAAAACCCAAATGTAGAAGAGGGCAGTCCAACCGATAAAGAAGAAAATAGAGTAGGGGATCATAGTGGCGATCAAGGTGCCCATGCCTAGGTCTTTTTTGTAGCGGGCGGCGAAGGTGATGATTAGGCCAAAGTAGCTCATCATTGGCGTAATCACATTTGTCACAGAGTCACCGATACGATAGGCCGCTTGAATAACTTCGGGGGCATAACCGAGCAGCATCAACATGGGTACAAAGATCGGGGCGGTTACAGCCCATTGGGCAGATGCGCTACCGAGCATCAGATTTACAAAACCGCACATCATGATGAAGAACAGGAACAGCAGTGGCCCGGTCAGGCCAATGCTCTGTAGAGCGTCGGCGCCCAGTACAGCAAAGATAGTACCGAGATTGGTGACTTTAAAGAAGGCAACAAATTGTGCTGCGAAGAACACCAGCACAATATACATGCCCATGCTATTCATGCTCTTGGCCATGGCATCAATCACATCGCGGTCATTCTTCATGGTGCCAACCACTTTGCCGTAAACAAAGCCAGGAATGGCGAAGAAGACGAGGATCAGGGATACAATACCTTTCAGGAATGGGGAGCCGGCTACCAAGCCGGTCTCCGGGTTACGCAGAACTCCCCACTCAGGTACAACAGAAAGAGCAAATAGAGCGGAAACGGCTAAGACAGCGAGACCCGCGTATTTAAGTCCCCGTTTCTCGTCATCGGTCAAAGTGCCCAGCTTGTCCTGGCTTAAATCTACCGAAGCTTCATTTGGGTCATACTTACCCAGCTTGGGTTCTACGATTGCCATTGTGACCCAGCTGCCGACAAGGGTAATCAGGAAAGTACTGACGATCATAAAGAACCAGTTTACTTCCGGACCGACGCTGTAGGTCGGGTCAATCATATGGGCTGCTGATTCTGTTATGCCTGAGAGTAGTGGGTCCACAGTGCCCAGTAACAGGTTGGCGCTGTAACCACCAGAGACACCGGCAAAAGCAGCAGCCAAACCCGCCAGGGGATGACGGCCCAGGGAGTGGAAGATCATGGCTGCCAGAGGGATCAGCACAACATATCCGAGTTCTGAGGCGGTGTTAGAGATAATACCGGCGAAGACCACGATCACTGTGACAGTACGCTTGGAAGCCTGCAATACCAAGCCGCGTACTGCGGCACTCAGCAGGCCTGAATGCTCAGCAATCCCTACTCCGAGAAGAGCGACCAATACTGTTCCAAGAGGGGCAAAGCCGGTGAAGTTTTTCACCAGGCTGGTGACGATCATCCTAAGGCCGTCACCGCTCATCAAGTTGAAGACTTCAATGACTCCATCTGGGTCACGGCCAGCTGCGCCCACAGGGCGGGGATCGGCGACGGACAGGCCAAAGTAGGAAGCTATGCCACTGAGCACTACCACCCCAACGGCAAAAAGTGCAAACAGGGTAATGGGGTGGGGAAGCAGATTACCAAGCCACTCCACTACATCTAGGAAGCGAGTAAAGGCCGTCTTGCGCCCAGGCGAATTATCCTGCTGATCGCTGGGGGAGGTCGTTGTGGTCATTGTTTGTCCTCAATCATTTTGGTGTCGGCTGCTCCTAATTGCCTCTGGAGCGTCCGTTAGCCGAATAATTGGCTGAAAAATGTGCTAAGGCGCGATCATACACAAAAGTCCTTTGGGTAAGAATGCCTGAGGGGGGAATGTTCCCTACGGGTGGATCGGTAATCACCAGTCAGATATACACTGGGGAGGGTGTTTTAAAGAAACGGCACTTCTATTTCGGTCACCAAAACTGTGAGTTTGTGACAGTCTTTTAACAGGTCAGCTTAAGAGACCTGTCATTCTTGAATATGCCATAATCCCAACACTCAGCAGTCAACTCAGCGGTGAAATAATGAAAATTGGAGTGTTAAAGACCGACGATGTGCGCAAGGAGCTGGTGGGCGAATTCGGCGAGTATCCGGAGATGTTTGCCGAGCTATTGCGCAGTCAGGATTCAGGGTTGGAGTTCGCTACCTACGAGGTACAGCACGGTCAATACCCGGAGCAGATAGATGAAGTAGATGCATATCTGATCACTGGTAGTAAAACCGGTGTTTATGATGATAAAGAGTGGATTCCGCCGCTGATGCAATTTGTGCGCAAGTTACACGATGTAAAGAAGCCCACTATTGGCATTTGCTTTGGACACCAGCTGATTGCTCAGGCTCTGGGAGGAAGAACCCGCAAGTCTGACAAAGGTTGGGGATTGGGAGTGCATACCTATGAGATGCAGGAAACTCCCTCCTGGATGTCTGAGCCGCTGAATAACTTTAGTTTGTTGGTTACCCACCAGGATCAAGTTGAAGCGCTTCCCCCGGGCGGCCGTGTGCTGGCTTCCAGCGAGTTTTGCCCTATGGCTATGTTGCAAGTGGATGACCATATGCTCAGCTTTCAGGCTCACCCAGAGTTTACAAAGCCCTATTCCAATAGCTTGATGGAGTTGCGCCGGGAAGCTTTCGGCGAAGAAGTTGTGCAGAAGGGGCAGGCTTCTTTACAAAATGATATCCATGAGAATGTCGTTGCCAAGTGGATGTTGGAGTTCTTGCGCAAATAATATATTTCAAGAGGGCGGGTTTCTCGTCCTCTTATCTTGCCTCTTCATCACTTTAACCCTACCGCAGAATTTTTTATTTTCATCAGTCTTGGTCAAGATATATATCCTTTGATTGCAAAATCAAATTTGGGTTTTGAATAAGAAGATATTGTGTAAGCAACCTTGCCAGTAATGTATTGATTTTGATGTAATTAATAATTTTTTTAATTTGATAAGAAATAATCATTTTTAATTTGTGGTGATTGTTAGGGTTTTCATATCAAGCTTATAAATTCCAGAGTCTTTTTAATTTTTCTGGGACAAATTACATTTTCAGTTATCTATTTTATTTGGTTATTGAGTGGTTAGCACGTTCTTGGCGTGATTCTCTCTGATTTCTAACAAATGCAGAGCTAAAGAGATTGTTTTACAAAATATGAAGGAATAATGTGTGTCTCAGTCTCTTCAAAGTGGACGTTTGCTTTTGATCCCATTTTAGGATTTCTATGGGTCGGATGAGTTTATAACTGGTTGTTTAGAAGGAGTGGAACGTCTACTTGGTTTGATATTGGAGGCTGTGGTAGCGGGGTAGATATTTTGAGCCTGATATAAAAGCCGATAAATTATAAATAAACTGACAATAAAAAGGGTGGCTTTATGACCTTATTCAAGAAGACAATAGTAGCTGCATCTATTAGCCTGTCGATTTTGGGCAGTCAAGCCATAGCTGCAGGAAATGTTAATGGAACGATTGATGGTTCAATTTTAGGACATAATGGAGCTGAGATAACTGACGCCACCATTATTATCGAGAATGAGAAAAATGGATTTAAAAGAACAATATCTACTGGGGTGAATGGGGATTTCAGAGTTAACCTTCCCAGTGGGGCCTATAAAGTTACGGTGCAAAAACGTGGTTATCAACCTACGGTTATTGAGAAGGTTTTAGTCTCGATTGGTAGTTCGGCCAGCTTGGATATACCTTTGTCACTGGGTGATCTTGAAGAGATTGTAGTCTTTGGGGAGGTAGCTCCGCAAATACGTAGGGGAACAGCGGAATCCTCACTTAATATTGGGTTGGCTGATATAGAGATGCTGCCTGTTTCTCGTAACATTGAATCGGTAGCTTTGTTGGCGCCTGGGACAGTTCTGGGGGATTCCGGCTTTGGGGAAGATAAGGATCTGATTTCTTTTGGTGGCGCCTCTGTAGGGGAAAATGCATATTATATTGATGGTCTCAATGTTACAAATTTCCGAAATGGACTTGGTGGTTCTTCAGTCCCCTTTGAATTTTATGATCAGTTTCAAATAAAAACTGGGGGATATAGCGCTGAATTTGGTCGTTCACTTGGTGGGGTACTGAATGCTGTTACTAAAAGGGGAGGTAATGAATTTGAATATGGAGTGGTTGCTTATTATGAGCCTGCGGACCTTCGCTCAACTAGTCCTAATACAATATCCACTGATGGCACTCTTTATGATTTAAATTCCGAAAACGAAAAATCAAGATATACGACTGACTATTATGTCAGTGGGCCGATAGTTCCTGATAAACTATTTTTCTATGCCTTATATGAGCAACAGGAAACGATTGAAGAATTTACAACAAGGGCTGATCCGGGTACTTTCAATGATAGAGAGATTGGTGATGATTTCTGGGGAATAAATTTAACCTGGAATATTACTGATAATCATATATTTTCCTACGTACATTTCTCAGATGAGCGCACCAGAGAGAACAGGCAATTAAACTATGACCCTTACAATAAGGATGATCAAGGATATAAAGGTACAGTATGGGATGAGCGAGGAGGAGAAAACTGGCTTGTTCGATACGACGGGCAAATAACTGATAACTTTAGTGTATCACTTCTCCATGGTGAGAATGAATATTCCCTAACCACTACGAGCACTACCGATACAGAATGCCCATATGTTGTTGATACAAGTGATGGAGCAATACCGGGGAATTCTTCTACATTTCCTGGCTGTGAGGCTAGTGCCAGGCCTCAAACTGGTGGTGATGAGCGCGTTGCTGATCGTATAGATTTTGAATGGGTCTTAGGGGATCACACCTTACGATTTGGTTATGATCAAGAAAATAACTCCTCAAGTTCTGCAGAAACTTATTCGGGTACTGGGTTGCGAGCAGATGGAGGTGTCTACTATAGATATTATACTTTTACGCCAGGTGCAGAACTATCAAATGGGGGGATCGTTCCCGATATTCATGGGGATGGATCAGATGTCCACATTGTTCGATATCGCCTGGGGGAAGTGTCAGGTGACTTTGAAGTGGAGTCTAAAGCATTTTACATTGAGGATACTTGGGATATCACTGACACCCTTACTATAAGTGCAGGGCTTCGGAATGAGACCTTTTCTAATTATAACGGTGAGGGAGATGTATTTATTGAAATTGATGATCAGTGGGCGCCCAGGCTAAGCTTTTCTTGGGACCCCTTTGGCGATGGTGAATCTCGTTTGTTTGGTAATTGGGGGCGGTACTTTATGCCGATTGCCTCAAATACCAATGTGCGTTTGTCTGGTGGTGAATTAGGGATACAGCGCTACTTTATATTTGATGGGGATTATGACCCCGTCACTGTTGCTCCATCTAATGTAGGTACCGATGGTATCCCTCTCTCTGAAGAAATAGGCTCCACTCAGATAACTTCCAGTGGCGAAGTTCCTGATAGCGCGCAGCTATCGGATCGGGATCTAGAGCCGATGTATCAGGATGAAATTATTTTTGGTTATGAAAAGGTTTTAAACAGTGATTGGACTGTTGGGTTAAAGGCCACTTACCGTGATTTGAAATCCCATATTGATGATGTGAGTATTGATCATGCTGTTGATGCTCTGGGTTATGAGCATACTGGAGATGCTCATGGATATGTACTAGCTAATCCAGGTAATGATATTACTATACCTTATGATAGGTACGGAACTGGCGAGCTGGAGATGACAACTTTTCCTGCAGAGCTATTAGCTTACCCTGAGGCAAAACGAAAATATAAAGAGTTGGAGGTCTCGACCAAGCGAGGATTTGATGGGGTCTGGGGAATCAGTGCGAGCTATACCTGGTCTGAAAGTAAGGGGAATACTGAGGGTTATGTAAAGTCAGATAATGCACAAGATGATGCGGGAATAACTCAAGACTTCGATTTCCCTGAGTTAATGGATGGAGCCGATGGCTTTCTTCCTAATGATCGTACCCATAAGTTTAAAATATATGGTAATTATCAAATAATGGAAAGCCTACTCTTAGGGGTCAATCTACTTTGGCAATCAGGGCGACCTATTAACTCTTTTGGTACGGGGCATCCTAATGGTACTCCTTCCTATGGGGATACTTATTATCTTACGGATTCCGATGGTAATTTGATAAAAGCAGAGCGTGGCAGTAGTGGACGAACTAGTTGGGTTAAACAAATAGATTTATCATTGGTTTATACTACTCGAATTGGTTTGGCTGATCTAGAATTAAGAGCTGAAATTTTTAACCTTCTGGATGCAGATGCTGAGACTGAAGTATATGAATTTGCCGAATTGAGCCCAGGGATTGCTGATCCGAATTGGGGTATCAATCAGGTTTATCAAACTCCTCGTTACTTACGTTTTGGAGCAAGTGCGCGCTTTTAAAATAAGAGGAGTATTTTTAGTAGGGGCTGTCTTCAGCTGAAGAGGAGGCGGCCTCTGGTGTTACTATTTATAGTTTTGGCTGATTGTTAATTTTTTCTAATGGTTATTTTTGCGGTCAAAATGTTAGTTGATTCCCGACATTAAGTCTTCATCAAACAATAAAATTCTTACTGTGATAGGATCTTCGATTTGAAAAATCCTTCTTGCTGTTTCATCAATCCGGATAGCAAGTTTTTGCAATATTTCATGTGTGCGTGCAGGCTTTTTATTGCATATTATTTCGATATAACAGCCAGCGGGTTCTACATAATTTGATTCAACCACCGCTGTAACTGCATGCTCTCCTTTGGCTTCAAGCCCCTCGATAAGAATTTCATTAAATATGGCTGGCACAGAATCTGGAACCAGTTTTGAGGACTCTATAAATATCTTGCAGCTGGGCATGTGCTTCTACCAGAAAGGGTGATGTTGATTAGATGCTTTAAGCTGATATAAGGCTGATATAACTTCATGACTGGCTAGCCGATAGATACATTTCTCAATAATTCTCAATATGAAAATCTCAGCTGATTACATTATAGCTGTTGACCTTGAATACTGCTTTGGCGCTCTCTGGAAAAAGAAGAGGGTATCGAACAGGTGAGAATATAGGTGTTAATAAAGCATGGCTATAGGCTTAGTAAAAGACTGCTAACAATGTCAGGATTAGTAATAGGGGCGCTATGGCCTGTGGTGATTTCTATCATTTGTCAGCCAGCCAGCCAGCCAGCCAGCTTTTTGCCCATGTTCGACTTTGTGTGCGAGAGGAGTGTACAGGATTTGTACAAGTAACATATAGGCAGCCCAGATCTTTCCGGCTTACTTAGATGTATTGGGTTAAGATAGATTTTTACCGGATGGGGAGTCAGGTGGCGCTCAACCCAGGCTATATCCTTGGGTTTTATAATATTAAATGACTGGGCAGGTATGGTTAGGAAACACTCAGTACCCCTTGCCATCTTAGCTTGGGCCAGCCTCATAGCCTGGTTCGGATCTGGTCACTGTTCATAGAAGCAGTGCCCATTATGGGCAACTGCTGCATCTAGGTAGATTAGCTGTTTATGCGCTTCCTGACTCTGTCTGCCTCAGCTGTACCAGTAATACAGGCAAAGCTATGGCCAACCAAGATGATATTGTCAAGCTCCTCCCATTCAATGACGCTGACTATATATTCAATAAAAGTTTCGATACCAATGCCGGGGTGGATTAGACGGTGCTTTCCATCCAAACCTGTCGGGGTGGAGCTGAAGGTGCGGTGTCAAGTTGCGACCAGCCTCTGGGCAACCCGCCACCAGCCACCATGGAATAGCCCGTGTACTAACGCATAGGTTTTTTTGCCCTAAAGATTCCATGACGATTAATTTAGTGAGGTGTAAAAAATATACGTGTTTTTCTGTTCTATCGATTTCATTTATGTATTGGTTGGGGAGAAGTTGTTCGAGTAGGGGAGCGGCATACAAGTTAGGAAAATGACTGTAAGGTAAGGTTTTAATAGGCTGCTTTAGATTAAAAATATAAAAGTAAGTTATGTTTTTTAATTTCTAACTTTAATAACAGTTCTTCAGTAGGTCGTCTCTATAAGAAATTTTTAGAATTTTACTATTTGATAAATGTGAATTTATTTTTGTTCAATGTTGGATTTTTGATCATATAGGCAAGAAAGACAGCGATAAGTTAGTTGGATAGTTCAATATTTATCGAATTTGACTATCTGTTATAGGGCATTTAGATTTGGTTCCGCGATAAACAGCCAAAGGCTGTACGCATATAAAGGTGAAATATAAATAGTACTGGCCATAGTTGGTACAAATTAGGTGAATCGCATTGCCAACCCCCTTCATTAATACAACTCGATCTATCTCTGCGGATACTTTTTACTCGTTAGCATGGGCTACAGCTCTTGGTATATCGCTGATGGTGGCTTGGATAGTTTGGTTTCTGACAAAAGATATCACTACATACAGCGTTAGTGATCAAGCCAGGCTTGAGCAGGAGCAAAATACCGTACATGTGAGCACCCAAAGAACAGGGAGAGTAGTGTCTATCCAGGCTTCTCTGGGGGATATCCTCAAAAGGGGAGATATATTGGTACAGCTTGATACTGCTGCGTATGATCTTGATTTGGATGGGAATAATAAAATTTCCCAGAGCCTTGCAATACAGCTGGAGGCGATCGGGCGGGAACAAACCCTTCTGGATAAAAAGTTTGAAAAAGATAATAAAGCTCTCAACGGGCAGTTAAAACTCATTCGCCAGCAGTACCAACTTCAGATAAGTAATCAGAGGATACAGGCTGATGTGGCAGATCGTTATGAGCGATTATTGAAAAAACAGCAAAGCTCTGAATTGGATTATTTGGCAGCAAAGCGAACTTACCAGCAAATGGCTATGGCAACTCTGGCTTCAGAAGCCCAAATTGAGGCGACCGTTGATCGGTCTGAGGAAATTGCCAGTGAATATCAACTTGCTCTTAGTGGGTTAAAGCAGCGTCGGGCGGATATTCAAAGTAAGCTTGCAGAGGTGGATACCCGCATACAGCGGAGTAACTTGGCTGTGGATGAGCAACAGTTACGTGCTCCAATTTCGGGTAAGCTCGCTTCTTTAGCGGATATTCGTGAGGGAGAGGTTCTGGTTGCTGGCCAACAGATTGCCACAATGCAAGCAAAAGGCATGATTAGCGTGCAAGCCTTTTTTCCTCCGGCCATGGCTTTAGGGCATATTCGTGAAGGGCAAAGTGCCCGGGTTAAACTAGATGGCTTTTCCTGGGCGCGCTATGGGCAGCTTCATGCTCGTGTAGAGAGGGTTGCCAGTGCTGTTCATGGAGATCGAATTTTGGTCGAGCTATCTCTTCAAGGCGAAGTGCCCCAACAACTACCATTAATGCATGACCTGCCCGCGAGAGTAGAAGTTGCTACCGGGATAAAAACTCCTTATCAACTGCTACTACAGCGAGTTGGAGATATGTTGACAGGGGAGCCAGATAGTAAGCTAAACAATGCGAGGTTTTCTCAGTGAGGCAGAAAATCCGCTGGCTAGTACCTGAAATTGTACAGACATCTAATATGGACTGTGGTCCGGCATCTCTGAAAAGCCTGTTGGAGGGGTTTGGAGTCAATGTCCACTATGGCCACTTGCGCGATGCTTGCCAGACCGATGTGGATGGTACTTCTATAAATACGCTGGAAAAAATTGCTGTTGAATTAGGATTAGATGCGGCTCAAATGGTCGTACCAAAAGACCACTTGCTAATGGATATTCCTGGTTATTTACCTGGGCTGGTGGTTGTGCGTTTACCTAATGGGAATACTCATTTTGTTGTTGCCTGGCGTAATCACGGTAGTGTTATACAGGTAATGGACCCAGCCAGTGGCCGACGTTGGCCCAATGTTCATCGCTTCCTCGAAGAATTGCATATTCATACTATGCGTGTTCCCCCCCAGGGGTGGCGCGCCTGGGCGGGAGGAGATGACTTTATGAATCCCCTTCGCACAAGAATAGTTCGCTTAAAAATTTCCGAATCACTCTGTGCGAAGTTTTGTCAGTTTGCACTGAAGTCAGACAGTTGGCTACCTTTAGCGTTTCTTGATGCATCTGTCCGTATGATGACCGCCCTGGTGTCCTCCGGGGCATTACGCAGAGGAAGCGAAGTTAGTGGGATACTACAAAAGCTGGTGGATGAATTTTCTGAAAGCTCTGCTGATGCTTTTAATTTGGTGCCAGAGAGTTATTGGTGTGCCCGTCCTCATTGTCCACCTGGTACTGACTTAAATACACCTTTCGAACAGTTTCCAGAACAATTGGAGTTCAGCGGTGCAGTAATAGTAAGTGTTAAAGGCTTACGTAAAGATGCTGAAGTGAAACCAAGCTCTGAGAACTTATCCAGAGCTTTAGAGGAGCCTCCTGTTCGTCCATTGCAGGAGCTGTTTGGAATGTTGCGGGATGATGGCTTACTCGCTCCACTCATAGTTATCCTGGCGATGATGGGAGCCGTATTTGGCTTAATGGCCGAAGCGTTGCTCTTTCGGGGGCTGATCGATATCCATAGTGAGCTGGGTACTGAAATACAGCGGACGGGTACTGTGGTGCTATTGCTGGGTTTTATGTTGACTGTAGTTCTCATTCAGTATCCTGCAGCAAAGATTCAACTGATGATTGGGAGGCACTTGGAAAACCGTTTTCGTATGCGTTTTCTCACAGCATTGCCGCGTATCCCGGATCACTTTTTTCAGAGTCGCCCAACTTCAGATACTGCCGAGCGCAGTCACCGTATTAGTGCATTACGAGAACTCCCTGTGCTGGGAGGTGGTATTCTTTTTAAAGTAGTTTCTTTGTTTGCTACGGCTGCTGGAATTATATGGATTGCGCCGACTGCTGCGCCGCTTGTAATTCTGATGGTCGCTGTCCAGGTATTGATTCCCCTGGTGTTCCAGCCTTTACTTAACGATCATCACATGCGTGTCCAGACACATGCGGGTGCCTTAGCTCGATTTTATATGGATGCGCTCTTAGGGCTTGTTCCGATTCGAACTCATGGTGCTGCCGAGTCAGTGCGCAAAGAGCATGGGAGCTTACTTACCGAGTGGGTGAAGTCCAGTTATCTTTCTCTGCATTTGCAATTAAACAGCCAGGCGGTGCAGATGATTATAAATTGTGTACTTGTCTGTACCCTGGTGGCTTACTGCATCCAAGTTCGTGGAGCGAGCCCTGATCTATTGCTATTGATTTATTGGGTTTTAGCCCTTCCACCTCTGGGAGAAGATATTGCCGTATTAATGCGGGAGTATCCAAGACAGCGAAATACTTTACTGCGCGCCTTAGAACCTTTACTGGCGGTTAATGATAAAACAGAGGAAGGAGTAACGGATGACAATGAGAAAGAAGAGAGCTTTTGCCTGACGCAACCGGCACATTTCTGCTTCGAAAATGTCAGTGTCCAGGTCAGCGGTCGCACCATTCTTGATAGTATTAACCTGAATATTGTTCCAGGAGAACATGTCGCTATCGTTGGTGAGTCCGGCGCGGGAAAGTCCAGTCTTGCTGGCCTTTTGTTAGGGTGGCATAAACCTTCCAGTGGACAGTTGCTCTTGAATGGCTTGAAACTGCAAGGCCAGCTTCTGGCTCAATTTCGCATGCATTGTACTTGGGTAGACCCCGCTATCCAGCTTTGGAATAGTAGCCTCCTTGATAACCTGAATTACGGCAACAGCCCTAATAAATCCTTGTATCCAATTCTTGAGCAGTCGGATCTACTCAAGCTAGTGGCTTCGCTGTCAGATGGATTACAAAGTACCCTTGGCGAAAGTGGTGCACTTGTTAGCGGTGGAGAAGGCCAACGCGTACGCCTGGGGCGAGCCCTGGGAAAGGAAAACCCCTGTTGCGTAATCTTGGATGAGCCTTTTCGAGGTTTGGATCGTGAACAGCGTCAGCGACTTCTTGGGCGTGTGCGACAAATTTGGAAAGATACCACTTTGATCTGCATTACCCACGATATTTCTGAGACGCAGGATTTTCCCCGTGTGCTGGTAGTAAAGGATGGGCGTATTATAGAGGACGGCGCACCTAAAAAGCTGAAATCCCGTAGGGATTCCCACTATGCGCGGTTAGTAGTTTCTGAACAAAAGGCATGGGAAGAGTGTTGGCAGAGTAGTGATTGGCGCTACTTGCGCATGGCTGCAGGAAGCCTGTCAGAGGTAGAAAGGCCCATTAAGAAAGAGGAGCTGATACAGCCAAAAGAAAGGCAGTCCGAGGAGGTGGTCCATGAATTCTGAAATTTCAAGCGACAAACTCCGCTCCCGTTGTTGGCCTGCCTCTCAACTAGATTCTGCCTTACAGGCGTTAGCCCGGCATTGTGGATTGGAGCCGGAAATACTGGATTACTCTTCAACAGATAATGAGTTGGACACGAACACTCGTCTACAAGCGAGTGCGGAAGCTCTAGATATACAGGTCGAGCAAGTTAGTTGTAGTTATAGCGAGTTGAGCCAGATGTTGTTACAGGCTTCACCTGCATTGGTTCGCTTAAATTTTGGTGAGGGTGAGTATTTTGCCGCCTTATGTGGGGGGAATCGCCGTCAATTGCGTTTACTTACCCCAACGTTGCAAGTGGTTCAAAATTCTCTTAGTCAGGTGGAGGCCCAGTTCAGTCATAGACAAGTGACCTTCCAGCGTGAGCGTATAGCGCGTTTACTTGATGGTATTAATATTGGGGAGCGACGACGCGCGCGTGCGACCGAGGCTCTACTTAAAGAGAATCTGGCAGGGGTGCGCATTGAAGGTTGCTGGTTACTGCGCCAGCCTGCACATCGCTCTGTTTGGAAACAGTTACGCTTGCGAAGCCAGCACTGGCAATTTTTAGGCATGCTGGCCTGCCACGCAACACAAATGGTTTTTTTCTTGGCCAGCTGGTGGGTCATTGGACGTGCCGTATTGGGTGGCTATATCGATACGGGCTGGCTTGTTGCCTGGATATTGTTGATGGCTTCTCAAGTTCCTCTGTCATTGTTTACCTTACATCTACGCGGTTCTATATCGATAGAAAGCGGAGCACTCCTAAAACGACGATTACTTGCTAGCGCCCTGCGTATCAACCCAGACCGTTTGCGCCATATGGGCACTGGCCAAGTATTAGGGCGTGTTTATGATGCAGAAAATATTGAGTCTAACGCGTTACAGGGAAGTTTCCTTTTGGTGTTAGGGGCTACAGAGCTACTTATGGCTGTCTTTGTATTGTTGATAGGTGCAGGAGGGCATATATATCTATTGCTTTTGCCTTTGTTTTTCATTGTGGCGATTGTCCTGGGGAGTGCCCAGTACCAAAGTCGTCGCAGCTGGGTTGTCCAGCGGCTATCAATGACAGATCGCTTAATTGAAAAGATGTTGGGTCATCGCACTCGCCTTGCCCAGCAAGCTCCGGTGGATTGGCATCGTGGTGAAGATCGGGAGCTGAGTAATTACCTACAAGCTTCTACAGACGTAGATAGTACCATGGTGCGCTTAGTAGCTCTTTTACCGCGCATGTGGCTCTTATTTGGGGTAGTGGGATTGTTACCGGTATTCATTAGTGGTGATGTGAGTAGTGCTCAGCTAGCAGTGGCCTTTGGTGGTGTGCTACTCGGCTACCGTGCAGTGCTTAAATGTATGAGTGGTTTCACCAGTGCTCTGAGTGCCCTTTTAGCTTGGGAAAACGTACGAAAGCTATTTGCCCTTGAAATACCACAACCACACACTTTGTTTCGGACCGTGCAAGCAAATAGTGTGAAAACGCTTACAGCTAATCAACCTTTCATTTCCATGAAGGATTTGTGTTTCAGCTATTCTGGAAAAGGCAGGTCAATACTGGCCGGATGTACACTGAATATATATTCTGGGGATCGTATATTACTGCAAGGCGCTTCAGGGTCAGGCAAATCTACTTTAGCGAATATTATTACAGGTATCCATGAGCCAAGTGACGGACTGATGTTATTAAATGGGTACGATAGAGCCAGTTTTGGTTTGAATGAATGGCGTCGAATCGTAGCTTCCTCCCCTCAGTTCCATGAAAATCATGTACTTGGTGACTCGTTCCTATTTAATTTGTTGATGGGGAATGAGTGGCCACCAACGCAAGAGAGTTTGCGAAAGGCCTATGCAGTTTGTGATGAGTTGGGCCTGACTCCCCTGTTAAATAAAATGCCTGCGGGGATACTGCAGACCGTAGGAGAGATGGGATGGAAGTTGTCACATGGGGAGATGAGTCGGTTGTTTATTGCTCGAGCTTTGTTACAGGATGCCGAGCTGGTTATACTGGATGAAAGCTTGGCTGCTCTAGATCCTGGTAACTTACGTAAAGTGATAAACTGTATAAAAAAATATTCGAATACATTAGTTGTGATCGCTCACCCATAATTATCGATTAACATTGGCCTAAAAAGCTAAATTCGAGTTAAGCTTGCTATAGTCCATTATTCAGTAATGAATGATGGCAACTTTGACAAATTAAAGAGTAAAAGGAGATATGATATGCATAGTCAGACAGATATAAAAGCTGGTCCAGAGGCAAGTCCAGAGCCGCCAACAGATCAGGTTTAGAATATTTAGCAGTTTTAGGGTTAGAGGCTTAGCTTTCGGTCCGTACCATTTGTGTATCGGTACATGGTTATGCCTCTAACCAATTGTAATTTAATGTCAATTCCTAGATGGAGTATAATAATGCTTTTTGAAACTGATATCCAAGCTGGTCCTGAGGCTATACCAGAGCCCCCTCCCAATTAGGGAAGTAACTGCGGTTCAAATTAAAGTTTGCCATATGAGACTTATGTTCAGGCTTTTTGGTGTGTTCAGCGGCATCACAGTGCTGTCACAACATCTCTAGTCTAGGTTTCTGACTTTGTGGATGACTTTTAAAGATGTCTTAATTCTAAGTTAGACCTAAGTGATCAATGCACTTTGAATTAAGTGTTTCTTCATGGCGTTTAGCTTGCCGATGCGACTGAATACTCGTTGAAGTTCCTTCGGTCGCCAATATAATTTTTGGATTTATTGCAGTTTTTATATATTAACCATATTTTCTTGCCGACAAGGTCTTTCTCTTGGTGTTTCTGCTGACTCTACATTAAATTTTAATTAAAGGTAAATTTTTAGGTTCGGTTAATCTCAAAGAGTTTTTTCTAATAATCTTGGTGTCATCCTTACCTTTATTTTATAAGGGCTCATAAAGGGGGCAGCCAAAATATTATCGAGTTTATCTAATTAGCACTAGAATGACAAACTCTCGTTATCTCTCAGATCATGACTTGTTTATATATGAGAGGTTATTTTCTAGAGTTTTTTATTCTATCTTGAAACTTCAAAATAGTATTGAAAGTGTAAGTATGATTCGTTTAGTGTTAAATGTATTGGTTTATTCTCAGTGAACAATAAGTGGGAAACTGGTTCTTTTTATATGAGTTGGTTTTTCAAGGGTGTGGTGGTTACTAATTTGGTAGGGTGGTTTGTAAGTTTTTATTTATTTCTGGGAAAGATAGTAACATTCCAGTAATTTTACATTTTAAAAATATAATTTCGGTTATCTTTTTGGGTGCTGGATCAGATGTGTCCAAATCTTATATATATTTTGAGCTGATATAAAAAGTACAGAATTGTAAGGTTTTTTTGATTAAATGGTCGGATTTTTATTTTAGGCTGGTAATGCTTTCTCAATATCATGCGTATGTTAGAGTTGGCGGTTGAGCCATAATTTTAGCTAACTAATAGTACTTTAAACAGAATTATAGAGTTGACAATGTTTAAATCTTATTTAGAGGTCGACAATATGAATAAGGCAAGGTTTATATATCTTCTCATGAGCGGTTAGTCACCAAAAAAGGCGCCTATATTTGTTGATGTATGGCCAGAATTTTATTTTACTTGAGTATATGTTGCACTTCTTGTATGTGAATTAAAAAAGCCCGCAGAAGCGGGCTTTTTTATTCTCAAGTCTTAAGCTTTTTATAATGCATCCGATGAGGTGTTGCATCCTCACCTTTGCGCTGCACAAAGTCTTCGTGGTACTCGGTGTAGTTACCTTCGAAGAAGACCGCTTCACTCTCACCCTCATAGGCGAGGATATGGGTGGCGACGCGGTCTAGGAACCAGCGATCATGCGAGATTACCAGAGCGCAGCCGGGGAAGTTGAGCAGGGCTTCTTCCAGGGCGCGTAGGGTTTCGATATCCAGATCATTGGAGGGTTCGTCCAACAGCAGTACGTTGGCGCCCTGCTTGAGGGTGTAGGCCAGGTGCAGGCGTCCGCGCTCACCACCGGAGAGTTCGCCTACGCGTTTTTGCTGGTCGCTGCCCTTGAAGTTAAAGCGGCCAACATAGTTGCGTGAACCCACTTCATAGCTGTTGATCTTGAGCATATCGTGGCCGTCTGAGATGGCTTCCCATACGGTCTTGCTGTCGTCCAGATTCTCACGGCCCTGTTCAACGTAAGCGACCTTAACGGTTTCACCGATTTTGATTTCGCCGGAGTCCGGCTGCTCGGTGCCGCTGATCATACGGAACAGGGTGGACTTACCGGCACCGTTACCGCCGACGATACCCACAATCGCGCCCTTGGGCACGCGGAAAGACAGATTGTCGATTAGCAGGCGCTCGCCGAAGCCTTTGCTCACCTCTTTAAACTCAATCACATTATCGCCGAGACGCTCACCGGGCGGAATGTAGATTTCGTTGGTCTCGTTGCGGGCCTGGAAGTCCTGAGACTGCATTTCTTCCAGGCGGGACAGACGGGCTTTGTTCTTGGACTGGCGGCCCTTGGGATTTTGGCGGGCCCACTCGAGTTCCTTTTGCATGGCTTTGGCGCGCGCCTGTTCGCCGCGCTGCTCCTGCTCCAGGCGTTTTTCTTTCTGTTCCAGCCAAGTGGTGTAGTTACCTTCCCAGGGGATGCCGTGGCCGCGGTCCAGCTCCAGAATCCAGCCGGCAACATTGTCGAGGAAGTAGCGATCGTGGGTGATGGCTACCACAGTGCCGGTGAAGTCGTGCAGAAAGCGCTCCAGCCAGAACACGGATTCCGCATCCAGGTGGTTGGTGGGCTCGTCGAGCAGCAGCATATCCGGGCGGGACAGCAACAGTCGGCACAGGGCCACACGGCGCTTCTCACCGCCGGACAGGTTGTTGACGTCTGCATCCCAGGGCGGCAGGCGCAAGGCGTCTGCGGCGACTTCCAGGCGGTGCTCCAGGTTGTGGGCGTCCCAGGCCTGGATAATATCTTCGAACTGTTGCTGTTTCTTAGCCAGGGCATCGAAGTCCGCATCGGGCTCGGCGTAATCGGCGTAGACCTGTTCCAGGCCGGCGAGGGCGTCGATGGCTTCGCGTACACCGTCTTCTACGTTGCCGCGCACGGTCTTGCTGGCATCGAGTTGCGGTTCCTGGGGCAGGTAGCCGACTTTAATACCCGGCATGGCGCGGGCTTCACCGTTAAAGTCCTGGTCGACCCCCGCCATAATGCGCAATAAGGTGGATTTACCGGCGCCGTTGAGGCCGAGTACGCCGATTTTGGCGCCGGGGAAGAAAGACAGGGAGATGTCCTTCAGAATTTCGCGTTTGGGGGGCACTACTTTGCCCACCCGGTTCATGGTGTATACGTATTCAGCCATTTGGGGTTCCGTAACTGGGTGTTGCAATCGCTCAGATTTTGCGCGCAACTTATCAGTTTACGTAAAAAGTGCAACTGCACCTTAGTACCTGTCACCGCTGTACTCGCGTGTGGCTGACGTCGAATCTGATATGTGCTTAACTGCGACGCTAACTAGTACAAGAGCAATAAGACGGATAACAATGGATCAGGATTCCCCGGTATTGTTTTCCCGGCGCGGCGCATTGGCGGTCGCGACCCTAAACCTGCCCAAGGCACTGAATGCCTTGAATCTGCAGATGATTGATCTGCTGTCCACCCAGTTGGACGCCTGGGCTGAAGACGATGATATAGCGGCGGTTTGGATTGAGGGCCGTGGCGATAAGGCCCTCTGTGCCGGTGGTGATGTAGTGGCGCTATATCAGCAGTCGACATCTTATGGTGAAGTGCCGGATTATCGCTATACCACTGATTTTTTCTCCCGTGAATATCGTTTGGATTACAAGATACACACTTATGCCAAGCCGATAGTGGTCTGGGGTGGGGGTATTGTGATGGGAGGCGGTATTGGCATTATGGCTGGTGCGAGCCATCGCATTGTGACTGAAACTACGCGAATGGCGATGCCGGAAATTACCATTGGCCTGTTTCCCGATGTGGGGGGGAGCTGGTTCCTTAATCGTATGCCCGGTCGTCTAGGGCTTTTCCTCGGCCTGTCCGGTGCCCAGTTTAATGGTGCCGACGCCCTGTTTGCAGGGATGGCGGACCGAATTATTGCCCAAGACCAGCGTGAGTCGGTTTTACAGTCCCTATCGGTGCTGGATTTTGTTGCGGATTGCACCGTGAATCATCAGCTGGTGGGTGATTGCCTTAAAGGGCTCGAACTATCTCCTCTGCAGCGGCCGGAATCGGCGTTGCGCGAGCATTATGATCAAATTCAACAGCTCACGGATTTCTCGACTCTGCCGGAGGTCTGTGCGGCTGTCACTACGTATCAGGGAGTGGATAAATGGTTACAGCGCGCTGCTGCTACCCTGGCGGGAGGCTCGCCATTAACACCCTGGATAGTGTGGGAGCAGTTGCGCAGGGCACGCCATTTGTCTCTTGCCGATGTTTTCCGTATGGAGTTGAATCTGGCAGTTAATCTTTGCGCTAGCGGACACTTTAAGGAGGGGGTACGTGCCCTGTTGATTGATAAGGATCGCGCACCTAAATGGCAACCGGCATCCCTAGGGGAAATGAATTCTCAGCAAGTGGCAGATTGCTTTGTGGGTCCCTGGGATAGCGATCATCCGTTGATAGATTTATAGAAAGCCTGTTAACAAGCGTCCTGGCCGCTTTATGCCCGGAATATAAACAACAAAACACGGAGTGGCTTTTATGGAAAAAATAGCCTTTTTGGGTCTGGGTAATATGGGTGGCCCTATGGCTGCCAATTTGGCAAAGGCAGGCTTCAGAGTAGCTGCTTTCGATTTAAATTCCGCGGCATTGGTTCAAGCCCATAAGGATGGCTGTATTCCTTGTGATACAGCACTTCAGGCCGCTGAAGGTGCGGATGTTGTGATTTCGATGTTACCCAGTGGTGAGGCTGTCAAAGGGCTCTACCTCGGTGATCAGGGCCTTTTGCAACAACTTCCGGTTGGCACTCTGGTTATTGATTGCTCAACGATATCCGCGGAAGATGCCTCTACTGTGAGTAGCGCTGCGCATGAGCGAGGATTACGTGCGATTGACGCACCTGTCTCCGGTGGGACTGCGGCAGCGGCAGCTGGCTCACTGTGCTTTATGTGCGGTGGCGATGAGGTAGTTGTGAATTCGGCCCGGCCAGTTCTAGAGGCTATGGGAAAGAAAATATTTCATGCGGGTGGGGCTGGTGCGGGGCAGGTAGCCAAAATCTGTAACAATCTGCTGTTGGCGATTCATATGACCGGCACCGCAGAGGCTTTACAGTTGGGTGTGGATAAAGGTTTGGACCCCAGGGTCCTCAGTGAGATTATGCAGGAGAGTTCAGGCAATAATTGGTCGCTCTCCAATTACAACCCCTATCCTGGCGCCATGGAAAATGTACCTTCAGCAAAGGGGTATGCAGGTGGCTTTAGTGTAGCGTTAATGTTGAAAGACCTGGGGCTCGCAATG
The DNA here is from genome assembly GCF_040371615.1 of Microbulbifer sp. NBRC 101763. Taxonomy (NCBI): domain Bacteria; kingdom Pseudomonadati; phylum Pseudomonadota; class Gammaproteobacteria; order Cellvibrionales; family Microbulbiferaceae; genus Microbulbifer; species Microbulbifer sp. NBRC 101763. The sequence goes on from NZ_BAABQV010000002.1 coordinate 441,507, forward strand.
GATGCGGCTTCCACCAGCGCCTCTTCTACGCCTATGGGAGCGCTGGCCAAAAACCTGTATCAGCTTCACGGGGCGAGTGAAGAAAATCAACAGCTCGATTTCTCCAGTATTCAGAATATGTTCCGCAGGCCCGCTGGAACCCTGACTTGGTAAATTGTGTGTTCAATTGATATAGGTTTTCCGTGCCCCAGCAAGACCCGGAAACTATATCAAAATGACAGGCGCACCGGTGAGGTATGCCTGTCACCTAACGCTAAAAATTGGTACTGGTTCGCAAAATAGAGAAGAGGTATCAAATAGCTCAGTTGTCACCATTCCTTAGCCGCGCCGCTCTCGCTATCTTCCTCCGCCCGCCTTGGGACGTGCCCTGATTTCAAGCCCGGTTACATGACTGCAGCTGGTGAACTGCTGGTTTTAAATCTACTAAATTCGACAGCTTGATTTGGATCAAGCCCGTTTTTGTAGCCAGGGGTTAACCTTCCTGCGACTTGTGATTGTGCCTGGAGGGGGCCCTTCCTGAGTCGGGAAAAATGCCAAATCGCTATATGGAGAAGTTGATGAATCGTAAAACTGCTTATGCAGCAGCCGCCTTGACCGCCGTACTCTCTGCCCCAGTACTGGCCTACGAAGAGGGTAGCTTTATTTTGCGTGGTGGTATGGCCACTGTAGCGCCCGACACCAGTTCCAGCACACTTTTTGCCAATGGGGATGCTGTCCCGAATACTGGTGTTGATGTGGATAATGGCTCTGCATTGGGCCTGACCGGTGTGTATATGTTCCGCGATCATTGGGGTGTGGAGCTGGTAGCCGCAACTCCTTTCACTCATGAAATTCAAGCTGAAGGCCTCGGAGACACTTTTGAGCTGGGTGAAACCAAGCACTTGCCGCCGACTCTGTTGGTGCAGTGGTACCCGATGGATACTCAGTCCACAATCCAGCCCTACGTTGGTCTCGGTGTGAACTACACCGCTTTCTTCGATGAGGAAATTAGTAGCACTGCAGATGCGAAGTTTGAAGAGCTGCTTAATGCCACTGGGGACGCCAAGCTCTCCCTGGATAACTCTTTCGGCCTGGCTGCAGAAGCTGGCGTCGACTTCGCTTTTGGCGCTGACCAGCGTTGGTTGTTCAATGTTTCCGTGTTCTGGATGGATATCGATACCGATGCCACCGTCAAGGTACCGGGTGTGGGTAATATCACCGCTAAAGTGGATATCGATCCGCTGGTTTATATGGCGGGTCTGGGCTACCGCTTCTAAGGTAGCGACACTCTAGTTTGGGATGGGGCAGTCGCTGCGGTTTTCTTAAAAGGAACTCGGTGGCTGCCTTTTAGTTTGTGCGGGGGGGCTGTCGCAAACGATTGATTGAGGTTGTAGGAATATGATGCAGGAAACCAAAAGTAACATGGGTGGCTTGTCAGAAGAGTTGCTGTCCCGCTATAGCGGGCCCTGCCCCCGTTATACATCCTATCCTACAGCAGACCGGTTCAAACCACTGGATGGCAATATTAGGCCTTGGGAAGCTTTGCAGGATATTCGCAGCCTCTCTCTTTATGTTCATATCCCCTTTTGCCGTTCACTCTGCTATTTCTGCGCTTGCAATAAAGTTATTACCTCTCAATATGGCCTCGCCTCCAGCTACCTTGACAACCTGCTACGAGAAGCTCGTTGGTATCGAGACAAGGTAGCGCAGGTACCGGTAACCCAGTTGCACCTGGGGGGCGGGACTCCCACCTTCCTCAGTGATGGAGATATGCGGCGTTTGATGGAAGGGCTGGGTGAGGTGTTTAACCTCCATCCTGGCGATGGGGTGGAATACAGTATTGAGGCCGATCCACGTACCCTGGAACTGGAGACGCTGGATACCCTGCGGGAACTCGGATTTAACCGCTTGAGCCTGGGAGTTCAGGACTTTGATATCGAAGTACAGAGATCAATTAACCGTATTTGCAGTGCTGACCAGGTTACTGAATTGACAGTTGCGGCGCGCGAACGGGGTTTTGAGTCTATCTCCTATGATTTGATTTACGGCCTGCCAAAACAAAATCTTTACAGCCTGCACAGTACCCTGGATAAAGTATTGGATTTGCAGCCTGACAGAATTGCACTTTATCACTATGCACACCTGCCCCATCGTTTTAAAGCGCAGCGCCTGATCGATACTGACCTTATTCCATCAGCCGCAGAAAAAGTGGCTATGCAATTGGCCGCAGTAGAGCACCTGGGACGCGCTGGATATGAATTCTTGGGTATGGACCATTTTGCTCGCCCGGGAGATGAGCTGGCAAAGGCTTCCCATAGCGGGATGCTGCAAAGAAACTTCCAGGGCTATACCTTGATGCCTGCCGACGCCTTGGTGGGGCTTGGGGCCTCGGCGATTAGCTATAGCCGAGATGGTTTCTGGCAAAACCTGCATCGCTTGAAAGAGTATGCCCAGGCTATAGGAGAGCGGGGTAATGCGTCTTGCAGAGGATGGTTTTTGAGTGAAGAAGACCGTTTGCGCCAGTGGGCTATAACAGAGTTAATGTGCCGTCTGCGCCTGGACAAAAACGAAGCCGGGCGTCGGGTGGGGATTCCTTTTGATGATTATTTTTATGAAGAGCTCCAACGCCTGCAGCCTATGTTTGAGGATGGTCTAATTTACCAGGATAAAAACAATATTACTGTTACTGATCAAGGGCGGTGGTTTGTACGCAATGTGGCTTCAGCTTTCGATATTTATTTACATAATCAGCATACCGATGCGCAATATTCCCGGGTTCTTTAAGTAACTACAGGAGACGATCGCTTTTACAGCGGGTACAATTGCCGCAAATTAGTTTACCGGCTGGTTTAGTATGATTGACTCCTCAGTAGCGGTTAGTTGCGGTAACTGCTCCGTTAAACGTTTATGCCTGCCCGCGGGATTATCTCAAGCGGATATTGATCGACTGGAGCAGGTCACTCGCCGAAAGAAAATAGTAAAAGCAGGGGAGACCCTCTATCGCTCTGGCGACCCTTTTGCCAACCTTTATGCGATTCGCTCCGGTAGTTTTAAAACGGCTGTGATTGCTGCTGATGGTGATACGCAGGTGACTCATTTTGCTTTGCCAGGAGAATTGCTGGGACTTGATGCCTATAGCAGTCGGGTTCATCCGAGCTACGCTGAGGCACTTGAGGACAGTAGTGTCTGCCTGTTGCCGTTCACCCAGTTGGAGTTATTGGCCCATCAGGTGACAGCCCTGCAGCAGCAAATCTACAGTATTTTTTCCGAGGAGCTACGTCAGGAAAACGATATTCTGATGTTACTCGGCAAGCGCTCAGCCGATACTCGCCTGGCGGCTCTACTGATTAATATTTCCAGTCGCTATTCCCGTCGCGGTTATTCCCACAGTGAATTCGTTTTGTCTATGCCAAGAACTGATATAGCGAATTACCTGGGATTGACTGCAGAAACAGTTAGCCGACTTTTTTCACGTTTTCAGCGTGAGAATTTAATTAAAGTGAGTGGTAGGGCGGTGGAGATATTAGATTTGGTTGGGCTCAGTGAATTGGCCGGGACCCATTGCGGTTACGATGAGGATTAATATGAGGGGCAACTGAATATTCGGTTGCCCCTCAAGAATCCCTTAATTGGAACAGAAAATTAATTAAAGCTCTGCGACTGTCTCAATTGAAGCAATTGCTTTCGCCCATTTCTGTTTTTGTGTTTCGGAAATATAACTGGCTTTAAAGCTATTTAGAGCCAGTTGTTTTGCCTGCTCCCTGGTCATCCCCAGACTTTCGCTTAGAGCCAGGTAGTTTCGGTTGACATAGCCGCCGAAATAGGCTGGATCATCGGCATTTACTGTAACGCAGAGCCCTTGATCAAGCAGATTGAGGATCGGATGCTCGCTCATATCATCGTAGACGCAAAGTGCAGTGTTGGACAAGGGGCATACAGTTAGTGGAATTTTTTCTTCTTTAAGGCGATTAATCAAAGCCTTATCCTCCACACAGCGAACCCCATGGTCTATACGGCTAACATCGAGTATATCGAGAGCCTCTTTAATATATTCTGCCGGCCCTTCCTCCCCTGCATGGGCGACACGCTCCAGGCCCAGTTCTTTGGCCATAGCAAAAACATTCTGGAATTTAACTGGTGGGTGGCCAAGTTCTGAGGAGTCCAAGCCAACCCCCTTAATGAAATCGAGGTAAGGTTTGGCTGCTTCCAGGGTTGCGATAGCTTCCTCCTCACTCAGGTGGCGAAGAAAGCAGAGAATCAGATGACTGCTTATACCCCATTCATTTTCCGCATCCTTGAGGGCACTGTGGATTCCACGAATGACCACGCCGATATCGATCCCCCTTTCTGTGTGGGTTTGTGGATCAAAAAAAATCTCTGTGTGTACAACATTATCCTCCTGACAGCACTCGAGGTAAGCCATTGTCAGGTCATAAAAGTCACGCTCATGAATCAGGACTGAGGCACCCTGGTAATAAATATCCAGAAAGGACTGCAGGTTATGGAATTTATAGGCAGCCCTGATTTCCTCAACACTATTGAATGGGATTTCAATATTGTTCCGTTTGCTCAATTCAAACATGAGTTCTGGCTCCAGGGAGCCTTCAATGTGCAGGTGAAGCTCTGCCTTGGGCAGGGCTTTAATAAAATCTGGATCAGCGATGCTCATAGAAATAACTTTACCTGGGCAGGGATTTGGGACATGGACCATAAGGCATGCCGTTTCAATTGCGGCTAATGGTATCAGCTTCTCACTGGTAGCTGAAAAGTGGAGCAGTGGTCTCTGTTTATTTACAAGGTAAACGAATCGGTTTACTTTTTTGGTATACCATAAAATACACTGGTTGGTTTACATTTGTATTAAATTCTAGGAATCGATAAATGGGAAAGGTTACTTTGAATAGTGGGACATCTACCGGGTTGGGTTTCAATCTGGCTCTGCAACTGTCCGCGCAGGAATATATCGTTTATACAACCATGAGTAACCTCACCAAGGCAGGCTTCCTGAAAGAGAGGACTGGAAATAGAGGGAATCTCAGGGTCTTGGCACTGGATGTTCTGAGCATCGAGGGCGTGCAGCGCTGTGTTGAGACTGTTGTCAGGGAGCAGGGCCGGATTGATAACCTGGTCACTAATACTGGCGCTGGGTTTGTCAAAACGACTGAAATGGCCAGTGACGAGGAGACCCCAACGGATAATGGATGTGAATTACCTTGGGTAGTACCCAGTACCAAGGCGGTTCTATCTTATAAGTGCTGTAGTGCCAGGTGGTATCCACTCTGAATTTGCCAATAGTATCCTCTCGCAGTTGGAGTTGGATGAAGGAATGCCGGAAGGGGGCTATGGGGGGGAATTCGAGCCGTACTTCTCCCGTATCCACAAGCGGACTCCAGAACAAACTGCAAGGCGTTACCAGAGCGCTGACCAAGTTGCACAGGTGGTTTTGGAGATCATAGAGAGTAAGAAGGCAGCGGTGCGTATTCGCACCTCTGCATGGGCAGAAGAGTTTTGTAAGCTCAAAACCGAAATAGATCCAACAGGGAAAAACAGCAAGGGATGGTTGTGAATAGCATGCCATGCTGTCTGGCTGGTCATCAGTTCACTGAAAGTGGTAGTTCTAGTAGCGGGTTTTTTTATTAAACGACAGAAAGGCCAAGCATACAGAAAAGATATTAGTGGTCAGCCGTGATTCTTTTGTGTAAAAAATAATTCTTAAATTTTTACACGCTATTTTTAAGGAAATTGAACGCTTGACTGAATGTCCGATAGGAAATTTTTTTCACTTTTTGTTTTTTGAAATTCAGCTAAAGACGCTTGTTGGAGGAGTGGGTACAATTGCCGCAAATTGTTAACCGGTCGCTTAGGCATGATAGATTCATCAGTGGCGGTAAGTTGCAGTAACTGCTCAGTCAGGCGTCTATGCCTTCCTGCTGGCTTGTCTCAGACGGATATTGATCGACTGGAAAAAGTCACCCGCAGGAAAAAAATCGTCAAAGCTGGTGAGGCTTTGTTCCGGTCAGGCGATCCATTTCAAAATCTTTACGCAATCCGTTCCGGTAGTTTTAAAAGTGTCGTAATAGCCTCAGATGGGGATACCCAAGTCACCCATTTTGCTCTTCCTGGAGAGTTGCTTGGTCTTGATGCCTACAGTAAGCGTCTTCACTCCAGTTATGCTGAAGCTTTGGAGGATAGTAGTGTTTGTCTTTTACCGTTTGCGCAATTGGAAGTACTCGCGCAACAAGTTCCGGCATTACAGCAACAAATCTACAGTATTTTTTCCGAGGAGTTACGTCAGGAAAATGATATTTTGATGCTGTTGGGTAAACGCTCGGCGGATACGCGTCTAGCTGCTTTACTGATCAACATATCCAGTCGTTATGCCAGTCGTGGATATTCTCACAGCGAATTCATCCTCTCCATGCCGCGGACAGATATTGCCAATTACCTCGGTCTTACCGCTGAAACAGTCAGCCGGATTTTTTCTCGCTTCCAGAAAGAAGGGCTGATTAAGGCGGATGGCAGAGTTGTAAAAATTGTGGATTTACTTGGGCTTAGTGAAGTAGCCGGAACTCATTGTGGCTTTGATAATGAAAATGTAGAGTAGTTATTCCTAGAGGGTTGGGTCACTTTTTCATGCACCAGGTGGATAGTTAAAATTAGTGACAAAAAAAGGGGGGCGAAAACGCCCCCTTAATCCACTACTTATCAGGAGTGTGTGGAGAAAGCTAAATCTTCCCTGGCCTCACTTTTTTCAACTTTTTCTTCTGTTGCCTGTGACAGCCAATCCATGGCCTTGTGCTGCTCCTCGAAGTAGCGCACTTCACCACTCATAAACCATCCTCCTACTTTGGTGGCGATTTCCTGCCACTCTTCATCCCCAAGTACGGCGATCCGGGAGAATTCATTGCCGTGTTTTAATGCCAGTTGGAATTCGTCCCAAATTGCATGTAATCCCCACCCCTCGAAATCCCTGAGGTCAATTAGCATTTGTACTTGTGGGCTTTTTACGCCTTCGAGGGCGTACTCAAGTAATGGCGTAATATGCTCATAATCTTCATGGGTCAACTGGCCAATTGCCTTGATATAGAGAAAGAAATCATTATCAATACGCTCCATGCCAATTGAAATGCCGTGGCGTTTAGTTTTCATGCTTCCTCCTTTGATTCATTAGTAGTAATTTTTTTACACCTTAAGCGAGGGCTTTCTCTGCGGTTTCTGGTTGTACCAGGTAGTTACGCAAAGATTCGTAGATTTTTTTTGCATTCTCATCAAAAAGCGGGTCTTTGATTTCCGCGACTTGTTTGTTTATCTGCTTCCAATCTTCAGCGTCTAGGTATTGTTCTATCTGGGGAAAAATCGCTGAATTCTCCAGGCTGATATGGCTGCGTTGAAGTTGTAAATAGTTGTTACTGGCGCCCTGTAATACTCTTCGCTCTACCATCGCATCATTCGCAACAGCATAAAATAGTGCGCACATATGTTTGGTTGCAGCTGCAATTTGCTCGTGTTGCATTTGTGCCTCATAGATGGCATCCCGCCCATGTATTGGTTTGGTCAGGAGACGGGCAAGTATCAAGTCCTCAACTGGATGGTGGTATTTATCTGGGTAGACCGAAAAATAATCCAGCGCATCAAGTATTAACGTCAATGTGTTAGGGTCGCGGTCGCTGCGTCCAAATAGATCCAGCAATAACTGCTCAAAAGCGTTGAGCATTTGCTGCATATGTTTGTGGTCACAGCACAGTTGCCGATAGATGGTATTCATCCCAGACCTCCGCGATCAGTTTCTGGCTATATTGTTGCTGGGATGAGCAAGCGAGAGTTGATTTGGATCAAGTGAGGAAAAGTTTGTAGGATGAAGAGAGGAATATAATGCAATATACCTATTCTTTTACTGCTTCCCTCGCTCCTTATGTGTAATGATTGAAAGCAGTATTAATTTGGAACATTGTTTTTGTCGGTTAAATCTACTGGTTAGTCAGTCATTGGTATTATTTTGAATAATATTGATGGATATTAATTTGACCGTTTACTAATCCACGCCTACTTTCAATTCAAATCCGCTCTTTTCTTTTGCGCTAATCTTCGACTGATTGTTCTTCATAAGAATTTGAATAGATATTTTATGTTTTTCATGAGTATGACTATTTATTTCATGCCGCTTGTATTGATCTAAGTGACATATAGTTATAGATATTTGGATGGTGGACAGGATAAGAGTGGTTATTTCACTATTAATTAGTTAAGCGTTTGGCAAATTTGGGAATATCCATGGAAAAAATTACAAAATTTATAGTCGCCGGTATTCTTTCACTATTGTCTTCTGCGGCATTATCGGAAGGGGGTTATTGGGGGGCTGCTGTCGGGACAATGAATTTTGACTTCAAGGGGGTTGATAATCCCACGGGGGTTGGATTGAGAACTGGCTACTCCCTGGTATCGGGCTGGGGAGTTGAAGTTGAATATATTGGCTCCTTGATAAGTGGTGAGGTAGAAGTCCTTGGGGAAGAAGTGGATGTGGATATGTATAGTCTGGCTGGCTATGCAACTTATCGAACACTTGGTGATATCTACTTCAAAGGGCGTTTGGGGCTGCTATATGAGGATGTCACCGTGGGCAGTGATAACAGTGACGATTTTGGTATTACTGCTGGGGCAGGTATTGGATTTCTTCTTGGTGCCAGTAGTAATTTTGAGCTGGAGTACACCATCCTCGAAAAAGATGTAGGATTTTTGTCCGGGGCTTTTAGTTATCGCTTTTAATTTTTCAACAGGTGACATTGTAGCGAGGCCTAATTTTACATTTGGCGCCCGCGTCTTAAGTACTTCTAGTGATTTTTCTATTTCACACTTGGCTTTTTATGGCGCATTTAAGTAAGTGCTTGCATACATTGCATGCCCCCCTATAATCCGCCCGTTTTTATATCTTCAGAGGTAGGGGGAAGATGATGCGTTTTAATTTTAAGGTTTTGGCTGTAGCTGCGGCTTTGGTTTGTTCAGCGACTACACAGGCAGAAGGTGCATATGTCGGTGGTGTTTTCGGTGTGATGAATACTGATGCCAGTGGAGATAGTCCCCTTAATGCCGGTATCCGCGCTGGTTACACCTCGAACTCAGGCTGGGGAATTGAAGTTGAGCTTACTGACTCTCTGGTTGAGGGTGAGTATGACTATTACTGGGGAGATGAGAACTACTCCCTCGCCACGCAGGCGCTATATGCTACTTATCGCACGCAAGGTGATATTTACATGAAAGGGCGTCTGGGTTATCTCCATGAGGAACTGGATGTAGACTACTTTGGTGAGTATTCCGACAGCGGTGCCTCTGCTGGTATCGGAGCTGGTTTCAAGCTGTCAGAGAAAGTCATCTTTGAAACTGAGTACACTTTTATTGAGGCGGATGTGGATTATTGGTCTGGCTCCCTGATTGTGAGGTTCTAAGCCGATATGGCTAAAAGAAAACGCGGCCAAATGGCCGCGTTTTCGTTTTTGCGCAATCCCTTTGCCCTTGGTGTACAATGCGCGCCTTTCTAAAATGCTCAGGATTCTTTGAGTAGTCCATGTGGCCCGATTGGCGCCAGAAGCCAAGCTGTAAGACCTGAGCAAAGTGGTACCGAGCTACACAAAACTCTACTCAGCCCGCATTACCGAGGGAACACCATGTTTGATTCATCAGTCACACTCGCTTCTTACGATCCCGAAATCTGGGAAGCCATTCGGGAAGAAGACTCTCGCCAGGAAGATCATATCGAGCTGATCGCCTCCGAGAACTACACTAGCCCGCAAGTCATGGAAGCCCAGGGCAGCAGCCTGACCAATAAATACGCAGAGGGTTATCCGGGTAAGCGTTACTACGGTGGCTGTGAGTATGTGGATAAGGTGGAAACTTTGGCGATTGAGCGCGCCAAAGAGCTTTTCGGTGCCGATTATGCCAATGTGCAGCCTCACTCCGGCTCTCAAGCTAACTCTGCGGTTTACCAGGCGTTATGCGCGCCAGGAGACACCGTTTTAGGAATGAGTCTGGCCCATGGTGGTCACCTGACTCATGGTGCTCGAGTCAACTTCTCAGGCAAGATTTACAACGCGGTCCAATACGGGTTGAACCCGGAAACTGGCGAAGTAGATTATGAGGAAGTGGAGCGTTTGGCTCTCGAGCACAAGCCTAAGATGATTGTTGCCGGCTTCTCTGCATACAGCCGTGTAATGGATTGGGCGCGTTTTCGTGAGATTGCGGATAAGGTTGGTGCTTACCTGTTTGTCGATATGGCACACGTTGCTGGCCTGGTTGCTGCTGGAGAGTACCCTTCGCCGATTCCCCATGCGGATGTAGTAACCTCTACGACTCACAAAACCCTACGCGGTCCACGCGGAGGTATTATCCTGGCGCGCGCCAATGAAGAAATTGAGAAGAAGCTGAACTCCGCCGTATTCCCCGGTGGTCAGGGTGGCCCGCTGATGCACGTTATTGCAGCTAAAGCGGTTTCTTTTAAAGAAGCGATGAGCCCTGAATACAAGGCTTACCAGAAGAAGGTGGTAGAGAATGCTCGCGCAATGGCGGAGACCTTCCTGGATCGTGGTATCAATATCGTTTCCGGTGGTACCGATGACCACTTGATGCTAGTGGACCTGATTGGTAAAGAATACACTGGTAAAGATGCTGATGAGGCCCTGGGTAATGCAAACATTACGGTGAACAAGAACGCAGTCCCCAATGACCCGCGCTCTCCATTTATCACCAGCGGCCTGCGTGTTGGGACCCCGGCGATTACTACCCGTGGCTTCGGTGTGAAGGAAACCCAGCAACTGACTCATTGGATTTGTGACATTCTCGATGCCTTGGAAAAGGGTGATGCAGAGTCCACTATTACCGAAGTGAAGCAGAAGGTTCTTGAAATCTGTGCGCAATTTCCTGTGTACAAGAAGGCCTGATAGCTCTTCCAGTTAAAAAAGCGGCTTGTTGGCCGCTTTTTTTATGGAAGTACATGCCCGTTCTTAACCTGTCTGGCCGACTGCACCGGTGCGGTGCGTCGCGCAGACACACAGTGCAACGGCTGTGGTAAACTGCGGCCCATTTTCCACTCCCCTGGGGACGATCCCACATGCACTGTCCGTTCTGCAGCGCAGAAGAAACCAAAGTAGTCGATTCCCGCTTGGTGGCCGAGGGCGACCAAGTGCGCCGCCGGCGCGAATGCCTTGAGTGTCACGAGCGTTTTACCACTTTTGAAACAGCGGAATTACTTCTGCCGCGGGTAATCAAACAAAACGGTCAACGCGAACCGTTTAACGAGGATAAGCTGCGTGCGGGTATTCAGCGTGCGGTGGAAAAGCGCCCGGTCAGCACTGAGCGGGTAGAATCTGCAGTATCTCAAATCAAGCATGCTTTGCAGGCGACTGGTGAGCGCGAACTGCCGGCGCGCGCTATTGGTGAACTGGTTATGGAGCAGCTGCGGGAATTGGACCAGGTGGCCTATGTGCGATTTGCTTCGGTCTATCGGCGCTTTGAGGATGTCAGTGACTTCAGTGAAGAGATTGAGCGCCTGACCAGTAAGGAAACCCAACGGAAATGATTCAAGTGGCTGTAAATACACCCCAATCCCTGATGGCCCGAGCTATTCAACTGGCGGAGCGTGGGCTGTATACCACTATGCCCAACCCCCGTGTGGGTTGTGTGATCACCGATAGTAAGGGTGTTGTTGTCGGCGAGGGCTGGCATCAACGTGCTGGTGAGCCCCATGCAGAAATTGAAGCCCTGCGCGATGCAGGAGAGCGAGCCCGGGGTGCTACGGTCTATGTGACCTTGGAGCCCTGTAGCCATACTGGTCGCACTGGCCCTTGTACAGAGGCCTTGATCGAAGCTGGTGTCTCTCGTGTGATATACGGAATGCAGGATCCTAACCCCAGGGTGGGTGGCAAGGGGCTACAAAAACTACGCGATGCCAATATAGAAGTGGAGGGGCCTCTTTTAGAGGATCAGTGCCGCGCGCTCAATCCGGGTTTTATCAAGCGGATGACTTTGGGGCTTCCTCTCGTGCGCAGTAAATCTGCGATGAGCCTGGATGGACGTACGGCGATGGCCAGTGGTGAGTCCAAGTGGGTGTCCGGACCTGCGGCGCGTGCCGATGTACAGCGTTTACGGGCACGCAGTTGCGCAATTGTGACCGGTGTAGAAACAGTGCGATTCGACAACCCAAACTTAAATGTGCGCGCCGATGAAATGGCCCTTGAGCTGCTCGCTGCTGAACAGGCAGCTGAGGTACAGCCACTGCGGGTGATTGTTGATAGCCAGCTGCGCACCCCGGCAAAAGCCTTTATTTTACAGGGCGATGCCCCCACACTGGTGTGCACCACCGAGCGTGCGGACCCGGAGCGTCGCGAGCGCCTGGAACGGGCAGGTGCTGAAGTCATCATTCTGCCACAGGACAAAGAGGGGAGGGTGGACCTGCTCGCTCTGCTCGAGGAGCTGGCGCGACGCCAATGTAATGAGATCCTGGTGGAGAGTGGTGCGACCCTCTCCGGTGAGTTCCTGTATCGCGGCCATGTAGATGAGCTGATAGTCTATTTGGCTCCCAAGCTGCTCGGCAGCACGGCGCGGCCGCTATTCGAGCTGCCAATTGAGCGTATGGGCTCGGTGCTGCCGATCACGATCACTGATATGCGCGCCGTCGGTCACGACTGGCGTATCACTGCAACTACCGATATTGAGCGCTGATGTTTACCGGAATTATTGAAGCTGTTGGTGAAATCGCCGAGCTGCAGCCCCAAGGGGGAGATCTGCGTGTGCGCGTCAGGAGTGGCAAGCTGGATCTTACCGATGTCGGGCTTGGGGACAGTATCGCAACCAATGGCGTGTGCCTGACAGTAGTGGATCTGCCTGGCGATGGCTACTGGGCGGATGTCTCTGCAGAGACACTCGACGTCACCAGTGTCAGTAGCTGGAAAAAAGGCGATCGAGCTAACCTGGAGAAAGCTCTCACCCCGCAAACCCGCCTTGGTGGGCATATTGTCAGTGGCCATGTGGATGGCATTGGTGAGGTTGTGTGGCGCAAATCCGAGGCCCGGGCCGAGCGCTTTCGTTTGCGCGCGCCGGAAAATCTGGCCCGCTATATTGCGCACAAAGGGTCGATCACTGTTGACGGCACCAGCCTCACAGTCAACGCGGTGGATGGTGCAGAGTTTGAACTGACGATTGTGCCGCATACGCTGCAGGAAACCATTATGGGAAGCTACAGCGCAGGTACCCGGGTCAACCTCGAGGTAGATCTTATTGCACGCTATCTGGAGCGCTTGTTACTCGGTGATAAAGCAGCCAAATCCAGCGATGAGGGTATGACTCTTGAGTTTCTCGCCCAGCATGGGTTTTACAAGCGCTAGCCGGTTTCATCCCGGCATGCCGCGCCAGTGAGGGCGGGTGGGAGTGAATAGCAGGGATAGCCGCTCAATTAGCAATTGATAAATTTATCCAGAGTTAACAATGGAATTAAATACGGTTGAAGAACTGATCGATGATATCCGCCAGGGCAAAATGGTGATCCTGATGGATGATGAAGATCGTGAGAATGAAGGTGACCTGGTGATGGCGGCGGAGCAGGTACGCGCCGAAGACATCAATTTTATGGCTACCCATGCCCGCGGACTGATTTGTATGCCCATGTCCAAGGAGCGCTGTGAGCAACTGGACCTGCCGCTGATGTCGCGGGAAAACGGTGCCCAGTTCAGTACAAACTTCACCGTATCTATTGAGGCTGCTGAGGGGGTTACTACCGGTATTTCTGCCGCAGATCGAGCGCGCACCGTACGCGCCGCAGTGGGCAGGAATGCCAAGCCCAGTGATATCGTACAACCCGGCCATATTTTCCCGATTATGGCCCAGCCTGGTGGCGTATTGAGCCGCGCGGGCCATACCGAGGCAGGCTGCGATCTGGCGCGTCTGGCGGGTTTTGAGGCCGCCGCTGTGATCGTTGAGATCATGAATGAAGACGGCACTATGTCGCGCCGCCCGGATCTGGAAAAGTTTGCTAAGGAACACGATCTCAAGATCGGTACTATCGCCGACCTGATTACCTATCGCGCTTTGAATGAAAAGACCGTTGAGTGTGTTAATGAGCGCAAAGTGCGTACCGAATTCGGTGAATTCAAATTGCGCACCTATCTCGATAAAGCACGACGGGAGAGACATTTCGCATTTATTAAAGGGGATCCCACTCCGGAAGAGCCGACTCTGGTGCGGGTGCATGTGGGCAATACACTGCGTGATGTACTCACAATTCGCCGAGGCGACGAAAAATTTGTCCCCTGGACTTTCCGCCGCGCAATGCAGCGTATTGAGAAAGAAGGTAAAGGCGTTGTGGTGCTTATCTGCCACAACGAAACCACCGAAGAGATTGAGGAAAGTATCGACTGGCTGATCAGCGGCAAGCAGCAGCGCCCCAGCCAGGACCTAGTCTACAAGCAGGTGGGCACAGGTTCTCAGATACTGCGTGACCTCAAGGTACGCAAGATGCGCCTGATGAGTGCACCGTTTAAGTTCAGTGCCATTTCCGGATTTGAATTGGAAGTGGAAGAGTATCTGAACGCCGAAGAGTAAATAGAGCTGTAACGTCGACAAGTACCGGCGTTATAGAAAGAAATATGGACTGGAAATTATGAATAATATTCAAGTGATCGAAGGGGATTTTGTCGGCAGCACTGGCAAGTATGCGCTGTTGGTCAGTCGCTGGAATAGTTTTGTCGTTGAGAGCCTGAAAGATGGTGCACTGGATACCCTGCGTCGCAAGGGCATCAAGGATGAAGATATCACTATCTACTATGCGCCGGGTGCTTTCGAATTCCCATTGGCCGCTCAAAAATTGGCTGAGACTAAGAAGTTCGATGCCATTATTGCCCTGGGAGCGGTGATTCGTGGCGGCACCCCACATTTTGAATATGTGGCTGGCGAGTGCACCAAGGGCCTGGCCCAGGTATCACTGAATACCGGTATCCCGGTAACTTTTGGTGTGCTTACCGTGGACTCTATCGAACAGGCGATTGAGCGATCCGGCACCAAGGCTGGTAACAAGGGTTGTGAGGCTGCCGAGACGGCTCTGGAAATGGTTTCCCTGCTCGGCAAAATTTAAATTGCCGAAGTGCCGGCCTATTTTGCCGGCACCCCCATTCTGTGAAGTATCTACCGGAAAAAACAATGACCGTAACTGCATCCGCTCGCCGCAAGGCGCGTCACTACGCCATGCAGGCGCTCTACCAGTGGCAGATAGCCGGCGCCAGCCTTAATACGATTGAAGCCGAGTTTCATGCTGACAACGATATGAGCAAGACCGACGTGGAATATTTCCGCGATATTTTCCACGGTGTTGCCAAGAATCTGGACGAGGTTGAGAGTGCTTTCACTCCGCACCTGGACCGTAAAGTGGATGAGCTCGACCCAGTTTCCAGAGCCCTTCTGCGTATGTCCACCTACGAATTAAAAAATCGTATTGATGTGCCCTACAAAGTTGTCATTAACGAAGCTGTAGCTTTGGCGAAAAAATTTGGTCCTACCGATGCCTTCAAATTCATTAACGGCATCCTGGATAAAACAGCTGCGGATCTGCGTGCGCCAGAAGTGGCGGCGGACAAGAAAGCCTGAAGCAGAAAATGGGAGCTGCTCCGGGCGAGTTTGAAATTATTCGTGACTTTTTTGCCAGTGCTCCGCAAGGGCAGGGTGTGGTTCTGGGAATTGGTGATGATTGCGCTTTGCTACAGGCTCCCAGCCAGGGCCAATTGGCTACGTCTATGGATACTTTGGTGGCGGGTCGACATTTTCCCGCCGAGGCCGACCCGGCGGCGATAGCTGCCCGAGCGCTGCGGGTTAACCTCAGTGACCTGGCTGCCATGAATGCCCGGCCACTCTGGTTTACTCTGGCGCTTACCTTACCTGAAAGTGACGCTAACTGGTTGCGCAAATTTTCCAGTGGTTTACTGCAAACCGCTGCGCAGTTTGGCGTTTCCCTGGTGGGAGGAGACACTACAGCCGGTCCTCTGTCGATTACTATCCAGGTGATTGGACAGACTGCCCGGCCATTGCGCCGTGATGGTGCCGGTTGTGGAGATTCTATTTATGTTAGTGGCCCTCTGGGGGCGGCAGCTGCTGCCCTGCCGGTAATTCTCGGTGATCAGCGGGTGCCAGCTGAGGTGCAACATCAGGCTGAGCACGCCTTTTATTTTCCCGAGCCGCAGTTCGCCACTGCGGCAGCGATTTCTGACTTCGCCAGCAGCGCTTTAGATATTTCCGATGGCTTGATAGCAGACCTGGCCCATATTTGTGAGTCCAGCCACGTCAGCGCTGATATTTATCTGGAGCGCCTGCCTGTTTCTCCCATAGCGCAGTCACTTGCTGGTGCGAATGCCCTTTCTTTATCTGCTGGTGGTGGCGATGATTACCAGCTTTGTTTTACTGTGCCCCCGGAAAAGGTGGAATCAGTGGAAAAGCTGGAGTTAGGAGTGACTGCTATTGGGACTCTAAGTGCTGGCGCTGCCGAAGTGCGTTGCTGGCACAATGGTGAGCCCTGGCAAGCGCCGTCAAAGGGCTACCAACACTTTTGAACTGGCACTTTTAATGAGTAGAGAACGCCACTAGAGGCCTTGGATACAAACACTATGAGTGGAAAGAACCCGACTTTTTCCCAGCTCCTGCGTGACCCCACCATGCTACTGGCCTTTGGTTTTGGTTCCGGCCTCGCTCCAAAGGCGCCTGGCACCTTCGGCACTTTAGTTGCGATTCCATTTTGGTGGTTAATGCAGGGGTTGTCGCCAGCCTGGTATTTAGGGATTGTTCTTCTGGCGGGCCTGCTGGGCTGTTATTTATGCGGTGCAGCTGCTCGCAAGCTGGGTGTCCATGATCACGGTGGGATAGTCTGGGATGAAATGGTGGGTTACTGGCTTACCATGTTTTTGGCCCCTGCAGGTTGGGCGTGGGCCCTGTATGGCTTTGTGCTTTTCCGCATATTTGATATTGCAAAGCCCCCACCCATCAATTGGGCTGATAAGAAAGTGCGAGGTGGCATCGGGATTATGCTGGACGATATACTTGCTGCCGTTTACGCAGGTCTGGTGTTGCAACTGACTGCCTGGATACTGGGAGCCTAGCGGGATAAGGAAGACGCGATGCGCAGCTACATACTGTTCTTATTTGGCTTTCTGATTACCGCCGAGGTAGGAGCACAGCAGGTACAATTGAGAGGCCTGTTCGGCGATAGAGCCTTATTGGAAATCGATGGTCGCCAGCGAATTTTGAAAAGTGGTGATAAATCCCCTGAAGGCGTCCTTCTCCTGGAGACAACTAGCAGCCACGCACGTATCAATGTTGCTGGTCGAGAACAGAAACTCACCCTGGATGCACCTATAGCGGCGAGCTATGCCAAAGCGGATAAGGCGGAGGTGCGGCTCTCCGCTGATAGCCGAGGTCACTACAGTACAGATGCTTGGGTGAACGGAATGCGGGTGCCGATGATGGTGGATACTGGAGCAACCAGTATCGCAATCAATTATCCTACTGCGCGGCGCCTGGGTTTGAACCTCAGCTCAGCTAGAAAAATACCCATTTCTACTGCAAATGGGATGACGAGTGCATACCTGATAAATCTCAGCAGTGTCACTATCGGCGGTATTAAACTGCACAATGTCGCGGCCACTGTGCACTCTGATGATTTTCCCCGTGTCGTCCTTTTGGGAAACAGTTTTCTGGGGCGGGTAGATATGGAACAGCAGAGTGGCGTACTGATATTGCGTGCTCGGAACTGAATTGAAGAGGTATTAAGTTGACCATTCGATATGTAGAGTCCTCAAAGCTGCCCACATCCTGGGGAATGTTTGAGATGCACGGTTTCGAGGAAGTGGAAACCGGTAAAGAGCACGTGGTGCTCACTATGGGGGATTTCGACACCAATGAACCCTTGTTAGCCCGCATTCATTCAGAGTGCCTGACCGGAGATGCGCTCTTCTCACTGCGCTGTGATTGCGGTGCCCAGTTACAGCATGCGATGCATCGCATCGCGATGGAAGGGCGCGGAGCGATTTTTTACCTTCGCCAGGAAGGTCGTGGCATCGGCCTTTTAAACAAGATTCGCGCTTACCACCTACAGGATTGTGGTGCGGATACGGTGGAAGCCAACGAGCAGTTGGGCTTTGGTGCTGATATGCGGGATTACTCTATTCTGAAAGCGATGATCGAGCATCTGGGAATCCATGCTATTCGTCTGATGACCAATAACCCGCGCAAAGTAAAAGCGTTGGAGGATTTGGGGATTAATGTGACTGAGCGCTTGCCGCACCAATCCGGACGCAATCCCCACAATGCCAAGTATTTGTCCACCAAGAAAGGTAAGCTTGGTCATTTGATTGAAAATGAGGATGAAGAAGGAAAAGAGGGAAACTAACTTTCACTTCTCTTTAAGTATCCCAATAAAAAAGGCCGGAGTTATCCGGCCTTTTTTATTTTGTAGAAATTATTTAAAGCTGAGCTCGGATATTTCAAACTCGGTTTTAAACTATTCAGAGGCTTTTAATTCTTAAAGACCTTGCCCCCTTTCATCACAAAATCCACATCTAAAAGTTCATCGATATTATCCAGTGGCGAGCCATCGGTGGCGATAATATCGGCATACTTACCGGACTCAATGGTGCCCAGTGAATCGCTCATATCGATCAGGTCGGCGGCGTTAACGGTAGCGGATTGCAGGATGGCCATATTATCCATACCGGCTTCACTCATCAGGACCGCCTCGCGGGCATTGATGCCGTGTTTGGATACACCTGAGTCGGTGCCGAAAGCAATTTTTACTCCGGCATCGACCGCTTTACGGAAATTGCCGCGCATGTCCGTGCCAACACGTATGGCTTTTTCCTTCTGAGCCTCAGATAAAACATCGGTATTTTTTGCCAGCTGTACCACGGTATCACCGGCGAGAAGGGTCGGAACCAGGTAGGCGCCGGTTTCTTTAAATAGCCTATGGGCGCGGGGGCCCGCGTAGGTGCCGTGCTCAATACTGTCTACACCAGCCTCCAATGCGGCAATAATGCCTTCTTCCTGGTGCGCATGACTGGCTACCTTGCGCCCCATACGCTGGGCTGCCAGGACCACCTCTTTTAGCTCATCCATTTCCATCTGCTGGCCGGTACCTGTAGCGCGATCGGTAAGTACACCACCGGTAGAGGTAATCTTGATAAAGTCAGCGCCGTATTTGATCGCATGACGGGTCGCACGGCGGCAATCGTAGGGGCCGTCGCATACAGTTCTGGTTTTGTCGTCATGCAACGCCATTAACTCGGGGCTGACCCCACTGATATCTGCATGCCCTCCGGTAATACCCACTCCGCCGGCTGCAATAATACGTGGGCCATCTACCCAGCCATTGTTGATTGCATCGCGCATTGCATACATTTCTTCACCGCTATTACCCGCATCGCGCACAGTGGTGAAACCAGATTTCAGAATACGCATGCCAAACATTTGCGAGCGCATTTGGGTCAGTGGCATGGACATCTTAAGGGTTTCGGAATCATTTTGGGGTCCCAGCTCATTTTGCAGGTGAACGTGCATATCCATTAAGCCCGGCATTACGAAGCTGTCCCTAAGATCAATGACTTCGGCATCATCTCTGTTCACATAACCAGGGCTGATGGAAGTAATCCTGCCATCCTCGATTATTACGCTTTGCTCTTTTAAAGGTTTTTTACCGGGAACAGCGAGGAGTGTGCCTGCGTGGATAATGGTTTCTGCCAGCACTGAGGAAGAGAAAAGAGTCACTGCGATACCGCAGAGAAGGAAACGCTTCATGATTTGTGTACCTATTTATTATTTAAGCACAAGCTAAATCAATCTGCGGAATATGACAATTATGGGGTTATTACTTGGCGAGAGCCGGAAAAAAGTTTCTAAAAAATCCAAAAAAAGACCGGAAAATCCGGCCTTTTTTAATCTGCAGAGAATTAATATCTGCGGCGTGGCTGCACAAATACTGCGGTAGTTCGGCCGGGCAGAGTAAAGGTGCCGCTGCTCCTATCAAATTTCACTTTGTACAGGCGTGAGTCTACAGAGCGACGCTGACGTGGGTGCTTGAACAGGTACTCACCGATGAGGTTTTCGCTGCTAAATTCCAATGATTCGTCATCGCCATTAAACAGCACCACAATACGTTCAAAGCGGCGATCGATGTTGCCATTGGCATCGGATAACTCCATCACAATCAGCCCAGGAATCTGGCCGGGTCCGGTGTTGAGGAAATTGAGGTGTGCCTCTACGGACTCTGCATCAGACAAGCGGAACAGGGGAGAGCTGTTGCGAATCGCCAGCTGCTCGCGGAATAGAGCGGAGCTCCACAAGCGGTGCCGGCGCTCGGGAGCCAATTCCGGGTTTGCCAGTAAAGGTTGCATCAGGGACCAGTTATCTTCGTTTTTATCCGCGATAGGTAAACCCGCACCCCAATTATCGGTGGCGAGGCTGAAGTCCAGTGCATTAAACCAGTCACCGGAGTTGTAACTGTCCCGATCCATCGACTTTGAGCGCAGGAAATCCTGGCCTGCGTGGATAAACGGCACTCCCTGGGCGAACAGAACCAGGGAATTACTGAATGCCTGGATACGCACTCGTTCAGCCAAGTCGGCGCTGTCGCTGGCTTTGATCTGTACTCCGTCGAACAGCGTCTCGTTGTCGTGGGCGGCAATATAATTAATGGATTCCTGCGGGTCGGCGGTATAGCCGGTGGGCTGGCCGTTATAGTCCAGCTCGCTGCCGGTAATGATATTGCCGTTGGCATCTTCAAAAGGATAACCCGCCAGGTTGCCGGCGAGGGAAACGCGGACTTTATCTGCCAGGGTTAGCAGTGTGGCACGCTCATCTTCTCCCTCAAACTTGCCGTTGCTGTCGGTGAACAGACCGGTACCAAAGCCCTGCTCCTCAAAGCCTCCGAAGGGGTTGCCGCCACGCACGGAATCGCGCAGGCGATCGTTAAAAGTGCCTATACCGCTGCCCGCCATATTGCCCTGGCGGGCCTGTACAAAGCGAGCATCGTCAGCCACCTCGCCAAAATTCCAGCCCTCGCCGTACAGGTAGATAGCGTTGCCATCGACACCATCGGCTGCCGGGGTCAGTGATTGCAATGCCGCTTGCGCCTTGAGGATATTGTCGAGGCTGTGGTGTCCCATCAGATCGAAACGGAAGCTGTCCACCTTATAGGCCCGGGACCAGGTGACCAGGGAATCGATCATCAGCTTTTCCATCATGGCGTGCTCACTGGCGGTATTGGCGCAGCAGCTGCTCATTTCCACACCGCCCTCCAGATTGCGGCGGTGATAATAGCCGGGGACGATTTTATCGAGTACGGAGTTGTCGTATTGGCCATAGGAGCTGGTGTGGTTGTAAACCACGTCCATCACCAGCCGCAGGCCGGAGTGGGATAACCCTTGCACCATTTGACGGAATTCGCGAATGCGCGCAGGTCCATCGGGAGCGCTGCTATAGCTGCCTTCGGGGACCGTGTAGTGCAATGGATCGTAGCCCCAGTTAAAGCCATCGGTATCGCGAACAGAATCCACCTGGGCCTGCTGCTCGCGGCTGTCCGATGCGTAGTCTGAGAGGTCCGGGGTTTGCTGCTGCTGCGTGCGATCCTCATTGACTGTGGCAAAGTCAAAGGCCGGCAGCAGGTGGATATGGGTGAGGCCGGCGCGGGCCAGTTTATTGAGGTGGCGCATGCCGTCGCTGTGCTTGCGGGTGAAAGCCTTGAAGGTGCCGCGCTCTGCTTCGGGGACAGTTTGATCCGCAATACTGAAATCGCGTACGTGCAGCTCGTAGACACTGATATCTTCCGGTTGGGTTAACTTGGGCTTGCGCAGGCGGTCCCAACCGCGCGGCTTCAGGTCCCGGTCATCCAGGTTGACGATCTGGCTTTTGCCGCTATTGATGGAGAGACTCAGGGAGTAGGGGTCGGTGACCAGGTTGGTTTCAATCTGGCGGCTGAAGTAGGAGTACACCTCGACCTCGTAGAGGTAAAAGCTGCGGTCCCACTGCTTATCGATATCGGCACTCCAAACCCCGGTAGATTCATCGCGCAGCATGGATACCACCTGATCGGCGCTATCGCTGCTGGAGTCTGTAAACAGGTGCAGCTTTACTGCCTGTGCGGTGGGTGCCCAAAGATCGAGTTGGATACTCTCCTCGCCGACACGGGCACCGAGTTCACCGTCGTAGTAAAAGCGGTCATCGAGCGCACCTGCCATCTGCACACCAGTCGCATCCAGTAAGTTGCCCTCCGCATCGTAAGCGGCGAGGGCGAGCTGCTGGGCGACCAGATCACTGGTGGAGGCCTGCCCTGGCAATTGCCAGGCACTGAAACTGGCCAGGTGTGGGAATTTTTGTTGGGCGCTGTCGGGCAGGGTGGCGAGAGGGGTGAGATCGATGGTGCCATCGGAACGGATATCACCGTCCTCCAGTTTTAGCTCGGCGCTGTTGCTGTAGTGCAATTTAACCTTTGCACCTTCCTGCACCTGGATATCCCAGGCAAAGCTGCTGGTATCCACCCAGTGCGCTTTATCGCTGCTCAGGTCACCCTTGGCGAAGCCGTCGCTGCTGACGGTGACTTCTTTACTATTCGAATCAAAAGCAAAATAGATTTCGTCGTAATCGACGGCCACGGTAAAGCTGACGTTGGCTCCACTGTTGCCGTAGCTCTCCTCCCAGCCTTCGTGCAGGGCTACCTTGAATTCATAGGAACCGGCAGGCAGCGCAGAGGTGATAAAGGTGTAGGTGCCATCTCCATCGGCATCCTGCATCCAGCTGCGCAGGCAACCGGGTTGCCAGTCTCCCGGGCACCCCAGCAGGGATTGGAAGTTGCCGGCTACAGTGGCGATCACGCTATTGTGGTTGTCGGTGATCCAGTGACTCTCGTGGTCGTAGATAAATTTAACTTCGCGAGCCTCATCCAGGCTAAGGGAAATATTACCGCCGTCCTGCTGGCCGCCCCAGCCATAATTTTCATCCCAGCTATTGTTGAGAGCGGCTTTGTACTCCCAGTTGCCGCCGGGTATCCAAAAGTTGCCTTGCCATTTGTCGTCTTCGCTGTCATAGCGGAGCAGGGTGGCGACACAACCTGGTTGCCAGTCGCCATCGCAGCCCAGTTGGCTTTGTAGGTTGCCGGGAATATTGACCTCTGTGGGATCTGGTGTGTCAGATGCCCACACCGGTATTTGGATGGAGCAGAAGACAGCCCCCAGAATCAGCCCCGCCCTTGTGCCGGGTCCTGTAAATTTTGTTGTTGGCATAGCGCTTCCCATTTTTTGTTGTACTTGTTGCGGTTCTCTCAGTTGGTATTGAATCGCAGTCACGCATTGACGGCCTCCCACCCCGAGGAGGTGGAGGTCTGGGGGAGGTGGTTGGGGGTGTCATAAAACCTTTATAGATTCGTCACTTGGTGGAAATACCCGCAGGAGAAGATGCTTCTCGAGTAAACGTGATGGCGAAAGAAAAAGCCGGATCTATACTCAGCTGATCGGGTTATGGTGAGTCGAGAAAGGTGATGCACTCGCTGTAATCGGATTCGAAGGCCGGCTTTTGCCGGCTTTGCTTTTTGTGGCGGGGCAATTACTGAGAGGCTTCCCGGGATTATCCTTGCTCCTATCCCCGGGTAGTGCTAATTTGCCCATAACCCGCCAGGTACTATGGCGGAGTCCAGAACTCAATAACTGCGGAGGATGATTGATGATTGTTGCAACCCTCCGTCGGGTCCAGTAGCAGCCTCCAGCTGCCCACGCCCGGCGATAGATTCCTAGACGTCGGGCTTTCCCTGAGAAAGCTCTGTTGGCCGCGTATCTGCGGTCGCTTGGTGCTTTGTTGCGCCCAGAGGGTTTCAATCTTGAGTAAATCTCACTTTACCCGCCGGTCTGTTAACAGATTCGGCACTAAATCCCCATCTATCAAAATTGAGCGGGAAGCTTCTCCGCTACAAAAGCTCGGCTGGAAGTCTTTTTTCCAACAGCAGGTGACGCTCGAAGAACTCGAACAGTGTTTGCCGCTGCGGGTTATGGCTGTACACCGCGGTCGCCTGGAATTGGCCGGCGAGCAGGGGGCTGTGTCCCTTCCCCTAACCGGGAGTCTTGTGGCTAATTTGCCGACGGTGGGGGATTGGCTGTTGTTAGAGAAGAGCAGTGGATATTTTGTGCGTTTGTTGAGCCGCAGCAGCCAGTTTGAGCGCATGGCACCTGGGGGGCATCAGGTGCAGATGATCGCTGCCAATGTCGATAGTGTTTTTATTGTTTCGTCCCTGAATGAGGACTTTAACCTCTCACGTATTGAGCGCTATTTGGCTCTGGCACGGGAGTCCGGTTGCCGCCCCCACCTGATACTGACTAAGGCCGACCTGTGTGAAGATACTGCCCCTTTTCTTCAGGCATTGCGCCCATTCGGTGAATTACCTGTTGCAATGGTAAATAGCCTGGATCGAGAGAGCGTGGCACAGCTGCGCCAGTGGTGCTTACCTGGGGAAACTATCGCGCTGTTAGGTTCTTCTGGAGTGGGTAAGTCCACTTTGCTAAATGCGCTGTCTGGCGAATCTCTGGCTGAGACTGGGACCATTCGTGAAGCTGACAGCAAAGGGCGCCACACCACACGGAAACGCTCTCTTCACTCCCTGAGTTGGGGGGCGCTGTTACTCGATAGCCCTGGAATGCGGGAGCTGGGGTTGGTGCATGTTGAAGGTGGCGTGGCGGAGACTTTCTCCGATATTGAGGCCTTGGCCAGGGAGTGTCGCTTCTCTGACTGCCGGCACCAGTCAGAGCCAGGCTGTGCGGTACAAGAGGCGATAACGGGCGGTTCGCTGGATGGGCGGCGCCTGCGCAATTGGCAAAAACTGCAACAGGAACTAAGCCGTAACGGTCAAACTCTGGCGCAGAAACGGGCGGGGGAGAGAGCGCTATCCCAGATGTATCGATCTGTGCAAAACCAGGCGCGTAAGCGCAAGTATCACGGGGAGGATGGAAAGTAACTCCTGAATCTCTAATTTTTATAAGTGGTATGTAACCAGGGATAGAAGGGCAGCATTAGCTGCCCTTCAAAACTGTTATGTAAGCTAGCGAGCCAGTTTTAATGTGACAACCCCGACGATAATTAGCAGTACCCCGAGATATCGACCGAGGCTGGCCGTCTCACCAAAGAAAACGATTCCCATCAGAAAGGCACCGGCCGCTCCGATACTTGTCCAAACCGCATAGGAAACTCCAATGGGGATTTCCCGCTGGGCCAACCACAGTAAAAATCCGCTGAGGCCAATAAACACAACAGCCATTACAACACCCAGCAGGCGGGTAGATACCTCCTGGGATATTTTCAGCCCCAGTACCCAACCAATCTCACAAAGACCAGCCAACAATAGGTAGAACCAGGCCATGCTTTTCCTCTTTAAAACGTAATTTTTAAAAAATTCCTATTTCATTCTCCTTTTGGAGGTTAGGTCGGAGAATAGCTAACTGCCACTTTACTTAAGAGTTTAGAGAAAATTGATCGACTAATATGCCGGTGGGGTGTCGCTACTGCGTGTTTTTACATTGGCACAGGTTTTGACTGGGAGCTTGATAGGCTAAGGCGGAAAGGGGAATTTGATAGTGGGAAGGGAGAGAATGGGAAAACTCTGCCCAGGTCCTGTATGGTTGACTGTAATCGAAGGAGAATCAAGCTGGAAGCATGTTAAAAAAAATCAAGAGTCTGGGGCTAATACTATTGTCGGTCAGCCAGGTGGCTTGGTCCGACCAAGCGAATATCGAATCTGTCGTCGTTACAGCTAGTCGTGTTGAAAAACAGCTTCAGGAGTATCCTGAAAGCTTCTCTATGGTTGCCGGTCAGGAATTAAAGCTGATTAAGCACAATCATATCCAGCAAAGTTTAGCGCGAGTCCCTGGGGCCAATGTGGCAAGAGGCAACGGTCTGGAATATTTGCCCGCATTGCGTTCGCCAGTACTGTCAGGGGCTGGAGCCTGTGGCAGTGTGCTGACAATGGAGGATGGCATCCCTCTGCGGGCAAATGGATTCTGCAATATAAATGAGTTGTTTGAATCCCATAGTGAAGTGGCACAGCGAGTTGAAGTTATTCGCGGACCAGCCGGCACTCTGTATGGTTCCAACGCTATGCATGGTGTCGTGAATATTCTGAGTCCGGAAATTGAAGAAAATACAAAAGCCTTTTCTGGAACTTTAGGTTTTGAAGGTGGCCCCCATGATTACTATCGAACCAGTATTTCAGCTGAATCTGATCTTTCTAACGAAGGCAGAGTACGAGCAGATCTTTCCCTGGCATCTGATGGGGGTTATAGGGACCACTCTGGTTATGACCAGCAAAAGCTCAGTCTTTTGCACTCTGTTTCTACAGCGCAGACACAGATCCGTTCTCGTCTGGCAGTCACGAATTTAAATCAGGAAACAGCGGGTTATATCGAAGGACACAATGTCTATCGGGATGATCGGAGGGACAGGGAAAACCCGAACCCAGAAGCATTCCGCGATGCCTCCGCGGTACGGCTTTACTCTATTCTCGATATTGATTTGGGCTCGGGAAAAAAGCTATCACTGGCCCCTTATCTTAGAAAAACAGATATGCGTTTTCTACAGCACTATTTACCGGGGCAGGCGTTGGAAGAAAATGGCCAGGAGAGTATCGGCCTGCGAAGCAGCTATTTCTTTACCAGGGCAGGCAACCTGGAAATAGTAATGGGGCTAGATATGGAATTTACCCAAGGCTATTTACGAGAACTCCAGAAAGAGCCAACAGAGGGATCGGGTTTTTTACGGGAGACTATCCCCGTAGGTAAGCACTATGACTATCAAGTAGATGCTTACAGCGTTGCCCCTTTTACTTTGGCTACCTGGAATGCTACCGATACTTTAAAGCTCTACAGCGGCGTACGTTTAGAATCGGTACAGTATGACTACAATAATAAAATGCTGTCTGGCCGTACGGCCGAGGATGGTCTCCCTTGTGGCTTTGGTGGCTGTAGGTTTAGCCGGCCAGAAGACCGCAAAGACAGCTTCCAGAATTGGTCGCCCAAACTAGGAGCTACTTACGATCTCAAACCTGGCTTGCAGTTTTTTGTCAATATGGCCCAAGGATATCGGGTTCCCCAAGCAACAGAACTTTATCGTTTACAGCGAGAACAAACTGTTGCCGAATTGGATTCCGAACAAATCAGCAGTATTGAACTGGGGGTGCGAATTCTTAAAGAGCACCTTTCCTATGAACTTGTGGCTTATGGAATGCGCAAGCGCAATGTAATTTTTCGGGATACGGAGTACTTTAACCACTCCAGTGGGAAAACCTCACATCGCGGTGTGGAGATGGCGCTTGGCTATGCATTTTCCCAGAGCTGGCGACTGGAGACATCCTCCAGTTATGCGGAGCACCGCTACCGTGATGAGCGAGAGCTGCAGGGAGTGTTACTGGATGGCAATCTTGTGGATTCAGCCCCCAGGGCTTTCGGTAGCTATCGCCTGCAATGGCAACCCCGGCAAGAGATAACCGCTGAGCTGGAATGGTTACATCAGGCGCGCTACTTCACAGATCCCCAAAATCAGCATGAATATTCCGGGCACAATTTGTTGAACCTGCGGGCCGAGTGGGTATTTGATCGCTGGGCTCTTTCTATAAGGGCGTTAAACCTTACCAATAAGGCCTACGCAGAGCGAGCGGACTACAGCAGCTTTGTTGGGGACAGATACTTTCCAGGGGAGCCACGCTCAATATATTTGTCAGTATCTTCCGAGTGGTGATTAGAGGGCTTTTAGCGGAGACTTCAGTCATAAAAAAGGGCAGGGAATTCCTGCCCTTTTAGTTTCTCTAGCCCGCCGATGCTTGCGATGTTGCTGGGGGAGAAGCCTGAGCCGATGCAGAGCCCTGACTTTCAATCCAGCTGTTCATTCGTGTCTCGAGAATATTTAAGGGCAGCGCGCCGGCGCCAAGAAGGGCGTCGTGGAAGCTGCGGATGTCAAAATTATTGTCTAGCTCTTCTTCTGCTTTTGCACGTAGCTCTTTAATTTTTAACTGCCCTAATTTATAGGCCAGTGCCTGTCCTGGCCAAACCAGGTAGCGGTCAATTTCCACGGTGACATCGTGCAGAGGCTTGGCACTATTTTCCATAAAATAACCAATTGCCTGCTCACGGCTCCAGCCCAGTTGATGCATGCCGGTGTCTACAACCAGGCGCACGGCGCGCCACATATCGTAGGTCAGTGCACCAAACTCGCTATAGGGATCTTTGTACAAACCCAGGTCATATCCGAGGCTTTCGGAGTAGAGGCCCCAGCCTTCTACAAAAGCGGTATAGAGAGCCATACGTCGTAGTGGGTGAATATCACTTTGCTCCTGGGCCAGGGCAATCTGTAAGTGATGGCCAGGCATTGCCTCGTGTACCGTCAACGCCTCCATTTCCCACTTGGGCCGGCTGGGCAGGTTGTAGGTGTTGGCAAAGAAAATACCTGCGCGGCCAGCCTCGTTGGAGCCTGGCAGGTAATAGGCCGTGGTTTGTGACTGCTCCGAGTAGCTGGGAATGGGTTTAACTCCATAGGGCAATCTGGGCAGGGTGCCAAACAGCGCGGGCAGCTCGCCATCAATGCGCTTGGCAATATCCCGGTAGTCTCTTAACAGGGCCTCACGGCTGGTGTGGTAAAAGCGTGGATCAGTGCGCAGGAATTCGGTAAAGGCCTTGAAGTCTCCCTGGAAGCCAGTCTTTTGCATGACAGCTTGCATCTCTGCACGGATACGCTTGACTTCGGCCAAGCCTATGCGGTGGATTTCCTCAGGGCTTAGTTCTGTAGTAGTGTTTTGCTCAACCTTATAGGCGTACCAGCGCAGGCCGTCATTGCGGCTGCTAAGAGCGATATTTTTCTGCGCACCGGGGATATAGTCACGCTCGATAAATTCAGCCATTTTCCGCCAGGCCGGCGTTAACTGCTTGTTGTAAATATCCAGAGCACGTTGGCGCAGGCTCTGTTGCCTGGCAACCGGAATGCCCTTTGGCATGTCTGCGAAGACCTTGAGCAGCGGGCTCTGTTCCGGAATTGCTGGAATCAGGGCGCGGATCTGCCTCGGTAAATCACGCAGGGTAATCTGTGGTGGAGTAATTTCCCTCCTGAGCCCCTCACGCATCAATTCCTGGGTTTGCTCAACCAGGGTTGGCAGCTTCTCCAATCGAGCCAGGATATCCTCGTAATCGGCCACCGAGCGGCGCGGCATACTAATTAGCACAGCTGGCACGCTGCGCTGGATACCGCTCATATGGGTCACAGGCTGTAGGTGATCGGGAAACTGGAAGCCTTTTACTTCACCGAGTAAATCCTGGTAAAGCAACTGGTAGTCCAGTTGTTGCTTTTCGGGCAACTCGCTGGCATCTAGATTGCGAGTAGCACCTAAAAGTCGACGGGTCTGTTCCTGCCGAACTTCGATGCCTCTCTTTGAGTTGTCCACCCAGCGGTCATTCTGTCCGGGGTAGCCTTCGTAGGTGGCCATGCTGGGATAGCTTTCCATAATCCACCGGTAGCGGAAGTCTTGCAAAGCTATCAACTGCTCCGAGGCATTCTCAGAGGGAAGGGCTTTAAAGGCCTTTCTGAAAGCTTTCTGGTCCATGGCGGTAGCACTGAAACTGGCAAGCAGGCCTATGGAAGTGACAAGGGCTTTTTTAAAAAACGACATCTTTCCCCCGAATCCAAGCAGAAATTGATAGAAAAAGGGCCAGTAAAAAGCCCCAGTCGCGCCCGCAGTACCTGAATAAAGCTGGACACACTATTGAAGTTATTGGTTCGTTGGACTGGGAAGGTCCTGGAACGAACCCGATTAGTTGGCCGCTGCCGTGCGCCCCTTGAAGTTGTGTTGGTTAAGTATCTGCAGTCGGCGATGTATCTGCTCTTCAATTCCGGCAGCATCAAGACCGATTCCGGCAAGCAGGTCCTTATGCTTACCGTGCTCGATAATTTGGTCTGGCAGACCTAACTGCAATACAGGCATGGTTCTGGCAGTAGTATTAAGGTACTCAAGCACTGCGCTGCCGGCTCCACCGGCAATGGTGTTCTCTTCGATGGTCACCAGCAATTGGTGGCTATCCGCCAGCTCGTCAATGAGCGACTCATCCAATGGTTTGACCCAGCGCATATCGGCGAGAGTGGCGCCAAGGCGCTCCGCAGCTGCCATAGCGGGGGCTAGCAGGGTACCGAAATTCAATATCGCCACGCCGCTGCCCTCGCGGAGTAAACGGCCCTTGCCGATGGGAAGCTCTCGCATCTCTTCTTCGATCGTAGCGCCCATGCCGGTACCGCGCGGATAACGCACAGCGGCGGGGCCATTGTGGCAGTAGGCGGTATACAGTAACTGGCGGCACTCGTTTTCGTCGCTGGGCGCTGCGATGGCGAGATAGGGCAGGCAGCGCATAAAGGTCAGATCGAAGCTGCCTGCATGGGTTGGGCCATCTTCACCAACAAGGCCGGCGCGGTCGATGGCGAAGGTGACATCCAGGTTTTGGATGGCAACATCATGCACCATTTGGTCATAGCCGCGCTGCAGGAAAGTAGAGTAAATGGCCACAACCGGCTTTTGGCCCTCGCAGGCGAGGCCGGCGGCGAGAGTAACAGCGTGCTGCTCGGCAATGGCTACGTCTTGGAAGCGCTGTGGAAAACGTTTGGAAAACTCCACCATGCCGGAGCCCTCACACATGGCGGGTGTAATAGCTATAAGCCGCTCATCCTGGGCGGCAGTGTCACACAGCCACTGGCCGAAGATATCCTGATATTTGGGCAGCTTCTTTTTGCCTGGCACTGCAACTTGAACTTTACTCTCCGGTTCCAGTTTGTTCAGTGCATGGTATCCGACAGGGTCGGCCTCCGCCGGACCGAAGCCCTTGCCCTTGGTTGTGGCTATATGCAGTAGCTGGGGACCGGGCTGGCTGCGCAGGTTGCGCAGGGTGTGCACCAGATCGTGCATATTATGGCCGTCCAGTGGGCCGACATAGTTGAATCCCAGTTCCTCGAAAAGTGTACCAGGGGTAATCATGCCCTTGACGTGCTCTTCTGTACGTCGTGCCAGCTGCCAGGCCTTGGGTATCGCAGACAGGATCTTGCGGCTGCCCTCGCGCATATTGAGGTAGGTCTTGCTGGCAAGGATCTTGGCAAAATAGGTGGCCAGTCCGCCGACGTTTTTCGAGATCGACATACTGTTGTCATTGAGAACAACCAACATATCCCGACCGGTATGAGATGCGTGATTGAGCGCCTCGAAGGCCATACCTGCGGTCATGGCGCCGTCTCCGATAACCGCTACGACTTTACGCTCATCGGGGGAGCCCAGGGCCATACCCAGGGCCGCGCCGATAGAGGTACTGGAGTGACCGACTCCGAAAGTGTCGTAGGGGCTCTCGCTGCGCTTGGGGAAGCCTGATAGGCCGCCCTGCTGGCGCATGGTGAGCATCTGTTCGCGGCGACCTGTGAGAATCTTGTGCGGGTAGGTCTGGTGGCCTACATCCCACACCAGGCGGTCTTCTGGAGTGTTATAGATATAGTGGAGGGCGATAGTCAGTTCCACCACGCCGAGACCGGCGCCGAAGTGTCCGCCGGTTTGGCCGACACAGTACAACAGGTATTCGCGCAGCTGGTTGGCGAGTTCGGGCAACTGGCGTTCGTCAAGCGCGCGCAGTTGGGCTGGCTCGTCGATAGAGTCGAGCAGCGGCGTATGAGGGCGTGAGCGTGGAATGTCTTCGAGCATCAATCGTATCAATGGCTACAGATAATGATAGTGAGGGGGATTGTATGCCCGTGACAGGCATATTGCATCCCAAAGGGGGACGGACGCCCCACTCTAGTGGCTGCGCTGGACGATATAATCAGCGAGCTCTCGCAGTAATGAGGTATCGCCAGGCAGTGTAACCAGGGCATCAAGGGCCTGGTTGTGCAGTCCCTGCAACTTCTCCCGAGCGCCATCTACGCCAAGAAGGGAGACATAAGTAGGTTTGTTCAGCAGCGCGTCTGCACCCTGGGGCTTACCCAAAACCTCAGTATCTGCAGTGATATCGAGGATATCGTCCTGTACCTGGAAAGCCAGGCCAATAGCTTGCGCATAGTGACTAATAGTTTGTAGCTGGACACTGTTGGCGCCACCGAGTAGAGCACCCATTCGTGCACTGGCGCAGATCAGCATGCCAGTTTTCAGGCGATGCATAGGCTCCAGTTGTTCCAGAGTAAGGGTTTTGTTTACAGAGTCCAGGTCGATAGCCTGGCCCGCAACCATTCCCCGGCTGCCAGACGCTGTCGTCAGCTCCTGTAAAAGTTGTAACTTGAGTGCAGGCTCAGTGTTATCTGCCAGTAGCAGTTCAAATGCTTGGGTTTGAAGCGCATCGCCGGCAAGGATTGCTGTGGCTTCGTCAAAGGCGATATGGCAGGTAGGGCGGCCCCGGCGCAGATCGTCGTCATCCATTGCTGGTAGGTCATCGTGGACCAGGGAGTAGGCGTGGATACACTCTAGGGCCGCCGCGGTTGCATCACATTTAGCTGGATCAAAATCTACTCCATAAAAGACTTTGGCACTGGCATATACCAGGGCCGGACGCAGGCGTTTGCCTGGGCCCAATGCGGCATAGCGCATAGCCTCAAAGAGTTTTTCGGCATTGGGGGCAGGTTGCTTGAGGACTTCCTTGATTCGTGCTTCAACCCTTGTGGCTGCATCATGGAGAAAGGCCCGCAGTGTTACGGGTGCGGTTTTACTACTCACTCAGGCATCATCCGCGGAATCATCGGTATCGAATGGTAGCTCGCGAATATTACCGCTCTCTTCCATCAGCAGTTTGACCTTCTGCTCGGCGCTGGCCAGTTTTTTCTGGCACTCACGGGTGAGCTTTACTCCACGTTCGAAGTCAGCCAGGGCCTCTTCAAGAGGCAGGTCTCCGGCCTCAAGGCGTTCCACCAATTCTTCCAGGGCCTCCAGGCTTTCTTCAAAAGTTGCTGATTTTTTCTTTGCCGCCATAGCATCGCCTCTTAATTCCGAGGCAACCTTAGCCGCTGGCGCGACAAGGGTCAATTAGAGTGCACTCGCTTCCTAGTAGCTGAGCTATCTCAGGGCCTCGAGAGATAACAGGTAATGGGCCAGTGCTTTTTTCTGCTGATCCGTAAAGTTGTATCTAGGCATAGGAGGCGTCGGTGCATCGAAATAACTGGCAAGTGT
Organism: Microbulbifer sp. NBRC 101763; assembly: GCF_040371615.1. NCBI lineage: Bacteria > Pseudomonadati > Pseudomonadota > Gammaproteobacteria > Cellvibrionales > Microbulbiferaceae > Microbulbifer > Microbulbifer sp. NBRC 101763. Next base: position 474,691 of record NZ_BAABQV010000002.1, read on the forward strand.
CTCCAAAGTGTATTTTTTGCTCAGCTCTTTCAAGGGCACTTGTTGTTGGTGGCAATGAGCGCAGTCATGATCCTGGTAGAGGGCTTTGCCTTCGCGAGCGGCGTCGGAGTCTATTGTAGGTGGTTTTCTGGGAGTATTATTAGTGACCTTGAGAGGATAGGGGGCCGAGGCTTTTAGCATGCTACCGGGAGACAGGTGGTAAATCGCCCCGGCGTAGTCGTCGGTAATATAAATTGAGCCCTGGCTATCTTCAGCAATGGCCACTGGTCGACCAGAAACTTCTTTGCGATCGTCACTGAGAAACCCCCAAAGGAAATCCCGCTGGGTGATATCCCCACTTTCATCCCAGTGTAGGGATACCACTTTGTAACCGTCTTTGACGCTGCGATTCCAAGAGCCGTGCAGGGCTACGAGAGCTGCCCCCCGGTAGTTTTCCGGTTGTTCCGGGCTGCGCAGGAAGCGAATACCCAATGGCGCATTGTGTGCGGCAAATTCGTGTACCGGAGGAACTGAGGATGCGATCATCTCTTTTACTGTCGGGTTTTCATCACCAATGAAATCTGGGTCGGGTATCCGGTCTCCATAGGCATAGGGCCAGCCATAGAACTTGTCTGGCCGAATTAGGTTGAGCTCATCGGGTGGGAGGTCGTCGCCGAGCCAGTCGCGGCCATTGTCTGTGGCATATAAACCGCCATCTTTTGGGGACCAGTCGAATCCAACGCTATTGCGAAGTCCAGTGGCAAGGATTTTAAAGTCACTGCCATCTGGCCGCATACGCATTATCGTGGCGCGCCGTGGGTCTTTCTCGATGCAGACGTTGCAGCTGGAACCGCTGCTCAGATACAGCCAGCCGTCTGGACCCATTTCAATGGTTTTGGTCCAGTGACCGCTGTCCTCCAGGTTTTCGATAATCCTTTGGTAACTTCCAGCAAGGCGCCCATCGGAATGATCGAGTGGAACCCGCCCAACGGCATCGCTCTCTGCGATATAAAGCCAGTTTTCATGTAGAGCTAGACCGTGGGGCCGGTTTAAGTTATCGATTAATACCCGCTGGGCATCCGCTTGTCCGTCGCCGTTACGGTCTGGGGATAGCAGAGATACCTGTCCCTTTTTTGGCTGCGAGACGAGGATGTCGCCTGAGCGGGTGATCACCAGCCAGCGTGCCCCGGGAACATCGTCGGCAAATAGTTGAAGATTGTATCCCTGAGCGTTTGAGAGCCCACTTAAAACCTGCTGCTCGGTAGTTTTAATGCCACCAAAAAGTTGGCGCCAAGGAACACTTATTCCTGAAGCAACTGCGGATAAGGCGCCTGAAACTACAGCGGTAAAGATAAGCAAAAAAATTAGCGTATATTTCAACGTTATTTTCCCTAATTGGATTGCACTTGAAATAAAGGTGTTTATAGTGGCCGCGCTCACCTAATTACCCTTGTTTTACCACAGCGTGTCTACAGGGTCTCCCCCTCCTTTGTGAAGGAAATATTTCACTTTGTGAGATATGTCTTACACAAATTTCAGCAGATTACCCCTACTTTTTTCTCGCTTGATGTCCATAATTAACTGGCAGGGACGCAAAAGGGACTGCACCTCTGCGGCAAAGGATAAATGGATTGCGCCGCTCGCCCTAAGGATATGGGCACCATCCTGTGAGACGCACCGCCCGGGCCGGATTGCCTGGGCGGTGTTTTATTTATTGTGCCCAAACTTCCTCACATTTTTATTTAAATAAAATCTATTAATGTTTTTCTTTTCCACTCCTCGGACGGTTTAAGAGAGTGAGTTTACTCTTGATGGTGGCTTCAGCTGTCTGGAATTTGTAATATTTATCCGCTTTAATAATGATAGGCCGGCCAAAATTGCTCGGGCTGGCGGAGGGTGGCGCATTCAGTAATCTACTTTCAGCAGTGCCCATTTTGCCCCAGACATCATCGAGTTGTTGGGGTGCTGTTTTCTTGTCGGTGAAATTATTAGCAGGTTATTGCACTTTTCCTGTCATAGTTTTTATTTTTTCAACACTGAAATCTCTCTTACAGATTGAATCCCATCCCAAACCTTTCTATCCGACCTATCAAGGTTGCCTGTATACAAACAGCCAATTTTTAAAATTATTTAGCCTGCTGGCTGTGATGACTTTCGATATGAGTCGGGTTTTTCCGTTTGACTGCGGGGAGGCGAGGTCATGCAAGCAAGAATTTTACGCCTGAATTTGGCAGGGCAGCCACTGGAATGGCTTACATGGCAGGAGGCTTCCTGCCTGTATGTGCGGGATTTGGTCACATGGTCACTCGGGGGGATTGTGCAGCGGGTACGTGGTGGTTTCAATCGTAGCGGTAAGCGTTCCACATTGGATCTGGCGGCAATCATTGCCTGTGGTGGTGCCAGAATGGCGCGCCCGCGCATCCGACCTCCACTGACAAACCGGGCGCTATTTTTTCGTGATGCTCACACCTGCCTGTACTGTGGCGTGCCCTTTAAATCTATCGATCTGACCCGTGATCATGTTATGCCTGTATCCAAAGGAGGCTTGGATTCCTGGGAAAATGTGGTAACAGCTTGCAGGCGTTGTAATCAGCACAAAGGAAGCCATTTGTTGGAAGACATTGATATGGAATTATTGGCATTGCCATTTTGCCCAAATGCGGCGGAATACCTGGCGCTAATTAACAGTGAGCGTATTCGAGGTGACCAAATGGAATTCTTGCGTGGTCAGTTCTCTCGGCGCAGGCAGCAGGGATGGTTACACCTCTGATTGGCAGATAGATTGAAAAAGTAAAATAAATGTCAGATATAAAAAGGGGCCTATTGCCCCTTTTGGTTTTTCAGATTTCGAACGGTTAATAACTATTTTCTAACTACCGATCCTGTATCGATTCAGATACTGCAGCACGAATCAGGCCTGTCAGGTATTCGGTAAAATCGTGGCCATAGTTCTCCATCATTTTTGGGAACATGGAGTTGGGTGTCATACCTGGAAAAGTGTTTACCTCATTGAGGTAAAGCTCGTTATTATCGGTCAGGAAAAAGTCGATACGGGACAAATCTTTTAGCTTTAAGGCTTTAAAAGTACGCATCGAAACTTCTCGAATCCATTCCAGCTGTTCTTCGCTCAGTCCCTCCGCTTCAATAAAAGTTTCAGCGCGGCTGCCAGCAGCATATTTTTCCTTATAAGTGTAAAAAGTATCTGATGGAGCGCGTACTTCGCCGGGACGAGTGGCGATTAGCTCTTGCTCAAAGGTATAGACTGCCACTTCCAGTTCACGCGCATTCAAGGCTTTTTCTACCAAAACATAGGGGGAGAGAGTAAAGGCTTCTTCAATTGCGCTTACTAATTCTTCCTTGCGAGTAATTTTGAAGCAACCTACTGAGGAACCCTGGTTGGAGGCCTTTACAAATATCGCCTCCCACTCCTCCAGCGCTGCGTGAGCTTTATTCAGCTCCTCAGCTTCCATGCTGTGCAAAAAAAGATAGGGTGTGTTGTCTATTCCCAGCGCACTCAGCCACATCTTGGTTTTGATTTTGTTAAAGCAAATTTTGCTGGCTTCAGGTGCGGACCCGAAGTAGGGGATACCAAACATATCCAGCTGGGATTGCAGGTCACCTGTCTCACCGGGGTAACCGTGAATGGAGGGAATAACGTAATCGACGTTCCAGGCATTGCCCTCTTCATCACGAATCTTGCGATCGTAAAAGATATGGTAAACCCGGCCCTGTTTATCGGTGAGGCAGCCACTTGCATCCATTTCCACCCGCTTCAGGGCAATATCTTCGGCTTGTGTCAGCTGCGCTTCAATAAAATCCGCGGTACGCAGGGACACTTCGTGCTCGCTGCCGCCACCGCCACAGATAAGCAAAGTGTTGATCATAGATTTATTCCGTCGTGGTGCCGGCAGGGGGTGCCAATAGTACCTGCTGGCATTGCTGCGGCATCGTCTTAGGTTTGGGCTTTGTCGGTTGGGGCTTGGTGCCGTTTAGTATTGCGTAGAATTCCTCGCTAAACCACCAGTCCAGGTCGTTGCCACAGGGATCTGTTCGCACCGGTGCCTGGGGTTTGCAATCGCTGCTTCCCTCGGGGCAAGCCAAGCGTACATGGAAGTGATAGTTATGTCCCCACCAGGGGCGCACTTTGCGCAGCCATTCGTTATCCCTGCCCACAACTTCACACAACTGGCGCTTGATTGTGGGATGTACAAAGATACGTTCCACCCTCTGGTCTTCTGCTGCCATACGCAGGATTTTGGGGACTCGCTCATCCCAGTTTTCGTCAATAAGGCGATGTTTTTTTGCATCTGCCAGAGGAATAGCGGAGATATTATCGCGCTCCCACTGCGTGAGTGGTCGCTTGGCAGCACGCCGATCCTGGGAGTACCAGATATCCACATCCAGGCCGGTTTGGTGGCTGCTATGCCCACCGCTGCCAAAGGGGCCGCCGCGGGCCATGGACATATCGCCAATCTGGATTCTGCCCAGATCATTCTGTGCCACACTTTGCGAAAAGTCTTTTAGGAAGGCGATAGTATCCGGGTGCGCAAAATGGCGTTCGCGGCCTGTGCGCACCAGTTGATAACCCTCACCGCGCAAGGGCAGGGTTTCTCCCCCCGCAAGGCAGCCATTGGTGTAGGTGCCAATGCTGGAGGCCGCCTGAGCGCTGGGCTTTTCAGTTTCTTCCCAGGGGTTGGCCTGGGCGATGCTGCTGAGAACGATTGAGGTAATGGCCAGGGCGCGGGCAATCAACCTGGGGTGTTTGATGGAGGGGGACGTTGATGGAAAGTACATAGTTCCCATGTTACCGGTAAGTCACTGTAGTCGGATCGCAGTTAAGCGGACCCGACGAGTATAGACAGGTTGCCTGCTAGCTCTGTGACGCAAGTATCTCTTTGCAGTTCCGTATAAGCTGGTCCATTTCATCATCTGTGCCAATGGAAATTCTCAGGTAATCACTGATACGGGGCTTGTTGAAGTAGCGCACCAGGATATTCCGCTCACGCAGTGCCAGGTATAGGGCTTCAGCCCCTGGCTCCGGTGGCTTCGCCAGAATGAAATTTGCCTTGGAAGGCACGACCTGGAAGCCCAGCTCCTGTAAGGCTGCCCCACTACGCTGGCGCGTAGCGATGACCTTGCCGCAGTTATCTGCATGCCAGGCGCGATCGCGTATTGCGGCGGTTGCAACCTGTTGGGCAATGGAGTCTATTGGATAAGAGTTAAAGGAGTTCTTGGCGCGAAGCAATCCCTCAATCAAATGTTCCTGTCCCATTGCAAAACCGAGGCGCAGGCCGGCCAAGGCATAGGACTTGGATAGGGTGTGGATCACCAATAAATTAGGGTATTGATCAATCAACTGGGTGGCACTTTCTCCGCCAAAATCGATATAGGCTTCGTCAATAATTACTACCCGTTCTGAATGCAGGCGCAATAACTCTTTGATTTGATCGAGTGGTAAGTAGCGGCCAGTTGGTGCGTTGGGGTTGGGAATAATGATACCCCCGGCATTACCGGCATAGTCCTCTACAGCAAGGGTGAAATCCTCGCGTAGAGGGATGGTTTTAGGTTCTATATCAAAAAGCTGGCAGTACACCGGATAAAAGCTGTAGGTGATATCGGGGAATAGCAGAGGGTCGCTGCGACGGAAAAAACTGTAGAAACTCAGCGCAAGGACTTCATCTGAGCCATTGCCTACAAATATTTGATTGCTATTGAGATCGTAGCGCTCCGCAATAGCTTCGCGTAACTCAAGGGATTCCGGATCCGGGTATCGACGCAGAGCATCAGCGAAATCGCCTTGTGCTAATAGTGAGAGCGCCCCCGGCGAGGCAGGGTAAGGGTTCTCATTAGTATTGAGCTTGACCAGGTTTTTACTATTGGCTTGTTCGCCTGGAGTATAAGGTTCCAGTTGCTCCAGTCCAGGGCTCCAAAATGACTTGTTCATTGCCCAACCTCCGCGTTGCTGCTTGTGTCTTCTGCGGTAGAGCTGTCCATGTTCCTCGGTTCCGACTCTTCTTTCTCGATGGCAATATCAAATAGCGCTGTTGAGCCGGCGATAAAATCCTGCATCGGCACCGGTCTACGTAGCAGCATATTATCGTACTTGAGTTCGGTGGAAATCTCCGGTGCCTCACTGAAGTCATTGAGCTTGCTGAGGCTTTCAACCAGGCTGAGCCCTAAAAAGCCGATGGGTAATACCATCGATACGGCCCAACGCCAGCCGCGTCCAAGATTGGTGGCCAGGTAGCAGGCACACCAGAGCATGGCTGGCAGAATGATCGCGAGCACGAGGAAGTCGAGAGCCTCCATCATATCGCCGATAGCGAAGTTGTAGTTCAACACCCCACTGAACCACTCCCAAACGGTATAGCTTAGGGCGCCTATAGCGGCGATAGACAGGTGGGCAAAGAAGTGGGTTTCATGTTTTACCACTCTGCCAATGAAAGCCCATGCACCGGCATAAATCACCAGGCCGATGGTAGCACTTGCCAATATATTGATGGCAAGTGTCCATTCATAGCTACGTGCATAGTTGAGGTAACTGAGTAGCACCGTGGAGCAGGCCACAGCCAATACTAGCAATATGGCGTTCAAGGGGCGGGATAGGCCTGAAAACAAACTTTCCAGAGAGTGCAGTGGGGTAGCTGCTGGCACAGCATCATCAGAGTAGAACAGGCGCAGCCGGGATTTGCCACATTGCACTATATCCCCAGAGGTAATCTGATGTGAGGAGATTTCTCCAGGCTTGACCGACTTGTCCTGCAGGTTACCTAATAGCTGGCTGCCATTAACTGAATTAAGGTCATGTAGAACGTAGCTGCCGTCTTCTTCATGGCGTATTTCAGCGTGGCGGCCATCGGCGTGAATATCTTCTAGGATAGCATCGTTGCTGAAAGCGCGACCCAGAGTGAATTTTTCCCCATCCATGCAGTAACGCATTTGTACCCGATGGGCACGGTTGAGTTCTTCAATAATCAGTGCCATTGGATCTCGCTCGTGAACTTCTCGGTAAAGGCGTCGGCGGACTCCTGGGTAAAACCAGAGAGGGTAAAGTGGCTCACCAGTGCACGGTTTTTCTGGTCCACACTGAGGCTCAGAAAGAAGATGTCATATAAATTGGGAAAATCTTTATAACGTCTTACGCAATAACTGGTACGCGCAATCAGTGGTTTTTTACTGCGGTCTGGTTTTGATACCGGGCCATTGCCAGTACGCGGTTGCGAAGTAAAGCCCTGGCGACAGTGGAAATTAGTTACGTCTTCTTCGCCAGCGCTATTGCCAGGATAAAACGTGCTCATTTGTTGTTCATATTCTGCGTAAAAGCGTGCAGGCAGCAAGTTGTCGGCCTCCAGCCAGAAAAATTCATACTCCACTCTGCCGGTATTGAACTCGTCAGAAAGGAAAATAACATCTTGCCCAGTGCAGCCCTTGTCGATGCGCTTTATAGGGCTATCGTCATCATCCTGCGTATTGCCCCAGCACTTAATGGCCGGCACGATTTCCCCAACTACCTTTGCTTCACCAAGCGAACGGCGTTTCCAGTCGGCCTGCAGGATGGAGTTGATAATTCGCTGCTGGTTGTCGACAAGCTGCTGGTACGTCACAGCCTTTAAGTCCAGGGCTTCGTCGCGCTGATGGTAGTGCTCTACTAGCGTGGATAGCTTATCTACTGGTACCAGGAAGCTCACTTGATTTCCAGCAGTGGCGACATTAATACCTACCACTTGGCCTCGGGTATTGATTGCTGGGCCGCCACTCATTCCTGGGTTGATGGAACCGGCGAAGTGGATACGATCATAAAAACTGCCGCCGGCAATACCATTGTAGGTGCCTGGAATCAGTGTCATACCCAGATCCAAAGGGTTGCCGAGTGAAACAATGGTTTCACCCTTCTTGGGGGTGTCGGTGGCAAGTTGAAGATACTCCTTACCTGGATTGTCCTGGCGCAGTAGGGCCAGATCGTTCACTACATCTATATCCAGCAACTCCAGTGTGCCTTTAGTGCCGTCAGTGGATAGATACTCCAGAGTGTATTTTTCAGGATCACTGACGGCCTGAGCGACTACATGGTAATTGGTGGCAAGTAACCCATCAGCTGAGATTTGGAACCCGGAACCGAGACCGGCTTTGGAGTTGGAGGATTTTTCGATCAGGCGAATCTGGTAGAGGCTGCCGCGGTAGTCGCTGTAAAGCTGCTCGTATCCCTGGGCCAGCACCATTGCAGAAAGGCAACAAAGTACCCAGGCCAGAAGGCATGCGGAAATTTTCGGCATTTTTGTTTGATTAAATTATGGACAGAAATAGTGATACTACGGGATATAGGGTAGTGCAACAAGCGCGGCGCAACGGTAGTTACCGGCTGCGCCACTTTCATTCATTCCCTTAAATCAATTTCCTTTACAGGTAATCGGCAATTTTCGGTTGTGCTTCCACTACCTTCTGGTGGGATTGCATATAGAAGTGAGTAAAGAGTGCATCGGCCTCCTCCGGAGAGATAAAGCCGTCACTGAACCCTGGACTCACAGGGTCCAGATGAAGACGTGCGCAATTAATCACGTGGGCTGCGAGCTGTGCCATATTTTCATCCCCCACTGAAATACGGATGGTAGTTGGGAATATGCCTGCAGCTTCCATCGCTTCAGGAGAGAGCTCCGAATGAGAGGTAAGTGCAGGGCAGAGTACCATGGTATTGGTTTGCCCCAGGCTCACCATTTGCCCAAAGGCCGGTTCCAATGCATCAAAGAAGCTCTTGAAGGCCGCGGTGGGAATCTGTGCTGCCTCCATATCAATACTGAACAACGGTGTTGGGAACTCATAGCGCATTAATGACTCGCGCATTTTTGAATTCGGGTGACTCTCTACCGCGTGGCTATTCACGCGGATTTTATTGTGGCTGGCAAAGAAATGGCTAAGGCTCAATGTATTGATACATTTGGTAAGCATACGCATTTCCAGGGTACGCATGCCGCAGTGCACTTCCCATGCCTTATCCGCATCCAGGAAAGCGCCTTTAATATAATATACATCCCAGAACATGCACTGGTCCCAGTTGAGCCCTTTGGCACTGTCCCCCTTGGGAATAAACATGCGGTGATTTTCCCCAATAACCACGCCAGCTGTTGCAGCGCCGGTGCCGCCAATATCCTTGGTATAGGAGTGCACAACAAAATCCGGGCGCTCCTCACGGTCCTCCCGGCGTAATGGTTGATACAGAAAGGGGGTGGCCAAGGTGGCATCCAGGCTTACGAGGATATTTTCCCGATGTGCCATCTTACAGATACCCGGTACATCCAACATGATACCGTGTGGATTACAGGGTGATTCGATATAGGTGTGGATCTTCGCCCCCCTAGCAAGATTATCGGCATAATTCTGCTGGGTCTCATTTAAAAGCTTTTTAAAATCCTCTCCGCTAGTGCCATCAAACCAAACCAGCTGGATTGCTAGCTTGTCTTTTCGAGCGTAAAAATCTTGAAGCAGCTGGTGTACGCCGCCGTAGATATTACGCGAGACAATCAATATATCGTCGCGGCGCAGCTGGTTGGAAAGCAGTGCATCAATGGCTGCCATGCCAGAGTTAAAGTTCCAGGCCATATATTCGTTTGCTGCAGGACCGCACTCTAGGTCCACAATGGCATTGGCGAGGGAGATAGAAGTCGGGTTGAGCAGGCGTGAGTAAATGTCGTGGCTGGGTTCGCGGCCGCGAAAGGCGTCATCTACCCACTCGGTACAGGCATAGATGTAGGTGGCAGTGCGTGCGATCACCGGGGTTGCGGAAAAAATCGCTGGAATATTGTCGAATAGTGGATAACCACCACGTGTGGTGATATTGAAATCGTCTCCCTGCAGACTTTGAAAGCTAGCCCGCAATGGGTTTTGTAGAGTATCCAGCAGTTTTGCCAGTTGGAAACTCATAAAGCGCTTGGCATTGAAATAAGCAATTTTATCTGAGCGATCCAAGCGCTGCAGGGTGTCTGTAACCTGGCTCCACAGTTGGTTCAGATTGCCCTGGGCCTGATATAGCAGTGCTGCAGTTTGCTCCAGTAATTGGCCGTGCTCTGAGTCTGAATCGATGCAGAAATGCTGTAATTGTTCACGCGCCAACTCCTCAATATTTGTGGCTTCAGTACTGTTGCGGCGGGGAGAGAGAATTTTTACATCTTCGAGATTCGCTTCCATCGTATCCTCACTAAGCGATGCTTTTTGTTATGTCGCGACTCTAACAGCCTATGCCGACGTATAAAACATTTGGCGCGTAATTTTCTGTAATTGGGCGTGATAGACCTGTAATTCTCAAATCCGTAAAGTAGGTTCCAGTTGAGGGGGGCGGGAGATTGTTAAGCAGTTCCCCTGCCATGGATCGGCAGCCCCCGCAACATAACTTCGGATGGATTTGGTTTTCTCACGTTTTCGCAAGCGTGGGATTAAAAGGATTCAGCGCAAGCTGAACGGTCGAGCTGGAACCGACAGGTGCAGAGTCTTAGTCGGAACTTTTGGATGAGCTTGCCCGGGGCACGGATGCCAAATTTTGCTCTTGATAGTGTTGTTGTAACCGTCGATGGTTGGGACCATCATTCCGGGCCGGTAGTATTAGTACTGCCGGCTTTTTTTTAAACCGGTACCGGTTATGATTGCGCAGTCACAGACGTAGTTTACATGAGATAAAACGTCTTTTGGTTACACCAAATAACAAATTCTTACGAGAGGGATGAATAATGGTCGCTTGTGCCGACTTACCCGTACTGGAGTGCGAGGTACCTAAAGAAGGGTTAAAGCTGGATCTGGTTTTACGGCCCAGAGAGCAGAAGGATGGCGAGCCTCAGTATTGGCCTCTTTACAATGCAGCTAACCCGGAAGAACACTTTGGGAATATGCGCTTTAAAATTTATAAAGGTGGAGTGCTTACCCTGAAAGTTTCCCTGGATTTGTCAGAAGTTCCAGGTCGAGAGTTGGAGTTTGTTCGTTACCAGCAAAACCATAAACTTGATGGAATTATCGCGCTGAGTCCTGATTTTCGCCATCAATTTCGCGCGCGAGCCAAAGAAGTAGATGGAGATTACACTAAGCTGGTGATAAAAATTAAAGATAAGGATCGTATTCCAGATCGGTTTAATTTTTTGTGGATGTGTGTTGATCCTGAAACGGGAATGCATTTTGTTTCCGGTGATCCGGAAGCGGGTATTGACCCCGTTCCGGCTTCGGGTACTGGCAAATAGAGTTAAGAGAGGCTTCTATTGCTATGGGTTGAGCGCAGAGTTGTTGAAATTCAGGTAGGATGAACCACACTGCGCTCATCCCTTGTGCTAACAGCTGTTCTATATGGTAACCGGCAGAGCGCCACTCTTGAGCAATGGCATATACTTGGGCTGCAGAATATTTTACGTAGGTATCATCTGGAGCTTTTTGGAGGAGCTCTTTTATCATGCTTATAGAAAGGGAAACCTGCCCTAGATTCGCTAAAGCAACAGCTCTATATCTTTGAGAGCGAAAATCAGATTTGCCTTCTGTAGTTTGAAGGAGCCTATTCAAGAACTTTTCTGCGTTTTTATGGTCAGAAAGCATAGCGTATGCCTCTGCGACCTGACTGATCATTTGAATATTGCTTGGCGAACTCTCCAGGATATCTAGGTAAATTTTCAAGGCCTCTCTGTAATTACCTTGAAGAAAAAATATAGTCCCAAGATTAGATTTTGTACGCCAGCTTCTATGAGCTTCTGGAACCATTTGTATGGCAGCTTGTGCCGTATCAAGGTTGCCATTTTCTAGTTCTATAACTCCCAGTAAGGCATAAGCAGGCCAGTATTGAGGGTTGCTCTCAAATAGTTTATTTAATACTTCTTTTGGGGAGCTGTAGTCACCGCTGGCTACTTGGGTGATTGCAACTAAGTATAGGTGATTTGCTGAAGGTGATAATGCTACGGCCTTTTGAGCATAAATTAGCCCTTCAGAGTAGCTGCCATTACTAAAATGAAATCGCGAACTTTCGGCAAATAGGTGGGCGGAAGGGTAGCCTCTTTTCTCGAGTTTCTTAAGTATTGTTTCAAAGCCTTTTTTGTCTGCATCAATAGACCTAATCTTTAGCTGAGCCTCAAGTAGAGTAATTTCATCTGCCCCGGAAATATCAGCACTAGAGAGAATTCCCATAGTGGATGTTAGCAGCTTGTTATTGTTTGTTATGATAAATATCCTTGCTGCGAAATCAGCATAGAGCTTATAAAGGTTCACATTTCTGGGGTATTTGCCAATTAATTCTTCCAGGTGATCGAGATCTTCTTCGGTTAGGGGGGTATCATTTTTATTTAATTTTGCTAGCAGGGTTAGATACAAGTTGTAATCACTTGACTCCATTTTAACCTTACCACTAACTTGCTTTTGATAACCACTTGGAAAAAGTGCTAAAGAGCTGTTGCTAATAGTATATTGAGACTCCTGGCGGTGCTCGCTGAGGAATAAAAAAGAGGCCTGTTCTTTTACTTGGTTATTTTCAGGATTGATTCTTTGTAATTCAATGTTGCAGCGCTGCTGCATACAATCGAGATGGGCGAATAAGACATCGGTGACGCCTTTTTCGTGTAGTTTTTTTAGTTGCTGCTCCTGAGAGCTGTTCTCATCGGGAGTGAAATTTACCAAAGCGCTGGATTCAAGACCACCTGGAGTGCTCGTTAACGCCTGGCGAACCATAGCTCTTACCAGAGTGGATGCGTTATCACCACCTGAAATTTCACCACCGATCTCTATTGGTAATACTGCAATATATTGCGGTGTCAGCTGCGTAAGTGAGCGCCAGCCCCAAACTCCCCCGGCGAAGAGTAAGGCTAGTCCGGCAATAAGGGTAGAAATACGTTTATATTTCTTTCTAGGTTTTATTAATAATTGCGTGACCGTATCAGAATACTGATGAGTGTCAGCGTCAATTCCAAATTTGCGAATTATTTCCAGGGCCTCATACACCTGTAGAGCTGAGTCTGGCCGTTGCTCCGGATGTTTCCCTAATAGTCTATCTAAAAGAGCACCAAGGGGCTTTGGAATATCTGGCCAGGATTTTTGGGGTGGGATATGAGGTTTATTGATGATTTGCTGGGCAAAAGCCAGTGCACTTATATCCTTTCTTTCGAAAGGTTTACAACCACAGAGAAGCTCATAGGCGATACAGCCAAGGCTGAATAGGTCGCTACGCGCATCCAGGGGAGTTCCTTGTAATTGCTCAGGGGACATAGCTTGTACGCTGCCAGCTATGTGGTCCTCCCTGGTAAGCTGTTGATCGCAGTCCAGTGCTTTGGCAATACCAAAATCGGTTATTTTCGCAACACCATCTACAGTAACAAGGATATTCTCTGGTTTAAGATCTCGGTGGATAATACCGAGGCAGTGTGCTTTGCCAAGGCCTAAAGATACTTGCATCAGCAAGTCGAGCTTCTCTGGCAGTGTGGATGTTTGTTCGCGTATCCATTCCTTGAGGGTCACGCCTTCAACTAGCTCCATTACCAAGGCTATTTTGTGCTCCTCCTCTATCACATCATATAAACGTACGATATTGGGATGGTTTAGCCTGGCTAAGAGTTGTGCCTCACTACGAAAACGAGCTTCTGCTGAGTTGCCAGTCATATCTGAGCGTAACTGCTTAATCGCAACTTTGCGCCCCAGCTTGATATCCTCTGCGAGGTAAACAACTCCCATACCCCCAGCTCCCAGAGTGCGCTCAACCCTGTAACGGCCTTGGTATTCCTCAGTTTTCTCCAGCGCAACTACGTCCATTGTATTTTGATCTTCTCGGATGGATAGGCCATTCTACCTGATAGTACATTTTCGTGAAGCTATCTGTCTCCTTTCTGAAGGAAATGGTTCACGTTATTCCATATTTTTTGGCTTGATCAGCTCTATTAGAGAGACTCTATTATGCTTGTAGTACAATTAATATTGGTACTTGACGAGTCAATGCTGGCTTAATTTTAAACAGTTCTGATTCGAGTACTATAAGCTAGGTACAATGCTGTGCTGTATATACAGCTAGAGAGGAGTTGCTCCTGGTTTCTGGAAGGCATTATATGGCCTTCCAGTCCCAATGTGCCTGAAGCTTCCTACCAATGGCCCTTGGGTGCTATTTGCACTCAGAGGTTACTGATCTTCGCTCAACTATGTTTATTAATGGAATCTGTTGAGTTGAGTATCATGTATGCCTACCGTTGCTTTGCGTAGCAAACAATTTATTCCCCCGGTGCTGAAGAGTGCCTTTACCATATAAGATGGTCACCCAGAGGGGGTAGTAGCTCCTGTAATGTAAGCCTTGTCTGTATCTTGGTGATTCAGTTCTACCATTCTGGTAACTAAATTAATAGTAAAGTGGTCCTTAACTTAACAAACCCTGGCTCCCTCAAAATTTAAGCTTCTCCTAGCTCTGCTTTTGCCTCCAGCTGGGTACCCTTATATATCTCAAACTGGTGGCAGCCAATACGGATCTCCCAAGAGCGGCGTTCAACCAGGTTTGAAGTATCAACTGCGTCCGGCAGGGATTCGGAAATCTGTTTGCGTGCACGGAAGATCTGGGTGTTCAGATGATTGACAGTAATACCCAGCTCGTGGGTAGCTACTTGGATCGAGACCCAGCCCTGCGAATCCATATCTAGGCCGTTTTGCATGTCCCTGAAGCGTGCTCGGGCAAGGTATAACAGCAGATAATTGTGGATCCGTGCAGGCAGGGATTGCTTCATTCCCTCTCGCTGCAGCTGTAGCTGAACATGCTCTTCGTGAGAGCTGACTGAGAAGCGCAGGCCGAAGTCGGTGATCGACAGCTGTTGTAGGGATAGCTCCTTGGTGGCGCCTTGATTATCTGCCAGAAATAACTGCCAGCTGTTAAGGCCGCAGTCGATGCGGTCGCCATGGTTCACTAGCTTCTTGTTGCCGACTTCAGCGGAATTGCCAGTGAACTCATATTGCCACTGCGCAGTTACGGGACTGAAGTGTAAGCTTGCCAATGGTTCACTCTCATCAGGGAGCAAGTGGTATTGCTCAAGAGGTTGTGCTTCCCCGGTTTGCAGGTCAATGAGTAGATTCTCTGGCGCATCAAGATTCTCGATAATCCAGGCTGGGTTGTCAGCCCGGCCGAAACAAATCTTGTCACCTGTCTGTAGTGGATAGCTCTTGGCGGGAACCAGTTGTTGGCCGTTGAGCCAGGTTCCGTTGCGGCTGAGATCACGAATATTCCAATGGGTGCCGGTCCATTGGATTGCCGAGTGAATACCGGAAATCTCAGCACTGGTGATACGGGTGTCCACTGCGCCCTGGCGGCGACCAATAGTGTGGTGGGCCATTAAATATACTGGTTGTTCCCTATCTGGGTGCTGTAGGCAAGCCATTTTTTTGTCCTTTTTACCCTGGCAAGAATGCTCAAACTTCTTGCGAATCTGGCTCCAGCAGGCTTAAAACATGGTAAGCACTTACTCAAGTGAGTAAGAGAAAACCTGAGGTAATGAGGTTTATCTCTTTAAGCGCCAGCTAGAAAGCTGCAGTAAACCAAGTTGATTGCCGCTACCGCCACGGATATTGGCAGTGTGATGGGCAGCTTATCCGGTGCTAAAATCCTGCTCTAAGTGAGTGGTCACTATGGGGTTGAAGTTGCTCTGTATAGTCGTTCCATTTATACCGATCTAAGGAACGATTGCAATGATTGATACTAATTGCCGCTATTTTCGCTGAAAAGTTGTTCTGACGTCAAAAGCGCCGTAATCATTTGTGCTTGCTCAGTGTGGACTGGTTTGAATTTCTACTGCTATTTGCAGCTTGGGGGAGGCTGAAATCGAATAAAAATTTGCACTTCTTTCTCTTATCAGGGCTACCAGCTAAGCTCTCGAAGCCACAGGCCATCTTTATCTGAGCGGCACTTGTACAAACTTACTACAGTAAAATTCAAGCTGTAACTGGTACTAACCTAATAGAATCACAGCGAATCAAGAATGCCAACTTAGCGGCAATTCCTGCCACCCTGCCTAAAAAGTACGCAATTTCAAATTTGAATCGACCGGTTAGGTGATACTTGGGACTAGATTACAGTTGTCACAATGCTAATTTTTTGCACTGGTAAATAGCTCGTGTTGGATATTTAAATTGATGGGCTGAAAAGATAAGTGAGACTGGTGATAACAAAGCCAGGGCTTATGGAGCCCTCGCTTTGTATGTATTTGGGCGATTGTGTCTGGACTTAGATACGGATGCCTTCAATATCCAGAATCATCTCTACTTTCTGGGAGGCAGGGCCCAGATTGTAATCGATACCAAAGTCTTTCAGTTCGAACTCTGTAGTGCCACTAAAGCCCTGACGGTAGCCACCCCAGGGGTCTTTACCACCGCCAATATTGGTTACGTCGATCGTAATTGGCTTGGTAATGCCGTGCAGGGTAAGTTCACCTTTTAACAAAGCCTTGCCATCTGCGAGAGGTTCGAAGCTGGTGCTTTTAAAGGTGGCTGAGGGGAATTTTTCAGTGTTTAGGAAATCGGTCCCGCGCAAGTGCTTGTCGCGCTCAGCATGGTTACTGTTGAGGCTGGTAACATCAATATTGACGTTAACCGAAGATTTCTCTGGCGCTTTATCGTCGTAAAAGAAAGAGCCGTCGAAATCATCGAAGCGGCCATACAACCAGCTGTAGCCTAGGTGTTTGATACGGAACTGTACAAAAGCATGGGCACCTTTAGTATCGATTTTATATTCGGCGGCTTGGGCTGTGGTGCCGAGTAGGGCTGCGAATAAAAGTGCAGTGAGCTTCTTCATAAGGCTGTTTCCTTTTTTGTGGTTGTGATGGGGGCTTGTTCTTCTGATTGCTCAGAATCTTTGGATAGTCCTAGCATTTTCAGCAAGGTGGAATCATGGTCGATAAAGTGATGCTTCAGTGCTGCCAAGGCGTGAATGGCTACCAGAATAATCAGGCTCCAAGCCAGAACTTCATGCACACTACCGGCCATATCTTCCTGGTTGGGAATGCTTTGAATAGTGGCCGGCAGGCTGAACCAGCCAAAAACCTCAATGGCTCGCCCGTCAGCGGTGGAGATCAAGTAGCCGGAAAACATAATGGCAAACAGGAGGAGGTAAATGAGTTGGTGTGCTCCCTTAGCCACAAGTGTTTGCCAGCGTGGCGTATTGGGTTCTGCTTGTGGCGTAACATTGATCAGGCGCCAAAAGAGCCGTAACACCAGCAGCAGTAATAGCAACACACCGATACTCTTATGAATATTTGGCGCCTGCTGGTACCAAGGATCGTAGTAGGACAGCTGCCTCATCCACCAACCCAAGGCAAAAAGACCGATGATGGCTGGTGCCATCAACCAGTGCAAAGCGATGGCAGCCCAGCCATAGCGAGTCTGGTTATTCCGTGCCTGCACGGCTTACCTCCGGAGATCTCTGGTATTGCTTTATTATGACTGGCGCTAGGGTACAGCCTTTGTCGCTTATGACCAATGGTTGGAATGAGACTCTGCGAGGGAGGTCAAAAGTGGTTACTTCAGGTGGTATTGGTATTTCGAGTGATTTTTACTAATGCGCCTGCCTTTGCGTCCGCTCGCGTTCTGCGGCTAGAAGAACCCTTTCACAGGCATTACGGTCCAGGGATGTTGAGCGTCTGGCGAGCTGCTCAGCCAGCCAGCTAGTAGAGTGCTCCTCGCCATCCAGGGCCAGTTGTTCCAGTTGCCAAATAACGTCGAGTAGCAAGTCGCGCTCCAGGTTGATACTGGCCTCCTGAGGTGAGAACAGACGGGGTTCCAGCTGCTCCAGGTCACTGCGTTTGAGTACCAGTTCAGCCAGGTTGGGATACCAACGGCTGCTATAGGGTTCAGGTAGTTGATGATGATCGAAAGTAATCCGAAGGCGATTACCTTGGGCGTCTTCAAGCAGGGGGGTATCTTGTTCATATGCTGGCAGAGCGGGGTTGTGGCGTAATACGCCGACAATTGCCCGCCAATCACTTTGATTATCCGTACAAAGGCGCAGGGGCTCCACCAGTTCGCGGCTGCCGATTTGATCCAGGAACATTAACTTTTGCCCAGGGCGATACCAGTAAAGGTCAAGGAGCTTCTCCTCAGCAAGGTCCGCTAAATGAGCGCTGGTTAGGGGCTCCTCCGAGAGGGCGCTCAAGTGATTGACAGCCTGTTGAACACTCAGCCATTGCTTGCGGTGGAAATGTTTGCCAATCGCGGTTCCCATGCACTACTCCCGGGTGGGGTAAGGATTTTAGGAAATAGATAGTCCGAAGTATTTGCCTGCTTCTTACCCCCTCCCTGAAGCCAGGGATCTGGCTGGCTCATTAAATGGGAATGCAAGCAAAGGGAGACAGGCTTAGGTTACCCGTTTGGGCCCGTGGTCACTGAATAGTTTAGCAGTCAGTACTTCCAAGCCGGGGATGGGTGGTTGTCGTGTGGTGATAAATACCACTGGGACTGGGGTGAAAAGGTGAGTCATGCTAATAAGAGGAGATGTACAATGGCGCTTTTACTCACTTGGGGGAATTATGAGGTTGAAGCCTGTTCTCTTGTTATTGCTTTTACCAGCTTTTTTATCTGCTGGAGCAGAGGCTGAAGTTTCTTCCCTGGCTCAGGACACCGCGGACTACGCAGTCGAAAAATACGAAGGGGCCATGACAAAAACCCTCGCGAGCCTGGTGCGCTTCGAGACTGTTGCAAGTGAGGAAACCCCCTTGGCTGATAACCCCGCTTTTGTAGGATTTAAAAAGGTGCTGGAGTTAAAAGCGAAGGAGCTAGGGCTTGAATACCAGGACTATGGTCATGTACTGGTAGTGGCCTTGGGTGAGGGACCTGAAAAGGTCGGTATTGTTACTCATGGGGATGTACAGCCGGCAAACCCTGAGAAGTGGCAAAAGAGCCCTTTTTATCTCGATAGTGAAAGTGAACCCGGCAAGCTGATTGCCCGAGGCAGTGAAGACGATAAGGGGCCTATCGCAACTGCACTCTATGCCATGAAGGCAATTAAGGACCAGGGCTCGCCTATTAAGCGCAGGATAGAGCTTCTTATTTACCTGGCTGAAGAGTCTGATTGGGAGCCCTTGAGACACTTTCTGAAAACTTACTCAATTCCCGCTTACAACATCACTATTGATGCTAGCTACCCGGTAGTGACCGCAGAAAAAGGGTGGAGTGAAATACAGGTTAGCACTATTGGAAGTTTGCCGGCGGACTTTGCCAAGCCCTATGTTGAGGATTTTTCCGGTGGTTATTTCCGCAGCCAAGTGCCGGACGAAGCCCGAGCCACCCTGGCTAATGTCACTCCGGAACTGGTTGAGGCGGTTCGCACCAGAGCAGCCGAACACTCCCAAGCGACTTTTGAAATATCGCAAAGTGAAAACAAGCTAGTTGTTACTGCTCGTGGAAAAGCCATCCATAGCTCTGAGCCGGAACATGGAGTCAATGCAATTGCCTTCCTGGCCGATCTTCTTAGTGTGCACGAATGGCCGGCTAATGCTGCTGGAGCAACTGTACGTTACCTGAATGACCTGGTAGGCACTGGTATTGAGGCAGA
The DNA here is from genome assembly GCF_040371615.1 of Microbulbifer sp. NBRC 101763. NCBI lineage: Bacteria > Pseudomonadati > Pseudomonadota > Gammaproteobacteria > Cellvibrionales > Microbulbiferaceae > Microbulbifer > Microbulbifer sp. NBRC 101763. The sequence continues at coordinate 494,186 of NZ_BAABQV010000002.1, forward strand.
GAAATTTGGGGATATCGCCTATAACGATTCATTTATGGGGCCAATGACTGCTTCTGTTACCATGGTGAAAGTCACTGAAAATGGGCTCACCAGTTACCTGAACCTGCGCCGCCCCACGGGTAAAAGTGCTACCCAGCTGGAAAAAGAAATTCATTCTGCACTATCAAGTTGGCAGGAACGGACCGGCATAATATTTGCCGATACTCAGGTTTCCCTGGGTAATCCCTACCGGGTAGACAATGCGCCTCATGTTGAACCATTGCTGGATGTTTTCAGCCATTTTACTGGTATGGAAGATGCCAAGCCTGTCGCCATAGGTGGTTCTACCAATGCCAAACTGCTGCCGAATGCAGTCAGTTTTGGTCCCTCCATGCCGGGCAGTGCTTATACAGGCCATTCTGAGCATGAATTTATCACTGTGGAACAATTCCGTCTGAATCTAAAAATGTACACAGCCATGATGATTGAGGTTGGCAACTTATAAGTGTGTCCGGTAAAACGGATTTATTCACAGGAAGTGGTCTACCAAGTGCTTGAATTGACCGGTTAGCCTCGGTCAGCTCAAGAGTGAAACTATGTGGTTCTTTGAGGGAGCTGCGGTAAATTACTTCATTCGTTATTCAATTATTAAAGAATCGCAAGATGTTAAATTTTCTTCCCTCGATTGTTTTGCTGATATTGGCCTCGACTTTGTTGGCCATTGGCACCATTCTGTGCTTCATACCCATATTATTTTTTGTGGTCCTGCGATTGATTTTGCCCTTTGCTGCGCTGCGCAAGTTCTTTGCGATTATTTTTATTTCTTGTGCTGAAGCCTGGCTCACTCTGAATAAAGGCTGGATGAAGCTCACCCAGAAAACCCAGTGGGACGTACAGGGCGATGAGTCGCTGGATAAGAATGGTTGGTATCTGGTGACGTCAAACCACCAGAGCTGGGTGGATATTTTTGTGTTACAGTCCATTTTCAATCGAAAAATTCCTTTCCTGAAATTTTTCATAAAACAGGAGTTGATCAAGGTTCCGGTGATGGGGGTTTGTTGGTGGGCGTTGGATTTTCCTTTTATGAAACGCTATAACAAGGAGTTCCTGAAGAAGCACCCGGAAATGCGCGGTAAGGATTTGGAGGCGACAAAAAAAGCCTGTGAACGCTTTAAATTAACCCCCACCAGTATTATGAATTTCCTTGAGGGAACACGTTTTACGCAAGACAAACACGACAGGCAGGGATCTCCCTTTGCCCATCTGCTCAAGCCTAAGTCCGGGGGTATCGCTTTCGCAATGCAAAGTATGGGTAAGCAACTAAACCGCCTGTTAAATGTAACCATAGTTTACCCGGATGGTATCCCGTCATTTGCTGATTTCCTTGGTGGGAAAGTAAAGAGGGTGATTGTTCGTGTTGAGCAGATTCGTATTCCGGAAAGGTTCTTTCTTGCGGACTACGTAAATGATCAGGTATTTCGTGCTGAATTCAATCAATGGGTCTATGAGCTGTGGCGAGAAAAAGATATGCTGATTGGTAAATTGCTTGCCGATAGCGGCAGAGCCTGATTTTTCCAGAAAAACAATAAAGGGGCTAGTCAAGTAGCCCCTTATTTTTCTGCTACAAAATTTAATTACAACCAGATGGGCAGTTGGGCCCGAATTTCTTCTGGTTGGCTTTCTACCAGGTTCTTACCGGTCTCACCCGCAATGGTAGCGCGGGTTGGAGTCTTGAGAGCATCCCGTAGGCTACCCACCATATATGGCTCGGCTACGATATAAAGTTTTTCGTAGCGTCCCTCCTGTCGCCCCCGCTCTAAGGTATGAGCAATCTCTCTGGCAAATTTCTCACCGTTGCGATGGCGTAGATCGGAAAAATTACCCATGGTGTGGCGACCCTTGCCACGGCTGTCAAAAGTGCGTCCAGGGGCGTCACTTTCGAGATCGCGGCCCGATAAGCGGGATTCAGGGTGGAGGAGAGCTTCGATTTCGTGGAGGTTTCCGGCGCGTTTTTTTGCTTCGAAAATCCTGGCTTGCGACTGGTTGGCCACGAGGACCCATGCTAGAGCCATGCGCTTATCCTCTTTAATTTACCTGTAATTATCGTAGTTAAATTCGATGCCACTGACTAATATCCTTAACTGCAAGATATCCAGCAATTCCCATATAGATAAAAAGTAAATAAAAAATATTTTTTAATGCTATTTGCGATGGCTACTGTGGGCACTTATTCCTACCGAGTGTCGCTGAATTACCTAGAATGAAGTCAAGATGTGAGAGGCGCAAGCCGGGTCCGAGGAGCGGGCTTGCGCCTCCTGCGACATAGTGGAAGCAAAGAGGTTGTGATTATGAGTCTGATACCGAGAGGGTCCCTACTGGATCTGGACAATATGTTTGAACAGATGCTCTCACCCAGCCGTGGCATTACCAATGAGCGGGAGGGTTTCTTTTCTCCGCGTATCGACGTGAGTGAACGTAAAAACAAGTATGAAATAAGTGCTGAATTGCCAGGTGTTGGTAAGAACGATATCAATGTGACTCTTGAAAATGGTGTCCTGACCCTTGAGGCAGAAGTACATCGCGAACTGAAGGAAGAAAAAGATGGCCGTGTGCTTCGTCAAGAGCGGCGCTACGGTAAGTTTTTACGCAGTTTTAACCTGGGTGATGATGTGCGTGAGAGTGAGATCGACGCAAACTTTAAGGATGGTATTCTGACCCTGACGGTGCCCAAGCATGAGGGGCATCCCCCACAACGAAAGCGTATTGAAGTGCACTGATTTTCTAATGGGTGGCGGCCATGCCGCCACCCAGTGAATATATTTAAGAAATTGGCGGAGGTACGTGATGAAAGTAAAACAGGCAATGCACCAGGGAGCTACCTGGTGTACTCCAGACACCCCGCTACAGGAAGTGGCGAAGATCCTGCGTGATGAAGATATAGGTGCCGTCCCGATTGGAGAAAATGATCGCCTGATCGGCATGGTTACTGACCGCGATATTGTATGTCGAGGTGTAGTGCAGGGTGGTAATTTGTCCTCGCTAACTGCCCGCGACGTGATGACTGAAGGCATTGAGTGGTGTTGGGAGGAAGATGACCTCCTCTCAGCTGTACACAAAATGGAGCAGCAGCTACTTCGCCGTATGCCAGTACTGAACAGTGAAAAGCGTATGGTGGGTATTCTTAGCCTGGGTGATATTACTTCGGCCATTGCCAGTAAGCAGGGTGGCCATTTTGCCTCGGCGATCTCAGCACACCATTAGAGCTCGCTACTAGCGAAGTATTATCAACAGGGGCCGTGGGTCCCTGTTGATACCGGTCTTAGAGCTATGCGCCTTTCCCCTATCATTTCTCCAGGCTAACTTTTTTCACCTCGCTATTCCAAAGTTTCGATAGCCACGTCGTTTGCCCATATGGGCGAATTAGCGCTTATACTGCGCACTTTTTTGAGGTCAACCATGATCACTCAGGAACAGTTGCAACAGCGCAGTGGCGGTCAATGTGAACTCTGCAAGGCACAAAAAAACCTAGCGGTCTATGAGGTAGCTGAGTCAGTGGGTCAGGCAAATCCACAGGTGCTTTTGTGTCAGACTTGCCGGGAGCAACTGGATAACCCAGCACATTTAGACAGTGCCCACTGGCAATGCCTCGCAGATAGTATGTGGAGTCAGGAACCTGCTGTGCAAGTATTGGCCTGGAGGCTGCTAAAGCGTCTATCTGTCGAGACCTGGGCTCAAGATTTATTCGAAATGCTCTACCTGGATGATGACCTGGTTAATTGGGCCCAGGCGGGTACTTTTCCGGAAGAGGGGGAGCTACTCGTGCATCGCGACTGCAATGGTGCAATACTGCAGGCCGGTGATAATGTCACCATTATCAAAGACCTGGATGTAAAGGGCTCCAGCCTTGTGGCCAAGCGCGGTACTGCTGTGCGCGGCATCAGCCTTACCGATAACCCCGAGCATATTGAGGGACGTGTTGAGGGGCAGCGTATCGTGATTCTGACGAAATTTGTGAAGAAAAGCGGCTGACATCTCTTTTAGCTGCGTAGTTTTTCTATCGGTAAGGATATTTATCCCCATAAGTAACTCTGTTACCCGAAGGCATTTGGCCTGATATCATGCCAGTTCTAATTTACCCGATTTCTTTTTTCCTGTGTGCTCGCGATCCGGGGCCATATTGATGGCGTGGCTAAACACTGTGGAAGATAGTGGTCAATAAAGCAGAGGTTGAAGCTGTGGGGATGGAACGATGAAGCCCACTTATGAGATTCGCAGCGGCACACTTGCGGGTTTCAATACTCTGGTGCCGCAAATGGGTGGGAATCCCGCTGCCCTCCTGAGAAGCGTTGGCCTACCTTCAGACTGTGTGCGCCGCCCGGATATCCTTATTTCTATCGCGACCCTTGTCGACTTACTGAATCTCTGTGTGGAAGAACTGCAGTGTGAAGATTTTGGTTTGCGTTTGGCAGAGATGCAGGGTTTGCGCATGCTTGGGGTACTGGGAAAGCTATTACTCAATGAAGGGAGCCTGGATGCTGCCCTGACAGTGAGCCACCGCTACATGGTGCTACATAACCAGGCGGATCACTGGCGAATATCGGAGCGGGATGGTCTGTTGATGGCACAGAGAGTCAGCCATTCTGGTGGGCTTGGCGCTGCGGAGCAGTACAGCGAACTCGCTATGGGTGCCGCCTGCCGCTTATTTCAGGAATTGGCCGGTAAAGATATCCGCCCGCTACAGGTACAGTTTTGCCATGCCCCAATTTCTTCCAGGCAACGATACCGGGACTATTTTCAGGCGGAAGTCCTGTTTGCCCAACAGGGCGATTGCCTGACATTTAATGCTGAATTACTTCAGCGACCCCTCAATGCCCCTAGCCAGAGCTTGGTGAATTATTTTGAAGAGTTTACCCAAGGATTGATCAAGGGATATGAGGGGGATATTGCTTCTCAGATACGTACTTTGATATTGCAAACTCTGGGAGCCCAGCAGCACAGTCTGGCTCAGGTCGCGCAGTTGGTGGATACGCCCGTGCGTACATTGCAGCGACGTTTGAGTGAGGCGGGTACTTCTTTCAAACAATTGCTCCAGGAGGCGCGTATGGAGACCGCCCGGTGGCATCTGCGCGCTTCCAGTATTGATATTGGGCTGCTCTCTGCGAGCTTGGGGTATACCGACACCAGTGCTTTTTCCAAAGCCTTTCGTACCTTACATGGCAGCTCACCACTACAGTGGCGTAAACGACAAAGAGAAATAGCTTAAGGCCCAGGTATTAGAGCTGGTGGAAAACTAACCAATCCGTGAAGCTGGACCTAGCCACCCCCTTTTATCTGCTTGCCCTTGACCCTGTTCCTCTTTGCCTCTATTCCAGCGCCGGGCTATCCTGGCCCCTTGCTGAATTCAATGAGCATGACCAAGGAAAAATACTATGGGTGCGGAGACTATTCGCTGTAAAGCTGCGGTGGCCTGGAAGGCAGGTGAGCCACTTTCTATAGAGGAAGTTGATGTGATGCCTCCCCAGAAGGGAGAGGTTCGTATCAAGCTGACGGCTACTGGAGTTTGTCATACCGATGCCTTTACTCTGTCTGGCGAAGACCCTGAAGGAGTATTTCCTGCGATTCTCGGCCACGAGGGTGCAGGTATTGTCGAGTCAGTAGGGGAGGGGGTTACTGGCTTGAAAGTTGGTGACCATGTGATTCCTTTGTACACGCCGGAGTGCGGCGAATGTAAATTCTGCCTGTCTGGTAAAACCAATCTGTGTCAGAAAATCAGGGCTACCCAGGGTAAGGGGCTGATGCCCGATGGCACCACGCGTTTCTCTATCAACGGACAACCCATTTATCACTATATGGGTACTTCCACTTTTTCGGAGTACACAGTCCTTCCAGAGATTTCGCTGGCAAAAATTAATCCGGAAGCGCCGTTGGAGGAGGTTTGCCTGCTTGGCTGCGGTGTCACTACCGGAATGGGCGCGGTAATGAATACTGCCAGAGTAGAACCGGGTTCGACCGTTGCTATTTTTGGGCTTGGCGGGATTGGTTTATCCGCCGTGATTGGTGCCAAAATGGCGGGTGCAGAGCGCATTATTGGCATAGATGTGAATGAGGAGAAGTTTGCCCTGGCAAAAAAACTCGGCGCCACTGAATGCATTAACCCCCGGAATTATGAGCAGCCGATTCAAGAGGTGATCGTCGACCTCACCGATGGTGGTGTCGATTATTCCTTCGAGTGTATCGGCAACGTAGACGTAATGCGCTCTGCCCTTGAGTGCTGCCATAAAGGTTGGGGGGAGTCGGTAATTATCGGTGTGGCAGGAGCTGGACAGGAAATTAGTACTCGCCCCTTCCAACTGGTAACAGGGCGGGTATGGCGAGGCACGGCTTTTGGAGGGGTAAAGGGGCGCTCGGAATTACCGGACTATGTAGAGCGTTATCTCGCTGGTGAGTTTAAGTTGGATGATTTTATTACCCACACCATGCCGCTGGAAAAAATAAACCATGCATTTGATTTGATGCATGAAGGTAAAAGTATACGCAGTGTTATTCACTATGGTGAAGCTTGAGCGGAGTTACCATGACTATTGAACTTGTCAGCAGCACCAGGTCTTTCGATGGCTCACAACGGCAATATAAGCATGATTCCGATGTTTTAAATTGCCCAATGCACTTTTCTATTTTTTTGCCACAGGAAGCGGAAATTGACCCTGAATATCGCTATCCGGTGCTCTATTGGCTATCTGGACTCACTTGTACCGATACAAACTTCAGCCAGAAAGCGGGGGCCCAGCGCCTGGCCGCAGAGCTGGGTATCGTACTGGTTATTCCTGATACGAGCCCTCGCGGCAAGGATGTGGCCGATGATCCGTCCTATGATCTGGGGCAGGGGGCTGGCTTCTATGTCAATGCCACTCAACAACCCTGGAAGCTGCACTACCGAATGTACGATTATATTGTGGATGAGCTTCCTGCACTTATTGAAGCTCACTTCCCGGTGAGTCAGCGTCGTGCAATCAGTGGTCATTCTATGGGTGGGCACGGAGCCCTGGTAATAGGCTTGCGCAACCCTGAGCGTTATACCTCAATTTCGGCTTTTAGTCCTATTTGCAATCCTATTGCCTGTCCCTGGGGTGAGAAGGCATTGGGAGCTTATTTGGGGGCAGATACCACTAGTTGGGAGGAGTACGACGCGAGTGTGCTGCTGGGCCGAGCTACAACTCATGTGCCGATACTTGTATCCCAGGGCGATGATGATGAGTTCCTTGAGCAGCAGCTGCGGCCTGAGGCTTTACAAATGGCTGCAGGAGCTTGTAATTACCCGCTTCGGCTAGAGCATCATGCAGGGTACGACCACAGCTATTACTTTATTGCCTCATTTATTGAAGAGCATCTGCGTTTCCACGCGGATTACTTATTGAAGCGGGATAAAACTGCAATTTAAATCGGCAGTTAATACACGCAGGGCAATGCTGCAACCGAGCATAGGAGAATGGCCCGGTTGCAGTGTTACTGGCTATTGATTGAATTTACCTGGGTATTTTCCTTTATTGAGGTGCAGCTGCACGACATTCACCGAGGACTTCTGCCTGGTTTTGGTGGAATGTCTGCTCAATCAGGAACCAGCCGTTAGGGCAGAAGTCGCTTTCGATTAGCAGAAACTCCATCCGCTCCATAGCCATTTTCCTAATATCGCCTGAGGTTGACTTATTGCGTCCAGATTTACCTGAGCTGTGTTTGCCTCCCGGCGGCTTGGCTCCACTTCCTATACCTGGGCCACCAGAGTTCTGGCCTCCACGGCCATGTGGCCTGGTCCCCAGGCTCGCCTTATACACAAAGCGCTTGTGGCCTACTTCAGTAATATTAGTAACAAAAGATTCTGTGGTGGGAGCCTCTGGGGTGGAGTTACAACCGCTGATGAGCAGGGTCGTCGCCATAAAGGCAATTAGTTGAACCTTCATTGTTGTTATCCTGTGAGTAATTCGGTTCAAGTATGACCGTCGCCCTGAACAAATGTCGGTTAAGCAGAGTAAACAATTGTTAAGGCCAATTACTTCAATAAGGTGTTTCTTTTCTTAAGGGCCTTTACAGGTTATTTTCTTGTTACCTGAATAAGTTATTCTTGAAACCTGTATTTTTAAATGTGCGTAGAGGCCTGCCCAGATTATTTTTACTGTGATCTGTGGCTTGAAAATGGGATAAGAGCGTCAAAAATAAAGCGGCTTTGTAGTTCTATGGCAATTTATAGAGGAGAGATAGTGAGCAAATTTTCGGGTTTGATTTTAGGGTGCACAGTGTCTCTTCGGCAGCTGGAGAGGCTTATTTTTCTGAAGCGCTAGGAAGGTGTCCTCAGTTACAAAGACCTGTAGAAAAGCCATAATCTGACAACAAACTGTTGTTACAGGCATTTAAAACTCCTTGTTTTTCACGAACTCGCCCTGGTTTTGGCCGGCGGCGGTACGTCCTTGTATTGCCTCAGTTATCTGCTGTGATTTACGGTGAGGAACTATAGTACTCCCAGGCGCAATAAAGTTTTATCAGGCTCGTCGCCTCTGAAAAGAAAGTAATCCGACAGCAGTCAGCGTTTTTAATACTGAGGTCCAAGCACTCATATTTGGTTTCGTTGGCTTTCCCTTGCCAATAAGGGCCAGCTGTTGTTCGTACCAAGTGACATCCAGCATAGCCATAAAATCCAGGTTGGGAATACCTGTGGTGAGCTTTTTCAATGTTATCTTATGGTTGCCATCTGATAAAAGTTTGTGCGATAGCCGTGGGTCAACCGCTAATGGGCGGGCAAGGCCAATCATATCCACGGCATTTGATACAAGGGCGGCCTCCATGGCAGCTGCGGAACGGAAGCCGCCGGTGACTACGACGGGAATTTGCAGCTGTGCTCGTGCCTTTTCTGCATAATCGAGAAAATAGGCCTCTCGCTTGATAGTACTTTCCTTCACATTGGCACCAACCATACTTGGGTTTTCATAGTTGCCGCCGGAGATTTCAATTAAGTTAATACCTTCATCCTGCAGGGCTTTTAGAACCTGCATGGATTCCTCTTCACTGAATCCACCCTTTTGAAAATCTGCTGAATTGAGTTTTACGCCTACCGGAAAATCTTCACCAACCGCTTCGCGAATAGCGCTATATACCTCGCGTAAAAACCGTATGCGATTTTCTAAGGTACCTCCCCACTGATCATTTCGCCGATTGTGGTGAGGGGATAGAAACTGATTGATCAGATAACCATGAGCAGCATGTATCTGAACTCCGGTAAATCCAAATTCTTTTGCCTGTGCGGCGGCCCAGGCGAATTTTTTAATGATAATAACTATTTCATTTTCAGTGAGTTCTCTAGGGCAGTTGAAGGTCTTTTCTAATCCGTTAGCCAGTGGAATTGCAGAGGGTGCGACGGGTTCAGTGCTTAAAAAATTGGGTGTTTGCTTGCCTGGATGATTTAATTGCATCCAGATTTGCGTACCGTTTTGGCGCCCGGCTTCGGCCCATTTCCGGAACAGAGAAAGGTCTGACTCCTCGTCTAATACCACATTGCGCGGTTCACCCAGAGCGGTACGATCAACCATGACGTTACCGGTGACCAGCAAACCTGTGCCCCCTTCTGACCATGTGCGATATAAGTGAATCAGCTCCTTGGTGGGGGCATGATTGGGATCCGCTAATTGCTCACTCATAGCAGATTTAAACAAGCGGTTTTTCACACTGGTTCCCGGCAGAATACTCAGTGGGCGAGCGAGAGGTGTAGCTCGATCGGTGTTTTTTAAGGCGCTAGTGCTATTTTTCAAAATGAATGTCCTGCCTGTAAGTTTTAATGCTGGCCAGTGTTTGTGCTCCTTGTTGCGTCACCAAGGTGCTAAAAAAAGTCCGTAGTTGTCTGAGTAAATCATAGGGATCACCGGATACCTGGTATTGCAGAATACTGCCCTGCCAAACGCTATAACACAGTGTCGCAAGGTTATCGGCGGGGACGTCAATGCGTAGATCTCCTTGATCTTGGGCCAAATGTAATATCGATTGAAGATTTGCCAGCCACCTGTGCTCTACAGACTCAATGGCTTCACGGCAAAGAGGGCTGGCCTGGGCTACCTCGGCCGACATCGCTCCGAGCAGACAGGCACAAGACTGGCCAACTTTTACTTTGTTCTGAACACGGTTTTGAAAGCAGCACCAAAGCTGGATCAAGCCGGGTGCCTGATCCATGTTTAATTTCGTCTGCGCTAGTTCCGCATCAATCTGTTGGCCGTAGCGGTGAATAATGCTGGCTACGAAGGCCTCTTTACTGGGGAAATAGTTGTAGAACGAACCTTTGGGTACGCCTACTGTATCCAGCACCTGCTTGATACCAGTGCCGTGATATCCCTGGCTGGTCAGCATTGCGGTGCCTGTTTCTAACAATGCTTCTTTGGTGTTTTCGCTTTTACGTGGTCGAGCCATTAAAATTAGACCGGTCGTCTATTAACTAATGTTCAATATATGACCGATCGTCTTGGAATGCAAGGGAGAGTGTTTTGTTTTGGTAGTGTCAAGCTGGGGATCAGGGAAAGGATACTTAAACGGGGAGATCGGCACCGGCAACCTATGATACTGGGCGTATGGTCGATTTTAGATCTCGATAGAAGCTTCCAGTAATATTCGGCCACACACTATGGTTCACTGAAATCCAAATTACTCTTTCAAAATAAAATTTATTCAGGGGTTTGAGTTCAATATACGGCTTATTGTGCTATTTGATTGCTTATTTTGGGGTTTAAATTGCCCACTTTGGCAGGGTCCTACGCTTTTCACCGTCGCACATTTAGATGGCCCCTCTATCACCTTGCCTGCCCCGACTATAGGGTCTGCCTCAAAGTTAGATAAGAAAGTGAATCGATTGTGATTGGGTTCGCGGTGGTTATTGGGAAGAGTCTCGCTTTGGGGTCGAGTTGTTATGGAAGGAGGTGAGAATTGTTTTAATGGAAGAAACAAGGTACATCTCTCACTGTTTTTGTTTCGCAAAAGCCAGCTCCAAGACTGTCTTCAGGCACTGTAAACATACATGGTGCAGAGTAAATGACGGTAAAGGAAGGCAATTACAGAAGGTTTGATTGTCACTCTGTTAAATTCAGAAGGAGAGCTCGACCCCCTCCGTTATCTGGAGATTACATTGTAGAATTCAAGGACTTTGTTGCTTGCAGAGAAAGCGGTCTTACGCCCTTCTCACCGCAGATTTGCGCCTAGCATAAAACACTAAAACAAAGAGCCCTTCTATGAAAAGAAAACTGCTTGCCCTGCTTAGCTGCACAACCTTTGCGGGACTCTGTTCCGCGGATACGTTGACTATTGAACGAATATTCTCCGATCCGGCCCTTGGGGGCACAGCGCCCCGTGCCCTTGAGTACTCTCCCGATGGTAGTCGGGTAACTTTTCTGAAGGGACGGGATGAAGATTACAACCGCTACGACTTATGGGAGTACAACATTGCCGATAGGCAGTCCCGTATCCTGGTGAAATCTGACAGCCTGCACAGCGGCGATGAAGTGTTATCCGATGAGGAAAAAGCCCGACGTGAGCGTCAAAGAATCTATGGCAGCGGTATTATGGAATACAGCTGGTCTGAGGATGGGAAATCCTTGTTATTTCCGCTGGCAGGAGATGTTTATTATTACAATTTGGATACGAAGTCCGCGCGGCGCTTGACTGAAACCGAAGCTTTTGAGACCGATGTTCGTGTTTCCCCGAAAGGGCGATATGTCTCTTTTATTCGTGATCAGGATATTTTTGTCGTCAACCTGAAAAGTGGTAAAGAGCGTGCGCTAACCAGCGATGGAAATGGGCCTATCAAAAATGGCATGGCCGAGTTTGTTGCCCAGGAAGAAATGGATCGTATGACAGGTTATTGGTGGTCTCCAGACGACCGCCATATTGCTTTCCTACAGGTTGATGAGTCCCCTGTAGATGAAGTGATCCGCAGCGAGATATATGCAGATCGCATCGATATGATAAGCCAGCGTTATCCCGCAGCAGGGCGAGCTAATGTCAAGGTTCGCCTGGGTGTGATGGAGGTGGCATCTGGAAAAACCCGTTGGGTAAATCTGGGGGAAGAGCAGGATATTTATATTCCCCGAGTAGATTGGGCTCGCGATAATTTACTGACTTTTCAATGGCAGTCTCGGGATCAGCAGAAACTTGAGCTTCGTGTTTTTGATCTCAATAACGGCAAGACCCGCAATCTGTTAAAAGAATCCAGTGACACCTGGGTAAACCTCAGCGATGATTTATTTTTCCTGGAAAACAGTGACCAATTTATCTGGTCATCTGAGCGAGATGGTTTCAAGCACCTCTATTTGTACAGTTTAAATGGAAAACTACAGAAGCAATTAACTGTTGGTGATTGGATAGTTGATGAGCTGGAAGCTGTGGATGAAAAGAAAGATGTTGTGTATTTCAGTGGCCGTAAGGATTCTGACATAGAAAGGCACCTTTATAGTGTACCAATAAAAGGTGATGGGGGTATTCAGAGAATATCCACACGCAGTGGTATGCACGGTATTGAGTTTGCTGAGGATGGTTCAGGTTACATCGATAAATTCACCAGCATTACTACTCCTCCACAGGTAAGTTTACACCGCTCAAGTGGCGAGCTGATAACCTGGCTGGAGGAGAACGCTGTTGTTGAAGGGCATCCCTTATTTCCTTATATGGAGCAGTGGATTACTCCGGAGTTTGGCACTATCAAAGCTCCACAGGGACATAAGCTTAATTACCGCCTATATAAGCCGGCCAATTTTGATGAGAGTAAACGTTACCCGGTCATGGTATTTGTTTATGGTGGTCCCCACGCTCAGGTAGTAACCAATAGTTGGGACAAGCACATCAACCAATTTATGGCTCAACAGGGTTACATCGTTTTCTCTCTGGATAACCGTGGTTCTGCAAACCGGGGTACAGCGTTTGAAAATCCCATTTTCAAAAATATGGGAGGCCCTGAGGTAGAGGACCAGGTAACAGGTGTTAAATTCCTGCGCTCACTACCTTTTGTTGATAGCAATAATATTGGTATCTATGGCCACAGTTACGGTGGCTATATGGCACTAATGAGTATGTTTAAGGCCGGAGATTATTTTAAAGCTGGCGTTTCTGGTGCTCCTGTGACCGATTGGATGCTTTATGATACTCACTATACCGAGCGCTACATGGGTAATCCCAATACAGATGCTGAGGCCTACCAGGCTTCCTCTGTATTTCCCTATTCGAATGGACTGAAAGGTCCTCTGCTGATTTATCACGGGATGGCAGATGACAATGTTTTGTTTACCAACACTACACGTCTGATTAAACAGTTGCAGGATAATGGCCAACAGTTTGAACTTATGACCTATCCAGGTAAGAAGCATAGTTTACGTGGCAAGCAAACTCGTATTCATCAGTACACTATGATTAAGGAATTCTTTGATCAACATCTTCGCGATGATAGTTAAGGCAGACTAAAGAAGCTAAATTTCTATAATTGATTTGTAAATCAGTAAAAAAGCCAGGGCTAGCCCTGGCTTTTTTACTGATTAATTTTTTTCTTTGAAGTTGTTTTTAGGGGCCAGCTTACAGAGGAGCAAAATTTCCGATCACTCAGGATGTATAGAAATACTCTATGGATTAATTCAAAATCCATACCGGGCATACCTGCCCGGTATGGATAATAGGGACTAATTAAAAAATAGATTTTAGCTACCGATTAACTTCATCAAATCTGTCCAGATTCATTACCTTCGTCCAGGCTTTGACGAAATCCTGGGTAAATTTTTCCTGGGAGTCATTGAAACCATAGACTTCAGCCACTGCCCGTAGCTCTGAGTTGGAACCGAATATCAGATCCACTGAGGTGGCAGTCCACTTATCTTTGCCAGTTTTACGATCCTTGCCTTCATAAAGCCCTTCTGACTTTTCAGACTTCTTCCACTCGGTGGACATGTCCAGTAAGTTAACAAAGAAATCATTAGTGAGTACACCGGGGCGATCGGTGAAAACCCCGTTGGGAGATCCGCTGGTATTGGCATTGAGCGCACGCATTCCTCCTACCAGGACTGTCATCTCGGGCACGCTTAAGGTGAGTAGGCTAGCGCGATCCACCAGCATTTCCGTGGGCGTTCTGCTGTTATCTTTAGCGAAATAGTTGCGGAATCCATCGGCGGTGGGCTCTAGTACCGCAACAGATTTCACATCGGTTTGCTCTTGGCTTGCATCAGCCCTGCCAGGCCTGAAGGGTACTTTGATATTGTTTCCACCCTCGGCAGCGGCTTTCTCAATGGCAGCGGAGCCGCCGAGCACGATCAGGTCGGCAAGTGAGACTTTCTTGCCGCCGGATTGATTGCTATTAAAGTCCTGTTGAATTTTTTCCAACTGCGTCAGCACCTTTGCCAATTCGGCGGGATCATTTACCGGCCACTGCTTTTGTGGCTCCAGGCGAATGCGCGCTCCATTCGCTCCGCCACGCATATCGGAGCCGCGGAAGGTGGAAGCTGATCCCCATGCAGTTCTCACCAGTTCAGGAATCGTTAAGCCAGAGTTGAGGATTGCCGACTTAAGGTTATCAATATCGCTGTCATTGACCAGGGGATAATCCACTTTGGGAATGGGGTCCTGCCAAATTAGGGCCTCCTCGGGTACTTCAATACCCAGGTAGCGTGCTTTGGGTCCCATATCCCGGTGGGTCAGTTTGAACCAGGCTTTAGCAAAGGCGCGTTTAAAGTCCTCAGGGTTTTTCTGGAAGCGTTGGGCAATTTCCTTATAACTTGGATCAAACTTCAGTGCCAGATCAGTAGTAAACATGATTGGCGCATGACGTTTGTTTTTATCGAAGGCATCAGGCACAAGATTGGCGGCAGCGGAATCATCAGGTATCCACTGTACCGCGCCTGCAGGGCTCTTGGTTTTTACCCAGTTAAAGTTGAACAGGTTATTCAGGTATTGTTGGCTCCAGGTAATTGGTGCTGCAGACCAGGCACCTTCCAGGCCAGAAGTCATGGTGTCATCCGCATTGCCTTTACCACACTTGTTTTTCCAGCCGAGCCCCTGTTGTTCTGTGGGAGCTGCGGCAGGCTCTGGTCCCAGGCAGTCGGCCTTGACGGCTCCATGAGCTTTACCGAAGGTGTGACCGCCGGCAATTAGTGCCACTGTCTCTTCATCGTTCATGGCCATACGGCCAAAGGTTTCGCGAATGTCTACGGCGGCAGCTACCGGATCGGGTTTGCCATTCGGCCCCTCAGGGTTGACATAAATCAACCCCATTTGTACCGCACCGAGCGGCTTTTCCAGCTGGCGGTTACCCGTATAGCGCTCGTCTGCGAGCCACTCGGTTTCCGGCCCCCAGTAAACCAGGTCAGGTTCCCAGTCATCGATACGTCCACCCGCAAAGCCGAAAGTTTCAAATCCCATGGATTCCAGTGAGACATTGCCTGTGAGAATCATCAGGTCTGCCCAGGACAGCTTGCGACCGTATTTTTGTTTGATGGGCCAGAGCAACCTGCGAGCTTTATCCAGATTGGCATTATCTGGCCAGCTGTTAAGGGGATCGAAACGCTGCTGTCCACCACCGGCACCACCCCGGCCATCGTCGATACGATAAGTGCCTGCACTATGCCAGGCCATGCGAATCATAAATGGGCCGTAGTGGCCAAAGTCTGCAGGCCACCAGTCCTGGGAGGTTTTGAGCAGGGCCTCGATATCATTTTTGACTGCTTTTAAATCCAGCGTTTTAAATTCTTCTGCGTAGTTAAAGTCATCCCCCATGGGGTTGGACCTGGGTGAGTGCTGGCGCAGGGGTCTAAGATCCAGCTGGTTGGGCCACCAGAACTGATTGGACTTTGGCTGACCCTCCATAGGGCCTTGGCGAATTACAGGATCAGTCACAACTTCCTCCTCATTGGCGGCAAAGGATTTTAGCGTCAGCAGTGACATGGCGATTATCAGTGCGCCACAGAGTGGGGGTCTTTTTATTAGCATTGAAATTATCTCCATACCATTTGAAATGCAGACCTCGGCTCTATACCGGGTGTGAGTCCTTCACTGCCGGAGTCAAAAGGGTTATATAGACTATATTGGCGACTTGGTTACCTTTATTCTGCTATCTCAAGTGCCAGCGCACAGTATATGCCTGTCTTTTCAACGTCTGGTTAAATCCTGTTTGTTAATCGTGAAGGGTTGCTCAAGAGCAGGGTTAAATTTCGCGTATTTCCTTTTTTAGCTGATTTATAGGGGCGCTGGAAATTATTGTTTGTTGACTTGGTCGTAACGGTTTTTTCTGCCGCCTTGAAGAAATATAAATTACTACTTATTTCGTCGCTTGAATATCAAGGTTCTTACAGCGGATTTGGCTTAATTTGCGCCAACTAAATTTCGGCAAAAACAACAAATAGCTTTCCTTTTGAATGGTGTGACTTTTTCTGTCTTTCGTTGGCAGAATTCCACCGAGGTTTCAGGGAATTAGAGTGGGGGACCATTTTGTATCTGGTTACCCTCTCCTGTCTTAAGTATGGAAATGGAGTGTCATGCGTAACCAGCCTGGGGGAGCCTCTATGCGTTCATTGATATTATTGTTATCACTTTTCCTCATTGCCTGTGGCAGTGAACCCGAAGCCGGTATTGATATCTTCAATGCTGAAATAAAGCCTGCCTCGAAGGCAACTATCGTCCACAACCAAACAGTTTCTGATCGCTTACCATTTACTGATAAGACAGATTTTGAACTGGCCAAACGAGGATTTATTGCTACTATTCCCGGCGCCCAGATTAAAAATACTGAGGGACGTGAGGTGTATGGTTTATCCCAGATGCAGTTCCTGCAAGGTAGTTCTGCTCATACGGTAAACCCCAGCTTATGGCGGCAGGCCCAGCTCAACGCGTTGAACAATGGGTTGTTTAAGGTGGTGGATGGTATCTACCAGGTGCGCTCCCTGGACCTGGCGAATATGACCCTGGTAAAGGGGGATAACGGCTGGATTGTTATCGATCCCCTGACATCTGCGGAAACTGCGTCTGCGGCGCTCGCCCTGGCCAATAAATCTCTGGGAGAGAGGCCGGTCAGCGCGGTAATTTTTACCCATAGCCACGCGGATCATTTTGCCGGGGTGACGGGGGTCCTGACGGCTGAGCAACTGCAGAGTGGTTCGATTGATATTATTGCTCCAGAGGGATTTGCAGAGGAAGCGATCAGCGAGAATGTGCGCTCTGGCAATGTGATGCAACGGCGCGCCTTATACCAGTTTGGTGACCTCTTGCCCTCAAGCCCTGATGGGTTTGTTTCTTCAGGGCTTGGCAACCGGGTATCCGATGGTGAGCATGGCATTGCCACACCAACGGTTGTAATCCCTGAAGCCGGTGCACAAATGAAAATTGACGGCGTGGAGATTGAGTTTATTAATACTCCGGGGGCGGAAGCGCCGACTGAAATGGTATTTTTCTTTCCCCAGTTTAAAGCGTTATGTATGAGTGAAATAGCCAACCATACACTGCACAATATCTATACCCTGCGTGGTGCCAAAACAAGAGACGCCCTGGCCTGGAGTCGTTACATTGAATTTGCGATGGAGAAGTTTGGTGGGGAGACAGAAGTAGTATTCAGTAGCCATCACTGGCCTACCTGGGGGAAAGGGGAGGCTATGGATTATCTCGCCAAGCAGCGGGACCTGTACAAATATATCCACGACCAAACGCTGCGCCTCGCCAATCACGGCTATGACATGATCGAAGTTGCTGAGAGGCTGGAATTGCCTGAAAGCCTTTCACAGGCCTGGGCTAACCGAGGGTATTACGGCACGGTTAATGTCGGTGCCAAGGCTGTATACAATCGCTATTTAGGTTATTTCGATGGCAATCCGGCTAACCTGCACCCGGTTCCCCAGGAAGAGGCGGCTCAGCGCTATGTGGAATATATGGGGGGGGAGGAAAGCATTATGGCGCGGGCACGGCGGGACTTTGCTCGCGGTAACTACCGCTGGGTGGCCATGGTACTGAAGCATTTGGTTTTTGCCGAGCCGGATAACGACCAGGCCCGTTACCTGCTAGCCGACAGCCTGGAGCAGCTGGGTTACCAGGCAGAATCCGGTATTTGGCGCAATTTTTACCTCTCAGGTGCGAAAGAATTGCGTCATGGTGTTGAATTTCGAGAAGAGGTATTGCCGGCTGAGGAAATAGTCGCCAGGGTGCCCTTGCAGCTGTTATTCGATGCCATGGCCGTGCGACTAAACGGAGAGAAAGCGGCGGATGCGGAGATCCGCCTGAATATTGATATGACCGACACCAGCGAGAAATACCTGGTCGTGGTGCAGAACGGGGTGTTACATGGCTATCCCGGTCGGCACAGTGATGATCCCTCAGCCAGCCTCGCCTTGAGCAGCACCGATCTGCGTTTGATGTTTGGCGGCTTGGTAGGTGCGCCCACCATGATCAGGGAGGGCCGCTTGAAGGTGAGTGGCAATCCCCTGGCCCTGATTAAATTTGGCAGGCTCTTCGATAAGTTTGACCGGAACTTTAATCTCGTTACGCCATAGCAAAGTAAAATCATCGGTTTTTACAGCCTTGGGTAGGGGGCCGGCAATAGTGGTGCAGTCGGCCTCAATCGTTAACTTCGCCGAGGTACCGGTTTCCTTGGAGGTGAAGTCGACCCCGTTGCTGCCTGAGCGGGGAGCGATAACCAAGCCGGTATTGCCATTATTCATCCAGCTTTCGATAAGCCCTGAAGAAGTCAGGTCGATTCGCTCAACACCTGTGTAGAAAGGGACAAAACTCTCTGCCAGGTCATCGCGCACCGAGGAACCGCCAACGGAATTCCAGGTTACAGACTCCTCTTGCCAATCATTTGCGGCCAGATAAACACCGTAGGTGTTGCCGGACCTATTGGTGACATTCAGCTCCAATGTGGCGGTATTGATCGAGCTACAGGCGGTGAGGTCTGAGAGGTCGAACTTGATCAGCGAGTACAGGGTACCAAAAGTGGAGTCACTGCCATCGGCAAGCAGCCCATCGGAATCCCCATCAAAATTACTGGATGAGTAGCGTGAAGAAATAAACACATCGTCAGTCACTGGCAATATAAAGTTGTTGCTGCCGCTGCCATCTTCAGAAATAACGCTGCGGTCCGCGCTGTTGCGTATTAAAGTCATGGCCTCACCGATACGGTTGGCACTCCACCAATTCACGTTACTGGGTAATACCAGTGGATCTGCGGTGCGATCTTCTCGCGATAAGGTGCTGGCGGTATCGTTAAATTCGGCAGTACGCACCACCAGTTCCTCTGCACTCACCTGAATTACTTTGAATTGCTGGATACTGGCCATGTCGATAGTCCAGGACTTGGCATCGTTGGCAGACCGGGCCGGAGCCCCCCAGCTGCCCTCCCCGACATAGACAGTGCCGCCGGAAGTGGTTGTGGAGAAGTTACTACCACTTGGGATGACTGCCTCGGTAAGTTTGGTGAGGTGGGTATCGGACTCCACTACCAGGTTCATGGCGTAATCGTAGAAAGGCTGTGCCCACCAGCTGAACAGGGTGGGGTTGTCAGACTTGCCTGTGTAGTGGGGAAATAAAGGCTTATGGTATTGCGCAAAGCGCCAGCTGGCTGCACTGCCTGATGCTGATAAGTCACTTTCAAGCCAGTTATTCATGGCAGTTGCATAGGAGGACCAGCCACTGCTCTGGAACTGGCTGTTGAGGGTATATACACGCAATAGGGGAGAAACCTGCACAGCACCATAGGTGTCGCTGGGAGAGCAGTCACCGTCGCCATTAAAGTCCACGCCGAAGACCTGGCAGATGGTGGAATAATTATCGTCCTCATGATTGCCGTGTGTGGGAATTAACGGGTAGATGCGTTTGTAACTGTAACCATCGATATTATCGCTGGAATAAGTCAGCTCCCAGTCGTCCAGAAACTCACGCATTTCCGATGCACTATTCGCGTTGGTAAAGTCTCCACCGTGCATAACGGCGAGGGGGCGAATTTTTGCGAGCAGCTCATTCCCCTGCCGGCGGGTGGTATGGCCAGTTCGGGTATCACCGCCGGCAACTACTACAAATGGGGAATTGTGCGCAGGTGCAGTCCGGAACCAAAAACGATCCCCGCAGCCATCTTGATCACAGATACGAAAATATACGGGAGAGTCTGCATTTAAATCCTGTAAGCGCACGAAGTGACTGGTGATACTGCCATCGAAGCTTTCGCTGTTGCTGACATAGGCACTATTCCAGTTACTTTCGTCGGTGGAGTAGCCATAGTTTAGGTAGGGGTTATTGCTACTGCCGTCAGGTGAAAAGCCAATCACTGCGCTGCTGGAAGCATCACCATCCCAAGAGAGCCTGTAATGTTTAGTTGCGGCACTGGCACCCATTGTAAGTAACAACGCCGAGATTGTAAGAGCACTGCCAAAATATCGTCTCATTAGAGAAATCCTTTGGAAATTGGGACCATTTTTGTGAGAGCGTCGCGGCCTGGAGGGGGGGGGTGGATTGCATGGCAGCAACGCGCAGGCATTATTGAGGAGCTTTGTGACAGGCTGTTGAACGACTGGTTACCAAGCGGACGAATGCGGCATTACGATAGGGAATTGTGACCCTGTCCCCACCAATAAAATTCACAGCAGTACCGCCGACTGTTAAATAGCGGTAAATACCGCTCAGTTTCTGTTTATTTTCACTGGTCCAGTAATCGCCTCGCATGGTTTTTGGAAAGTACTCGGACTCAATTGTCGGGCTGCCCGGTTTATTGTCTTTGCTGATAATCGTATTGATCTCACTGAGAGTGGGCAGGCGCCAGTTGCCTGCTTGACACAGGCGCTCGCGATTAGTGTGCCGGATCAGGTCTTCAGTATCGCAGCGGTCCAGCTCAAAGTAGCAGTCGCCATTATTGGCAACGCCTTCGCTATCAATAAACCAGGAGTAGGTCCAGCGTCCATCGTGGATGTCCTCGTTGTCGGTTTTTACTTCCCATAAGAGACCACTACGCTTGTCACAGACGCAGGACCAGGGACCTTCCCAGGCGCCGAGTAACTCCCCCTGCATATTGACCTTGACCAAGTAATGTTCCGGTGGCTCAGGATTTTGTGGGGCACGGACTATTGCTGCCGCAACCAGTGTGAAAGGTAGAGCGAAGACCAGAAGTAGGCGAAGTATCATAAGGTTTTATCAAAGCTGAGTTGAATGGCGCGGCTGTGGCGAGTATGGGCAATTTGTGCACGGTCAAAGGCGGAGACCCACATGCAGATGCCGTCCACAATAGGAATATCTTGGGAAGAGCCGGTATCCAGTTTGCGCACCAATTCCAGGGACCAGTGGCCATCGCGCCAGATACCACGAGCGCGGACATCTGCACGGTCGCCCTCAAAGCGATTGGAGGTATACAGCACCGAGGGCATCAAGGTACCCAATGGGAATTGGTCGTGACTTGAAGAATAGGGTTGGTAATCGAACCAGGAAATAGTCCAATCCGGGCTTTGACTGTGGGGGAGAGAATACTGATAGGGAGCCAGCTGATCTGTTTTTGCAGGTAGGCGCTTGGGGGTGATTGTAGTGGGAGAATACCACTTCCAGTTCATTCTATAAGCACCGGACTCTTTGCTATCCTGCTGGTAACCTGCGGTATAGCGACGTGCACCGGGACGCACTTTATCCGGTTTGCCGATAAAGTTGTCATCAGCCAGGTGCATCTTATTGGTACGTACTGCCTTCCAGTGCCAGAGGTCATGCACCTGCTCGGAGGTACTGTAATGGTAGCCCTTGCCGTGCCAGTTTGCGGGTTTATCAGCCAGTGGGGATTGTCCCAAATGGGCGGTGCCAGCTGCGGCGAAAGAGCAGTTTTCAGAAAGGAGTATTGCGAATTTATCTTCGTAATGACGTTTTTCATCAAATATCTTATAGCCTGATTGCAAGATTTCCCAACCTTCTGTAGTTTTTTTCAAGGGCAGGTGGGCGAGGCTCTCATTGGGATCTTGCCAGGTGATATGAAAAAAAATTTCCTGACCATTTTGCAGGGCCTTTAACTGCACATCGGAGCGGCCTTTATAAAAATTGGCCCCACCATCAGTACGTAAGGTGAGTATTTGAGCCTGTTGCCATTGTGGTTCTGAGGCCATGCCATCGATGTTGATGATGGTATTTGGTGAAATCCCGGCGACTGCCAGGGGGTGATGGGAATATCCGTGAATTAAATACCAGCTTCCCACTAAAAGAAAGCCAAGGGAGAACGTGCCTAGAGATAGTGAAACTAAAGGAAGGTATTGTCTTTTGGGCAGTGATGGTTTGAGGATAAATGGAAGTGCACGCAAGCCAAATTGCATAAGGTAAACACCGCCGTGCATAAAAATATAAAAGACAAGTCCGATGGCGCTACAAAAGTGAATCGAGCGAAGCCAGGGGAGTGGGCCCAGGCCGTTAAACAGCATCCAACCGCTCAACAGTGAAGTTATAAGCAGGGAAACACCACCCCAGGTAACTAGTCTGTGATAATTGATAGGCTTGGGCGTCGATATTCCAGACAGGTTTCGAAAATAGGGGATGCGTGAGATCAAATATCCTGCAGCGGCCAGGGAAAGTAAAATTGCGGAGACAAAGTGAACAGTATGGACCTCTCCTTGGGGGAGAAGCTCTGCAATAGTAATAAGCGCAGGCTTATCCAGGGTTGCAATACGCAATCCACTGAAAAGGCTACAGGTTACCGCCACAACAGCGGCGCCGTGTAGAAGTATCCACGAAGGGCTCTTCGATCTATTTGACATGGCGGCGCCTCAAAAAGCGCTCAGGCTATCGATAGGATATGACAGTTTAGAGAAGAATTTATGAGACCAGGAATTGAAACCTGGCCTGAGGGTGGAAACTAAGGTTATTCGTGCAAGTGAGTGGCACGAAAGCTTTCACGAGCTTCAAGGTTTTCCGATAGGGCAGTTAACTGTGGTCGTCCATTGCGCCAATCGAAATCATCATGACGGAAGTCCAGATATGACAGGGCTGAGCCAAGGTTAATATGGATCAGGCTGAGCTGTTTGGGGAGCTTTGATACATTTGACTCAAGGAAGTCCAGTGCCCTGGTGATTGCGTCGTTAAAACGTTGCCACCAGAATTCTGAGTGCAATCCTTCGTGCTTACGCAGTTTTTCCATTTGTCGCTGCACCAGGGTTTCCATCAATCCTGAGGTCGTGCTGTAAAGTGTGCGCAGATCCCAGTCATTCTCCATGGCTTTACTCAGGTGGCCATCTCCAAGTTGTTTGTCCAGGTAGGCACAAATAACTTCGCTGTCCATAATGGCACTGCCATTGTCCAGATTCAGGCAGGGCACTTTGCCAAGGGGATTGCTGGAGATTAATTCCTGTTCATTGTGAAATGGATGGGAAAATTGCTCAGTGATAACAGACTGGAGTTTATGTTCATGAACGACAATACGGGCAGTTCGAGAAAAGGGAGAGGAATAAGTCAGGTAGAGTTGCATGGCGCCATCAACTTGTTCTGATTGCTTGTGATTTCAGTGTGCTGAATGGCGCCGGCAATGTCCAGACAATAGCCATCGCAAATTAATGATGGGTAATCATTCCTGTGATGCGGTTATAGAGATGCTGCTTAAGATAAGCACGCTGTTTTTTTAGGCTGGAGTAGTGGTCGTCATCAGTGCCTATCCCGCTGTCTTGAAGACCGCGAATTTGTTTATCAAGTTTTCGGTAGAGGTCGTTCTCCAGTTTGAATTGCAGGTCATCCCTTAGAAGTATCTTGATGGTTTCTGCATACTCTGGGAAGTCCGATTCCAGCTCGTGCGCGGCAATGGGCATATGAGAACCTCCACTTGATCCAGTAAGAGTTTCACTACGAATTCTAGTTCGGGTCCAGATGGTCACAAATGGGTCGATTGAATACTGCCCTTTTAGGGCGGAAATGGGCAATTTGTGATGACAGATATCGATGAAAAATCAAGAATAAGTAGTAATAAACGAGTGATTTTTAAAGAAGTTTCCGTGATTTATTTTACCTGGGAAGTTGATGATATTTTTCTTTTTCAAATAGGCCTTCGTTTTTGGAAAGCTAATGATTTAGGGGTTTTGGGTTGTGATGGTTATTTGTTTTTGAGTTTGTTGGAATTGAAGAATAGGATGTGGCGAATAAGTGATGGGCAAAAATAAACCCGGCAATTTTGTTGCCGGGTTTATTTTTTAAGCAAGAGTGGATTGAGAATCCTCTACTAAAAGAGGCCTGTACGCTGTTTAGGCCGAAGCCTCCAGCGGAGCGAAGCGCAGTTGGCGCCTCTGTAACAGTTCTCCCAGGTAAAGCTTCAAGTATGCGGCTGCCGCTCGCTTACCTTCAGCCGCGGACTCATCGGTTATTCTTCCGAAACGCGAGTAAGCCTGGGAGCAGAAAGAGTCATTGATATTGATCGCACACATAAAGCGGTCGCGCCAATCCTGCGATGGAGGCAGTTCAAACTCGCGAGACAGATTCTTTATCAAGGTGTCTGCCAAACGCCAGTTATTTTCCATTTGCAGTTGACGCAATGCCCAGCTGGATTGCGGTCCGTAGTGTACCTTCAGTGCAGAAATATTGTCTTCATAGTAGCTGCGTACCAGATCACACAGCTGATTGAGCATATCCTGCCAACTTTCCGCAGGTGAAAAGTCTGAATGGCCCAGCACTACGTCTCCGAAAGACTTGTAGTGCCGTTCTGCCAGGGCAGTAAGGCTGGCATCTACACTGGGAAAGAAATGGTAGACAGATGCTGCAGGAACCCCGGCTACCTGGCTCAGGTTTGCGAGGCTGATATCGGTTGAATCCTGCTCAGCGATTAAGGTTTCCAGCGCATCGAGAAGCTTCTCGTATTTCTCGCGGCCGTTCTTACGTTGTGGTTTGCGCGGACTAGCAGTGTCGCGCCGGCTGATAGCCCGTCGATCGATTTGGTTCAAATTCACCTCCCCCTTAGACAAGCGCAATCTGAAAGCGCCAGAAATGCGCTTTACTTCCTTGTAAAAAATTGTCTTCTGGAATTGATGATTATTATCGTACCAATTTCGGCGAGCAAGGGGATTTTGTTTGATTTGTGGGGTAGTTCCGCGCTACCAAATTTTATTTGAATAGATGTTGCTACCCCTTGAAAGTGGAAACTATTTCTTCAGTGATAGTGAAGCTCGGTTGCTTTGCCGCGAAATACCCGGTAAGAGAAAGCGGTATAGGCAAGAATGACTGGTATAACAATCAGCGCACCAACCAAAATGAACTTGAGTGATGCAGTGGCGCTGGCCGCCTGCCAAATATTCAGCTGTCCCGGCACGATATCGGGAAAGAAACTGAAAGCTAAGCCGATAAAGCACATCAAGAAGATGATCACCACCATAGTGAAGGGAAGAGCGCTATGTCTGTCATTACTCTTTGGCATTCTTGCCAGCAGGACATCATTAAAGATAAAGGCCAGGAAGCAAAGGGTGGGGATCAGCAGCACAAACATTACCAGCGGATAGGTAAACCAGCGATCAAAGACGGTTGGATTGACCAAGGGGTTGATTACCGATACCGAGAGAACACCGAGCAGGGTTGCGCGACCGGCCCTGCGTGCCCAACGCACCGAGCGCGCCTGTAGCTCATTTTCGGTTTTTAACACCAGCCAGGCCGAGCCCATATAGCTGTATGCGGCGGTAACACCCAATGCACTGACGGCAGAGAACAGTTGTGCCTGCCAGCCGGGTGTAAAACCCATGACATACTGCCCCAGCATGTAGCCCTGGGAGAGACTGGTGGTGAGGGAGCCCGCTTTGAAAGTTCGGTCCCAGGCGAGTTTGTGTCCTACGGCGGCCTTGGCACGGAAGTCGAATGCCACACCTCGCATGATTAGCCCGACCAACATAATTGCCGCGGGAATATAAAGGTGCATCAATACCAGGTTATGGGCGATTGGAAAGGCGATCAGCAGCAGGCCGACAGCCAGTACCAGCCAGGTTTCATTGGCATCCCAGAAGGGGCCAATTGAGGCGATCATAGTGTCTCGCTGAGGCTCATCCTCTTCGCCCATAGGAAGTAGGATACCGACTCCCAGGTCGTAGCCGTCGAGAATAGCGTACACGAGTACTGCGAGCCCCATCAGGCCAATGAAAATTACGGGCAGCCAATAGGCAGCGGAAGTTGCCCCCTCACTCATTGTGAATCCCCCTTTGTCGACTTCTGGGTTGAATGAGGCAGGTTGGTCAGGCTGCCTCCTGCGAGCGGTTCTTGTGTCTCAAACTCCTCCACTTTGACTGACTTCAAGGCCATTACTTTCAGGGTGTGTATATAGGCGTATAAAAGGATCACGTAGACTATCAGGTAAAGAGTTAACGAGAAGCCGACATGGGAGGGAGGTAGCTGGGTGACTGCGTCAGCGGTTTTTAATACACCTGTAACAAGCCAGGGTTGGCGACCGATCTCTGTTACATACCAGCCGGCAAGTGTCGCTACCCAGCCGGCAAAGGTCATTCCCACCAGGGTTTTCAGTGCCCAACGAGGAAGTTCTTTTCGCCGCCATAACAGGTAGCAGCCGCCCCAGGCCACGGCGAGCATCAACAGGCCTACACCCACCATAATGCGAAAGGCGAAAAATACCGGCGCTACTGGGGGGTGGTCTCCTGGGAATTCATTAATACCTCGTACTTCGCCATCCAGCTCGTGGGTTAGGATCAGGCTGGCCATTTTGGGGATGGCAATCTCGAAGTGATTGGTTTTCTCCTCGCCATCAGGAATTGCGAATAGCAGTAAGGGCGCACCTCTCTCCGTTTCCCATACACCTTCCATAGCTGCCACTTTTTGCGGCTGGTGCTCAAAGGTATTGAGACCATGTAAATCCCCCACAAAAATCTGGATAGGAATGAGAACTGCCGCCAGCACCAGACCGGTTTTCAATGCCAGGCGCGGGGCGCGTTTGGGGTCGCCTTTCAGAATGCGATAGGCAGAGATTCCAGCGACAAAGAAGGCTGCCGTTAATCCCGAAGCCAGCAGCATATGTGTCAGGCGGTAGGGAAAAGAGGCATTGAAAATAATTGCGAGCCAGCTTTCTGGGTAAGCGACACCGTCGCGCATTTCAAAGCCAGAAGGGGTCTGCATCCAGGAGTTAAGAGCGATAATCCAGAAGGCGGAGAGTGTTGTGCCTATGGCTACAACAAATGCCGAGAAGGTGTGAACTTTGCTGGGAACGCGGTTTATGCCAAACAGCATAATACCGAGGAATGTGGCCTCGAGGAAAAAAGCAGTGAGTACTTCATAACCCAGTAATGGCCCTGCGATATTACCGACTTGAGCCATAAAGCCTGGCCAGTTGGTGCCAAACTGGAATGACATGGTAATACCGCTGACAACCCCAAGGGCAAATGTCAGGGCAAAGATCTTCACCCAAAATCGATATGCGCGCATCCAAACAGGATTATTCGTCTGGTCATAGCGGAGCTTGAAAAAGACGATAATCCAGGCGAGAGCGATAGTGATAGTGGGAAATAAAATATGAAAACTGATGTTGGCGGCAAACTGTATTCTGGAGAGGATCAGAGTATCTAGCATGGGTGCCTCTGCTGGTCGGAACTATTTTTAACCAGATAACCGGGTACTCTTCCTGAGTAACCCGGGGGGTGCCCGAAAAAACACCAATGCAGAAGTATGGACCTGCCAGTATTTTTTGAGCGGTTACCGACGTTGGGTCGGCGGCGGTATATCCCTATACCGCTTTTTCTGTAGCCCGCTGGATTTCTCAATCCCCGGGCTGACTACTTCTATGTATTTCTTTTATTGCCGTGGCGTACTTTTAGTCGGAGCTTGACGTTCCCCCTGTAAGTCTGCTTTTGAGTTCCAGCAGCTTGACGATGCCTGAGCCAAGCTTCATCAATTTAAGCAGGTCATCATGCTCCAGTTTGCTCAGTGTGTTGGCAAACTCCTCCAGTAACTCCAATAGGCTGTAGACCTCCTGGATCTTTTCCTGGGCCTGGGCTTCCTGCTCATCCTGGGGCTCATTGAGCAACAGCTGGCGCAGTAGGCTCAGGGTTGGGTCTAGTTCCCGTTTTCGGCGCTCTTCAAAGACTGTGCGTGCCAGGTCCCAGATTGAACCGGCTGCGGTGAAGTAATCCTTGCGATCTCCCGGCTGGTGGTGCAGTTCGATCAATCGCCAGGCCTGTAACTCCTTAAGCCCCATACTCACATTGCCACGGCTGATTTTGAGAGCCTGGGCAAGTTGCTCTGCATTGAGGGGCGATGGGTGGATAGTGAGCAACGCAAACATCTGGCCGACAGTACGATTAAAGCCCCACCGGCTGCCCATCTCGCCGAAATGCAGTACGAACGCCTGGGCTTGACTGGAAAGTTTCATGGAATTCTTAAATTTCAGAAATTTCTGAAAATTGTAAATATAAATTGATCTATGTCAATAAGTAATCGGAAATTGTTTGCCTTAGGCGAGTTACAGGGAAGGAAAGGAGACAACTTTAGGAGGGATATTTCGGATAGAGGCTGTTTGGGCTGCTCGCTGAGTACACCACACTCACCTCTGTTTTCAGTGGCCAGGCAGGCTTGCCAGTGCCTCTGGATACCAGTGTTTTGGAACAATGAATCCGCGGCAGACTTCCCCGCTTTTATCCTTTGCCGCAATACAGAGAGGGCGGTCAACAGGGGCTTTGTCCAAAGCCTTCGGAAGCTCATCAGAGTGACTTTCGCTAGCGAGGTCCGGTTGCAATGGAGCCAGCCAGGTAGGTTTAGGTAAATAAAACCAGCGTAAAGATTGATATTGAGGGAAAGTACTTAAGTAGAGGTTGAAGCTATCCGGGTCGGCCCACCAGAATTGCATTTGTCGTTTTGATAGCTTCCCTCTGGCTTTAGCAGGGCCCTCCAATGCGTAAAACAAACGTCCGGGTATCAAGGTCCACTGCTGTTCAATTTTTAAATTTAGATCTTGCAGAAGGTGCACTACCTCAGGGCGCCGGATTAATGGCAGCTGGTGCTCCGCCATACGCCTCAGCTTGATGTCCAGACGATCCCTGAGCCCAGGGCCAATCCAAAAGTGGCCAGGTAGCTGCAGGTAAAATTTCACTGCAACCTCCCAGTGTTCGCAAGTATCACTGGGGAGGTGTCGTACCACAAAGTCCAGTTCACCCAATGTTTTACCAGCGATACGCAGAGGTAAGTTGTGGTGCAGCAGTTGGTAGTCGGGGTGATGTTCAAAGACAAAGGCCCACAGCCTCTCAAAGTACACACCCAATCGGGATGTGGGTTTGCGCTCGCTATAGTGCTGCAGGAATGCCTCGAGTTGCGGTGAAAGTTTCTTGTTGACCTGTGACTGAGCGAAATACTCCAGTAGCCTTTTTCGTCTTTTCTCCGGCAACCATGGCAATGTTGTGGGTAAAAAACTTGATTCAAGTGAGCCAGTAATACCCGGACTCCCCACAGCCCATAGTAAATTGGACCAGTGATCCACTGGTGCACTAGGGAAAATCTGTGACATAAAAAGTGTGACTGCCCTGAAATCAATGCTGGGCAGTGTACCAGAGGCGGCACTCTTCGGTGGACTGTGCTAGGGTTCAATATCGCACAGCGAAACAATAAAAATACGAAATAAAATCTGGTAACTCGAAATAGTGGTTTTACATAGGTGTTTCATGCGTGTCGCTCTATCAAGTGGCCACCTACTAACCGGGTTACCAAAATAATAATAATCTCAGGAGGCTAGTGTGGAATCAGGACCCATGATCTCAATCGGTCTGCCGATTGCGCTGTTTATTATTATGGTCGGAATAGGGATGACCCTGACGGCCAAGGATTTCCATCAGGTAACTGTGAAACCCGCTGGTTTGGTGGTGGGTACTATCACCCAGATTCTCCTGATGCCGATTGTTGCTTTCGCATTGTGCTGGCTTCTTAGCCTGCCCCCTGCGATTGCCGTAGGTCTCGTTATTATCGCGGCATGTCCGGGAGGCACTACCTCAAATCTTTTCACCCTGCTCGCCCGTGGCAATGTAGCCCTGTCTATTGTTCTTACTGTGTCTGCAAGCCTGATCACTACCCTCAGCCTGCCATTTTTCACCAACTATGCACTGCGAACCTACTTCGGTGCTGAGCAGGAAATAGTGCTGCCGTTTGCGAAAACTGTCGTGATGTTATCAGTCATCGTATTGCTGCCGGTAGTTATCGGGATGTTGGTGCGAGCCTGGAACCCTCATTTGGCCAGCCGTGCAGAGGGTATTGTCAGCATCTTTGGTGCGTTGGTGTTGCTGATTCTTGTGGTAGGGCTTGTGTGGGGCATGCGCGATCGTATTGATGAGCTGGCGACCCAGGCCGGGCCTTCAGTAGTCCTGTTAAATATTCTGGGTGTTTTGTTGGGTTTAATGGCCAGCCGGCTTTGTGGCTTGCCTAGCCGTGAGGGCTTGGCGGTAGCTACTGAATTAGGTATTAAAAATGGCACTATTGGCCTGATGGTAACCTTGACTCTTCTACACTCCAGTGAAATGTCGGTGCCCTCTGCGGTCTATGGCGTCCTGATGTTCCCATCGGGCATGTTGCTGGCTCTTTATGGCCGCAAGAAAGCCCGGGAGATGGAAGGGGCAGGTGATAAACAGGCTGAAGAAATTGGAGAGGCTGGGTAGAAACTCTGTCAGTCATAGCCTGGCCAACCAATGTTTGCTCGGGCTGTGATTTAATCAAGTTCTTCAATATAGGCATGAAGACGGCTTAAGTCTGGTACTTTGATGTGACCGTAAGAGGACTCGATCAGCCCTTTAGACTCAATATTTTTTAGTACGCGATGAACTCCCTGCCGGGTCATGCCCATGGTGTTGGCAAGTAGTTCACGGGTGAGTCGAAAGCTCACTGCGCCACTAATATCCTTACCATGATGCATCTGTGCCATAAAGAACAGGCGCCGTGCAACTCTTGCTTCGGTACCCCGCAGGACGTCGTCCTGGATAATCGACATTACTGCCCACAAGCGGAGGCTTACTTGTTCCAATACTATTGGATAAGCCTCTGGATGGCGGCGCATCAAGTCGCGTAATTGTTCGCCTTGAATATCCACAATAGTGCAGTCACTGTGAGCGTTGGCGCCAAATACTCGGGGAGTACCAGGGCAAAATACCGTATCGCCAAACCAGGCTCCGGAATCCAGTATGGCAAGTGTGGCTTCGCGCCCTGAAATATTACTCGAGCAAATACGTACCTGCCCCTCGGCAATAATTGACAGGCGTTCCAGTAAAGAGGCAGGTGGATAAATCATATCCCCAGTGCCGAAGCGCCGTACTTGTGCTCCTTGCGCAAGCTGCTCCATGGCCTCAATTGGCAATCCGGAGAGCAGAGGACAGGCATCTAAAATGGCCGCAATAGTATTCATTCGCCAAGTGTAAACAAATTGACAGTCTTTGCGGTAAGGCTCATCCAGAATCGAGGCTCGAATAAGAAAACAGGAGAGCATCATGCAACTGGAAATCATGCCTTCACTAAAGGGAAAGGTCAGTGAGGAAGAGTGGCAATTACGTGTCGACTTGGCTGCAGCCTACCGGCTAATCGCTCATTACGGCTGGGATGATACGATTTTCACTCATCTTTCCGTGCGTATTCCGGGGCCCGAATCTCACTTTCTGATTAACCCGTTTGGAGTATTTTTCGAGGAAATTACCGCTTCCAGTCTGGTCAAAATCGACTTGGGTGGGGAAAAGGTTGACGACAGCGGTGCGATGGTGAACCCCGCGGGATTCACTATCCACAGTGCCATTCACGAGGCTCGAGAGGATGCTCACTGTGTTATGCATACCCACACTACTGCGGGTGTGGCAGTTTCAGCACATGCCGAAGGGCTGTTGCCGATTTCCCAGCAATCCCTTTTTCCCCTATCGAGCATTGCCTACCATGATTATGAAGGCATTGCCGTGCGTGAAGATGAGAAAGCGCGGTTGGTCTCTGACCTGGGTATGGCGAACTACATGATCCTACGTAATCATGGCCTGTTAACCTGCGCCTCCACCATTGCAGATACCTTCCTCGCCATGTTTATCCTGCAGCGTGCCTGTGAAATACAAATTGCTGCGCTCGCCGGTAATCCTCCTTTGACCCCAGTTCCCCAGGAAATTGTGGATAAAATCGTTAGTGAGGGAGACATGGTTACAGGTAGCCAGGGAGGCTTGCTGGCGTGGCCGGGACTTCTGCGCAAACTGGACAGGGTAAATCCTGGCTATTGTGAATAAGTTGACTAAATATGGCCGCGAATCAGTGAGTTATTCTATTTAAGGTACGTATCAACAGTTCTTTTATCTATGTTAATGGACCATAGTTCCAAATTTGATACTGTTGAGCATTTTTCATGTACACCTTGATGTATATTATTTTTTATAAGAGGTAACCAGAAGAGTGACATATTTTGGTTACCTTGATGGTCAAAAAAAATAGTTTTCGGTTACATGACATGCTTCAATACTTTTTGAAAAAAAGGCTCAGAAGCCACGATTTAAATAACAACTTAAAGTTGGAGTCTCTGGTTCGCAGTCATCTGTTGAGCCAGCAAACTCTAACCAGTGTTGAAGAAGGGGTAGGAAATAATAAGCCAGATAAAATCGTTGTTTCGTTGACATCCTTCGGTCGACGTATCCATGATGTTTATTTATGTGTGGAAAGTTTATTCCAACAATCCCTCAAGGCTGACGCTATAGCTCTGTGGTTGTCCAGAGAAAATTTTCCCGATGAAAAAGTGCCGGAGATGTTGCTGAAGCAGCAGCAGAGAGGTCTTCAGATCTTTTTTGTTGACGGTGATCTTGGCTCTTATAAAAAATACTTTTACGCATTTAATCAGTTCCCGGATAGTTTAATAATTACTGTAGATGACGATGTCTTATACCCACCGGACATGGTTGATATGCTGTACCAGGCTTATTTACGGGAACCCTCATATATCCATTGTCATCGTGCCCATCAAATCACCCTTGATAAGACTGGAAACCTACTTCCCTATGAGAAATGGCGATTAAAGAGGGAAAGCTGGTGTGGCTTCTCCAATACCAAACCTTCCCATATGGTATTCCCAACCGGGGTTGGAGGAGTACTTTATCACCCTCATGCTTTGCATAAAGATGCGTTTGATAGTGAGAAATTCCTCAAAATTTGCCCTGATGCGGATGATATTTGGCTAAAGGCGATGAGTATCAGGCAGGGAACTAAGGCAGTCCGTGTGTCGGATCACCGTCACTGGCGGGATCGGTTTTTAACAATACCAGGTGCCCAAGGATCTGGCTTAAAAAATACAAACCTGAAAAGGAAATCTGGCAATGATTGCAAGTTAAAGAAGGTATTTTCTGAATATCAATTGCTAGATAAGCTGCAATAAAAAGCGCTAATAATGAGCCGCTATAATTGGTACTTGCTACCATTTATAGCGGAAACCTAGTTCCAGGCCACCAACAAAGCTATCCCCAAGATTTTCCAGGCTACTTGAATAAAATATTTCTGAGTATATTGAGCAATGATCTCCACACTCTTCATAACTGGCGCCCATACGAAGCTCACCAAACCAGTTGTCCGGTTCCTGATATAGGCGGGTTCCTGAAACAAGCAAATCTGTTTCCTGGTCGAGATTAAAAATCAAGCTTGGTGTCATATAGAAGCTAAAGCGCTCCAAAGGTAGCGAACCATACATTTTCCGGCTTGATTTGCGCTGGCTTTTTCTTTTCTCGAATGCGGTACCCAGGCGCAATAAAAGACCATTGTTATTGATATCACTCACGAGAACTTCGTAAGTATCCTCGATATCCTCTGCTTCCTCAGAGGTATAAATTAGTTGGGCCAAAGGAGTAATGGAATAGTAATCGTATAATTTGAAGCTCCATCCGCCCTCTATGGATATGGCATAACCGTAGGCTTCGCCACTGTTATGCAGAGTACGTAGATCGTAGGCATCAAAATCGAAGTCAAACCAGTCCAGTTTTAATTGCGTATCCAGATATAAGCCCTGGTAGCTGTACCAGGTTAAGTATGCGCTGACACCATAATTTCTGACATCAATGTCACCATCGCCAAAGAATGAATCCACATCATTTTTAGCATCACCATAATGCAAGGTCATACTTGCAACTGGCGAACTGCCCAGGACTGAAACATTCAGGGGTAGATCCGCTCCCAGTTGCAATTGAAAATAATTTTGATCCCAGCTGGCCCAGGTGGTGGATTGGCTTGGTGAGGCGCTAATATAACGTGCACTACTACGTATCCACAGGCCTTTGCTATCGATAGCAGTTTCTTCTGAACTACTGTAATCAGTATTAAGAAGATCTTTATAACTGCTACCCACCCAAAAGCGGTTTCCTACACGACTGCGTAAAGGGGTGGGAAGGTTCAGGGAGCGAAGTATCTGTGGTAGGGATTCATATAATACCGCAGTGGGTTGCCAGCGAGTCATTCCACCTTGTGGAAATTTGTTTGAGTCATTTACTACAGAGCGCAGGTACCAGTCACCATCATTGTTACCTGAAACTCCGTTGTGATGAAGGGTATAAGCATAAGCTCCGCCAATAGCTGCTTGCTGGTCATCCTTGGTGACATAATCACCATTTAACACAAAAGCATTGTCCGTAGATGATTCTGATACCGAAATTAGTTTAATGCCGTTACCTTCGGTGCGGGCTCCTTGTCCATCAAGGTTAAAAACTGTAACTGCTGTAGTGCCGCTGGCTTCGCCTTCAATAAACAGGTGGTCACTTCCCGCATTATCACCTTCAAGGATTACATCCATCCATAGGCGGCCATTGCCGCCAATATATTGGCCATAGTTACCATTACTATCTTTTTTTACTGTTAGTTTATTGAATTTTTGATTAACCAGATCGATAGTTCCATCATTGGCAACATTGCCAGTCACGGTATATTCGTCAGTATCAAAAAAAGCTTGCCCTCCCCACTTGACGTGCAATCCCAGAGGGTTGCCATTGCTATCCTGGCCTCCGCCGACGTTGAGGCTGCCGGAAAAAATCATTTTAGAACTACCCCAGATAACAACCCTCTCCCAATTATCTAACTGGGTTCCATCTACGCGATAATCCAGCTTGAAAATCAGAGTATCAATATCACCATCTTCAGCGCTGAGATCATCACCACCATTAAGTATGGCGTCGCCCTCGAAGGAGTAGGAATCTATAACCAGAGTGTCTGAGCCATTGCCACCTCGAATTTCATTACTGAGCCCCTCATCCCAGTGGATATAGTCGTCCCCTTCGCCGGCATCCAGGTAATTAAAAATAAAACCACCATCCAAGGTGATTTTGTCATTTCCATCGCCACCCCAAACATGGAAAGACAACCCGTCCAGAATTTGAATATCATCATCGCCGGCACCGCCGTGAATACCTCCACCGCCAAGATAAGTGCCAACATCACTACTGCGTTCGTTCAAGACAATAGTATCTTCGCCATCGCCACCATCAACCAGGTTGGTCACTATGGCCCCAAGAATATGGATTTCATCGTCACCGGATCCCCCATAGGCATTATTGAGGTTGCCGCCATTTAGATTTAGGGTGTCATTGCCTCCCAAGGCATTAACGTCTGCGTCATCAGCATCGTTATCTTCATCACAGGTAATTTGATCTGGGCCATCTGAACCGGTATTTCCCGGAGTGCACTCCGCTACAGCAGGATGGATCGATAATAAAGGTAAGAATAATAAGAGGTATGAAATAAGGTATCGAGGTTTAAAGATAATGAGCAGCTGGTTTAATTTATGTTTGATGACCACAATGACTCCGATAAATAATATACGGGGAGCAGACAGCTATTGACTCATGTAGGCTGACTGCTGTGATCCACTGGTAAAATTCAACAGGTGAATCTAATAGCTGCAATTAATGAGGTGTTTTTAAAACTTGGTTCCCACGCCAATATTGATTACCCATGGATCGTAATCAAAGTGGGCGTAAAGTCGATCACTGCCCAGTTCGGTGGGGAAATCCACTGTGGGATCTGTATCAGACATGTAATAAAGCGCTGCAAGATTAATTATTAGTGGATACTGAAACTGGCGAAAATCCAAATTGAAGTCCACCCCGGCCTGTAGCGCCCAGTCCCAAGAGTGCCCCATATTAAATGATCCAGGTGCAACGGCCATGCCTGAATCTATCAGATATTCATTAAACTGGCGGCTGATTGATACTGTATGGTAATTGGTATAGTTAATCCCAGCTCCTACATAGGGACGGGTGAAATAGGAAGGGTCCAAGAAATACCAGTTTGCGAAAGCGAGTGTGCTAGAGGCCTTGAAATCTCCTAACTGGATTTGGTCACGGCCCGGATTGCCTGTGAAGTTATCCAGGGTTACGTCATATGAAGCGTTATTAATATGCATCAGTTCAAAGCCCCAACGATCTGTGGGGCGCCAAACTCCTGAGATCTGCCAGGTTTGCGCGGTGTCCATTTCCCAGGTTGTATTGTAAAGATCCCACTGTTGAAGAACTCGATATTTCAGTGATGTAGCTGCATCATTGGGAGTAACATAGCTGAGCCCGAACCTAACTATAAAGTCCCCCCACTCTATGTCACGCCAGTCCTCTTGGGCATGAGAAAAGTTTGCACCAAAGGTCAAAAGAAACGTAATTGCGGTGCAACTTAGTCCCTTAAGTTTCATCACTATGTCCCTCTATAAAAATTCTGTACTTGCGCAGGAAATTTCTTTCTTTTCTGCCGTTGTGATTTTTCCGCCAGGATTTATTTGAGGTTGCCGGCGGGTATCCCAAAAGTAGCAGGATTCGGGCCGGCCGCAGGGGATTTGACGAACTTTAAGGCATGACTTTTAAGGGAAATAGAAAAGCAGGGATCGTACGAATAACAATCTCTTCTGTAGACACCAGTAAATATAAGATTGATACCTCCCTGTTTTAGTTGGGGAAGGTTAATTACTTGGATTGAAGTATTTTGGGGCTTCCAATTTCTTCCGGCACAGTTTCCAGGTTACGGGCATAATCCAGAAACTCCATTGCAGCAGGAGAGAGGGGGCGGGATTTTCGCCGGGCGAGATACCAATGAGTGATAATGGGCAGTTCTTCTACATTCAGCATGGCAAGGCCGGCACGCCCGCCAAAGGCAAGTGTATGCTCGGAGAGAATCGATACGCCGAGACCAGACATCACTGCATGTTTTATGGCTTCATTACTTTCAATTGTCATACGAACATTGAGATCGACCCCCCTTTTTCTCAGGAAGCGCTCAATTGCATGACGTGTACCGGAACCTTCTTCCCGACGCAGGAAAGGACAACTGGCAAACTCCTTCAGGGAGATCTTTTTCCTGTTTGCAAGCGGGTGTTTTTCTGGGGCGATAGCCAACAAGCGGTTGGGTAAAAACTCCACCAGTTCCAAATCGGGATTTTGCGGGGGATGACTGAATACATAAAAATCATCAGCATCCTCCCCAGTATAATCAATGATTTGTTGGCGATTACCTACACGAAAGCGAATATCCAGCTGTGGGTGTTGTTCATAAAACTCCCCAATTAGGTGGGGGATAAAGTACTTGGCTGTGGTGACAACGGCCAGTTGGAGTTTACCGCTTTCCAGGCCCCGGAGTTTAGCCAGTTTCAGCTCCAGGTACTCATAGCTTTTTAGTATCTCTCTGGCACTTTCCACCAATGTCAGGCCTGCTTCGGTGAAGTGGATTTGTTTGCCGACAGAATAGTAGAGGGGTAGCCCCACTGCCGAGGAGAGCTTGGCCAGTTGCATAGACACACTGGGCTGGGTCAGGTGCAGGGTTTTGGCGGCGGTACTAATGCTGCGTTGCTCGAACACGGTGAGGAGGATTTCCAATTGTCGTGCGGTTCCGATGCGGGCGTGGGCTCTGCTGGATGACACAAGGCACCTGTATAGAGGATTGCTGATACATAACATAATAATTATCTATTTTTATCTATCAATAGTCCTATCGATAATGCGCCCACTTAATAAACAGCGGGGGCCTCTTTGATGCATAAGTCACAACTTTATTTTGGCGCGTCTGTTGGATTACTGGTCATGTTTGTTGGCTGGACCCTGACACTGGCCGGTATCGTAGCCGGAGCCCTCATGGCTGTTGGTCTCCTGGTGTTACTTGCCAACGTCGGTTACTGGTTTACCAGTCGAAGCCGCCGGCGAATCAGGGTGGATATCGCCAGACAGGAGCGACAGCCAGTACGATCCCAGCGTCGGAAGTACTGAAAATGCAACTCGATATTGTTGTAGGTTTCTTTCTGCTGGGTGCACTGGCACAGTTGGTTCGCAGTGACCTGCGCCTGCCAACTGGCCTCTACCAAAGCTGTGTGATCTTTCTGTTGCTGGCTATCGGCCTCAAGGGTGGTGCGGCACTCAGCACCTATTCTGCCGCTACCCTGGTACCACAATCACTGGCTGTTCTGGCTTTTGGTGCCTTGCTACCTCTGTTGGCTTTCCCGGTCCTTCACTGGATTGGCAAGTGGTCCCGCCTCGATGCCGCAGCCACAGCTGCCCATTATGGTTCCGTCAGTGTCGCGACTTACGCTGTGGCTGTTGCACTTCTCAATTCACGCGGTATTGAATACGAGGCTTACTTCCCTCTGTTTGTCGCTTTGTTGGAAGTTCCTGCAATTGTGGTGGGCATTCTGCTGGCGAGGCAGTCTGCTAAAGACGCTGGCACTGGCAAGCTGTTTCACGAGCTGACCTGTAACCAGGGCGTTCTCTTGCTTCTTGGCGGTATTGTTATTGGTGCCTGGGCTGGAGAGCGTACTGCGTCTGTCATGCCTTTCTTTGGTCAATTATTTCACG
The DNA here is from genome assembly GCF_040371615.1 of Microbulbifer sp. NBRC 101763. Classification (NCBI taxonomy): domain Bacteria; kingdom Pseudomonadati; phylum Pseudomonadota; class Gammaproteobacteria; order Cellvibrionales; family Microbulbiferaceae; genus Microbulbifer; species Microbulbifer sp. NBRC 101763. Next base: position 532,906 of record NZ_BAABQV010000002.1, read on the forward strand.
GCGTTCTCGCCCTGTTCTTATTGGAGATGGGGCGGGTAGCCGCGGCGCGTCTCCGAGACGTAAAGGGGCAGGGCGCATTCCTGCTCAGCTTCGGCATCTTCATGCCTTTGATGGGTGGCGTTGCGGGGGGAGTTCTCGGCTCCCTGCTCGGTCTGTCTGCCGGAGGCGTCTTCCTGCTAGCGGTGTTGGGCAGCAGTGCTTCCTATATCGCAGTGCCTGCAGCGATGGCCGTAGCTCTGCCCCAGGCTAATGCCAGTGTTTCGATCACCTTGTCTCTGGCAATCACATTTCCTTTTAACGTGCTGGTGGCGATCCCCGTCTATCTGGCCTTCATCCAACACTGGAGTTAACTGCAAGTGAAGTCTCTGCCTTTTGAAAAAGTCACCATCGTAATGGGGTCGCGCTCGGATTGGGCCACCATGTCCAATGCGACCAAGCCTCTTACAGAGCTGGAGGTCCCCTTCGCTACCGCCGTAGTTTCTGCCCACAGAACCCCCCAGCGTTTAGTGGAATTTGCCAGTGAGGCACATAAAAAAGGTACCCAGGTGATTATCGCTGGTGCTGGTGGCTCTGCGCACTTACCGGGCATGATTGCTGCCATGAGCCCGCTGCCGGTGATTGCTGTCCCTGTTGAGAGCCGTTTTATGACTGGTATGGACAGCCTGCTTTCGATTGTACAGATGCCACGGGGTGTTGCCGTTGCCACTCAGGCAGTAGGCGCTTCCGGCGCTTTTAATGCGGGCCTGATGGCAGCACAGATGTTGTCATTGAGCGATGCAGGTCTGCAGCAGCGCCTGATTGCCTGGCGGGAGCAGCAAAGTGAGCAAGTTCCTCTGTCTGTGGAGTAAGGCACTGTGAGTGAGCGCACCAGACATATCGCTATAGTTGGCTGTGGGCAGCTGGCACAGATGATGGCGCAGGAGGGCCAGCCCCTCGGTATCACTTTCAGCTTCCTCGCCGAGGAAGGGGAAAACACCAGCTGTGTCGAAGGGCTTGGAGAGCTGGTCAAGCTTGAAGAGCATGAGAGCGGGGAGGTTTTGTATCAAGCCTTGGGCCGGCCAGAGGTAATTACTGCCGAGCGAGAGCAGGTGGATGTGGCCTTGTTGCGAAAGTTACAGCAGTTTTGCCCGGTTTATCCCGATCCCCATATCTTTGAAAAAGCCCAGCACCGCCTGCGGGAAAAGTTAGCACTGACCGAGAGCGGTCTTCCAGTGGCGTCCTTTGTACCGGCGCTGGGGGCTGATGAATTACGTCGCTCCCTTGGCACCCTGGGCTATCCAGTATTTATTAAAAGCTGTGAAAATGGCTACGATGGGAAAAACCAATGGCGGGTTAAAAACCAGGCGCAACTTGAAGATGCTATCGAAGAAGCTCAGAGCCAAGCTTGCGTGATGGAAGCAGCGGTGGATTTTTCCTGTGAAGTTTCCCTGGTTGGAGTGCGCTCTGTATCCGGGGAAGTAAAAACCTATCCCCTGACTGAAAACCTTCATCGCCAGGGCACTCTTCTGGTTTCCAAGGCGCCGTTTCATGACTTCCAGCTAATGAGTCAGGCCCAATCCTACCTGGATAAACTGATGCGTGACTGGGACTATGTAGGCGCGCTGACCCTGGAATGTTTCGTGACAACTGAGGGATTGATCGTTAACGAAATAGCGCCGCGGGTCCATAACAGTGGCCACTGGACCCTGGTGGGAGCAGAGACCAGTCAATTTGCCAACCACCTGCGCGCCATTCTCGATATGCCGCTGGGGGATACACAGTGCTCCAGCCCAACTGCCATGATTAATATGCTCGGAGTGAATAAATCACCCTCGCAGAAAAATGAAGGCGTATGGCTTTATGGCAAAAGCTTGAGAGAGGGACGCAAGATGGGGCATGTCATCCTTGTCGATGACTGTTCCCATCGACTTTCCCAGCGCAGTGATGCAGTTATCGCTGAACTGTATTCTAAGGGCCACTAATTTAGGGACACCTCGAAAGGACTTTCGGTTAACGGAGGTCCCTTTTCGGATTTTTGAAACGGGGGCGGGCTGATGCTCCCCGCCACATAGGGGTACCAACCCGGTAGGCTGCGCGTGCGATCATATGCACGCCCACCGGCACCGTGAGTAGCAGGAACAGGATTGCAGCCACCGCCCGTGCCGTAACCTGGGTATCATGGAACAGGGTGGCCACTCCGGCCAGTAAAAGACCACAGCACAGGGTAGCAGCCTTACCGGAAGTACTCATGCGAGTGTAAAAATCCGGCATGCGCAGTAATCCCAGGGCGGCACTGAACCCAAAAGTACTTCCTACCAGTATCAATGCTGCAATAAAAACCTCATCGAAAACTACCACCACCGCCCCCTTCGTGAATCACGGTTTTCTTGCCACTTTTTTCGATAAAACGCGCGAAGGCCACACTGACCAGAAATGCCACAAGTGCCAGTGCAATAGCCGCATCCAGGTATACAGGCTGTCCTGAAGCAATTGCCAATAGTGCACAGTATGCGACGGCGAGAATATTTAATACATCCAGGGCAACAACTCTATCGGCTAACGTAGGCCCAAAAAATATTCGCAAAAAGCACATTGCCAGGGCCAAAAGTAACATCAGTGAAGAGATGTTAATCGCCCCTACAATAATGGGGGAGTGTATGTCGGCAATAGTAATTGGCATCAGGAAAAGGCCTCCCGTACCCGCTTTTCGAAACCCTGGTGAATTTCCTCGCGAAAAGCTTCCGGATCATCCACAAACATGGTGTGAACCAAAAGTTCAGAGTGGTCTTTGGTAATTTCCAGCACCATGGTTCCCGGAGTTAGCGAGATTAAATTAGTGAGAATAAAAATTTGGTTGCGATCAGTGATTTTCAGGGGGATACGCACGACCATGGGGCGGCTCTTTAGTTTGGGTGAAAATACCTCATAGGCAGCACGCAGGCTGGACAGTATCAGCTCCTGAATGAAAAAAAAGGCCAAGTGGGCGAAGCGCGGCAGGCGATAAAAATACTTACTTCCCCCGGGTAAACTGGGGGATACCCTCAGTGCCAAGTAACCAATTAAAAAACCAAAACAGAAATTCGTTAGTGTCGCATTACCGGTAAGTGCGGACCAGCTGATGGCCAATAACAGATTGAGTAAAAATACGCGCATACTCAGTGGTTTCCTGTGTACTGGGCGGAACCCTCGCCCAAAACCGCATCCAGATATTTCCGGGGTTCCAGAAGCTCATTTGCGGCCCCTAGGGAGTAATCAATAAAAGGCTCTGGAACCAGCCCCAGCCCTAAGGTAATGAATGCTAATAGGGCAACAGGTAGCAGGCGCTGTAATCTCTCAGTACGTGGTATCTCATACAAATTGCTACAGTAGCTTTTGGGGTGGTCCTTCCAGAAAACCTCTGCCCAGATCTTACTCATGGAATATAGGGTTAGAGCGCCGGTAATTAGCGCAACAGCTGCCACAAGGTAAGCCGCCTGGTCCATGCTGGCTTTTAATAACAATAGTTTGGCCCAAAAACCCGACAGGGGAGGAAAGCCGGCAAGACTGAAAGCGGCAATAAAGAAAAAGGTAGAAAGCAGAGGGCTGGCTTGATAAACACCACCGATTTCGCTCAATTCATAGCTGCCTGTAAGGCGCTGGGCGGTACCGCTGATCAGGAACAGGTTAGTTTTGGCAACAATATTATGCACCATGTAAAACACTGATCCGGCCAGTGCCAAGGGGGAGTTGAGAGCCAGCCCAAGCACCAGGAAACCGATCTGGCTAATGATATGGAAGGCAAGGATTTTGCGAAATTCATATTGGGCGGCAGCGCCCAGTACGCCGGTTAGCATGGTGAGTAATGCTGCCCCCAAAAGGATATTGTGGGTAAAGCCCAGGTCTGTAGGGAAAATCAGGGTAAAGGTTCTTATCAGCGCGTAGACTCCAACTTTCGTAAGCAGCCCGGCAAATACAGCGGTTACTGCCACAGGGGGAGCATGATAAGAAGCTGGCAGCCAGAAAAATAATGGAAAGATAGCTGCTTTGATCCCAAAAGCACTGATAAACAATACCGCCAGGGCAGATACAGCCACCGGATTGTCGACCGTGGCCAGGGATATATGCAGCTGTGCCATATTTAGGGTGCCGGTCAACCCGTAAATCATACCAATGGATGTGAGCATCAGCAGGGTGGACACAAGATTCAGCGCGACATATTTAATACCGCCATCCAGCTGGATACGATCTCCCCCCAAAACCAGCAAGGCAAATGAGGCGATTAGCATCACCTCAAACCAGACATACAAATTAAACAGGTCTCCGGTAATAAAGCTTCCGCAAACGCCTGCCAATAAAAGCTGGAAGAAGCTGTGAAATCCCAGCTTCACCCGTTTTTCATCAATGTCTGAGAGTGAAAATAATGAAACGCAGAGCCCTACAATTGCACTGATTAGCAACATTACTGCACTCAGACGATCAGCTACCAGGGTAATCCCAAAGGGAGCCGCCCAATCCCCCATTTGGGCCGCGCGCGGACCGCCGGTTTCCACCAGTATCATAATGGCGATTGCTATTCCCAGCATCAGCACACAGCCGCAAATAGAAATTGAGCCGCAGAGCAAAGGGCGCCCGCGCGCTGGAAAAGCGGCAAGTGCGGTGAAGATGGGAATCAGGAAGGGCAGGGCGAGTAACCAGCTCAAGGGGATTTTTTCCTCTTGGGCTTCACCGGCTCCGCAATGCGCATGGAGTCCACATCAAGGGTACCCAGCACTTTATAGGCCTGGGCGATTAGTGCCAGGGCAAAGGCCAACAGACCAAAACCGATTACAATGGCAGTCAGGATAAGTGCCTGGGGCAGGGGGTTCGCTACAGGCATAGGCGGTACTTCCAGCCCTTTGGGAACCAGGGCCGGAGCCGCGCGGGTTAATCTACCGGTAATAAATATGGCCAGATTGGCGGCGTTACTGATGAGTATTAACCCGAACAGGTAGTGCAGCAGATCCCTGGCCAGCATCAGATAGACTCCGGTGGCAATCAATATGCCAACCACAAGTGCGAGGGGACCCTCCATATTAACCAGCCTCTTCCAGGGCAAAAATCAGGGTGAGTACAGCGCCGAGTACCGCCAGGTAAACGCCAATATCAAAAATTAGTACATTGCTGATGGAGATACCGCCCGAGTTTTTATCGCCGATAAGTTGAAACCATTGGCCCGAGAAAGGCGCTTCTCCTTTAAAAGCTGCGAGCATACCGGACAGTGCCGAAATCAATACGCCACTCATTGCCAGGTTTCCGGGAGGAACCCGCAGTGCTCGCTGGGCCGCTTCCATACCCCAGGCTATGGCAAAGAGTGCAAATGCCGAAGCGGCAATTAACCCGGCAATAAAACCCCCTCCAGGATAATTGTGGCCGCGCAAAAGCATATATACCGAGAAAACCAGAATGAGCGCCACAAGCACTCGGGTTGCTGTTTGCAATATCAGAGAGTTCATTGTGGCCCCCGCCGTAATTGATGGCCCAGCAGCGTTACTGCCGCTACGGCAGCAGTAAATACCACGATGATTTCTCCGAAGGTATCCAGTGCGCGGAAGTCCACCAGGATGACATTGACAATATTACGACCATGGGCCTCGGGTACTGCGGCCTGCTCAAAGAAGTCGCTGGTGGGACTATCGAAGGGTGTTTGTAATACGGCAAGGATACTCAAAGTCACCAACAGGCCGACCATGCCACCCAAAAGGGCATCTCTAGGGCGAAAGCGGATTTTTCTACCGGGGCTGAATACTGGCAGGCGAGGCAGTATTGCGGCAACCAATACCAAATATAGGGTTTCAACCAGGAGCTGGGTAATAGCTACATCCGGAGCACCAAAGAACAGATAGATTAATGCAACTCCAACACCCAGGGCCCCGAGAGCGCATATTGCAATTAATGGTTTGCGTGCTGTACCCGCCATAAAAGCTCCACCCACGGTAAGTAGAAGGGCGGCCCATTCTTTCAGGTTCAGACGCGGCCAGTTGTATTCCAGTGGGAATTGCCCCGATCGTAACAAGGCATAGGAAAGGAATATCGAAACGGTCACAAAAATGACCGTCAAATAACGCCGCATAACCCCGTTTTGCAATATCCGGGTCTGGAAAGCCGCAAAGGACCTCAACAGCTCCAGGGACTTGTCCCACAGTAGATCGGCACTGGTAGGCGCATGTTTGAAATCCCATGCCAGCCAAGCCCGCAGGTGGCGTAAGCCCAGATACATAGTGACCCCAAGACCAAAGGTCAATATGCTCATTAACAGAGGAATATTAATCCCGTGCCAGAGGCGTAAATCGATACTCTCTGGAATACCCAGTACAGCAGTTAATGCAGGTTCAACAAGTCCCCCACCGACGAGATCCGGGGCAAGACCAAAGGTAAGTCCCAGAAAGCTGAGAATTAGTGGACTTATCCATAAGCCAGGCGATGCCTCGTGGACTTTGGGTAGGTTGTGTGGGTATTTTCCCAGAAAGGGTTTTAAAGCAACCATACCAGCCACGGTAACAGTGACGGCATTGGCGAATACTGCGGCAGTGGATACGAGAGCTGGTTCGGATGCCACAGCCAGCGCTCCCTCATATTTTAATTCTTTACCAATAAAGCCAAGAAATGGTGGGAATCCTGCCATAGAAAGTGCTGAGGCCAGTGCGGTAAAAAAAGTGATAGGCATGACACGTCCGAGCCCACCAAGTTTGATCATATTGCGGGTGCCAGTCTGCTTATCAATGATGCCTACCACCATGAACAGTGCAGCCTTATAAAAAGAGTGCACTATTAAAAAGGTGATAGCGGCTGCAACTGCAGCAGAGGCATCGGAACCAAGGAACATAGTCAAGGTACCGAGTGCGATCATGGTGGTGTAGGCCAGGGCAAGTTTCAGGTCGGTCTGGCGCAGAGCTGCCAATGCAGCCACTGCTGCGGTAGCCGCACCGGTACAGGTCAAAATCCACTCCCAGGTTTCTGTCTGTGCCAGAACTGGATGCAGGCGCGCCAATAGATAAATGCCTGCTTTTACCATAGTTGCAGAGTGTAGGTAGGCGCTGACAGGGGTCGGAGCTGCCATCGCATTGGGAAGCCAAAAATGGAAAGGCAGTTGTGCGGATTTGGCAAAAGATCCGATTAATATCAGTATCAGGATTGGCACATATAGTGAACTTGCGCGTACTGTCTCCCCGGAAGCGAGTACCTGCACCATATCGAAACTGCCTGTGAGTGAACCAAGCAGTATAAAGCCGGCCAGTAAACACAGGCCTCCAAGGGTGGTTACCAATAGGGCCTGTAGCGCTGAGCGGCGTGCAATGGCGCTGGTGTTATTAAAGCCAATCAGCAGGTAACTGGCGATAGTGGTGATTTCCCAAAATACAAATAAAGTCATCAGATCACCGGCAAGCACCAGACCCAGCATTCCGATCATAAATAGGTAGAGATACAGATAAAAACGGCGCAGTTGCATATGTCCGCGTAAATAAGATGCGGCATAAATTGTAATAAACACGCCGATGCCACTGATGAGTAGGGCGAAAAGAAAGCTCAGACCATCAATAAAAAATTGCAGTGATACACCGAGGTCAGATACCCAGGTCACGCCAAAACTAATTTCGCGACCGGCAGATATATCTGACATATAGAACAACAGGATCAGTGTCAAAATAGTGGGGGGCACGGGAGAGAGCAGGGAGATAAGTCTCCCCGGTTCGGCTTGCCTGCTATCGCGACTATCCGTGTCGCCAACTGCACCCATCAATTGATCCCCAATTGCCTCGATCTATTTTAGGAGGGAATCGGCCAGAGAGCAGGTAGGGCGATTACTGCGCCTGATTGAAAAAATATATATTGCCGTTGATGATTACTTCGAACTGCCTTATTTAAAGAGTTGACTTTATTTTACTAAATTTTCATTGATGTGGCAGATCAAACCACAAGGCCGTTATACCATCTATACCGGCCTGTAATTGTATATCCTCTTTAAACAGTCCAAGGCCATCTCCTGCCATCATTTTATGATTGCTATTAAAAGTGGCACTCCCCTCAATCACATGTAAATATCCGGGGCGAATTCGGGTATCCAGAACCACACTTTCTCCACTCTTCAAGTGAAGTCGATACAAACTGGCATCTTGTTGCATGGTTAGTGAATCATCACGTCCATCTGGGGTAACCAGGGGAGTCAGCTTCTTCGTTTGAATAATTGATTTTTGTTCATACCCAGGCTTGATGCCCTGGCGGTTGGGTTGAATCCAAATTTGCAGGAACTTTAATCTCTGTGATGTTGAGTGATTATATTCTGAGTGGGTGATGCCTGTTCCGGCACTCATTCTTTGCACTTCTCCGGCGGGGACCACAAAACGATTCCCTTCGCTGTCGACATGTTCAATAGCGCCTTCCAAGATATAGGAGATAATCTCCATATCCCTGTGGCCGTGAGTATCAAAACCTGCACCGGGACGGACGGTATCATCATTGATTACCCTCAATGCAGAAAATCCCATATGCATGCGATCGTAGTAGTATCCGAAGGAGAAAGAATGCTTGCTTTGGAGCCACCCAAAATTGGCAGTTCCTCGTTCCTGCGCCGGTCTAAAATAGTACATAACAAGATCCAAGTACTTGAATAATGGTTTTATTTATTTTATTCAAGTCTGCACCAGAGAAATATTGGATAGATAAGGATTTGCTGTTCTATTAAAGTGAATTTTCCGAAGTGGGCATATCTAGTGTCAGCAACCGTAATTCCCCTATAAATTCACGCGCAGCGGGGCCCAGGCTGTCTTGATCTCTAAAATTCAAATAAAAACTGGCTGTGCGGGATGCGCCTTTTTCCAGTGAAAGGCGTTTTAACATTCCGTTTTCCAATAGCGGGGCGGCAATTGGCATGGGTAGCCAGGCATACCCCATTCCCTGGCAAATCAGCTCTGTAGATGCACGCAAGCTACTTACTGTCCAGCGCTGTTCAGCGCCAAGCCACCCCGAGTCGACGCTGGTTTGTGTGGCTGAGTCCCGCACAATAATCTGTCGGTAAGATTTTAAATCATCATAGTTTAACTTTCGTTTGAAATGATGCAGAGGATGGTTGATATATGCCACTGCGATAAATTCAATCGTACAGATTTCTTCATTGAGATTGTCGGTCATTGTCATTGGTGATAAACCCAGGTCTACAGCACCTTCCTGTAACAACTCATTAGTGCCAGATAAAATGGTATCGACAATATCAATATTGGTTTGTGGGAATATTCCGGATACTTTTTCGAGAGCCTTAAATACCACTTGCTGGGGGAAGGCACCATCTACAGCGATACGCAGCTCAGATTCCACACCACTGCTAAGAGACTCCGCAATTGCCTCTATACGGGATACTTCATCCAGTAAGTACTTTCCACGGCGCAACATCAGCTGGCCAGCTTCAGTCAATGTAACTCTGCGCCCGGTTACTTCAAAAAGCTTTACACCCAGTGCCGTCTCCAGGTTCCCTACCGCATGGTGAATACTCGATTGGCTTTTATGCACCACTGAAGAGGCCTGGTTGAAACCTCCCGCATCCACCACAGCCTTAAACATACGCCATTGCTCCAGGGTGGTTTTCTGCATGGGTGCCTTCTCCCGTTGATCATTTAACCTGATGCCTATGGCAGGATAAGTTGTCGAAGGGCTACTCTAATGTTCGCTAGAATCGAATGATAGTCAGAATTATAGAAAGATTTGTTCGAAAATTTAGATGGGTGGCGACGACATTGCCCATGATTGAGAAAATGTGGCCGCAGAGCGGCCGAGGTTGGGGTTAGTCCTGAGGTGGGGCCGGGCTTAAAGATTTATCTTACGGGGAACCTGCTGCGGTCGTGGGGGCTACTGTAATCGATAGCGGGCCCCACCGGTACAACCTGGGTGGGGTTAATCGAAGTATGGCTGAAGTAGTAATGGCGCTTGATATGGTGAAAATCTACAGTTTCAGCTACACCGGGCCATTGATACAGCTCGCGCACATAGTTACGGATATTAGGGAAGTCATCCAAGCGCTGACGGTTGCACTTAAAATGCCCATGATAGACTGCATCAAAGCGTATAAGTGTGGTAAACAAACGCCAGTCTGCTTCAGTGATTTGATCACCGGTAAGATAGCGCTGTTGGCTCAGACGTGTTTCCACATGGTCCATTGATTTGAATAATTTGTCGTAGGCTTCCCCATAAGCGGCCTGGGTGGTAGCGAAGCCACAGCGATAAACTCCGTTGTTAATATTCTCGTAGATCTCATGATTAATAACCTCAATTTCATCGCGCTTTTGCCGTGGGAAAAAGTCTGTTTGATCGCCAGTAATCAGATTAAACGCGCTGTTAAACATACGTATGATTTCTGAAGATTCATTGCTGACAATACAGTTCTGCTGTTTGTCCCATAGCACCGGCACAGTTACGCGCCCACTGTAATTGGCTTTGTTGTGGGTGTAGATTTGATACAGGTAATCGAATCTGAATAGGGGGTCGCCACTACTGCCTTCTTCAATATTAAAACTCCAGCCAGAGTTCAACATATCAGGGCTTACTACCGATACGCCGATATGCCCTTCCAGCTTTTTCAGCTTGCGAAAGATCAGTGTGCGGTGGGCCCAAGGGCAAGCAAGTGATACATAGAGGTGATAACGGCCGGGCTCGGCTTTAAAGCCACCAGTTCCACTGGGCCCTGCGCTACCATCAATGGTTATCCAGTTGCGCAGTTGGGCCGCCTCTCGCTCAAAGGCGCCACCAGACTCGCTGGTGTTATACCATTGGTCCTGCCATTTTCCGCTGATTAAAAGTCCCATTTTGTACCTCTTAAAAGCCTGTAAGAGTGAGTGCAGGCCCCGATTTTCTCGGGGTTTCTGCCGTCTGTTTTATGAGGCATTACTGCTTGGCTCCCTGTCTGCGAGCGTCCAGGCTCCATCGTCCAGCACCATTAGCAGCCAGTAACAGGAAGCCCCCGGCCATGGCGATGTTTTTGAAGAACATAATAAATTGCATCTGGTCAGCCAGATTGTTGTGATACAAGGCGGCGGTAATCACACTAAATCCAGCTAGGGCTACTGCAACCAAGCGAATTTGAAAGCCTGCGATCAAGGCAAGGGCGGTACCTACTTCAAACAGTATCACCAGTGGCAGCAGGAATTCAGGCAGGCCGCCGTAGGCCAGGTACTGGGCGCTGCCCTCGTAGTTTTGAATTTTATTAACACCTGCCAGTAAGAAAATCGCAGCCAGGCCTATACGGCCAGCCAAGTCGGTAATAGCAGGAAACATGGAGTTGGTATCTTGAATTGTGCTCAGGGCGGAAGTGGTCATGGTATCGCTCCTCAATCTGTGAGTTCTAAAGTAGTGCCCCAGGGGATGGGCAACCTCTATCGATGGGGAGCAGTTTATCGGGCAGGGACAGGATGAAAATTGCTTAAAACGGGCCGTATGATTCGGGAAAATAGAATGAATGTTGAGTCTATCGGAACGCCGCAACGGGAAGTGCTTGCTCGATCAATTAAAATGAGAGTGGATTACTGAAGAGGCGAGCTACCGCCAGACTGAAAGGAAAGTCCATAACTTATTTCTTTAATGCCCAGACTGGCATAAAAAAGAAACCGTTAAAATCACTCTTTCAGATTCCCGGCACTCCAAATCAGAAGTGGTAACCGATACCGACCGAGAAAACAAACGGATCTATGTCCACATCGACATTGATACGGGAGTAAGTTTCCGCACCTGTATAGAAGCGGATATTTGCATCGGTATCAATATCCAGGTACCAAATAGCGGCATTAAACAGCCAACGGCTATCCTGGCCAAAGGCGATATCTATTCCAACTTCCCCAGCCAGGCCCCAAGAATCATCCAGCTTGAGTCTTGCTCGTGATTCTGCACCGAGTACAGCTTCAAAGTAATTCTGAGCCGCACGATTGATATGCTCACTTAAAAAGTGGGTGTAATTTACTCCGACACCAATGTAAGGCTGCACCCAGGATTCTGTGCATACTGGGTACCATTGCAAGGTGAGGGTAGGAGGCAGATGTTTAATGTCCCCGAGGCGCACCCGTCCGAGAGGTTCGCCAGTCACCGGGTCGGGCAGGCCGCGCACGTCGAGATCATGTTTAAATGGTAATGCTGCCAAAAGCCCCAATCCCCAGTGGTCTGCGAATAACCATGTGCCCGTAACGCTCACGGAGTAACCGGTATCCACGTAAACCCGTGTATCAGGCAGTATGGTGCCATTTAGGCGCAGATTGTCGGAATCGTCATTGGGATCAACTGCGGCGGCGCCAACACGAACAATAAAGTCTCCTTTTTTATACTCTGCCAAAGCTTGGCTACTAATGAGTAAGGCGGCAAAAAGCGTTATTGCCAACTGAAGCCGTTTCATTTCTTGCTTCCCTGCGCATTTTATCGAAATGGAGTTACGCATTCAGTGTAGTTGGCCGGCAAATGGGCGGTTTGGGTAAGGCGTTCTTTGATGTGATAAGACGTCTACAGCAGCAATATATAGAGGGTGATCTGTGCCAAACCTTTGTAAGTATTGCTTCAAAAGATAGAGCACATGGAGTTCTTGTATAACCCCACACAAATCATAACTAATTTAACAACTGTAAATAGTAATGGGCCTAAAAAGGCCCATTACATTTTTGAGATAAGCTGATCAGTATTTTTGGTGTTTTCATTTTCTGGGGGTCAGAAATTTCTGATACTGGAATGCAGCCCCCAGCATGCACAGTCCCACCAGCATACAGACCACAATCTTTTGTATCAGGGAAAAGTCCTGCATATCCCACAGCACAATTTTTAGTGCGGCAATGCCGAACAACATGAGTGAGAGCTTCAGTAACTTTTGGGTATCAGGTCTTAGAGTCTGGAACAGTAGCAGTGTTGCATGCACCACCAAGGCAAATGATATGGCTGGCAGCCACATGGTTTCCAGCACTTGCGCCAGCAGCGCAATATAAGCTGGGATGGCTGTAAGGTGCAGCACCCACAGGTTAAACAGCCTGCGGCCGGGCCATACGGCTCTATTGGCGAAAAAGCGCTGATAAACCAACAGTGAAGCGATTCCCAGGGCCACCAGGTTATACACTCCCAACATTGGCGCCTTAGCGGAATTGGCAATGACCGCTGCAACTTGCAACAAGGTAATAAACTCAAACAGGCGCAGACTCAGCATATAAAGGGGGGTCAACTGGTTGCGCAGCGGCGCTAGTTGGGGTTTAAAAATATACAGACCGGCGAAGTACAGCTGGCATAGTAAAAGTGCCAGTGCAAAGTCACGGCTTAGCGCATAGCTAATAATAAGTAGCGTTGCCGCGAGATAGTAAAAGGCCAATGGAAAGAGTGGCTTAAGTGCCCGATGCAGGGCCAACCGCCAATCCTGGCCGGCTGGCTTCCGCCGCAATCCCTGGCCGATCCACAACAGTGCCGCCATTGATACCAGCCCCAACAGCAACCCACTCAAGGCAAACCCTTGCCAGTTGGCGAACTCCTGCAGAGCACAACTGATTATTGCTACAAAGCTTGCGCCTGCGATCAATATGCGCAGTTCCTGTTTTAATACCTCCAGTTTCAGGTGTGTATAAAGTGCCAGGGCGATAGCGCCAGACAGCCAAACGGCGATGGGGAAGTAGTCGTTGGCCTTATAAAGTACTGTTGGTAGGAAAAATATTGGCACCAGAGCGTAAAACAGCTTGCGCAAATTGAGTGCCAGAGAGAAGCCAGTGGATTGCATATCCAGGTGTTTATACAGAGCTGCAATCATCCACAAGCTAAGGAAGGCCTCTACACTAGCGATCTTTCCGTAAGGTATTTGATCGTAGAAATGCAAGTTACCCACAATCGATGCACTCGCGAGTAGTGGGATAAACAGCAGTAAGTAATGGCTGAGTCCAAACCATTCACTAAATGCTGAACCAGTGCGCTTGCCGTGCCAGATTAAAAAGCCCATCGGTAGCAAGGCAAGCAGCCACATACCCTGGGGCCAGAGGATGCCAACAGATAGCAGAAAGCTTGCGGATAAAAACACCACAAAAGCGTTATCTGCGAAAGAGGTTAAATGGTGCTCTCTAGGAGTAATCCGATCTGCGCAGTGCTGCAACAGCCGGGTTAATGCGAAGGCAGCCGCACAGAGCGCCAACCAGTTACCCCAACCAGCATCTGCGCTTAATGACAGCAATATTGGTGCGGGAACAACTCCGCCAGCTACCCAGGTCAGAGCTTGCCACAGCATGGTAACGCCAGCTGCAGATAGGGCGATGTAACCCTCGCTTCTTACACTGATGAAACCAAAACGGGCACCGAGAAAAATCAGCAACAATCCCTCTAGACACCAGACAATCCCCAATAAAGCGGGACTGCACAACGCAAGGATTGCCAAGCCTGCCAGTAATCCACCGTGTAGTAGAGCCATATTCTGTACAACACGGGCGGAAATACTGATGGCGTTGTAGCCAAACAGCCAGCGTGAATAAATGGCCAGAGCCATCCAGGGTAGAAGGTTCAGCAGCCACACAATGCCCAGTGCGTTACTGTTGGGTGCGAGCGACCAGCTGATGTGGATAAACAGCACCAGGTTTGCGGCAATAATAATCAGGCGTCTTCGCTCCAGCCCTTTGGACTCTATCAATTCAGCACTTAGTCCTCGCAGAGCGTAGTGGGCAAAGCCATAAAAGAAGCCGTGCAGTATTAGTAATGGCCCCCAGGTAGATGTAGCCTCATCCAGATTTGAGACGGAAAACTCCAGCATGCCTGCGCTCAGTACCATAGTGACGATCGCAAGCTGTGGCCAGCGTATCTGCCTGGATAAATGCAGCATCGCTAGGGCGAGTGCCAATAAATAGCTGAGGTAAACAAGTGCGGAAGGATCAAAATGATTCGCCACCAAAGGCATGGTGGCACTGCCCAGCAGGGTCACCATAGACACCACTCGTGTCTCAAATAATAGGGCCAGTAAGTAAGAGAGCCCTGTTGTCGCCACCAACAGGCCGACTCCAACAGGAACAGGCAGCAACTGATAGTAAGGCCCGGCAAAGTACCCACACAGGTAGAGAAGAATCACTCCGAGCGCTATTAATCCAGAGCCGTAGTCCGCCATATGGGGCATACGCCGGCTAAAAGTCACACCGCCAAAAGTGGTTGCCGCCGCAACCAGAAAGCCCAAGATCACCTTACCGGCCGGGCCCAAATAGTTGTTGAAAGAGAACTGCAGCAAGTATGCGAAGCCAAATACCAGTGCCAGTATGCCGGCAGCGGTCATAAAGAATACCGGGGCTTTACCCTGGCGCTGGTAATGGCGATAAAAGTTTGCAAGGGGCTCCCACACGCGATTGAGCGGTTCTAGGGTTGGTGCCAATAGGCTGGCCAGGCCTTCTTGTAACCATGGAGTGGCTACTGATGGTTTACCGGCTCTCTCAGGCGTTGATTTGGATTCAGAAGATTTCGGGGTAGGAGTTGCCGTTGCTGAAGGTATGGTTGCTGAATGAGCTTGCTGAATGGTTTGGCGGGGCTTGGAGGGTGTGCCCATAAGCAGGGCCAGTTCGTCTTCTAACTCAGCAGTACTTTCTACCAAGGCTTCTTTGGTTTCTGTATCGTCCCGCCTGAGCTGTGCCTCAAGGGCGGAGAGCCGTCGTTCGAAGGTCTCCAGCCGGCGTTGATTGTCCCGCTCCAGCAGGGCGAGTTCGGCTCGAAGTGAAAGTAATTCACCTTCCATAATTACCCCATTTTTATATGGTTGCTGGGTATTATTGACTTATTATTCAAAGCAATGCTTAGGTTGGGCTGTCCAAGATAAATGGATAAGGAGCACTGTCACTCCTCTTGCTATTTTTTCTGACGATTGAGTGTTTTCAGCCTCTAATCTGACTGCTTCAGGATACCGTGCCAGTTCTTTCAAAAGCCAGCTTTGAGATTTTTACTTAGGCTGGTTTTCATACTGGATACGGTAAGGTTTGCAGCCGAAGGTATTTTTACCGGCATTGAGTTCAATAAAGTTTTTTGCATCATCAATTTTTCTAGAAAAATAATTATACTTTTTTCTGCTGGCTGTAAAAATTGTATTCGTTTAACCCTGGAAAAGTGGGGATCTTGTCAGGAGGTCTACTGACCAAACTCAGCGTCCGGATAGCTATGCAAATGGTTGTTAAATCTTTATCCGGGTTAATTTCGTAGGATCTTATGTAGATTCTGTTTGAAGTCAATCGATTAATAGTATTGCCTTGTTTGAATTGTGCTCGATCTGTCTGCTTATCAACCAAAATTGGCCGGCTATCAGCTTTTAGCGTAATAATGATGGCAGTAGTACCAGTTAGATCATTAATCGAACTATCTTCTTCAGGCGAAAAGTTATCTAAGAGCAAATAACAGGCCGGCCCTTTTCTCTGCCTCTTTTTACTGGGAGGCGTAAAAATTACTGGCTTTCAGTCTATTTTTTGCATCTATACAGCATCCGGTGTCTGCTATAACGAGACTCACTGTGGCTAAAAAGTCTGGTCTCCCTGATGCGCCATATAGATACTGGAACTATTGCAATAAGGCATTGCCGCCTGCGGCGACTTGAAAATTTTATTGATGTCGCTTACGCGCTCTTATTTGTCAACTTCGTTTTATATCTTCCTTCGGGAGAAGATATGGCTTGGATAAAGCTTGAATTTGGCCTTCTGAGTCTTTTAGTGGAGAATTCCCAAGAGATTTTCCGCCTATTTATTGCCGTAGGACTAACGCTCGTACAGTGGAATCTGACGCATAAATTACTTGGGCCCGTTGAGCAGTCCAATAATATCCATACTTCGCTGGTGTTATTGCAGCAGGTGGTCGTATGTTTTTATCTCTATTTTGCGATCAATGACCCTAAATTAGTGAGCATCTCGTCCACCGTTGGCCAGAGTGTATGCCTTGCGCTATCGGGATTTATTGGGCTCGCAGGCTGGCAGTATGCCCGCAAGATGGGCTTCGCTAACACATCCCTTACCAGCAATGAAAAAGATAACGTCTTCAAAAGCGCAACGACTGAACCCTTCGTCGCAGTACTTACTATTGGACTTGCATTCATCAGCCCTGTGGTTTGGTCTTTGGGTTGGCTGGTGATTCCGCTGATATTAATGGTGATACATAAAAAGATTGGCCGGAAATAAAAATCCGCTAATTTAGTATTCTATGTTCATCCTTCAATAAATTAGGTTAACTTTTGAGACCTACAGATTCCCCATTCCCAACGATTAATTGGCCAGAATCCTCAGAGTTCCAATGTGCATGCTTTCCTAGAGAGTAGGAGGATCTGCTTAGCCTGTTTTTGAGGCCTTTGAAATGTACTTGGCATTCCTGGCTTAGCATGACGAAATCTTTGCATTTTTCTACTTTATAGCCAGGGGCAGATAATCAGCTTTTAAGACGAATCTGGGGCTTTGAGTCATTTCTTGAGCGATTGGATTAGCTGCACATTTTCACGTCTTACCCCCTGGATTTCTCTTTTATCCGGGGTTCAGGCTTTCCTTTGAATCCTGAGCTGGCTTGGCTTTTGGAGTGTGTTGTATCCAAACCATGGTAAATGTGGACGGCTCTACAGTAAGTATCTGTTAAGAAATTCCTCATTATGGACTGTAATAATTTGCGGCCTACGCCGACTAAGGTTGCAATGCACCCAATTTTACCTTTCCGCTGGGGTGTGCATTTTTATACCGAGGATATGATTAGCATGAAAGTTCTTCACTTATTTCTACGCTCTTTGCTTGTAACTTCCTTCCTTCTTAGCGTGCCCTTCGCATCAGCCGGAGAGCCCTTCTCCGAAGAGCGCTTCAAAGAGCTGCAAGCTGCGAAGCAACCCGTATTGATTGATGTACGGGCAGACTGGTGCCCTACCTGCAAGAAGCAGGGCATAATTCTTGCGCAGTTCCAGGAAGATAACCCCCAGTGCGGCCTCACAATCCTTAATGTGAATTTCGACAAGCAAAAAGAGTGGGTAAAGCATTTCCGTGCGCCCAGGCAGTCAACTCTGCTGCTCTATCGTGGGGACAAGCAGGTATGGTTCAGTGTTGCTGAAACACGCGCTGATGTTATTCGCCAGAATATCTTTAACTCAGTTAAGGCCTGCGGCGAAAATGCTTGAAGTCAGCGCCATCCCCCTGGCCTTGATTGCGGGCACACTTAGTATTCTCTCCCCCTGTGTTTGGCCGCTGGTGCCAATGGTGGTTGGCGCCTCCAGCAGTGCTGGGCGCTGGGGGCCTTATGCGCTCGCCGTAGGGCTCAGCTTGTCATTTGCCCTGGCTGGAACTGTGCTCAGTTTCCTGTTGGTCTCTTTAGGGCTGGACCCAGAGCTATTTCGTTATATTGCTGCAATCCTGCTTGTGGCCGTTGCCCTTATTCTGCTGATCAAACCCCTTTCCGACTGGGTGACCCTGCGTTTGGCGAAAGTTACCGCTGGGGCGAGTATTACTGGTGATGGCGCCTGGGCCGGACAGTTTGGTATCGGCTTTCTCACAGGAATTATCTGGTTGCCCTGCGTAGGTCCCACGCTAGGTGCAGCAATCGCGCTTGCTTCCATGGGCCAGCAACTAGGCCAATCATTTATGGTGATGTTTTCTTTTGGGCTTGGTACCGGCGCTGCGCTACTGGTGGCAGGCGGGCTATCACGGAAAATTTATAGCCGCTTATCACCATCAGTTGGCGCTTTTGCTGTTGGTGGCAAAGTAGCACTTGGTGCCATACTTTTGTTGCTTGGGATTATGGTGTTGAGTGGCTTTGATAAAGTCCTGGAAACCTGGGCTTTGAACTGGATGCCCGAGTGGACTTTTAGTTTTTAATAATCATCTCGAAGTAAATCACTATTTAGTCGAGGTGTCCAAAGCGATTAATAGTTATTTTAGTGTCTGGAAAAACACTGAAAATTAACTCAGGAATCCAAGAAGTTTTACGAGTAAGTTTAAAGCCCCAGTAACCTTCAATTACTGGGGCTTTTTTTTATGTCCTGTTAAGGAACTGTTAAAAATTATGGCTGGTAAGAAGGGTAATCGGTATAGCCTTCATCGGTACCGCCATACATGGTTTCAGGGTCAACCTTATTAAGAGGCCAATCATTGCGAATACGTGTGGGAAGGTCCGGATTGGCAATGAAAGGGCGGCCAAAACCAAAGATATCTCCGTTACCCGCCTGCAGCACCCGCAAAGCCTTCTCTGGGGAATACTTGCCGGCATACATGATGCGCCCGCCAAAGATATCTCGTACTTCCTGGTAGAAATTCTCAGGTAAATCCGGTGCATTATCCCAATCCGCTTCTGCTAAAGATAGGTAAGCAATTCCCGCCTCGTTCAATAGTTTGATTGCTTCGATATAAGTTGTGTGTGGGTCACTCTCCACCAAGCCAAGATAAACACGGTCCTCATCGGTACTTTCAAACAGCGGAGCAAATCGAACGCCGAGTCGATCATTACCTACCTCTGCTGATACCGCTGCAACAATCTCTTTGAGGAAACGCAGTCGGCTCTCCAGGCTACCGCCATACTCGTCATCGCGTTGATTGGTATGCTCAGAAATAAACTGGTTTACAAGATATCCATTGGCACAATGCAGCTCAACACCGTCGAAGCCTGCTTCCAAAGCATTGCGTGCTGCCTGGGCATAGAGCTGCACCAGTTCTTTAACTTCTTCTGTTGTCAGTGCACGAGGTTCACTGGGATCAGCCAAAGCACCTTGCCCTGGCCCTGTCTCAATAAATACCTTTACTGCATCTGCACGAATTGCAGACGGCGCAACAGGAGCCGTTCGACCCGGTTGTAGTGATGTGTGGGATACACGCCCCACATGCCAAAGCTGGGCAAAAATAATACCGCCTTGATCGTGTACGGCTTTGGTCACTTTTTTCCAGCCTTCGATCTGTTCCTGTGAATAAATTCCGGGGGTCCAGGCGTAGCCCTGCCCCCTGGGTTCGATTTGCGTGCCCTCGGTGACCATAAAGCCCGCACCGGCACGCTGAGCGTAGTAGTTGGCCATTAAGTCATTAGCGATGTTACCGGGCTGTGAACTACGCGAGCGGGTAAGCGGTGGCAGAACAATACGGTTTTTCAGGGTGTAAGGGCCCAGGTTGATTTCACTGAACAGTGCTTCGTTTTTCATAACTACTTTCCTGCTAAAAGCTTATTGCAGTGAGGCTTAAAAAAGACCGTAGGGCTTTTCATTAAGACTGATAAAGATATTCTTCTTCTGCGTGTAGGCATCAATCATCGATTTATGGGTTTCACGCCCAATACCTGATTTCTTGTAACCGCCGAACGGTGCATGGGCAGGGAGTTCGTGATAGGTATTCACCCACATGCGGCCTGTTTCCACGGCTCGTGCAACGCGCAGTGCACGGTTTATATCCTGAGTCCAAACAGCACCTGCCAAGCCATAATCGGATTGGTTGGCCATCGCTATAACTTCCTCCTCAGAGGAGAATGGAATCACTACCACCACAGGGCCAAAGATTTCTTCTTGTGCGACTTTCATTGCGTTGTCGGCATGGGTAATAATTGTCGGCTCAATGTAAAAACCCTGTTCCATTCCGGGTTTTTGCAGCCGCTTACCGCCGGTAAGGATCTTTGCACCTTCTTCTTTGGCAATATCTATGTAACCAAGAATACGGTTCATTTGCGTTTCACTGATCTGGCTGCCCATCTGTGTGTTGGGATCCATCGGGTCGCCGACATTTACAGATTCAAACTTGGCTTTTAGTTCCGAAGTAAAACGCTCAACAATATCTTCGTGCACAAAAAGGCGGGCACCAGATTCACAGACTTGTCCCTGGTTCAGCAGGATAGACAGGGCTCCGCCCTCCAGGGCTTTTTCCCAGTTTGTGTCTGGGAATACGATATTGGCCGACTTGCCACCCAGCTCCAATGTAGCTGGTACCAATTTATCAGCCGCAGCTTTGGCCACGTTATATCCGATGCCAGTAGACCCGGTGAAGGCCAGCTTCGCGACTTTAGGGTGATCCAGTAAAGCCTGGCCCGCTTCTGGGCCTACGCCGGTGACAACGTTCACCACACCATCTGGTAATACTTCTTTGAAAATCTTGGTCAGCTCCAGCAGGCTGGATGAAGTCATCTCGGATGGCTTAATCACTACGGTGTTACCGGTTGCGATAGCGGGTGCAATCTTCCAGGCTGCCATCAGCAGAGGGTAGTTCCATGGGATTACCTGACCGACTACACCCATTGGCTCGCTGAATACCAAGCTCATGGTTTGATCATCAATCATCACCGCTTCGTCGCTGTGAGAGCGGATAACCCCTGCAAAGTAGCGAAAGTGGTCTATGGCCAGTGGGATATCAATATTTGAAGTTTCGCGAATTGGCTTGCCGGTTTCCAATGCCTCAAGGTGGGCGAAGAATGCTTTCTTTTCTGAAAGCCTGTCTGCAATTTTGAGCAGTGCATCCTGTCGTTCAATAGCGGAAGTAAGTTTCCAGGTGGGGAACGCCTTTTCTGCCGCAATGACAGCAGCATCGACATCACTTGAATCGGCCAACGGTATGCGAGTCAGTAATTCGCCTGTAGCAGGATTGAGGCTGTCCATCGTACGCCCCGAGTTGCTATTAACCCATTCACCACCAATAAATAATTTATAAGATTTCTGAGGAGCAAAGCGCTTAGTGGGTCGGCTCATATCTATCTCCAGATAATTAGAAGAGTAACTACTTGGGCTATTAAATAGCCCCAGCCAGATGTGGCTGTGCCTTACGATGGTGGGAATAATAGATAGGCAAAGATACAATTAGAAACAACTACTCTTTGTCCTGGTTACAAATATGAATGGTATAAGTCGGTTAGACCTGAAACAGCTACGTATATTGGAAGCGCTACTGCAAGAGAGAAACCTATCGCGGGTAGCGGAAAAAGTAGGGTTAACTCAGCAAGCAATCAGTGAACAGCTGCGTAAGTTGAGGGAAGTATTTGATGACCGTCTGTTCATTAGGCAAGGCAACGGCATGGTGCCCACTCCTATTGCCGAACAACTGGGCGGCAGGATCAGCAGCATTTTAAAGGATATAGAGTCACTGCTGACCCCAATAGCTTTTGACCCGGCAACCTATAAGGGGGTTTTTAGCATTAGCGCCACAGACTATGCGATTCAATCGGTACTGCCCCAGCTATTAGAGGTTGTCCGTAAATCTGCTCCAGAGCTTAAAGTTATTGTTAGGGATTTTGAAACAGATAACCTAAATCAATTAATGGTTGCCGGCGAGATCGATCTAGCGCTCACTTTCCCTGATTTCATCCCGGATGACCTGCCTTACAAACTGTTATTTGAAGAGCAACATGTTTGTATTGCAGGAAAAAAATCTCCTCTAAAGGGCAGGTCATTGACTTTGGCTGACGTAGCCGAGCTTCCACAATTGATTATTTCGCCTTCTCGCCCGAACTTGAGAGGGTCTCACGATGAATGGTTTGCTATGCAAGGACTAAAGCGCAATATCGTAATGTCAGTACCTTGCTTTTCAGCCGCACCAGATATTATTGCTGCCACTGACACAATTGCTTTTTACCCCTCAAGATTGTTGCCCAATAAGAAAGTGATTCCTCTCAATTTGGATACACAGACCCCAAAATTTGAAGTCATTGCAGCATGGCACAGCCGATCTAATCACAGCCAGCTCCATATGTGGGTAGTTGATCAGCTGATGAGATTATTTAGGTAGCTATGTAGTTCTTTAATTGAGCTTTAGCAATATTAAAGTTCGTATCATATCGTGATGGAATAGTAAGATGGTTTCTAGGAAACCATCTTATTTTTTTAGAAATAAAAAGAGTGTATTGTCGTAATGCTATTGCCGTAAGAAAAGCTCAGCCACCTCCTTTTTAGCGGCAACAACATAGGTAATCATCAGGTTCTCTTGATTAATATCGGTCAAGTAATCGATATCCCTATGCATTTCCCTCAAAATGGAAAAGTTATCGGTGTCGAGATTGTATGACCACAGCTGGTCGTCTCGATTGATTGAGTAAATCACATTATCTTTGATAACAAATCTCTTTTCGCTACCTTGATCAACCAGCTTCTCAATTAGTTGGTCTTCAGCAGGGCCGGGCTGCCAGAAGCGGTTCATATGGTCCATATAGATCAACCGGCCATCTTTAGCTCTTTGGGCCCAGCTAACTGGTTTTTCATTGATAAACCTGGTCTCAAGGCTATCTAAATCGACTTCTGCAAACTGTGTAATACCTTTAACCGTCAAGGATAGTAACGCTGAATTATCGATACTGTCCCACTGGAAGAGCTGATCAATAGGCGCATTCAGGGGCAAGCTCTCTACACGGCCATCCAAGAAAATTTTATTGAGCTTGTTATTGGCATTTACCAGAATACTTTCTCCATCGGCAGACCAATGGATACCGTCGATATTGGTATCGATTGGAAACTGAGATACCTGCCGTAAATCACTGCCATCAGTGACCCACACCTGGTCTTCACCAGAGCGTCTGGAGGTAAATGCAATCAAGTTGCCATTGGGTTGGAAAATGCCGTCATCCTCCCCGGAAATTGATCGGGTGGCGCTTGGGTAAATTGTGCTGACATCTTCTTCTGAAGGTGTGGTGCTAGTCCCAGGCAGCTTTAGCGGTATCGAGGCAATATCACTATCGTATTGCCCTTTAATAACCAGCGCCCTATGTCCACCTGGATGAAAGTCTGGAGAGCTGGCGGACTGGTCCAGAGGCAACTGAATTTTACTGACCTTGCCATCATAGGTGAGTGAGAAGAGCCGTCGCCCTGTACTAAAGATTAACTCATCCTCTCTCGGTGAAAAGTTAGGGGAAATGGCTCTGTGTTCAGATATTTCATCTGGATAGTCAATCGGATGGCTGGTTAAAAGCGCCCCCTTAGAATCCAGCATATCGATATAAAGCTGACCATCTTGATGATAGCTGGTGACGGCTATTAAATCGTCATCGATTGAATAATCAAAGTGGGCTAGGTTTCCCTCTTCCAGGTCATAAAGTACCTGACTCGTGTTATCTCTCACTGAATATTTGATTAGCCGCCAACGATCAGACTCATTATGCAAAATAGCGAGATCATTGTTATTTAACCATACCGGATTTTTAATGGCCGAATTCTTACAGCGCATTAATACATTTGGTTGTTGTGGGCTTACCATAGCTTTTTGGAAGTCCAGGCTTACCAGGTTGTAACAGGTATTCTGGGTTAGCGGTATGGTACAGTCTTCTTCTGAAATAAATACCAGTTTTTTGCCATCCGGAGATAATGTATGGCGGCCATAAGTACCCCATTCGGGAGTTAATTCCGTTTCCTGCTGGGTATGTATATTCCTGGCCCAGATTTTATTCACACAGAGCTTATCCAAATAACGATTAAATATAATATATTCACCATCAGGTGAATATGAGGGGCCAAACTCTTTGTGATCCGTAGCCGTTACTGCCTGTAATCGATCAAATATAAGCTGAGCGTTTTGCTTGGGTGAAGAGTAATTAAATCCAACAAATATCAATAATACCATCCCGATTAGCGCAAATATTGGGAATCTATTTGGTTTAACTGGCTGGGTTTGATAATCCGGATTACTTGGTTGTACATCTATTACAGGCTCAGGGGGTGCAGAGGGAACTGGAGAGGGAGCGTCTTCTTCCGGTGCTGTCTTATCCTGTGGAATAGAACTACCATCTTGCCAAACAATATCACATTCCAGGCTATAACCTTGTTTGGCATGGGTTCTAATATAAGACTGCTGCTTGCGATCCTCCCCAAAGGCTTTTCTAAGTTGCGCAATACTTCTTTGCAGCGTATTTGGGGTGACTATTGTATCGGGCCAGACTTCAGACAGTAGCTCATCCTGGCTCACCACTTTTCGCTGATGCTTTGCCAAGTGGGTTAAGACGGCAAGGGCTTTTGGGGGGATAGTTTGTGATTGCTCATTTCGGGTGATCTGGTTTCTGGATAAATCAATAAAGAAGTCACCCACCCAATATTGTGAAGCCATTGATGTATCTACCTGAGCAAAATTTGAGCTGAATTTTTTCCATCGATACTAGCATAAACCCCGATTACAGCTAAAGCGCACCATGTAACCTATTGATAAATAGACATTTTATGCCTACAGCAGAAAGTCATCGAAAAATCAGGAGCACTTCAGGTGTTTCACTGGCTCCTTGTTTAGGTTGAGCACTTCTCCGATCACATGTAACGGTATAAATACTGATATGAAAAAGCGTTTACTTGTCGCCTTTCTCCTGTTGCTACCTATGGCTGCCCTTGAAGCAAATGAGCACAAAGCTCTGGAGTTATCCACAATCCAAGTAATACCTATTCAGGACTCCAGCAATAACAGGGAATACGAGCTGTTTATTAAGCTGCCTGAGAAATACGAGGAGCGTGATACTAAAAAGCATCCGGTTATTTACTATACAGATGCTTTATGGGCAGTTGAAATACTATCGGCCACTACTGAATACGCACTGGAAGATGCCATTTTGGTGGGTATTGGCTGGCAGAAAGATATGCCAGTTGATGAAAATGAATGGTCGAGCCGATATCGAGACTTTAAGCCAGCACTACCCTCAGAAAATAAAGATAAAAAAACTTATAAAGGAGAGGCCCATCAGCATCTCGCCTTTATAAGAAATGACGTTATTAAGTATATCGAAAGCAATTACCGCGCGAATCCAGATAACCGTACTTATTTCGGTTACTCATTCGGGGGGCTCTTTGGGGTTTACGCCTTAATAAGCCAACCGGATACTTTTCAAAACTACATTATCGGTAGCCCATCAAGATTGATAGGCACTTATATGGATTCCCGGCTTGAATCAGAGCCTAACAAACCATTGATGGAACTACCCAAGCAAACAAACGTATTTATTGCTTACGGTGCATTAGAGAAAGAGCTCGGCGCTACGGTAGAAAAGTTTGTTGGTGAGTTAAAGAAGCAAAAATTGGCTAATTTAACTCTGGAGCCAGCGGTTATCGAATCCGCGAATCACACTACAGCGTTCCCGAAGACTTCAGTGCGCAGTATTTATTGGCTTGCCGATAAGCTGAAACATTAACCAATAGTATATCGAGTCATATTAATAAAAACTTCAAAGTTAAATTGAGGATATAAGATGATTTTTAAGAAGCTAATCACAATCGGCCTAATGTACGGCATAAGCGCTACTGCAGGCGCGGGAGACTTAAAGGCGCCAGAAATAAATATGGCTGACTATCGTAGTGACCTCCCAAACCTGGAGAGATCCACGCCAAAGCTCAAAAAGGCGTTTATTGATACGGCGCCAGCGGATAGAAAAGACGGTATTCCTGTTGGTGAAATAGATACAATTAAGGAAAGCTTGCAAAAGCTGGCCCAGGAAATAGCCGATAATCAACATACCCCCTACGATAGCCTGCTTATTGCCCAAAATAACAAGCTGGTATTTGAATCCTACTATTCCCTTGGCCGTGTCAACTTGCCTCACCCACAAGCATCTGCCACCAAGGCCTATACAGCCCTGGCAATTGGGCGGGCAATACAGTTAGGTTATTTGACCATGGCAGACTTGGACAAGCCTGTCATTTCCTTCCTAAAGGGGTTGGATAAGAAGCAACTTGTTAAAGGCGCAGACCTTGTCACACTAAATCATGCCATGAGCATGCAGTCAGGAATCCGTATTGCAGAGGAAAAACTCGATGCCTTACTGGAAAACAAAGAGCAGTTAACCGGGAAAAAGCTGGCCCAAATCTATCTAAGTTACAGTAAGCCGATCACTTCTGATTCGCAAACTTATTTATATCAAGGCTCAGACCCAATGATTGCA
The DNA here is from genome assembly GCF_040371615.1 of Microbulbifer sp. NBRC 101763. Taxonomy (NCBI): domain Bacteria; kingdom Pseudomonadati; phylum Pseudomonadota; class Gammaproteobacteria; order Cellvibrionales; family Microbulbiferaceae; genus Microbulbifer; species Microbulbifer sp. NBRC 101763. The sequence goes on from NZ_BAABQV010000002.1 coordinate 559,663, forward strand.
ATGCTGGTTCTGGATGCCGTGGTTCCAGGTTCCGCCAGCGACTTTATTAAAGAAGAGCTACTGGAGAAGATGGGGATCGATATCTATCACTGGAAGGAGGCCGTAAGCGGGGTACCCCAGGCAGGATCAAGAGCCATGATGACATCGCGCAGTATGGTTAAGTGGGGCACTTTGGTACTTAATAAGGGAAAATGGAACGGCCACCAGTTAATACCGGAGGCGTATATTGCCAAGGCTACTGGCAAAGTGGCTGTTCCCACAGATGATGAGTTTGACTATACCAATTTTTCATACGGCTACTTCTTCTGGCGAACGCCCCTGAAGGTTGGCAACAAGAAATATATCGCAAAGTTTGGCTGGGGCGGTGGTGGCCAGTATGTGATCTCTATTGAAGATCTTGATTTGGTGATTGCGATCACCGGCCACAGAGATGATGACAAAACCCTGGGCTTGATAGAACAACGTATTTTGCCGGCTTTTGTATCTTCTACATTAAGTGGTACAGCTGGCTAAATTGTTACATTAATTGACCTTGCCTAGGAACTGTTAAACACTCCTGTCCAGCATTTAGGGCCTTTAGAATAAGGAAGCCCTAAACGCTGGACAGATTGTTTGATTATACAAGGGTTGCGCTAGTTATCGTCCTTGGAGCAGTAGGGCCCAAGCAGGATTGTTAGGGTTCACTCTATTGGGATAAACTGCTTTTTATCTCCTATTGTCTTGCCTCTGTTGCTTTTTGATTCTTCTATAAATTTCTTCACGGTGAACCGCCAAGGTCTTGGGGGCGATTATACCTACCCGCACCTGATTACCTTTAACTTCTAATATTGTGATTGAGACGTTTTCCCCAATCCTGAGGTTCTCGCCTGTACGGCGGTTTAAAATCAACATATCGGTTTCCTAATGAGACGCAAAGCATTGGCAAACCTCCCGCAACGGAAAGGCCAGGAAAGTAATATCGGTTGCAGGTATTAGGAGGGGCGCGAGAACGGTAGGCGTAAAAGAAGAAAAGGCGGGCGCTAGACTCCCAGTGCTTGGGGAATCGCCTCAGGTTACTGAATTTGCAACCTTTTATTGAAGACGAGTGGGTTTCTAGCGTACCATTCATGGAGCCATTTTGATAGGTTCGTTATCAACTTGGTTAGCTGACCCCGGGTGTTGCCGCACCTTGGGTCAGCGCCTTTTACTTACTCTTACGTCACTCTACCGTTCTCCTTTGGGAATGGGTCTTTTATACAACTCTTGATGTTCTTGTTTTATCTTGGGCGGTTGGCTTGTAGAAGCCGGTTTAATCAGTGCCCATAACCTTGATAAATATCTTTCGATTCTACGCAGCTTTGACGCTGAAGAAAACTGAATAAATTCCAATAAGATTATTTGGGCGCCTATATTTTTAGGTATACTTACCGCGAAGAAATGCAGCTTTATAAGGGGGGTGTCGAGAAGCTTTCATTTCTCTAGCCCAGAATTTAAATGAAGTTTTGGAGTCTTATGAGAGTTGCAGTTTTCAAAGCAATCAGCTTTTTAAATTTGCGAAATATTTTTTAAGGGTTTGGTTTTGCGCGTTTTCATTGTAATTGTCTCGCTACTGCTTATAACCCTTTTGATAAAGGTGTCCGCCTGAAGTTTTGTATCGCTTTTCTGGACAGTATTCTGAGCACCCATTACAGGGTAGTTCTGACTAGGCTTTTAATCATGGCTAAGAAGAACCTGTAGAGACGAGAGGCTTCCCCTGTATAGGGTACATATCCACGTTAAAAATATCCAATGTCAATTTTTATTGTAGTGTTTCACCATAAAACAGAGCCATGATTTTCTCCTCTAGGTAGCGATATTCGATCAACCTGGCATTTCGACTACCTTAATCCACCGGCCAATAAATTTGTGCTAGAGGCAACAGTTCCTGGCCTTTTAGCCCCTTACTAGGTGGGCTTTGGGGAAATAGAAATTCCTTCTAATTTGAAAAAAATATAAAAGGCCAGTCTCACGGTTGGCCTCTCTCGCAATAGATTCGTTCAGACAGTGCATGAACCAACTTATATCGGTAAGTCGTGCCTTCCAAATTTTTACTACCTCTGTGAGTTGGGTGAGTTCGGTGTGATCTGGGTTTCATCTCTACAAAAACGCTGTGATAAAGCTGAGCCTTTGCATAATCGATACCAACGAGACACCACTTTTTTTAGATCCCAGTCATCCGCGTGTTGCTGATGTATAAACAGCGCAATATGGTGTGACGTAGGATGCTTTATTTTCCGTGGGTGTCCCATCACGCCATTTATGTGCGTTACTTCAATCGGGAGTATCGGTGCTCGGGAACTTTCTGGTGGGGGGCTACAAATCCTGTCTGGTTCCATCTATCGAGAAACAGTTTGCCAGGCGGGTGACGGAAATGCTGCTGGAACGCCTATGTATAGCTTTACCATAAGTGTGGGTATTACTAACACAATATTGATCTGACCCCATTTATTTATAAGGCTCCGACAGGCATTGATCCTGTCGGATGAAAAACGTTCAGCGCCTAGAGAGCTGCTAAAAAGGAAATCGAGACTATCTATTGCTAGTCACTCTTTTAGAACCGACGTACATTGCAAATAACCGAAGGCCGATGGTAATTAAGACAAGCATACTTGGCGCTGTATGAGCGGGTATTGCCTTTAATTGGGTGATTTCTCTTTGAAGGGTCATCGTTTGATGTGGATTGGACTGGTGTTTTGGAACCTGAATAACGTTTTTCTTAAGTAATTTATCGAACGATTCGATTTCTCCCGCAAGCATGTCCAGGAGTTCCAATTCGGTCTTGCCGTCCCATGGTAGCTGTTTCCTAAAAGCGTCAACTGCTTTACCAAGCTTTTTCCATTCTTCTGCGAGGAAGGCTTCAAGTGATGAGAGGGTCCTAAGCTTCGAGTTCATGGATTGATTGGCTCGGTAGGCGTTTTGTCCATGAGCGCCGCTCGCCATAATTCCACCAAAGTACTGTACGTTATGTTTGGCAGTATTCAGGTTCCGGCTGATTAAGCTGAGTTGATCCAAGGTGTGGACCAGAGTCTGATCAAGTCTCGGATCTTTATTCTTAATCGCTGCCAGAGCGGTGTTAACCAGTCGACTCACCTGTACCTTGGTTGCATGTTCGTTGATAGACATATCCTTTTATCCTCGTAAATCCATTGATGAATGTGTTCTACCTCTCTGATTTGAGATGCACGTGCCACATTCAATTTTTTCCTTGATGAAAACGCGAATTCTAAATTAAATCTGCCGAGTGTCGCGGTCTAATGGAGTACGGGCCATTGCACGGAAGCTGTGGGCGGTCATGGTTTCATTGTCACAGCCCAATGAGCTGGGCGCAGCCCTCACACCGTTATCAGACAGTGGACGGCACTGGCCTCGAGCTGATGGGAAAACATATTTGCCATGGCCTGTTAGCGGCTTCAGTTCTTGCAGTAAGGCAATAGCCTGTTCAGCAAGAGGGATAATGTGTGGCTGGCCCATTTTCACTTTTTCGCTGGGCAGCTCTATGTGCTTGGCACCCCAACTGATTTCTGTCCACACAAGTTTTCCCAATTCTCCAGGGCGGCGGAATAGGAGAGGGGATAGTTTTAGGGCTGCTCTTACTGCTGAAATTTCGATCTAGGATAGTTGTTGTGCCTCAGGTATCTTCAGGCTAGGGCCCATATCTGGTGGCTGTTGCAGCCTTCACCGATTGGGCCTGCTTAGCAACTATCAGGCTGACCAGTAATGTGTCAGATTGGTGCTGAGTAGGAGGCCGTGTAGCTTCTCAAACACAATTGAATTCTTGAAAGCCACAGTGTAAACATCGAAAGACTCAATGAAATGTCAATCTTTTCTAATAATTTGGTTTATAGGCTGGCCACTATAAAGACACTTTGCAGTTAATGGTTTCTTACTCGCCAATATCTTCATGCCAAATTTCAGGGTGTTGCTGAATGAATTGATTCATAAGGTCAATACATTCAAGGTTATTAAGAACAACCAAGCTTACACCTTCAGATTTGAGTAATGATTCATCACCCTGGAAAGTTTTATTTTCACCGATAACAATATTTTTAATGCCGTATAGGCGAATGGCTCCGCTACACATTGAGCAGGGTGATAAAGTCGTATAAAGCGTGCATTTTTGGTAATCGGCAGCGCGCAACCTCCCTGTGTTTTCCAATGCATCCATTTCTGCATGCTTGATCACACTATCCTGTTGAATACGCTGATTGTGACCCCTGCCGATAATTTCATCATTCAGTACGATTACGCTACCAATGGGGACACCTCCTGTAGCTAAACCCTTACGTGCTTCCTCAATCGCTGCTTGCATAAAAGTTTCATGCCTGGATTTATTCATGGCAACTCGCTGTTTAATTTGCTAAGAGTACTTGAAGCATAGGGCATAGCGTATTTGTCGATGCATTCTTCAGACCAGGTGCCTGGTTTTGCCAATCAAAAACCGCACGATCTTAACGATATGAACTGGCTGATTGATAAACTAGGGTAGTTCTGATTAAAGGTTCGTTTGCTTGGGTTCTTTTCCAGGCACATTATTTTTCGCTAGGACTACGGCGACTTTTGGGGCTTTCGCTCTATAAATCTACAGAAAAATTTCAAATATTATTTCCGTACCTGCCCACTAGAAATCATGGAGTATCCATAAAGCTTTTGAAGGCAAAGGGTCCAAACGCTGCTGCAAAGTCAGCGGTACATAAATCACAGTATTCAGTATCGTAAGTAGTTCGTGCATCGCTTACTTTTCACTAACAAACTGCGCGCCACTACAGTTTGTCGTGGGGCGTCGACGGTGCGGCGTCCAAAGAAGACTGGAGCGTGTACACACCGTCGCGGGATTCTGGTAACGAATAGGTTGCCCAGGCGTGTAATGGCCACCCGAGCAACCGCGTGATTTACTCCGGTACTGCGATAATTAGGAACGATACGTGCGATTCGCTGTTTTCTTGAGTGTGCTTGCTGTTCCCCGAGTCGCCGTCGCCGATCAGTGCGTGTGGATTGTGCAGTATGACCTGCGAGCCTGATGTGGAGTAGGTTTCCGAACCTCCGCCGACTTGCCGGATATCGTGGTCACTGCTGTCGTAGTGGACGCGATAGCCAGACAGGAATACTGCCGCGTCGCTTATGGGCTGGCCCATCTCGACAGGGACGTCATCACTCGTGTTTTGGAGGTTTGGCACGTACTTTGCGATCAGAGGGGGGCTCTTGCTCAGCTCGATGAGATTGCCATCAATCGATGCGATGGCATTGTTGCCCGAGTCATCGTGCATCTGTGCAGTCGATTGGATACCCACTTCGTAGTTGTTAGGAACCGCGGTGGTTGCATCGAGCTCAATGGTGCGAACGTGGTGTGACTTTGGGGGTTCGCTCGGGTCGTTGTCCTTGTGGTACTCGCACGCCCAGCCTCCAAGGGCAGCATAAGCCTCTGGCTCATCGAGGGGGATGTATGGGCTGGTTGATTCATTGGGGATATCGGTGATGGTTCTCGGTAGGATCACACCGTCTTTGGGGCCGTCGATTACTGCGATGCAGGACAATGTCAATTGGGAGTCTGAGGGACTTAAACCTTTCTTCTGGCCGAACAAGGTGGCGTCTGGAGTGACGGTGAGGACGGCATTCTTGTTGTGAACCTGGGTGAGCGACAGGCCCAGCGTTTGAGTTTGGTGGTCTGTACCTCCTTCGTACTTGAAGAACCAGTAGGTGGCGGCAACGATAAAGCTCGTCACTTCTGAACCGTACTTGCTGAAGTCAAACCGGAACCTTCCGCCGTTTTCATCCAGCTGCTGATTGATGTGCATCATCTGAATGTTCGGAGGCGCGATTGGGGTGGAATGAAGCTTGATTGGCATATAGGCCCAGTCACCACCAATCTGAAGATAGGCGGGCGAATTCGTCTTCTTGACCTGAAAGCCGGGAATCGCGATGTCGACACTCCCTTTCTTCGAACTCAGAATCGAGATGATCAATTGAATGACCCAGCCAAGCGGTACGAATGCCCACCAGAAGGGGAGCTTTGCCTTGGTCTTCACCTGAACGTTGAGCACATCGTCGTAGGCGCTGAAGCTGACTGTCGCAGAGAGCTTAAAGGTCTGGTAGACCCACAGCGTCATGGCCCCCCGCTTCACCCTGACGTCGGCATTCAGAACAAGGTCGCCATCGTTATTGAAGGCCGCTTGAAGGTTATTCTCTTTTATCTTGATGTGCGCGCCGTCAATGACATCTTCGACGTCGGTGTTGAGGTACATTTTTTCAGGGTAGGTATCGGTCACCGTCAGCTGCGATGAGGTCAGTGGCGTTGCTTCAGCAATCGCTGCGGCCACCGAGGTCAAAATTATGTCGTTGGATACGATGAGTGCCGACGTACAACCGCTAGGGACAGTTTGCGGCAGAAGCGCGTCTATTGGTTGGCGATTCCTACGGCATATCCCAAGTCCGAACAGGTTTGAGCCGGAGTCGCCATCAAAGGCTGTATACATCACCCCGATGTCCAGGTTCCCGGCGGGCAGGGGGGTGCGTTGAGCGACCGTGTATTTGATGGGCCACTCGAAACTTGAGATGAGTTGGTCGACGGCGCCTTTCATCGCGTCGGTAATGTCGAGCCCCTTGATCGGTTGCGAGAGTTGAATGTCGCTGAGATCAAGCTCCATCATGCGCCAGCTGGGCTTCTGGATGGTCACGGTGACTTGCCCATCGTGATTGATGCTGGCGCTGGCTTGCATTTTGTCGAGGTCAAGCACGAGCCGCGCGTGACCGGGGCTCTGGCCTTGTGCATCTTCGATGTTGCTTGTGATACCTGGGAACTTGATGAACCCTGCGATGGGCAGGTCCAGCGTAGCCTTTTGGTCTTCGGGAGCGATGAAGGCGGGACAATCAAATGCGAACTCGTAGCGAACCTTGGCGGGGCCCTTGCCGACACTCCCGCTGAAGGACCATTGGCCGGAGTCGCCTTCGAAGAGCTCGCTAATCCAATTGTTGACTGCGCCTTGAGTCGAGGCACTGATCAAGTCCCAGCCCTGCGAAAGGTCTGGATCTGGCGAGGATTCAACTTCTTGAAGACCTTGCTGCTCTTCAATTTCTTCTTCAATTAAGTCGCTTGGCTCTTCTCGGTCAACCAGGCCGCGCAGTCCCTGGACCAGCTCGGGGCGCGGATCGCATACCCGCTGAAAAGTCGCAATTGGGTCGAGCACGAACTGACGTGCATTGCCTTCAGATTCACCAAGCCACTCCAGCATGCGAGCTTCATGTTGCAAGAGCTGGCCAAGGATGGGGTCGCGCCGCATTGTGTCTGTTTGAGATGTTGGCGTGAATTCGAAAGAGAGCGAGGTCGAACTATCTAGCTGTGTAGCTTGCTTGCCCAGCAGGCGTTGCAGGTCGTCGGGAGAGAGTGTGAGGGGCGCGCTTTGTTTTTTGAGTCGGCGCTGCAGGTCGTCGGGAGAGAGTGTGAGAGTCTCGTCCATGATGATGCTCCGTATTAAATTTTTTTGAGAAGGCAAATAGCTGGGAAGCGCCACGCGCCCTCTTTGATACAGCAATTGAATATCTGGCCCACAAGAAAATTGCCACCCGCCCTAAGTTACTCTTCAAAAGGGCATCAGCCAACAAGGTCGAAGGCATTATCAGGGAAAATGTTAATGTCTTTTGTTTGATAACATTTTTTGCGCCATTGTTGGGATGTTCTATAAGGAATCTTTCGGTAAAAAGTTACGCCACTATTGCAGTAGCAAAGGCTTTATCCATGGCTCTCGAGGTTATTGCTACGGGATGAGTATTGTGTGACGGATCAAAAATGCTTCCTTGGATATGAAAAACGGAGGAAGGAGAGGGCTAAATAACGTGCCAAAAGCTGTTATCAGATTTTGAAGAGCCGGATAAGACTGGGCTTTTGGTGAGGGTGAAAATACGATGTGGCACGATATTCATGGTGGGAAACCTGCACGACTCTGGTCTAAATGATAAAAGAAAAAAGCTAAACCCTATCTGGTAGAGGCTCGTCAACATACTGAGCTAACGCATTCCGACTCTGTGTTAGCCGGGGTATCTTTTCACTAAGCATTTCTAGCTCACTCTGTAGCTAGGTTTTAACGGCAGGACATCCTCTAAAATCGAGGGATTGAATGTTCATTATCTAGGTGCGGTAATGATTATTTTGTTGTTTTTAATTTAATTTCACTTTTATTCAATGGTTTTATATTTTTTACTCGCCAATATCTTCATGCCAGATCTCAGGGGGCTGCTGGATAAATTCATTCATAATGATTAATGCAGTCAGAATTATTTAGGATGGTTAGGCTTATGCCTTCAGATCTGAGTAATAGCTCATCTCCCTGAAAGGTTTTGTTTTTACCGATAACAATATTCCTAATGCCTTATAGACGTATGGCTCCGCTGCACATTGGGCAGGGCGAAAGAGTCGTATAAAGCGTGCATTCTTGATACTCGATCGCTCGTAATCTTCCAGTCTTTTCCAGCGCGTCCATTTCAGCATGCTTGATAACACTATCCTGTTGGATGCGCTGATTGTGGCCTCTGCCAATAATTTCACCGTCACGGGCTAATATACTACCAATGGGAATACCGCCTGCGGCCAAGCCCGTGTGTGCTTCCTCAATGGCTGAGCGAGGAAGGGTAATTTTTTTCTGAATATATCACGGACAAGCAATAAAAAAGTCAACTGTCCCGGATTGCCTTTTTCGATTTGGAGGAGATGGCGGCTGAAAATATCTCTTAACTTTTTGATAAAGCTATATTAAATATTTCGTGCACTTGGTAACCCGTCAATAAATCTTTCCTATAGAGCGAACTACGGGAACTGATGGCTTTTTTTGTGCTGGTGTGTGCTGTATAGGATACTAACAGGCTGATGCTCCTGAGAGTTGGCCTGGCTCAATAGTTAGGGTATCCAAGCCCCCGTTCTGACGCGAATAAAACCTTTATAGGTGTCAACATTAGGGTAAGCCCTTCTTTGATAAAACTTCTACTTGAGTTTGACGAAATAATAACCCCTTGGTTGTGGGGTACTAACTACCTGCGAGGAGGGGGAATACCAGCGGAAGACCGCTACCTGGAAAGGGGGAAGAGAGTTTAATAGTTGGGGGTTGCCCCACCTATGAGGAAAAGATTGCGAAACTCTAAGCAACTGAAGATATTTTTGTGCAAAGCCCAGGGACGGCTCTTAGGGTGACTATTGTTGGATTCTGTCGCAAAGTTTGCGACAGAATCCAAAGTGGAACGCTACAGTTGGCGTTTACTCGTAGGTAGCAAAAAGGGCTTTTAGGCTCCCTATACCCAAAAGTAATTCATTCGCTCAGTGTAATTTCTGCTCCTTCCGCAGGCAATCCAGATACCGGCAGCAAATCACCGCTGTCCTTTCGGCTAATATTCACGGCGGTAATACTGCTGGAGAAGGTTTTAGATTCGGAACCGCCGGAACCGTCAGAACCGCCGGAACCGTCAGAACCGCCGGAACCGTCAGAACCACCGGAACCGTCAGAACCGCCGGAACCGCCGGAACCGTCAGAACCACCGGAACCACCGGAACCGTCAGAACCACCGGAACCGCTAGAACTGCTAGAACCGTCTGTGCTGCTGGGGCTACCCGAACTGCCGCTACCGCCGCCACAAGCACTCAGAGCTAATAACAGCAGAGCGGGGACCGCAGATTTAAGTATGAAGTTTTTCCCGTTCATCAGTTTGCGCTCCTTCACTGCACAAAATCGTAAGTGACGATGAAATGGCTCTCGCCGGGCTCCAGCGCCAGCGGTCCCGGCAGGTCGAGTTGGAAAGTCAGTTCGCCGTCATCTGCTTGAAACCTACTGCTGGCAAGTATGGTGTCGCCCTCATCCAGGTTTCCGTTATTGTTGTTGTCCAGGTAGAGTTTTGCCCGGGCGATATCCAATCCATCGTCCCCGCTGCCGGATGCCTGTAAGGTCAGGGTGTTGAGTTCCGACTCCACGTCCGTCTCCAGGCTTAATACCTGCACCACCACATCCTCCTCGCCGGGGCTCGCCTCGCGATCGCCCGCAGTACCTGAATTAAACTTCACACCTGAACTTGGTGCCTGCTGGAACCGGGGGTTAAAGGGCTGGGCATCTTCGCTGTCCACCGTGCCGTCATTATCGGTATCCACTACCGTTGCCGCATTCAAGCCCAGCACGAAGGCGCCGCGAATCGTGTTCTGCATACTGTTGCCGGCACTGTCTGTGGCGACAATGCGCAGATCGGCGACGGCGGATTCCGACACTTCGGGCAGCTGGGCAACGTAGCGACCGTCTACCGGTGCGGTTTCCAGCGGCAACCAGTCACCCCCGCCCAGCGCCAGCTCGGTGGTCACAGAGTTGAGCGGCAACTGGCTTTCGAGGGACAAAAACAGCTTGGCGTTGCGGCGCGCATAGTGCGAAATCACGCCGTCATCCAGCAGTTCCAGCATAGCGATACGCGGCGCGGCGGCACCGTCCAGATTGTTGAGTTGCACCCGGGCGCTGGAGGTGTATTCATCTTCACCGAGAGACGTGGTGTACTTGAAATCCACCTGCACCAAGGTGCATTCGCTGTCGGCGAAGAACAAGTATTCTTGAATAAAGTCGCTGCTGCTCAATTCACTATCGCCGGGCAGGCACAGGGCGCGGTATTTCGACTCCGGTCTATAGCCGTTGCCCCAGCTGTCCATTATCCAGCTCGAAGAAATACTGCCGATGTGGCTGGGAAGTAAGCGGTGATTGCCGCCGTCATTGCGCAGGCCCCCAGCAAAATACCTGGGGCCCTGACCCATAAGCATGATTCCGCTGGACCGCTCCAGTATTACCTCGGGGGTAGTGAAGTCCTTATCGCTAGGTCGCAGCTTGCGGTAGACCGTGCGGCCGACGGAAATTTCGTTACTGTGGGCCGCCGTGGTCTGATCTTCCCCTATGGGGACATACAAACTCAAAAATGTGGGCCAAGCAGCGATATCCTCCTCTTGCCCATGCAGGGTAAGCAGGGACGATTTGTGGGTCAACTCGATTGGGTTCGACCAAATGTTGATATCGGCATCGTACGTATTGAGCCCGTAACCCACGGTATAGCCCTCCCGATTCCAGAATGAATTACCGATCAGTAATTGCGTACTGCCGGAATTACTGAGATCGAAGTGCAGATCTTCAGACATGCCCTGTTGGCTGTGCTTAACCATATACAGCTTGCGGTCTTGCGGGTGCGCGTCCCCATCTTCCGCCAGACCCATATAGTTGACATGAAAGTTATCAGACAGGTTGCGCAGGGTTGTCGTCGGCATATCCCCACCGTACCTCTGGATCAAGGCCGACCCGTGAATTTCGGGGTGGGTCACCTCAAGTGACTGTTCCACAAATTGGAGCGTCTTGCCGCTTTCTGTTTGCAGAGGGGGAATGCCAGCCCCCCGAACTCTTGCAGGCACTACTAGTTCACCATCGGACCCGTGCCGGTTTTCAAACGCTTGCCAGACGTTATACCGCTCTCCATCAGCAAAGACGTCCGTACCGAACAGAATATTGATCGGCTCGTCACGCACCGCCATATGCAGGACCGGTTCAGTACTTTCGAAATCGAAGAGGCTCCCCCTGGCAGACCAGCTCTCATTGAACACCAATGCGTAATAGGACCAGAATCCCCCCGGCGCCTCGGATTCACGCATGGCCAGTATCTCCGCGCGATGGAAGGCCACCGGCAGGCGCACCCGCTCTTCGCCGGACAAATATTCAAGCGCCGAATCGTAGGCGAGGTAAAGTGGTTCGAGGTAGGGCACCCGACTGTGATCGACATTCAGGTCGACGAGCTCGGCTCTGCTTGCACCCACTTCCAAATCGAACTGGTCGGCGGAAGGATCCAAGCCGGCGCCGGCGGGGAAAGTACCCCCGGTAGCAACTGTGAATTCGGCAGGAGCGCTCAGGTTTTTAACCGCCACCTGCAGGGATCTCTGGCTGTGAGCGCCCTGTCCAAAGTGCCCTGCATAGAGAGTTGGCGGGCTGACCAGAAAACGAGCGCTCGCCGCCGCGAAGGCATCCAACTGCCCGTTGCCCACCTCGGCCAGTTTGCCGTCCACCTGCGAGGCGCGGTTGACCAGCAGCGCCTTGATTTCGGCGCTGGTCAGTTCCGGATGCAACTGGCGCAGCAGCGCCGCGGCGCCTGCCACATGGGGCGCGGCAAATGAAGTACCGGATCCAGTTTGGAATCCGCCGCCCAGGTTGGCACTGGTGATATCCACGCCCGGCGCGAGCATCTCCGGCTTGACGCTGTTGCTGCTTAGGTCCAGGCTGGTACCGAACATGCCCCGGGAACTGAAGTCCGCCAGGTTGCCCGCCCCATCTACCGCACCTACGGTGACAATTTCCTCCGCGGAACCGGGGCTGCCAATGGAGTTGAGAAAGGGGCCGTCGTTGCCGGCGGCGGCGACCACCACGACACCGGCGCGCATGGCATTATTGGCGGCGACGGATAGAACCGAGTTGTTGCCACCCGCGCCGCCCAGGCTCAGATTGATCACGTCCACCGCATCATCCGTTTGCGGGTTTCCGTCCGGGTCCAGTGCGGCCTCAATGGCGGCGATGATGTTGCTTTCGCTGCCAAAGCCATAGTTGTTCAGTACCTTGTAGGCGTAGAGCTTGGCAGCAGGCGCTACCGCCGCGGCCACCCCTGCTACCATGGTGCCGTGAGAGTCGTCGTCCATGGGATCGCTATCGTCGTTCACGAAATCGTAGCCGCCGACCACGCGGCAGCCGTTGCCGAAACAGCCGCCCAGGTCTTCGTGTGTGTAATCGATACCGGTATCGATAATGGCGATGCTGGTCCCTTGTCCCTCCACGGCTCTGTCCTGCGCATCGCGTATTGCCCACACTTCCGGCGCGCGTACTTGTTGCAGACTGCCGGCCTGAAAAGCGCGTACCTGCCGGTCCCGCGTTACCGCGCGTACCTCCGGCATTGCGGCGATAGCAGGCAGCTGATCCACCCTGGCGGTTGCGCTGATGGCGTTTACTGCACGAGTAAAGCGGTGGTTGTGGCTCGTGATCAGTTTGCGCTGTTGAAGTTTGGCGACTATTTGCCGCTGGCGCAGGCCCAACTCTTGCTGCCGGGCGACGAAGGCGCGCATATCCCGCCGTGTGCCGATAGCGCCCGATGCACGAAAGCCAGCCTGCTCCGCAGCCGAAGGCCCGTGCAGTTCGATGATAATACGCACCTCTTCATCTGCACGATATCTGACCACCTCCGGCCAGGCTTGCCTGTTGGGCTCCGACTGAGACGCACCTTCGCGGGACACGCTCAACTGCAGAGAACGAGACTCTGAAGCTTTTTCACCCGGATCGGCTGCCGCGGATTGCAGTAACGCAACCAAGACGGTCGCTGCTAGATACTGCGGAATCGGTTTTACGCGCATAGTAAACCCCCTATTTAAGTAGTTGATCCTGAAAAAAACAAACACCCACCCCCAGTACCGGGCAGCGTGGGATTACGGGATAATTCGTACCAAACTCAGCTTTCAAGGCGTAAGTAAAAGAGCCATATTGTTAATGAGTGTGGATTTGAGGCTAAAAATATTGATGAAAGCGCTTTTTTTAGGTCGAAATAAAAAGCTTCCAGAGCCTTAACTATTCATTTTTTTAAATTCCAGACGCATTCGGCCTTGAAAAGGCTGATCGCATCACCCACGGTGCCTTTAAGGAAGTTTCTTGCAGAAGAAAATCAGATTTCAGGTGTCCAATTAACGGCTCAATTGCCACTCGGCGCCGACATTTTTTCCGATTCTATTCTCGCTGGTAGCGATCATCCCTTTTCAAAGCAGGTTTGGGTAAAACTATTTTCGCACCTTCGACCATCTTCTTTCCCGCGATAGACCCGATCCCATATGGCCTCTTCAATCTTGGGTTCTCTGACTTCATAAGCCTTGCTAATCACTTCATCTAAGGTCTTGCTATCGTGAATTTTTTCGTGGTGATTCATAGCAATTAGAATAATGCCGTCTTTCGCGGTAGAGACAATAGAAGCTTTGCTGCCATACTCATATGGCTTATGATCTTTACCCTTGTCAACACAATACACTTGCGGTTCGTGTAAGCTGTAGATTTTGTCTTTATCATTTTATATTGTTTAAAGATACACTCACGCAGCGCAAAATCACCCTGACAGATGTAAAAGACTTTTAGATAATTTTTTTCTCAATTCCTACAAAAAAATGCCCGTTATGGTACGCAGCCATTTTGCTGATTCTTTTTGCGTTGGAACGCTTCTTGACATGGTGAAAGAAACGCAGTTTAAGTCGCATTTCTTTTTCTTCCTTGGCATAGGCTAGGTGCTGCTGAGTACCGTTGTGTTTAGCGAGTTTATTAAGGCGGTTAATAAATTTGATCGCGAGCTTACCATCCGATGGGTAAGTAATAAATAAATTTCTCTTGTACTTTAGTATCGATATTTACGGTTTGATCTTCAATAAGATTGGCATGGAGTTGCACCGACATCTTGAAATTTTTTTCAACAATGAACTCGCCAATGCGGCTGCGAAAATGCAGCCATTCTATGGGGCAGGGGGCTTTATTCTGGAAAGATATTAAACTACAGAAGGACTGATAGTAGGGGGTTCGTTACCATTGAAGTACAGCATTCCCGTCACTCAAATTTTCCAATGCTTGAGTATAAGTAAACTGATGAGGAGGTGAATGGGAATACTCGGGTGTCCTTTTTTGTCAGAATAAAAGTGCCCAAAAGTGCGATCAAAATCTATCCAGGGGATTTCTTTTGAAAGTAATAGTAGTGGATCTGACGGATCAAGTTGGTCAAGGAGGTCAGTACCAAATGGTATATCTACCTCGCCTTAGTGTCACAAGACTTCACGGAATTTTTTAGGGCCGACTAGTTAATTTTATCGTAATGGTAAGTCAGGAAAGGACCTCTTTGCATGGGAGTAGTTTTTGAGTCCATAAAAAGGGCTGGATTTATTGTCTATAGCCACATACAAAGCTTAAGTATTTGAATTTATGAGCGGTACCTTGGTGTCAATTATCTTGATTGCACACTATAAAATCACATAATCATTTTCCTCTATTTGCCTCTGGTAGATAGATAAATCGATACTGGATTATATCCGCATTACCTTTCGAAGCGTTTGACTAATCACTTGTCAGAATAGGAGGGGAAGATAGTTTTAGGGCTGCTTTTACTACGGGGGTGCCATGGTATTCGTCTATGGCAGTTAGCAGATGGCAAACTTCAGGTGGGCTTATCTCGGAAATGGGGCATTAACTCAGATAGGGTTTTAAGTCTCGCTATAGTGTGAGGATGTTGCGGCTGGTTTTCTAGGCGGATTTCTTACGGGCATGTTTTATATCGCGAGGGTCGATACCTTCGGCAACACGCTGTCGGGCTTCATCGCGAAATTCGCGGGCATATTTTGGGCTCATATCTGGCGAGAACCCTAGTGCCGTCTCCGGGCGTTTGCCGTGAAGGCGGAAACGGAATACCCAGCGCTTGGCCCCGGTCGGGGTCACTTCTCAGCCAGTCCTTTTTCATCGGACTCGATGTACTTCTTCTCGCGTGGCTTGAGGGCGCGGACCTTGGTGTCAGACAGCGGCATAGCTCACCTTCCATGGATTTTGGACGGGTTGGGCGGTGGCACTGCTATCAACCCGTCCAATAACCCGTCCACTTGAGGCTGGATTTGGACGGGTTAGCTTAGGTTAACTGGGATGGTCCAGATAAGCAAAAACCCCGGAAACACTAGGTTTGCGGGGCTTTCGTGGACTGTTTGAGACAGCAATTTGGTGGAGATGGCGGGAGTCGAACCCGCGTCCGTCAGCACTCTGCCAGAGGCTCTACATGCTTAGCTCCGTCTATTGATTTAACCCATTACAGCCCGGCGGTCAGGACGTATAGGGCGATCCCGAAAGTTGTTTAACCGCTTACCCACGGGTATGGCTTGCGGCGATCCAGTTCTGTATAACAGTCTACAGCGCGATACTGGAACCTTGCTGAAGACTGCTAAGGGACGAACCCTTAGTTAGCGCTTCACAAGCTGCTTACGCAGCGAGTTGGGCACCGTAGTTGTCGTCGTTGGCAACTAATAAAATACAGCTTTGGATTTACGAGATTCGCTGCCATCTCGGCATGCACCCAAGGTTTCGTAACCGGCGTCGAATCCAAGTCATCCCCGATAAGAAACACTCTCGTGTGTCATCTAAGTATACCTCAAACTTGGCCTCAGCAATAAGTTTTTACGTGCTAGATGTTTTGCTGGCTGTTTGGGGGTGTTTTGGTGCGGTGTTAGGAAAGTGGAGGGTAGCCCCGGCTGGCTGCGGCCGGGGCAGGTATGAGGAGTGATTACATAATTGACTGGGCGAAGGCTACCAGGATCAACAGTGGGCATACGATGCGCACATACCAGGGCCAGATCTTCCAGAACAGGGTGTGTTCGATATCCTCATGGCCTTTTTTCAGCTCACCCAGTAGCTGGTCACGGCGCCAGATCCAGCCTGCAAAGATACACAGGGCGATACCAAGCAGGGGCTGTCCGTATTCAGTACTGATACTGACTGCCAGTCCAAACAGGGTGTCGAAGTTGTAAATAATGGTGCTGCTGATGGCGAATATGACCAGGCCTACCGCTGGGGTGGCGATACGGCGTGGAATCCCCAGGTTCTCAATCGAGAAAGCCACCGGCACTTCCAGCATAGAGATGGAGGAGGTGAGGGAGGCAATCACCATCAGGGCAAAGAAGGCAATGGCTACGAATACACCAGCTTCGCCCATGGTATCGAACAGTGCTGGCAGTACCTGCAGGATCAGGTTGGGCCCGGCAATCAGGGCGCCGTCAGCGGCGAAGATCTGGGTGCCGGCTTCCTGGGCTACATACATGGCGGGCAGGATCAGCAGGCCGGCGGTGAAGGCGATACCAACATCAATCAGGGTGACCAGGGCACCGAGGCGCGGCAGGCTCTCCTGCTGGCTCAGGTAAGAGCCATAGATCAGCATGGTGCCTACACCCAGAGACAGAGAGAAGAAAGCCTGGCCCATGGCGGAAATCAGCAGCTTCGGGGTGAAGTGACTGAAGTCCGGCATCAGGTACACCTCCAGGCCGGTAAAGGCGCCGGGCTGGGTGAGTACATAGGCGATCAAAAGTAGCAACAGGATGATCAGGGAGGGCATCAGCAGGGTGGACCAGCGCTCGATACCTTTCTCAACACCGCTGGCAATAATCAACATGGTGAGGCCACTGAAAATTGCGGTAAAGATCAGATTGCGCTGGGTACTGTTTTCGGTGAGCCACTGTGCGGCTTCCTGGGCACCAAACAGGGCTGCAAAAGGCTCGGCCAGATGTGCCACCATCCAGCCGGCCACAATGGCGTAGAAGCTAAGAATCAGGGAGGCCACCAGGATACCGCCAAAGCCGGTAAGGCTGCCGAAAAAGCGGCTCACAGGACCAGTGGAGATAGCGCGTAGTGCCTGTACCATATTGCGCCGTGCGTAACGGCCAATGGTGAGTTCGGCCATCAGTGCCGGGTAGGCGAGGGCAAAGGCCAAAAACAGGTAGGCCACCACAAAGGCGGCGCCGCCGTTACTGGCGGCTTTGGTGGGGAAGCCCCAAATATTGCCGAGGCCCACGGCGGACCCCGCCGCGGCCATCAAAAAGCCAATATTCGAGCTGAACTGTCCTCGCGGTGCACTCATGATAAATCCCGTAATTATTCTTTTATTTGTCTCTGTGCACTACTTGTGCGTCGCGCGCATCAGGCGTTGCTTTTCGCGGTTCCAATCGCGCTTTTTCTCGGTTTCGCGTTTGTCATGCATAGCCTTACCTTTGGCCAGGCAAACTTCGCATTTGACCAGATGACCTTTCCAATACAGGGCGGTGGCCACCACGGTGTGTCCCTTTTGTTCCACGGCGGCAATCAGCTTGGATAGCTCGCGTTTGGTGAGCAGCAGGCGACGGGTGCGGTCGGGCTCGGTGACATAGTGGGTGGAGGCACTGGGCAGCGGCTGGATATTGGAACCCAGCAACCAGGCTTCGCCATTTTTGAAAATGACATAGCTGTCGGTGAGCTGGGCCTTGCCCTCACGACAGCTTTTCACTTCCCAGCCCTGCATTTCAACGCCCGCCTCAAACTTCTCTTCAATGAAGTAGTCGTGCCGGGCCTTCTTGTTGAGGGCGATGGTATTGGATGTTTGCGCTTTCTTTTTCTTGGCCATGAAAACTTCTAATGACTAGATAAAACTGTGTCCAAAAAACTTCAGGGCCACGGTGTTGATAAAGATCAACAGCAGTATCAGTGGGATAAAGGTGCCCAGGGAGAAGTTTATGTATTTTTGTGAGAAGGAGCCGGCGAAGGCCGCATCGCCTTCCTGAAGCTCCTTGTCAAAGTTGGCTTTCTTCCACTTGTAGATCACGAACAGACATACCAGCAGGCCGTTCAGGGGCAGGATGGTGTCGTAGAAAATGATCTCCACTAAATCGAAGAAGGACTTGTTGACGCCGGCCAACTGTACAAATTCAGTGAGCCAGTTGACCATGCCAAAGGAAACGGCGCAAGCGATGGCCAGTACAAACTGTATTCCGGCGACAACGTAAATGGCCTTTTGACGCTCCATATTGCGCTCGTCGCGCAGGGTGGCAATGGGTACTTCGATAATGGAAACCAGGGAAGTGATTGCCGCTACCAGAACCAGGAAGAAGAAGATCGCAGCTACGGCACTTGCGCCGAAATAGCCGATGCTGTCCTGCAGGGCGAGGAAGATCTTCGGCAGGAACAGGAAGATCATGCCTGCGGAAGACTCGCTCAATTCAGAGGGATCAATCTGCGGGTTAAAGTGGAAGATGCTCGGCAGGATCAGCAGGCCTGCAGTAAATGCAACCAGGGTGTCAGTAATGGCTACCGCACGGGAAGAGCCGGGGATGGAGTCCCGCTTTTTCATATAAGAGCCGTAGGTAATCATGATGCCCATACCCAGGGACAGCGAGAAGAAAGCCTGGGCCATGGCTTTACTCACCACGTTGCCGTCGATCTTGCTGAAATCCGGTACCAGGTAGTACTTCACTCCAAGGATGGCGTTATCCAGGGTCAATACAAAAATTACCAGGCCCAGCAGCATAACGAACAGCATCGGCATCAGGGTTTTTGCTGCGCGTTCAATACCGTCTTTAACCCCCATAGCGAGAATGGCATTGATGATCAGCATCAGTACCACCAGGTAAATAAATACCTGAGGGGTGTTAATAAAGTGAATAAAGAAATCTGGTGTTGCCAGTGTGGCCAGGTTGCCGGTGACGGTTTCAATTAAGTAACCGAGTACCCACACGGTAACCACTAAATAGAAAACCGCGATCATAAAAGGTGTAGCGAGGGCCAGCCATCCGGGAATACGCCACAGATTTGAGCCATTGGAGAGTTGACGGTAGGCGCCGACAGGGTCTTTGTCGGAGCGGCGCCCTATAGCAAGTTCAGCCATCATAACCGGCAGGCAGATCAGGAAAACGAAGAGAGCGTAAACCAGCAGGAAGGCACCACCCCCGCTCTTGGTGGCCGCCACTGGAAATGCCACCAAATTACCAATTCCAACTGCGGAACCCGCAGCGGCCAGGATAAAGCCCAGCCTTGACCCAAAATGCTCTCTCACGGCGGTCATAGTACTCTCGCTATTATTTTTTATCGGATACAGCTTTCGTTTTTGTTATTCCAGCGAGACTGGGGGTGTCCCGATGGCAAAAAACGCGATTGTTACAGGAATTGTCTTGCTTGAGTAGCGCTGGCTGGCAAAATTAGCGGCCAGACGACGATCCTGGGCGATTGTGCCCGAAGGACTGGCTTAGGCAGCAGGAATGACTGAAATTGAACGCAGCGCGTTGGTGATGTACAGCGCAGAACAAATGTTTGACCTGGTCAATGATGTGGCCAGTTACCCGCAGTTTTTACCGGGGTGTCGCGGGGCGGAGGTTTTGCATAGCGATGAACAGACATTGGAGGCGCGGCTGGAATTGTCGCGCGCGGGTATACGCCAGAGCTTTGTTACCCGCAATAAACTGGATCGACCCCAAAGCATGACCCTGACACTGGTGGATGGTCCCTTTGAATCATTTACCGGCCAGTGGCAATTTTCCCCGCTTTCTGAAAATGCCTGCAAGGTGACTTTCACCCTGGCATTTTCCCTGAAAAGCCGTTTGATCGCCGCCGCTGCCGGCAAGCTTTTCAGTGATCTGGCCAACCAGATGGTGGCAGTAATGTGTGAGCGTGCCGAAGTGATTTACGGGAAACCCCAATGACAGAAGAAAAGATGATTTCGGTGGAGGTGGTTTATGCACTGCCTCACGAGCAACGCCTGATGCGCCTATTGGTAAAGCAGGGAACTACTGCGCGGGAAGCTTTGATTCGCTCGGGAATTCCAGATGAGTATCCGGAGGTAGATCCGGACAGCGCCAAGATGGGGATATTTGCCCAGCCCCTCGGCAGTAAGGGGCTACCGCCTGCGGAAAGCTATGAATTGCAGCCAGGGGACAGGGTAGAGGTATATCGGCCGCTCATTGCAGATCCGAAAGAGGCGCGCAAACAGCGCGCCGAGAAGGCCAAGCGTCTGGCTGAGAAAAAGAAGGATGCGGAGGGGTCCTGAACTCAGGGCCAGCCCGCCGGCTTCCAGTCGCCGCTGGTAGAAACCAGTGAGTCCTCATCAAAATAAACGCTAAAGCGCTTCTGGGTATACTGGCCCTTCTTATCGCGTATGCGATTGACGTAGTCCCAGCGGTTGGGGTTGTAGGTGTCCTCCAGAAGCGGTGTGCCCAGAACAAACTGCACTTGGCGGCGGGTCATGCCCGGCTTGAGTTGGTCCACCATTTCCTGGGTGATGATATTACCCTGTTGAATTTCGATGCGGTGTACGCCGGGAAACTTAACCAGTGTGCAGGCACCTAATAAGGCGCATAGACTGGCGATGGCGATAAATCTCAGGCTAGACGGCATTCATTGCTCCATTATGATGTTCTTTCACACGGCACCTCTCGCACAAATTTTTTACGGTTAACCGAAATAGGCTCCGTGAGAGGAGGAAAGTTCCCCCGCTTGCGCGATTTGCCCCTGTCGAAGTGATCGGGGTTCCGCTAACTCCGTAGGGCATGGGATAATACCCGAAGAGTTGGTTCGCTGACAGACGGAACTCTGAGGTCTTATACGGGTATAGATCTCTGCAGCGGGCTGTTACAAGTAAAGACAATCCATAAAATCCTGTCGGGAAAAATTTATTCATGTCGAACGAAAACCAGGAATTGCGCAAAGCGGGCCTCAAGGTCACTCTGCCGCGGGTTAAGATTCTACAGCTGCTGGAGAGCACCAGTGAGCAGCATCTGAGTGCAGAAGATGTCTACAAGCTACTGTTGGAAGCGGGTGAGGATGTCGGCCTGGCTACTGTTTACCGGGTTTTGACCCAGTTTGAGAGCGCTGGCCTGGTTGTGCGCCACAATTTTGATGGCGGCCACTCTGTATTTGAGCTGGATCGCGGTGATCACCACGATCATATGGTGTGTACCGATACCGGTAAGGTAATCGAATTCCACAATGAGGAAATCGAAGAGCTGCAGCGCCAGATCGCCGAAGAGCACGGCTATGAGCTAACAGGCCACAGTCTGGTGCTTTATGTGAAAGCGAAAGAAAAGTAGGTTATTTCAGGTGCGGCCTTCGCCGCACCCATTCCCTTGCCTGCTTATTGCTGTGGCTGGCAGGGCGGCGTGTAGAGTTCCGGGAATTTGCCGATCTTGTCCGCATAAAACTCCCTCAACTTGGCCAATTCGGCTTCCAGGTTTTCCCCTAATTGGGCAATCGGGCCAATACCCACTTCTTTCTTAGAGAAATTGATAAAGCCCAATACCAGTGGCACCTTGGCGCTGCGCGCAATATGGTAAAAGCCAGACTTCCAGCGCTCGGCTACGGCGCGTGTCCCTTCGGGTGGGATAGCGATGACCAGTTCTTTGCGCAGTTTGAACTGGCGAACAGTGGCATCCACCAGGTTATTGGCTTTGCTGCGATCTACGGCGATACCGCCAAACCAGCGCATAGGTCCGCCGAGGGGAAACTTGAACAGTTTGTCCTTGCCCATCCACTGCGGGGTCATCTTCAGTTTGAGCGCGGCGAGAATAAAGTAGTAGCCGTCCCAGTTGGTGGTGTGGGGAGCCCCAATCAATACGTACTTTTTCAGCTTAAGTGACTGCTGGTCGCCATTAACGCGCCAGCCGTGCAATTTCAGGAGCAGTTTGGCTACCTGGCGCAGCAGGGGCGTGACAATGGGGGTGTTAAAAATCGTTCTCTGCATAAACTCGGCCGATACTACTCAAACAAAGTTAAACAAGCGGCTGAGTATATGGTGACTTCTGCCGCCATACCCAGTCATATTTGGTCAATTTGTCCTAAAACGGCATATCTCACCGGCAAGCAGGCTATTTTGCCCGATTGTATGGCGGTTATTTATTGATCTGCGGGATTTCATTGCTCAACAGCCGGATTTTGGATGCCCCTGTCTGTCTGTGCGGTCAGGCTGTTCTGGGGTGGCAGCCAAACAGGTAAGTAGAACCTGCTTGGCTCAGCCTTGCATTAGTGGGTCCTGGAGAGCATCTCTTCTGCGTGGGCCAGGGATTGGGTGCTGGGAGCACCGCCGAGCATTCGTGCGATTTCCTCGCGGCGCTCGCCGTTTAGCAGTTCGCGCAGAGCCACAAAGGCCCGCTCACCATCACTGTGTTTTTCCACCAGGTACTGGCGATGGGCCCTGGCTGCCACCTGTGCCAGGTGGGTAACGCAGATTACCTGGCCTGTGCGGCCATTGCGGGTCTCACCCAGCTGGCGTAGCAGGCGCCCCACAACATCACCTGTGGCACCGCCGATGCCCACATCCACTTCATCGAATACCAGTGTGGGGGTGCGTGAAGTCTGTGCTGTTACCACTTGGATCGCGAGGCTGACTCGCGAAAGTTCACCGCCGGAGGCAATTTTACCCAGTGCCCGAGGGGGCTGGCCGGGATTGGTGGAGATCAGGATTTCCACCTCCTCGAGCCCATGGCTGCAGGGTTTGTCCAGGGTTTGCAGGGCCAGTTCGACCTTTGCATGGGGCATGGCCAGATCGCCCAGTTGTTGATTCACTGCGTGGGCAAGCGCTGTGGCAGCCTTTGCCCGCAGTTTGCTCAACTTGCCTGCAGTTTTGCGGAATTGCTGCTCCAGTTTTTCACATTCCGCTGCGAGTCGCTCCAGGGCGTCTGCGGAGCCTATATCGTCCAGTTCTTCTTGCAGCTGTTGCTGCAGGGATGGCAGTTCTTTGGGTTGTACACGGTGTTTGCGCGCTGCCTGGTAAATAGCGCTGAGGCGTTCCTCCACTTCTGACAGGCGTTCGGGGTCCATTTCAAAGCGGTCGATATGTCGAGATAGAGTGCCGGCAGCCTCATCCACCTGGATGCGAGCGCTGTCGAGCATTTGCGCCACTTCCACCAGTGCCGGTGCCTGCTCGGGCATGGCCGATAGCAGCTGCAGGGCGCGGTGAATTTGCTCGGCGATATCGCCTTCGCCGCCGGACAGAAGGGCGGCCAGCTGGTAGCTGCCGCTTAGGATTTCACCGGCATTGGCCAACTGGCGCTGCTCACTCTCCAGGGCTTCCACTTCTCCCTCACTCAAGTCCAGTTGCTCAAGCTCTTTGAGCTGGTACTGCAACAGGTGGCGCCGTGCCTCGGCCTCTTCAACACTGTTGGCCAGGGTGCGGTAGCGGCGGTATTGGTCTTGCCAGGTCTTGTAGCGGCTGCGGGTTTCAGCAGCCAGCTCCTGGGCTTGGGCAAACTCGTCCAGCAGGCGACGGTGAGTGTCCTTTTTCAGTAAAGATTGATGTTCGTGCTGGCTGTGAATGTCGATCAGCTGCTCACCCAGGGCGCGCAATTGCAGCAGGGTAACCGGTTGGCCATTGATATAGGCCCGCGAGCGTCCGTCTGCGCCGATAGTGCGGCGCAGGATAACTTCCTGTCCTGCATCCAACTCCTGGGATTTGAGCCATGGGCCCGCTGCTGGGTGCTCGGAGATATCAAAAGTGGCACAAATATCGGCGCGATTGGCCCCAGTGCGCACCAGTTCGGCACTGCCGCGACCACCCAGGGCGAGCCCCAATGCGTCCAGAGTGATGGATTTGCCCGCGCCGGTCTCGCCAGTGAGGGTGCTGGTACCGGGACCGAACTCCAACTCCAGTTGGTCCACCAGGGTGAATTGGCTGATAGACAAGTGCAGCAACATATAGAGATCGCTTCTGTATCCTTTTATATGGATGGGTATGAATGCCCAATTAGTGGTTATTTATACAGTATTCACCTTGGGTTAGCTATAGCGTCAAGCGCAGATTCCCCTGTCACTGTGCGCTAGCGTAAAAAACCACTTGAACTGTACGGGGATGGCCCCATATAGCCACCAGAGCCCGCGGGACGGGCCCCAACTCATTACTGACAGAGTCGACGCGACGGAGAAAGCAGTGGCCAGAGAGCGCAGCGAAGAAGATCAGATCACAGAGGGAGTGCAGCCGGAAGCGCTGGCGGACGAGCACAGAACAGCTACAGACGAGGCGGTTTCCGCGGAGATAGAAGACCCCTCCACAGCGGAGCGCCAGCAGGCTGAAGAGGCTTTGCACGAAGAAGCCGAAAGTGCCGATGCGCTGCACGATGAAATTATCAAGCTGCAGGAACAGCTGGTTGTGCAGAAGGATATCGCCCTGCGCGCCCAGGCGGAGGAGCAGAATGCCCGCCGCCGCGCCCAGCAGGATATCGATCGTGCACGCAAGTTTGCTGTAGAGAAATTGTTGCAGGATTTGTTACCGGTTGTGGACAACCTGGAACGGGCTCTTTCCACCATTGATAACGCTGATGAATCCAATAAGGCATTGGTGGAAGGTATTGAGCTTACCCACAAGTCTTTCGTCGATACCCTGACGAAAAATTCTGTGGAAGTAGTTGATCCGGCTGGCGAGCCGTTTGATCCGGAATTGCACCAGGCAATGACCCAGGTACCCAACGGGGAGGTGGAGCCGAATACGGTTCTAGAGGTGTTTCAAAAAGGCTATCGCCTCAACGGTCGTTTGGTTCGCCCGGCCATGGTTGTGGTTAGTAAGGCCCCGTAACGGCAAATGAGTGGAACGGCCTTGAATTTCGCTGGCCGGCACCAATATAGCTGACATCAGGAATTATTCGCGCGTTGCATACAGAACAGAGCTGGCGGCGCGCATCAAATGAGGATTTTACAGATGGGAAAAATTATCGGCATCGACCTGGGTACCACTAACAGCTGTGTAGCGGTACTGGATGGTGACAAGGCGCGTGTAATCGAGAACGCCGAAGGCGATCGTACTACGCCTTCTATTGTTGCCTTCACTGACGACAACGAAATTCTGGTGGGCCAGTCCGCCAAGCGTCAGGCGGTGACCAATCCCCAGAATACTCTGTTTGCGGTTAAGCGTCTGATCGGCCGCAAGTTTAAAGACGACGTTGTACAGAAAGATATCAAGATGGTCCCCTATACCATCACCGAAGCTGACAATGGCGACGCTTGGGTAGAAGTGAAAGGCGATAAAAAAGCTCCGCCGCAGATTTCTGCCGAAGTCCTGAAGAAAATGAAAAAAACCGCGGAAGATTTCCTCGGCGAAAAAGTAGAAGCTGCGGTAATTACCGTACCTGCTTACTTTAATGACTCCCAGCGCCAGGCAACCAAAGATGCCGGCCGTATCGCGGGCCTGG
Organism: Microbulbifer sp. NBRC 101763; assembly: GCF_040371615.1. Lineage (NCBI taxonomy): Bacteria > Pseudomonadati > Pseudomonadota > Gammaproteobacteria > Cellvibrionales > Microbulbiferaceae > Microbulbifer > Microbulbifer sp. NBRC 101763. The sequence goes on from NZ_BAABQV010000002.1 coordinate 585,395, forward strand.
ACGTTAAGCGCATCATTAACGAGCCGACTGCGGCAGCCCTGGCCTATGGCTTGGACAAGCAGGGTGGCGATCGCACTGTAGCGGTATACGACCTGGGTGGTGGTACCTTCGATATCTCCATTATCGAAATTGCAGACGTCGACGGTGAGAAGCAGTTCGAAGTACTGTCCACCAACGGTGACACCTTCCTCGGCGGTGAAGACTTTGACCTGCGCCTGATCGACTACCTCGCGGAAGAGTTCAAGAAAGACCAGGGTATCGACCTGAAAGGCGACCCCCTGGCCATGCAGCGTCTGAAAGAAGCTGCGGAAAAAGCCAAGATTGAGCTGTCCTCCAGCCAGCAGACCGAAGTGAACCTGCCGTACATCACTGCAGATGCCACCGGTCCCAAGCACCTGGTGGTTAAGCTGACTCGCGCCAAGCTGGAAAGCCTGGTAGAAGACCTGGTAGCCCGTTCCCTGGAGCCGGTAAAAATCGCTCTGCAAGATGCGGACCTGTCCGCTTCAGGCGTAGACGAAGTGATCCTGGTTGGTGGCCAGACCCGCATGCCTCTGGTACAGCAGAAAGTCACCGATTTCTTCGGCAAAGAGCCGCGTAAAGACGTTAACCCTGACGAAGCTGTTGCTATGGGTGCTGCCATCCAGGGCGCCGTACTGTCTGGAGACGTAAAGGACGTACTGCTGCTGGACGTAACGCCACTGACCCTGGGTATCGAAACCATGGGTGGCGTTGCAACTCCGCTGATCGACAAAAACACCACTATCCCCACCAAGAAGTCCCAGGTTTTCTCCACTGCGGAAGACAACCAGACTGCGGTAACCATTCACGTGGTACAGGGTGAGCGCAAGCAGGCTTCCCAGAATAAATCCCTGGGTCGTTTTGACCTGGCTGATATTCCGCCGTCCCCCCGCGGTGTACCCCAGATCGAAGTGACCTTCGATATCGATGCCAACGGTATCCTGCACGTACACGCGAAAGACAAGGCGACTGGTAAAGAGCAGTCCATCGTGATCAAGGCTTCCTCCGGTCTCTCCGAGGACGAGATCGATAAGATGGTTCAGGACGCTGAGGCGAATGCCGAAGCGGACAAGCAGTTTGAGGAGCTGGTGCAAACCCGCAATACCCTCGACGGTCTGATCTCTGCTACCAAGAAGACCCTGGAAGAAGCCGGTGACAAAGCCACCGCTGAAGAGAAGTCTGCAATCGAAGCAGCTATCACTGAAGCGGAAGAGGCGGTGAAAGGCAATGACAAGGCCGCTATGGAAGCTGCCACCACCAAGCTGACCGAAGCTTCTGGTCCGGTTGCACAGAAGATGTACGCCGAGCAGGCCCAGGCCGCGGGCGCTGAAGGTGCCGCTGGTGCAGACGCTCAGCAGGGTGAGCAGCAGCAATCTTCCGCTGGCGACGATGCTGTTGACGCCGAGTTCGAAGAAGTAAAGGACGACAAAAAAGAAGGTAAGTAAGCGTTCGCTTGCATTTCCGGCACCAGCTTATACAGTGGCTGCCGGAAAACTTCAGGGGCGCGGCGCCTTCTTAATAGGCCCCGCGCCCTGTGTTGTTTCAGATAGCTGCCAAAAGTGATGTTTCTTATTTTGGCAGTGCTCCGCAACGCGGAGCTTGGTTAGGGACAGAGAAGTAGAAAGAGTTTGGCCGTTCTTGATGCCGGACCAGAGAACATAGTTTTATGTCGAAACGCGATTATTACGAAGTCCTGGGCGTCGAGCGCGGCGCTTCAGATGCAGAGCTGAAGAAAGCTTACCGCCGGGTGGCGATGAAGTTCCACCCGGACCGCAATCCCGATGACAAGGAATCGGAAAACAAATTCAAGGAAGCTAACGAAGCTTACGAGATCCTGTCGGACTCAGAGAAGCGCGCTGCCTATGACCAATTTGGCCACGCTGGTGTAGAGGGCCAGATGGGTGGTGGTGGCGCCGGCGGTTTCGGTGGCTTCTCCGATATCTTCGGCGACGTGTTCGGCGATATTTTCGGTGGTGGCGGCGGTGGCCGTCGCGGTGGCCCGGCGCGGGGTTCCGACTTGCGCTACGATCTTGAGCTGGACCTCGAGGACGCGGTGCGCGGCACCACAGTCAAGATTCGGGTGCCGACCCTGGCTTCCTGTGATACCTGCCACGGCTCTGGTGCCAAGCCTGGCTCTTCGCCGCAAACCTGTGGCACCTGTGGTGGTGCTGGCCAGGTGCGGATGCAGCAGGGTTTCTTCTCTGTACAGCAAACCTGCCCCAATTGTCGCGGTCGTGGCACTATCATTTCCGATCCCTGTGGCAGCTGCCACGGTCGTGGCCGCGTAGAAGAAACCAAAACCCTATCTGTGAAGGTTCCCCCCGGTGTGGATACCGGTGATCGTATCCGCCTGTCCGGAGAGGGTGAAGCAGGCCCCGATGGTGGTCCCTCCGGTGATCTCTATGTACAAGTGGTGGTAAAAGAGCACGAACTGTTCCAGCGTGATGGCAAGAACCTCTACTGCGAAGTGCCGATCAGTTTTGCCGCCGCTGCATTGGGCGGTGAGCTGGAGGTACCAACCCTGGATGGCAAGGTGAAGCTGAAGATCCCGGCAGAGAGCCAGACAGGCAAACTGTTCCGCCTGCGTGGCAAAGGCGTTACTCCAGTACGCGGCGGCGCTACCGGTGATTTGCTGTGTCGGGTTGTAGTGGAAACTCCAGTTAACCTATCCGGCAAACAGAAAGAATTGCTGCAGGAATTTGCCAATACCCTGAGCGAAAAGAAAAATGCACCGCGCCAGACCGGTTGGTTTGAAGGTGTGAAGAACTTCTTTGGGGATATGAAGCTTTAATCTTCCACTTGGCTCCCTCAGTTGCTAGAGCTGGCTGAGTGAGCACTGGAATGACCCAGTAATATCTTTACTGGGTCAGCGCTCCTGGGCTGCCCGGACCCGTAACCTGTTAGCAAATTCACGCAGGAATTCGTGCTGAATTCTGCCCGCCTCCTTTAGTTGTTTCTGATTTAATTTTCCCTTTAATTCCTTCAGCGTTTGAGCGCTGATGGCAGCCATTTGTGCGCCGATCTCTCCACGTTGTTTGGGGGTTAAATCAATTTTTTTGTCGCTCAACAAGCTATAGGCTTCCAATACTGCCTTTTTTTCCGCAAAACTCTCCTGCAGGATGGGCAAGACGACTTTTTCCTGTTCAGGGGTGAGCTGCAGACGCAGCGTCACCCAATCTGTTATGTCATCGTATTTCTCCCAAAAATCCGCATTGGCACCTTGTTGCTGGGCTGAGCCCGGCATGCTGCCAAAAGCCAGGGTCAGGGAAATAACCACCACAAGTAGATGCGGCAGGTGGTTAGATCGGATCATAAGTCGCATATTGGCGCTCCATTTATCCCATCACATAAAGACTAGCAGCGGTGGTCAAGAGCGTTTTGGCAGCAAACTCTCTCTTGGGAATAAAGATTACCATTGATATTTCCATGGTGTGTTAGCTGCCTGGTAGCAGCTTTTATTGTCTGCACTCTTCTTCATTTAAAGGGGGTCTATTTCGCTATGCGCCACTGAGGGTGCAGGGTAGAATCCCAGGCCTTAAGGGTGCACACAGGAGCGGTGGGAATGGCAGTAAAGATAGCGGTTACAGGATTTGGCGGACGTATGGGGCGGGCGCTGGCAGAGGCGCTACAGCTTGCGAATAATGCCGAATTAAGCGCCGCAATTGTACGCCCGGGTTCCAGCCTGGTGGGAGCTGATGCCGGCGAAGTCGCAGGGCTCGGGCGTAATGGTATCGCCGTTGTGGATAGCCTGGAAAAGGCTGACTTCGATGTGTTGATTGACTTTACTGCGCCGCAGGCAACTGTGGATAACTCTGCCTATTGTGCTGCCCATGGGCGTCCCATTGTCATTGGCACTACCGGTTTTGATGCGGAGCAGAAAAAACAGGTGCTGGCCAATACGGAGAAGGTGCCTCTATGCCTGGCCAGTAACTTTTCCACCGGTGTAAATCTGTGTTTCAAGTTGTTGGAGACCGCTGCGCGGGTAATGGGGGAGGATGCGGATATAGAAATTGTTGAAGCGCATCACCGCCACAAAGTGGATGCGCCCTCGGGCACTGCGTTGAGTATGGGAGAGGTAGTCGCCGAGACCCTGGGCCGCGACCTGGAAAAAGTGGCGATCTATGGGCGCGAGGGCCAGACTGGCGCCCGTGAGCGCGATACCATCGGCTTCGCCACCGTGCGTGGTGGCGACGTGGTTGGAGAGCACTCTGTGATGTTCCTGGCTGAAGGGGAGCGGGTTGAGATCAGTCACCGCGCAAGCAGCCGACTCTCTTTTGCCCGTGGCGCGGTTCGGGCTGCTTTGTGGTTGGCTGGTGATGGCAGTGTGCGCGCACCTGGACACTATGATATGCGCGATGTGTTGGGGCTGAACTAATCTCACCCTGAACCGATATTTTTGGTGCCTGCAGGGGCGCCGCCAGATGATTTTGTAATTTTCATTTGCCCGCCATTTTTGTGGGCGAAGCTATTAAAGGCCGTTGGGTTTTCACCCTGTCGACCACCCTGTAATCCCTTTTTGAGGAACTGCTATTGGAAAAGAAGCTGATTGTCGGCAGTGAGGAGTGGTGCGGATTTCCTGCACTTGGCATTCCGGCGATTAAGGCGCGAGTGGATTCTGGAGCGAAAACTTCCTGTCTGCACGCTTACAACATCCATACCTTTAAGCGCGACGGTGAACCCTGGGTAAGTTTTGAGGCGCATCCATTGCAGCACCAGCGTCGCCCCTCTGTGCGTTGCGAGGCTCGCCTGCTGGATAAACGCCTGGTGCGGAGCTCCTCAGGTGAAAGCGAGAAGCGCCCGGTCATTCGCACATCCATGTCTGTGGGGGGCAGTGTCTGGGATATCGAGTTGACCCTGACTAATCGCGACAGTATGGGGTATCGCATGTTGCTTGGTCGGGAGGCCATGCTGGGGCGTATGTTGGTGGACCCCTCAGAGAGTTTTTGCCTGGGTGAGATTCCCCAAAGCCAGTTGGATGAATTCTACCGGGATGAACACCATATTGCGGGTACTGGCCTGCGTATCGGTGTACTGGCATCCAATCCGGATCTCTACAGTAACCGACGCATTATGGAAGCCGGTGCCGAGCGGGGGCATCGCATGAGCTTTCTCGATATCCGCCAGTGCTACATGAAGCTCGACCCGAGTGAGCCAGAGGTGCACTATCGGGACGGGCGAATTCTCAATAACCTGGATGCCGTGATTCCGCGTATCCGCCCAAGCCAGACGTTCTATGGTTGCGCCCTGACGCGTCATTTTGAAAGCCTGGATGTGTTTGCCCTGAATGGCTCTGCAGCGATCAGCCAGTCTAGGGATAAGCTATTTTCCCTTCAGCTGTTACAGCAGAGCGGTCTGAGTATTCCTACCTCCGGTTTTGCCAACTCCCCGGTGGATACCAATGAGCTGATTGAAATGGTGGGTGGCGCACCTTTGGTTGTGAAGCTGCTGGAGGGTACCCAGGGGCGCGGTGTGGTGCTGGCAGAAACCCGCAAAGCGGGGGAGTCGGTGATCAACGCGTTCAAGTCCCTGAAGGCGAATTTATTGGTGCAGGAGTTTATCCGCGAAGCGCAAGGTAAGGATCTGCGCTTATTTGTCATTGATGGTCGCGTGGTGGCTTCAATTCAGCGGGAGGCGGCACCTGGGGAGTTTCGTGCCAATATTCATCAGGGTGGGACTGCTTCGGTAGTGAAAGTCACCCAGGAGGAGAAGCGCCTGGCGATTAAGGCTGCCAAAGTATTGGGGCTCAAGGTGGCTGGGGTGGATATTATTCGCTCGAGTAAGGGGCCGTTGTTGCTGGAAGTGAACTCCTCTCCTGGTCTTGAAGGGATTGAGAGTGCCACGCGTAAGGATGTGGCTGGCGCCATGATTATGTCTATTGAGAAGGCGCTCAAATGGCGCCCGGCGGTAACAGGCGATGGCAGTGGAGGCAGTCCGCAGGTGGTGTAGTTGTCGCTGGAGCGGGAATGGCGTCGACACTGGCAGGCCCGGTAGACTAACCTTCAGGGGTGGCCGGGCTTTTTGCAGGCGCGCAACCAGAGCCCCGGTGTAGGTCCCAAACCGTGGGCCTCCGCCGATTAAAACCGTTTTGGGGCGATAATTGTGTGGCCCCGGACGGCGCAACCCCAGGGCTTTAACGATCGTGAAAATTCCCAGCTGTCGCACCCTCTCCTGTCTTTCTCTACTTCTAATCTTACTTGCTGCGCCAGTAGTGCAGGCGGCAGTGAACCTTTCCGATACCCCTTTGGGGAGAAGGGTGATGGTGGATTACATTCTGCACTTCGCTTACAACCTGCAGTGGCCGGTCAACGCTTTTGCCAATCAGCGCGCGCCTTTCAGGGTATGCTTGATGGGAGGCGATTCTTTAGGTGAACCCCTGGCGGAGCGTTTTAAGAACCAGCGTATCGACGGTCGTCGGGTGGAGCTGGAAAAGATTGACCTGAAAGAGATGCTGCAGGCGCGCAAGTGCCAGATCGTAGTACTCGGTGCCATGGAGCGTGCCAGCTTACTCAAGGCCCTGGTGGCTGTAGAGTACTTCCCGGTTCTCACTATCAGTGATGCCCAGCGCTTTGCTGCAACTGGCGGTATGATTGAGTTTGCCGATAGCGGTGGTGAAGTAGCCCTGCGCATGAACAAGACCATGCTGGAAAAGGCTGAGCTGAAAATGGGAAACAGCTTGTTCCGCCTGGGGCAGAAACCAGAGTAAAGAAGAGCGCCCCGCCAGGCTTGGCGTATTTTTGCACTAGCGTCCAGAGGTAATTTCGCGTAGAATCTGCGCCCGAATTTGGGCCGGTGCCGCGAAGCTTGATCGCGCAGCGCGAGCCCACTAAAAAGCCGGTGGCAAGCATCGGCCAATTTGTGAGAGCCGCGCGTGAAAAGATTTTTAAAGCGAGATGAAGCTGCGATGTTTCATCTCGCTTTTTTATGCGCGTGCCAGTCAGGAGCCGCGTGCTCCAAAGCCCACAAACCCCGCCCGGAAGCAGTTCTGAAGATTGGAGTTCAACTTGACTAAAGCTGTCCCTACGTCGGAGGCCTTCATGCCCCACAACTTTATGCAGAGTACAACTCCCGCGCTGCTGGTGCTCGCTGATGGTAGTGTCTTCGAAGGACGCGCAATCGGTGCCCACGGCAGTTCTGTTGGCGAGGTCGTGTTCAACACATCCATGACCGGTTATCAGGAGATCCTCACCGATCCCTCCTACGCCCGCCAGATTGTGACTCTGACCTACCCACACATCGGCAACACTGGCACCAACCAGGAAGACGAAGAGTGCGCTGATATCTGGGCTGCCGGCCTGGTAATCCGCGACCTGCCGCTGCTGGCCAGCAGCTTCCGCAACGAGCAGTCCCTGGAAGACTACCTGCGCGAGCGCAATATCGTTGGTATCGCCGATATCGACACCCGTCGCCTGACCCGCCTGCTGCGCGACAAGGGTGCACAGAGCGGTTGCATCGTTGCCGGTGACAATATCGACCGCGAAGAAGCCCTGGCCAAGGCCGAGGAATTTGCCGGTCTGAAAGGGATGGACCTGGCCAAGGTAGTGAGCACCAAGGAAGCCTACCCCTTCAATGAAGGCACCTGGGAGCTGGGCGAAGGCCACAAGGCCGCGCCGGAACAGCCCTTCAAAGTGGTGGCTTACGACTTCGGTGTGAAGCGCAATATCCTGCGCATGCTGGTGGATCGGGGCTGTGATATCACCGTAGTACCGGCGGAGACCCCGGCTTCCGAAGTCCTGGCGATGAATCCCAACGGTGTATTCCTGTCCAATGGCCCCGGTGACCCCGAGCCCTGTGAATACGCGATTACCGCTATCCGCGAAATCCTCGACGCGGGCATTCCCACCTACGGTATCTGCCTGGGCCACCAGCTGTTGGGCCTGGCGGTGGGCGGTAAAACGGCCAAGATGAAGTTCGGTCACCATGGTGGTAACCACCCGGTACAGGACCTGAACAGCACCAAGGTGATGATCACCGCGCAGAACCACGGTTTCGAAGTGGACGCCGACAGCCTGCCGGACAATGTGGAAGTTACCCACAAGTCCCTGTTCGATGGCACCTTGCAGGGTATTCACCTGAAGGACAAGCCGGCCTTCAGCTTCCAGGGCCACCCGGAAGCGAGCCCGGGCCCTCACGATGTGGCACCGTTGTTCGACCACTTTATCGATTTGATGAAAGAGCGCGCCTAAGGGTGCAGCCCGCCCAGGGTGGGGCAAACAACCGCCGCTTTTGCGGCGGTTATAAGGAGACTCTGAATAACGCCGTAATACCTCTGCGGGTCCTTGAAGGCTGCAGATGTTAGGCGCAGCTCGCCGCGAATGGCCGTAGCCCTTTGCAAGAGCTGCAACGCAGCAGCTGTGGCCTTCAAGGCCCGCCCTTCGGGGCTTGCATAGCGATTCACACTCCGCGTTGCGACTTCTTGAAAGGTCTAGACATTCCTGCGAAGCCGCGCCTTGATTGTGAATCGCTCTGCAAGCCAGAGGCATCACGGAGTTGTTTAGAGTCTCCTTACAAGAAACGAATGAAATTTAGCGCAGCCGGCCTTAGCCGGTAGTAGAACGGAAGAAAGATGCCAAAACGCACAGATATCCAAAGCATTCTGATTATCGGCGCAGGCCCCATCGTGATCGGCCAGGCGTGCGAATTTGACTACTCCGGCGCCCAGGCCTGTAAGGCGCTGCGCGAAGAGGGTTACCGGGTGATCCTGGTGAACTCCAACCCGGCCACCATCATGACCGACCCGGCCATGGCCGATGCCACCTACATCGAGCCGGTGGAATGGCGCACCGTAGCCAAGATTATCGAGCAGGAACGCCCCGACGCCATCCTGCCCACTATGGGCGGCCAGACAGCATTGAACTGCGCACTGGACCTGGACAAGCACGGTGTCCTGAAGGAATTCAATGTCGAGCTGATCGGTGCGGACAAAGACGCTATCGAGAAAGCGGAAGACCGCGACCTGTTCGACAAGGCGATGAAGGCGATCGGCCTGGAAACTCCGCGCGCCAAGATCGTCCACTCCATGGAAGAGGCGAAGAAGGTACCGGAAGAGTTCGGCTTCCCGGTGATTATCCGTCCGTCCTTCACCATGGGGGGCTCCGGTGGCGGTGTGGCCTACAACTGGCCGGAGTTTGAAGAGATCTGTAAGCGCGGTCTCGACCTCTCCCCCACCAATGAACTGCTGATCGACGAATCCCTGCTCGGCTGGAAAGAGTACGAGATGGAAGTGGTTCGCGATAAGAACGACAACTGCATCATCGTATGTTCCATCGAGAACTTCGATCCGATGGGTGTACATACCGGTGATTCCATCACTGTTGCCCCGGCGCAGACGCTGACCGATAAGGAATACCAGCTGATGCGCAACGCCTCCATCGCGGTACTGCGCGAGATCGGTGTTGAGACCGGCGGCTCCAACGTACAGTTCGGCGTCTGCCCGAAGACTGGCCGCGTGGTGGTGATCGAGATGAACCCCCGCGTTTCCCGCTCCTCCGCACTGGCCTCCAAGGCCACCGGCTTCCCGATCGCCAAGGTCGCGGCCAAGCTGGCAGTGGGTTACACCCTGGATGAACTGCAAAACGATATCACCGGCGGTGCTACCCCGGCGTCCTTCGAGCCGTCCATCGACTACGTTGTCACCAAGATTCCGCGTTTCACCTTTGAGAAATTCGGCGAGGCCGATGCGCGCCTGACGACCCAGATGAAATCTGTGGGTGAAGTAATGGCCATTGGCCGCACTTTCCAGGAGTCCATGCAGAAAGCCCTGCGCGGCCTGGAAGTGGGCAGCTTCGGTCTGGAAAGCAAGATTGACCCGGGCAAAGACGGCGCTGAGAGCCGTCTGCGCAGCGAACTTTCCGTACCCGGTGCCGAGCGTATCTGGTATGTGGGCGACGCCTTCCGCATGGGCATGAGCGTCGGCGAAGTTTACGATCTGTCCGGTATCGATCCTTGGTTCCTGGTGCAGATCGAAGAGCTGATCAAAATTGAAGAGCCGCTCAAGTCACTGCCTACCTCAGCGTTGACTGCTGAGCATATGCGTTTCCTCAAGCGTAAGGGTTTCTCCGATCGCCGCCTCGCCGACTTACTGGGGGTGAGCCAAAAGAGTGTGCGCGAATTCCGCCACAAGCTGGGCGTATTCCCGTCTTACAAGCGTGTGGACACCTGTGCAGCTGAGTTCAGTACTTCCACTGCTTATATGTACTCCACCTACGATGAGGAGTGTGAAGCAGAGCCGTCTGACAAGAAGAAAATTATGGTACTCGGCGGTGGCCCCAACCGTATTGGTCAGGGTATCGAGTTCGACTACTGCTGTGTACACGCCGCTCTGGCGATGCGCGAAGACGGTTACGAGACCATCATGGTCAACTGTAACCCGGAGACCGTTTCCACTGACTACGACACTTCCGACCGCCTCTACTTCGAGCCGGTAACCCTGGAAGACGTGCTGGAAATCGTTGCCAAAGAAAAGCCGGAAGGCGTAATCGTACAGTTCGGCGGTCAGACTCCGCTGAACCTGGCGCGCTACCTGGCCAACGAAGGTGTGCCGATTATTGGTACCACTCCAGAGCAGATCGATCGCGCCGAAGACCGCGAGCGTTTCCAGCAGATGATTATGCGTCTCGGCCTCAAACAGCCAAAGAACGCTATCGTGCGCTCCGTCTCCGAAGCCATCCAGGCCGCGAAAGACGTGGGCTACCCGCTGGTTGTGCGCCCGTCTTACGTACTGGGCGGCCGCGCCATGGAGATCGTCTACAAAGAAGACGAGCTGCTCACTTACATGAAAGAAGCGGTACAGGTTTCCGACGAAGCGCCGGTACTGCTGGACCACTTCCTCAACGCCGCCATTGAGGTGGATATCGATGCGGTATCCGATGGCCAGGATGTTGTAATCGGCGCCATCATGCAGCACATCGAACAGTGTGGCGTTCACTCCGGTGACTCCGCCTGCTCCCTGCCACCTTACAGCCTGCCGTCGGATGTGCAGGACCGTATGCGCGAGGAAGTGAAAGCCATGGCTCGCGAACTGGGCGTAGTCGGCCTGATGAACACCCAGCTGGCCTACCAGGACGGTGAGATCTACGTGATCGAGGTGAACCCGCGCGCTTCCCGTACCGTACCTTTCGTCTCCAAGTGCATCGGCACTTCACTGGCGAAAGTGGCCGCGCGCTGTCAGGCGGGTATCAGCCTGAAAGAGCAGGGCTTTACTGAAGAGATCGTTCCGGACTACTACTCCGTTAAAGAGTCTGTATTCCCCTTCAATAAGTTCCCCAAAGTGGACCCGATTCTTGGCCCAGAGATGAAGTCTACCGGCGAAGTGATGGGCGTAGGCGCCACCTTCGCGGAAGCCTTCGACAAGGGCCTGGTTGCCGCTGGCGATCGCCTGCCGGAGTCCGGCCGCGTATTTATCTCTGTGCGTGACTTCGACAAGGCCGATGCAGTGGGCGTTGCCCGCGATCTGGTGGAGCTGGGCTTCGAGGTGATTGCCAGCCGTGGCACCGCCAAGGTCTTGCAAGAAAACGATATTCCCGTTACAACCGTCAACAAGATGAGTGAAGGTCGCCCGCATATCGTCGATATGATTAAAAACGACGAGATTGCACTAGTGGTAAACACCACCGAAGGTCGTCAGGCGATTCGCGACTCTGCGGATATCCGTCGCAGTGCCGAGAACCATCAGGTGTGTTACACCACCACCCTGGCGGCCGCTCAGGCCATGGCGATGGCCATGCGCCAGGAGCAGCCGTTGCAGGTTCGTCGCCTGCAGGATTTGCACCAGCGTGTGGTAAAGCTGTCCTAAGCATCTACAACAATTCGTAAGTTCCGACCGGGCCTTGTGGTAACACACGGCCCGGTTTCGTAGTAACTATAATGGAGGTCCCACATTGAACCGGGTACCAATGACCGTTGAAGGCGCAGATGCGCTGCGTTCAGAATTGGATAATCTGAAAAAAGTCGAACGCCCCGCTGTTGTACAGGCTATTGCCGAGGCGCGAGAACACGGTGATTTGAAGGAAAATGCCGAGTACCACGCGGCGAGGGAGAAGCAGGGCTTTGTTGAAGGGCGTATCCAGGAAATTGAAGCCAAGCTGTCCCATGCACAAGTGATCGATGTAAAGTCGATTGAGCCCAGCGACAAGGTAATTTTCGGTACTACAGTAACGATTATTCACCTGGATAATGATCAGGAAGTAACCTACAAGATTGTTGGTGACGATGAGGCTGATGTGAAGAAACACAAAATCTCAGTAAATTCACCGATTGCCCGTGCCCTGATTGGCAAGGAGGTGGGAGACGTGGTTGTGGTGCATACTCCCTCTGGCGCAGTGGAGTATGAGATTGATACGGTAGAGCACCTGTAATAAGGTCCCTCACCACAAAAAAGGGCGGCCATAGGCCGCCCTTTTTCTTTCTGATAGTTTCCTATTGGAAAACAACGCTCTTGTTTGCATGGCCTACCTGAAGAACCAGTGCAGTTTCACAGTGGCCAAGCTGGCCGACCAAGCTTTCATTGTATCCGCCGACCTGGACTGCTAACGCCTTATGCTTACTACCGATCTGGCCTAGATAGACGTCGTTGCCATATCCAATCTGCTTGGCATTGGCGTAGTTATAGTAACCGGCCTGGGAGATATCCGCCTCGTTGTAGAAGCCTTTCTGATCAATGGAGGCATCGTTATGCTCCCCATAAGCTTGGCGAATATCGGCATCATTTTTATATCCGTACTGCTCTATATTTGCATAGCTTTTATCAGCGTATTGATCGACATCCGCGTCATTCCTCCAGCCTTTTTGACGAGTTTTGGCATCATTATGGTCGCCATGTTGATCAATTTCGGCATCATTTTTATAGCCACGCTGCTTGATGCTTGCGTAGTTATAATCACCCGGCTGGTTGATATGTGCGTCGTTCATCCAGCCTTTTTGCTTAACATGAGCATCGTTGTGATTACCGCTCTGGTGTACGTCGGCATCGTTCATGCCACCATGACCCTGATAGATATGGACGTAGTTCCCTTCGCCGGTTTGTATAACATCGGTGTCAGCATGGTCGCCTTTTTGTTTGATAATTACCTCGCCATTGTAGCTACCCAACTGGGTTATGGATGCCTTGCCATAGTCGCCACTCTGCTTAATTTTGGCAACATTGTACCCACCAAAAGTTTGAAGCGTTTTAGCGTCATTACCGTTACCTTCCTGGTAATGGTAAGACTTACTATGGTGCTCGTTAACCTGCAGGGTTACTGAAGTATTGTGGTCCCCTACCTGCTTGGAAGTGGCATGGTTATCGTGCCCAAAAATTTGGGTTATGTTGGAGAAGTTACCGTCACCATATTGGTATTGTATGGCTTCGCTGTCATGCTCTTCGCCTTGTGAAGCGACAGCGGCATTGTGATCACCATATTGTACTTGTTTTACGTAATTGTCATGGCTTCCAGCGCCAACCTGAAAAGAATTTACCGTGTTACCGTTTCCATATTGCAGTTGCTCGGTAACATTATCTGCCGCAAAAGCGGTACCGCTGATAGCGAGAGTAATTGCGGCAGCGATAGGGGTCAAAGATTTCATGAGTGTCTCCATTACTACATAAAAATGAGCATCACGATTGGGGTCAGCGTTCAAGTGCTGATAGGGATGGCACGTCATCCTGTGCCGAGGTTTTTACAGCGAAAGCACTAGCCCGGCAGAGTCAGCGCAACTGTAAATCGGGAATACGGCCAGCAATAGGAGGTGGCCGCATGAAATAGCGTATCGATGGAAAATCGAGTTGAGGGGAAAACATATACATGATAATTGGCATCCTTGATACTGCTTAGGAGTCCAAATGTTCGTTCCGTCCTCTTCAGTCTTGTAGCTGTAGTGAGATGCGGCTATAGGAGAGAAGTTCTAATTCTCTAGGAATAAAGTTTTATTTGTAGAAATAGAGAGAGGAAAAATAGTGATTTTGGCGACGCTGCCAGGTGATTCAATATGGCTATCTAAAATCTGCGCAGATAAGGGTGGGCGGAATGGAGTCAAAGTGCGACAGACAGCTATCGAAAAATTAAAGTTTACTGAGTGAATGGCAAGGATGATTTAGTTTTCGGATAAAAAATTTTTACTATGTGACCTGCTTGTGATTACTTGTATCCAATTTCGATGACGTTTGCAGTTATTCTACGGTTTAGTAGGTCTGGGATAATGGAAATTAAGTGTGGCTATATGGGGGTAGCTCCCCAAAAAAATAGCTGGGAGTTAAATGGTAAGGGAAATTAAATTATTGACCGGAAATTAACTCCAAAAAATAAGAATGGCTGAGGAGCTAATTAATCTCCTCAGCATGAAATATCTGGATTACTGATGCACTATGGCGGTATTACCTGTGCCCACCTGGGTAATATTTGCTGACTCAGAAAACCCAGACTGGATCACCGTTGCGTTATTCAATCCACCGGACTGGTTCACTATCACCATATGTCCGCCACCAAGTCCGCCACCACCTGACTGCATAATAGTGGCATGGTTCATAAATCCATCCTGATTAACATAAGCGCTGTTGTACCAGGAAACCTGGACAATCGTAGTCAGGTTGCTTTCACCATTTTGAACTATATCAGCTTCGTTATACATATCAGCCTGTTCAATTTCAGCAGTGTGGGACATACCCGCCTGATGAATATTGGCGTAGTGACCACTGCCTTCCTGGCTGATTAAGGCTTCGTGATAGGAACCTTCCTGCAGTATATAAGCCTCGGAGTTAAAGCTTGCATATTGGCCAATCAGAGCGCCATGAATATCGCCAATTTGCTCAATAACTGAAACATTATCACTACCAAGGTGCTGGTGGATTTCCGCCTCATTGCCCATTCCATTCTGGCGAATCATAGCCTCATTATTTTGTGCCGAAATCTGGTAAGTACTGGCTCGATTGTCCATTCCTGATTGATAGATCAGTACATTGTTTCCGATGCCACCCATCTGCAGGCTGTACATGTCATTCAGGGTACCTTCCTGAATTTGGTAAATGGTGCTGTCAGCCTCATTGGTCTGTATGGCTTCAGCGCTATGATGGTTGCCACTTTGATTAACTTCAATGTGGTTGTCGATAGCGCCTATGTCCGTCTGGTCGGCCGTGGCGGAATTGTTATTACCACTCTGTTCAATTGTTGAGGTGTTATCTGAAGCGCTTACAATACCACTGGCTGACAACAAAATTGCCAGGGGCAGAACGGTAACCTTCCTCACTGTGTACTCCTGCGTATTACCGTGTACTCGAGTCCATTCATATCCATTTACACGAAGATGGCCTCTTCCAAGTGAAGCCATCGCCGGGGCCTACAAAATTTCCTTACAGGAAACTTTAGCTGAAGTGAGCGTAAAAAAAATGCCTTGGCAGGTATGTCTTTTCAATTGATGTGTATTTTTAAATCTATTTTTCTTGGCACCTAATTAAATGCAAATTATCGTATTGTCGTTTAGTTTGCTTGGGTGATGTATTGGATTTTAAAAGTGCCAGCTGATGCTTTTTTCTTATACTTAAACCAGTTGATGGTACTTGTTGGTATGGTATTTACCTTTGGTTGTGCATTTACATATCCAGAGATGCTGGATTTCAATATTACTTGGAAGATGCAGCTATGAAACCGTAATACATAAAAGAATCTAATTTTGTGGTGTGGAGAGGTAGTAAAGATTCAAGTGTCTAGTGTTTCCAGAGATCGGAATTGAAGTGCTGGGAAAGCTAACCTGTTGTCAGGTTGGCTTTCCCAAGTTTGAACTACTGAACAACAACAGCCATATTGCCATCCCCAATTTGGTTTTCTATGGAAACATTACCATCACTTAGCTGGGTAACAGAGATCATATTTGCATTGCCGACCTGAGTTGCAATAGAGCTATTGAAGCTACCAATCTGCAATACATTTGTGACATTTCCTGTTCCTACACCTTGCAAAATGAAGGAGTCGTTTGAGCTGCCAGGCTGAGTGACTGTTGCAAAGTTAAAGCTACTAAATTGCTCGGTTAGTGCCCAGTTATCGTCACCAGTTTGACTGTGTATAGCAACTTGGTTATCACCAACTTGCCAAAGCTCACTGTAGTTGTCACCTCCCTGTTGAGTGATATTAAACTGGTTGAAGGTGCCAACCTGGGTTGATAGTGATGTAGCGTTAGTTGCCAATACCTGGTTGTGTACTACACCATTGGATGTGCCAGATTGGATTGCATTAATAGAGCTTAAGCTACTGTTACTCTGTAATAGAGTGCCACTGTTGGTGCCATTTTGTGTGAGAGTGGCAGTATTCGCAAAGCCACCAGTTTGTGTGATATTGGCAACGTTAATTGTGCCAATCTGGGTAGCAGTGGCCACGTTACCGGTGCCCGATGTTTGAGCAACTGTGGCAATATTGGTTACTCCAAACTGGGCGACAGTAGCCGCATCTCCGGTACCCATTACCTGGAAAACATTGGCTTGGTTTGTGGTGCCACCTTGCACAACAGTAGCCACGTCAGCCAGGTTCATGATTTGGAATACAAAAGCATTATTATTAAAGCCACTCTGTGTTGCTGCGCCAACAGTTAGTGCGTTAGAAACTTGATCAATTTGGGCTGTCTGCATATCTCCAGACTGGATAATAACCGCTGCACCGCCAGTATTGAAATCCTGATCGGTTACCGCATTGTGATTATTCAGAATCTGGGTAATGGTGGCCGTGGTGCCCAGTGTATTACCTTCCTGGTAAGATTCGGCGTTATTATTATCCCCGGTTTGGGTTTGTGTAATCACCCCTAAGCCATTGCCGTTTGTTTGCTCTGCATAAACTGTATTGTTATTTCCCACTTGGGTCTGGAAAATAAAGTTATTGTTAACGGTTGGATCACTTTGATCGGCAGTAGCTGAGTTTCCTGCCCCATTCTGGAAAAGTACGGCAGTGTTGTTTGCAGCGACGGCTCCGGTACTGGCGATTGCAAGAAAAATACTTGCCGCTAAGGGTGTGTACTTGTTCATCGGTACTCCTAGAGAGATATCTTGATCAGCTTGAGAAGCTTTTTAATGCGGAAAAATTGATAAAACAACATCATTCGGTACTGTAAAGTGCTTTTCCCACTGTAAAAATTGCTGGGTATTTCCAAGTGGCAGTTTTACAATCAATATTTGAAGACAGAACTTCAATTTTTTGACATTCAGGAAATCAACCTTGCGATACCTCATGAACAGCATCTTGATGCTGAGTAGAGTTTTGATGAGGAGCGGTTCTACGGCTATAGGACAGAAGTCTTGAAAACCTGGGAATAAAGTGGGCTTTTTTATAAGTTAACGATACTTATGCCATACAGTAAATAAATCTGTGACACCATGGGATTAGACATTAAGGTTTTCACCCTCCTCTACTATTTCCAGGAGCTTTTAGCTTCGCAAATTTCGTTGAGAAAAAAGTAATCGTACCTCGAGGTTATAAAAGCAAAGAGAAATCAGGGTTTAAAAAAAGGCGGTCATTTAATGACCGCCACAAGCTTCTCTCTCTCTAAGGAACTACTGTGTAATTACACCGACATTACCAATGCCAACCTGGGTGGCGAATGCAGTTTCGTTAAATCCGATCTGAGTGGTGAAGTGGCTATTGAGCAGTCCCACTTGAGTTGTTACTGCATCATGGCCCAAACCTATCTGAGTTTTGGTGGCAATATTCAAGAGGCCCACTTGGTTTGACTGTGCGTCATTGAATGCGCCCAATTGAGTATGTAGAGCAAAATTCAGGGCACCAGCTTGCAGGATGCCAGAATCATTGAAGAAACCGGTTTGGATAGCTGTAGCGCTGTTTAATGCGCCGAGCTGGTTTGAGGTAGTGGTGTTAAAGGCACCAACCTGGGAATGGAATGCGCTGTTCAGGACACCGGTTTGAGTAACTGCAGCAGTATTGAAGGCACCCAGTGGTTGTACTACCAGAGCCAGGTTGAGCAGACCGTTTTGAGTTACGGTGGCAACATCAAAGAAGCTGATAGTTTGCAAAGTGCTGGCAAAGTTTACAAATCCATTTTGGTTGATATTTGCCACACTGCCGATGGAAGGGGCCGTCTGTGTGGTTGTACCAACGTTTGCAGCACCTACTTGGGTAATATTTGCAGTAGTTAGTGTGGAACCAATTTGGAAGGAGGTGGCCGCATTAAAGGCACCAGCCTGGGTATGATTGATGGTGCTCAAACTATTTCCCGCAGATTGTAATGCAGTGGATAGATTAAGCAGGCCAACCTGGGTCTGGGTAATGGTATTGTTATCTACCCCTGGGCCAACCTGAGTTGCAGTGGCCAGGTTTCCAACTCCAAACTGGCTTTGAACAGCTGTGTTGTTCGCTGCGAAAGCACCGGCAGTTGCGGTGAGGGCAATTGCTGCGGCGATTGGGGCTAACTTCTTCATGGTAAAACCTCTAACTTCCTAGTACGAGTGATTTGACATCCATTTTCAAAAGGTTTGGTCGGTATTCCTACTGCACTATTATGCCGACGTTACCAGTACCGACCTGAGTGGCAACAGCGGTTTCGTTAAGTCCAAATTGAGTGATGGTATGCAAGTTGGCGGTGCCAACCTGATTGACAATTGCATCGTGCCCAAACCCGGCTTGGGTGATGGTGGAAATGTTGATAGTGCCTAGCTGATTGGTGAATGCATCGTTAAAAAAGCCAGTTTGGGCATGAAGGGATACGTTGCCGAAACCAGTCTGTAGTGTGAAAGAATCACTGCCCAAGCCAGCCTGGAAAACGGTAGCAACATTGAGGGTGCCCACTTGTGTGGATGTTGATGTGTGGAGTGCACCTGTTTGAATGTGTGTGGCGATGTTAACATCACCCACTTGATTGGCAATGGCAGTATTTAAGCTGCTGAGTGTTTGGGTAACAGTCGCAACATTAAAGTCGCCAGCTTGATTAATTGAAGCAAGATCCAGTGAACTGGCAGTTTGAGTAACCACGCCAGTGTTAAAATCACCGACCTGGTTAATAAGTGCTGTAGATGCAAATGACGAGGCGGCTTGTGTGGTTATACCACTGTTACCGCTACCAACCTGGGTAATAGAAGCGGTGTTCAGGAGTCCGCCAGATTGAGTGGATGTAGCAGTGTTCAGGGCGCCAGTTTGGAGATGGTTGATAGTATTGAGGTCACTGCCAAGAGTTTGTAGAGCAGTTGATGTATTGACAGTGCCAGCTTGAGTCTGAATTACCAGGTTATTGTCAACACCTGGGCCGACTTGAGTGGAAGTCGCGATATTGCCAACGCCTCCCTGATTCTGGATTGTGGTGTTACTTGCTGCAAGTGCGCCACTGCTTATGGCAATGGCGACCACTGCTGCGATAGGGGTTAACGTCTTCATGAGATACTCCTTTTCTTCCGACGCTATATAAACCAGCGAAATTTACGCTGAATTACTTCCGTACCTTTTCAGGTAAGGGTAATTACGGCAATACGGTTTTATCCCGCAGGGGAATTTAAAACACTATTGATCCGTGACTGAATACTGCTACCAGCGACTGATCGTTCCCTGTCGCTAGATAAATTTCATTAAGATGGCGGTACTGCTCTAATGCCAGGTTGAAAATTCAAGTGACTCCCAGGTACAACATTCGGGACCTTGGTAAAGAAGGGCCGGTTTGGCCCAGAGAAGATGATCTCTATATAACAACCTAATGCCTGCATGACGTAATGTCCGAGAGGTGTAAACAACAAGTGATCGGATATGTTTAGAGTTTTGCCCTAATCCTGCGAGACGGCTATAGGAGGTAACTCTCTAAAAACTAGGAAAATAGTTCGAATCGTTAGATGGTAAATTTATGGAACTTTCTATTTCGGCAAAATATGCGACTGGCCAGATATACAGGGTTTGTTGAGTTGAATGTACTATATCGATAGCAGAGTTGAAATCAGTGCAGGATTAATCATTATTAACTTAGGTGAAATGCGCCGAAAGCAATTTTTAATGAGAGACAGACCTTGGTGGTGATAGAAAACCAATAAAAAATAGTGCCAGTAGAGAATTGATCAAATACCAGTTTTAATCGTATTGGCTGATATAGGTGGTCGTCGCAGTGCCTGTTACTGTGACAGACGTGTGTAATCCATGGCCACTTTGGTAGATATTGACCTTATGCAAGATGCCAATTTCTTGTACATGGGCACTGTTTTGCGTACCGAATTGGGAAATCCCGGCAGAATTTCCCATGCCGTACTGCTCGATATCAATTAGGTTCTCGTAGCCTACTTGGATCAGGCCACTTAAGTTTTGATCTCCTATCTGTCTTGATAGAATAACATTGTCTTCGCCAGCCTGGGTGACAGAGAGATTATTTCGATTGCCATCCTGATGAGCAGATGTGTAGTTGGTTCGCCCTGACTGTCGTACGTTGATATGGTTTACACCGCCTTCCTGGTTAATGACGGTGAGATTGGAAACAGAAATAAGGTTGGCGGCGCTCAGTTCACTGGAGATCGCCAGCTCATTGCTGGAATCCAGGTCTGTGGCGCTGCAAACCCCTGAAAAGAGAAAGAGGGCAGCGGTAAGGCTCAGGGGGAGGTGGTGCTTGTTAATACTTGGCATGGTTGCTTCAGCCTTTTAAGCTCGTCCTGTCTCAAGTGGATTCATCACATAATCACCGTGCTGTCATTCAGGTAATATTGCAGTACGGGGTTGTTGATATCATCGGGGTTCGCCAGTGCCCATGAATTGTGAATAATTCCCTCACTGATCAGATGAATTACCGCAGATTCCATTGCTGAAAGCATAGCAAGTTGCGCGGGTTCGTTGTATGTCACTCCGGCTTCCATTTCCAGTAGGCGCCGGAATCTTACAAAGCGAAATACATCGGCACTGATTGCTTTTGAGTAAACGGTTTTCGAGGTCAATACCGAATGCAATATTCGGCCTGAGCGGATATCGATAGCACGCAGATTCACGGAGACCTGATCAATACGGTATTGCTCATCAGCTCCGATACCAAAGTAGCGGGCTCCTGCGCCACCAGTTTGAATATTCTGGTCGTAGGCGACAATTCCCCCTTCCAATAAGACATTGGCGGCAATTAAGGTAGGTAGAGGGACACTGTTGTTTGCAGGGGCATCCGGCTTGCTGAGACCAGCGCGAATAATTTTTCTTTCAGTGAGTAGGTTTTGCAATCCCTCGCGTTCAAGCGCAATAAACCATCCTGATTCATTCAGCACATCCATCAACATGGCGGCACCGCCCTGGGTGACAGCGGTAGAGAAGCTGCTGTTTGGGGCAGGCTTGTATTGTCCCGTTTGGTCCCGAAAACTGTATACCGCTGCCAGAATTTTACCCTTTGGTTCTGGCAGGTTAAGTAAATCCCTGTAGGTGTTCATACGCGGTGTGAGCATGGCCTCAGTACGACCTGGGCCAAAAATGGCATCACCAAGACTTTTAAATGCGGAGCAGCCGCTTAGTGTTAATATGAACGCCAGGGCGGGCAAAACTATGGCTTTTTTTATTGCATTACGCATTGCCAGTTTTCCTTCGGAGTTGGGTACTATGCTAATTAGTCGGGTTGAGCCCGCTTACAACGATTTCGCTTTTATCTCCAGTACTCCGGTCAGTGATCAACACGGTCAGTACACCGTCGTTGTCAACGATCTGCACGATAAAGTCATCAGTTATTAGTTCACCGCTATTGCCATCGCCCACATCAGTAAGCAACTGGTTTAAAAGCCGTGTTTCGAGGGAGTCAGTAAAACGATCCAGAGCGCTGGGCTGCTCATACAGACTGTCTGGCTTGTCGGGGTCATCATGGCTGTCCTGTGCTTGCGCATTTTGTAGCAGGTAGGTGCCATTTAATGGGTTGCCACCAAAGTTGGGGTTTACTGGTTCGTAAATTAATTCTGTGGCATAGCCACTGCTGGACAGGAACATAATCACAGGCAGGGCAGCAGGAACTATCAAATATCTGATTTGCATTAGAATTCATCCTTTCCCAAATCAAAATTATCTGTGAACGCACTGCTTACGCGATCTTGTAGTACCGCTTGGTGAATATACTGTGCTGCCTCATCGGCCAGCCGGTGTATATTGTTGGTGCTTGGGGTGATAAAGCGCCGAAAAACTATTTTGTCGTTATAGGTTACCCAAATCAGGTTGCCCCACCGTGCGGAGGGGCGCTCGTAAACTGTTAAGTTGTAAGTTGAATCTGGATAGTTCAGATTTCTGTATTCACTCAGATAACGCGCAAAATCATGCCCGGTTCGCGTTATTGTTCGATCAATATTAAACCCGCTGATTTCATCCTCTAGTTTGCCTGAGTCGGTGTCTGCAGGAGGGACGGTTGTGTCATCCTGAGCATAGGCAATTGACATACAGAGAAAAAATATCAGCAGGCTTAGCCTCATATTTTCTCTTCCTGGAGATTGAGTTTTGCCCAATTACTGGCTTGCAGGCGATTCTTTACGCCGATTTTTCGGAATATGTTATACATGTGGTTTTTTACAGTGTGTTCACTCAAGTGAAGTTTGGTGGCAATCACACTGTTGGGTTCACCCGTAGTCAGTTGTCCTAGAATTTCCTGTTCTCTGCGTGTTAGAGGAAGAGGATTTGGGGTACTGCCATGCTGCCTGCTTTCACAGCTGTGAATAGCAGTACTTAATCTCTGAATTAAATTTTCCTGGCTGGTATTACTGTCACAGAGGAGGTAGAAACCACTTTGGCGCAGTTTTTCCAAGATATGTAAAGGTAAGTCCACTGGAAAGTTAATAAGGATAGCTTTTGGATGACTGATCTTTTTCAGGTCGGAAAGAAATTCTTTGGATGTGGCGGCAATACCTATTTGCCAACAGTCAACAATTATTGCCTCATAGTGCTGCAGGCAATGGCGCTGTTTTCCTATGCTCGCCTTTTCCCATGGGAGCGGAATAGACTGAGAAAAAAGTGAAAATAAAAGATCGCCCTGAAGGCCGGAATTGCTGAAAAAAAGAACCGGCATATACCTCGTACCTCTCCTTGATACAGATAGATCTTTCCCAAATTTGAGTTTGAGATCCTCTATCAACTCCTGTTACATAAGTTTCCTGATTGGCTTTTGATGCCTCTTTTGAAGGCATCCCTGCTTACGCATATTCCCTTTTTGTACTTAGGGAAAATGACTCACCCAGTGAGAATTTAGTTTGGAGTGTAGACGTGGGGTGGGACGGCTTGGAAAAATAGATGCCTTATTTTCAGTTATAAAAAAACCACATTAAGAAAATGTCGCAGTTATTTTTTATTGGTGGAACTATCTGTGAAAATTGTTCTCATGTATCCCTGAGTGTCATTTTCCCAAAAACACTTCTCCCT
The DNA here is from genome assembly GCF_040371615.1 of Microbulbifer sp. NBRC 101763. Classification (NCBI taxonomy): domain Bacteria; kingdom Pseudomonadati; phylum Pseudomonadota; class Gammaproteobacteria; order Cellvibrionales; family Microbulbiferaceae; genus Microbulbifer; species Microbulbifer sp. NBRC 101763. The sequence goes on from NZ_BAABQV010000002.1 coordinate 608,704, forward strand.
GGTCGTGATTTTTTGCTGTGTCATTTGCGTCTTTAGCTTCTCAGTCCTACCTCTTTTTATTCTGAATGCTTCGCTTTATTGGTGCTTAATATTTGGAGAATTTCCTGAGTCATTTTTTATCTGGGAATACTGCCTGGTTAGTGAATATTTGAGGAGGACTCTTTCCCGAGAATTTGTCGGCATTGTAATTTGAGAAGGTGTGGCGTGCGAATAAACACTATTGGGTAATTCAATACATTAATGCTGCAAATGCTATTTCGATGCCGGTTTATCTTGTTGAAATAGATACCCTGGTACCATTTTGTCTGGATTTATCTCTGATAGGGTGATGTCGTCTTATAGCAATATAAACTGTGACATTTTGGGCGATTGTGTGACTGCTAGCTGATAGGATGGGCAATTGAATTGTCGCTAGGGAGCTAACATCGTGAGTCCATTAATCAATAGTTTGCCGCTGTGGCTTTGGCTCCTATTCGGCCTTTTCGCAATGTTCCTTGCCAGGAGGCCGGTACATAGGGCTATATATGCTCTGGCGCGCTTTAGTTATCGTTCCCTGCGCCTTGCGGCTGGTGCATTGGGCACCGCAGAGCAGACTCTCCTTGAGCGCAATCGAGAAGTTTTGCTGGCAGCTGGCAGGGCGACGGCAGAGCGTCATATCGAAAGGGAATTTGAGCGTATAGAAGGGGCAATGAAGAGAGAGTTGGCGCAATATCCAACACTTCACCGTCGTTTGTGCGAGCAGCTGACATCTATCGATGAAGACTATGTACGCAGTGCTGAAGTGCCTCCTGAACCCTCCAACTGGGCTCGTGCTATTCGCTCCGTATCAGAAATTCCCGCCCAGGATGATTCTGTTGTGGCAGACGTGCTGGAAACGATTAATCACTCCATGCGAAAGGCGGAATCCAAGGCTCTGGAGTCTTATCGGGAATCTACTCGTGAGCGACATCAGTTACTGAAACGAATGATGCCCAGTTGGCGTGCAATGCTAATCACACTGGGGAGAATCAATAAAAATGTAGAGTCGGTCATTCGGCGTGCTAAAGCCCTGGACTTACACATGGAGCGCTATGAGGAAATTTTGCAGGAAAGTGATCGTAGTGTGCGCTTTCTGTCAGCCTCTTCCATGGGCCGATTTTTAATTGCTTCCACGGCTTTAATGGTGGCGGTGGCTGGTATTTCTGTTAATTTTCAGTTAATCGCGCGCCCGGTAGCAGAAATATTGGGTGGTAATAGTTTTCTCGGTAGTTTTGTTGTTACAGATATTGTCGCCTACGTACTTATCTTTTTACAGGTGAGCCTTGGAATCATGGTGATGGAATGCTTGCAAGTCACACGGATGTTTCCGGCGATCAATACCTTGTCAGATAATATCCGGCGTCGTTTGAACTGGGCTGCTTTGGCACTGTTGCTACTTTTTTCTATGGTAGAGGCCTGCTTGGCATTTACGCGTGAATTACTTTTACAGTATGACCAGCTGCTGGCTGCCAGTGCAGGTGAGGCTTTGCCGATGATGGCGGGAATGGGGACTTATTGGCCTGTTTCTCTGACGCAGATGGGGCTTGGTTTTATCCTTCCTTTAATTCTGGCTTTTACTGCAATTCCATTGGAGCAATTTATCTCCTCTGCGCGTACTGTAATAGGCACCTGCCTGGTGCTCAGTTTACGTCTGCTTTGTGGTGGGCTGCGCCTTTTGGCCACTTCAGTAATGCATACTGGCATACTGTTAAATCGTTTTTATGATTTGGTGATTTTTTTTCCTTTGTGGTTACAGGATGTATTGCTTCACTACTGGAAAGAGAGAGCTAATAAGGGCAGTGGCGGGAAAGAGAATACTACGGAAAATAATGAGAGAGCTGGAGAAGAGCTAATGGCCGAGCCAGCTGTCAATGGTTGAAATTCTACGTGGTATAAGGACTTTTATTGGATTTTGTGTATTGACTGTGTCTGCAAGCGGTGTTTGGTATGCCAGGGCAACTGTTTCTTTGTCGCGTATAAATGGTATTGATTCATGTCTATGTTGTTGATCTTTGCTGGTCTGTTGATCGTGCTGATGATTTACGCCAGATCAAGACCTGCGAAAAAATCGGCATTGCGGCTTACACATACACGTAACCCTATGGTGATTTCCCATGGTAATGATTGCAGCAACGGTCTGTATCCCGGTAATACCTCGTTGTATTTACAAAAAATGGTGGAGCTGGGTGTCGATGGTATCGAAGTGGACCTCTGGCTTACCGCCGATGGCCATCTGGTTTTATTACATGATCCTGAGTTGAAAGACTCTTCAGATGGCAGTGGTTCTGTTGAGGATATGACCCTTGCCCAGTTGCGCGAGTTAAATATTGCTTATCATTGGAGCCCCGATGGAGAGAGCTATCCCTATCGTGAGAATCCTCTGACAATTATTACTATTGAAGAGGCATTGGAGGAAGTGGGTGATACTCCTCTGATTCTGGAGTTAAAAAGCGCTAAATACGCTGCCGCAGAGGTTTTGAGCGAGGTATTACAGACGAAGGAAAAGCATGGGCAGGTGATTGTTTCTTCCTTTCATCATGGAGTTGTTCGTGCCTTCAGGCGTCTCAGTCCGGATGTTGCTACAGGCGCAGTGACCTGGGAAGCGGCACTATTGTATTTTGCTCAATTGATTCGAGCGGAAGGCCTGCTGGCCCCTCACTATCAGACAATGCAGTTGCCAATGTTCCACTTTGGATTGGATGTGGTAACTGCGGGTACTATGCGTGCGGCACACAAACTCAACCTGCATGTTTCTGTGTGGACAGCAAACGGGCGGGCCGATCTACAACGCTACATCGACCTGGGCGTGGATGGTATTGTTACCGACCGCCCTGATATATTAATGGCCATGTTGTCCGGTCAGGAAGCAAAGGGCGAGCCTAAGCAGCTAGAGCAGGCGTCCTGAATTGAGTAATATCACTGTAGCAATATGACAATAAAAACAGAGAAATATTCATGAAGCAGATTGCAGCTATTGCGGTGCTGTTAGCGTCTCTAATCAGCACCCCGCTATTGGCCGAAGACCGCTTTGCCAAGATCGAAATTAGCAGTGAGCCGGTGGCAGGTAATGTATATATGCTCCAGGGGGCTGGTGGCAATATCGCAGTACTGGTCGGAGAGGACGGCACCTTTATGGTGGATGACCAATATGCACCACTCACTGCAAAAATACAGAAAGCGGTGGCGGGTTTGGCAGATCAGCCGCTGCGCTTTGTGATCAATACCCATTGGCACGGCGATCATACCGGCGGCAATGAAAACCTGGGTAAAAGTGGTGCCCTGATCGTTGCCCATGAGAATGTGCGCAAACGTGTGAGTACCGAACAGTTTATAGAGGCTTTTAAGCGTAAGGTTGAGCCCTCACCGCCAGCAGCACTACCGGTAATCACCTTTACCGATGCCACCACTTTTCACTGGAATGGTGATGAGGTTAAGGTACAGCATGTCGGCCCAGCCCATACCGATGGTGATTCTATTGTGCATTTCGCCAAAGCCGATGTGATTCATATGGGCGATATCTATTTCAATGGCACTTATCCATTTATCGATCTTTCTTCTGGTGGTTCGGTGAATGGCATGATTGAAGCTATGGACACCGCATTGGCGCTTTCTGGTAAAAACACAAAAATCATTCCCGGACATGGTCCTCTGAGTAATCCTGCGGAGTTAAAAGTGCAACGGGATATGCTGGAGACCCTGAGGGATCGCATTCAGAAATTGGTCGATAGTGGTCAAAGTCGCGATCAAGTCATTGCTGCCAAGCCCACCAAGGATTTCGATGATCAGTATGGACAGGGTTTTATGGCCCCGGATATTTGGACCGGTATTGTGTATGACTCTCTGGCTGCAAAATCCAAGAAGTCTTAATCGTATGTTGATGGTGGTGATTAAAAGCTGCTGAATGAAAAAAGGCCTGGATGTAAATATCCGGGCCTTTTTTCTTTTGGTTTTTACTTGAGTCTTTTTATTAGGGTGTCAGCGATTATCAGGATACCTGCGGCTCAGCACCATTTAACTCCGTTGGAATTTCTACCTCAGTCTCTGTTTTCTCCTCTCGCACCCGGAACCAGGCGGCATACAGGGCTGGCAGGAAGATCAGGGTCAAGGCGGTAGCTACGATCAATCCCCCCATAATGGCAACAGCCATGGGGCCGAAGAAGTCACTGCGCGACAGTGGGATCATCGCTAATACCGCAGTCAGGGCGGTTAAAACGATTGGGCGGAAACGCCGCACAGTGGACTCAATAATTGCCTCCCAGGCACTCAAGCCCTGGCTGATATCCTGCTGTATCTGATCCACCAGAATGACGGAGTTGCGCATAATCATACCGGCCAGGGCAATGGTGCCTAGCATGGCGACAAAACCGAAGGGTTTGCCGAACAGCAGCAGGAACAAGGTAACCCCGATCAGTCCCAAAGGCGCGGTGAGGAAGACCATCGTAGACAGGGACATGCTGCGCAGCTGCAGCATCAGCAGGGTAAATACCACCAACACAAACAGCGGCATACCGGCATTCACTGATTTTTGTCCGCGCTCGGATTCCTCCACACTGCCACCAATTTCCAGCAGGTAGCCCGGTGGCAATTGCTCACGAATATTCTGCAGGCGCGGCCATACTTCATTTACAACATTAGCGGGCAGTTCTTCACCATAAATGTCTGCGCGCACTGTGACCGTGGGCAGGCGATCGCGGTGCCAGATAATCCCTTCCTCGAAGCCGTACTCCAGGGTGGCAATCTGGTTGAGGGGGACACTGCGGCCGCTGTCGGTTTGCACCGCCAGATTGCCCAGTTGGCTGAGAGCGTAGCGCTCCTGCTCATCGCCGCGCACTCGTACGTCAATCAGTTCGTTGTCTTCGCGGTATTGGCTAACGGTAATACCGGTGAGTGAGCTTTGCAGGGCACGGGAAAGCGAGGCGCTGTTCACACCCATGGTGCGTGCGCGGTCCTGATCGATATTCAGATTGACGGTTTTACTGGGCTCCTCCCAGTCCAGATGTACGTTGGTAACCTTGGAATTTTCCCGCACACGCTCGGCAACCTGGCGGGCCAGGCTGCGCACTTCACCAATATGTTCACCGGAGATACGAAACTGCACCGGATAGCCAACCGGTGGTCCATTTTCCAGGCGGGATACCCGGCTACGCAGGGTGGGGAATTCCTCCGCCATGGTTTCGATCAGCCAGCTGCGAACCTGCTCGCGCTCCTCAATACTGCGGGTCATCACTACAAACTGGGCAAAGCTGGCTGCAGGAAGTTGCTGGTTCAGTGGCAGGTAGAAACGCGGCGAACCGGTGCCCACATACACCACATAGTTTTCCACCAGGTCGTTTTTATCCAGCAGGGTTTCCAGCCGCTTGGCCTGGAACTCGGTGGATTTCAGTGAGGCACCTTCGGCCAGCTTGAGATCTACTAATAGCTCCAAACGCCCGGAAGAGGGGAAGAACTGTTGTGGCACCAGACGGAACAAGGCCAGGGAACCGATAAAGATCGCCAGGGTTGCCACTATGACAGTTTTGCGGTGGCGCAGGCACCAAGTGATCAGGCGGCGGAAGCGCTGATAGAAGGGCTTCTGGTAGGGGTCCTGAACCTCACCGCTGTGATCATGGCGAGCTAAATTGGGCAGCAGGTAATGTCCCAGGTAAGGCACGAATACTACTGCGGCAATCCAGGAAACAACCAGGGAAAGCGTGACTACCTGGAAGATCGAGCGGGTGTATTCCCCAGTGCCGGATTCGGCCGTGGCGATGGGTAGGAAACCGGCGGCGGTGATTAAGGTACCGGTGAGCATGGGGAAGGCGGTACTGGTCCAGGCGAAGCCGGCCGCTTTTAGTCGGCTGAGCCCCTGTTCCATTTTGATGGCCATCATTTCCACGGCGATAATGGCATCGTCCACCATCAGGCCAAGGGCGAGTACCAGGGCGCCCAGGGAAATCTTGTGCAGGCCAATATTGAAGTAATTCATTAATGCGAATGTCATGGCCAGCACCAATGGTATCGATAGCGCTACTATCAAGCCGGGGCGGGTACCGAGGGAGAAGAAGCTCACTAATAGGACGATGCCCAGCGCCTCTGCCAATACCTGCAGGAACTCACCCACACCACGTTTTACAGCCGCAGGCTGGTCGGACACCTTACGCAATTGCATGCCGATCGGCAGGTCTTCCTGCAGCTCTGCAAAAGTAGTGTCCAACTGTTTGCCCAGCTTGAGGATATCACCGCCTTCTTTCATGGATACGGCCAAGCCGATGGCGTCTTCGCCCATAAAGCGCATGCGCGGTTGTGCAGGATCGCTGAAACCGCGGTGTACTTCGGCAATATCACCCAGCCTCTGGGTGCGCCCACCGGCGGTGATGGGGAAGCGGCGAATTTCATCGACCGAGTGAAACTGGCCGCTCACGCGAATACGCACACGGTCGCTCACTGTATCTACAAAGCCGGCATCAGCGACCTGGTTTTGCGATTGCAGTGCGCTTTGCACTGCGGTGAGGGGAATACCCAGGGAGGCGAGCTTGGTGTTGGAAATTTCCACCCAGATTTTTTCGTCCTGCAGACCCAGTAATTCCACCTTGCCCACATTCTTGACCCGCTGCAGTGCCAACTGCAGGCGCTCGGCATAGTCTTTCATCAGGGCGTAATCGAAGCCGCTGCCGGTCAGTGCGTAGATATTGCCGAAAGTGGTGCCGAATTCGTCGTTAAAAAATGGGCCCTGGATATCCGGTGGCAGGGTGTGGCGGATATCACTGACCTTTTTGCGTACCTGGTACCAGAGATCGGGAATATCCCGCGAATGCATATCGTCGCGGGCGACAAACAGCACCTGGGATTGGCCGGGGCGGGAGAAAGAGGAGATGCGTTGGTAGTCGCCAGTCTCCAGTAGTTTTTTCTCTACCCGCTCGGTAATTTGACGGGATACCTCTTCGGCACTGGCGCCGGGCCAAAGGGTATTGATCACCATTACCTTGAAGGTGAAGGGCGGGTCTTCACTTTGCCCAAGTTGCGTGTAAGAGGCCGCGCCAAGCAGCCCCAGTACGATCATGGCGTAGAGTACCAGCGGGCGATTTTTCAGTGCCCATTCGGAAAGGTTAAAACCCATGGCAATTTCTCTGTGTTGAAGTACGGCCCTATCGAGCAAGCCGTATTTCGGCAAATTCGTAGCAGCGCCTTTTGCTGCGCGCTCGGTCAGATTCTTTTCTGAGTGCGGCCGCCACTCAGTCCTGGCGCGCGAGGGCCCGGTCTGGATCGATTGGGCGGTTCATGCGATCCACTGGGCGAACCTGTTGTCCTTCCAGTAGAAGGTGAGTGCCGGCGGCAACGACCCAATCATCGGCGCGCAGGCCGGAGAAAACTGGTACAAACTCCTGGCCATAGGGCCCCACAGTGATTTCGGTTTTATGCAGGATTTGCTGCTCGCGGTTCAGTACCCATACGAAGGCTTTGCCTTCATCGGCGCTCACTGCTGACATGGGGACCTGTAAAACATCGGTAGCTGCTGCTTTGGGAACGAAGACCCTGGCGCTCTGGCCTATTTCAATGCCGGTGGTTTTATCGGTAAAAGCCACGCGTGCTTCAAAGGTGCGGGATACTGGATCTGCGGCGGGGGATAGCTCACGCACCAGGGCGGGAAAGGATTTACCTGGTTGCGACCAAAGTTCCACGGTCAGTGGCTGGCCGACGCGGAAATGACCAATTGCCTGCTCCGGCAAATCGATGCGCACCTCGCGTTCACCGTCGGCGGCCAGCTCGAAAACCCCCTGGCCAGCGGCGACAACCTGGCCTGCTTCAGCCATACGGCGGGCGATCACTCCGCTCTCAGGCGCCTTCAGTTCTGCGTAAGTGGCCTGGTTGCGCGCTACATCCAGTTGCGCCCTGGCCTGTTGCAGACGCGCATCGCTGGCTTCGAAGCGGGTTTCCACCGCATCGAACTGTGAGTGGCTGACCAGCTGGCGTTCCAATAGTTTACGGTGACGCTCTAACTCGCTGCTCGCCAAGCGCTGGTCGGCTTCGGCAGAGGTGAGGTGTGCGCGCGCAGAATCCAGCTGCAGGAGCAGGTCCTCGGTATCCAGTTCGGCCAATGCCTGCCCCTGCTCAACGCGGTCGCCCACATTAACCAGGCGCCGCTGCAATTTGCCACTGATGCGGAAGGCTAAGGCGGGTTCGAAGCGGGCGCGTACCTCGCCGGGATATACATCCATCTGTGCGCTGGCCACCTGGGGTTGGACCATTACTGCTGGGCGGGGTTTTTCTTGCTGTTCGGTGGGCTCCGATGGCGCGCAGGCGGACAACAGCAGGCTGAACGACAGCGCGGTGAAGAGTAGCGGTCGGTACATAGGGGCTCCCTTCCTCGGCGGCGAGGCGACAAGGTAAGTCCAGAAGTGGACGAGTCATGGCCGGGCGGCCGGTAATGTTATACTGGCGAGTATAGTAAATTTATTAAACTGGTGAGTCCAGTATATGGAGTGCTATGTCTGAACAGTCTCAGGCGGCTGCCCAGCGCGGGCGTCCCAAGGATCTGGCCAAACGCCAGGCAATTCTCGATGCAGCCAAGGAGCTGTTTCTGACCAAAGGTTTTGCCGCAACCAGTGTGGATGCGGTGGCCTCTGCTGCGGGTGTATCGAAACTGACGGTGTACAGCCACTTCTCTGATAAAGAGACGCTGTTCAGTGCTGCGATCACTTCCCGCTGCGAGATGATGATGCCCCTGCCTATTTTCGACCTGGAGGAGGGGGATTCGGTGGCAGAAGTACTGGAGCGCATTGGCCAAGCCTTCCTGAGCATGGTGGACAGCGAAGATAGCATTCGCTTGTTACGGCTTTTGTGCGCACTGGCCGCGCAGGAATCAAAACTGGCACAGCTGTTTTTCGATGCGGGTCCTCAGCGAATTCTGAAGGATATTGAGCAGTTGCTGCGCCGTGCTACCGAGATGGGTAAGTTGAGGGTGGAGGACCCGGCCGAGGCCGCTGAGGACTTTATGGGTATATTGCTGGGTTGCCGGCATATGCGTGTATTGATCGGCTGCTGTGAGGTGCAGGCAGAGGAGGAGCGACGCGAGCGGGTGCGCAAGGCGGTGGCACTGTTTATGCGCGGTTACCGTTGATTTCTAATATTGGTCGGTGCGGCCCGCCATCATCGGGCAGCGGCTGATATCTCTATTTATTTCCAGCCAGTCCGGTTTATTTTGGTAGTAGACGTAGCGTTCTGGCTGAATAAATACCGGGTCGTCGAAGGCGCCTCCGGCAATACCGCGATACCTAGGCAGAAATTCCAGGGTCCAGGTAACGGCACTGCCACAGCTGATGCAGAACTGGCACTCTATCCAGCGATTCGCATCGGATATTAACTGGTGACTTTTCAACTTGCCTCGGATGAACTCTACGTTGGCCTTGTCAAAATACACCGACACGCCGATTAGACTGCCGGTACGTTTTCGGCACCAGCTACAGGAACAGAGGCTCACTCGGTGAGGAGTGCCAGCGGCGCGAAAATGCACGGCGTCACAGGCACAGCCACCCTCGTGAATTTCCCCCATCCCTAAAATCTCACTGATCAGGTTTTAATCCGGTAGCCGGTGCGGAAAATCCACCAGATAGTTGTCAGGCAAAGGAGAAGAAAAAGAAGGATCATTCCCACGCTGAGGCCCAGGTTTACATCGGCAACCCCATAAAACGCCCAGCGGAAACTGCTGATCAGGTAGACCACCGGGTTAAACAGGGTAATTTTCTGCCAGATTTCCGGCAGCATACTAATGGAGTAAAAAGCTCCACCCAGAAAAGTCAGGGGGGTAATAATCATTAGCGGAATAATTTGCAGTTTCTGGAAATCATCCGCCCAGATACCGATGATAAAACCAAACAGGCTGAAAGTGACCGCAGTCAGCACCAGGAATACGATCATCCAGAAGGGGTGGACAATTTCGTAGTCCACAAAAAAGCGTGCAGTGAGCAGGATCAAGAGCCCGAGAATAATTGATTTGGATGCTGCAGCTCCCACATAGCCGGCTACAACCTCGAAAGCCGATACTGGTGCGGATAGCACTTCGTAAATGGTGCCTGAGAACTTCGGAAAGAAAATACCAAAAGAGGCATTGGAAATACTCTCGCTTAACAGTGCCAGCATAATCAGGCCAGGGATAATAAAGGCTCCATAGCTAACACCGTCAATGTCCCCCATACGCGAGCCGATGGCCGCGCCAAACACAATAAAATAGAGGGAGGTGGAGAGTACCGGCGAGGCGATACTCTGCATCAGAGTACGCCATGTGCGCGCCATTTCAAACTTGTAAATCGCCGCGATTCCGTACCAGTTCATTCCTGGGTCTCCTTGCTTAGCTGTTCCTCTCGTTCCCTGCGCGCACCGTGCACCAGGTTGACAAAGATTTCCTCCAGGGAACTCTCTCTGGTATGTAGATCGCGAAAATCGATACTGGCTGCATTGAGGCGGCGCAAAAACTCCGCAATGCCAGTGTCTTCGCTTTTGACATCGAAACGGTATACCAGTTGGCTGCCATCTCCGCTTAGGCTTAGAGGCAAGTCGGCAAGGGCATCGGGAATTCTCTGTAATGGCTCGGGCAGGTTGAGGCTGAGTTCCTTCTCACCCATTTTCTGCATCAGGGTTTTTTTCTCCTCCACTAATACCAGTTCACCATGATTGATGACGCCGACGCGATCGGCCATCTCCTCGGCCTCCTCGATATAGTGTGTAGTCAGGATAATGGTGACGCCTGAATCCTTTAGTCCGCGTACCATCTCCCACATATCCTGGCGCAACTCTACGTCTACACCTGCGGTGGGTTCATCCAGGAATAAGACATTCGGCTCATGGGAAAGCGCTTTAGCAATCATCAGGCGGCGCTTCATGCCACCAGACAGGGTAATAATTTTATTGTCCTTTTTTTCCCATAAAGACAATTGCCGCAGAATCTTTTCCAGATAGGCGGGATTCGGGGATTTTCCGAACAGGCCACGACTGAATTTCACAGCAGCCCATACGGTTTCAAAGGCATCGGTGGAAATTTCCTGCGGCACCAAACCGATCTCATTGCGGGCCTTGCGGTAGTCTGACTGAATGTCAAACCCGTTGACGCGAATACTGCCTTGACTGGCGTTGACGATGCCACACACAATGCTGATCAGGGTGGTTTTGCCAGCTCCATTGGGGCCAAGCAAGGCAAAGATTTCCCCACGCTGAATTTCCAGGTCGACATTATTTAGGGCGGTAAATCCTCCAGCATAGGTTTTGCCGAGGCCCTGGATCGAAATAATAGGTTTCACTTTCTCTCCTTGCCAAAGTTACGGTTACTTCTTTGGCGTTGCGTTGTCGGGCGGGTCTACATCCTACCGCAATTTAATTTCAGTGGATGTTTTTGTTTTAAGCCAGTGGGTTATCAGGGCTATAACTGCCAGTAACAATAGCCCTAGAGCCACTGTAGAGAAGGCACTTGCAAGACCAAAGTGATTAACCCATGGCTGACTGAGAAAAGGAGATAAAAATTGCCCAATAAATACACTGGCGGTCAGCGCTCCCGAAATGCGCCCGCGCATATTTTCTGTAGCTGACTCCAACCCTGTAGAAAAAATATGTGGTATGAGTGTTCCCATACCACTACCGTAGATTGCCATGGCGATAATGATTCCAGAGAAAGATTCTGCTATGGAAATCAACCCCATGCCGGTGGCCATAACGGTAAAACTGAAGGCGAAAATTCCAAATTTGCCAAAAATTTTGTGTGCACGTGGGAACAGAGTCAGCGAAGCGAGAGCGCCCATTAGATTACCCGCAGCAATGGCTACTCCGGCTTGACTGGGAGAGCTGGCACCGATCTCTTGCAGCAGGAAAGGCAGCTGTGTTGGGATCAGGAAAAAAGCCAGGCTGTTCAGCATGGCAGCACCGAGCAAGGCGGAGAATCCCAGCCAGTAGATTTTTTTTTCTGCAATGCTTTTTGATTTTTTGAGTGTATAGCTGCGTTTGGGTTCAGGAAGGTAGATCAGCACCGCGGGAATCAACAGCAGCGCAACCCCGTAAATGGCAAAAGGGCCACGCCAATGCAGATCTGCCAGTAATCCCCCGGCCAGTAGACAGACAACTCCCCCGAGGCTGATAAAAGCGCCTTGCTGCCCCATGTAAACCTGCCTCTCTCTGGGGGTGAAATAATCTCCTACCAAGGCAGTGACAGAGGTCATTGTGCCGGCTACGGCCACCCCCAGAAGAATGCGGCTGGCGAGAATTCCTTCCAGACTGTTTTGCAATAAAGCGGAAGTCCCGGCAAAGCCATACAGACCTACCGCCAATAGCAGTAGTCTGCGCCTTCCGTAGCGGTCTGAGATAATCCCGGCCAGAGGTGCAAATATGGCGATCATCAGGGCGGGCAAACTCAAAACCAGCCGGCTCAGCAGTGCACTATCTGGGTGTTGGGAAAAATAGTTTTCCAGGGCCGGCAGGGATGGCGCCACAGTAGCGCCGGACATAATTGTGAGTGCTGCGAGGCACAATAACGTCAGCCGCTGGGGTGTGGGAACCGTAAAATTACCAGGTACTGCAATCGCAGCAACAGTTTTCATGACTGGCCCCCGACCTTGCAGGCATTCAACCCGATCCCGGTATTGGCAGCCGATGGACTTTCTTGCTGCTTGGTTTCTCTGACCAGGCTGATGCTCAGGCTCTGTGCTGCCACCATCAGTTGAAAGAAGCCCGGTGCTGACTGTGTCTGGAGAGTCGGATTCGGTTGTTTACGATTCCAGTTCATCACTTTCCTTCCTTTACTTGCATTGGATCGCGGCGCAGTGTAAAACCTCAAGTAATATTGAGGTCAATGGTTTTGGGAGGCCTTTAGGTGACTAAGGCGAAAAATGACAAAGCTGCTATCCAACCGGGGCAAAGTATCCGGCGTGAGTTGACTGTTGGAGAGGTGGCAGAGCGCTGTGATGTAGCGGTAAGCGCTCTCCACTTTTATGAGAGTAAGGGGCTGATTAGCAGTTGGCGCACCAGTGGTAACCAACGGCGCTACTCCCGCGATGTATTGCGGCGTGTGGCCATTATCAAGGTGGCACAGAGTACCGGTATCCCACTGGCCGAAATCCGTCAGGCGTTGGCAACCCTTCCGAATGGACGCACGCCGACAGCTAAAGATTGGGCCAAGCTCTCGGCAGGCTGGCGTGAGGACCTCGACCAGCGTATTCGCCAGCTGACCCAGCTGCGCGATCGGTTGGAAGGTTGTATAGGCTGTGGGTGCCTTTCTATGGATAACTGCCCGTTACGCAACCCAGGGGACCAGGCGGCAGAGCAGGGTAGAGGTGCTCTCTATCTGAGTGAAGATTAGAGTTCTGAAATTTAAAAGGCGATTTGTGCCCGGTAGTAAATTTACCGGGCACAAACATTGTCAGTTGAAGATTTTTTGGTAGAAATCCAGGGCGCCCTGCCAGGAATCCATTGCCGCTTCCTGGTTATATGCGAGTGGTAGGCCGAACTTCTCGCCTCGCTCAGTTGCGGCGGGATTGGTAAATCCGTGCAGTACACCTGGATAACTCACCAGTGTGAGCTTGGCTCCCGCTTCTTGCATCTCTTCAACAAAAGCACCGACCTGTTGGGGCGGAATCATGGCATCGGCACCGCCGGTATAGACCTGTATTTCGGCCTGGATCTTGCCTTTTTTCGCGACAACATCGCTGGTCAGAGCACCGTGAAAGCTGACGGCACCACGCAACTCGAGGCCGAGGCGTGCCATAGCTAATACCACGCCGCCACCAAAACAATATCCCTGTGCAGCAATGCGATTGGGATCAACACCGGCGTGTTGTTGTAATAGCGAAAGTGCTGTACGAAAACGCGCTTCCAGAACCACGGGGCTTTTGAGGGCCTCATCATGGAATTTCTGCGCCTCGGCAGGGTCATCGGTTTGTTTGCCGGTACCGAACATGTCCACTGCAAAAGCGTAGTATCCAAGTTCGGCCAGCCGGTCTGCCTGTTCCCTCACAAAGGCATTATGTCCCCACCACTCATGTACCAGAATGACTCCGGGGCGCTTTTCGTTAATACCACTGTCCCACGCGAGGTAACCGGTAAAGGAATCACCATTTACCGTATAATCTATGACTTCATTTTCCATAATCTCAGGGCCTGAATTGTGAGAAAATTGTAAGCTTACTTGATAAAAATGTCTGAATCTCAAAGTTTCTATAGGAGATAATTGATTAAATAATTTTGCCAATCAACGCCTTCAATTTAGTAATGTTGACTTCAAGATTATTAAAATATACTGAAAAACCCATATCCTCGGTATCATAGTTTTTCTCTACAGATGAGGATTGAATGTTATTTTATTGCAAAAATTGTTGAGTGGTACCAGGATAAAAAGGATCTGCAAGAAGGTAAATTGCATATTCCAGCACCCAGAGTAGCCGCACTTTTTAGGCCAAGTGGTTGATTCACTGGCACAAAATCAATCAGACATACACAAGTGTAGAGCTGATAGAGGCCAAAATTATCTACTTGGCGTCCAATTGCACAGTCCTATCGTTTGTTGAACTTAAACATTATATTTAGTTACGTCATCTGCAAAGCAATAAAGTCATTTCATTTAATACTGAATTTGGATGCTATTCTTAAATAGTGAGTTCAGAGACGGGCTTCTAGCAGAAATTAAGCAAGAAAAATTGCTAGAAGTGCTAACTAAATTATATAAGGGTGTCAATGGCGATATATAATGAAAGCATTTCTTGATTTGCATAGTTTTGGTCGGCCAAAATTTTTTTAAATAACCCTGCACTAAATTAGTGGGGTTAAAGGCAAAAATAGAAGAGCTCTATAAATTGGTGAGCCCGGATTGTCCAGTTAGGAGCTGTGTATACAAGAGATAGAGCGCACAAAGGATCAGAAGCCCCCCCATAATACCGTTAAATACTTTTACCCGGTGTTCGGTACCTAGTAGTAATCGAGCTCTATCTCCTGCCAGAGCCCAGATTGCCAAAGATGTATAGCATACGAGGAAGTAGATTAGTACAAAGGTCATTAAACTGGAGTGGCTTTCTGCACTCGAGAATAGTGCAACTCCAGATATGCAGGCTACCCACGCTTTAGGGTTAAGCCATTGCAACAAAAATCCTTCATGGAATCTCGGTTTAGTCTGCTCTGCAATATCAATAGTTGCATCAGAAGCCGTTGCTATCTTATAACCGATATATATCACATAAGCCGAACCCAGTATGGCCAGATATTGTAAAAACTGGGGATAAACAGCCAGTAATTGATAAAAACCGAAGCCAATGGCTGCCAATAAGAGGGTAAATCCTATTGTTGCTCCTGAAACAAATGGCATTGTCCGGCCAAAACCATAATTGACGCCGGAAGAAATAATTACCATGTTGACTGGCCCCGGCGTGATCGACATGGCCAGAGAAAATCCGAACATAGCTAAAAGTAAAGACATATAGCTTTCCTGTTGATAATTATTGATATCCGTCAGTAAAAGCCTTTTTGGGGCTGCATGCAAGTTGATTGAAAACAGCTTTTTCATAAATGGTCAAAGTGAGTTAAATCATTTTTTCTATAGGAAAGAATTCCATATTGAAATGGTGGGCTTTAATTTGGCCTTTCGGGATGCGTAATAAAGATATAATCCTCTAATCGTCCCAAGTATATTAAGCCATAGATGTGAACACTCTTATTAATGCTCAGGGCGCCATCAATTATTGAATAGGAGGCTCAATATTTCCATTCGCCAGCGTGCACTATTGTATGTGGTTTTTGTGTGATAATCATATTTTGTGTTGCGATACTAACTCAGGATTTTGGTATATCAATAGCTGGCTAGAATAATTGCCGCTCCCTAAATGACTTTTTTTCAAAAAAATGTAGTTATACTGCTTTTAATGAGCTTGATAGGTGGTTTGTGATTAAAATGTCGGGATACTCCAGGGGCTTTTCTTTAATGCTGCTATTCCATCCGTGAAAGCTGCTAAAAAATCTTCATTGGCTGAGTAATCAGCCATCTCAGGTTTTTTACATTTCTGTTCT
This sequence comes from Microbulbifer sp. NBRC 101763, assembly GCF_040371615.1. Lineage (NCBI taxonomy): Bacteria > Pseudomonadati > Pseudomonadota > Gammaproteobacteria > Cellvibrionales > Microbulbiferaceae > Microbulbifer > Microbulbifer sp. NBRC 101763. The sequence goes on from NZ_BAABQV010000002.1 coordinate 624,730, forward strand.
TCGGGACTGGAAAATTATCAAGCTGTTTCGGGGTTCCCTAAGTGGTTGGCGGGCCCTTAAGCTCTATAACATTGTGCTCAGGATCTGAAATATAGATTGATGGCCCCATGCCTTCGGCTCCGTAGCGCTGCTCTACTGGGGAGGCTTCGACATTATTTTCACTCATGTATTTGTGAATTTCCCTTGGGTTAAAAGGATCAACACGCAAGCAGAAGTGATGCATGTTTCGTCCCTCTTTTCCTGGGGCTGAGCCTCCCGCTAAACCAATGGAGTGGTCTACCGGAACCAGGTCAATCAGGCAGTTGCCGGCTCGCATCTGGTAAAGCCCGAGGTCTTCATTTTCCCGCTCCATCTTGCAGCCGAGGATTCCTTCATAAAAATCGCGCATAGCGCTTAGTGATTTTACGCGTAAAACCACGTGATCAATATGGTCGATTTTGAACATGGAAACCCCGTGTGCTTGATTGAAAAGCTTCGCTATGACGCGCTAGATATATCGGCCTTAATTGTAGAGGGAATAAAGTTGATATTAACTTGAGAGGGCCCTTGCAACGCCATAATAGAGGCCTTTCTGCTCTAAATCGGCAGGTCAGCCTCTAAAGGAAATAATTTCATCCACAGATAGTTATTGTCTTGGGGATATTGCGGGGATGAATTGGACCCTTCTGTTAATTCAAAAGGACTTCCTAGGCGCCAGCTGCGTAGTTTTCTTTAAGTTCTTTGTGCTTATTTTTGGCAGACTTAACCACTTCGGTCTCCATCGTAGCGGCTACTGCCTGTCCGGAAACACCACTTTCCCGCGCTGTGCGGATCAGGGAAGATATTTCCGGTTTACAAGAACCGCAGCGGGTTCCACACCCGAGTGCATGACCTAGCGCTTCTACGGAGTGGATGCCATTTCCAATTGCTTGCTCGATCTGCGGCCGGGAAATCTGCATACAGGTGCAGACCATACGCACACCGGCTGGGATAGGGTGTAGCAGTTGAGCTGGAATTTGGGGCATATCGAGTTGCAAATAGCGCTCTAGAGTCCGTCGATCCGGTAGGTTGTGCCAGTCGTTATTAGCAATAATCAGTAGTTGGAATTCATCGCTATAGGCCAGCCAGCGCTGACTCTTTAACGTCTCGACCTGTTGCCAGTGAATATCGGGGATATCTTGCAATAGCATTGCACCTAACTTGCGGCCATCCAGGGGATGGCACAGAGCCAGCTCAAAGCGATAACCACCATCACAAGGCACTCTGTACCAGTGCAGGAGGTTGCTGTCGTTATGTGTTTGTAACCACTGCCATAGACTTTTGGCTACTGGATCAGGGCAGATCAGGGTGGCATAACTGTGGCATTCGAGGGGCTGTAGTTGAACTGGTACCTGTTTGAACTCGGGTTGGCCTGATAGGGGATCAACAACTGCTTCGGTAAGGGCGCTGACTTTGGACTCCTGCGCAAGAGTTTGGCTCCAGTGGATGGGCGCAAATAACTCTCCATGTTTTTGTGCGGCATTTAGCGCTGCGCGTCCGCACATTCTGCCCTGCGCACTGCGCAGCTCTACCAGGGCTCCCTCGTCAACACCGTATTCCCTGGCATCTCTCGGATTGATCTGAACCTCAGCAATTTCGCTGTGGTCGAGCAGCTTGCGTGAGCGGCCGGTGCGGGTCATAGTATGCCACTGGTCACGCATGCGTCCGCTATTGAGCCACAATGGGTAGGCCTTATTAATTTGCTGCTGGGGAGAGCGGGGTGTGATAGGAATAAAATTAGCGCGTCCGCTTTCGGTAAAAAATCTTCCATCTCCAAACAAGCGTGCACTGCCGTTGGGGTTTGCAGTATTGACCGGCCACTGCACCGGTTGTAGCTTGTCGTAGTCACTGCGTTGGATATTCCCAAAGAGGGAAATATCAAAGGCTCGGCTACCGTTATTTTCAAAGCCGGATAATTGAGCGTGCTCGCGGAAAATATCTGCGGGATGTGAATAGCTGAATTGGTCCTCGAATCCCAGACGACCTGCCAAGTCACAAATGGCCTGCCAGTCATGCCGAGCCTCTCCGCTTGGTTCCTGGAAGGGCCTTTGCCGGGAGATACGCCGTTCTGCATTGGTAACCGTGCCATTTTTCTCTCCCCAGCTAGTAGCTGGTAACAGTACATCGGCACACCGTGCGGTATCTGTATCGGCAATACAATCGGAAACAACTACCAGCGGACACTTGCGCAGCGCTTCTGCCACTCGGTCTGCCTCTGGCATGCTCACTGCAGGATTGGTGGCCATAATCCAGATGGCCTTAATCTGCCCACTTTCCACTGCGCGGAACATATCTACTGCTTTTAATCCGGGAGTCAGTGCGACCTGCGGAGCGCACCAGAAACGGCCTACCCGATCAATGGCATCCATATCGAATTCCATATGGGCAGCGAGCATATTCGCAAGGCCACCCACTTCACGCCCCCCCATGGCATTGGGTTGTCCCGTGATTGAGAAAGGGCCCGTTCCCGTTTTTCCAATGCGCCCTGTAGCCAGGTGACAATTGATGATAGCGTTGTTTTTATCGCTACCACTGCTGGATTGGTTGATACCCTGGGAATAAAAGCTGATTGTTTTTTCTGTTTCGGCAAACAGCTGAAAGAATGCCTGTAATTTTTCTGTAGATATTCCACAGGCCAGCGCGGTTTGTTGAAGAGACCAGTGCTGAGCTGCGACGAGGGTATCCTCAAAGCCCTGAGTGTGTTGCTGAATATATTGATGATCAAGTTGATTGTGCTGTGCGAGGAAATTAAGCAAGCCGTTAAACAGGGATGCATCACTGCCTGGAATAATAGCGAGGTGTAGGTCGGCCATTTCACTGGTAGCACTCGCACGAGGGTCTATGACGACCAGTTTTGCACTGCCTGCCTGCATGCGCTGGAAAAGGATTGGATGGGTCCAGGCGGCATTGGAGCCAATTAATATAATAAGGTCTGTGTGTTCCAGGTCACCGTAGCAGCAAGGTACGGCGTCTGCTCCAAATGCACGTTTATACCCGACAACTGCTGAGGACATGCACAGACGTGAATTGGTATCGATATTAGCGCTGCCAATAAATCCCTTCATCAGTTTATTGGCAACATAGTAATCTTCGGTAAGTAGCTGCCCGGAGAGATAAAAGGCTACGGAGTCTGGACCATATTCACGGATATTTTGCGCAAAGCTATCGGCCACATAGGACATGGCACTATCCCAGTCACACTCCTTTCCGTGCAAGCGAGGACGTAGCAGCCTATCACGTTCACCGAGGGTTTCCCCAAGCGCGGCGCCTTTGACACAAAGTTTGCCAAAATTAGCGGGATGTTGGGTATCGCCACTGACTTTTATAGCCGTAGTGTCCGCGCGCTCTTCCTTGTCGACCGTTACTCCACAGCCTACGCCGCAATAGGGGCAGGTAGTGCAGGAGCGGCGCGCGCTCAAAAATTCCGTTACTGCCATTACTGTATCTTATTGCAGCCGATGTAAACCTTATCCTCATAAAGTGCCAGTGGGTAGGTGGCAAGCCTGATATTGCTATCTTCCATGCAGACTCCATCGCTTAGGCGGAAGTGGTGTTTATAAAGTGGGGAAGCAACAGTCAATTCCCCCTCCATTTCCGCAATAATTCCTCTTGCAATTACGCCAGCTTGTGCGATCGGGTCCCAGTTGTCAACGGCATAAAGCTGTTGCTCCTGGTCGGGTAAAAAAAATAGGGCGATACTTCTCTGTTCAATAATTTTATTGGCTCTACTGAACATCTCCGTAGGGTATATAGAGGTATCACCCCAAAGGGCACACACCCCTGAGTTATTCACCAGATCTGATCGCTGACAGATTGGTAACCATTGGGGGTGGGTTATGGCAATTGAATTTGTGTTGCTTTGTTGCAGTGCGGCTAAGCTCATAATAATTTCCTTTCAAGACTTTAAGAGATTAAAAAGTGAAGTCTTCATCATTTGCGGGCCGGTGGGTTAAGCTGCCGGGTTGGTGTCATGCGGACTCTGCGGTTTCCACAATTTCTTCCACAGTTGCCGGTCGTGGCTGACCACGCTCTTTGACAAAAATTATTTTTTCATCTGATTGGTCACTATTGACAAACTGGCGAAAACGTTTGAGCTTTTCGGGATCGTTGACCGCAGTTTTCCATTCACACTGGTAGGTATTGACTACACGTTTCATCTGCGCCTCCAGCTCCACACAGATATCCAGCTTGTCATCAATAATGACTTCACGCAGGTAATCGAGACCGCCGTCGAGATTTTCGAGCCATACAGATGTGCGCTGTAATTTATCGGCAGTACGTACGTAAAACATTAAAAATCGGTCGATATAACGGATCAGGGTTTCGCTATCCAGATCGGTGGCAAATAAATCTGCATGGCGAGGGCGCATGCCTCCATTCCCACAGACAAAAAGGTTCCAACCTTTTTCGGTGGCGATTACTCCCACATCTTTGCTCTGCGCTTCAGCACATTCACGGGTGCAACCCGATATCGCCATTTTAATTTTGTGTGGTGAGCGAAGGCCCTTATAGCGATTTTCCACAAGCAGAGCCATGGAAACACTGTCTTGCACTCCGAAGCGACACCAGGTACTGCCGACACAGGATTTGACTGTACGCAGAGACTTTCCGTAGGCATGGCCGGTTTCAAAGCCTGCGTCAATCAGTTCACTCCAGATTTCCGGTAGTTGCTCCAGCCTCGCACCAAATAGATCGATACGCTGACCACCGGTAATTTTTGTATAGAGGTTATAACGTTTAGCGACTTCACCAATAACAATCAACTTTTCCGGCGTAATTTCACCACCGGGAATACGAGGCACTACTGAGTAGCTGCCATTTTTCTGCATATTCGCCATAAAAGTGTCATTGGTATCCTGCAGTCCGACATGGGACTGCTCGAGAATATGCTCATTCCATAAAGAGGCGAGTATGGAGGCTACGGTGGGTTTACAGACCTCACAGCCATGACCGTTGCCATGTTTTTCCAGCAGTCCGGCAAAGGTTTTAATTTCCTCCACCTGAATAATGTGAAATAACTCCTGGCGTGAGAAGGGGAAGTGAGCGCAGAGATGATTGTTTACTTCCATGCCCAGTGCGGCCAGCTCGTCGTCAACAATATCCTTCAGCAAGGCGGTGCAGCCACCACAACCAGTGGAAGCCTTGGTTACTTCCTTGACTTCAGCTAGGGAGTGGCAACCTCCGGCAATAACATCGACGATCTGGCCCTTACTCACATTATGACAGGAACACACTGTAGCGGTTGCTGGAAGGGCTGCTGCACCCAGGGTAGGAGTTGCACCTTCTGCTGCAGGTAAAATTAGTTGCTCCGGGTGTTCGGGCAACTCGATATTATTCAGGTGATATTGCAGCAGGCTATCATATTCACTGGTATCGCCAACCATTACGGCGCCGAGTAATTGTTTCCCGGTGCTATCGGTAATCATGCGTTTATAGATGCCGCTCTGCTCATCGACGAAAGTGATAGCGGCAGCACCGTCACTGCGTCCATGGGCGTCACCAATAGAACCTACCTGAACCCCGAGAAGCTTGAGTTTGGTACTCATATCGGCGCCGGTGAAATTTTCCTCTTCTCCAACCAGCTGGGCAACAGCTGTACGCGCCATACTATATCCCGGCGCGACTAGACCAAATATTTGATTTTCGTACAGGGCGCATTCACCGATAGCAAAAATATCCGGGTCCGAGGTTCGGCAACTGCTGTCAATAACTATGCCGCCTCGCTCTCCGGTTTGTAGGCCCGAAGATTTTGCGAGTGAGTCTTGGGGGCGAATACCGGCGGAGAATACAATCATATCGGTGATAAGTTTCCTATCCCCTTTAAATTGCATACACAGGCGACCATCCACTTCTTCAATGAGTTCGGTGGCTGTACTGGTATGCACCTGGACCCCCAGGTCTTCAATTTTATTGCGTAACAGTGTTGAACCGCCGTCATCGAGCTGGGTGGCCATTAACCCCGGTGCAAACTCCACTACATGAGCTTCGAGCCCCAGAGTCTTTAATGCATTGGCAGCCTCAAGGCCGAGCAGGCCGCCGCCAACTACAACACCTGTTTTGGCATTCATGGCAGCAGAACGGATTGCATCCAAGTCTTCGATGGTCCGGTAGACGAAACAGCGCTCGTGCTGATGGCCCGGAATTGGCGGCACAAATGGATAGGAGCCGGTGGCGAGTATTAGCTGGTCGTAGGAGCGAGTGATGCCGCTGGCAGCGGTGACCATTTTATTTTTTCTATCAATCTCCTCAACCCGGTCGTTGAGCAGAAGCTCAAATCCCCATTGCTGGTATTGCTCAGTTTTACCCATAGCCAGGTCTTCTGTACTGAGACCAGAAAAATATTCAGACAGATGAACCCGATCATAGGCTGGCCTTGGTTCTGCACAGAAAATGGAAATTTCAAAACTTGTGGATTTTTGATGATTGGCCAGCTGTTCAAGGAAATGGTGTCCCACCATACCGTTGCCAATCACGATCAGCTTTTGTTTCTCTGTATTTACTCTCATTTACATTCCTGCCGTCTCAATTTGTTTGTTCGGCAGGGGCAGGCCCAGGAAAAGTAGCAAGGGCGCCTCCTCTTCTGCCGAAGAGTACAGGCGCCGTTGCCTCGAAATAGGGGAGTATTTTGTTGGTAATTAAATACATTCAATCTCCATGCCAACTTTTATTTATAGAAATGGTGGCGTTTTGGCTCGATTGTCTACGATATCTGCGACAAATTAGTGCATGCGGAAATTTCTTGCGCATTGAAAGTGCTTATTCAAATCCTGTGTGCTAGAGCCAGAAGAAATAGAGCAGATGTGAGAGCAGTAATAATAGAGCCAGTAACTGCCAACACAGCAGAGGATTACGTTCCAGGAGTGGGCGCTTATTTGGCAACTTGAATTCTGGATTTGGAACCTGCAAATCCTGGATAAATTCCGATAGTGCGATGTAGCGTTTCTTTGGATCTGCCGCACAGGCTTTGTGTAAAGCTCCATCTATCCAGTGCGGAATATCGTCCCGATACCGGGAAGCCCTGGTAAATTGCATCTGGCTGTAACTTTTCAGATGGTAGTGATAATTGCCGAGACGCTCTGGATAGGGATATTTACCGGTGAGAAGTTCATAGGTGATTACTCCGAGGGAAAATATATCTGAGCGGTGACTGGCGCTATCACCAAAAAAGAACTCCGGTGCTGTGTAATTCTTGCTACCGGGGGCACATTCGCCGGATAAGTGTAATTGTTCTCTGAGTCCGGGACCATCAGCACCACCCAGATCAATAATTACGAGGCGCCCGTCATTGCGCATCATAATATTTTCTGGTTTGAGATCGCCGTGAACGATTTCCATGCGCTGCAGGCTTCGCAGAGCACTGACCAGTTGCCCGAGGATATCCCGTACCTGGGGGATTTGTGGTTGTGGGTTTAATTGCATCCACTGCCGTAAAGTCTGGCCTTCAATATATTCGAGAATATGGTAAAGGCAACGCCGCTCTTTGTTGGGAGCGAAAACTTTAATAATTCCAGGGTGAGTTATTCTTCGTCCGGTCCATTCCTCGGCAACAAAACGCTCGATATATAGGGGATCATCACAAAAATTGACCGAGGGGGTTTTAATTACTCGAAGCTTGTCTGTGTCCTGGTCTCGTGCCAAATACAGGTGGCTGCGATTGCTGGCGTGCAGTTCCTGTAGAATTTGAAAGTTATCGAGTTTCTGTCCCGGGCGCAGGTCCGGCGCAAATGGCAATTCTCGATTGCGCATTGCCAATTCATCACACTCGGGTAGGCCAACGGAGTTTACCCTGCAAACTATTGCGCTTAAGTTGTCTGTGGATCCTGCTTGTAAGGCTGTATCAATTAGCTGTTGCGGAGTGTAGGCACAGAAATTCTGCAGCAGCGCCTTAATAGTATCTTCCTGTAGGAAATCGTGGATACCATCACTACTGAGCAGGAAAACATCACCTGCTTGTAAAGCTTCACAGCGGTAGTCCACGTCAATATGCGCATCCATACCCAATGCGCGACTTAGAAAGGTACGCCCCGGGCCAAGGGTATGGCTGTGATCACGGCTAAGGTATTCCAGTCTGCTATTTCTCAGACGATAAATTCTAGAGTCTCCAATATGTACCAGGTGAGCGCTGGTACCTTTGAATATAACGGCGGAGAAAGTAGTCAGCCATCCTCGCTGGATTTCAGTGCTGCCGCCACTCTGACGGAAAAGCCAGCTGTTGAGGGAATGTAATACACGTGCGACGGCGTGTTTGGTCGACCAGGTTTCCGGAGTACTGTAGTAGTCAGAAAAAAAACCATTGATAGCGGCTCGAGCTGCCTCGCCGCCAGCCTCTGCATTGGCAACTCCATCAGCGAGCGCTGCGAGGCTGCCGTGGCGCTGTAGCTCGGCTCCTTCCGGAAGCCTGACCGCGCAGGCGTCATCATTATGCTGCCGAAGACCGGCACAGGAGGCACTAAACAGCTGCAAGGCACCATAGTAATTGCCCCGCCTACAGTTTGTGGTAGCGGGACTGTCACCTTTCAGTCCCGCAGTTATTTTTATACCGCTGTCATGCGACATCGATCATGGATACGCTGCCATCGGGAAGTACTTCCGCCATTTGTCCTTCTGGTTCTTCCAGCATTAACAGGGCAGTAAAACCGAGTACTGCCGTGGCGCAGATGACCAGGAAGAAAGTCTGGTAGGACACCATGCTTAGCACTGTAAGGTAGAACACTGCTCCCACATTGCCATAAGCCCCTGTCATTCCGGCGATCTGCCCGGTAAGTCGACGCTTGATTAGAGGAACAACAGCGAATACGGCCCCTTCACCAGCCTGTACGAAGAAGGAACAGGCCATAGCAGCCGCAACGGCCAGGTACAGTGGCCATTCTGCATCGATCAAACTCATGGCGAAGTAACCCAAAGCGAGGCCTGCAGTCAGTATCAGCAGAGTCGGCTTACGTCCCCAGCGATCACTGATCAGTCCTCCCGCTGGGCGCGACATCAGGTTCATAAAAGCGTAGGCGGAAGCCAATAAGCCAGCCTTTACCGGATCCAGGGTAAAAGTCTCGGAGAAGAACAGGGGTAACATGGAGACCACGGCCAGCTCAGAACCGAATGTTGCAAAGTAGAGTAGGTTCAAAACAGCGACCTGCTTGAATTTATAACGGTGCACAGGTGCAGGAGGGTTACTGAGTACCTCCCGATTAATACTGTAGGTTTTTCGTGCGTCCAATAGATAAAGTACTACCAGTCCGCAATAAATCAGATTTGCAGTGAGGCTGGATATTAAGTTGACTCCGCTGGATAGTTTCCAGGTGAGCAGTGCCAGAGCTGCATACATAGGTACTTTCATCACCAACAAGAGGACAAAATCCCCAGTGCTGGTAACTTCCATTGCACCAATTTTCTTTGGTTTAAAATAGGTAGACCCCTTGGGGGTGTCGGTAACCGAGAAGTAGTAAATCACGCTGTATACAAGCGCAATCACTCCTGTAAGGCCAATGGCGTAGCGCCAACCATCATCGCCTCCAAAAAACAGTGCAATGGTTGGTAGGGACATAGCTGCGGCAGCGGAGCCAAAGTTACCCCAGCCCCCATAAATGCCTTCGGCAGTTCCCAGTTGGCGGGCTGGGAACCACTCCGATACCATGCGAATGCCGACCACGAACCCCGCACCAATAAACCCGAGCAGGAAGCGGCCTATTGCCGCCTGCACAAAATTGTCTGCCAGGGCAAAAATAAAACAAGGCACGCTACCAATCGCCAGCAGGAGAGAGTAGGTGAGCCGTGGACCATATTTATCTGTCAGCATTCCTATTACGATGCGAGCAGGAATAGTCAGAGCCACATTTAGGATCAGTAGGGTTTTAACTTGATCCGGACTAAGCGATAAGCTCTTGGCAATTGCCATTAATAGGGGAGCATGGTTAAACCAGGCAAAGAAGGTGATAAAAAAAGCCACCCAGGTAAGGTGAAGGATTTTTATCTTCCCGCGGAACGAGAATAGATTGAGTGTATCACTGGACATGCGCATTTCCTTTATTTGCTAATTCCGCAGGCACAAAAAAAAGCCCATAGCCACAGCCGGTAGACTGTAGTCGATGGACTTCGTTGCCCGTGATTTTCGGCGAATAACCACTTCACCGTGCTGATGCGCCAGAGGGAAGGCAATTGCATCATCGAAATATTTCCATTCAATTAATGTGCCACTATTTTTTTGAGAGTAGAAAGTCCACGGTTTGCCGGTAGAGGTCGGCTCTAAAGGCCTTCTCTGCCTGGGGGGATGCTTCACTAAAGCCCTTGCACATCTCCAACAGCTGACTTGCCTTGTCTGCGCAAGGTCGGCCACTAACATTGTCCTTGTGGGCGAAGAGGTGCCAGCCTGGATTGGCAATGATCGCTGCATCCCTGCGGAACAGGATTTGATCACTGAGTGAGAGCTGAATTAGTGTTTCGGGTAAGTCAAGATACTGTTTCTGTGATAGCAGACCTGCAGCTATACGACGGTTTCCCCGTGCGGCAAGCCAAGTGCAGGCTTGAAGTAATGCAGCGCGTAAAGCCAGGTGTGTGGCGGGATGAGCTTCATGCCAGCTTTTAGTAACTGCCAGGACTTTTTCCGGCATAGCTGGCAGTAGGCTGTTACAGGCTGTGATGATTGCACCGGCTCCTTTGTGAGCGGCGAGGGTATTCCAGGGCTCACCCACACAATAGCCATCGATAACACCACTATGAAGGTTCTGCAGCATCTGCTCCGGGGGCAGCACTACCAACTGTATTTCCCTGTCTGGGTCAATATTTGCTGAGCGCAGCCAGTGTCGCAACTGTAAACTGTGACTGGAAAAAGGGTATACCGTAGCGAGCCTCACCGGGGTGGAGCCTGCATTATCCAGTAGGTACCGCTTGAGTGCCGCGGCGATATCAGCTTGTGAACTGCCGCTGATATAGTTTTGCAAGCGATGGAAAAGGTCTTCCGATAAGGTAATGGCATTGCCGTTACAGCTAAGGATAAGCCCGCTTAAGAGCTGTTCCCGACAGTTTGGCAGAGCCTGCTTCAGTGCCAGCGGCATCGGCGCTAGCATAGCAGCAGCGTCTGCTTTACGTCCGATCAGCTTGTCACGCAGGGTTGCCCAGGAGGTTTCCCTGTGTAGCTGCACATCCAGGCCAAGCTGATGAAAGTAGCCCTTCTCCTTGGCGATAATTAAGGGCGCACTGTCGGTCAGGCGCAGGTATAACAATTTTATTGAAGTCTTTTCCGGGCGCAGAGATAGTGACATCGGTAAGTTAATGCTCGCTCTGGAAATAGTGGATAATTTGTTCGGCAACTGCACGCATGGTGGAGTTACTGCTCATAGCAAGATTGCGCAGCGTTTTATGTGCGTCTTCCTCGCTGAGTTTTTTCTTGGCCATCAATAATCCCTTGGCCCGCTCAATGGTTTTTCTCTCTGTTAGCTGTTGTTGGGTTCGCTCCAGGGATTGGCGCAGTTGCTGGAAATTTCTAAATTGCGCCATGGCTATTTCTATGGCTGGTGTTACCTTCTCTGCCGTAATGCCCTCGGCCATATAGGCGCTCACTCCGGACTCGACGGCACGACTGATGAACTCGGCATTGCCACTACTGGAGAACATGGCTACGGGGGTCGGCGCTTCACGATTGACAATTGCCAGGCTTTCAAGAATGTCCCTGTCTGGGGATTCAATATCGATCAGCACTACATCGGGGCGATATTTCTCTACCTGGAAAAGTAATCCCTCAGCACTATTAATCTGGGCAACAACAGTGTACCCGGCTGCGCGTAATCGCTCACAAACAAGGTGAGCACGCTCGGAATGGTCATCGACCAGCATGATGGCGGGGCTTGCGTTAGTCACTGTATTACTGCGGCACTCGTTAAATGATTTCTATACACTTATCCAAGTGTCAATCAATAGTTATGCCAAGCGTGCAAGGAGGGATAAACAAAATATCTTCTTCTATTTCCATGAAGTTAGAGTGGCTGTTACTGCTATTTCCTGGTGCGATATTCTGCGTATATTGCATTTCTTGCACAAGTGGGGGGCTTTATTCGAAATAGCCTGCATAAAACCGTGATTAGTTTCGATGGCTGAAAGTTATATTCTAAAATTTTCTTATTATTGGTTTTCTGTAACCTCCATGCATATTTACAAGGATATCCGTCCCAGTATTAGATGGCATACAGATAAAAATCGGCTAATTCTTATAGTTTTGAATTGTAAATTTTTCTATTTTAAATAGTCGCTAAAGTCTAATTTGTCTTAAGGACGGTCATTGCAAAAGCCATCTTAGGGCTTCATAGCCAGGATCTGAATAAGGGAAGGAAATTTTGATGTGCATATGGGTTATTTTTTATCCATACAAAACTAAGTAGATTGTCCCAAGGGGAGCCTGGGAGTTGCCGTTGATTAAATACAGTTTCAGTTGAGACGGTTTATTGTTTAATGGTTATCTCTTTCACAAGGCCATTCCAATTAATAGTCTTATAAATTTCGCCAATTACCGCTATCAGACTATTCCTCTTTTCATCCCTTGTTGCGAGGTTTACACTCGAGTTGTTTATAAATTGGGCAGTCCAATACTTTTTGAGGTAGATGTAGCTGTAAGTTCATAATACTAACTAAGAGGGGCACGGCGGTGATAATAGCCATACCTAGAGAGACCGCAGAGGGGGAAACTCGTGTTGCGGCAACTCCTGATAGCGTAAAGCGTTTGCGCGATATGGGATTTTCTATAGCGGTGGAGAAGGGAGCCGGCGAAAAGGCCAGCTTTACTGATGAAGCTTATGCTGAAGCCGGTGCAGAAATTCGCGAGGATATGCAACAGTGTCTGGCAGGTGCCGGAGTAGTTTTAAAGGTACAAGCACCTAGTGATGCTGAGCTGGCTCTTATTCCCGAGGGGGCTACATTGATTGCCTTTCTGAAGCCAGCGCAAAATGCTGAGCTTCTGCAGAAACTTTCTGAACGAAATATTAACGCCCTGGCCATTGAATCAGTCCCAAGAATCTCCCGCGCACAAAAGATGGATGCTCTTAGCTCCATGGCCAATATTGCCGGTTATCGAGCGGTCATCGAAGCCGCACATAACTTCGGACGCTTCTTTACCGGGCAGATTACCGCTGCGGGAAAAATCCCCCCTGCAAAAGTACTCGTTATTGGAGCCGGAGTTGCTGGTCTCTCTGCTATTGGAACAGCAAAAAGTATGGGAGCGATAGTGCGTGCTTTCGATACCCGTGCAGAAGTGCGTGAGCAGGTTGAGTCTATGGGAGCGGAGTTCCTGACTGTTGAAATAGAGGAGGAAGGTTCTGGCTCTGGCGGATATGCCAAGGAAATGTCCAAGGAGTTTATCGAGGCTGAAATGGCTCTATTTCGGGAGCAGGCCAAGGATGTGGACATTGTTATTACCACTGCTTTGATACCTGGTAAGCCAGCGCCGAAACTATGGCTTGCCGATATGGTTGACAGCATGTCGAAAGGATCGGTGGTAGTGGATTTGGCAGCGGAAATGGGTGGAAATTGTGATTATACAGTGCCGCATGAAAAGATTGAGAGGAGTGGTGTCACTATTATTGGGTATACCAATTTGCCTAGTCGTGCCGCAGCTCAGTCCTCCAGATTGTATTCAACCAACCTTGCTCACCTGATTGGAGAATTGACTCCAGAGAAAGACGGGACCATAAACCTAAATTTTGATGATGAAGTTATCCGTGGTGCAACAGTGGTTAAGTCTGGAGAAATTACCTGGCCACCTCCTGCACCTAAAATTTCTGCACAGCCAAAAGCAGCCAGTAAAGCTGCTGAACAAGTGAAGGTGATTACTGAGGAGAAGGCTGAAAAACGAAGGTCGCCTCTGTCTATCTTTATTTTTTGGGCCGTTGCCGCTGTTTTACTCCTTTGGTTGGGGCGGGTTGCTCCACCTGATTTTGTTTCCCACTTTACTGTTTTTGTACTGGCAGTTTTTGTCGGTTGGCAAGTAATCTGGAATGTCACTCATGCATTACATACGCCTCTGATGAGTGTGACCAATGCAATTTCTGGAATCGTAATTGTCGGGGCGCTGGTACAGCTCGGAGTTACTGGTTCTGGTTTGGTAACTTTGCTCGCATTTATTGGTGTACTGGTTGCCAGTATTAATATATTCGGTGGATTCTTTGTGACCTACCGTATGCTGAAAATGTTTCGCCGGTAAGGGAGGGAGAGTGTAATGAACGGTATGATTGCAATGGCTTATCTCTTCTCTGCGGTGATGTTTATTTTAAGTCTCGGAGGCTTGTCAAGCCATGAGACAGCTCGTCGCGGAAATATTTATGGCATGGTGGGCATGGCAGTTGCCATAATTGCCACAATCTCAGGCGTGGCTACCGGAGCTTATTGGATGGTGGCTATCGCAATGGTTGTAGGTGCTGTGATAGGGCTCTCCCTGGCCAGGCGTGTCGCCATGACTCAAATGCCGCAAATGGTGGCATTGCTGCATAGCTTTGTTGGCCTCGCTGCAGTGTTGATTGGTTGGGGGGGCTTCCTTGATCCTCGAATTACTCTGCACGGTGCTGCCCATGTTGTACACAGCACTGAAATTTATCTCGGTGTTTTTATCGGTGCGATAACTCTCACTGGTTCTTTGGTTGCCTTCTGTAAGTTGCAGGGATTAGTTTCCGGCAAGCCATTAATGCTGCCAGCTCGTCACTGGTTGAATTTAATTGCAATCCTGGCCTGTATTGTATTGGGGGTTTTATTTGTACCTGCAGATGTACATGCGGGGACGGTTATAAATCTCCTCCTGATGACTGCTATTGCGTTGCTATTGGGCATTCACCTTGTGGCGGCGATTGGCGGTGCCGACATGCCAGTGGTTATTTCCATGCTGAACAGCTACTCAGGGTGGGCCGCAGCTGCGACCGGGTTCATGTTGGGCAATGACCTGCTGATTGTAGTGGGGGCTCTGGTTGGCTCTTCCGGTGCGATACTCAGCTATATTATGTGTCGTGGTATGAACCGCTCCTTTATCAGTGTGATTCTCGGTGGATTTGGTTCAGATGGTGGTGAAGTTTCCGATGAGGAGGTTGATGGTGAGGTTATTGCGATTGACCAGCAAGAGCTTGCCGAGGAACTCAAGGCCGCTGATAGTATTATCATCGTGCCTGGGTTCGGAATGGCTGTTGCCCATGCGCAACAAGCAGTCAGTGACTTGACCGATCGCCTGCGCGGCATGGGTAAAATGGTACGCTTTGGTATTCACCCTGTCGCGGGACGCCTGCCTGGCCATATGAATGTTCTTCTCGCTGAGGCCAATGTGCCCTATGACATAGTGCTGGAAATGGATGAGATCAATCCGGATTTCCCCAGTACTGATCTGGTACTGGTTATAGGTGCTAACGACACCGTAAACCCAGATGCGGTAGAAAAGCCGGGTTCTCCCATAGCCGGTATGCCGGTGCTAGAAGTATGGAAAGCTCACAGAGTTGTTGTACTAAAACGCTCTATGGCATCGGGGTATGCGGGGGTTGCCAATCCACTCTTTTATAAAGAAAACGCACGAATGCTTTTTGGGGATGCGAAAGACAGTCTTCAAGGCGTGCTAGGCAGGGTCAGTGACTAATCCTGATTCGTTGTTGGCCGGCTTTAGGAAAGCGTAAAAAATCCCTCCGGCTTGGAGGACTGGTGTCCAGGGACTACAGTACCTCCAAGCCTCTTTTCTCACGGAAAGCTATTTATTTTCAGTAATAATTAGGCTATCGCTCGGCTTACTGATTAATGATAACCTCCAGTCCTTTGCATATCTTCACGAAAAATAATAAGTGGGAGTCTGGGGATGGGGATCCATTTGCATAAATTGGCCTTGGTGGGAGCTATTGCCCTTGGAGCCTTTGGGCTTGCGGCTTGTGGAAGTGGGAGTAGTGACTCGGAAGGGGGGGCTACTGGCGTGGAGAACCCTACTCCTGTTGGTGGCTCCTGGGAAAAGGGTAATTTTCTGCCAGTCTCAACTTTCACCGACCGTTGTGTTTCACCGCGTAGTGGCACTGATCCTATAACCGGATCTGCTTATGCTGATGTATTGGGCACACGCCAGGATGAAAATAACTGGCTGCGTTCAATGAGTAATGAACTCTATCTTTGGTATGACGAAATCGAAGATAAGGATCCTGCGAGATTTGATAGCTCTCTGACTTATTTTGAGGAGTTGCGAACATTCGCTTTAACCCCCTCTGGCCGAGAAAAAGATCGTTTTCACTTCACTGAGCCGACGGATGAATGGCTATCTCAAAGCGAGTCCGGGATATATATTGGCTATGGTGTGCAATGGGCATTGATATCGAGCGAACCGCCACGCAAAGCGCTAGTTGCTTACCTTGATCAGGAAGATAGCAGCCTGCCGGATGCCATTACTCGCGGCGCTGAAGTTATTAGTGTTGACGGCGTTGACCTGGCTAATGGTAGCGATGTCGATACATTGAATGAAGGCATGTGGCCCGCTAAATCAGGTGAGTCTCACGAGTTTAAAATACTACCTTTGGGTGCCTCTGACCCTGTGACAGTTACTTTAGTATCGGCCGAGGTTGAGTCAGATCCCGTGCAGCATGTGAAGGTGGAAACCACTGACTCTGATCGTAAAGTGGGTTATATGCTGTTTAATGACCATATTGCCAAGGCAGAGGGAGAATTGATTGATGCGATTACTGAGCTTGAATCTGAAGGTATTGATGATCTGATTTTGGATCTTCGCTACAACGGTGGAGGCTACCTGGATATTGCGGCTGAATTAGCCTATATGATTGCTGGCGATAATAGTGTTGGGCAATCATTTGAACATATGCAGTTCAATGATCAACACCCAGAAATAAACCCGGTTACTGGGGCACCTCTTGATCCAACTCCATTTCATACTTCTGCTTTGGGACTTGCTGATGATTCCTTAAAAGGATATCCGCTCCCGACCCTGAATCTCCCGCGATTATTTGTTTTGACTAGTGGTAATACATGTTCAGCCAGTGAAGCCATTATTAATGGATTGCGGGGAGTGGATGTGGAAGTAATCCAGATCGGTGAGACCACCTGTGGTAAGCCTTACGGTTTTTATCCCCTAGATAATTGTGGCACTACTTATTTCACAATCCAGTTTTCTGGTGCCAATGCCAAGGGATTTGGTGAATATTCGGATGGATTTGTTCCTAATGGCCCATTTGGTACTGAAGCAGATTTACCAGGTTGTGAGGTGGACGACGATTTTGATCATTTATTGGGGGATGTGAATGAGGCGCGATTTGCTGCAGCGCTTAATTATATTGAGGGCGGTGACTGCGGTGATGTTGCGGTGAAAGCGTTCTCTGAATTTGGTACAAGCAATCGATTACTTGAATCAAATGTAAGTGTACCAAAAGAGATTTCTCGCAGTAACCGTATTATGGTGAGGTAAAAGTGAAAGCCTTGATTACAACAAAGTTACTATTAATCGCTCTAGTATGCTTAGGTTGTGGAGTTCAGCGGGTATCTGAAAGCCTTCAACCCGCGCTGATTGATGAGATGAGTCCACAAGCGCACAGTGAACTACAGCGAGTTGTTTCTCAGGCTATGGGAGGTATACAGGTAACTGTTGGAGTTGAGGCGCTTACTTATGAAAGCTTGCTGGTTGTTGAGCCTGGCCGTAAGCAAATGAGAAGTATTGGTCGTGAGTATAGCCGGCCAACTAAATTTCAGCTTGTTTCTGATGGAGATAGATGCTTGCTGGAGCGTCTTACTGATGGAAAACTATGGGAATTACAAGTTTCTTGTAAGTTAAAAAGTAATATTCAATAGCTGTAAATGAAGAAGGCAATGAGGTATAGCCTTCTCATTTTTCTATATTGTGCACCCAGTAATCAATAGTGCTTTTCTACTCCTATGAAAATATATTTTCTTTTCCGTTTTCCTTTCTTTCGCTATTTTTATAAGAAAGCAACTGGTTTGAATTCTTCGGGCGCTTAACAATTTGCCTCTTATTTTCTGCCCTGCAGTTATTGAAATTCTAGGATTTTTCTTTCAAATTGGTATAAATCTATTAATTTGATTTTATTTTATTTTGTGCAAGCTAAATGGTATTTTTATATTTTGGATTGAGATATATTGGCGCCAAACTTCAATCTGGATGTTCACCTGTTGGGAATTGCTAGGTGAAATAAGGCTTAAATAATCGGGGGCTGGAAGCCATGCGCCGTCGCGATCTGAATCGTTTTGTACCATTCTCTGTATCTTGTTCATTTTCTTTACTTTTCACTGCGTCAGTCTTCAGTAGTTGGTCTTATGCCGATAGTTTTGACTCTGATATGGATGGCATGCCTGATTACTGGGAGAGCGCTTATGGGTTGAATATTTACTCAGCAGATGATGCCCTTACTAGTTTGGATATGGATACGCTCTCCAATTTGGCTGAGTTCCAACTTAGGACCAACCCAAGAAAAGAAGACACCGATTTTGATGGTGTGCCAGATGGTTTGGATTTATGGCCACTAGACCCAAATAAGAACTGGGACCGTGACGGTGACGGCATCCCCGCCTCCTGGGAAGTCAGCCGTGGTTTGAATGATGACGATGCTCAAGATGCAACTCAGGATAATGATTTTGATGGTCTCACCAATTTGCAGGAATACCAAGCAGGCACCCGAATAGATCTTAGTGACAGTGATTTTGACGGTGTTAAAGACGGCGAAGATATCGCACCGCTAAATGCCGCTTATCGTTTTGATTATGACGGCGATGGCCTGCCGGAATTGTGGGAACAGG
>NZ_BAABQV010000003.1:0-544631 GCF_040371615.1 Microbulbifer sp. NBRC 101763
ATGACAAAGGTGGCAACGAAGAAATCTATATGGAAGCCGGTAAGGATCACAACTTTGTTATCCATAATGACCAAACTGGCAAAATAGAAAACAAGCAAACTCTGGAAGTTAAACAGGATCGTAGCATCACCGTAACTGATGGTAGCGAAGTGGTCACCATTGCCAAAGGTGACCAAAAATTGAATGTGGATAAAGGAAACCAGACTGTCACGATTGGTTCAGGCAATCACACACTCAAGATTAGCAAAGGCTCGCAAACCACAGATGCTATGGGGGCTATCAAAATATCCTCAAAAGCTTCAATTGAATTAAAGGTTGGGGGCAGTAGTATTAAGCTAACCCCAGCGGGAATCACCATCAAAGGTACAATGCTTTCCTGCAAGGGAGATGCTACAGCTGAAGTTAAAGGCGGCGGCATGCTTACCCTGAAAGGCGGCGTGACTATGATCAACTGATGGGGATTAACTAAGAATGACTGACCTGATCAAAGTACAAGCACTTACCGCGGCGGAGCTGCTAAAAAATTTTGAGGTGAGTGAAGAAGCGGAAGAGCACCTGGTGCCCGATACTGCGCCCGAGGTCAGCATTAACCAACTGGTTGACGCGGGTCTTTACCCCGATGCGATCAAATTATTGGCACATGGGCTCCCCAAACGGGAAGCTGTTTGGTGGGCCTGTCTCGCAGCTCGGGATATTCAAAGCCCAGAAACTGATGAAGACAATGTAAATGCATTAGTCGCTGCGGAAAGCTGGGCCAAAAAGCCCAGCGAAGAGACTCGGTTAAAGTGCAAAACCCTGGGCGATAAAACCAAGCACAAAACCCCAGCGAGCTGGGCTGCTACAGCAGCGAGTTGGTGCCATGGAAGTCTGGCGGCGGAAGGTGAGCCTGTAGTTGAGCCGCCAGAACATCTTTATGCACACGCCGTCGCTGGTAGTGTCACTCTCGCTGCAGTTTTATCTGATCCAGTGGATCCCGGCAAAAGATTCGCAAGATACATGAATCAAGGGTTGGATCTGGCTCGTGGCGGTAATGGCAGGATAGAGGACTAAATATGGGCAAGCCGGCTTCACGAATTACGGATATGCATGTCTGTCCGATGGTGACAGGTACTGTACCTCACGTCGGCGGGCCGATCCTCAGCCCAGGTGCTCCAACGGTCATTATCGGCGGAATGCCCTCAGCTACGGTTGGCAGTGCCTGTACCTGTGTAGGACCACCAGATACTGTAGCTATGGGCAGCACTACCGTACTGCTGCAAAAGAAGCCTGCTGCCCGCATGGGAGATACAACTGGCCATGGCGGCAAGATTGTAATCGGATGCCCCACAGTACTGATCGGTGGCTAAATAATATTCCACCTATGGCGCCTTGTATATAAACAATAGATTGTCTGAGCAAATAATAAAGAACCTACCGTTGTTTAGACAAACAAGCGATTATTTATCTTAAAATAATCTGGTGACAGTAACGAAAAATTGGGCTACGTACAAAAAACAAGTAGCCTCTTTATTTTTTAGCCTGATATCCATTAGCTTCAAAGCTAATTAGCTGCATATAAATTTATATATTCTTATCCACTCAGGATGAAGTGCAAATATTAGCTTCAGGTCTTTTCTTGCACTTCATAGAATACAGCCCTGCAGCTACAATTGGATAAATAGTTCTTAGAAAACAAAGGCTAACTTGTCATAGATAATATTAAAAATTACGCTTTAGTTAGCGCATGCACCCATGGCACTCATCCACAGGCAGCGTCAAATAGAACCAGGCAAGATGAAAAAACCTTGTCAGCTTTAAAATTATAAATCTAAAAATTCAGCCCATAAATCCTAACATGAAAAACTTACTCTTATGCACAATAAAATATTGCCCCTCAAAATCACATTAATTTTACTTCTTCTATCTATTTCAGGAGGAACTTACGGAATGGCATTTTTAAACCCGCTAAAAGCATGCACATTTTCAGAAATGAAAATCCGACTCACCTTAAATGGTGAACCTGCCGTAGGCGCAAAAATTATTCGCACGATTGACTGGAAAGATGAGCAAATTGACCTCTTTACTTCAGATGAAGACGGAAATGTTGATCTTCCTGCAAAATTTGAAAATTCATTTACTCAGGTGCTACCTGTAGAGTTTATTTCCTCACAAAGCATAAACGTAGAATATGAAAATAATAACTATTTAATTTGGATTTATGCAAAAAGAAATCCTGGTGAAAACTCAGAAATGAACGGTGACCCAATTAATCTATCGTGTGAACTCTCTGACGAGCCAAAAACAGAAAGAAAGTTCAAGTCAGCGGTAAAGACTTCTTGCAAATTTATTTAACCATAAAAAGGATTCAAAATAATGCTCACACCACAATATAGTGCTCAGCTTGCTGCAGATATTTACTTAATCAAGAAACCTAATGACCAAGAGATTTTCTTTGATCTATACAAAGATGACTTTGACATAAAAGAAAACCTCCCCAATAAAATACAAGGGAAAACAGGTGCTTTTACTCTAATAAAAAGTACTCACGCAATGGGCATCGCGACATGTGGTAAAGATAACTTTAAAGGGCAGGCTTTTGTAGCTCTGAAAGGAACTGCCAGCGGTTACGACCTATTAACAGATCTAAATGCAGGTATTAAACGATTCCATACTGGCGGGTCAGTACATCAGGGCTTCTACTATACTTTTGAAAGTTTCTTTCCCCAGCTAGAAAATTTTTCTCAAAATCTTCCATCTAACATACATACAATACACTGCGTTGGACATAGCCTGGGTGGGGCTCTAGCGACTCTAGCTGCAGATTGGCTCTCCTCTAACACAGGAAAAACTGTAAAACTCTACACCTATGGGAGCCCCAGGGTTGGACTTGATCAATTCTCCAATAATTGTAAACGCCGATTAACTCCTCACAATATCTACCGAGTTTATCATCGAGCCGATGCTGTTCCTATGGTGCCTACTTGGCCATTTGTTCATGTACCGAGCGGTGGAATAGGAGATTTTGAACTACCAAGCCCAAGCTATAGTCCTCTTACTAATCATAGCAGCGAAACCTATATTGACTCTGTCGCACCGAATGAAACGAGTCTAGATTGGGATACTGTTAGACAAAGAAAGCCTAAAGGTAATTTGGATAAAAGTATCGAAGCCTGGCTTAAATCAGATGGTATTCTCTCATTATCCATGAATACCGCTTGGATTGCAGGAGAGGCGTTACTCTGGGTCTTAAAGAAGATCGGTCATTTGGCTGGAATCTCTTTGGTTGTCGCAGGAAGTACAACATTTACCATCTTAGACAGGTTGGCAATATTCCTACATAACGCCTACCAAGTAAGTAAAGATATTTCCTTCTGGGTAATGCGGCTAATACGTAGATTTGCTCAGTTAATCGGTATGACTATTGTGGAAGGAGTTGACATCACGGTCTCATTTATACGCATGGTGTTCTTACGTATGCATCGGGCTATCTCTGACTTAGTAATGAGAGCAGGAAGAATGATTCATTAATCTGACTTAGCAGAAGTAACTATAGCAATATGGCATTAAGTGGTACCCAGCCCAGTAGTGCAATCCAGTTGACTCCACTACTGGGCTAGTTTTCTGATTATTCTACGTTATAGGCAAAGTCACCTTCTTCAGTCGCGGAAACTTTAATTACCTTAACTTCTTCACCTTTCGCCATCTTATCCAGGCACTCACTAGCCAATTCAGGTAACAGAGTTTTATTTAAGATCACCTCAATATTACGGGCGCCAGTATCAGCTTCATGACATCGTGCTACGATATTGATAAGTACATCCTCATCATATGAGAAAGATGCTCCGTAGTGCTCACGCACTCGTTTCTCAATCTTGCGCATATTGATTTTACAAATCTCAACCAGATCCTCATCATCCAGCGGGTAGTAGGCAACTACATTAGCCCGGCCGAGGAAAGCCGGCTTGAATTTCTGTAACAGATGAGGACGGATATTATCCAACAATACATCCGGTTCAGGCTTTTCCTCAACTTGGTTAAAGATAGCTCTGATAGCGTCTTCACCAGCGTTTGAAGTCATGATAATAACTGTGTTCTTAAAGTCGATATCACGACCTTCACCATCCTTAATCGTGCCTTTATCAAACAAATTGTAGAAAATATCCTGCACACCCGGATGGGCTTTTTCCATTTCATCTAGCAGGATTACTGAATAAGGCTTGCGTCGTGCAGCTTCAGTGAGCACACCACCTTCTCCGTAACCAACATACCCTGGTGGAGAGCCCAGAAGCATGGAAACTTTATGCTCTTCCTTGAACTCAGCCATATTAATTGTGGTAATACTTTGCTCACCGCCAAATAGCTCATCCGCTAAAGCCAACGCAGTTTCGGTTTTACCCACACCACTGGTACCGCAGAACATAAATACCCCGACAGGCTTACGGGGATCAGTCAACCCAGCACGGGAGGTACGGATTGCCTGGGCAACGGCTTCAATTGCGTGTGGCTGTCCTATGACACGCTTATTCAGCCGGTCGGCCAGTGTCTTCACTGCAACAATTTCATCGCTCACCATTTTGCCTACCGGGATTCCAGTCCAGTTGGCAACTACCGCAGCTATTGCCTGCTCGTCCACCGCAGGCTGCATGAGTGGTGTATCTCCCTGGATCGCCTCCAGATCAGAGATAAGAACTTTAAGTTGTTCTTGGTAGTCTGCCAACAAGGCAGCATCGGGAGTCTCTTCACTATTACCACCCTGAGTTTTTACAAACTCAGCGTCAATCAGATCACGCAGTTTCTGAATCTGCTCAATCAGCTCATTTTCCTGAGTAAGTTGCTGCTCCAGAGAGGCCTGGCGCTGCTCTTCAGCTTGCTTAAACTCTCTCAATTCAGCCAATTGCTCTTCGTGCTCACCCATTGCCGCATTTTCACGTTCCAACTTGGCCAGAGTGGTAGTAGTGCGATTAATATTAATCCGAGCATCTTCAATTGCCCCCGGTGTAGCCGACTGACTCAAAGCCACCCGAGCACAGGCGGTGTCTAACAGACTTACCGACTTATCGGGAAGCTGGCGGCCGGGAATGTAGCGATGGGACAATTTCACTGATGCGATAACTGCTTCATCCAGAATACGCACCTTGTGATGCTGTTCCAGGGAAGTAGCAATACCACGCATCATATCAATAGCATTGTTTTCATCTGGCTCTTCCACTTTTACCACTTGGAAGCGTCTGGTGAGGGCTGGGTCGCGCTCGAAATATTTTTTGTATTCCGCCCATGTCGTTGCAGCGAGAGTACGCAATTCCCCCCTGGCCAACGCAGGCTTCAGCAAGTTAGCCGCATCACCCTGTCCTTCCTTACCACCAGCACCAATCATGGTGTGGGCTTCATCAATAAATAAAATTATTGGCGTAGCTGAAGCGCGTACTTCTTCGATAACCGATTTCAAGCGATTCTCGAACTCGCCCTTTACGCTGGCGCCCGCCTGTAACAGGCCGAGGTCGAGTGTACGTACAGCGACACCACGCAATGGCTCTGGTACATCACCACTGGCAATGCGTAATGCAAACCCTTCCACGACGGCGGTTTTGCCAACACCGGCTTCGCCGGTAAGAATTGGGTTATTTTGTCGGCGACGGGTTAGGATATCGATACACTGGCGAATCTCTTCATCTCGGCCGAGTACAGGATCGATCTCACCCTTTTTGGCTCTTTCGGTGAGGTTAATAGTGTACTTGTCCAACGCCGGCGCCTTGCTGGCCGCTGCGGCCACCGCAGCAGCTCCATCACTACTGGCTGCCGCAGCTCCTACATGGCTGGATTCTCCGCTCTGACCAAACATCGCTCTAGCTGTTTCACGGACAGATTCCGGGGCTATATTCTTGAGTTCGGGACAAGACTCTAGGATTTGTCGGCGGGAAGTTTCTTCCAATAATAGCGCCGCCAGGAAATGCCCGGAACTGATAGCACGATGGCCATAGTCAATTGAAGCAAGCATCCAGGCATTTTTACCTGCCTCTACAATAGTCGGAGACAGCGCCGGTGGGCGGCTGCTTCCGGAACGGAACCCAGCAATTGCCGTTGCCAACTGTTTGGCGAAATTGGCTGGGTTACAATCATGTTTTTCCAGCAGGTGATACAGGTCTGTATCAGACTGGTCCAACAATTTGAGTAGCCAGTGCTCTAACTCTACATTGTACTGGTTCTGTGCCAAACACAAGCCGGCAGCCCCCTCAAGAGAGTCACGCATGTGCGGTGTCATGGTATCCACTAACCGCTTCAGATCAATATTAATCACGGCGTAAAGGTCCTTTTAAAAATTATTGTTAAATATTACTTATGCTGCTGGTAAAGCTTCATCGGGTGATAAATTTTCAGCACTTAGCGTAATCTGCACTGGATCTACAGCTTCCTGCTCACTGGCCATATGAGTATTCCATCCTAGCAGGGGCTCATGTTCAGATTTCCGATTTAACTGTACCGGTGACACTTGCTTGGAAGGCAGTGATACGGAAAGTTCAAAATCCATTTCAATACCTGCGCTAAACTTAATAAACGCTTTTAATGCTTCCAATTTCTGGGTTCCAGGAGCAATTGTCATAAATTGCTCATAGGCCATTGGTTCTATAATCACCCGGAATTTATTCTGTGCCTGGAAGCAATGAGTCCCCAGGATCGTGTTGGTACCAAGGCAATTATTCACCCCATCAGGAGCCTCATCACACGGGAGTCTACAGAGAATATCTTTGGGTAGCGCATCCCATTGCCCCTGGAACTGCTCAATACTCACGATAAGATTAAAGTAGTGCTTGATCATACTGGTCAGAGCTGCCGCAGAGCATCGCTCCTGACCAAGGTGGCCGGCCATTCCCAACATTGCCTCATCAGGTATAGGCATCCGGTAACGCATTTCACTCGTGCCGAGTCCAGCCAGGGAAGCAATAGCTTGGGTGAAAAGATCAGGTTCACGCTCAGTGCGCAGGCGCTGCCGTTCATAATTCACTGGAAGTTGATATTTGTACCAAGCTTGGTAGAGCAGTGACACATGACGATGATTGAACATATCGAGAAAATCACGCAGAGCCGTGTTATTTTCCCTCAGCTCTTTTTGCACAAGCTCAGTCAGGTAGTAAGGCATAACCCCCTGACTACCGATCAAACCGGTAAACCCAACCTCCATATGCCATTGGCTGACATCGGCGTCCTGCCCTTGTGCCCCAACGGATTGTTTTTTCTCAAGGCGTAGAACGTCTGACCCAACAAATGAAAGCCCCGATTGAGCGCTAAAACGAACCAATTCTTTGGATGGTGGTGCGGCTCCGGCAATAGGCTCTTTACAGAACCCGCCATCCGACATTGACACTGCCCGCTCTACCAGACGTACAGCCTGAAAAAAGTCGAAATTGTAGGGTTCTCGGCGCAGCCGCTCTATTACAGTAAAGCTTTTTCGCCGGCGCGAGGTGGCCATCTCTTCAAGTCTCCATCTCTGCCACTCATAGTGGCAATCAATTTGGTAAATGAATTAATAGAGCAATAGAGTCCTAAAAAGCGCTCAATAATACTGGCAAACAAGAGTGGGCTAGTACCAGTAAGCATCATAGAATCGAGTTCTATTTCCACTTCAGTACCCCGGCACAAAACTACACTCTGATCGATCTGTATCGGTGCGGTAACAGGCTTGGTTTGCAACTTAAGCAACGACTCAATTAAGTTGCGTGTGCTGGCAGAATCGCGAAAATCATATAGCCTGAATATCTCCTTGAGCGCGTCACAACCCTGATCACCTGATAGTGAAAGATGATTCAAATTCAGGTGCGAAATTAATCGCCAGAAACCACGCTCTCTTCTCGGAGGTCTCAATGTCGCTGTTGGCGCAACCACACTGGAAATACGACTGGCTGGAACATCTCCATCCACCACCTCTAGATAAGGTTGCGAATTTCCACTGGGTAGTTTTTTTGGCAAATTGCGATTACAGCAAGTTAGCTTGATATCCAGCGTCTGGTCACTGATTCTGTGTGGATTAAAATCGAGATCTACCAGGCTGATATCAACCTCTGAAGCCTGTTCATTGCGATGCTCACCTTCAATAACATCTCTGCGCTGGCTGTACCAGAATGCCGATTGCTCCGCATGATGCTGACTATGCTTAATGCCATAAAATGGTCGGTAATTGGTCGTTTCTCCATCACCATCTGTCGCAGCGACCTCGTCAATGGAATAAATCTCCAAGCCATCACTGCGGCGAGCATCGGGCACAATATGATAATTATATTGAGTGTGACTCAAGGGGATTGGATCAGCACTCTGACTAAATAAGTTGATTACCGGAGTGCAGCCAAGGGCAAACATACTGGGAACCAGTTGTTTTTCCAATTCTTCATGGGTTTCAGAAAGATAGAAATAGAGATTTAGTGTATCACCATAGCTCTCATTCAGAGCATTCTGCAAATTGGCAATATCCAGAAATAGGAATTTTTCTGGAAAAGCAAAATATTCTGTCAGTAGCCGATAGCCAATAAATGCTGTATCGGGGTAAGGCAACAATCCCTGATCTTCGTCCAGCCCTACCTGTTTGATATCATCAGGAGATAGAAATGTTGGTTTAGGGTCACTCTCACCATTGGCTACTACCAACTTTACACACTTTGTCAGCAACAAATCGTAAAGAGCATATACGTGCGTAGCTTGACCGCGCAGGAAAAAACGCAAATTTTCCGGTGTCATTTCCGCAAAACTTAAATCCGGGCTCAAAGCTTTTAAGGACAATTTAAGAACCGCATTTGCCCCCTGGATATCATTACAACCAGGTGCAATAAAGGGCCTGGGCATCAGACTAGCGCTCA
This sequence comes from Microbulbifer sp. NBRC 101763, assembly GCF_040371615.1. Taxonomy (NCBI): domain Bacteria; kingdom Pseudomonadati; phylum Pseudomonadota; class Gammaproteobacteria; order Cellvibrionales; family Microbulbiferaceae; genus Microbulbifer; species Microbulbifer sp. NBRC 101763. The sequence continues at coordinate 8,823 of NZ_BAABQV010000003.1, forward strand.
CGGGCTGAAATGGACTGATATCTACCGGATAATTAGTAGTAAAGCGGCAGGTCTGTCCTTGAAAGCTTTCACTTTCCAATAAAGTACCAGCTGCCACCGGAGTGATAGCATCGAGATCTGCATCCGGCTCAAACTGTACAATAGCGCAGGAGGGAATTGGCCTTAGATAATGCGGATAAAGGGTTTCCAGCATAGCATCTGTCAGCTCGGGAAAATCATCGCTGAGTTTCTGCTGTACCCTCGCATTCATATAAGCGAAACCCGATAACAAGCGTCCCACGAGAGGATCGTCAACTGTTTCCGCATCCAATTGTAATCGCGAGGCCGCTGCGGGATGCATCCGAGCAAATTCAGCAGAAGTTTGCTGAATAAAGGCTAATTCGCGCTCATAGAGATCGATTAATTTTTCACTCATTACATAATCTCAGACACGTCTACCAGTTGGGTCACAGGGTTCAGGGCCGAATCAAACACAATCACTTCTGCCGCCGGGTTCACATGCAATACAGCTTCGACTCGAAAACGAATACTCGGATCCTCTACATCAACCTTTTCCTGGGTTGTGACTTTTACCGAGCGAATTCTTGGCTCAAAATTTAGGATTGTTTTTTCTATATCCCGGCAAAACTGTTTCCTGCTGCCCAATGAAGATAAATTTACTGTGGATAAATCCGGGAGACCATAATTAATATTAGAGTGCTCAAGATTATCCAGTCCATCAGGAGCAGAAATACAGCGATAGCGCGTATTAAATAGGTACTCGAGATCGCGTCGCACTCCCTCACGTAATTGCCTCAGAACCTGATGGGATTGATGTATATCCATTCTGCTAGAAGAATCCAGCAGTCTGTCCAGAACCGGTGCCAGCAGGCGCTTTTCCTTTGCCATAAACCTAAGTGCCTCCTACACCTATGGTCGCCAAGGCCGTAGTCAGCTTCAGTTCAGAAACCAAATGATCAACGGTATAATGACTTTTCAAGTGGATAACACTTTGATAGCTACCTGCCTTGCCAGGCTCATCAACCACCCTGACTCGTGCCTCGCGCAATGGATAGCGCGCAAGCATCTCCCACGAAAGATCGTCACGGCCAGTGGTATAACGATCGAGCCACTGTTGTAACTGGCGTTCACAGTCAGCGGCATTCATATAGGCACCAACCTTATCCCTGATCATTACCTTGATATAATGTGCAAAGCGGGACGCACAAAGAATCTGCTGTAACATGGAACTGATACGCGCATTCGCTGTGGCGGCTTTCGAGGTGTATTGCTTAGCCTTTTGTAGAGACGGCACACTATTAAATGCGCTGTAAGGGGTATCATAACAGTGGCTCAAGCAGGCAAATCCCAGCTCAGACAAATCCCTTTCCGCAAAATCTGTAACCAGAATCGAGGTGGACATACGCACCATCGAAGGATTGCTATCCGGTCTATAGGGTATTTTCGGCAACTGGGTTACCAGACCGCCACCCAGGTGATCGCGGGCTACGCCACGAATATGGGAAAACCATCCCACCTCACTAAATTCACGCAGCAGCACGGCGCCTAAGGCAAAACAGGCATTACCCCATAAATAGTGTCGGTTGTGAGAGGCATTAACCTGCTCCTGAAATCGCAATCCACGATAGCGGGAAAATTCAACACTGTAAGGCTCGCGCATTAGTACATGCGGCAGGGTAACCGCAACAAAGCGGCTATCTTCCAGGTCGCGCAAACTATTCCAGCGAATATACTCTTTCTGGCGAAAAACTTCGGAAAACTGGATTGGTTTTGCAAGGTCATCGAAATGATCAATACCAAAGAGATACGGAGTGGCGGCACAAATGAAAGGAGCAAAAGCAGCTGCTGCCGTATGCGCTATCCCCTGCAGTGTAAATACGTCATCGTAGGGGTGATCCGGCATTGGTCGATGGCAGATATAGTAATCGCCCAGTAGTAGGCCAAATGGCTCACCACCCGGAGTGCCGAACTCCTCGTTATAGATTAGGTGGAAAAGACCGGACTGATCAAAATCCGGAGCTCTTTCCATATCTTTGCTCAAATCCCGCCAGTTGGCATCCAGTAATTTGATCTTAATATTGTCCGAGTGCGGCGTATTAAAAACCAGCATGGACAAACCACGCCAACTTGCTTCGAGTTGTTGGAAGCGAGGGTGATGAATGATCCGATTTACCTGATCACAAATAAGCTCATCCAGCTCCATAATCACGCGGCTGAGATACTGGCGAACAGAAAAATTATCCTTCTTTGAGCAGGGACAAATTTCAGTTAGCCAATATTCAAAGGCAAACAGATCATCCGGCTCACTTAAAAAGCGCCGAAGTTCGCGCTGCTCTCCCTTGGCCAACTTTTCCGGTAGTACGTCTACGTGATCTTCCATTATCTGGTCATGTGTTGCGCAAGGCACCGGAAAACTCCCACAAGCATTGTTCCTGAGAGACTCGACAGAATCCTGGCCTTGAGCAAGGCCCTTTGAAGAGGTGGCCCGCCTCAAACAGGCGGGCCTGTGGCATTATCCAGCGGACGGGATATTCGCCACCATACGCATGGATGTAGTCAGCTCTTCCATCTGCAGCCAAGGCTTCAAATAAGCAACCGCACTGTAACAGCCAGGCTGTCCTGGAATTTCCTTCACTTCCACACGGGCCTCAGAGAGCGGGTACTTCGCTTTCATTTCCGGGCTCGCATCCGGATTTGAGTTGGTGTATTGGGAAATCCACTTGTTCAACCAGCGCTCACAGTCACTGGCTTCCATGAAAGAACCCACCTTGTCCCGAGCCATTACTTTCAGGTAATGGGCGATACGAGAAGTGGCCATCAGATAAGGTAAACGCGCGGAAATAGCTGCGTTTGCAGTTGCATCCGGGTCATCATAAGTCTTGGCTTTCTGTGCGCTCTGGGAACCGAAAAATACGGAATAGTCAGTATTTTTATAATGGCACAGCGGCAGGAAGCCCTGAGCACTGAGTTCCGCTTCACGGCGGTCGGTAATACCGATTTCAGTAGGGCATTTCTGGTCAAGATCGCCGTCATCACTTTTAAACACGTGTGAGGGCAGACCTTCCACCTTACCACCACCCTCTGCACCGCGAATTGCAGTACACCAGGAGTTTTCAGCGAAAGCTTTGGTCATGGTGGTACCCATAACATAAGAAGCATTCATCCAGCAGTACTGGTCGTGCTCAGCCGGACGGGAAACACCGGACTCATCAACTTCAAACTCCTCAAAATCAAAAGCTTCGATGGGCTTGGTATTGGCGCCATAAGGGGTACGAGCCAGGGTGCGCGGCATCACCAAAGTCACGAAACGGGAATCATCACTGTCGCGGAAGCTACGCCACTTAATGTATTCAGCTGACTCAAAAATACCGCCGAGATCGCGGGGCTTGGACAGCTCAGTGTAATCATCAAAACCAAACATACCGGCGCCGGCAGCGGAAATAAACGGACAGAAGCCCGCTGCAGCAACATTCGACATCTTGCTCAGCAGCTCGATATCTTCTGGGTGGCTGGTAAATTCGAAATCACCAATCATGCAGCCATAAGGCTCACCACCAGCGGTGCCAAACTCTTCTTCATAGATTTTCTTAAAGGTCTGGCTCTGGTCAAACTCAACAGCTTTGTCCAGGTCACGGAACAGTTCACGCTTGCTCAGATTGAGCATGCGGATCTTCATTGTCGCCCCGGTTTCAGAGTTCATCACCAAGTGGTTGAGCCCACGCCAGGAGCCTTCCAGCTTTTGGAATTTTTCATCGTGCAGGATTGCGGACAGCTGCTTGGACATAGCCTGGTCAATCGCGCTAACCGCAGTTTTAATGGTCTGAGTCAGGTTGCGATCCCAGGTAACGGTACCTTTTAGGACCTGTTCAGTGAGGTTTGCAATCAGGTCTTGCGCTTCTTGAGGCTCAGTTTGCTTAGTTGCGGCAATCGCCTGGTCCAACAGGCTGGAAGATTGTTCCTCAGCTTCGCTTTCCGCTACATTTTCTACTTCTGTGCTCATTCTGAGTCCTCTCCTTTATCCTTGTTCAGGCCCAGCTGCTCGGAAATAGCGCCTACGTTTTCCGTGCTCTTCAGAATATCTTCCAGAACTTTCTCCAGCTCTTCTGAACGGTCAGCCTTGCTCAAAAGGTCACGCAATTTACTGCGCGCCTCCAAAAGCTGCTTGAGCGGCTCAACCTGATCCACAATCTGCTCTGGGGAGAAGTCGTCCATTTGTCTGAAATCGAGATCCACGGCCATTTTACTGCCGTCACCTGACAGGGTGTTCTCCACCTGTAGGTTCAACTTCGGGTTTACCTTGGTCATTACATCGTTGAAATTGTCACGATCGATTTGAACGAATTTACGATCTTTCAACGCCTTGCGATTTTCAGTGTTATCACCTGAATAATCGCCCATAACGCCCGCCACGAAAGGAAGCTCCTTTTTGACTTCTGCGCCATTAGTTTCAACATCATAAGTAATATGTACACGCGGCTTGCGCACACGCTTTAGTTTATTGTGGATGCTTTCAGACATCTCAGGTCTCCTTTCCTAGATTTAGGGACTGCTGTTCTCAATTAACTACCAACCTGTGCTGGCTTCTTCTTGTGGTTGACTGCCCCAAGCATCATCGGAAGCAGGCGCTGGCTCAGAAGTGGCAGGCGCAGGCTCAGATGCAGCCGGTGCAGACGAAGGGGTGCTGCTCGATACTGGTGGCGCGACGTAGCGCTGAGTATCGGTGCCATCCAGGCGCACTCCTGTGAGCTGGGAATAGAGTGCTCGGGACTGCTCATCCGGCAGCAACTCTGTCATCAATTCTGAAACCGTCATACGCCCCCAGCCAATCAGTCGTTCCAGACCTGGTGCCAGCGGAGTATGGGGCTCGTAAGTCCTGAAATACTTGGCGGCCTGCTCTAACAGGCGAAGTGCATCCTCACGCGAGGACACAGGCCCTGTAGGTACCGCGATAGCATTGGCCACCAATGTGGCCGCAACATTTGGGACAGCATCATCTGAGACAGCCTCAGCTGATGCTGACTCATCACCTTGGGTCGTTGTTGCTTCAGCCTGAGCCGCTATCGATTCCAACTGGGTTTTATAAATAAATCTGGCTGTGCGCAGCACTTCATCCAAAAGAGAGGAAATATTGGTCGAGGGAGGGGCATCATGGCCGCAACTCTTACGCAGCACATCATTAATATTTTTGTAGTGAGCAATGCTGGACTCTATTGTCTCAATCAGGTTCTGAGCCCACTCATTACTCGCACTGTTCACACACTGATTGACGTCCTCAAAACTATAACCCAAAGTTTCAATTCGTGCGGCTTTAGCATCGTCATCAGCAATGCGATCAGCATCTCGCGCCTGCTGGTGCTGGAAGAAGGAGAAATCTCCGTAGTCTCCTTCGGGAGTGACCGGTGCACTGCGGATCGGCATCATTAGAGTGCCATCGCCGCCATCACCGTTGAGGCCTGTCAGGGGGGCAACTTTTGTCTCAATGCCATCCTCATCCGGCAACGGGAATAAGCCATCCCAAAATTCTTCTATAAGCTGGTCTATCAATTGGAAACCGTCGCGCAGCCCAGTAAAGCCATGCAGCCGGATAAGTGCCTCGGTATACCAACTGGCCACCTCCAGATCCTTACCTTTCTTGGTAAGAATCTTTTCGGCAGATTTAGCTACATCACGCCAGGGCGCCAGAAGATCAGCATCTGTTTCATCGAACATAGCCGAGCGCTCAGCAGCCCGGGCGCTATTGCGCGCATCCTTGATGGAGTAGTAATCCGAGGTTGGAGAGCGATCCTCTCGGATATCCTCTCCGACGGGGCTGTCCGAGGTGATTGGAGCAATGAGTTCTTCGATATTTATTGTATTTGGGAATGCCATGAAAATAAGTCCCTTCTACCGAAACAATTCCTTCAATAAGAATCTCGAGAAGAGTACACGTTGTAAAGATCTAATCAAGGCAAATGACACGATGAGCCAACATTACCCTAAAAAAAGTGCATGAAGCACAAAGCTGTGCAAATTATTTTTGTTAAATTTTTAGTATTTAGGATTTTTTCAGGGGTCATTACACGGTGATTACAGCTGAGCCCTTATTTTCTGCGGTACCTGAATCAGGATGTAATGACTGGAAAGTAGCCACTACCTGAATAAATTCTACTTTGCTCTGTGTAAAGCTTTGCAAATCGGTCCACAAAAACAAGGTATAAAAACTCTGCGAATTCTGAAAAAAAGCGACCAGATACTGCACGGAATCCTGGCCAATATTCGCACTCATCTCGTACAAAAGTCCTGTTTGCCATGAGTGTTCCACCGGATCGGGGCCACTCAACCGCTCTCCGCCAGCAACCTTCTCCAGGCACTGCTTCATCTGCGCTTCACCGTAATCGGCAAGCGTGAGTTCAGCAGGAAGCTCTGAACGGTTCTGCGCCAAAACAATCAGATAGCGATTGGCCTCTACATTTCCAGCCTGAATCACCGCACCAGGATTCAGGTTATCGCATGAACTCCAGCTGCGCGGCGCACTCACAGAAATTCCGGGATCTGTACTGTGCAGTTTACCCAGTACTACTGGCAACTCCGATCCACCACTTTCACTGGATGCTTTAGTGCAGTGCAAAAGCTCAACGTCCAAGTACAATTGAGAGTGCCAACCGGAGTTCCACAATTTGTGCATAAATCGACAGGCTTCCGCCCTATCATCAGTTTTCTTTAATCGTGACCTGGAGCTGGCCATCAGGGCTTTTATTTGACTGAAACTAAATCCAAAATCACTACCCAGTGCCGCAATTGCCCGGCGCCTTTCATAAAGCTTCCTTATTTCCCCTGTAAATACCACCACGTAAGACATACCCTAACCCTAGCTTCCTGCAGCGATTGATAGGTAGGCAACCTCTGGACACACTCCGCATGTCCTGCCAACAAGCGATACCCCCCATAGGGGAGACCATCGATCAATTATTTTCTCAACTCAATCACTCTATTATTAATTGAGTTCCATACTTATGACCCGATAAATCAATGTAGTGAACGAGCGTGATATTTTTTAAACAAGCCACTCAAATTCACTGATTGCTTCAAACTGAAAATATGAGCATAGATATATGCTAAATAACCACGCTTTCGCAAAGTTAAAAAATCCCGCTCATCCAGCTCATTCAGGCGCTTCTCTGATACACAAAACACCCCGGTGAGGTGGTGTTTTGTATTACCCGGCAGGTCGACTAATACAACCTGCTCCTGCAACAGATCCAACTCAGTGAGACAGCGGATAAACTCTTTACCCTGCAACTTCTGCTGATGAATTTTGTACAACAGATTCCTGGCCCCAGCTAAATGCTGAGTTGGCTCGCCGTTTTCCTCAAAAAGTTTGTGGGCTGTCTCACCAGCTTCCGCCGACAATGCCGATGAATCAATACAAATCACCGCACTTTTGGAGTCCACATCCTGATAATGTAAGTAGAAGGGATGGGCTCTCAATACTGCCGGTATATAAGTGCCCTGCCACTTCCCCTCCTGCCAAAACAGATTCTTGCCAGGCTTGATTCCCAACATGGCACAGCTTTCCAGCGCCTGGCCGTCATCGGACTTGGCAAACACAACTGGACAGTCCTGCGCTACCGTATGGAATTCACCAGGGTAAACCGGACAGACATGTCGCTTATCACTATGAGAAATATCCCCCACCAGAACGCTGTGCCTGTGGTGTTTGTTCTTGTCCAATATAATCATTTGTGCCACGCGATATTTCCCTCCACTTCTTACATCGCCACTTGCGGCTGCCTTGCACCCAGCATGGAACAGTAGAACTCAGGACTCGGCAGTGACGGACATAACAGACTGGTCGGAGCCAGATGTTGTGACCCTTCACACCACCACAAGCTGTAGCTGGCAAAGCTCTTTTTACACAACTGTCCTAGCAGCCCCGCATAACTGCTCTCAATACCCGATGCATCACCACTGGATACATAAAAGTCTGATTGAGGTCCGGGCAAAATCGCCGTATATAACCCCGTAGGAACTGGTGCAAAAGCCACAGATAGCTGATCGACATGCAGCATATTTTGCAGAGCGCCGATCGCCAGTTCAGAGAGTCCCTGAAACCAGTCTTTTTCATGCGCCATGAAGGTAAATGCATCGGTAGCTGCGGGCAACGGTGCCGTGATCGTTAGCGGAAAATAACGGCCAACGCTATCCACACTGGGAACCAGGATCCCCGCCCAGGCGCTTTCATCAATCACTCCCTTAGCATGCACAAAGCGCCAGACCGGGCTGGTTAAATAATAATCCAGCCACTCATTGCCCATAATCTCTCGGGAGCCATGTACAACGCGCTGTAGCCATTCATCCCACACACTGACAAAGCTGGCGGGTAACTGGCGTTGGATAAAATCCCCATGTCCCGGCAGCTTGCCAAAAATACCTATAGAGTTTTGCAAATTACTCTCTCTCTGCTCACAGGGTCTCTGGACACCTGTACCCACGCAGCAGGCTGCGATCAAACGGATTGTTTACATTGGAGGCGATCAGCCTGAACTGTGCCTTACGCCCTTCTTCTGAGAAAGTCACCAATCGCTCAGCATTACTGCGGCCAGATTCCACATCAGAACTGGCGAGAAGACGGTACCATGCCCAGTCCCCTTCAAAATGTTTGCGGTGCACAGTTTCATTCAGGTCTTCAAAAATAATCCGCGCCCTGTTGCTCTCACCACCGCGCCAAGTGAGTTTCTTACTGGTCTTGGGCCCATGGGAATAAGGAACCCGTTGGTCTCCCAGCTCCAGCTCAAACAGTCTCACACTGGAATCCAACTTGGTCGGCTCAATGCGAAACGAATAGGATGCGTTCGCTCCTGCAGCGAAGAAGGTCTTGCGGATTTTTTCCGCACGTCGCAACTGTGACAGAGTCTCCTGGGAAAGACTCATGCCTTGTCCCTCCACATATTTCACTTTCCAGTTTCTAGTATCGACAAATGGCTTCAGGTATTCGTCGACAAACTTCTGCTGAATGCCACCCGGTTTGAAGTATTGATTAAATTCCATCACCGGTACTTCCTGGTCGCGGTCACTGCGCAGTGGGTAGCGGTTGGCCAGGGTATTGGCATAACTGAAATAGACCTGCTCCCGCCACACCCGGTTGAGATGGCCTTTTGCCTTGCTCATCACCAGTGCCCAGGTGCCGTCAGCAATATCTGTTAGCCACCTATCAAAGGGAGCTGGCGCATTGGCCGCTTTAACCCTCAGCTGCTTGATAGCGTCACCGCCCCCTGCAAAACGACCCTTGGCGCTAGCAAAAGCGGCCTCATTGGAATCGGGTGCACTATCAATCTCAGTCAGGTACTCCTGAATCTTGTTGATGGTGACAAGGTACTCCTGAATCCTCGCCGGCCTGCCCTTTTCACTTTGGGTAATGCGCTGCACCTCTTCAAAACGCACATCGACAATATTGGGCTTGTAGTGATCCTTAAGGGCACCTGCAGCACTATCCAGCGCAGCGCCCCCGAGCCTGCGAGTAGTGCTGGATACCGGCAGCGGCACGCCTTTAGCATCTACGGGCAGTTCAGGGCGAGGGGTCAGACGAGTGTTATCCGCTGTGATTTCTGTCACGGCCAGTAGTGGTGAATAGATGGGATCAGATAATGTCGAGAGAACCTCCAGAGCCTGGGAGGTACTGTTAAATCTCCGGATACTGAAACCGCCGAGGAAAGACTGCCACTGTTGCAGATATTCACTCAAATAAATACGCTTCACATCCTCGCCAAGTTTCGCGCGATCTGCCTCGGTAAAGTCCTCACCAGTGAGATCGCCACCATAAATCCAGCGCTCCTCGGCCATGTTTGTCATCAGCTGGGAATCGGCCCCGAAGTCCATTTCCTTGTATCCGGCTTTGGTATACAAGAAGGGGATACTGAATCGTGGATCATTAGCTGCTACACCAAAAACCTGCTGGGTATCACCTCCAATCTCCTGATAAAGATCTACCGAGGTCTGACCCAGATCGCTATTTTGTAGCTGGGCGAAAAGACGCTGCGGTACCGGGATACGTCGCAGCTGCTGGCGCGCACGCGCCACTACCCGATCATTCTGCTGGACACTTGCGGGGATCGCTTGGGCTAACAACTGGTCGAGGTGATAGCGCAAATTCTCCTGCTCACCGGCCTCCCCCGGCAACTGTCGCTCCCAGCGTGAATTGTAGTAACCCTCAACACTGGCAATATCGAGCTTGTCCGGGTTAAAGAACATCAAGTAAGTTTTCAGCGTACTGACCAGAGCCGGGTCATCACTGCCCAAGCGGCTGAGGTTACTCTCAATATCGCGCAACAATGCCGGCAGGAAAACAGTTTCCAATTTATGACGGTAGAGCTGGTCTACCGCCTGGTCGATGCGTTTGTCATACAAACCCAGGTTAGATATCCAGGGGTGCTCCTCGCGATCGTACACTGAGGTTGCCCGGCGCAGGGGTTCAAGCATTTTCAAGGTATTTGCTGGCGTGGGCCGTTTACCCTTGAGCTCATCCTCAGCCTGTTGATAGGCAGCCAGGCTGTCATTAACCTCCCCCATAGACAGCTTATTTGACGCAAGGCTGCCACTCCAAAGGAAAATCGAGCCCACGAATACCGCCGCCAGCGTGGCATACACCCCTCTGCGCAGCCACTGATTGGCTGTTTCTACCCTGCGGTTAACGCCAACCAGCTCCGCCTCTGGAAAAATAACATCCTTGAGTAAGCGGTGTAGGAAAAAGCTCTTCCCCGCCCCTTGGAATTTGTGCGCAACACTGCGCTCAAGACCAAAGTCTGCGGTGACCGAAGCCATCATTCTGTCTACCGGGCTACCCTCTTGGGTACCACTGGTAAAGTAAATGCCCCTTACCATTGGCACAGTTTCGTAGCGGTTTGGCTCGAAGGATTGCTTGATAAAGTCGGCCAGAATATCTGCGAGATTTTCCATTCGAGCAGGGAAACCCTGCAATAAAGCGCGCTTCTCTACATTGCGCTCCTGGTGCACCCGCCACAAAACGCGCTGATTCAGGCGCTCTATCAATTGGTTGAATTCCGCCTTGAAGTTATCCAAAGGCGCACCGATCGTAGCATTGGTTTCGCGTGGGAAACTCACGCCCCAAACCTGCTCACGCTCAGCTTGGGACAGGTTATCAAAGAACTCACTAAAGCCCGCCACCAGGTCACACTTGGTGAAGGTGAGATAGATAGGAAAGCGAATGCCCAATTCCTGCTGCAGTTCATTTACGCGTTGGCGAATTGTTTTTGCCTGATGCTGGCGCTGCTCCTCAGTTTGCACCATCAAATCCTGCAAACTGATAGCAACCATGGCGCCGTTGATCGGGCGGCGGCGACGATAGCGCTTCAATAATCCCAGGAAAGCCTTCCATGCACTGTTGTCATATACCCTATGACTATCTTGAGTGGTATAGCGGCCCGCGGTATCTATCAGCACCGCATCATTGGTAAACCACCAATCGCAGTTGCGCGTACCGCCAACCCCACCCAAAGCCTCTTTCCCGTGACTTTGCGCAAGGGGGAACTCCAAGCCGGAATTCACCAGAGCCGTGGTTTTACCACATCCAGGCGGACCAATAATGATGTACCAGGGCAACTGATATAGAGATATCTTACCTTTGTCTGACTTGAAGCGGGCGTTGCGCAACACTTCCATAGCTTCACGGAAACGCCCCGACAGTGCATCCAGTTCCTCGCGGGAGTGCTCCTCATCCGGATCCTGTGCTGCCTCCTGAGACTCTTCAATGCCCTTAATTAATGCCTGATTCTGGCGGCGCTCCACCAACCACTGGCTCAAGTTCCACACCAGCCAGAGGGCGAAAATAAATACGATTATTGTGATACGAATAGTTGGCGAAAGAGTGGCGTTTTCACTGCCAAATTTGATGTAATCCGCCCCAAACCAAATAAGCACAGAGAGTGCTGACAGTCCGATCAGTCCTAGCACCCATTTATTGGTAAAAAAGTCGCGCAAGCGTTTCATGAATAGCTCCATCTCCCCGGGGCTTTGCCGCGCCGGATCGGTTCAGTCCGAGTGTTACCCTTCTTCCCCTTGCGGGGCTTCGCTGTCACTGCCTGTGAGATCTACAACGCGATCAGCTACTGGCGTCGTCGTTTCGTATAGCCACCAGCGATAGCCGCTATAAGTGGCGACCAACAGGCCCAAGGCAACACTCATAACGACCCATAAGGGCACGTAGTGAATCAGGCCTGATTTGCGCTCGACACAGCCCTGCCAGCGGGGGGACAGGTCCCGGTCCATAGCCGGCTTGTGTTGCTCAATCGTTCGGTACAGTTCATCGCGTATCTGTTCGATCTGTTCGTGGCCGCGCTGCACCAATCGGTACTTGCCCTGGAAGCCGAGGCTTAGGCACAAGTAGAAAAGCTCCAGCAGTTCCAGATGGGAGGCCGGCGTTTCGAGCATGCGCTGCAAAATAGCAAAGCATTTTTCTCCACCAAAAGTCTCTTTATGGAACAGACTTAATAACGAGTGCTGGCTCCAGCCACTGGCGGTTCCCCAGGGAGTAGTAAGCACCACTTCATCTACTACAGTACACAGCAGGTAGCGCGCAGTGAGAACCGACTCCGGAGCCAGAGCCAACTGTTTGGCCTCTCGTTCAAACGCCTGGATTTCCTTGGTCAAGCGCTTGTGTAAATCCGGCACATTGGAATGATTCATGGTTGTGCGCAGCTTGATGATCACACCGAGCAATTTGGAGGCGGCAGAAACCAGCGGGTTTAAGCTGTTGCGGATCTGCATATCCACACTGCCACCAGGGCTGGCAAAAAATGCCTGCTGGGACGGCGCTGCCGGCTGCGCCGGGGCTGCCGCACCCGGAGTTGGAATCATTACGGTTCTGTCACCCGCATTGGGTGTCGGCGGTGGAGTAAAGCTTTCATTGCTCATATCAGTTATTCCTTATCGCCCAGAGCTCCATGGTCAGCCCGGGGAACTCCGCTCCGAGATGCACGGCAAAACCGCCAGACCGTAACATCGCCTGCCACAGCTCACCGCTGCGCTCCAACTCAAAATAAGTAAACCCGGCATGATAGGGAATTTGCCGTGGCGCCACAGGCAGTGGGCGCAATTTCAAGCCGGGTAACTGCGCAGAAATCAATTCGCGAATAGCTTCTACCGGTGCCACTTTGGACTGGGTGGGGAAACGGCTGCGCAGCAGGTCACCAGGCATATCCGCTTTCGCGGCCATCACAAAGCTGGCGCCCTTTAGTAGTGAGGGGTCGGTAACTGGCGCGACATAAATACCAAATTTTCTCTGCACCAGCTCCATGGGAATGGCTGTCTGCTCCAGCACGGTAGAGAGCGACTGGCGAAGAGCCGAAAACAGCCCGGCAAAGCTAAGTTGCAGGTTTTCATGCGCATAACTGGGAATATCCGGCGGGCGTTTGGTCGATGAAGTGAAAGTCGATAGCTCACCAGCCAGCTGGAGAAGTTCCACAAACAGACAGTGCGGATGCAAGCGCGGCTGGGCAGTAATCTGTTTCAGTAGTGGCTCGAAACGGTTAATCACTTGCAGTAAAAGGTAATCGGCGATCTCCGCAGAGCCGCTTCTGCCACTATCACTGAGGCGGTGCCCGAGAGCCGAACCACGATGATCGAGTAGCCCCTTAACCTCCTCGATATAGGCTTTAATTACCGCCGAGGTTTCTGTATTTAAAAGCGGTGGAATATAGTCCGCATCCAATTCCACCGGCTTCTCTGGCTGGCGCTCACGTATACGCGCAATACCGATCGCGGCATAGCCGCTCAGGTCATCACTTTCCAGCTTGAGACACACACGCAACTTACCCACCTGGATGCGGGCAGACTCACCAGAAGCAGCGGCGCTGTTACGCGCGTCGAAATTGGCCGTTTGATAGCGCGCCTGGGGAAAATCTTCCTGATCCCGTATGGATTCCTGGCTACCCGGCCGTTTCATCGGCACACAGAGGTAAACCACTTCATCGCGCGTATTGATCGGTACATCCAAAACGTCAGGCAGGTGCTCGTTTTCCGGTGCCAATATCGGGGTACCATCAGGAAAGATAGCGCGTACGCGGGACACGGAAATTTTACCCATAGACAGCGGCTCACTGTCGATGCCCAGCTCAATCACACCCCAGGTATAGGGCCCCAGCGAGGCCGTGCGCGCCTCAACCAACTGTTCAAGATAGCGATCCTGCTGTTGAAAATGCTGAGGGCGTAAAAACATACCCTCGCTCCAGATCACCTTGTTGTTTGCCGACATAAGTCTTCCTTGCAGGGCCCATCTCGCTTCAGGAGGGGCTCAATAAAAGGGGCTGATCAGAAAGGTTTACCGATCTATTTAGATTTTTCCATTTCCTGCAGGCGTTTTTGCATCGCCTCATAATCTTCGCTGGAAATAGTCACAGTATCGCTCTGGCGCTTTCCGGAATCCTGACGAGACAAAGGAGAAACAATTCCGCGACGGCGCTTATTAATATCATCTGGCGTACCGATACGGGTATCGGCCAGGGCTACGCGGTACTCATTTTTCTTGTGATCCGTAATCGGCAAGACCAGCAGAGCGTCGGCCTTTTGATACTGCACAAATTCAGCCAGAAGGCCGATATATTTTACATCTGGAGTCAGCTGCAATTCTTCTATACGCTGCTCTCCGGGTGCAAACTCTTTCAGGATTACGGTATCCAACAAATCCTTGCCCAGCCGCGACTGTGCATTTTCATATAGGTTCAGAAAATCCTCGCGGGCAAACTGACGGTCATCCGCCAGCATAAATACCCGCACCACAACTGGCGAAGCCCGCCCATCATCATCGGGATTGACGTCCTCGCGGATATTTACCGACAACTCCACACTGGTCTCCAGATTCAGGGTACGCCTGGTGGTCTGGCAAGCCGTCAGGGTAATCACTAATATTCCCAGCAAAGTAAAATGCAATAATTTTCTTATCGACACGACCAACTCCCTCTTTTCGATCAATTAATTAATTTTTCAATTGTCTGGCATTTTTCAGCTCAGACAGTTGATTTTCATAAGTCACTGCAAATTCATCGCCAAATAACTTGCGATAACAGGCATCGGGATCGCCAACCAGGTCGCGATACATCGCACTGAAACCTTCCCACTTTTTTGCATTTTTATTGCCAAACATCCCCGAGGTGTTTCCCAGGCGACGCTCGATATTGTCAGGGCTGAAATATTTCAGCATCGCACTGTAACCTGCACGCATTCCGGCGAGCACTGCCACCTGATGATCCGACAAATCATCGAAGCTATCGCGCACAGCCTCTTTAGGTTGCATAAAGGCCCCATTGCCGGCAAACATCGCTTCGAGGGCATCGCGCTCTGTAGCACTGAATTTAAGCGGGTTATTGGCCTCGGTCTGTATCATGGTGCGCTGTACACGCAACTCATTTTTAATGCTGGTACGCGCACGCAGCAGGTCAATCAGGCGCGCAACGGTCTCGCGTACAATCTCCGCCGCCTGCTGATCAGCCAACTGATGTTGGGCTGGGTTTATATTCAGGCCCAGGGTCGAGGCCAACACACCAGCACTAGGGACGGATGGTGGTGCCACCGCTTGTGGTTGTGGTTCGGGCTGCGGTTCGGGCACCTGTGGTTGAGCTTGCGGCTGCTGTAGCTGGGAAAAACTCTGCCCCTGCGCGGCAAAATTGGCCGGGCCGCTCGCCAGCCCCTGAGACGTATCAAAACCTGGAGCACCTTCAACCTGCTGCCCCTGTATCGCCGCAAAGGAATCGGCGAACGGGTTATCTTGTGGAGTTTGCGGAGCTACCTGCGGTTGGACCTGGGCCGGAGGCACCTGGGGTTGAGGAGGCGTGACAGGTGTCTGCGGTTGAGCCATTGGCGCTTGCGGTTGCGCCAACTGAGGCTGCACAGGGGGAGCCTGGAACTGTTGTGGTGGTGTTACCTGCGGCTGTACGGGAGGCATTGGCTCCACAGGCTGTGGCTCTGGAGCGATATGTACTGCATGACGATCCGCTGGTACATGGTCCTGATCACTACCATCTTTCCACCATTCATCGTCCGACCACTGGCTCGAATCATTCTGGCCGGTGGATCCGGGCAGTGATCCCAGGCCGGGAGCCTCTGTGCCAGCAAAAGCCTGTGGCTTGTCAAAAGCAGAAAGTGGATCCAGGGGCCCAGAATCCGCACCGAGAAGGCTATCTCCTGAAGGCGCACTCTGGCTGCCTGAAGTAACATAACCCCACTCACCGGTCTGAGAGATATCACTATTGCTGCCAGCACCAGGTTCCAGCCAGTTATCTAACTGCTTAGCCTCTGCCTGGCTCTGCATCTTTGCCATGGCACTGGCATTAAAAGTTGTGCGATCCGAAGTATCGAGAAAATCTGCGCTGTCCAGCCCCTTGGGCAAGTCACTTTGCGCCTGCGGTTTTCGCAGCGTCACTTTGAGTCGATACTCTCCCACATTAACAATATCCCCCTCTTTAAGCGCTATTTTATTGCCCTTGCCTAAGGGGCTGTCACCATCATTGTGATAGGTGCCATTAGTACTGGTATCTATCAGGAAAAACTGATTCTCACTGAAAGAGATCTGTGCGTGCTTGGAAGAGACGACGCGATCGGGATCAGGTAACACCCAGTAGTTATCTGCAGAGCGACCTAAACTGCCCCCCTCTTTCGTGAACAGTTTTGTATGCTTAAGCATATTGGCCCCTGCGGGATCCGCCAATACCGAGAGAATTAGATCCATGTCTTCCTGACTCACGCTGTTAATAGACTTTGCAATAACACAAGCGGCTTCCGGAAGCCGCCAAGTCACGCAAAATGATCGGGAAAAATCTGCCAGTCATGTCAATTAATCCGGGCTGCCAAAGACAATCCAGTTCATTTCTTTTAGTCCCAGGGGCCTTTCAGGGCCCCACCGGCAAGGGAACTTAATCGGGGCAGAATAATCTGGTCCCGTCCCTGTACAGAGCGCATGGTACTGAGCCCCGCTTGCATAAATCTTGTCGCTCCGCGATCGGTAAGCAAAGCCTCGGCACAGGGCGTAATCCACTGTCCCTGGGGTAGTTTGCGCAAATGCAACGGCAGGCTTTCATAAGTGGCCGATGACGGCGCACGAAGTCTGCCACTTGCGGAGAACCCTTGGCATATAGCCAAAGCCAGCAGATAAACGCTGTTACCCCACAGGTAATACTGGTGCCCTTGCTCGGGAGTCAACTCCTCGAAATCAAAGTGCTCAGTAGTAGATGTTTCGCTGCCAAAAGGCAGACGCAACATAAACCGGGGGGCCGCCAACGCCACATACTCACTCCCGGAGTACTCCCGCACGGCTTGCCAGCTCTCTGCAAAACGTTCACTCAAGGGGTAATACCAATCATCGGGGTCAACGGACCCTGCCAGATTGGGACAGCCCGCCAATTTGGTATCACCACCTAACAACAAAGCACTGCCAGCCGCTTCAGCGATCGTTGAAAGGTCGATCAGCAGATGCAGGTCCCGCTCCTCATCAGTGATATAAAAATCACCTAGAACCAAATTGTATGGGCGACTACCTGATACGGTCTCCCTTTCGACCAGCAATTTGAAGACCTGTGAATTTTCCAGGTCACTCTCCGCACTGGCAAAGTCGGCAAGCAACTCCTCTTTACTAATGTCGATAAGGTACAGCTGTAAATTGGGATGTTCTTCTAAACGCCTGAGTAAAAACTGCAGGCTGAGCCAGCTTGCCTCCAGCTGGCGAAAATCACTGTGATGCATCAACTTGCGCATCACATCCGAAGTAGCTTCAGTAAGTGCATCAAGGTATTCACCCTGGCGAGGGTCGGCACTCTTCTGCACATAGGGCGCAACGATATCCTTAATCAACTGGTCCACTTCGAGGCTATTGCCATTCTCTCTGGCATAGCGCTCGCGACCCGCTGCAAGAATTTCATCAAGAAAGGATTGATCAGCAGAATAGGAGGTAGCCTCAGTAGAAGGCTCACGTAATTCGGGCTTCCACTGCTGAATTTCCTCTGCGGCCTGCTGGAATTGCACTGGGTCGCGCAGGCGCTGCTCCAGCTCAATAA
This sequence comes from Microbulbifer sp. NBRC 101763, assembly GCF_040371615.1. Taxonomy (NCBI): domain Bacteria; kingdom Pseudomonadati; phylum Pseudomonadota; class Gammaproteobacteria; order Cellvibrionales; family Microbulbiferaceae; genus Microbulbifer; species Microbulbifer sp. NBRC 101763. The sequence continues at coordinate 26,858 of NZ_BAABQV010000003.1, forward strand.
ATTTTTTGAATAGCGGCAGGCGGCTGTACAGGTAGTCCGGGTGCAAGTCATCAAAACAGGGAAGAAACAGTGGTTTCTCCATAACCGGCAGCTGTAGGCTCACCCCCAGGTCGGCGAATACGCCTTCAAAAGTGTCACGGTTTAACAAGTAAACACGGCGCTCGGCAATAGTATCCGGCTCACACTGGCGACGGCTGGCTCGCCCACTAAAATCGCCGATAATTGCGACCTTCAGATTATCAGTGCCCAAATCCATATTTCTTCCTTTTTTATTGTCGCCGGGAATTTCAAATCCCGTCGCTATGGTGGCTCTACTCACTTTTTAAGATTCCAATGGCGGCAAAAACTACGCAGCGATTAGCGCTACTTCCCTGTACCCATCATGCGTTTTTATTTATTCGGTTTCTATAGCTTCTTTTTCGATTTTTTTTGTCTTTCTGGGACGACCTCGCTTTAATGGCCGTACTCGCTGATTCGCAATTTGTTCAATTTTCTCTTTAAACGCATCGCCACCCAATACATGCCCTAATTTAATGGTTTCTGCAATGTAATCGAGCAGACGTCTATCAAAGCTGTAACGGAAAAGTTTTCTGTATGCCTGAGCACGCTCCTGAGCACTTTCTCCCAGGGCGGTGTATAAATGGTGATCCTTAATCAAATGGTCATGTTTATCGTTCACATGATGATTAAAACTCGACCATTGGTAGTTCCCAAGGGAGTCCGCCAATCCCAGATAGAGAGGGCGCAACTCGACATACCTGTAACAGGTCAGCAGGTAGGCATCGGAGTCAATCAGGCTTGATTTATAGCGCCCTCTCCAGAGGGTACCGGAGCGTTTGTAACGGTGATTTACAAACTGGACATAGCGACGCCCCAGGGACTGCATCATTGAGGATATTCCATCGGGAATCCGTGGCGACGCAATAATCTGGATCATATTGGGTAACAAAACGTATGCGTGAACATCTACGCTGTACTGGTCAGCGGCATTACGCAAACTAATCAAATAATATTGATAATCTTCCTCATCAAAGAAACAAGGCAGGTTATTGTGACCAACCTGCACTATGTGCTGGGGAATATTTATCAGATTGAGCCTAGGCAAACGGGGCATTTTGCCAGCGAATCCTTATTAAACAGGCGCAGTGCCTTTTCTAGTGATGATTAAAGGTTTTATTATCGCAAACCAAGGAAAAAAATTTCAAACTTAGTCTGCGGCCAAGTTAACATAAGAACTGGTTATTCGGTTGTAATAATGTTACGCCGCATTTTATTGCTATTTAATAAAGGGGAGTTGCACCAGACATGGATCAGATAAGTCTGGCGGTCAACGGGCGCACTGACATCGGTCAAGTTCGCGAGGAAAATGAAGATAGCATCCGCTGGCATGCTAGCGCGGATAAACCCTTCGCCTACATGGTCGTAGCCGACGGTATGGGAGGCTATACGGGCGGTGCCACAGCAAGCAAAATCGCGGCTGAGACCATTCAATCCCACCTGGACAATCTGCTTGAACACACCTTTATTTCCTGCACACCTGAACAGCAACAACTGATTTTACGCGCGACCCTGATTGATGCCATCAACAATGCCAATAGTGCGCTTCTGAATACCAAAAATATGAACCCCCAATTTTCCAAAATGGGAACAACTATTGTTGTTGCAGTTATGTGGCGCGACTTCCTGATCGTTGCCCATATAGGGGATTCAAGGGCGTATTTATGGAACAACTACGGGTTACAGCGCCTTACACGAGATCACAGCGTGGTACAGGAAATGGTCGATAGTGGTCAAATGACCCCGGAACAGGCCAAGCAGTCCAATGTGCGCAATCATATTACCCGCGCCCTGGGTATCTCCAGCAGTGTGGAAGCAGAAATTAACAGTTGGAAACTGACTGAAAACGCGCTGCTGCTTGTATGTAGTGATGGCCTAACTGAATATCTGGACGACCATGCAATCGAGCGGGTCCTTGCCACTCATCGTCCCGCTCTGGAATGCGTATACCGCTTTATCGACGATGCCAACAGACTGGGGGGACGAGACAATATCAGTGCAGGCATCCTCGAATACTCCTCCCAATCTATGCCACAGATGCTCGCACAAGAGCAGAGTGTGACTCAAAGACCGCAGTCACCTGATGTGACTATCCGTAAATCACAACGCTAAACCTGTTTGCCGGAAGCTGAAGCATGACACCGGAACGTCTCACCCAGCTAGTACCCAACCTGTTCAAAACCCTAAGCCCTCCCCCTGTTACTTTCTCACAGGGGGATCCGGCCGCGGCTTGCCTATGGCTGGCTGAAATTCAGAACTTACTTTCACCAACCGATACTACCGATCATATCCACCCGTTGTGGCCACAGGCTCCTGACGTATCAGTTAATACCTACACCCTCGCCTCAGCACCAGCGGGGCAATTACTTCCCGGTATCGGCGATGGCCCGACAAGCCTGATCAATATTCCCGGAGTCAATCCCCTTGACATCTGTATCCCGCCAATGCAGCGCAGCCTGCGCATTGAGGGCTGGGTTAACGGGGCAAGTGGCGAGCTGGCTTTCGAAAGCATTGACTTAGCACTACCGGGCCCACTGCCCTTCCAATGGAAACGCTACTATCGCTCCTCAATTAGCGACGACTGTGGCATCGGCGCCGGCTGGCGCCACTCCCTTAGCGAAAAACTGTCAGTACAGGGCAATACCGTCGAATTACACACTGCGGAGGGGCGTAGGGTCCACTTTCAACTGCCCGCGATTGGCCACGGTTGTTACAACCGTTTTGAGCGCCTGCTGCTGTTTCGCCAGAGCCTGCATAGCTATCGCCTCACGGCATTTAGCGAGCCTCACAAAATTTTTCGTGCCGACGGGGTCAACAGCGCCCTGCCTCTTACCGAAATCCGGGATCAGTTTGGCAATGCCCTGACCATCGACTACAGCGAGGGACTGCCCAGGAAAATTGTAAGCTCCTGGGGGCGGGTACTGGAATTCTACAGCCACGGTGGTCGCATTAGCAGGCTGCTCAACATCCACGCCCCTGAAGAGCAACAAACTTTGTGTGCTTACGATTTTCACGGTGGGCTGCTCACTGGTGTTTCCCGGGGTCGCGAGAGGGAACACTACAGTTACCATGATCTCTCTCTGGTTGAGGCGCACAGCAGCCGAAATGGCAGTACCCAGTTTGAGTACGACCACCAGGGCCGCTGCCATAAGTTGAGAAGAGAGGAGACAGAGACCCTCCTCAGCTGGCAGCAGACGCACAATACCTGCCTTGTAGAAACCATCGACAGGGAATCACAGCAGCTTCGCTTTGATCGCTTCGGCCAACTGATTCATGAAGTCCAGGGCCAGCGCCAGTGCAGTTGGCTCTATGACACCTACGGCAATCTCTGCCAACATATCGGAGCAGATGGGCTGAACACCTTCCTCCGCTACGATGAATTGGGACGAATCCGACGCAGCACTTGCGCAGGCACCAGCAATCGTTATCAATACGATGAGAACGGCTTCCCCGAAGGCATACTACTCAATGGGGACCAGCCATGGCTGTATCGCTTTAGTGATAAAGGCCGGCCGCTGACAATCGTCGACCCAGGAAAACAGGAGTGGAAATTCCTCTACAGCGATCGCGGGCAGTTGACGCAGATCGTCGACCCTGAGGGCGGCCGGGTGGACTTCACCTGGGATGGGCAGGGTCAGCTGCAAACCGTACGCTACGGGGATAAAGTTTGGGGGTTTGAGTACGATCACTGGCAGCGAATGAGTGCACTGGTTGTCAATGAGGACACTTGGTGCGAATGGCGCTATGGTCCGGAAGGTGAATTGCGTGAGTCCCGAATTGGCATGCACCAATATGGCCTGGATTACTCAGAGCGGGGACTACCCTACGCAATTCACGCCGGCAACAGCCAGAGCCTGCACTGCGAATACGATAGTGCCGGCAATATATGCCAGATCCAATTTGCCGATGGCAACAGCTGGGAACTGCACTGCAATGCCCACGGCCAGTTAACCCAGTTGGATACTGCTAAAGGGAGCTACCGCTGGCACTACGACCCCGTCGGCCAGTTAGTCTCATTTCACACACCGGATAAACGCCAATTGCGCTGGCACTACAATACTGATGGCAGCATCAGCGAATACTGCGACAACGACTGCCGCTGGTATTTTAATTACAATGAAAATGGCTCCATTGCCGGAATCCGAAACAACAACGGCCAGAGCAGTGAATTTCATTACGATGCGCACCAGCGCCTGATCCAGGCCAACAATTTACACTCTTCCGTGCGTTTTAAATACGACCAGCGCAACCGGGTGATCGCCGAGAACCACGACAGCAGCGACGTTCGCGATTTCAGCCTGAGATATCAGTACGACTCACGCGGATGGCTGAAAAGTGCCAGCTCCGATAATCTCGATCTAGCCTATACCCTGACACCTTGCGGTTCCCTGTACGGTATTGACGCCAATGGTGAGCCAATCCTCCGCACTGAAATAGACGGACAAAACCATATACATGTCCAGGGGAATATTCGCAGCACCTATAAATTTGACGCAGGCCGGCTAGCAGCCCTGGACAGTGGCCTCGCCTTAACCTGGCAATTTGATCGACAAGCGCCGCTGCAACTCACGACGCCTATTCGCCAGGCTGGATTCGCCCAGGCACATATCGAGCGAGATCAACGCGGCAATATCACCATTGAGCGGGAGATTCCCGGGCGCAAGGACTACCAATACCAGTACGATGGCTGGGGTCTGATGAGTACCGCAGAGTGTGGTGAGTTCAAAACCTATTTCCGCTATGACCCGTTTGGGCGCCGTCTGAGTAAAACCTGTACCCATCGCAAGTCGACACGCCAACGCCGTGTGACTACCAGCTGGAGCGGTCTTGGCATCTGGGCGGAAGCACACCAGATTGATGGAAAATCACGCGGTATCGGACACTGGATACAACACCCCTTGAGCGGCTCACTTCTCTGCCACTGGAGTTCAGGTACCAGCGAGCACTATTTGACCGATCCGGAGGGCAAGCCCCTGGCCATCTTTGAGTCGCAGGGCTCGATACAATGGTCCCGCGGCAGCGAGGCCGGAGTTACTGCCAACCGCGGCTTTGGCCAGGAACCCAGCCCCTGGCGTGGTGCCAACCTCATTGCCGATATCGAAACCGGCCTCTGGTACCATACCTCAGGATATTGGAACCCGGCGCTGAATATTTGGTTGAATGGCACCCAGGTTTTTGCTCGCTCGACACCCGACTCTTCTCTGGCCAAACTTTAAGGTCAGTGGCCTGATACAACCTATCGGGAAGACTCCACAGGGCTTCCCCTTCTGCCCTCTACAATCAATTAAGTCCAATAGAGTGGCTGAGATATGCGAGATTCCCCGGACTTTGAAATCGGCGGTATTGAAGTGGCCAGGGGGGAGTCCCGTCGTATAAACCTGCCAGTGGTTAGCCTGTATACCAATACGGATATGGCAATCCCTGTCTATGTACAGCGCGGCAAGCGGACCGGCCCTACAATTTTTGTCTGTGCGGCGGTACACGGAGATGAACTTAATGGCATCGAGATAATCAGCCGCCTGATTCAGAGCCGCGGCCTCAAGTCCCTGCGTGGCACTCTGATTGCTGTTCCCATGGTCAATGTCTACGGCGTGCTTCAACACACTCGCTACTTACCCGATCGGCGCGACCTGAACCGATCTTTCCCCGGCTCAGCCAAGGGCTCCCTGGCCGCTCGTATGGCCTATGTATTCCTGCGGGAGATAGTGGCCAAATGTGATTACGGCATCGACCTTCACACCGGCGCTGCGCACCGCAGCAACTTACCTCAGGTCCGCGCCAACCTGGACGATACCGACACTCGTGCCATGGCCAGAGCTTTTGGTGTACCGGTACTGCTCAACGCCTCCATCCGCGATGGTTCCCTGCGCCAGGCCGCCGCCGATCTTGGAGTAAGAATCCTGCTTTATGAAGCGGGCGAAGCGCTGCGTTTTGATGAATTGTGTATTCGCGCAGGGGTCAAGGGCGTAATCAACGTAATGCGGCACCTGGAAATGCTGCCAAAAGGCCGCAGTGGCAATTCGATAGAGCCGTTTATTGCCCGTAGCAGCGGTTGGCTGCGTGCTGGAGATAGTGGTATCGCAAAACATATCAAGGCTCTGGGGGATCACATATACGAGGGCGAATTACTAGCCACTATTACCGACCCTTACGGCAAGGAACTCGACCAGGTGCGATCTAACGGGGAGGGGATCATTATTGGCAAGCAGAACATTCCCCTGGTGCTCGAGGGCGAGGCGATGTATCACATCGCCTATTTCCGCAAGCCACAGGAAGTAGTTGAAAACCTCGAATTGCTTCAGGACAGCCTGCTGCCAGACGAAAATTTCTAGGGCGCTATTGCTGCTGTAATAACTCCAGTACTTCCTTACTGGGAAACCCTTTCACTTCGACACCAGCACGTTTTTCAAACTCCCGAATAGCCTTGCGCGTGCCAGGGCCGGCCTTACCATCGACTTCACCTGTATAAAACCCCTTCTGTTTCAGCAACTTCTGTAACTCTTCCACCTGGCTGCCATCGAGTGGGGTAAAGGGTCGATTCCAGTCCTTTACCAGAGGTGGTGCGCCACCGATGCGATCCGCCAAAAGGCCAATAGCGGTCGCATAACGATCGGAGTTGTTGTAGCGCTTCAGTACAAAGAAGTTTTTGAAAACCAGAAAGGCGGGACCGTTACGTCCATCCGGCAGCTTCAGCTCTGCCACAGCTTTCTTATTTGGGAATGATTCACCATTGGCGCGTTTGACCCCGAGCTTTTCCCACTCTGCTACAGTCAACTTACCTCCCGGCATCTTGCGCGAAGGTATAGTGACCTCATAGCCCCAGGGCTTGTCCTTTTGCCACCCATTGCTCGACAGCAGGTTGGCCGCTGTAGCCAGTGCATCTGGCACCGAATTCCAGATATCACGTTTGCCATCGCCATCGATATCTACCGCATAGGCTTGATAACTGGTGGGGATAAACTGGGTGTGCCCCATGGCCCCGGCCCAGGACCCCAACAGGTGCTGCCCCTCGACATCCCCGGCCTGTAATATCTTCAAAGCCGCGAGTAACTGCTGGCGACCAAACTTCTTGCGCTGAGGGTCTGCGTAGGCAAGGGTAGCCAGGGACCGGACCACACTACGCATGACTTTGTCATTACCGAGGATGCCACCAAAACTCGACTCCACCGACCAGATCGCCAAAAGGATATCTGGGTCAACTCCAAAGCGCTTTTGGATCTTGTCGAGCCAGGGCTTCATCTTCTCTTTTTCCTGCTTACCCCGCTCTATAGCTCGTTTCTGTACCCTGTTGTCGAAATACTGCCATACCGGTGCCTTGAATTCGGGCTGGTAGCTGGCACGATCCAATACCCACTGGTCAGGAGAGGTTATGCCCTTAAATGCCTGATCATAAACCTGGGGGGAAATACCATTCTTTATCGCCGTCTGGCGAAAGTCCCGAACCCATTTCTCAAAGGCCGGGTCCGGCTTATCTGCTGAGTGAACACCTAGCGATATCAGCGCCAGGTATAGGGCGAGAAAATAGGAAAGCGTGGGGAACCTGGACAATCTGGGCATGAGAGTACCTTTGACACAACTTTTTGCTCGCTCAAGGTTAGGACGAGCCTCCCTTTTCCGAAAGGCGGATTTATCAAATGGTGTCATCCGCCCGACCAGTCATCAATGTTGACAGATAAACCTGCGGGAAAGTTCTGCTTGTGTCACAGCCCTGTTGTCAGGGCCACAAAACTATGGGATTACATAGAAAAGAACTGCAAAGAAGTGCAAGATCCCTCCTGCCAGTACAAACAAGTGCCAGATCGCATGATGGAAACGCAGACTGCGCCACAGGTAGAAAGCGATACCACCCGTATAACAGAGCCCGCCCAAAACCAGCAGCCACAAACCACCAGTCTCAAGACTATTCGCCAGTGGCTTGATTGCAGCGATAACTACCCAGCCCATTAAGGCGCTTAAAGTGATAGACAGGGCGCGAATTTTTTTCAGCGGGGTGAACTGAATTATCAACCCGAGCAGTGCCAGTCCCCAGATAATCCCAAATAACCACCAACCCCATGGACCGCGGAGAGTCACCAGGGTGAACGGCGTATAAGTCCCCGCTATTAAAAGGAAAATTGAGGAGTGATCCAGGGTACGCAAGATCGCCTTGGCACCGATATGACTGACAGCATGGTACAGAGTCGAGGCAAGGAAGCAGAGAATCAGTGTAGAGGCGTAAACGCTGGAGCTGACGATATGCCAAGCATCACCGCGCAATGCGGCGAAACCTGTGAGAACACCCAGGCCGGCGATAGCCAGTAGGGCCCCGACACCGTGAGTAACGCTATTGGCAATCTCTTCTGCGAAGCTATAGCGGCTGGCAACGGAAACGGTCGAAGTCATAAATTGGCCCGGCTGAATTCTGGTCATAAGCACATCAACGGCACTCGACCAATAACTTGAATCAGGTCTAATGATCAGAGGCCTCACCCAAAATAGCAAGGCCAGGATCAGACCAGGGGTTCACAACCGGACCATAACCACTTATTCGCTGGCGTTATGGATTCCCATTTCACACAGAGCGGAAGAAGCGCGAACAATGGTCTCATTTCTGTCAGGTCCGGTAGAAACAATATCTACAGGCGCACCAACCAGCTCTTCAATGCGGGCTATATAGGCCTTGGCATTGGCCGGCAGATCTGACTCACGGCGTGCACCTTCTGTGGTCTCTTCCCAGCCGGGCATGCTTTCATAAACTGGCTCAACTCCCTCCCAGCCGGCGGCATCGAAGGGCACCGGAACTTCTTCACCGGCACTATTGCGGTAACCAATGCAGATTTTCACTTCCTCGAGACCATCGAGCACATCCAACTTGGTCAAACACAGGCCCGAGATACTGTTGATACGAATTGCATGGCGTACCGCCACCGCATCAAACCAACCTGTGCGGCGCTGGCGGCCGGTAGTGGCACCAAACTCGTGGCCTTTCTCGCCCAGATGACGGCCCACTTCGCAGTCCAGTTCAGTTGGGAACGGGCCGCTACCAACACGGGTGGTGTAAGCCTTGGTAATACCCAGAACGTAATCGAGATAAAGTGGACCAAAGCCAGAACCTGTAGCGGTTCCACCTGCAGTGGTATTGGAGGAGGTTACATAGGGGTAAGTGCCGTGATCGATATCCAACAGCGAACCCTGAGCGCCTTCAAACAGAATATGTTCACCTTGTTCACGGGTCTTATGCAGGTGATCCGCAACGTCGGTAATCATCGGCATCAGCTGTTCACGCCAGATCTTCGCCTCCTCCAAAGTCTCTTCGTAACTCACCGGCGCCACTTGGTAATACTGGGTCAAAGCAAAGTTGTGGTAATCGATCAGCTCTTTGAGCTGGCTGCAGAAACTTTCCCAGTTACACAGGTCGCCGAGTCGCAAGCCACGGCGAGCCACCTTGTCCTCATAGGCAGGACCAATACCCCGGCCGGTGGTGCCAATCGCCTTGTCACCGCGGGCTTTTTCACGAGCCTGGTCCAGTGCCACATGCACTGGGAGGATCAGTGGACAAGCCGGCGACAGACGCAGGCGTTCACGCACAGGTACACCGCGCTCTTCCAGCGCCTTCATTTCCTTGAGCAACGCTTCAGGGGAAAGTACCACGCCGTTGCCAATGAGGCAGGTTACGCTGGGGCGCAGGATACCGGAGGGAATCAGGTGCAGTACGGTTTTTTCACCATCGATCACTAGCGTGTGGCCGGCGTTGTGTCCGCCCTGAAAGCGCACTACCAGGGAGACCTGCTCTGTCAGCAAATCGACAATTTTGCCCTTGCCTTCATCACCCCACTGGGTTCCCAGCACTACTACGTTCTTGCCCATCTGTATAAATCTCTAACTCAGGTTTCTCTCGGCGGGTGCTTGGAGCCCCCGACATCAATGGATCTTGCGGTGAACACCGCACCTATACTGGCACTTCCACTGCGCCCGCCCTCAATCAGTCCCGCGGCTTTTTACTATCCAGGAACCACTTTCGAGCACCAGCTCGCGGTCGCAACGCGAGTGGAGATCACTGTCCGCGCCGTCGGACAAGGTAGCGATTACTACCTCTCCCTGCCTGCGCAACTCATCAACTGCATGCCAAAGTCCAACACCGTCCGGGCCACTGACTTCCGGCGCGAGAATGGCGCCACCCTTGGGCTCAGCTCTATTACCCAAAGTATTCAGGGCCACTAAATCACTACTAAAGCCAGTAGCCGGACGATCCCGTCCGAACACAGCACCTATACCGTTGTAACGCCCACCATTAGCAAGGGCTTGGCCATGGCCCGGACTATAGGCAGCAAAAACCAATCCGGTTTCATAGTCGTAACCACGCACTTCGCTCAAATCAAAAAACAGCTCTACCATCGGGTAGCGCTCTCCCAGCGCCTCGGCGACTTGGTACAAGTCGGATAGCGCTGCCAGGAGCGGCTCTGGAGCGCCGCTAAGCAACTCGCGGGCTCTCTCCAAGCAGTCCGAACCCCCGGCAAGGCCAGGTAGCGCTTGCAACCAGTTCGCTACCTGCGCATCTGCAACGTTTGCAGCGACCCAACTATGCACATCGGCACTCGCCTTGTTCTGTAGCAGCGCCGACAACTCATCCTGCTGAACCTCACCCAATCCTGCCGCCTCGGCAAGACTGCGGTAAATGGCAACATGGCCCAGGTCCAGGTAAATCTGTTCAATCCCAGCGACCTGCAGGCTCTCCAGCATCAGGGAGATCACCTCTATATCACCACTGAGGCTATCCACACCAAACAGCTCCGCACCAACCTGAATTGGAGCCCTCGAGCCCATAGCAGTACGCGGTCGGGTATAGAGAACATGACCCGCATAGCACAGGCGGTTAGCGCCTACGCGGGGAAAACTGTGCGCATCAATACGCGCGGTTTGCGGAGTGATATCAGCGCGAATACCGAGAGTGCGGCCGGAGATCTGATCAGTAACCTTGAAGGTACTCAGATCCACATCACGCCCCATCCCGATCAACAGGGACTCGGTGAATTCCAGCATTGGCGGTATTACCAACTCGTACCCCCAGCAGGAGTAGAGGTCCAGCAGTTGGCGGCGCAGGGTCTCAACCTGAATGGCATCCGCAGGCAAAATTTCCGCGATGCCATCCGGCAACATCCAGCGATCAGCTTGAGTCATGGTGAAACGGGTTTATCAGGGTTAATAAGGCGAGCCAGCAGCTTCCACAAAAAAACCGGGCTAGGCCCGGTTTGCGTGATTTTAGCATCAAGTGCTGCTGGGAAGGTAGGGCTATTGGGGGTATTGATGACGACAGATTGGATTCGCCGAAAACGGCGAGCTGAAATGAGTAATCAGCTGCCGTTTAACCCCTAATAAGGTTTATTGCCCTTTAGGGTCCTTCAGATAGCGGAAAAATTCACTGTCCGGGTCCACCAATAGCATGTCCGATTTACTCTGGAAAGACTCTTTGTACGCCTGCAAGCTGCGGGTAAAGCGATAGAACTCGGGGTTCTTGTTGTAAGCCGAGGCATAAATAGCCGCAGCTTCTGCATCGCCGGCACCACGCAACTCCTCAGACTGGCGATAGGCCTCAGACTCAATAACCACTTTTTGGCGGTCGGCATTAGCGCGGATGCGCTCACTGGCTTCCTGACCTTTAGCGCGGTGATCCCGTGCTTCCAGCTCACGTCCGGCGCGCATACGCTGGAACACTGATTCGGACACTTCCGGTGGCAGGTCAATACGCTTAACACGCACATCAATCACTTCCACACCGAGGTTTTTCTGCGCTACCTGATTCAGGTTTTTTGTGATCTCTGCCATCAGCTCATCGCGCTCACCACTGACCACTTCGTGCAGGTCTCGCACACCAAACTGGTTACGTAATCGGTCATTGATCTGCTCGGACAGCAGACGAACAGCGTTGCGCTCATCACCACGGGTTGCGATGTAAAACTTGCTCACATCGGAGATACGGTACTTAGCATACGAGTCCACCATCATGAACTTGTTTTCGCTATTAAGCATACGCACCGGGCTGGAGTCCACAGTCTGGATACGCGCATCAAATTTGCGCAGTTTCTCTGCAAACGGGATTTTGAAATAAAGTCCCGGTTCGTTATAGGTGCGTATCAGTTCACCAAATCGCAGCAGTACGCCCTTTTCAGTTTCCTTCACCACAAAAGCGCTGGAAGATACCACCAGTATGCCAACCAGCAGTATGGCAATGATTCCCAAAGTCTTGTTGTTCATTCCATCACCTCCTAGCGGACAGACTGGCTGCGACGGCCATTGGCAGCATCCTGGCGCAAACGCTCGACAATGCGCTGGTAGACTTCCTCAATCACGATCGGTGAAGTGTCTTTGCGCTGTACCGCCTTGCTGGTGCTTTCCTGGGCCAACTTGTCCAATGGCAAATACATCATGTTATTGCCACCTTCGACATCCACCATCACTTTCGAGGTGCTGGACATCACCTCCTGGACCGCATCCAGGTAGAGACGCTCGCGGGTCACTTCCGGGGCACGCTCATATTCAGCCAGCAATTTCTCGAAGCGAACCGCCTCACCGCGGGCACTCTCCACTACGCGGGCCTTATAGCCTTCTGCCTCTTCAATAATCCGCTGGGCCTGACCACGGGCCACCGGAATCACCTGGTTTGCATAGGCCTGGGCTTCATTCTGCAAACGTACCTCGTCTTCACGAGCCTTGGTAACATCGTCAAACGCATCCTGAACTTCGCGCGGCGCCTTGGCATCAGTCAGGTTAACCACATCGACACGAATCCCCGTCTGGTAAAGATCGAGGTACTCCTGAAGACGCTGTTGGGTATCTGTGGATACCTGGGTACGGTTTTGAGAGATAACGCCGTTTAAGGTCAAGGAGCCGACCACATGGCGCAGGGCACTGTCCGTGGCCTCTTGCAGGCTCTTCACAGGATCGCGCACACGCAGAACAAAGGATTCCGCATCACCAACCTGCCATTGCACGGTCAATACGACTTCAACGATATTGGCGTCTTCCGTCAGCATCTGCCCTGTCGTACGCTCAGTACGCACCTCGGTCATATTGACCTTAGTGACACTATCAATCAGGGGCGGATTCCAGTGCAATCCCGCAGATTCTGTAGAGTGGTACTTACCCAGGCGTAATACTACTGCCTGTTCATTGGCGTTCACCTGATAGATTCCCAGGCCCGCATAGATTAATACGGCGACACCAATCACCAGCATCCAAGGAAAGTTGCCTGTACCAGTACTGGGGCTACCGCCTCCAAACAGACCACCTAACTTTTGCTGGACTTTCCGAAATAGTTCATCAAGGTCCGGCGGTCCATCATTATTGCGATTGCCACCGCCACCACCCCACGGGTCTTTATCTTTACCACCCGGCTCATTCCAGGCCATCTAACTTACTCCAACTCTGATCATTTAAGCTTTGTCTCCGGCGGATTCTAGCATCCCCCGCCGGCAAAATATTGCCGCCAGGACTCAACTGGTGGCAAGTTTGTCGCAACCGTAGTTGCGCAGAAACCTTTCTCTATAGCACCAACACTATGACACCAGGAGCGCTAATATTCTGCCTCTCCATTGTCCTCCCCCTCACATTCTTGTGGTAACCACTCGGGGCCCTCACCATCGACGGTAAACTGGGCCAGCAGGCGCTGGAAGTCGCTACGCGGCAACAGCAGCTCTAATTCACAGTCGCCATTATCGCGATACACCTCACTTTGGATTGCGTTAACCTGGTAAAGCTGTGCTCGCAGTCGGGACTGTTGAGGTTTTACCACCAACAGACCACGCACCATCTGTTCTCCCAAGCGTTCAGCAATAGCCTCTATCAGAAGCTCACATCCTGCTCCAGTAGCTGCGGATAGCCATACCGCGCGCGGTATACCATCCTCATCACGATCGATACGGGGCTCACAATCGGCCAGGAGGTCAATTTTGTTATACACCAACAGCTGTGGCAGGTCCGCTGCGCCAATTTCTTCGAGAACATTCTGCACCTCCTCTATCAGATGCAGACGGTCTTCTGCCGAGGCATCTACCACATGCAGTAACAGGGTTGCCTGAGCAGCCTCCTCTAGCGTGGCACGAAATGCCTCGACCAGTTTATGAGGCAAATGGGAGACAAAACCAACCGTGTCAGCCAATACCATGGCGCCAACATTGGGTAATTCAACCCGGCGCATGGTCGGGTCCAGCGTAGCGAACAGCTGGTCACGCACATAAACTTCTGCATCGGTGAGGCGATTAAACAGAGTGGACTTGCCGGCATTGGTATAACCCACCAAGGATACCGTGGCCACATCCGCACGGGAGCGCGCGCGCCGGCCCTGCTCCCGCTGTCGCCTGACTTTCTCCAGGCGCTTTTCGATAGAATCAATCCTCGCACGCAACAAGCGGCGGTCAGTTTCCAGCTGCGTTTCACCTGGTCCACGCAGGCCAATACCACCCTTCTGGCGCTCCAAGTGAGTCCAACCGCGCACAAGCCGGGTAGCCATATGGCGTAGCTGTGCCAACTCTACCTGTAACTTACCCTCATGAGTACGTGCGCGCTGGGCAAAAATGTCCAGGATCAGTCCTGTACGGTCTAGCACCCGACATTTCAACTCACGCTCAATATTGCGCTCCTGACTAGGAGAAAGAATGTGATCAAAGATCACAAGCTCCGCGCCCTGCTCTTTTACCACCTGGCGAATTTCTTCCAGCTTACCGCGCCCGACAAAAGTTTTCGGGTCCGGCGTTGCGCGCTGGCCAAAAATAAAACTGACCGGATCTGCTCCGGCAGAGAGGGCCAACTCCTCAAATTCACGAGGGTCTTCGGGACTGTCGATTGCGGAGAGTTCTAGGTGAACCAGCACCGCCAGCTCACCGGATTCCGGTCGATCGAAAAACAATGGGAAATCTCTATATGCGGAAGTGGACAGCAACCCACCTTCCAGACTGAAGTGGCAGTGGGCAAGTCATTCAGGGCTCACCCGCTGCAGGCACCCCTCGTAAAGAGGCGCTGGTCAAAATAGGTGGCTTATCAGCTAAAGGATTCGCGCTCTCCGCCCTCACCGTTACCTTCACCACCGTGTTGTGCCGCCGGGTTCAGCAAGGGCACACGTACAGCTCGGGACGGAACAACAGTGGAAATAGCGTGCTTATAGACCATTTGGCTAACGGTGTTTTTTAGTAACACCACAAACTGGTCGAAAGATTCAATTTGCCCTTGGAGCTTGATGCCGTTTACCAGATAGATAGAAACCGGGATACGCTCTTTGCGCAGTACGTTGAGGTAAGGGTCTTGTAAGCTATGCCCTTTTGACATCTTTTTTCTCCTTGTCAAAAAGCTGAATGCGGTATGCAGGCCGCAATCGCATCCGCGAAGAGCGCGGATCAAAGAACGACTGAGGTTGAATACGCGTGTAAGTAGTGTAGTAGTAAGCCGGAAAAGGCCGGCCCTTTGAAAACTGACTGAATGAGCTTGTCGTTTATTAGCCCAACCACGTTATGGATGCTCAGGCGAGAAATTTCAAGGCTTCCGCCAATATTTCGTCATTCTCACGCACCCTGCCATCGGCATCCTGAGTATACAAAGTTTGCAGGTCTGGCCAGCGTCGCAACCAAGTCAGCTGTCGCTTGGCCAGCTGACGTGTAGCCGCAACACCCGCCGCTACCATTTCATCATAATCACAGCGGCCATCCAGGTAATGCCAAACTTGACGATAACCCACAGCGCGAATCGCCGGGAGGTCCTCGTGCAAATCATCCCGAGCACGTAGCCCACGCACCTCATCGACAAACCCGGCTTCAAGCATCCTCTTAAAGCGCAATTCAATACGCTGGTGCAACAGCAACCTATCCCTCGGCATAATCGCCAACTGGCTCAGCTGGTAGCGTTTCTGTACCCCACTACCGGCCTGCTCGCGACGCAACTGGGACATGGGCACTCCGGTGAGACGGTAAACCTCCAGCCCTCTCTCGATTCGTACCGAGTGATTCGGATGTAACTCCGCCGCCAAATCCGGATCCACTTCAGCCAACTCTGCGTGCAGGGCTGGCCAACCCTCTTGTTCAGCACGAGCCTCAATTTCTGCACGCAATTGTGCATCGGCTTCAGGTAGTTTTGCCATACCTTCCAGGAGAGCACGGAAATACAACATAGTTCCGCCTACCAGGAGAGGGATCTTACCTGCTGCACTGATTTCGTCCATAGCTTCCAGGGCATCTTTTCGAAATCGACCTGCGGAATAGGATTCACTGGTATCACAAATATCGATTAGGCGATGAGGATAGCGCACTAACTCTTCCTGGGATGGTTTTGCGGAACCCAGATCCAGACCTCGATACACCAAAGCAGAATCCACACTGATCAACTCCACCGGCAGATTGTCCGCCAGCGCCATTGCCAGATCCGTCTTGCCCGATGCCGTGGGGCCCATCAGGAAAATTGCGCGGGGTTTGTCACCCAAAATGCGCTTGTTCAAATCACCACCTACTTCCAGTTCACGGCTACTGACCGCGCATAAACCACTTATCCATATCTGCCAGTTTAACCTGGGTCCAGGTGGGGCGGCCGTGATTGCACTGGCCGCTACGCTCGGTGCGCTCCATATCCCGTAACAGGGCATTCATTTCAGGCACCGTCAGACGGCGATTGGCACGCACTGAACCGTGGCAGGCCATGGTGCCAAGCACTTCGTTAATGCGCTCACCGATACGTTCACTATCACCCTGCCCCAATAAATCGGAAAGGACATCACGCACCAACTGCTCCACCTCCGCGCCATGCAACATGGTAGGCACTTGGCGCACCAGCAGGGTCTCAGGACCGGCGCGCTGTAATACAAAGCCAAGAGACGTAAAGACTTCACTGCGCTCCTCGAAGCAATCCGCTTCGCGCTGGCTTACTGCAAGACTCACCGGCACCAGTAACGGCTGGGCCTGGATACCCCCGGCAGCGTGAGCGACCTTCATCTGCTCGTAAACAATACGCTCATGGGCGGCATGCATATCCACCACAACCATGCCCTGCTCGTTCTGCGCGAGAATGTAAATCCCGTGCAACTGGGCAATAGCAAAACCCAGAGGTGGCGCCTCTTCTCCAGAACTTACTTCCCCCCCCAGAGGTGCCGGTGCCACCGCTGCCATACTGCCAGATTCAGCCCCCCTAGTTACAAGCTCAGCCACCGCTCCACTCCCTTGATAGGGTTGGTGCAAAGTACCGTAGGCCTTCATCTGCTGCTGCAGGTTTCCAGGAGAAGGTTTATTGCTCAGCGGCATCTTCTGCTGTCCGGCAAACTCCCCGGCCTGGATACCAGTAACTCTGTCTGCACTCGCAACTTCTGTATCCTCAGCCGCCTCCTCTACGGCCTCTTCACGCTGTCCTGGTCGCACATCAGCCAGGGCCCGGTGCAAACTACCAAACAGGAAATCATGCACCAAACGGCCATCGCGAAAGCGCACCTCGTGCTTGGTTGGGTGCACGTTAACATCCACTGATGCGGGGTCCAGTTCCAAGTAGAGTACAAATGCAGGATGGCGACCGTGATAGAGCACATCGGCAAAAGCACGGCGCACCGCATGGCTCACTACCTTGTCGCGAATTGCACGGCCATTGACATAGAAAAACTGCAAGTCGGCCTGGGAGCGTGAGAATGCAGGCTCAGCCACCCAACCCCAGAGACGCAGACCATTTCGTTCCACATCAATATGTAGGGCATTTTGCATAAAAGCCGGGCCGCAAACCTGGGCAACACGGCGTTCCATTTCAACACGGCCACTGCCTGCTCGCAGGTTATGCACTCCTTTGCCGTTATGGCGCAAACTGATGGAGACATCAAAACGGGACAGGGCCAAACGCTTAATGGTGTCATCAATGCGGTTAAATTCAGTCTTCTCGGTACGCAGGAATTTGCGTCTCGCAGGGGTATTAAAAAATAGATCACGCACATCCACGGTGGTACCGCGAGGGTGGGCAGCCGGGGATAGCTGCGCCTGCATATCACGCCCTTCTGCACTCACCTGCCAGCCCTTGCCACTCTCATCACGGCTGCTGGTCAGCGCCAAGCGCGCTACTGAGGAAATACTGGCGAGAGCCTCACCGCGAAAACCAAGGGTCGCTACAGCCTCGAGATCTTCCAACACATGAATCTTTGAAGTAGCGTGGCGGGCCAGAGCCATAGGCAGGTCTTCGCGTTCGATACCTTTACCGTTATCGCGCACTTTCATACGTTTGATACCGCCGCTATCGACATCCACCTCCAAACGCGTGGCACCTGCATCGAGACTGTTTTCCAGCAGCTCCTTGATAACTGAAGCCGGGCGCTCTACCACCTCGCCAGCGGCGATTTGGTTGGCAAGGCGGGGCGATAATTGCTGGATACGTTCGTGCATGACACTGGCCTGTTAACGCTTATTTGACCGGCCTGAAAGGCTATGGAATTCGATCTTACCCCGAGGGAATACTCAGGGTTTGACCCACGCGAATCACTGAGTTTTTAATGCCGTTAGCCCTCATTAGGGCTGTAACAGAGACATTATACCGCGCAGCTATCCCGGATAGTGTCTCACCTCGGGCAATTATATGACGCCGCGACTTGGTGCCCTGGTTAGCTGCTAGCCAAGTGCCTGCCGGTGGACGACGGCTGAAGTAGCCCACTATACCTTCGCTGAGTTTTTCTGCCATGCGCTGCTGGAATTTAGGGTCACTCAAGCGTCGAGACTCATAGGGATTAGTGATAAAACCTGTTTCTACGAGGATTGAAGGTACATCGGGATTACGTAGCTCTGAGAAATTTGCCTGCTCCACTTTCTTTTTGTGCAAATGGGTAAAACTACCCAGGGAGCTCAGTACGCTGGCACCAACGTCAAGACTCGCATTCATAGTCGCAGTCATCGACAGGTCCAATAACACCCCGGCAAGAGTATCATCCTTGTCATCCAGACTCAGGTCTCCCGCTCCCCCAATTAAATCAGACTCATTTTCTCGCTGGGCCAAGAAGCGAGCCGTCTCACTGGTCGCTCCTCGAGAGGAAACTGCGTAGACACCAGCACCACGAGCCTCTTTACGGGTAAAGGCATCGGCGTGAATCGAGACATATAAATCAGCGCGCATTTTGCGCCCTTTTTTCACTCGCTGTCTCAGGGGGATAAAATAATCACCTGTTCTTACCAATTTCGCGCTAAACCCCCGCTCTCGATCGAGTTCCCGCTGGAGTTTGCGCGCGATCGCCAGCACTACATCCTTCTCCCGCAGACCTCCAGGACCTAGAGCCCCCGGATCCTCGCCCCCGTGACCAGCATTTACAGCAATAACGATATCTCGTTCACTACTTACTTGTAGTAGAGTTTTTTCTTGGTTTTCAACTTTGTCGTAAAGATCGATTACCAGTCGATCTGGTAATTTCTCGTGGCGACGCAGGGCAAAACTACGTGGATTGATCTGCTGTTTGAGATCGAGCACCACACGCAGATCTTTCTTGTTGTGGCGCGCGTGACGTACCTGAGCAATAGGGGTGTCTTTTAAATCCAGTGCATCCAACTGAGCTTTCAATTTGGTATCAGTAATATCCACCACTACCCGGTGCGGTCCACTCAGGGTAAAGAGCTTGTGCTCCGCCGGCCCACTCAAATCAAAAACCAGGCGTGTGTGATCCGGCGCACGCCACAGACGTACACCTTCCACTTCTGCCGCCTTTAACGGCACTACTATCACCAGCCCAAAAATCAGGGCCAAAAGTGACCGCCACATCAAACTCATTACATCTCAGTCCTTTCGCTTATTGTTATTCACACACCCTCGAATTAAGGTCTGCCGATACTATTGCAGCAATTTTTCCAGCGTATCGAGCACTGCTGTGCCCTGTTTGGAGTGAGCAATCAGCAATAACTGTCTTCCGCTATCTGGCACCTCCAGGTCCAATTGCAAATCCGGCTCCGGTAAAACACCAGCACCGCGCTCCGGCCACTCCACCAGACTCAGACTGTGGGCAGCGAAATAATCCCGCACCCCCATAAACTCCAGCTCCTCGGCGTCACCCAGCCGGTATAGATCAAAGTGATAAACCCGTTGCGTACCCAGCTCATAGGGCTCCACCAACGTATAGGTGGGACTCTTTACTGCGCCGTCATGACCAAAAGCCCTTAACACGCCACGGCAAAAAGTGGTTTTCCCAGCACCCAACTGGCCATTCAGATACAAGGTCAGTCCATGCTGCAGGCCACTGGCCAGGCATGCGCGCCCCAGCGCCTCTCCACTGGCGACTGTTGCTTCTTCGTCCGCCAAATGTATTTTGAGTTCACTCACTATCAATCTACCAACCGTCGAATCCAAGGCAATAAATCGGTGGCCAACAAACCTCGCTGGCCATCCTCAGCAGCGCGATTACCGGCTTCTCCATGCAGCCAAACTGCCAGACGGGCCGCTTCAACCAGGGGCAGGTGCTGCCCGATCAGTGCAGCGACGATACCGGTAAGCAGATCGCCCATACCACCAGAGGCCATACCCGGATTACCGCTATTTATCAGATCTACACCACCATCGTGGGCAATCAGGGTACCTGCGCCCTTAAGTATCACCACACCACTGAACTTCTCCTGAACTGCGGCAGCTGCTTCACGGGGATCGACCAGTACATCGGCAGTGTCACAACCGAGCAGGCGTGCCGCCTCTCCCACATGGGGCGTCAGTACCCAATCATTCCGTTTCACGCCGGCCAATACCCGCCCTTCGGACAGGATATTTAACCCATCCGCATCCACCACTAATGGCACCTCTGCTCGCCCCGCGCGGGCTAACAGCTGTTCGCTCCAGGGCGAGCGCCCGAGGCCGGGACCAACAGCTATAACACTGGGGCCGTCCAGCAGTGGCTCCAGCTCCTGGCCGGAAATTACCGGATAAGCCATAACTTCAGGGCAACGAGTCAAAGCTGCAGAGAGGTGCTCAGGGCGAGTCGCCAGAGAAATCAGACCGGCTCCAGCCCGCGCGCTGGACTGAGCAGCCATAAGTGCAGCACCGCCAAAGCCGCTATCGCCTCCAACGATCAGAATATGGCCAAACTGGTTTTTAAAGCTGTCCGCAGCACGCACTGGCAAGCGTTTAATACCCTCCGCCGTGTAGCGGTGCACTGAGACATCAACATCACAGTAGGCCTGCGCTGGCGCGCCCAGATCCTCGAACTGGACCTCACCGCATAGCGCCGGGCCTCGACCACAATAGAGGCCGAGTTTGCGCCCGATAAAAGTCACTGTCATATCCGCATGTACAGCGAGGTCAGCGGTTCCCGTATCGGCGCTTAGACCGGACGGGATATCCACAGCCAATATCGGCCCAGGACTCTTCTTAATTCTCTCCACCGCATGGGCGACATCCTCGCGCAAAGCCCCACTAAACCCAGTACCAAGCAGGGCATCCACGATCAGGGTATTGCCATCGGCATTGTCCAACTCTGCTAAGGAAGTCAACACCTGTACGCCTTCTCGAAGGGCATATTCACAGGCTTCTCGCGCATCACCTTTCAGCTTGCCCGGCTCAGTACAGGCATAAACCGTAACCGGGATCTTTTTCTGCGCAGCCAGGGCCGCAATCACATAGCCATCCCCACCGTTATTACCACCGCCACAAAAGACCTGTATTCGGCCAATATCGGGCCACTGTGCCTGCAAATGCTTGAAGGCCGCGCGGCCGGCGCGTTTCATTAATTGAATAGAGGGAATTTCCAGCGCAGCTATGGTTTGTCGGTCGAGTTCCCGTACCGATTCGGCACTGTACAGAGATTGAGGCGTATCCATGCGGCTCCCGCAATGTGGTCAAGAATTCATCTGTGGCAAAATAGGCGATTGCATCGCTGTCAGTTGCTCTGTCAGCAGAGTATACCGCCCCGGCCAGTCAATGTGCTTGCCTGGGATATCGAGCCGCTTTTACCTATGACCGATTCACTGCTCGCAGAATTAGCCAACCTGATTAAAACCTGGGGGCGGGAGCTGGGCTTCCAGCAAGTTGGCATTACTGATTGCCAGCTGGAGGAGGATGGCGAGCGCCTACGCGCATGGATTGATGCCGGTTACAGCGCAGATATGGAATGGATGGGTGCTCATGGGGAAAAGCGCTGGCGCCCAGCACTCCTGGAGGAAGGTACTATCCGCGCCATCAGTGTGCGTCTCGACTACCTTCCACCGGATACCCAACCCATCAAAATACTGAAAGACTCCAGTAAAGCCTATGTCTCACGTTATGCCAACGGGCGCGATTACCACAAGCTGATTCGCAAACGCCTGGCTAACCTGGCCAAGAAAATTGATGCTTTTTGTGCCGAGCACGGGATCGAATCCAAAGGGCGTGCATTTACCGATAGCGCCCCGGTATTGGAAAGGGCATTAGCTCGCAAAGCCGGACTCGGCTGGGTGGGCAAGAACTGCCTACTGATTAACTCTAAAGCCGGCTCGTTCTTTTTCCTCGGAGAAATCTATACCAACCTACCGCTACCTATCGACGAAGGTGACTTCGTCGATGAGTGCGGCGACTGCGTGGCCTGTCTCCGGGTATGCCCAACCGATGCCTTTATCGGTCCTCGAACCCTGGATGCGGGCCGCTGTATCTCCTACCTGACCATCGAAAATAAAGGGCCGATACCCGAAGAATTTCGCGAGCCCATCGGAAACCGTGTATTTGGCTGCGATGACTGCCAGACGATCTGCCCCTGGAACAAATTCGCCAAACCCACCGCCGAACAGGATTTCCACCCACGCCACGGACTGGATAACGGCGAGCTGTTGGCACTATTCAACTGGAGCGAAGAGGAGTTTCTGCGCAAAACTGAAGGCTCCCCCATTCGCCGTATTGGTTACGAACGCTGGCAACGCAATCTGGCGGTTGCCCTCGGCAATGGCGAACCCGTCGATAGAGTCCTGGACACCCTGGAACAAGCGCGGCAAACCGCCACGCCATTAGTGCTTGAACATATTGACTGGGCCCTGGCACGCCTGCGTGGTGGCCGAAAGCGCAAGCGCAAGATCAAGCGCGCTCCCACCTAGACCGCGCAGCGACACGCAAAGCTAAGGGGCAAGAGTTAGAGACGAAAAAAAGTCTCGCGGTAATGGCGCAGCTCTCCGATCGAATCGCGGATATCATCAAGAGCCAGGTGGTTACTGTGCTTCTTTACCCCTTCCAGCACTTCCGGGCGCCAGCGCCTGGCCAGCTCCTTCACCGAACTCACATCCAGGTTGCGATAGTGGAAGTAGGATTCCAACTGCGGCATATATTTGACTAAAAAGCGGCGGTCTTGGCCAATAGAGTTACCACACATAGGGGACGCACCCTCCGGTACCCAGTGGCGCAAGAATTCAATAGTTTCACGCTCCGCTTCTCGCTCGGATATGGTCGACTCCTTCACCCGTGCTACCAGACCAGAACCACCGTGTTGTTCAGTGTTCCAATCATCCATTGCATTCAACAGAGCATCACTCTGATGAATTACCATTGCAGGGCCTTCAGCGAGAACATTTAGGCGCGAATCGGTCACAATGGTAGCAATCTCGATAATGCGCTCTTTCTCTGGATCGAGGCCGGTCATCTCCAGATCGATCCAGATCAGGTTGTTCTGATCCACAGGGGGTCTCCTCAAACTTTCCGCGCAAGTTACCGTAACTACCCGGCAATAGCTATAATCCGCCGCTGATCCCCAGGTACCAATGCATGAGTAAACGCAAATTGAACCGGCGCCAGCAATGGCGTATCGCCAAAATCCAGCAGGAACGCGAGGCCCGCGCGCGCAAGCGCGAGCAGTCGGCGGAACAAGCGATGGATGAAGGTCAGCTGGCCCAGGAACAGACCGGCCTGGTGATCGCCAATTATGGCACCCAGATATTGGTAGAGAGTGAAAGTGATTCCTCCCTGCGCCAGCGCTGCCACCTGCGCGCCAATATTGAGACATTGGTTACCGGCGATCATGTTGCCTGGCGCCCGGCCACGAGTGACAGCGATGGTGGGTATGGTGTGGTCGGTGCACGCCTACCCCGTACATCGGAATTACAGCGACCAGATCGCTACGGCGATTTAAAAACCGTCGCCGCCAATATCGATCGTATTGTCATCGTTATAGCACCCTATCCCGAGCCCTTCGCCAATGCTATCGATCGCTACCTGGTAGCGGCAGAAACCACCGGCATTCCACCTATTTTATTGCTCAACAAAATCGACCTGATCAACGACAGTAACCGCGAAGCACTGGATGAGTTGCTGGCCCCTTACCCAGACCTGGGTTATCCGGTACTAAAACTCTCCACGAAAACCGGTGAGGGCTTACCCCAATTACTGGAAACCCTGGCCCTGGGCAGCAGTGTTTTTGTAGGACAATCCGGCGTGGGAAAATCATCATTGGTGAACGCACTGCTCCCAAGTGCCGGCGCACGTACTGGTGCGCTTTCACAAGCCACCTTGAAAGGCACCCACACCACTACTGCGGCGGAACTGTTTCACCTGCCAAGTGGCGGCGATTTGATAGACTCCCCTGGCATCCGTGAATTTGGCCTCTGGCATATGGAGGAAACTGCGCTGCTGGAAGGTTTTGTAGAGTTCCGCCCCTTTATCGGCCACTGTCGCTTTAGGGACTGCCGTCACCAGGGTGAACCCGGTTGCGCCATCCACAAAGCACTGTCCAGTGGCGACATCACCGAACGCCGCATGAACAGTTTCTTACACCTGCGCAACAGCCTGGAATCGGAGAATAAATTTTGAACCTGATTATCGAAGCGGAAGATCTCGCTGCCGAACTAGAGCGTGAGGAGCTGCTAATTGTCGATCTCAGCTCCAACCAAAACTATTTGAGCGGCCATATTCCCGGCGCCTTGCACCTGCCTTTCCAGGCTTTGATGGCCGGTACCCCTCCAGCGCCCGGTAAATTGCCAGACCTGGAACAATTGACCCGAATATTCCGCGCAATTGGCTTGCGCCCAGAAACCCATGTCGTCGCCTGCGACGATGAAGGAGGCGGCTGGGCTGGACGCTTTCTGTGGACCCTGGAGATGATAGGCCACCATAACTACAGCTATCTGAATGGTGGTATGCACGCCTGGCGCAGTGCTGGCCTGCCTCTCTCCACTGACGAATCACAAGCCAACCCCAGCGATATCGAAATATCCATCGATTCAACCCCGTCCATTGACGCCGAACAAATCCAGGCACAACTAGGCAACCCGGATTTCATTATTTGGGATGCGCGCTCACCGCAGGAATATTCTGGTGAACGGGTATTAGCCATGAAAGGTGGCCATATTCCCGGAGCTATCAACTGCGAGTGGACCCAGCTAATGGATCCTCAGCGCGACTTGCGTATCCGCACCGATGCACGGGAATTTCTTGCCAAGCTGGGAATTGACGACAAGCACAAAATCGTTACCCATTGCCAAAGCCATCACCGCTCTGGCTTCACCTGGCTGGTGGGTAAATCCCTGGGCTTTGATATACACGCCTATCCCGGTTCCTGGAGCGAGTGGGGTAACCTGCCCGATACACCGGTAGAACAGTAAGAATCATCAAGAAACGTTGTAATTCTATGAATCCAAAACTCTTTGCCACACTGCAGTACCTGACCCCACAGCATGCCTTTTCACGCGCTGCCGGCTGGCTGGCGAACACACAAATCAAATCGATCAAAGATCCCTTCACCCGCTGGTTTGTGGATAAGTACGGTGTCAATATGCAGGAGGCAAAGGAGACCGACTGTACCGCCTATCGCACCTTTAACGATTTTTTCACCCGCGAACTAAAAGAAGGCGTACGCCCAATCGTCAGCGGTGAGCACAGCCTTGCTTGCCCGGCGGATGGTGCCATCAGTCAGCTGGGAGGCATTCACAACGGCCGCATATTCCAGGCCAAGGGACACGATTACAGCCTGCTCGAACTTGTGGGCGGTGATCCGGAGCTGGCAGCACAGTTTAACGACGGCCATTTCGCCACAGTTTATCTGTCGCCCAAGGATTACCACCGTGTGCATATGCCTATGGCCGGCACCTTGCGCAGCATGATCTATGTGCCGGGCCAACTCTTTTCAGTCAACACAGTCACAGCGGAAAATGTTCCTCGCCTGTTCGCCCGCAATGAGCGGCTGGTGTGTGTATTCGATACTGCGGCAGGCCCCATGGCTATGATTCTTGTCGGCGCTATGATCGTTGCCGGTATCGAAACCGTATGGGCAGGCCAGGTAACCCCACACAAGCGCGATGTGCGTAGCACCAATTATCTAGACACCGCACCAATCCACCTGAAAAAGGGCGAGGAGATGGGCCGCTTTAAACTGGGATCCACCGTTATTATGTTGTTCGGCAAGGAGCAAGTGCGCTGGCTGGACTCATTGGATGCGGAAACCACCGTACGAATGGGTGAGCACTTCGGAAACCTTATCGCTGAGAATGACTGAACTTGAGAGGGGCGGCATAAACCGCCCATCGTGGATAGTCTGGGTAGTGAGTAGCAGCAGTTATTTCGCCAGGCGGGAAATCAAACGGGATAGCTGCCCATTACCTTTAAATAAATAAGTATCCCGCACCGCAGCAGTATCCACCTGGGGGTAAGCGCCGGGCTCGATATCACGCAAAATACTCACTTGCACCTGAGCACTCATCTTTCCTCGCTCAATCAGCTTCTTCGCACGATCCTCAGTCTCAGCCAGGTCGAGAAGGCGAGGTTTATTCAATTGGCGCTTGTTCTCATCCAGTACAATCATCACCTTCGGCCTAAGGCGACGATCGTAAGTTTGCTCCACTACCACGCCCACTTCACCATTGGAAAGCTCCACCTGGGTACCCGTTGGGTAAAGGCCTATCGCCTGAATAAACTCCACTACCAGCTGCTCCTGGTAGGCGAT
This sequence comes from Microbulbifer sp. NBRC 101763, assembly GCF_040371615.1. Taxonomy (NCBI): domain Bacteria; kingdom Pseudomonadati; phylum Pseudomonadota; class Gammaproteobacteria; order Cellvibrionales; family Microbulbiferaceae; genus Microbulbifer; species Microbulbifer sp. NBRC 101763. The sequence continues at coordinate 53,748 of NZ_BAABQV010000003.1, forward strand.
ACCTCGCAAGTCATACAGGCCCGCCACGGCACGAGATGGAGCTATAGGTTCGCTAACACCACGGGGGTTAGTTGCTTCATCGTAAAAGGTCACAATCCCGCACATACGCGCTAACACGGGAATCTTGTCACCCCGCAGGCCTTCCGGATAACCACTTCCATCGTGACGTTCGCGGTGGCAGCGGACAATATTAATTACTTGTGGGTCCATCTGTACATCGGCAGCAAGCATATTCGCACTGTGCAGTACAAACTTTCGATACTCCAGCTCACTGCGCGGATCTCGTTGCTTCATCTGCAACACTTCCGCAGGGATAGCCAATTTACCGACATCCTTTAGAAGAGTCGCCACCCCCAGCTGTAATAGTTCACGTCGCCCTAAACCGATATGGCGGCCAAACAGTACTGCCCAGATACTCGCCCTCACCGAGTGGCTATAGGTATGCTCATCTTTATCCCGCACCCGAGCCAGCCAGGCGAAAGCATCGGGGCTGCGCAACACACTATCCACAAGGTCTTCCACCACCCGGTTGACCTGTTGTACTGGTAGCGGCCGGTTGCTCGCCACTAACCCCATCACCTGCCCCATGCCCTGCAATATCTGCCCATGCAGTTTGCGTGCATTACTGGCTTCGCGCCGGGCAGGCTGTGGCGGAGGGTATGCTCTGTGAGAAATTGCCACTGGACGACAGGGGATAGTAACGCGGGGGGTGCGACCTTCACCAACTATACCAGCACCGCTGCCACCGACCAGGCGGCGTAGGGTCGCACCAGCACTACCAACGGTCTTGTGAACATCTACATAGACAAAGCGGCAGCATTTTTGCAGCTGCCGTATTTCCTCCAGGTCGCGGATATAAAAGCCCTGCAGCGCAAAAGGTGTTCGTGTCCAGGGCCTGTCCAGCCTGGAAACAAACATGCCGCGCTGTAGGTCACCGACGGAGATTTTTGCCTGTTCGATTGCCACTTGGAGAGGTGCCGACCACTGAGATAATTTTCTGAAAGCCGCCCAATGCCAAGGAGCAGGGTGCCTAACTCGGAACCCTTTGGGCAGGCGCACATTTATATCACGGAGAGATATTGGCGAGCACCCGCCCAAAGTGAGACTGCATTCACAGACTCAGACACTAGTTACCACCATTAAGCGTGATACTTCGCAGAAAGCTCTACTACCGCCTCAATCATGGCACCGGCATGGGCGGGATCGACCTTTGGAGTAATTCCGTGACCGAGGTTAAATACATGGCCACTACCATGACCGAATGCCTGCAGGATAGTTTCCACTTCCTGGCGGATACGCTCGGGGCTGGCATAGAGGACTGAGGGATCAAGGTTACCCTGTAGGGCAACTCGTTCACCGACACGGGCACGGGCACTGCCAATATCTGTAGTCCAATCCAAGCCCAATGCATCGGCACCAGTTTCCGCCATCGCCTCCAACCACTGCCCACCGCCTTTGGTGAACAGGATGGCGGGCACACGACGGCCGTCGACCTCCTTAATCAAGCCGCCCAGGATACGCGCCATATACTGCAGGGAGAACTCGCGGTAGGCACTGTGGCTCAGCGCTCCACCCCATGTATCAAAGATCTGCACAGCTTGGGCACCGGCACGTATCTGCGCATTCAGGTAGTCGGTTACGGAATCGGCCAATACTGATAGCAGCTGGTGCATCAACTCAGGACGGTTATAGAGCATTTCTTTGCAGCGAGCGAAATCTTTGCTGGAGCCACCCTCAATCATATAGGTGGCCAGAGTCCAAGGACTACCGGAAAAACCGATCAGTGGTACACGCCCATTCAGCTCTCGGCGAATGGTGGACACGGCATTCATCACATAATCCAGGTCCCGCTCGCTGTTAACCACTTCCAGTGACTCAATATCTGCCGCAGTGCGCAGAGGCTTGTGGAATTTCGGGCCTTCGCCCTCAGAAAAATAGAGGCCTAGCCCCATGGCATCGGGGATAGTAAGGATATCGGAAAATAGGATTGCCGCATCCAGAGGGTAGCGCTCCAAAGGTTGCAGTGTCACCTCGCAAGCCAGCTCGGTGTTGCGGCACAGGTCCATAAAACTACCAGCTTCGGCACGGCTGGCACGATACTCTGGCAGATAGCGACCCGCCTGGCGCATCATCCACACTGGTGTTCGATCCACAGGCTGGCGTAGCAGGGCGCGAAGGAAACGATCGTTTTTCAATTCGGGCGATTTAATATCAGACATAAGCACACCGAGCGGGCTAAAAAAGCGGCCATTGTACAGGGGGCGGGGCCACTATAAATAGAGTGGCAAAAATATAGCGGTGCGCAGCCTTGAGCTGATAGGGAAGATCAACAAAGAAAAGTATGGAGAGGGGTGTCACCCTCTCCTATCCTGCGAGGTCCATCAGATATCCAGGTAGTCGAGGATACCCTCACCGGCCTGACGCCCCTCCCAAATAGCGGTAACCACCAAATCGGAGCCGCGCACCATATCACCGCCAGCGAAGACCTTCTCATTTGAAGTCTGAAACTTGTACTTCTGCTTTTCCGGAGCGACAACGCCACCCCAATCGGCGACTGCAATATTGTGTTCAGTAAACCACTCCGCGGGGCTCGGGCGGAAGCCGAAGGCAACCAATACAATATCGGCGGGGATCACTTCCTCCGATTCAGGCACAACTTGTGGGCGACGGCGGCCATTCTCATCTGGCTCACCCAATTTCGTTGTCACCACCTTAACTCCAGAGACCTTGCCGTCACCGACAATTTCCACCGGCTGGCGGTTAAATAGGAATTGCACCCCCTCCTCTTTGGCATTGGCCACTTCTCTGCGGGAGCCGGGCATATTTTGTTCGTCGCGGCGGTAGGCGCAGGTGACGCTCTTGGCACCTAGGCGAATGGAGCTGCGATTACAGTCCATAGCGGTATCACCACCACCGAGTACCACCACACGCTTACCCTCCACAGGAACAAATTCCGAGGGGTCTTTCTCCCACCCCATATTGCGGTTCACATTGGCCACTAGAAATGGCAGGGCATCGTGAACCCCAGGGAGGTCTTCACCAGGGAAGCCGCCCTTCATATAGTTGTAGGTACCCATTCCAAGGAATACCGCATCGTAATCGCTGAGCAGTTGCTCGAAGGTGATGTCCTTGCCCACTTCGGTATTGAGGCAAAACTCCACCCCCATCTCCACAAAAACCTCGCGACGCTTCTGCATCACTGACTTTTCCAGCTTGAACTCTGGGATACCGAAAGTAATTAAGCCGCCGATCTCCGGGTGCTTGTCGAATACTACCGGCTGCACACCATTGCGCACGAGAATATCGGCGCAGCCCAGGCCCGCGGGGCCGGCACCAACAATCGCAACCTTCTTGCCCGTTTTTTCCACATGACTCAGATCCGGCCGCCAGCCCAGCGCAAAAGCTGTATCGGTAATATACTTTTCCGCATTCCCGATAGTTACGGCACCAAAACCATCATTAAGGGTGCAGGCACCTTCACACAGGCGATCTTGTGGGCAAACGCGGCCACAGACTTCTGGCAACGTATTAGTTTCATGGCAAAGCTCTGCCGCCTCAATCACATTCCCCTCGCTGATTAGCTTCAGCCAGTTGGGAATATAGTTGTGCACCGGACACTTCCATTCACAGTAGGGATTGCCACAGTCCAGGCAACGGTGCGCTTGGCTAGCTACCTGATTCTCACTGAAGGGCTGGTAGATTTCTACAAACTCATTAGTGCGAGTAATGACGTCCTTCTTTGGCGGATCGATGCGGGATACGTCGATAAACTGGAAATCGTTATTCAGTCTGTCTTTCATATTGTTTCTCCACCCCAGCCTTATTCGCCGCGCTTGCGCACGTCAGAAAGAAGATCCGCAAGGCTCGCCGCCTTGGGTTTTACCAGCCAGAAACGACTCAGGTAGTCATCAAAGTTATCCAGTAGCTCCGCGCCCCAGGCACTACCGGTTTCGGCGGCATATTCTTCTATCACCTCGCGCAGGTGGCTCTGATGCGGCTCAAGAATTTCACTGCTAATACGACGTAACTCAATCAACTCATGGTTGCAACGGTCGAAGAAATCCCGTTCCAGGTCGAGCACATAGGCAAAGCCACCGGTCATACCGGCACCAAAGTTAAAGCCGGTGCGACCCAGTACGGCAACCATGCCACCGGTCATATATTCACAGCAATGATCGCCAGCTCCCTCTACCACGGCAAAAGCACCAGAGTTACGCACGGCAAAACGCTCCCCAGCGCGGCCTGCAGCAAATAGCTTGCCCCCGGTAGCGCCATACAGACAGGTATTGCCGACGATACTGGTCTCCTCGGAGGCGAAGGTACTGTTTTCAGGTGGTCGTATCACCAGCTTGCCACCGGCCATACCTTTGCCGACGTAATCATTAGCATCCCCTTCCAGATACATCTCCAAGCCACCTGCATTCCAAACACCGAACGACTGCCCTGCCACCCCGTTAAGCTGTAGCTTGATCGGTGCTTCTACCATGCCCTGATTACCATGACGCTTGGCGATCTCACCGGACAGCCTTGCCCCCAGGGAGCGGTCGCAGTTGGTTATGTCATAGCTGAACTCGCCACCAGCAAGTTTCTCAATGGAAGGCAAAATCTCTTCCACCATTCGCTCGGCCAGTTCGCCCTTGTCCCAGGGCTCATTCCTGGCAGACTGGCAGGTTTGCGGTTTGCTATCGAGCAGTTCATCGGTATGTAACAGTGGAGAAAGATCGAGCTTCTTCTGTTTGTCGGTCTCTCCTTCCAACACACGCAACAGATCCACGCGGCCAACCAGTTCTTCCAGGCTGCGCACTCCCAACCGCGCCATCCATTCCCGGGTCTCTTCGGCAACGAAGCGGAAGAAGTTCATCGCCATCTCAGCAGTGCCGATATAGTGCTCATCACGCAGATTCTTACGCTGGGTAGCAATGCCGGTAGCACAGTTATTCAGGTGACAAATACGCAGGTACTTACAGCCAATGGCCACCATAGGTGCGGTACCAAAGCCAAAGCTCTCGGCTCCCAGGATGGCTGCTTTGATCACATCGAGACCGCTCTTTAAACCACCGTCAGTTTGCACCCGCACTTTGTCGCGCAAATCATTCGCGCGAAGGGTCTGATGGGTTTCAGCTAAGCCCAGCTCCCATGGAGATCCCGCGTAACGGATAGAAGTTATAGGGCTAGCCGCAGTGCCGCCGTCGTAGCCAGAGATGGTAATCAGATCCGCATAAGCCTTGGCCACACCTGCAGCGATGGTGCCAACGCCCGGGCGCGAAACCAGTTTCACCGACACTAACGCGTCCGGATTGACCTGCTTTAGATCGAAAATCAGCTGGGCAAGATCCTCGATGGAATAGATATCGTGGTGAGGTGGCGGGGAAATTAGCGTCACACCGGGCACAGAATAACGCAGGCGTGCGATCAGACCATTCACCTTACCGCCGGGCAACTGACCTCCTTCACCGGGCTTGGCACCCTGGGCCACCTTGATCTGCAATACTTCGGCATTCACCAGATAGTGCGGTGTCACCCCGAAGCGACCGGAGGCGATCTGTTTGATCTTGGAGACTTTATCAGTGCCAAAGCGTGCCGGGTCTTCACCACCCTCACCACTATTGGAACGCCCACCCAGCCGGTTCATTGCCTGGGCCAGTGATTCATGAGCCTCGGGCGACAGGGCCCCCAAAGACATAGCGGCAGAATCAAAGCGGCGCACAATTGCCGCAACTGGCTCCACCTCTTCCAGAGGTACTGACTCAATATTTTCTTTGAATCCGAGCATATCCCGCAGGGTTGCTACCGGACGCTGATTTACCAATTCCGCATAATCACGCCAAGCGGAATAGTCCCCAGTACTGGCAGCGCGGCGCAGCGCGGTCACAACATCCGGATTAAAAGTGTGGTACTCCTGACCGTGCACGTATTTGTGCAGCCCTCCGGGAGAGACCGGCTTGCGCGCCTTCCAGGCAATACTGGCACGCGATGCCATATCCGACTCCAGTTCAGCAAAACCGGCACCTTCGATACGGGTTGGCGCACCGGGGAAACACAGATCCACGACTTCTCTGGAGAGCCCCACCAGTTCGAACAGAAGGGCGCCGCGATACGAGGCCACCGTGGAAATTCCCATTTTCGATAGGATTTTCAGCAAACCCTTGATAATGCCATTGCGATAATTCTTCTGCGCTTCTGCGGCATCCAGCAGCAATTCACCGGTATCGATCAGATGATTGATAATGCTGTAAGAGAAATAGGGGTGCACAGCTGTGGCGCCAACACCTACCAGACAAGCCAGCTGGTGTGGATCTCTAGCACTGGCAGTGTCCACCACCACATTGGAATCACAACGTAGGCCCGCATGCACCAAGTGGTGGTGTACTGCACCGGTGGCGAGCAACGCATCAATAGGCAGCTGACCTTCGCGAATATCGCGGTCAGAGAGCACAACAATAACTGTACCGGCTCGGACAGAGGCCTCAACCCGTGCGCACAGTCTCTCAATTGCAACCTTCAGGCCCAGCTCCGCCGGGTCGTAATTCAGGTCGAATATTTCCGCATCAAAGCCAGGGCGATCCAGGGATAGCAATGCGGTGTATTTCATGTGGGACAGAACCGGGGAAGACAGTATCACCCGGTCTGCATGTGCTGGTGTCTCTTCAAATACAGATTTCTCACGCCCCAGGCAGGTCTCCAGGGACATCACCACAGTTTCGCGCAGCGGATCTATCGGCGGATTTGTAACCTGGGCAAACTGCTGGCGAAAGTAATCGTAAAGGGAGCGGTTGTAGCGGGATAAAACCGCCATCGGCGTATCGTCCCCCATGGAACCAACCGCTTCCTGGCCGGCTTCCGCCATCGGGCGCACTACCTTATCGCGCTCCTCCAGAGAAGAGCTGAACAGTTTTTGGTAAACCTTGAACTGCTGATGGGAGAAATTGTTATCTACAGGGGCGGTAACCAGTTTTGAGCGAATGCGTCGCGCCTTCTCTTTCAACCAGCGCTTATAGGGCTGGGCGCGCTTGAGCATATTGTCGATATCAGCAGTGTGGAACAGCTTGCCCTCCAGAGTATCCACAGAAAGCATCTGACCTGGCCCCAGGCGCCCCTTGGCCACCACATCTTCAGGCGCGTAATCGTAAACCCCAATCTCTGAGGCCACGGTAATAATATCGTCTTTGGTAATCACCCACCTGGATGGGCGCAGACCATTGCGGTCGAGTGTACATACGGCATAGCGGCCATCCGTCATTACCAGGCCGGCAGGTCCATCCCAGGGCTCCATATGCATGGAAATATATTCGTAGAAGGCGCGCAGATCTGCGTCCATGCCCTCAACATTTTGCCACGCAGGGGGTACCAGCATGCGCAGTGCACGGTGTAACTCCATCCCGCCAGCAAGCAGCATTTCCAGCATGTTATCCAGACTGGAAGAGTCGGAGCCCTCACGGTTTACCAGAGGGGTCAGCTCATTCAGCTCCGGGATCAACTCAGTAACAAACTTGTTGGTACGCGCTACCGACCAGTTGCGGTTGCCGGTAATGGTATTGATCTCGCCATTGTGCGCCAACATCCTAAAAGGCTGCGCCAATGGCCAGCGCGGCATGGTATTAGTAGAAAAGCGCTGGTGAAACACACAAATTGCAGTTTCCAGGCGCGGATCGGCTAACTCTGGAAAAAACTTTGGCAGGTCTGCCGGGATCATCAAGCCCTTGTAGGAGAGGACACTGGTTGAGAGGCTGGCAATATATACATCACTACTCAGCTGCTGCTCGGCCTTGCGCCGTGCAACATATAAACGCGCATTGAAACGGGCCTCTCCCAGAGGCGCCTCGGCATCATTGATCAGCAGTTGCTCGAAGCGAGGCTGGCAGTCATGGGCAATAGGCCCTAGACACTCTGGATTGGTTGGCACGGTGCGCCAGCCGACGACTTGCAAGGTCTGGGCTTCCAGCTCTTTCTCTATTGTTCGGCGGGCGTTTTGGGCTTCGCCTTCATCTAGGGGCAACATTACCGAACCTACCGCATAGACGTCCGTCAGTTCAGCATTAAGTAGGTCGCGGGCTTCGCCGCGCAGAAATGCATCAGGCTTCTGTAACAGGAGGCCACAGCCATCGCCGGTTTTTCCATCGGCAGCGATACCACCGCGGTGGGTCATGCAGGTAAGGGACTCTATGGCTGTCTGCACTAATTTGTGGCTCGCCACACCATGCAAATGAGCGATCAGACCAAAACCACAGTTGTCTTTGAACTCATCCAACTGATACAGACTGCTACCCATAGAATTCCTCGTCACTATCGATTGGGGGACCACAGGTAATTCCAAAGCTCTACCTGTTATGGGCAAAAAATGCTCAAAGCTTTGCGCTACGCTCTCCTGCGGTCCCTGGCTAAAAGATCCCGAGATAAAAAAAGCCCTCTGGTGGGGCTTTCTTTATTGTTCTTGTTGGCGGTCGTCACGCCCCGCCATTATTTTCGGGGGGCGCGCAATATTACTTGCCTAACACTAGCTTTTCAATATTTTGTAGTTTTTTTATCTGCCAAACATCAATTAAGCAGATATATTTCCTGTATTGGCGAATTCTAGTTATCCAGTACTCCGATTTTAGGATCTTTCGAGGCGGTCATCACTTAGCACCACAGTTCTTTAGCGCTTCTATAACCTTTTCCCTCGGTGTGTCATCGACGACTTTTGCATTGCCCAACGCCCTTAAGAGCACCAATCGCAGTTTTCCATCCACCACCTTTTTGTCCACCTGCATAGCTTGCAGGAAATGATCAACGGTCATATCCGCAGGGGATTGCTGCGGTAGTTGGGCTTTAGCTAGTAGGCTTCGAACCCGCTTTAATAAATCATCATCTACATCGCCTTGCAATCGTGATAACTCCAGTGCCATCACCATCCCTGCGGCAACCGCCTCTCCGTGTAACCAACGTCCATAGCCTTGGACGGCTTCAATGGCATGACCAAATGTGTGGCCAAAATTCAATATGGCACGACGTCCAGCCTCACGCTCGTCACTGGCCACAACTTCAGCCTTATCCCGGCAACACCGGTCAACGGCGTAAGCCAGCGCCTGCGGATCACGGCTCAACAGGGCGTCAATATTTTGCTCGATCCAAGAGAAAAATGGTTCATCACAAATCAGGCCATACTTAATGACCTCGGCTATGCCAGCAGAGAACTCCCGATCAGGTAAGGTCACTAAAGTATCCATATCCGCCAAGACCAGGCGCGGCTGGTAAAAAGCCCCGATCATATTTTTACCAAGTGGGTGATTTACACCTGTTTTACCGCCGACAGAAGAGTCGACCTGTGCGAGGAGTGTCGTAGGCACTTGAATGAAATCAACGCCGCGCTGGTAGCAAGCTGCAGCAAAACCACACATATCTCCAACAACACCACCACCCAATGCAATCAGGGTTGTTGTGCGGTTATGACGCTGCTCCAGTAAAGTATCGAAAATGCGATTTAGTGTATCGAGGGTCTTAAAGGACTCGCCATCAGGTAACTCGACAACATCGACCTTGTCGAAGCTGGACAAGCCCTTGAGTAATTGCTCTAGATATAAGGGGGCAACAGTTTCATTGGTAACAATACAAATCTGCTGTCCACGTATATAGGGCAGCAGATACTGTGAATCACCCAGGAGTTGTGAACCAATAATAATTGGGTAGCTACGCTCCCCCAACTCTACATTCAGGCAATGCATTGTGCTCTCCTTCCCGCCACCGCTGAGATTCAGCGAACTGAGTAAATGAGAGGCACTTTAGCACAGAGTCCAGGGACGTTATTGGGAGAGGGTGTTCTGCAATCGTTCAACCACCAGCGCTACAGCCTGCTTGGGTGTCAGGTTATCAGTATCGCAAATAACATCTGCCACTTCACGATAGAGAGGTTCGCGCTCGTGCAATATTTCCTCAATACGCGCACGTGGGTCCGGAACCCGTAGAAGCGGTCGGTTGCTGTTTTTTGAGGTACGTTCGAATAACTGATCCACACTGGCCTGCAGATAGACAACAAGGCCGTACTTTTGCAACTGCCGGCGGTTCTCTTCCAACAGCACTATTCCGCCACCAGTACCGATAATCTGACACTCTCCATGGCATAGTTCTTCGAGTACTTCACTTTCACGGCGTCGAAAACCCGCCTCCCCTTCTACATCAAAAATCCAGGGAATGTCGGCACCGGTACGCTCTTCCAGCACCTTATCGGTATCGGCAAACGGCAGCTGTAATTGTGCAGCAAGCAATTTGCCGATGGTAGATTTGCCGGCCCCCATGGGGCCGACCAAAAATATGGAACGGTTAATCACTTAGAGTAAAAATTCTCATCTTCCATAATTCGAGGAGTGATAAACATGAGAAGCTCTCTCTTATCATCAGTTCGAACGCTTCTCTTGAATAGGTTACCTAAATAAGGAATATCCCCCAATAAAGGCACTTTAGTTTCACTTTCAAGGATATTACTTTCGAATATCCCACCTAAGACAATAGTCTCACCATTTCGCACTAATACTTTAGTTGACAGGTTATTAACATTAATTGAGGGTATTGATGCAAAATCAGTTACTTCAATCAATTCACCAACACTATTCTGTTTGATATTTAGTGCCATAATAATGTTGTTATCTGGGGTAATTTGCGGAAGTACCGTAAGCTCCAATACGGCTTCTCTAAAAGTTATAGATGCGGCACCTGAAGAGGTTCTTTCCTGGTAAGGGATTTCCACACCAGATTGAATCGTTGCTTCCTGCTTATCCCCTGTAACAACTTTAGGCTGGGAAACTATTTCAGCCTTACCCACATCTTCCATAGCTGACAGCTCGAGCCCCAGGTAAAAATTGTCCTTCAAGATAGCATAGGCCAAACTTCCCACCGCATTTGGCGCACCAAGGTCCACCATTAAGGGGTCCAATACATTTGGTGAGCCAGTCAAAACTCCATTGACAATTCCTACATCATCATCCTCATCAAGAGGCAAATGCCCCCCAGCGCCAATTCCCGAAGTACTATCATTAATTTCATCAGCGCCAACATAATTCCATTGAACGCCCAATTCACTGGCAAAGTCACTATTAGCTGTAACAAGGCGCGCTTCAATCATCACCTGGCGGATTGGGATATCAATAACCTCTATCAACTCCCGAAACTGTGCAATTTTATCTTCCGTATCCGTCAGAATAATTGTGTTTGTTCTCTCGTCTACAATTGCGCTACCGCGAGGTGACAAAATACTCGCTTTATTGACATCCCGGCTATTTCCACCAGCAAATCCACCTTGTCCGGAGCTATCGCTATCTTTCCCTGAAAATAAAGTGAATATTTCTCCAGCATCAGCATAGCGGACACGGATATATTCAGTTAATAATGGAGCCAGTTCTTGAAGCTGTTTGCGGGTTTCAAGCTCTTGGCGCTCCCGCTCAGCAATCTCAGCGGCAGGCGCAACCATGATCACGCTGCCCTCCTGACGCTTATCCAGACCTTTTGCTTTCAAAATCAAAGCCAATGCTTGATCCCAAGGTACTCCATCAAGTCGCAGGGTAATTCTTCCCTCAACTGTATCGCTTGCTACAAGATTCAGTCCCGTGAAATCGGCAATTATCTGAAGGACAGATCGCACTTCAATATCCTGGAAGTTCAGCGATAACTTTTTACCACTAAACTGAAACTCTTTTTCCTTCTCCTTTATCTCCTCAGCGGTGAGAGGCTTAACACTGAGCACATATTCCGTATCTGCCTGGTAGGCGAGATAATCATAATCAACGTCGGTAGGGTCAACAGCTATAACTGTATTTTGTCCATCGTAGTCAACAACGATTGAATTTACCACTGTAGCAAAATCAGTGACGTCAAGACGTTGACGCAATGACTCAGGTAATTTCGCCCCCAGAAAAGTTAGATAAATCTTTCCTTTGGTACGCTCTACATCAATATTTACTGCTGGGTCAGAAAGGCTGACTATTACTTTGCCCTCCCCTTCTTCTCCGCGGCGAAAATCAACATTGTTAATCGCAATAGAGCCTGAAGTGCGAAACTGCTTTTCACCTCCAATACTAAGGCCACTATCATGAGTCATTGTGTCAGAAGGAGCGACTACCGTTGCCTGCTCAACCGAACCGGCACCAATCTCCAAAACCAGCTGATTACCTTTAACCTCACTGGTATAAGCCGGAAGCTGGTCCAGGTTGACTATCAAGCGGGTTCGATCTTCACTCGAGACAATTACTGCGCTTCGAGCCCCGCCTATTCCGAGAGAATACTTCTTTTGTGGCAGAGAACTCTCTACACCAGCAAGATCCATCACAATTCGTGCTGGCTGCTCAATCGTATATCCAGTTGGCTCAGGGGGTACATCGGTAAACGTTAAACGTAATTGCACCCTGCTACCAGGCAGCTCAGAAAACTGGATATCATTAAGCTGATTTATTTGAGCCTGTAAGGCAGCTGGAAGTACCGATAAAGCGAGCAATAATAGTTGAAACGGAGCTAAAAACTTGGCAAGTTGCTTTTTAATCATTATCCGTTGTCCTTTTCTTCCAACGTCAGTGCCCGCGGCCTCTCAATCCAGCCACCAGTGCCATCAGGTACAATTTCCAATACATCGAGCTGATCGGCATTAGCATTGACCACTCGGCCGTGATTTTTTCCAAGATAGTTTCCTATCGTCACTCGATGAATACCTCCGGCACCATCATCTATCAGCCCCCATAGTTGGCCATCCCGTGACAAAGTACCCACCATAGAAAGAGCGTCAAAGTTGAAACCTTCAAGCAACTCGCGACGACGGCTCATATCGGGGGCAATATCCAGTTTTCGTCCCACTAAGCGTTGCTCTGACTCCAATATGGGTCTTGTAAACGGGCTTCTCAGTGCCGCAGCGCTGTATACATATGGGCTGTAAGGAGTAAACGTCGGAATTGGCTCTATCTGCCCCTGGGGTCTTCTTTCAACCTCAGCCATTCTTTCTGTTAAATCTGAATGGTCTGCATTCAAACTACAGCCTGACACTGTAACGAACGCGATAACAAGGATGGAAAGTCTTATCATTCCTCATCCCCTTGGTCTTTATAACGATATGTTTTGGCATTAATCACCATATTGAGCAAACCACCACTGTCACGGCTCGCTGAAATATTAAAGTCATGTAGAGTCACGATTCGCGGCATGCCCGCAATACCACTAATAAAAGAGCCAAATTCATGATAGCCACCATGAACCTGGATTCTAATTGGCAGCTCCACATAAAATTCGCCTACCAATTCGTCTTGCAGAGCAACTTTTTCAATAGTTAAACCACTGCCACGACCATACTCATCTATATCCTCTAACAGACCTGGGACCTCAGTATCTTTCGGTAGCTGCTTAAGAAGAGCACCGAAAGTCTCCTCCATTTCTACCAGCTGTTCCCTATAAGCATCCAAGTTCGCAGCTTCAAATTGTTTCTTTTCAAACTGAGTAAAAAGGTCCTGCTCTTTTTTAGCGGCAATATCCAGCCTGCTATATAAATCACCAACCCAAAAATAATAACCGAGACCAATTATAATTGCCGTAATGATCACTAGTAGAGCAACACGCCCAGGTAAGGGCCAAACTCCAACACGGCTAAAATCGATATCATTGATATCCAGATTTTCAAGCTGTTTTAACGTATCCCCCAATGCCATGATCAGGATCCTTTAATTTGCTTCATCGACGTGTTCATTCTCTTTTTTTCGTCCACTGAGATTTACCGCCAATTGAAAAGCGCTGGCTTGCTCGCCAAAAGCTGGGCTCGCAGTGACGCCAGTAAGATTTGGGGAATCATACCAATCAGACTGATCCAGGTTTCGCATAAAAGAAGAAACCCGGTTATTGGATTCAGCGATTCCAGATATTTCCAGGCTATTTCCCTTCCGCTGGAGAGAATTTAACCAGAGCCCCTCTGGGGTCGCTTGGACCAATTCATCAAAATAGCGCACAGCTAGAGGTCTATTCCCCTGCAGCTCCTGGATCACCCGCATGCGGTCAATGAGCTCCTGGCGCCGTTTCTTCAAATCTTTAATTTCACGCACCTGTTTATTTAGCGCACTGATTTTCTCCTGAAGAAGCTGGTTACGCGCGTTTTGGTTTGAAACTTGCTCGTCCACAGTCTCTATCCATGCAAACACTAATAGCGCTGCAGCAATTACCACTAGCAAAGCTACTTGTTGAAAGTCCTTTTGCTTCTTAGCTCGATACTCCTGGCGCCAGGGTAGCAGGTTTATTTTGGCCATATCAGTACTCCTTCTCCCGCATCGCTAACCCTGCGGCAATCATCAACGCAGGTGCCTCATTGGCCAGAGACTGGCGATTTATTCGCGAGGAGAGGCTCATCCCATGGAAAGGATCAGCGACTAGTGTGGGTTTACCCAATTTCTCACCAACTAACTCGGATAACCCCTCCATTGCTGCGACGCCACCGCTGAGCAGAATGTAATCCACATCACTATATGAGGTGGAGGAGTAAAAGAATTGCAGTGAGCGAGTAACCTGCTGAATGACAGCATCGCGGAAAGGTTCCAGTACCTCAGCGTAATAATCATCCGGCAATCCGCTGCCTCCCTGGTGCTTGGCCAATGAGGCTTCCTCGGCAGACAGACCATAACGGCGCTGGATTTCATCAGTAAGCTGGCGGCCACCGAAAAGCTGTTCACGTGTGTAAACAGTCTTGCCGTCAACAAGAACTGACAAAGCACTCATGGTGGCACCAATGTCCACTACAGCGACAACCATTTGCTCCTGAGGCGGAAATTGATCTTCCAACAGGGTATAAGTTCGCTCGATGGCATAAGCCTCCACATCGACAACACCCGCTTCCAACTCCGCTTCGCTGAGAGCAGAAATTCGCTGCTCAATATTTTCACTGCGACAAGCCGCAAGCAGAACTTCCACCTGATCCTCACCCTTTTCAGATGGCCCCTGCACCTCAAAATCCAGACTCACCTCTTCAAGTGGGTAGGGGATGTACTGATCAGCTTCGAGAGCTATACGCGCCTCCAGATCTTCATCGGAGAGATCTGCGGGCATTTCGAGAGTCTTTGTGATTACTGCCGAGCCGGAAACGGCTACTGCGGCACGACGCAGACGAGTCTTGGACCGGCGCACCACCTTGCGAATAGCTTCGGCTGTGGCTCCAACATCATTGATGTTCTTATCTACCACCGCATTGGGTGGAAGAGGTTCCACGGCGTAACTTTCGACACGATATTTATCACCATTGCGACTTAGCTCCAGCAACTTCACTGCAGTCGAGCTAATATCGAGTCCCAGCATGGCCTTCGGGCCTTTATCCAGAAAAGGGAAAATCCCCATTTTTCTTATCTTTTCCGTGGGTTATGAAAGTTTGATGTTATAGCACTTTAAATTACCGCTTCAACCAGCATTTGCATAGGTAATAGCGCACAATATTCGTATAATTATTCACCGAATCTTACAAATGAAGTACACAGAAGCAGTTTCATGACCGTAAAAGCCCGAAATCGTCTACTAGCACTGCTCTGGCTCTGTCTCGCCGGGACGGCCGGCGCAGCCATGACTCTCGCCAGCATTTATCTTTACTTAAAGCCCGGGCTGCCCTCCGTTGAGAGTCTGCGCGACATTCGCCTGCAGACTCCCCTGCGAGTCTATTCACAGGATATGAAGCTTATTGGGGAGTTCGGGGAGAAACGACGTAACCCGATTACCATTGAGCAGACGCCAGAGCCTTTTATCAAAGCGGTTTTAGCTGCCGAGGATGCGAGTTTTTACTCTCACAATGGTGTTTCAATCAAAGGCTTGATCCGCGCGGCTTCACAACTAATTCGAACCGGTTCAATTCAATCGGGCGGTAGTACCCTGACCATGCAGGTGGCGCGCAACTTCTTCCTGAGCCGGGAACAGCGCTTCGTACGTAAGTTTAATGAGATTCTGCTATCTTTACAGATTGAGCGCGAACTCAGCAAAGATGAAATTCTCGCCTTATATATCAACAAAATTTTCCTGGGAAACCGCGCCTACGGCTTCCAGGCCGCCGCTCATGTGTACTACGGCCGCGATATCAAAGACCTGAACCTGGCCCAGTGGGCCATGATGGCGGGCCTTCCCAAGGCGCCCTCCACATTCAATCCAATTGCCAATCCGACCCGTGCCCTGGTGCGGCGTAATTGGATTTTGAAACGCATGCTCGATCTCGACTATATCGACCAGGATGAATACAAACACTCCATTACCGCTCCTGTGACCGCCAGCTACCATAGCCGCGACCTGGACCTGGATGCCCCCTATATTGCCGAGATGGCACGCAAGGAAGCGGTGGAGCTATTTGGTGACAGCGCATATACAGATGGCTACCAAGTCATCACTACTGTCGATAGCCGCCTCCAGGACGAAGCGCGCAAAGCCCTTCAGCATGGCCTGGAAACCTATGATTCACGCCATGGCTATCGTGGTCCCGAGCAACGCCTACCACCTGAGCTGCTGCACGATAGCGACCAGTTGATCGATCTTCTCAATGAAATACCAGTCCTGGGAGGACTTGAGCCAGGGGTAGTAACGGCAGTAAAGCCCAAGCTCCTACAGGTTCAGTTACGGGATCGCCGGGTTGTAGAGGTTCCCTGGGAGAATGGACTTAAATCCATTCGCCCCTATATCTCCGAAAGTGCTCGCGGACCACTTTTGCAGTCCGCAGACAAAATGTTTGCCCCCGGTGACGTCGTTCGGTTACGCCGCATTGAAATTGATAAAACTGATGAGGACCAAGCTGCAGTTCAAACTGTGAGCGTGGCGGAAGAAGTGCCTCAACCCGATCCTTTCGCCAGTCCTGAAGAAGAGGGTCCCGATCCCCAGGAGCCCCAGGTCACCGAAGAGTGGGAGCTGACCCAGGTACCCGCCGCCCAGGGAGCCTTGGTTTCCATCGCCCCTGAGGATGGCGCAATACGCGCATTGGTGGGCGGTTATGACTTCCGCCAAAGTCACTTCAACCGGGTAACCCAGGCGGCACGTCAGCCGGGTTCGAGCTTTAAACCCTTTATCTACGCATCGGCTATCGAGCGGGGCTACACTGCCGCCAGCATGATCAATGATGCCCCGATTATTTTTGAGGAAACCAACCTTCAAGATGTATGGCGTCCCGAAAATGATGGCGGCACATTCTTAGGCCCAACCAGATTGCGTATGGCACTCTACAAGTCACGCAATATGGTCTCCATTCGCCTGCTGCAGGCTCTGGGACTGGACTATGCCTTGGGCTTTGTGGAGGGCTTCGGCTTTGAGCGCAGCAAGCTGGCACGCAACCTGACTATCGCGCTCGGCAGCTCGGCTCTGACTCCATTAGAAATGGTTCGTGGCTATGCCGCCTTCGCCAACGGCGGTTATCGGGTGGAACCCTACCTGGTGGACCGAGTGCTGGATGTTAATGGCAAAATGCTCTACCAAGCTTTACCGCTCACCGTTTGTAACGACTGTCCAGAGCCCGGCAACGAACCCCAGGGTTTTAATCGGGAACCTGTGGATCTGGCAGTGTTGCAACAGGAAGGGGAAGGGCCAGATCAAGGCGAGACGCCCCCAGAACTAGAGGTTCTTCCTGTCGGCCCTATGGACCCGACAAAATCCCAGGCAAGGCCACTGGCGCCGCGTGCCATGTCACCAGAGACAGCGTACATTATGGATTCCATCCTCAAGGATGTGATCAAGAAAGGCACCGGCCGCCGTGCACTCGCCATGAAACGCGGGGATATCGCTGGTAAAACTGGAACTACCAACGGACCCCGCGATGCCTGGTTCTCGGGCTACAGCCCCTACCTGGCCACCAGCGCTTGGGTCGGCTTCGACTCCTATGGCGAACTGGGCAAAAATGAATACGGTGGCTCTGCAGCTCTACCTATCTGGATAGACTTTATGACGGCCGCGCTGGAGGGATTGCCGGAGCGTCATTTGGCCCAGCCCGACGACATTGAGACCGTACGCATCAACCCGGAGAACGGCCTGCGTACTTCCTATGGCGGCATGTTCGAAATTTTCCGCACCAATCGGGTGCCCAGTCGCGAGGTCTACAACCCCTATCGCAACCGCTATACGGATGAAGATCGGGATATGCCCGGACGGGAACAACCGAGAGAATCCCTGCCGGAGGAACTATTCTAGTAGATTTGCTTCGGCAAATATGAAGGGGCATTTGCCAATTACAAAAATAAAAAGGGGCCTAATGGCCCCTTTTTTAACACTCTATCCAAAAAGATATCGCACTATTTGGGAGTAGCCTCAGTCCATCTCACGGTACTTAAGACAGGCCCGCTCCAGTCCCTGTAGATCGGGGATCACAGCTTCTTCACCGGAAAGTGCCACGTGCATCAACTCACCAGGATTCAATGTATGCTCACGCAGAGCCAGCTCTTCTGGAGTCACCCGTACCAGTCGAGGAGTACCCTGCAGAATGAGCGCAAAATACGGCAGGTCACCATCAGGGTTACCACTACTTAGCACCGCAATACGTCCATTTTCAGAAGTGCTACTGAGAGATTCACCGCGCATCACATCAAAAGACAGCAGTGGCAACCTCTGCTCACGCCAGATTAAGTCTCCGAGATACCACTCGGGGGCATCGTACACAGCCACAGGGGTCTGTATCGCAATGACCTCAGAGAGGCTTTCTACGGGCACCAGCATCTGTCCCTGTTGCAGGGGCAACAACAAACTGCTCACTTCCTGCGGAACATCTACTGACAGTGCTTCAACTTCACTCATTGCCTATCTCTTGTCTATAGTCTTCGAGGCCGCTTCAGCTGCCAACAGCTGAAGCACCTGCATATTCACGGATTGCCTCAAGTAAAACATCTTCCTGGTATGGTTTGCCCAGGTAATGGTTTACCCCTAGCGACATGGCATGATCCCGGTGCTTGCTACCGGTACGCGAGGTAATCATCACGATAGGGATATCCCTTAAGCGACTGCTGGAGCGGATATGGCGCGCAACCTCAAAACCATCCATACGTGGCATTTC
The DNA here is from genome assembly GCF_040371615.1 of Microbulbifer sp. NBRC 101763. Taxonomy (NCBI): domain Bacteria; kingdom Pseudomonadati; phylum Pseudomonadota; class Gammaproteobacteria; order Cellvibrionales; family Microbulbiferaceae; genus Microbulbifer; species Microbulbifer sp. NBRC 101763. Next base: position 72,733 of record NZ_BAABQV010000003.1, read on the forward strand.
TATATCCAGCAGAATCAAATCGGGAATCTTGTCTTGAAGCTGGATCACCGCATCCTGGCCATCTTTGGCGGTACTTACCAAATAACCCTCGCGCTCAAGGAAACGCGAGGTTACCTTACGTACCGTCACGGAGTCGTCCACCACCATCACTGTTTGCTGGCGATCTTCCGGTTCGGGCTTAGGCTCAGCCTGCAGCTGCAACTGTGGCATTTCCGGGCGAGCGAGCTGAGTTGCCTGGCGGCGCAGCAGGGCATGTGCATCGAGAATCACAACCACGGTGCCATCACCGGTTACTGTAGCTCCAGAAACTCCCTGAACCCCTGCAAATTGTGGCCCCAGGCTCTTCACCACAATCTCCCGGCTGCCGCGGATAGCGTCAACCTGCAAAGCCATGGCGTGCCCTTCTGAACGCACCAGCAAAACTGGCAGCTGCATATCGTCAACACTGAGTTTGGGCTGGGCACCGGACTTCAGTAGGGTACCGAAGTAGTTCACTTCATAAAGTTCACCGGCGTACTCAAAGCGCGCATCCTCGGAACGGTAGTAATGCTCCAGCTCAAAAGGACTGAGACGCACAATACCCTCGATAGTATTCAGCGGTAGGGCGAATAAGTCCTCACCGATTTTTACCATCAAGGCGCGGTTAACAGATACCGTAAACGGCAACCGCACGACAAACTCAGTTCCGGCACCTGCTTCGGAGTTGATATGTACACTGCCACCGATCTGCTTGAGTTCGGCGGAAACTACGTCCATACCCACACCTCGACCGGAAATCTGGGTTACCTTTTCTGCAGTAGTAAACCCCGCCTGCAAGATAAACTGCAGTATCTCGTTATTGGACAGCTCAGCATCCGGGCGCATCAAGCCATTCTCGACGGCCTTCTCCCGCACCCTGATTAAGTTAACTCCGGCGCCATCATCGCGAATGGTCAAAACCACTTCGCTACCTTCTCGCGCCAGGGCTACATCGATACGACCGCGCTCTGCTTTACCAGCTGCAAGACGTTCTCCCGGCATCTCGATACCGTGGTCCACGGCGTTGCGTAACATATGTTCAAGTGGCGCAACCATACGCTCGAGCATGGATCTATCCAGCTCACCCTCCACGTTGGAGAAAACGAGCTCAACCTGCTTGCCAAGCTCGGCACTCACCTGACGCACAATACGACGCAAACGCGGTACCAGACGGGAGAAAGGCACCATGCGGCTGCGCATCAGGCCTTCCTGCAGCTCGGTATTCACCCGTGACTGTTGCAACAACAAAGTCTCTGTATCACGCGCTTTGTTATCAAGCGTTGAGCGCAGTTCCATCAAGTCAGAGGTAGACTCCAATAGAGAGCGGGACAGCTGTTGAATAGATGAGTAGCGGTCCATTTCCAGTGGGTCAAAGTCACCATCTTGTTCCGCCAACTGCTCCTGGCGGAAGAGAATTTGTGCTTCGGTTTCCCGGTCCAGACGGCGCAGCTGTTCATTGAGGCGCAACAGAGTTGCATCCATCTCGTCCAGGGCCAGGCCGAACTCACTCATCTGCTCTTCGAGGCGACCACGTGAAATAGCAGTCTCACCGGCAAGGTTAACCAGCTCTTCCAGAAGCTCAGCGGCAACACGTACCATTTCCTGGGGTTGGTTACGAGTAGGAGTCGCAACCTCTGTATTGGTAGTGCTGGACTTGCGAATAAACGGCAATACGTTCCCGCCTTCCGGGTTTTCCACTGGCTCCGGCAGCAGGGAAGGAATGTCGGATGAGTCGATCGGGGTCTGACCCGGCAACTCTACTGTCGGCATAGGCTCTTCGACAGCGTTGTTTACCTCTCCCTCGATTGGAGGTGCTTCAACGGGCATTTCCTGCAGAGGCGCTTCGCTGCCAGAAACCTGCACTGCAGCTGCTGACGCAACATGTCGATCTGCCCAATCGGTACTGAGCAATTGAACGAAAGCTTCCAGCTGCTCACCCACCATCCAGGCGCGTATGGTTTCAACCCCGTCAGCTATTCGATCGTGGATACGGTGAGCATCGGCAAAAAATTCTGGCGTGGGGCGCGTATTATCACGCATACCCTCAATGACAGTTTCAAAACGGTGGGCAACTTCACCAAGCCCCATCAAGCCAGCCATACGCGCACCACCTTTAAAGGTATGCAACACCCGCTTCAAGGCTTCCGCTTGTTCGTGACTTTCTGGCACGTCCTCCCAGCTCTGGATCAACTCTTCCAGCTCGTCGGTAAGATCACCGGCCTCCTCCAAAAAGACATCAACCACATCGGGATCAATGTCAGCCAGCAGACGCTGTTGTTCCGCAACCCGGTCTTCGCTGTGGATAGCAGCTGGCTCAGCAACCAAAGAGGTCGCCGTTACAGGTTCCTCCGCGATTGTAAGTTCCTGAGGGATATCGATAAGCTCCGGATCAGGGTGCTCAGTGATAGCTCTATCGGCACGACTATCAGCTGGAGTCTCGGAGAGTGCCTGATACAGGTCATCCAGTGTGGGTTCCTGGGCCTCTTCTGCTTGGGGCTCAGCCACTTCAATATTACTGTCCGGCTCAATGACTTCAGCTGTTGGCCGCGACTCATAATCATCCGGCTCGAGTACTGGCTGCTCCGCTTCAATCTCTACAGCGATAGCTACCTGCTCTGACTCCTCTTCTGCGGATGCGACAGAGTCCAGCTCTTGGGGCTCTATCCCCAATTCACTCAGATCGTAGTCTTCCTCCGCAGCCTCGACAGTTGCCTCGTCCTCCGCCAGATAGCGCAGCGCCTCTTCAACGGCTTCACTCACTTCTGGCAGGTCCTGGGCTGCAGCCACGGCATCAACAAGGTCGAGCAGCTCATTGTGTCCTTGTTCCAGAGAAGCCCAAAGTGCAGGCTCCTCCTCAAGCTTGCCGGCCAGCACCTTGCGATAAACAGCTAATAGCAATTGTGCTAGTTCGGCCAGAATGGGCAACTGCGCACGACTGGCAGCCTCTTGCAGGACGTCCAGCTCTTCAGCAACTTCGTTGACTTGAGTTTTATCCGTGGGATTCGCTCGCCATTGGTTGAGCATCTGGTCGGCGTCCAACAGGACCCGCATGCCATCGGCCATCAGCACCGCAAGCAACTGTGGGTCTACCGCTTTCGGTTCGTTGGCCTCGCGCTCACGTATCAGATGGCCTACAGAGCGCTCCTGCAATTCCGCTACGCGAGCAACAAACTGCTCAGACTTTTCTACCTGAAGGAGCTCGGCCGCGCGAATCTGCCCCAATACCTGACGAACATAGCTGGCACCATCACCGATCAGCTCGAAGATATCCGCATCAATGGGCACCTGATAAATGCGCAGTTCTTTCGCAAAGCGCTCCAGCGGCGCCATCATCTCGGCAACCACCTTAACTTCCGCCATGTGGGCAGAGCCTTTGAGGGTGTGCAACGCGCGATGGAGCGGATCGCTTGGTACTCCATACACCGGGGCAACTGCGCGCATTTCCATGAGGAAATCATCAACAACAGCGAGGTGTGTCTCAGCTTCCTGGGCGAAAATCTCCCAAAGCTGCGCGCGATCGTCGCTGTTGTCATCTTCAACAGTATCGCTCGTTGAGGCTTCACCAACATCCAACGCCAACAGCTCCTCAGGGATCTGCCCCTGACTAAGCTGCTCAGCCCAAGCCTGCAATTGCAGGGTAAGAGGCTGATCTGGGTCCCCTTTGCCAAGGCGGAAAGCCTCAACCATTGAGGGCAGTTTTTGGAAGACCTGCTCAATCAGGAGTACATGGGCCCGCTGAGGCGTGACGCTGTCATCAATCACCCGATTCAGCATATTCTCCACTGACCAGGCGAGCTCACCGATGTCCAGCGCCTCAACCATACGGCCGGACCCTTTGAGGGTGTGGAAACCACGTCGGAATTCCACCAGAGCATCAGTATTGGCAAAATTTGCCGCCCACTCAGGGAAGTAGTTGCCTATATGGGTAAGGACTTCACTGGCCTCTTCGAGGAAGATTTCAATGATCTCATCGTCGATCAAGCTTTCGCTGTCGTCCACAAATACCTGGGGTTCTGCAGACTCTTGGGCCGGCCCCTCAACGGGTTGAACATTAGATTGCTCCCCTGCCGGTACGGGCACCTCAACTTCCGAAGTCTCAACAGCGGAATTCTCTACCGCTTGTGTAGCTACTTCAGCCTGTGCATTTACCCCATTATTTGAGAGCCTGTCATCGTCCTGATCAGCCGTAGTGGAAAGCTCTTCTTTGGCAACGCGTGGAGCAGAAACGGAAATGGATTCCGCTTTGGTAACATCGTCTCCACCGGCAACACTCTCAAATGGTAATGCTGCTTCTTCATCAGTGTCGCTGCCACCCGGCAACTCATTAACCGCTTCCGATTCCACCGATTCAGGTACAAAAGTATGGTGATCGGTTAACTCACTTCCAGTTTCCCCGGATATGGCAAATTCGGGGTCAAGCAGATTAAAGCCATCATCCCCCTCCTGACTCTCCACAGTGGCCTGCGGTGCTTCGTCCTGGGGAGCAATTACTTCCGAAGCCTCAATCTGAGGACTTTCGAGGGCAAAGCCCAAGTTGGCCACGCTATCCTCAGCCAGCGCCAACAGCATTTCAGTATCTTCCAGCCCCTCTGAGCGGCGCTCCAGATAGTACTCGACACTGGTTATCGCATCAGCCAGGGTATCGAGCATGCGCCATTCAGGCTGTTCAGCTTGCTCGATTAGGGATTTATTAATGTAACGGTTACAACAGGCAATAATTTCACCAGCACGCTGGTAGCCTACCATTTCCAGACCACCACAAACTTCCTGCAGACGTTGCGGTACCCGGCTTAAATAGCTGATATCCCAATGGCTGGCGACATACTCCATTACCGCCTCTTTCACGGCCTCAAGGCCCAGGCGCGCCTCGCGCAAAACTGAGTCGGTGGCATCTCCCATTATCGGCTGTTCATCATCGACCTGCTTATTGCGGTCAACAGTGGCAGCAAGGGCCGAATCAAGCTGTACCAGCTCACCGGCAGCACGCAGTAGGTATTCCTCGACATCGGTGCCGCGCGAGGCATCACGCAGATATTCATAGATGCCGCGGGCGCGGCCGCGCTGCGCCTCCAAGCCAAGTACGCCAAGGGTATCTGCGATCCGCTTGGCAACTGCAGCGGTATCACTTAACGGTGGTTGCTCACTGGCGCCGCTCGGTTCCAGCGCCTCGCGAACCAATTGCAACTCTTCCCGCAGTGCAGCGATCGCAGTACCCAGAGCCTCAGGGCCCATGGCCAGCACGTCCTCTGTATCCGGTCGTGGTGTCCCCGGAACCGCTTTATCCAAGGCAAAACGCTGGTATAAATCCTGACAGCGCGGGCCATTTGGGCCCGCCAGGTATACATAAAAAAGAAGGTTTCGCAGGAAATCCGCATCAAGGCGGGCATCCAACACCTTGGCACCGCGCCCCTGCAATAAACGGAATTCCACATCTACACGACGCAACAGATGGCGAAGGGCCGGCTGGACATTGATGCGGTGCTCGCCGAGCGCCTCCAGGAGCCCCAGTAAAATCTCCCACTGAGATTGGCGCCGACTGCCGCTATAAAGCAGCTGCATTTTCTCAATGATTTTATTCAGGTACGCCAGACTCTCACCACTGTTCACATCCCGAATCAGGCCGGCAGCTGCTACGTGATACATTTTGCGCAGCTTTGTTACAAGCTCCTGCAAACGTGCACTATCAGCAGTCAGTGGTTGGCGCTTGCCACTTATACGATCCAAGGAGGATAGGTCTGGAGAGAAGAGCGCACCCTCGGTGATCAGGCGCTCACGGCGGACCGCACGCAGGTCATTGAGTAAGGGTAACAGCAGGACTGCGTTATCACGACGCTGAAAAGAGACCTTCTCAAGGTAGAGCGGCAACTCCAACAAAGCGCGCATAAGGAATTCGCGCGTTTCGTCGGTGTTTTCAACACTGCCACTGGCAAGGGCCTGTACCAGTTGTTCCATCTCTTCGGCGAGCATCGCTGCGCCACTGAGTTGAGCCATATGCAGGCTACCGTGTACCTGGTGAACCAGGGACAAACTATTCTGCAGCAGTGTTGCACCCGCTTCTGGATCCGTGGCAAATGTCTCGAGGAACTGGCGCGCCTGCGCCAGGGTCTCGTTGATTTCACCAATCAGCCAATCCAGGGCCATGAAGTTCGGATTGTCGTGACTCACGCCGAGCCCCCAATAATTCATTCTCTACACAGGCGCTATACCCCGATGCGAACCTGAATCCGCGATTATCTGGAGGGTACTCCGTGCGCCCCTATGTGCCCGGTCTCCAATTGGCTACCGGGTTTTATAAGTGGGTTAGGCCAGAGCCCGATCTTCACGGGACAAGGAATCGGATTCCTCGCTATCGATAGTGAAAGTCTCAGCGTCCATCTCCGGCAGTTCCACATCGTACAGTTCACTGTTCGTCTCAATGCTCTCGTCTTGTGGCAGCTTGAAGCCGGCAACAGATTCACGCAAGGCACTGGCGGTTTGTGCCAGGTTACCAATGGACTGGGCAGTAGCCTGGGTACCAGCAGAAGTCTGCGAAGTAATTTCCTGAATCACGTTCATCGTGTTGGAAATATGACCTGCAGAAGAGGCCTGCTGGCGGGCAGCGTTGGAGATGTTCTGGATCAAGGATGCCAAGTTACTGGATACGCTTTCGATCTCTTCCAGGGCAACACCGGCATCCTGAGCCAAGCGGGCTCCACGTACCACCTCAGTGGTGGTCTGTTCCATGGAAATTACCGCTTCGTTGGTATCAGACTGAATGGCTTTAACCAGGCCTTCAATCTGCTTGGTAGCGGCGGCGGAACGTTCCGCGAGTCGCTGAACCTCGTCCGCAACCACCGCGAAGCCCCGACCAGCATCACCAGCCATACTCGCCTGGATGGCTGCATTCAAGGCCAGGATGTTAGTCTGGTCAGCAATGTCGTTAATCAGGCTTACGATATCGCCAATCTCCTGGGATGATTCACCCAGACGCTTGATTCGCTTGGAGGTGTCCTGAATCTGCTCGCGGATGTTATCCATGCCTTTAATGGTGTTCTGTACCACCTTGGCACCGTTACTCGCGATATGTACCGAGCGCTCGGCTACCTGGGCAGATTCAGAGGCGTTTGCAGATACCTGGTCAATGGTCACCGCCATTTCATTCACCGCCGCAGAGGCTCCGGCAATTTCCTGTGCCTGGTGTTCAGAGGCTTCGGCTAGATGCAGCGCGGTCTGCTGGGTTTCCTGGGACAGACCGGATACTTCCTGTGCAGCTCCGTTGATTCGGGATACCAGAACGCGCAGCTGGTCGATTGTAAAGTTGATGGAGTCGGCAATCGCACCGGTGAAAGCTTCTGTTACTGTCGCGGAGGTAGTCAGGTCACCATCGGCGAGGTCTGCCAGCTCATCCAGCAGCTGCATAATGGCCTGCTGGTTACGTTCGTTGGTATCGGATTCCTGTATCAGGCTTCGGCGGGTACCGGAGAACGCCATTCCCATCATCGCAAAGATCAGAAGCACGAATGCCGCTGCCAGAATGGTGATGGTCATATTGTTTGGCTGGCGTTCGTCCGCCAGGTTTACGATGCGGTCATTCAGGGTACTCAGGGCTTCGAGCAGCTGCGGCGAAGAAGCGATAATGCCGTCAGAGGCCTGGCGTGTTGCAAACAGGGCTGGAGTCGCCTCAAATATCTCGCGTACAGAGGAACTTACGAATTCAAACAGCTCAGTAATTTCATCCAGAGAGCGGCGTGCTTCTTCATCGGTAACGCGGGAGATGCCCATCACCACATCACCGCTCTTCATGCCATCCACCACTTTACCGAACAGGCTGGCATCAGTATTGAACTGATCAGCGGCCGACTCCGCATCGTCACCGCCCTGCAGCATTTTGTCGATATTCCGACCGATACGCTCCGCACGCCATACCTGCAACTGTGCCTGTTCCACCTGATTCGCCGGGGCGTTGTTGGCGAGCAGTATCTCCACAATATTGTTGTGCTCTGCCTGCAGTTCAGGCAGCGAGGCACTAAGCGTGGTAGCCACATCGTTTAGGAAGATAATGGTTTCCTTGTTACCGATAATGGTATCTACCTGCTCGCGCAGTTTGCGCCAAACGGTACCATAGGTAGCCAGTTCAGCATCGAGAGCTTTTCGGCTCCCTTTATCCATACCCTGTAACTGGTTCCAGGCACTGGCCATCTGTCCAGAGACCTTTTCCAATTCCGCAAATGCAGCATCATCACCGGAAGTAGCCGCAGGTGCGTAGGAAACCACCTGATAGGAAAGTGCACGCAGTTCCGCGACTTGTTGCAGGTATTCTTTATCGCGATCACTGCGGGTCTGCACCAAATAGATACTGACAATCAGTCCCGCCAGTACGGCGAGTACCAGCAGACCCAAACCCAGCGCGGCAGGGTTACTGCGCAACGCGGAAAAGGAACTCTGGGAGCCTGTTTTCATAGTTTACTCCTAGCGGGCCCTAGCATGAGGCCGGTTAAATACCACTTTTTACTTTTAACGCTTTAACGACAATGGCCCTCAGCCAGTGCGGACATCCCTGCACCGCTTGCGGGTCATCCCCAGCATCTCGATACGAAATGCTGGAAATAATCAGATTGGATTTTTAATGGACAGCGGCATCCATAAAGCGGGAATCACTAATCAAAGCCCGCATGTCGAACACCAGCCATCGGTCCTTCTGCAAAATAAACTGGCCATGCACCATCGGCGCAAATGGCTCAATCAAATCTGTTGGAGCTTCCCGGGCATATTCAAATGCCAGGTGCTGCATTCCGTGCAACCTGTCGACAATCAGTCCCACATAGGTTTTATCTCGCTCCAACACCAAAACACGACGCTGCTGACGTGGCCCGGTGAGGTTGCCACCATAAAAGGCAGCGAGATCAATCAGGGGTAACAGGCGGCCACGTACATTGGAAACACCTTTTACCCAGGGTTCCACTCCAGGAATAAAGGTGTACGGTGGCACTTCGAGCAATTCCACAACGTCATCCATAGAGGCGACAAAGTTATGGTCTAGAAGAGAAAAACCGATTCCGGTCCAATAGGGTTTGATTTCCCGGCGCCCAGGCAGGCCTGTGGCCTGCGCCTTTGCGCGCCGTGCGATATCAACAAGAGCTAAATAAGGTGTTTGTGACTGCACTTTGAGCAGCTGACCGTCAGGCCAACACCTCCTCAATGGCACTCAACAATTTGCCTTCATCCACAGGCTTGGTCAGGTAGGCCTTCGCACCCTGACGCATCCCCCAGACACGATCCGTGTCCTGATCCTTGGTGGTAACGATAATGATTGGAATTCCAGCTGTGCTACCGTCCTTGCTCAACTGGCGAGTGGCTTGGAAGCCGTTTAGACCCGGCATCACAATATCCATCAGAATTAAATCCGGGCGCTGCGTACGCGCCACATCCACACCATTTTCACCATTAGGTGCAGTAATTACTGCGTGGCCGTTCTTTTCCAGAATCGTGGTGAGTTTGTGTGTTTCGGTAGGAGAGTCATCAACTATTAATACTCTTGCCATCATTTCCCCCATGACATCTTCTAATCGGCAACTGTGCAACAACGACAGCGCTTGGCGGTATTATTGTCATTATCTTTGTTAGCGTGTGCCAAGTCTGCACTTACTACTAATTTACTGCCTGACTACAGGATTTTTTCATCCTGATAGATGAAAAAATCGCGCTTCCCTCAATATAAATCCTGCCCTGCGGCAGGCTTGTGGCCTCCACAGGGCCTTATTCTTTTTATGTGCGCTTTCAAGCCGCGTGGTGCGGCTTAGCATGGGCGGAAATAGCGCCCAAAAGTTCACTCTTGCTAAACGGCTTGGTTAGATATTGATCGCAACCAACTACGCGCCCTTTTGCCTTATCGAACAAACCATCCTTACTCGACAGCATTACAACAGGGGTAGAGCGGAACTCACTGTTATTTTTGATCAGTGCGCAGGTTTGATAGCCATCAAGGCGCGGCATCATAATATCGACAAAAATAACATCCGGACGGGAGTCCGCGATTTTTGCCAGCGCATCAAAACCGTCGGTTGCTGTGACTACAGTACAACCCGCCTTTTGCAACAACGTCTCAGCAGTGCGGCGAATTGTCTTACTGTCGTCAATCACCATTACAGTCAGACTTTCCCAGTTAAGCTCCATAGTCTTTTTTGAATCCCCTGTTTACTTATTTTCGGGCACGCGAAAATTTTTTACCTGCACCCTTATTTGGACCGCCTATGGGGCCTGGGTGTCTCGCTTAGCCAAGATCGCACACTGGATGGAACTTTTATCACAGAACCCCAGGTGAATCTAGCAGAGTCGACATACCCCTAGCGATGCAGCTCAAATTATCACCACTTTGCACGCCCTCCCGGTCGGAGGTGTTAAAAAGTTGCACCTTGACGAAGCTGCTCTTACCTTATCCATCTTAAAAATCGGGAGTGGCCATACTACTAAAGCCACAACCACCGCGGCGCGGGATGAAATATCCCATCAAATATGGAAGCCCATATGAATTACTCCCTCGGTGTGGTGATGGACCCCATCGCCCAAATCAATTTTAAAAAAGATACGACACTCGCACTGTTACAGGCCGCACAAGACAGCGGTTTTCAGTTATTTTATTTCGAGCAAACAGACTTGTATCTGGACAACGGCCGGGCAATTGGCAGGGCACGGGCCCTCAAAGTATTTGACGATTCCAAGTGCTGGTTTTCCCTGCAGGAGCCCCAGGAAATGCCGCTGGGCGAACTAGATACTATTTTGATGCGTGTCGATCCCCCTTTTGACAATGAGTACATTTATTCCACTTATATTCTCGAGGCCGCACAACGCGAAGGTGCGCTGGTAGTAAACAACCCCCAGTCCTTGCGCGACTGTAACGAGAAAATTTTCGCTACCACTTTCCCGCAGTGCTGCCCACCTGTTCTGGTAAGTAGGGATATGCGTAGGCTGCGTGAATTCCACAAGGCCCACCAAGATGTAATCTTCAAACCACTGGATGGCATGGGTGGCGCCGGTATTTTTCACTGTAAGCCTGATGGTGCCAACCTTGGTGCAATGTTGGAAATGCTCACCAAACATGGGCGCCAGCAGATCATGGCGCAACGCTATATTCCCGAAATCAAGGATGGTGATAAACGGATTCTTGTTGTCGATGGTGAAGCGATTCCCTTCTGCCTTGCGCGAATTCCCGAGGCGGGTGAAACACGCGGCAATCTGGCCGCTGGTGGGCGTGGTGAAGCGCGCCCACTTACTGATCGTGACCATTGGATTGTGGAGCAGGTTGCTCCCTCTCTGAAAAAGAAAGGGCTGCTTTTTGTCGGCCTGGATGTGATCGGCAATTACCTCACCGAGATCAATGTCACCAGTCCAACATGCGTGCGTGAGATTGATGCGGCTTACAATACCGATATCGGTGCACGACTAATGAGCGCCATCACACACCGATTGGCACAAAAAGGGTAAACTGGGCGCTTAATTTTAAATTAACCCAGGCTGTTTGCCAGTGAACGGACCGGGCGGAAAGCCGAGCAAAAGCTCGGCAACAAAAGCAGTAATCGATAACAAACAATGAATTCCACCGCCAACACGACGCCACTTAACGCAGCCCAACGCGAGCGTTTTGTGTTCTCGCTATTTCTCGCCGGCGCCATTCATGCGCTTTTGATTTTTGGCGTTGCCTTTACCGATCCTGAAGGGCGCCGAGCGGCGCCTACTCTGGAAGTCACACTGGCCCAACATAATTCTGCACAAGCACCAGAAGACGCTGACTATCTGGCACAATATAACCAACTAGCCAGTGGCACTGCTGACACCCCCAAGGAGTTATCTAGCAATCGCCGCGCGGAGTTTGACGACACACAAATTCACGATGTAAACCCTTTGCCGCAGCAACAGGCCGCTCGCCCAGCTGATCAGCGCCGACAACTGATCACCACTATTGGCAATAGCCCGCAGCAGGCTCCGGAACTCCCTGCCGAAGACAAATTTTCTGAAGAAAAGCGTGGCGATGCTCCTAGTGATTTGACCCGCACCAATCCCGAGATCGCCAGCCTGCAAGCCCGCCTGGATAAAATCCGCCAGACAATCGCCCAGCGCCCACGGGTGCGCCGCCTAACTTCAGTCGCAACCAAAGCATCTGCAGACGCCACATATCTACACGACTGGCGCCAGAAAGTAGAGGCCATCGGCAGTGACAACTTCCCCGAAGAGGCCCTGCAGCAACAAATTACTGGCAGCCTGCGTATGATGGTACGCCTACTGCCCACGGGCGCGGTAGAGGAGGTAGTCATCCTTGAATCCTCCGGGGAGCGAATTCTCGATGATGCCGCCCAGCAAATTGTTCGCCTGGCGGCGCCCTTTGCACCTTTTCCTGCTGAAATTCGCAAGGACGCCGATCGCCTGGAAATCATCCGCACTTGGCGCTTTGAGATGACCGGCTTCTCCACCAGTGCAGGTGAGCTGCCCGAGCGCGGCTAAACTTGCGTTTCACTCAGGCAACCTAGAATCAAGCTATGCCCAACTCCAATATCGACAGTGACCTAACCCACGGCAGCTTGCGCGGCCAGTTCCTGCTGGCCATGCCCGGCATGGAGGATCCGCGCTTCAAGCAAACTGTGGCGCTTATTGTCGAGCACAATGAAGAGGGCGCCATGGGTATAGTGATCAATGCCCCCAGCAAGGTTCACTGGAGAGAGGTGTTTGAACAGTTGTCCCTAGACGACACCAGCCTGCGGGGCGAAGAAGCCGTACTCCTGGGGGGACCAATGTCACCGGAGCAGGGCTTTGTACTGCACGGCGCCGGGATCAAATTTGACTCGACCACCGAAATCAATATGGATATCAGTCTCACCGCCTCCAAGGACATTCTTGAATCTCTCGCTGCCGGACGCGGCCCGGACGATGTGCTACTGGCCCTCGGCTACGCCGGCTGGGGCCCGGGACAGTTGGAACAGGAGTTGGTAGAGAACGCTTGGCTGACCCTGCCAGCGGAACCCGAAATCCTATTTGCCACCCCGGTGGAAAAACGCTGGCAGAGCGCTGCGGCGCGTCACGGTATTGACCTCTCCGGCCTCGGATCACAGGCTGGACACGCCTGATCACTCCTCTTGCAGTAAACTGCCCGCCCACATGTTTACAATGAAAACTGCCCGGCATATGAATAAACCAGTTACCGCCCTCGCCTTCGATTTTGGCACCCGCTCTATTGGCCTCGCTTTTGGCCAGAGTCTGACTGCCAGTGCCAAGGAGCTGCCCCCACTGCCAGCGAAGGACGGCAAGCCGGACTGGGAAAAAGTTCAGCGTTTAATTGACGAGTGGCAACCGCACTACCTATTGGTCGGCCTTCCTCTGAATATGGACGGCACTGAGAGTGAATTCGGCGCGCGCGCGCGCAAGTTTGGCCAGCGCCTGCACGGGCGCACCGGGTTACCAGTGGAAATGATTGACGAACGTCTCAGTACCCGTGCCGCCAAGGAAGAGGCCGCTGAGCGAGGTCACCGCGGCAGTTACGCCGACAACCCGGTGGACTCCATTGCCGCACGCATTATTCTTGAAGATTGGCTACGAGCCCGTGACCGATAATTACCCGCTCCGAATCCCGCCATTGGAAACATGGTAGGCACCTGTCTGATAGAATTGCCCTCCCACTCAACCAATTGATCGAGCAGTATGTCCATTTCCCGCATCCGTATCGCCACTCGCGAGAGCGCCCTGGCCCTTTGGCAAGCCAATTACGTGAAGGGCCGTCTGCAGCAGGCATATCCCGAGCTTCTGATTGAATTACTGCCTATGACCAGTCGTGGCGACCAGGTTTTGGATATCCCCCTCACCAAAGTTGGTGGTAAGGGGCTCTTCGTGAAAGAGCTGGAGGTGGCAATGCTGGAGGGGCGCGCAGATATCGCCGTACACTCCATGAAAGATGTACCTATGGAGTTTCCACAAGGCTTACACCTGCCTATCATTTGTGAACGCGAAGATCCCCGCGATGCATTTGTCAGCAATCTCTACGGCAGTTTTGAAGAGTTGCCCCAGGGCGCAGTGGTCGGCACTTCAAGCTTGCGTCGCCAGTGCCAACTTCTAGCACAACGCCCTGATTTACAGGTCAAGTTTCTGCGCGGCAACGTAAATACTCGTTTAGCCAAGCTCGATGCCGGGGAATACGACGCGATTATCCTGGCTGCTGCCGGCCTGCTACGCCTGGAAATGCCAGAGCGCATCCGCAGCTTCCTCCCAACGGATCTACTGCTGCCCGCCGGTGGCCAGGGCGCCGTAGGCATCGAAGCCCGCTGCGATGCTGAGCTGGAAGCACTTCTACAACCCCTGCATTGTGTAGAAACTGCCTCTCGCCTCCGCGCCGAACGCGCCCTGGTCAAGCGTTTGAACGGCGGCTGCCAGGTACCTATTGGCTGCTACGCCAAATTGAATGAAGACAGCCTATGGCTGCGAGGCTTGGTAGGGAGCCCCGACGGTACAACCATGATTCGCGCCGAGTGCCGCGGTGCTGCCTCCGACGGAGAGACCCTTGGCACCCAGCTGGCGGAGCAACTACTAGCCAGTGGCGCCGACAAAATTCTCGACGCTCTCTGAGCACTCTTAAAATGCCCAATCACCTGCGTGGCAAGCGTATATTAACCACCCGCCCAGCTCACCAGTCGGGGAGCTGGTGCGCTCTGCTACAGGCAGGGGGCGCTCAGGTGGAAAACATTCCCATGCTGGGTATTGAGCCCCTCGAGAGCGACGATGCCCGACAGGCAATCAAAAAACGTATCCTCGATTTTGATCAAGTGGAAGTGGCAATTTTTGTCTCACAGAACGCCGTGCACTATGGAGTGAATTGGCTGGAAGACTACTGGCCACAATTACCACAAGGACCGCGCTACTATGCAATCGGCGCCGCCACAGCAAAAGCCTTGGATGCTCGAGGCATTCCCTGTGAGCAAAGCGGCGCTCATATGAATTCTGAGGATTTGCTTGGCCTGCCATCGCTGCAGGAGATTAGCGGGCAGCGTATTCTTATTTTCCGTGGCAGTGGCGGGCGCACTTTGATTGGTGACACCTTGGGCGCTCGTGGTGCTCGGGTGGATTATTGCGAGCTATACAATCGCACCCTACCCAGTAACTCTCAGGAGCAACTGAGAAAGTATGGCGTTGATGCAGACGCCATTACTGTGCATAGTGGTGAAACACTCACAAATCTATCCTTTTGCATCGAACAAACTTCAATGGAGCAATTGCGCCAAGTAGCGCTTATCTGCCCAAGCGCCCGGGTTGCCGGGCAGGCAAAGGGGATCGGCTTTTCCGTGGTCCACACTGCTATCAATGCCAGCGACAAAGCTATGCTGGAAGCTCTGCACCGTGCACTGAACTGAGTTTCCATCGGATTCTCCGCCCTATTTGGTAAAAGTTCCCAAAACAGCGCCACCCCGACTATAAAGGCCGGTGCCACTCGCTATAATTCGACGACAATTTTCAGCTTCGCTCCATGCCCATGACCAACGAAAAACCCCAGGACAACAACTCCGCAAAAAAAGTAGCGCCCACTTCCGCGGATAAGGGCAAGGCGGAAAGCACAAGTAACTTCGCCAAAGCGACACAAGGGAGGCCCGCTGGAAGTACTGCCAAAGACAGTGGTGGTAACTGGTGGTGGTTAGTATTTTTCCTGCTGGTAGTAGCTCTCATCGCTTTCGTCTGGTTCAGCTGGCCTCAACTAGGCAGTCGTATTAGTGTTTACCTGGGTTTCTCACCATCAACTGGTAATGAGTCACGCCAGGTTACAGATACATCCCAAACGCGGCAGGCTAATACAGAACAACGGGCAGAAGAGCCTACTGAGAAAGCACCAACCACTGATGGGCTGTCGAGCCAGGCACATTCTGAATCAGGCTTTTCACAGCCCGCTCAAACACCCCGCCAACCGACCACTCCATATCCTAATCAGCAGCTCATCCAGCTGCAGCAGGCCGATGCCAGCCTACGCAATCAGATTCAAGCACAAGCAAATACTATCTCGGAACTGAAACAGCAACTGGCCAGCATGCAGCGCAGTATCACTGCGCAGGGCAATCGCTTGAGTGAGCTGGGTAATGTGAGCCGCCAGGACTGGCAGCTTGCTGAGGCCGATTACTTACTGCGCATGGCCAATCAGCGCCTTATGCTGGAAGATAACAGCCGCGCTGCCCTGGGCCTGGTGGAGAAAGTCGACAAAATACTCCGCCAAGTTAACCTGCCTGATTTATATGGCGTACGCCAACAATTGGCGAAAGATATCACCGCACTGAGACTGGTCGAGAATGTAGACCGGGAGGGGATTTACGTGCGCCTACGTGCCCTAGAGGAGCAGTTGATCCGCGCCAATATTCAACCGGAATTCACCATGACCCAGGCCCAGGAAGAAGAGCCTAAGGCGGAGCCTGCACAAGTCGATCAGGCTCCCTGGGAGCGCAGTTGGCAACGATTTACCTCCTTCCTCCGTGATTCAGTTCGCCCCATTGATGGTGATATCAACCCTGTCATGCTCTCTCCGCAGAGTGAAACACGCTTTCGCCAGACCCTGCGTTTAAATATGGAGCAGGCGCAGCTCGCTCTGCTGCGCGGCGACTCTAGGGTATACAAGGATGCCCTGGACAGTGCCCGCGAGCTGCTATTGACTTATGGCACTGCCAACGCTCAGCGCAATGCGCTGGCCGAACAGCTGGCTGAGCTAAGCAGACAACCTATCCTGGCGCAAATGCCTGATCTAAACGCCTCACAGTTAGCCCTGTACAACTATATCGAGCGCCTGCATAAAACCTCTGGCCAAGGTGGTCCCGCACTGGAGGAGACAGCTCAGTGAGAAAGGTCCTTTTTATCGCTATAGCGCTGCTACTACTCGGCGCCCTACTGCCACAAATCAATCAAAATTATCCGGGATATCTGATCATCGGTTTTGGTGGCGCATTGAACAAAGGTTATGAGATGAATCTCTGGTTCGCCATAGTCGCATTGGTCTCCCTGTTATTCGCTTTCTTTATACTGGTCTGGCTCGCGCGCAGTCTGTTTCGGGCGATTAGAGGAAGTGTCGACCGTCTTCGTTTTGGCCGCCAACGTATCGCCCGTCGGAGGCTCACCAGCGGTTTGGTGGAATTTATGGAGGGCAACTGGTCCCGCGCACGGCGGCAGCTTTTGAAAAGTGCGCCACGCTCTGAAGCACCATTGATCAATTATCTGGCAGCGGCGCGTAGCGCCTTTGAACTGGGCTTTCGCGAGGAGGCCAATGAGCTTCTGGCAAAAGCAGAAGCTTGCGGAGAGGATACCCGCCTTGCCGTGGCTCTCAGTCAGGCACGTATGCAGCTCCAGGACAAACATTATGAGCAGTGTATCGCCAGCCTTAAAAGAGCCAAACAACTAGAGCCCAAACATCCCGCCTTACTGCAACTGCTAAAACAGGCTTATTACTCTCTGGGCGACTGGAGCAGCCTGCGTGAGCTTCTGCCAGAGTTGGAAAAACACGCCAACATGCATGATGAAGAATTGCAGAAGCTAGAATTGGAAGTTTACCAGCACCAGTTGAATGAGGCTGCAAACCGCAATGACAGTGAAACATTGCAGGGTGTCTGGCACAGTCTGAACGGGCGCTGGCAGCGTAATATGGAGTTGCGCAATCTATATACACGGCTACTGCACCAGATCGGTGACGATATCGAAGCGGAGAAACATCTGCGCTGGCTACTAAACAGAGAGTGGAACCCCAAACTGGCTGATTTATATGGCTGCCTTACTGGAGCTGATTCTTCTGCACAGCTTTCTGCCGCCGAGGGCTGGCTTAAGGAATACGGAGAAAGTGCCGACCTCCTCACTTGCCTCGGCCGCCTGTGTATGCGTAATGAGTTGTGGGGGAAAGCCCAACAGTATTTAGAAAAGAGCCTGTTGTTACGTCAAGACCCAGTAACTTCCGCTGAACTTGCCCGCCTGTTCGAAGCGCTGGGAGAAAAAGACAAAGCCGCACGGCTTTTCCAGGAAGGGCTAATGCAAGCGGTTAAAGATTTACCACAACTGCCTATGCCCAGCCAGGACAAACCCCTACTCGGCGTGCATGCCTGACGCTTTTCCCCGCGGGCCCACAATTCCTCGGGCCCTTTTTCTAGCGCGGCCGAATCTCTCTATAGTGTGCATTCTCTGTCACTATTCAGGCAAATAGGATAGGAAGGCCAATGAAACCCCCCAGTTTTTACATTTTTATCAGCATTTTGATATTTAACACTCTACTGCATGCCTATGCTCAGGCACCGGTAAATAATCAGATCAAACCACAGGATGCACTCCTGAGCGATTACAAATACCCCTATCCGGTAAAGGTATTCCAGCAAACGTGGCAAAATCAGCCTATATCCCTCGCCTACATGGATGTACCAGACTACGGAAAAAGAGCCCAGAGAGGTACTGTCCTACTTTTACATGGCAAAAATTTTTCTGGTGCTTACTGGGAAGACACCATTGATGCGCTTAGCCGGCTGGGTTACCGAGTAGTTGCACCAGACCAGATTGGCTTTGGGAAATCCAGTAAACCCCTACGCCAGTACACCTTGCACAGTATGTCCGCTGATACCAAAGCACTGCTGGATCACCTCCGGATAACCGAGGTTGCGGTGGTTGGCCACTCTATGGGGGGCATGTTAGCAGTGCGCTTTGCACTGATGTATCCACAGGTAGCCCAGAAGCTCGCTCTGATAAACCCTATCGGCCTTGAGGACTGGAAGCGCGTTGTACCCTATGAACCATTGCAAAAAGCTATCGCCAGGGAACAAGCACAAACACCGGAAAGTATCCAACGCTATATGTCCAACGCCTACTTTGCAGGGGAGTGGCAAGCCCGGTATACACACCTTCTCGGTATCCAGGCCGGTTGGACCCTAGGACCCGATGCCGCCCATATGGGCATGATAGACGCACTTACTTCCGAAATGGTTTTTACCCAGCCTGTACTTTATGAATTTTCCGATCTGAAAGTGCCAACCTTACTCATTATCGGTACCCGAGATCGCACTGCCATCGGCCGCAATCGCGCACCTGCGGCACTTCAGAGTTCCCTTGGACGTTATGATCAGCTGGGCCGGCAAGCCGCCGAAGCAATCCCTAATGCGAAACTAGTGGAACTTACCAACGTCGGACATATCCCCCAATATGAAGCTTTTCCCGCATACTTCGATGCACTGAGCCACTTTTTACAAAAAGAAAACCTTCACTCAGCAAGAGGGAAACCAAATAAGCACGCTGGAAAATAAACAGTGATTCTCTATATATAAAATTGCAGATTAAGGGTAAGAAGAATTGTTATCTCCCCTCAGGCTCGGAGAAGAAGAAAATAAACCTTGGGATGAGATTTGTTTGTATTGAATTTTGACTGGATAATAACTTAAGCAGGGTCCTTAGGGTAGGCTCCCTGCTTGCAGAAAACAGACTTGTTAAAGTACAACTGAAATCCAAATAAAGTAACTAGATATTTGCAAACATTCCCGCAAATAGCAACATGGCAAAGAAAGTGATTACCCCCTGCAGTAAAGCAATAAGAATTGCTTTTAAGAAACCAGTGCCTAAAACCAGCATATAGGCAATTGCCGCTAATGGAATCGTTAGTAGGACACCTGCACTGTCACTAACTCCAGGCAACATCCCACCAACAATCCTCTGAATAATTAATGCTAATAACAGAGCAAAAAGACAATAAAAAACCCCTGTATTTCTTGCACCTAACATAGCAGCGGCCAACTTTAATGGCAAAACAAGAACTGCCACCATTATGATTACAAAAATAATCAATTCCATTTTTTACCACTCCTTCATTTTGTATTTATTTAAAAAATCCCCACAATCGATATTTCTCACCAAGTGATGCTTAACTTATCAGGTCGTCGCCAATGGATAAAATATAGCCTTGCAACCAAGGCAGGCTACATCGACGGCACTTTTTTGAACTTATGGCACTAAAGTTCTATATCTCGAGTATCATACTACTTTATTGGAATTTCGTTTAAGCAAACGCATAAAAAAAGATGGCAGGAAAAATCACAGCCCCTCTTTATTCAATGAAATAAGTGTCAGTAATTTTGCTTAGGGAGCAATGACAGCTTATCTACGAACTAACATCATCTCAGGCGGAACAAGACTGCCTGCCTCAATATAGCTTTCTCTGCGTAGCAGTTTGTCGTTTTCCAGTCATTTAAAAGCCAAATCGTGCTGATGATTTACTAAAGAATTTTTTAAGCTTGTAACATCCATAAATGTGAAAGCTAACTGCTCATCACTTACATGGCCTTCTAGCCGTAAATGTGGTTGATTCCCCTGGGGACAGTAATATGCAGCAAGAAGAGTTCCATTATTCATATGGTAAGTGAGCGGGATTGTCCATCATAGATCCAATTCTCAATTAGTACAGCACCACCAGCCATTTGAGAAAAATTAATATAGAACTTCTCCCGATCAGACCCTTCTTTTTTCCAATCCCCCTCAAGAGATTTTATACGACCAAATGCCCATTTTACGTTAGAATCAGATTCGGCTGCATTTACAGCTACAACTGTTAAAGACAAGGCTAATAAGCATGCTTTTAAAAAAACGTAATTTTTTCTCAACATATTCGATATACCTAATCATTGATCTAAAAACCAGAAAATAAATTTCCACCACTTGCTTTTAAAATATGATCTTTATATTTATTTGCACTTTACTAATCACCTCTGCCAGCTTACAGTTTAAATCCGCTCTATTTTAGTAAATTATTTAACCTATCAATCATAGTCCCGCCTCAAAATATTCAAACGACAAATATATTACTAAGCTTCTTAACCGGCCAGTAGTCTTTTTCATCGCATAAGCTGATTTAGTATCAACGCCCCGATTCACAACCAAGATAAATCCATCTTTACGTTCAATATCAAAATACATTGACGCAAACAAGTTCAGGGCTGGCCTAATTTATCCTGTGAAACCATTGCGATCCTGCCAAAAGAAACGCTCTGAGTCAGAAATAACTTCTGACAATCGGAAGCGAAACATTCCGTTACACATGGATTCAGAAAAAACTTTTCTGTCTTATCTCGGGTATAAATTTCCTAATATTATTAACACCTATGCCTTTTCTTATTCACCTGGTAATGCCATCACAAATATTAAAATAAAAAAATGACAGTACTAATTGAGTAAGTTATTTTCTTAAAAATTTCTCATCCACACTTTTAAGAATTTGCAAAGACTCCACCATAAGAGGTCACACGCACTACTTATAGATGTAAACAAATTGATATAAATAAATCAGAGATACAACAAACTACAGCTGCTAGGCAAGCGAACCAGTAAGCAGCCGTAGGCAGAACACCCCAGTGTTGCTCCAGCACGAAGGGGATAGAAAATTAAAATTATCGCTAACGAAATTATCCAAGACCCAACTTGGACCAAATCTCGTCGACTTTTTTAACTACCATCGGGTCTCTTTCAATAGGATTGCCCCATTCTCTATCAGTTTCACCCTGCCACTTATTAGTGGCATCAAAACCAACTTTGGAGCCCAAACCCGATACTGGAGAAGCAAAATCCAGATAATCAATCGGAGTATTTTCTACCATTACGGTATCCCGAGCTGGATCCATGCGGGTTGTCATAGCCCAAATAACATCATTCCAATCTCGCGCATTTACATCATCATCTGTGACGATAACAAACTTGGTGTACATAAATTGGCGCAGGAAAGACCAGACCCCCATCATCACCCTTTTTGCATGGCCGGGGTACTGTTTCTTCATGGTCACCACGGCGAGCCGATAAGAACAACCTTCAGGAGGTAAATAGAAATCGACAATTTCCGGGAACTGCTTCTGTAAAATCGGCACGAACACTTCATTGAGAGCCTCACCCAAGATCGCGGGCTCATCCGGTGGCCGTCCGGTATAAGTGCTGTGATAGATTGGGTCCTTGCGATGAGTAATTTTCTCAACAGTGAAGACAGGAAAGCTATCTATCTCATTGTAATAGCCGGTATGGTCTCCATATGGCCCTTCATCGGCCATATCATCGGGATAAATGAATCCCTCCAACACATACTCTGCACTGGCAGGAACTTGTAAATCACTGAGCAGTGCATTGGTTACTTCAGTTTTATCACCACGCAACAGGCCGGCAAATGCATATTCAGACAGTGTATCCGGTACTGGAGTAACAGCCCCCAGAATGGTGGCGGGATCTGCGCCCAGTGCTACAGCAACGGGATACGGTTGGCCGGGATGTTTTTTACACCAGTCGCGAAAATCAAGTGCACCGCCACGATGACTGAGCCAGCGCATAATCAAGCGGTTTTTACCAATCAGCTGCATTCGGTAAATACCTAAATTTTGGCGCTTCTTCTCTGGTCCACGAGTTATCACCAAGGGCCAGGTCACCAGGGGCGCTGCATCTCCTGGCCAGCAAGTTTGAACAGGCAGCTTGTTGAGGTCCACCTGCTCTTTATCCAGCACAACCTGCTGGCAGACTGCTCCCTTGACCACTTTTGGCCCCATATTCAGAACCTGCTTGAAAACTGGCAGTTTTTCCCAGGCATCCCGCAAATTTTCCGGAGGCTGTGGCTCTTTAAGAAAGGCCAGCAGTTCACCGACCTCACGCAATTCACCGATATTCTCACGCCCCATTCCCAGAGCTACCCGCTCGGTAGTACCAAACAAGTTTGCGAGTACAGGGGCTTCAAAGCCTACTGGATTTTCAAAAAGTAGGGCCGGACCGCCACTGCGCAACACGCGGTCTGCAATTTCCGTCATCTCGAGAATCGGATCTACAGGGTGCTGAATCCGCCTCAATAGGCCCCGCTTTTCCAACAGCTTGATAAAGTCGCGCAGGTCTTTGTATTTCATGGATTACCGGACGATGAAAATAAACTAACGCGCAGTGTAAAACAGAAAAGACAAAATGGGGAATGGCGCCCTGGTCAGGGTGCTTAAAATAAGGGGGGAGAGTCGACCCGCAAGCGCTAAGCTGCGGGCCGAAAAAATCTTAAGCTTGTCGCAAGCTTAGAAGCGGGGGCGGCGCGGACGATCTTCGCGGGGCTTAGCTTCGTTAACACGGATGTTACGGCCGGACAGTGGCTGGTCGTTCATCTCTTCGATTGCTTTACGCGCTTCATCGTCGTTAGGCATTTCTACGAAACCGAAGCCTTTAGAGCGGCCAGTCTCACGGTCGGTGATTACAGTAGCCCGAGAGATCTCTCCGAATGCGCCGAAAGCTTCGTGCAGGTCGTCAGAGGTTACCGCGTAGGCCAGATTTCCAATATAGATATTCACAAAAGGTTCTCACTAGATGTGTGGGCTGTCGTGCAGTCACAAATGAATAACCAGCTCCACCAGATTATTCATTTGAGATTGGCCCTTTGACGGAGTATCTCCTGAGCCAATTCGGTCGGGCGCCGCTTAATAAAATTCATACCCAGCGCCACGATGTGGAACTTTATATGCCTAATAGCTCGCCTTTTCAACATTAATCAGCGCAAATAATCGCCTTATTCAATCCAGAATATAAAAGGCGCCTGAATCGGCGCCTTTTATATACAAAAATTATTTCCGTTTCATGGACAGGAAGAATTCGTCATTTGTCTTGAAATCTTTCAACTTATCCACTAGGAATTCCGTTGCTGCTACATCTTCCATATCGTGTAACAGTTTACGCAAAATCCATACCCGCTGTAATTCGCCCTCTGGCATTAGCAACTCTTCGCGGCGGGTACCGGAACGCCGTACATTAATGGCCGGGTATACACGCTTTTCAGCGATCTTACGATCAAGCTGCAATTCCATGTTACCAGTACCTTTAAACTCCTCGAAAATCACTTCGTCCATCTTCGAGCCAGTATCAATTAGTGCAGTAGCAATAATAGACAGACTTCCGCCTTCTTCAATATTCCGTGCAGCACCAAAGAAACGCTTGGGCCTCTCCAGGGCATGGGCATCCACACCACCGGTCAGTACCTTGCCAGAACTGGGTACGGTGGTGTTATACGCACGTGCCAGACGAGTAATAGAATCCAGCAAAATAACCACATCTTTCTTGTGCTCCACCAGGCGCTTGGCTTTTTCAATCACCATTTCAGCAACCTGGACGTGACGAGCAGGCGGCTCATCAAAAGTAGATGCAACCACTTCGCCGCGAACAGAACGCTGCATCTCAGTCACCTCTTCCGGGCGCTCATCAATCAACAGCACGATCAGGTGACATTCGGGGTTATTGCGAGTTATGGCTTGCGCCATATTTTGCAGCATGATGGTTTTACCGGCTTTTGGGGGAGCCACGATCAACCCACGCTGCCCTTTACCAATCGGGGCCACTAAATCAATAATTCGGCCAATAAGGTCTTCGGAAGAGCCATTACCGCATTCCAGACCGAGACGTTCGTTAGGGAAAAGGGGAGTAAGGTTTTCGAAAAGAATTTTATTACGGGCGTTTTCGGGTTTGTCGAAATTAATTTCGTTAACCTTTAAAAGAGCGAAATATCTCTCACCCTCTTTTGGTGGGCGAATCTTTCCGGAAATTGAGTCACCCGTACGCAAATTAAAACGGCGAATCTGGCTAGGGGAAACGTATATATCATCCGGTCCCGCAAGATAAGAGGAATCAGCAGAACGCAAAAATCCAAAACCGTCCTGAAGGATTTCCAATACACCATCGCCGTAAATATCTTCACCGCTTTTGGCGTGGCGCTTAAGAATATTGAAAATAATATCTTGTTTGCGCGACCGAGCCAGGTTTTCCAGGCCCATACCTTTGGCTATTTCAATCAACTCTTCAATGGGTTTGGTTTTTAATTCGGAGAGATTCATACCAATTGCTTATTAAGGTTTCTGTTGTCATTTGGCGCGGACACGCCGGAAATTATTTTGGGGAGGGGTTTGAAAATCAGAGATTTGCTCGTTTATTTGCCCAGTACACTTAGGCACCCGTACCTATCAAAAGCGTAATACCTATCAAGCTTTGGCTCTACATAATCAAAAGGCAGAGCACTACCAATTAAGCTCAATTCGAGGAATATACACGCCGGGAATGGTCAGGGACCCTGTGGAGGGGCGTTATCTTCAGCTGGTCGTCACTGGATTCACAGCTGACTGAACTATTACAGAATTACAGCCAGTATAACGGGTGTTTCCCATCCTGCAAAGAAATTTACCCTCTTCACAGGATGGAGCGGCAGGATTACAGCTGGCTATCGATAAACTCAGTCAGCTGGGCGCGAGACAGAGCACCAACCTTGGTACCTTCCACGTTACCACCTTTGAACAACAGCAGGGTAGGAATACCGCGCACATTGTATTTAGCCGGGGTTTCCTTGTTTGCATCCACATCAACTTTGACAATCTTCAGCTTTTCGCCGTAGTGACCCGCCAGATCATCCAGAACCGGAGCGATCATTTTGCACGGACCGCACCATTGAGCCCAAAAGTCCACCAGCACCGGACCTTCGGCTTTGAGAACCTCAGCTTCGAACTCGGCGTCAGTTACATTGATGATTGCGTGCTCGCTCATATTGCTTTCCTGTTCTTTAGTTACACAATGCGGTGCCACCGCGGACGCATCATCTCACGATGGGGGCTATGAGAGTACAGCCAAAATGCGCCATTGAACGCGTAGATTGGGGCGCAGGTGCACTTTTCAAGTCCCCTGGGCTCACGGCTGTTCCAGAAAGCGCTGCAGAATCTCATCAAGATAGTCGAAGCCAAAAGCACTGGCGGCAATACGTTGCTCCAGCGGCTGAACCAGATCCATCGCCAGCAAGGTCGGCCATTGTCGCTGTAAAGTCTCCAGGGCCAGGCCGGTATAGTACGCAAAAGTGCCTTTCGGCACCCCGCCGGCTAGGCGCAGGGTGTTCATCAGGAACTCCAGAGGCAAATCGGCCTTTTCTATTGCATCGGCATGGGGCGCTGCCAGCTCCCTGTGCAACAACTCGCTCCCCGAAGCTGCAAAATTCATGTAATCCCGCGGCGTACGTGTGCGCCGACTACGCAGGATTCGACCTTCATGAGGCAGGGTGACCTTGCCGTGAGCACCTGCACCTATACCTAGATAATCCCCAAACGACCAGTAATTGATGTTGTGGCGAGATTCCAAACCGCGCCCACTATAAGCAGATATCTCATAGCGAAGGTAACCTTCTGCAGCGAGAAACTCGCGCCCGCTACTCTGTATGCTGGCAATCAGCTGTGAACCAGGTGTGGACGGTGGAGCACTGTAGAAGGCGGTGTTCGGCTCAATCGTAAGCTGGTACCAGGAAATATGTTCCGGTCCCAGGGACACAGCACGGCGCAAATCCTCCAGTGCCTCATCTTCCGTCTGCCCTGGCAGGCCGTGCATCAGGTCCAGGTTGATATTGTCAAAACCGGCCCTGCGCGCCATAGACAGGGCGCCGGCAGCCTCATCACCACTGTGGATGCGGCCCAGGTTATGCAACTGTGTGCTATTGAAGCTCTGCACCCCGATCGACAAGCGATTGATGCCTGCCCTACGGTAGCCGTTGAATTTTGCCTGCTCAAAAGTACCGGGATTGGCTTCCAGGGTAATCTCTATGCCTTCGGCAAAGCCCACCAGCTCTGCAGCCATAGCCACAATTTCCCCGATAGCATTTGCGGAAAATAAGCTTGGCGTGCCGCCGCCAAAAAAAATCGATTGCAGCTTACGCCCCTGAACCCAAGGCAGTTGACTTAACAAATCTCGCCGCAGCTGAGCCACATACTCCTCTTGCGGAAGGGCATAGGCAGTATCTGTGTGATCCCTCGCAGCCTGGTGGGAATTGAAGTCACAATAGGGGCATTTGCGTATACACCAGGGAATATGCACATACAGGCTGAGAGGCGGCAGCTGCAATAACCCACTGTTATCATTCAAGATCGGCACCCGTCATCTGCTCACGCCACATAGCCTCAAACAGCCCTACAGCCCGAGCGCGATGGCTCAATCGATTTTTTACCTCTCGCGGTAACTGAGCGGAAGTCATGCCCTCTGAAGCTACATAGAAAAGCGGATCGTAACCAAAGCCCTGCTCTCCCATGGGCGTCTCCAGTATGCGCCCACGCCACTGGGCGCTACACACTAATGGCACCGGATCGTCAGAGCTACGTACGAAAGCCAGGGCACAATGAAAACTCGCACTGCGAGCCGATGCTTCAATCCCCCGCAAAGCATCAAGCAACTTACTGTTATTGCGTTCATCATTCGCCCCTTCACCGGAATAGCGCGCAGAGTAAATCCCAGGAGCGCCGCCCAAGGCATCTACCGCTAAGCCGGAATCGTCAGCCAGCGCGGGCAAACCGCTGATGCGGCTAGCATGACGGGCCTTGATCAAAGCATTTTCGATAAAGCTCAGCCCAGTCTCCTCGGCGTCTTCCACACCAAACTCCGATTGGGGCAGAACCTGAATATCCCAAGTACTGAAAAGCTGCGAGAACTCTCGTAGTTTGCCGGCGTTGCCGCTGGCTAAGACAATTTTTTTTAGCATGTTGCATCAACTAAAAAGCGGGCCGAGGCCCGCATCGATTCTCAATCAAATGAAAGGTGCGCCACCGCGTCTAGATACAAACAAAACGCTGAAGCGGTTAAGGCCTTTCCAGTTTGCGGCGGAAAGTAATCCTCTCCTTTTTACCATTGGGTAAGGTGACATCCACATTGAAGGTAAGGGTCTCTTCATTCTCAAAGCGCAACGGCGCCAAGTAGTAAACCGCATTGCCGTCGCGGATCTCTTTAAACTTCAATGGGCGCGATTGCTGGATCAGATTGGTTGCATTGCCGGTCAGCTCTGCACCAAGGCCCCGGGTACCACCATCTTTCTTTACCACCGAGACATTGACATAAGCGCGGTCCCTGGCTCGCGCCAGCTGATACTTCTGGGCGATATCAGGCTGGATAAAGTCGCTGTTGAACACAGAATAAACTACCCGGTAGTCACCAAAATCCTCATAGTTCTTTATGATACGGGCCTCTTGCGCAACGGCACCGGCGGTCATAAAAAGCAGGGCCAGAGTGGCGGCTGCGGCAAGGATGCGTTTCACGCTTCACCTCCAATTGTTATGAGCACCACCTATTGAGTTGGCGGGCACTGGACTGCGACGGCGGGCCACTATCTGTGCGCCACCCACCAAAAGCTGCGATCTGCCCCGAACCAAGGACAAAAACTTGGCGCAAATATTAGTTTAGCGAGTTAGGTGATATATCGCTGTCTCACCAAATAAATTTGGTAAAAAGTCTTTGAAAGTCACACCAATTTTCGACTCGGATACTACCTGGCGGTGTAAAATAGTCCAGTCGTTCTGTTTGCACAGCACTTCAAAGTCACGGAAAGTACAAAAGTGAATATTGGGCGTGTCGTACCACTCAAAAGGTAATAGATCCGAAACTGGCATTCGTCCGGAAAACGCCAGGTGCCAGCGTGCCCTCCACTGCCCGAAATTGGGGAAAGTGATAATACAGTCGCGCCCCACCCGTAACATCTCCCGTACAACCTCGTGCGGATGCCTCAGGGTCTGCAGAGCCTGTGTCATGACCACTGCGTCGAAACTACCGTCAGCAAAGTTACCGAGCCCCGTATCCAGGTTCTGCTCAACTACATTAACGCCACGCTCCACACACAATTCTATTTGTTCCGGGTCAATCTCCAAGCCATAGCCAATAACATTCTTATTTTTCCCCAGCTGCTCCAGCAGTGCACCGTCACCGCAGCCCAGATCCAGAACACGACTATTGGGCGCTATCCAGTCCTGGATAACATCGAGATCAATACGCATAGCGCCCCTCCTCTATTATCTCAGCGGCCACTCGTTGCATATATGCGCGGAAGATCCCCTCATAGCGTTCGTTTGGCAGCAGGAATGCATCATGCCCCATAGCGGACTCAATTTCGGCATAGCTTACCGAAACGTTAGCGTGCATCAGAGCATTGACGATCTCCCGAGAGCGATCGGGGGCAAAACGCCAATCGGAGGTAAAGGCAACCAACAGGAAGCGACAACTGGCATTGGCAAATGCCGCCACCGGATCATCTTTGTACTCCCGCGCAAGATCAAAATAATCCAGCGCACGGGTCATCAGGATGTAGGTATTAGGGTCAAAGCTGCTGGAGAAGCTATCGCCCTGATAGCGCAGGTAACTCTGGATTTGGAATTCCACCTCCTCATCAGAACCCGGCTGAAAACTGCCAGTGCGCAATTCGCGCCCAAATTTATTGGCCAGTCCATCATCGGAAAGATAAGTAATGTGACCGATCATACGCGCCACAGCCAGACCACGCCGCGGTAATTTCTCCCTCTCAAGGTAACGCCCACCACAGAAGTCCGGGTCAGAGGTAATAGCCTGACGTGCAGTTTCATTAAAAGCGATGTTCTGGGCTGAGAGTTTCATAGCTGAAGCAATCACCACACAATGGCGCAGTCGCTCTGGGTACTCCAATGCCCAGCGCATAGCCTGCATTCCACCCAGGCTGCCACCGATGACCGCTGCCCACTGCTCAATACCTAATAGATCCGCCAAACGCGCTTGGCTGTGAACCCAATCACGTACTCTCATTGGGGGAAAATCCGGTCCCCAGGGCTTGCCTGTGGTCGGGTTGATAGAAACCGGGCCGGTAGAGCCGTGGCAGCCACCCAGGTTATTCAGGGAGACCACAAAGAATTTGCTGGTATCAATAGGCTTACCAGGGCCAATGTAGTGGTCCCACCAGCCCGCTCGCTTGTCATCAGGGCTGTGCCTACCAGCAGCGTGGTGATGGCCTGATAGGGCATGGCAAATCAAAATCGCATTGCTTCTATCAGTGTTTAGTGTTCCGTAAGTCTCGTAGACCAGGGTGTAGCCTTGTAATACACGCCCACAGGCAAGCTGTAATGGCTCAGTAAATTCTTGTTTCCTGGGCGTAACAAGGCCTACTGAGTCCGCATCAGCGGTATTCTGGCACTCTCTGGAAGCGGTGGGGTTTTCCGTAGACAAAGTGTTTATATCTGTCGGGTTATTTGGCGGTTGACAAATGCTGATGCCTCAAGTGTACGGGAGCGCCGCGACTTATGACAATCACTGTAACCGCCAATTAAGCCTCCACTCCAGCTCAACTCGAGAGGGAGGCCTTCAGTGGTGTGACATTATGAGCCCGAGGTGCAGGAGCCAGCGGCTGTGGTGCAGAGCTGCTATGGCGCAGCAATTCTTCAAGTGCCGTCAACGCACGATCGTTGCGCAGTACTTCATCTTCAAGCGTGCGCAGATCGGTGCGCCTACTGCGGGTCTTCTGCTTCAACTCGGTAAGCTTAATCAGGTGGCGATTGAGCAGATGTTTCTGGTACTGAACATGTTGTTTCAACGGCTCAAGGGCCTGCTCCAGCCAGCTTTCCGCAGCAACTCCCATTTGGTTGTAGAGGCGCCCCACCTCACTGGCAAGGGTGGTTATAAATCGCTCACTAAGGCGATTGCGTCGAGCAAGCAATAACTGTGGAGAGCGGCGCAGCTGGGCCGCCTGACGATGTAAACCACGCAAGGTGGCACGGAATTTCCGGACGGTGAAATACTGCTCGACGCTGTCGACCTTCTTCAGGCTGGAACGCTCAAAAACCGCATCGAGTAACCGATTTGCCTGGTCTACCTCCCGCTCCAGGTTGGCGAGTTGGTGATCGACACCTTCCATGAAAGTGTCGATAGCCTTGGCCAGCCCCATGGGTGTCCAACTTTTGTGCAGCGCTTTGCTGGTGTCATCAATCAGTTGCTGCAGCTGCTGAGTGGAAATTGGCGCCAAAAGGGACGTACTCTGCCGCATCAACATGCGCTGGCTGGACTTTAGAGTAAGCAGTTCGTGGTGGCAGAGCTTGTGCTGCTCCTTCACGGTCTGCTGCAGCTGGCCCAGTTCTGCCAACTGCTCCTCGGTGCTGGCACTATTGCGCTGTAAGTGTACCAATGCGGCACGGCCGCTATTAAGGCGGCGCTTGAGGAGATCGCGGGTATCCGCCATCAGCGTAAGGGCCTGGTGCAATGAGCGATGCTCTGCCACTTTTTGGCGGTGCTCCAACAGGCGCTGCACCAGCAGCTTTTCGAAATCGCCAAACCGGCTGTTACGCAATAAGTTCAGATCCTGCTGCTGGCGCGCAAGTAATGCCATTTTCGCCGAGACACCAGCAACGCTTTCCTGTGGTACAGACAACAGTTTTGCCACCTGGGCACTCATACGCCGAAGTAGCAGTTCCGCGTCCTCATCGGGATCATCCCAAAGTACATCGACCTTATTCAACAGCGCCATCACTGCAGTGCCGCGGTGATCGCGCAGCGGAGCCAGGTGGGTCTCCCACATATTCATATCGGTGCCACTGACGCCGGCATCCGCGGCCAATAGAAAGGCCACAGCCTGGGCGCTGGGCAGTGTACTCAATGTCAGTTCCGGCTCATTGCCGAGAGCGTTGAGCCCCGGCGTATCGATAATACGCAACCCCTGGTCAAGCAGAGGGTGTGGCAGACAGATCAATGCATAACGCCAGGCGGGGATCTCTACCAAGTTGCCCTTATCATCCAAGTGGCGACGATCAAAGCCGTAACGCGCAGCTTCTTCAGGCAACACTGATTTGGTCGCAGCCACCTTCAATAACGCCATGCGAGTAGCCTCGGGATCATTGGCATCGAACTCGTGGGTAATCCACTTCTGCGGAATCCGGCGAAAACTCTCCAGGCTGGTATTGGTAGCGAGGGTCTCTATAGGCAACAGTCGCAGACTGGCACGCTCGCTGCCATCACTGAAAATTTCCGTAGGGCACATTGTGGTGCGGCCAGGTTTAGATGGCAGCAGCCTCTGGCTGTAGGTCTGTGATAGCAGAGCATTAATCAGCTCGGTCTTGCCACGGGAAAACTCACCGACCAATACAAGGGTAAATTGATCATCGGTGAGTAAAGCACGTGCCTGCTGGACAACCTGGCAAGCACCGGCTGAGTTTGGGAAATGTTGCTGTAACCACTGGTTGAACTGGGCAAACTGGCGGTCCAGGTTTTTCTTCCAACGGTCGTAATCGGAGATGTGCTGGCGAAGGAGTGCGTCTTCCATTTCACGGTGTTCTTGTTATCTATACCCTGCAGACAAGACCCCAACACTCCGAATGCGAGTATTGGGATGGTCAACCTTAAGTATAAGAGTCTAACACCGCGCCAAATGCGATCCAGTGCGCGCGCCGCAAGAAAACTTGCGACATCACCACTTAAAATCCGGGGATATGCCAGAAAAGGCTGTAGACGAAAGCTGGCATATTTGCCATTTGTGCAAAACCAAACAGCAATTTGTCTGCCACTGTCAGCAGGATAAACACGAAGATCGGGCTGATATCAATCACCCCCAAAGGCGGTATCAGGCGGCGTATCGGCGCACAAAATGGTTCGAGCAACTGACGTAACAACATCAAAGCAGGGTGGCCACTATGGGGCGCGATCCAACTGAACACGATCGAAATCAACATTCCTACAAAAACAACCGCAATCACCGTCGCTACACAGCCGATCAGAGACCAAAGCAGTGCACTCAAAGGATTAAATAGGCCATAGCCGGCGAACAGGCCACAAACCAAAATCATCACCAACCCCACCAGAAGTGCCAAAACCAGCGAGGCCATGTCCACACCGAGAAACCCCGGCACCACTTTGCGCAGTGGTAATAACAGCGGATTGGTAATTTTCACGATGCCCTGGGAAATTGGATTGTAAAAATCTGCGCGGGCTAA
This sequence comes from Microbulbifer sp. NBRC 101763, assembly GCF_040371615.1. Taxonomy (NCBI): domain Bacteria; kingdom Pseudomonadati; phylum Pseudomonadota; class Gammaproteobacteria; order Cellvibrionales; family Microbulbiferaceae; genus Microbulbifer; species Microbulbifer sp. NBRC 101763. The sequence continues at coordinate 105,468 of NZ_BAABQV010000003.1, forward strand.
CTGAAGCAAAAAGCGCATCAAAACCACAAACAGGAACAGGATACCGAGGGTTGCCACCAGGAAGACCCCGATATTGCTGAAGGTATTTGCCATCGAAAAGTTCCAAAAATTTGAGTGAATTACAGCGCTCAATACGCCGCTTTTAATTTGTTTTTACCTAGCGGTCCAGCTCCCTGGCCATTTCTGCAGCGCGCTCGGCACAATCACGCATTGCATCCGCTACCAACTGGGGAAGGCCGCCCTGCTCAAAGCGCTGTACCGCACGCTCTGTGGTACCGCCCGGCGACATTACGTTACGCTTCAATTGGGCTACATCCACATCGCTGACCATGGCCAGTTTGGCGGCGCCCAGGGCAGTTTGCAACACGAGGCGCTCCGCATCAGCACGGGCAAAGCCACTGGCAGATGACGCATCAATCATGGCTTCCATAAATTGAAAAAAGTATGCTGGGGCAGATCCTGCAACGGCGATAATCTGATCAATTCCCTCCTCTTGCTCCACCCACAGGGAAATACCCACTGCATTGACGATACGCTCGGTAATAGCGCGGTGTTCTGCGGTCACCGCCGCATCGGCGTAAAGACCAGTGACCCCTGCCTGAACCAACGCTGGAGTATTTGGCATAGCACGCACAATTGGCAGGTGCTCACCTAGCCAGCGTTGATAGGCAGCCAGGGGTATACCGGCAGCCAGAGTAATCACCAGGGGATTGCGTCTAGTCAGATGCGGACGCAGATCCATGCACAAATCGCGCATGACCTGGGGTTTAACTGACAGCACGATAACATCGGCTTCATCAATTGCAGCGATGTTATCATCGTGCGCGACAACGCCATGGCGCTTGGCAAACGACTCCAACTTGAGAGGATCGCGCCCAGTAGCAACAACCTTTTCCGTCGGATAGCCAGCCGCGAGCAGGCCGCCGATCACCGCTCCAGCCATATTGCCGGCGCCGCCGATAAAAACGATTTTGGGATTTTTTACAGTCACTCGGATTACCTCGGCGAGCACTCGGCTCAGCTGCTGTGAATTTCAGTCGCTATTCTCCCCAGCGGGGATTTCGTTAATATGTGGTCACTCAATTCCAATAACAAGAGAAACGCGCCTCACGCGTTGCCAAGGAGAATGATATGCATAAATGGCGCTCTTTAGTGACCGCCGCACTGCTTTGCGCGACGGGCGCTGCCGGTGCGGTAGAAACTCGTACCGAAAACAACGGCCAACTGATATTGCAGGACATTCCACAGATACCCCAGAGCATCATTGATGAACTGAACCGCTATCAAAATGTACGATCAGCCAGCTTCCGCGGCTGGGATATAGATGGCAACGGAATGTATGTCAGCACCCGCTTTGGCGAGGTGAATCAATTACACAAAGTAGATCGCGCCGGTGGCGCCCGCCGCCAGTTGACCTTCTTCGAAGAGCCTATCGGCAGTGTCGCCACACGTCCGGATCACGAGCAACTGGCATTCACTATGGATGCTGGCGGGAATGAATATACACAAATATTTCTATTTGATACGCACAATGGCCAGAGTGAGATGATCACTGATGGCGAATCCCGAAACGGCGCTATCCTCTGGAATAAGCAAGGCTCCGCCATGGCCTATCAGAGTACTCGCCGCGACGGTAAAGCCAATGATATCTGGCTCACCACTTTTGACGGAGCTAAGAAAGAAGACCGCCTGATTCTGAAATCAACAGATGGCAGTTGGTGGGGGCCAGGCGGCTTCTCACAATCCGGTAGCCAACTGCTCGTGTTGCAGTATGTTTCCTCCACTCGATCCAAAGTCCACCTGCTGGACCTAGATAGCGGAGAACTGAAACTGCTCGCCGGGGATGACGATGTAGACTCCCGCAATTTTCCCGTTGGCTTTAGCCACGACGACCGCTCTGCATTCCTGATGAGTGATAAAGGGGGAGAATTCACCCAGCTGATTCGCAAAGACTTAGCCAGTGGTGATGAAAAAGTCATTACCGCTGATATCCCCTGGGACATCAACGATTTTGTTCTTAGTGAAGACGGTCGTCGCGGTGCCTTCGTGGCTAACGAGGGGGGTATGTCCTCACTCTATCTCTATAACCCGCGCAATGACCGCTATCGCAAGATCAATTCCCTCCCGATTGGCGTTATCGGCGGCATCGAGTTCAATCCTCGAGGCGATAGGCTGGCAATGTCCCTGAATACCCCAAAAACCCCTACAGATACTTTTGTTTTAGAGCTGGGCCGTCGTCCACTCTCCAGTGGTGACCTCAACCGCTGGACATTTAGCGAAGTCGGCGGCCTCGACACCGAGCAGTTTGTCGAACCCCAGCTGGTGCACTATCCAACTTTCGACAAGGTAGATGGCAAGCATCGGGAAATTCCAGCTTTCATGTACAAACCACGCAACGCTAAAGGTCCGGTGCCAGTCATTATTTCCATTCATGGCGGACCCGAGGGGCAGTATCGCCCGCTGTTCTCCAGCACCTATCAAATGTGGTTGGAGGAGCTTGGGGCCGCAGTAATTGCTCCCAACGTACGCGGTTCTGCCGGCTACGGTAAAAGCTACCTGGCCATGGACAACGGGTATAAGCGCGAGGACTCGGTGAAAGACATCGGTGCCCTACTGGACTGGATCGCCACCCAACCAGACTTGGATGCCGAGCGGGTTGCTGTCTTCGGCGGTAGCTATGGCGGCTATATGGTGCTGGCCAGTAGTGTCTACTACTCAAACCGCCTGAAAGCTGCTGTAGATATTGTCGGCATCTCTAATTTTGTCACTTTCCTCACCAACACCAAGAGCTACCGTCGAGACTTACGCCGGGTAGAGTATGGTGACGAACGCGATCCGAAGATGCGGGCCTTCCTGGAAAAAATCAGCCCCAACAATAATGTGGAGAAAATCCAGGTGCCGATGTTTGTGGTACAGGGACAAAATGATCCTCGAGTACCTGTTACAGAAGCCGAGCAGATCGTGGACGCCCTGCGTGAAAACGGCAACCGGGTTTGGTATATGAACGCATTAAACGAAGGACACGGTTATCGCAAAAAGGAGAATAGCGATGCCTTTACTCAAGCTACGGCATTGTTCTTTGCAGAACATTTGCTCGGCGAAGAGCGGAAAAAGAAACTGGCGCTGAAAAATTAATACGAACCCTCTAACGAAAACGGCCCTTTGGGCCGTTTTCATATCAATTCTACTAGCACCTTTTTAATCACTGCCAAATAGGGACGCCTCTATTATCGCAAGGAGATTTAAGGCAATTGCCACCAGCTACAACCATTGTCGGCTCTCCGGCCACAGCGATCGGGTTACCGTATTACTAAGGAAGTCGGTAATCATTGACATCTTCGGGAAGTAAAATGAGAGAAGGCAAATAAATGCTAGCCACTCAAGTGCCAACCAAGTGGTCCACAAGTTCTGCGCCATTGATAAAGCCATTACAGCACACAGGGTTAATCCCAGTAATACCACCTCGAGATTCCCTGATTTCGTCATTCCATTTCCCTAACAGTTTTGGGTAAAACACAGCCCCATTTACGCAGAATAATTACGAGCGCCAAAAATATCTGTGCCGATGCGCACAATGGTGGCGCCACAGGAAATCGCTGCCTCCATATCCCCGGACATTCCCATCGACAGGGTATCCATGGTTTCGTTAGGAAATTCTTCACGTAAGTGCTGCAACAAGCTGGCTAGCCTGGCAAAGGGCTCTTGTTGAGCGGTAATACCCTGTCGCTCAGCGGGAATCGTCATCAACCCGCGTAAACGAAGCCCAGGTAGTTTCACCACTTCACGCGCCAGAGCCACCAAATCCTGTGGAGCTATGCCAGACTTGCTCTGCTCGCCATCGATATTCACTTGCAGGCAGATATTGAGAGGGCCCATGTTTTTGGGGCGCTGCGATGAAAGACGCTGGGCAATTTTCAGCCGGTCGACTGTATGCATCCATTGGAACCTCTCGGCAACCGCACGGCTTTTGTTCGACTGCAACGGCCCAATGAAATGCCAGTGAATATCGAGATCAGAAAGGGCATCCTGTTTTTCCAGGGCTTCCTGCAAATAGTTTTCGCCAAAGTGGCGCTGGCCAGCCGCGTAGGCGACTCGCAAATCTTGTGGGGGTCGCGTTTTGGAAACCGCCAGCAGAGTGATTTCTGCCGGGTTGCGATCGCAGTTGTTGCAGCATGTCACAATCCGCTCACCTACTGCATTCAGGTTTTCGACGATTGTCTCTTTGCGCATATACTGGGGCCCTTACCGAAATAAGTGGCGATTTTACCTGAGCCCAAACAAGAACCATAAGGTAGCAGTATGGATATCACTGAACTCCTCGCCTTCAGCGCCAAGCAAAACGCCTCGGATTTGCACCTCTCCGCCGGTCTGCCACCGATGATTCGTGTGGACGGCGACGTGCGCCGCATCAACCTGCCAGCCATGGAGCACAAGCAGGTGCACGGCCTGATCTACGAGATCATGAATGATAAGCAGCGCAAGGATTATGAAGAGCTGCTGGAAACCGACTTCTCCTTTGAAGTACCTGGCGTGGCCCGTTTCCGTGTGAATGCCTTTAATCACAACCGTGGGGCCGGCGCTGTATTCCGGACTATTCCCTCCAAGGTACTGACCATGGAGGACCTGGGGATGGGCCAGGTCTTTAAACAGATCTCCGATACCCCGCGTGGCCTGGTGTTGGTGACTGGGCCTACCGGTTCCGGTAAGTCCACCACGCTGGCCGCGATGATGGATTACATCAACGACAACAAGTACGAACATATCCTCACCATCGAAGACCCAATTGAATTCGTACACGAGTCAAAAAAGTGTCTGGTAAACCAGCGCGAGGTACATAGGGATACACACGGCTTCGCCGAAGCTCTGCGCTCTGCATTACGTGAAGACCCGGACATTATTCTCGTGGGTGAGATGCGGGACCTGGAAACCATCCGACTGGCACTAACCGCCGCAGAAACCGGTCACCTGGTGTTCGGTACCCTGCACACCACCTCTGCAGCAAAAACCATTGACCGGGTTGTAGACGTCTTTCCTGCGCAGGAGAAAGCGATGGTTCGCTCAATGCTGTCGGAGTCACTACAGGCGGTAATCTCTCAAACCCTCCTGAAGAAAAATGGCGGAGGCCGTGTCGCCGCTCACGAGATTATGCGCGGCACCCCGGCAATCCGTAATTTGATCCGTGAGGACAAAATCGCGCAGATGTACTCGGCTATCCAGACTGGCGCCAGTGTCGGTATGCAGACCATGGACCAGTGCCTTGAGGATCTGGTGGCACGCCGTATCGTCAGCCGCGAAGTCGCGCGAGAAAAAGCCAAAATGCCGGAAAACTTCTAAGCGTTACAGCGCACCGGGGGCTCGCTGCAGGGCCCCTCAAAGTCAAAAATAAACGCGGTAAACACCCATGGAAATTGAAAGACTCCTACAACTGGTTGTAGAGAAAGGTGCATCGGACCTGTTTATCACCGCAGGCATACCACCCTCGATCAAACTGCACGGACGTGTTGTACCCTGCAGCAGTACCTCGCTCACACCAGAGAAAGCACGCGAACTGGTGGTGGGCACCATGAATGAGAAGCAACGACGCGAATTCGCTGAACAAAAGGAACTGAACTACGCCATTGCCGTACGCAACGTAGGTCGCTTCCGGGTCTCGGCATTTTTCCAGCGCAACCTGGTGGGCATGGTGCTGCGTCGTATCGAAACGAAGATTCCCACGATTGACGGGCTTGGCCTGCCGGATGTACTCAAAGAGCTGGCGATGACCAAGCGTGGCCTGATTATTTTTGTAGGTGCAACCGGCACTGGTAAGTCTACCTCCCTTGCCTCGATGATTGGCCACCGCAATGAGAACTCCAAAGGCCATATCATCACTATTGAGGACCCGATTGAATTTATTCACCAGCATCGCGGCTGTATCGTAACCCAGCGTGAAGTTGGCCTGGATACAGAGTCCTTCGAAGTGGCCCTGAAAAATACCCTGCGTCAGGCACCAGACGTCATTCTGATTGGTGAGGTACGCTCCCGCGAGACAATGGACCACGCCATTGCCTTTGCCGAAACCGGCCATCTGTGTCTCTGTACCCTGCATGCCAACAACGCCAACCAAGCCCTGGATCGTATCATTCACTTCTTCCCGGCAGACCGCCACCAACAGTTGTTTATGGACCTGTCGCTGAACCTGAAAGCGATGGTGGCACAGCAACTGGTGCCAACACCTGACGGCGATGGCCGCCGGGCCTGCCTGGAGGTTATGATCAATACCCCGCTGATGTCGGACCTGATCCGCAAGGGCGAGGTACACAAAATGAAAGAATTGATGAAGCGTTCCGGCGAACAGGGTATGCAGACCTTCGACCAGGCCCTGTATGAACTCTACGACCGCGGCGAGATTACCTACGAGGATGCCCTCGCCCACGCTGACTCCTCCAACGACTTGCGCTTGATGATCAAACTCAAGTCCGAGTCCGATGCGGAATATTTGAATAGTGCCGCTGGCGAATTAAGCCTGCAAAATGATTCGGAATACGGCGATGGTGGCCCGCAACTGTATTAAAATTAAAGCCCACTAAGACCGATCTCATCCAGGGGCACTGACAGCGCTGCCGTCAGTGCCTCCTCCGTATTTTTCAGATACCCTCCCTCATTCTTTAACAACAAAAAAAATCAAAGGTACCCCTATTTATTCCCAATAGTTCCCCCTTTTCAGGAGTTGCAAAGTGCCCCTTAAAAATAATATTGCCTTAGTCACCGGCGGAAGCCGAGGGATCGGTGCCGCAACGGCACGATTACTTGCCCAGCATGGATACCATATCGCCATCAGTTATCGGGAGAGAAAAGACTCGGCCGAAAGCCTGCTGAATGAACTCAAGGCCTTAGGTACTAAAGCAATCGCCGTACGCGCTGATATTTCATCAGAAGCCGATATCACCCACTTATTTAATGAAGTAGACCGGCAACTCGGCCCCCTTCAATACCTGGTGAACAATGCCGCGACACTCAAACCCCAAATGCGCGTTGAAAAAATGGAAGCGGAGCGAATTAACCAGGTATTTCGAACGAATGTTACTGGCACCCTACTTTGCTGCCGCGAAGCCATAAGAAGAATGTCGACCAAACAGGGGGGCAGCGGTGGTGCCATCGTCAATGTTTCTTCTGCTGCCAGCCGCTGGGGCTCACCCAACGAATATATTGACTATGCAGCGAGTAAAGGGGCAGTAGACACCTTGACCATCGGGCTAAGCCAGGAACTTGCCAGCGAGGGAATCAGGGTAAATGGAGTACGGCCAGGTTTGATCTATACAGAGATGCATGCTGCTGGCGGAGAACCAGATCGGGTGGAGCGGCTAAAATCTACGACCCCTCTAAAACGAGGGGGACTGCCAGAGGAAGTGGCCTCTGCGATAGCTTGGCTTTTAAGCAATGAATCGTCGTTTACCACTGGCTCATTTATTGATGTCGCAGGTGGGAAATAGGGCAAGAGTTTATGTTAGAAGCATTATCTTCACTGATTGCAGCCACAGGCCTGTTACTCGGCTCTCCCGGCCCCGCACCACTCGCTCTGGCAGCTTCAGGAGCAACCTTTGGAGTGAGGCAAAGTACCGGTTTCCTTATCGGTATCCTGCTTGGGTTATGCGTAGCCATTGTCGGTGCCACTGCCGGTGTAGCCGCCCTGCTTTCTGCCTGGCCCGAGGCTCGTTTGACAATGCAGATATGTGGGGCACTTTACATTGGCTACATCGCATTCAAAATTGCCACGGCACCGGTACTGGTTCAGGAACAGTCGGCAGCAGCCCAACCGCCATCCCTTTTGGATGGGTTTATTTTTAATCTGCTCAATCCAAAAGCCTACGCCGCTTTTTTTGCGATCTTTTCCCAGTTTCTACTGCCTATCGAAGAGAGCGGTTTCAGCTATCTTGCCACAGGATTGGTCTGCTTGATTGTCGCTGCTGTAGTGGATTTTATCTGGCTATACCTTGGGGGCAGCCTGCGGCCAGTTTTCCACAAACCAAAACAAGCGAGAGTAATCAGAGTGAGCTTTGCTCTATTGATGGTAGCTGCAGTATTGTTTGTTTTTCTGCGTTAAAAACTGAATACTCAGCATATCTCCGTAATTAGTGCTTTTACAGAAGGCAGCATGCGTCGGCTTACCAGCGGCGCCTCTGCTACACCATCCAACTCCACCCGATAATTTCCACCCTCCCTGCGCAAACCGGCGATATATTCCACAGCGACCAGGGCGCTGCGGTGTACGCGCACAAAGCGATCGCCGAACTCACTCTCCAACTCCTTAAGGGACTCATCCAAAATTGTTTCGCCGGCAAGATGGTGAGCTACCACATATTTACTATCGGCAACCAGGCAACGGATCGTATCCACTTCCAGTAATTCCACTCCCCGGCGGCTGACAGCTTTGATGCGGCTTCGATGATCGGGTGCTTCTGATTCCTGCTCTTCCAGCAATTTTTGTTGCGGTTTACTGAGGCGCTGTACCTTTGTAATAGCCTGGCGCAACTGCTCTAAACTGACCGGTTTTAACAAGTAGCCCACTGCTGAAGTTGCGAATGCCGGCAAGGCAAATTCATCGTGGGCAGTGCAAAAAATAACTGCCGGTGGGCATTCGCGAACAGATAACTGTTGTGCCAATTCCAAACCACTGCCACCGGGCATTTCGATATCTAGCAATACAAGGTCCGGATCAAGTATCTGCACCTGCACTAGTGCGGTTTCAATATCGGCTGCCTCACCGATCACTGTGCAGTTATCGATCGCGGCCAATTGCCGCTGTAGGCGCACACGGGCCAGGGGTTCATCGTCGACAATCAGGACTCGCAGCTGGGTCACTCCATCACCTCGGCTTTTCTAGTGGTAGATACAGCGGCCTTTGTCTCCCGCAGAGCCGCCTCCCGGGGAAACAAGGGTAGCTGCAGGGCCACTCTGTAGTGTCCATCCTCCCGACAGGCGGTAAACATAAAGCGATTGCCGTAATAAGCGGACAGGCGTTGGCGGATATTTTCCATCGCCATGCCATTATTTTCCCGGGAGGTGTGCACAGTTTCCTGGGGCAAGGGGTTTTCGATAGCAATCCTGAGAACACCACTTTCAACTTCAACTCGTACGTTGATTTCCCCACCTTCACGCAATTTAGCCACGCCGTGTAACACCGCATTTTCAAGCAGGGGCTGTAGCAACATACTGGGTAACTGGATGTCATTCAGTCCTTCACCCAATTGCCATTCTTGTCTCAGGCGATCCCCCAGACGCAATGCCTCGATCTCCAGGTAGCGCTGCGCCAGCAAAATCTCCTGCCGTAAAGACACCAGTTTTGGATCGGCTAGGCTGGCCCTGAACAGAGCACACAAATCCTCTACCAGTCGTTCGGCACGATCTGGGTCCACAGCGATCAGGCTGGCCAAGCTATTCATACTATTAAACAGAAAGTGGGGACGGATACGGGATTGCAACGCCTCAATACGTGCGCCGAGCTCCGCTTGTTGCTGGTTATATAACTGCTGCTGCAAATAGGCGTAGCGCAAAACCACCCCAGAGCAAATGGCCCCCAGCAAGCAATCACTGGCCAGGCCCCACCAATCGAAATCAGCCTGTAACAGCAGTACGCGCAGATAGCGCTGTATTCCCATCACGCTTATCAATACCGCCAGCACCGCTATAAAGCTGATAGCACCGGCGCGCTTGTGCGAGAGCTTGGCCAAAAAGGGGCGCAGGCGGCAGAGTACAGCTGCAGAGGGCAATATCACCCACTGGATAACCAGGGAGATCAACCCCAGGCGCTGCCAGCTGAATTCTCGCAACCCATCCAGCGCCAATACCAGCACCAGGGCCAACAGTTCTCCCATCAGCACCAGTGCTGCCAGGGAAGTGACGCTGCACAAATCCGGCAGGAAAGGCAAAATACCAGGAAGCGCAGAATCCTTGTTATCAGTATCAGTTTTTCGAATTTTCTGCGATATAATGCCTGCCGGCCTGGAGTTTGACATGCAATTGTTATTCTTGACTGTCCCTAACGTTTAAAGCGCAAGATACCACCAAGCTCCCCGGCCTTTCACCTCACTGCAGCCAGGAAAACCATGAGCAACGAAAAAGCCCCCACCGATTCCGCCAATAACCCGGCCGCCAAACTCTGGGGAGGCCGCTTCAGTGAAGCCACTGATGCCTTCGTAGAGAGGTTCACCGCCTCAGTCACCTTTGACCAACGCATGGCATTGGAGGATATCCAAGGCTCTCTCGCCCATGCCCAGATGCTCTCTGAGGTAGGGGTATTGAGTGCAGATGAATATCAAAAGATCGCCCATGGCCTGAAGGAAATAGCAGAGGAAATTAAGGCAGGGGAGTTCCCGTGGTCAGTGCAGCTGGAAGATGTGCACATGAATATCGAGGCGCGCCTGACTGAGCGCATCGGTGCCACCGGTAAAAAACTGCACACTGGCCGCTCCCGCAACGATCAGGTAGCAACGGATATTCGCCTATGGCTGCGGGGGCGCATCGATAGGATTGCAGGCGAGCTAACCCGCTTGCAAACCGGCCTTGTAGCGCTGGCGGAACGCGAAGCGGGCACTATTATGCCGGGCTTTACTCACCTGCAGAGCGCTCAACCGGTGACTTTTGGCCACCACCTACTGGCCTGGAACGCCATGCTTACCCGGGACTATGAGCGCTTGATGGACTGCCGCAAGCGAGTCAACCGCTCTCCCCTGGGCGCAGCCGCACTGGCCGGCACCAGTTACCCTATTGATCGCGCACGCACTGCTGAATTACTCGGTTTTGATGCCCCGACCGAAAACTCTCTGGATTCCGTCAGCGACCGGGATTTCGCCATTGAATTCTGCGCTTTCGCCGCGCTGCTGCTCACCCACCTTTCCCGAGCGAGCGAGGAGCTGGTCATTTGGACTTCGAGCCAGTTCGATTTTATTGATCTACCGGATCGCTTTTGCACCGGCTCCTCCATCATGCCACAGAAGAAAAATCCGGATGTGCCTGAGCTGGTACGCGGTAAAACCGGCCGTGTAAACGGGCACCTAATCGCCTTACTGACTCTGATGAAAAGTCAACCGCTGGCATATAACAAGGACAACCAGGAGGATAAAGAACCGCTGTTTGACGCCGCCGACACCGCTCTGGATTGCCTGCGCGCGTTTGCAGATATGGTACCGGCTCTCAAGGCGAAAAAAGACAATATGCTGGAGGCGGCCGCCAAGGGCTTTTCCACCGCGACGGACTTGGCGGATTACCTTGTACGCAAAGGTGTTGCCTTCCGTGATGCCCATGAGATCGTCGGTCAATCAGTATCCTTTGCCATTGAACAGAACAAGGACCTGGCTGAACTAAGCCTGGAGCAACTACAACAATTTTCTGCTGAAATCAGCGAGGATGTATTTGAAGTGCTCACCCTTGAGGGCTCGGTGGCCGCCCGTGACCATATCGGTGGTACCGCACCCAATCAGGTACGTGCGGCCTGTGTGCGCGCACGTGAAGCAATCAAACAGCGCTGTTAGTGGATTTGAAGTTAAAGCCCGGCTTTCCGGGCTTTCTAAAAAGCCAAATTACTGCGGTTAGGGCCCCAGCCCCAAGCTGACCTCTTCGCCCTGCTGCTCACTCAGCACACGATCAAGCAGAGTGGTCAGATCCTCCCCGGTAGTGCCGCATTTCCAGCCGGGGTTTTCAAAGGCCAGGTGATAACCGCCGGATTTAGCTGCCACCCACAATTCGCGACTGGCCGACTGGCGAGAGAGAATCACCTGGCTTCCATTATCCTCCAGCGTAAGAGTTAAAACCGACCCACTACGCTCGTAATCGATGTCCCAATCACACTCATCCAGGGCATCCTCTATCGCCATCAGGCTTCGCTCAATGGCCGCTTCGTATTCCGCTTGGCTCATCTTTTGTTACTTCTGTTACCGTCTACTGTGATGAATTTATTCGGCCGCTATACTATCAGGCTTTTGCCGAACACCGCTTCGAAAGCCCGAGCGCAGGATGTCACCCATGCCGAAAAAAATACTTCTCCCACTCCTCACGCTGCTAGGTGCCGCCGCACTGATAGCAGGCTGTGGCCAGAAGGGCCCGCTGTACTTACCTCAGGCACCGGCACAGCCCGCGCCGAGTATTACTACTGGTCCGCCCAATACGGCGCCTACCAGCAGCACTGCAGTGGAGCCCAGTGGACCAGCCATTGAACCGGCCGGTGAGGCTGTGCCTGAACCATTAGGAGAAGAGCCGCTGTATGAAGAATACCCAGAGGAGCAAGAAACTGAGAAATGAGTGAATTCAGTTATCGCAACGGCAGCCTTTGGGCTGAAGACGTCTCCCTCGAGCAGGTTGCCGAGCAATTCGGCACTCCCACCTATGTATACAGCCGCGCTCATTTTGAGCGGCAATACCGGGCCTATGCCGATGCCCTGGGCAACCATCCCGGCCTGATCTGCTACGCGGTCAAGGCTAACAGCAATCTTGGCATACTCTCATTACTGGCTCAGCTGGGGTCAGGCTTCGATATCGTCTCTGGCGGTGAGCTGGAGCGTGTATTACTGGCAGGCGGAGATCCCTCACAGATAGTCTTTTCCGGTGTGGGCAAAACTGCCAATGAGATGCGCCGCGCGCTGGAAGTGGGTGTGCACTGCTTCAATATCGAATCTGAAGCTGAATTGCTGCGCCTGGAGCAGGTAGCTGCCGAATGCGAAACCGTCGCCCCAATTTCCCTGCGCGTAAATCCGGATGTCGACGCGCAAACTCACCCCTATATCTCCACCGGTCTCAAGGAAAACAAATTCGGCATCGCTATTGATTGTGCCCTGAAAGTCTATCTAGATGCAGCCAAGTCCCCCCACTTGAAAATAATTGGTGTGGACTGCCATATCGGCTCTCAGCTCACTGAAGTCGCACCTTTCCTCGATGCCCTGGATCGACTCCTGGTTTTGGTAGATGACCTCGCCGATAAAGGCATCCAATTAGAGCATTTGGACCTGGGCGGCGGCCTGGGCGTGCGCTATCGAGGTGAAGAGCCCCCACCGGTGGCGGATTACCTCGAGGCAGTACTTAAGCGCATTGGCGATCGCAATCTCGGCTTGGTCCTTGAACCAGGGCGTTCAATCGCCGCCAATGGCGGTGTGCTTCTGACCCGCATTGACTATCTAAAGCGCACGCAAGAGCACAATTTCGCCATCGTTGACGCGGCAATGAACGATAATCTGCGTCCGGCCCTGTACCAGGCCTGGCAGGATATAGTGCCGGTGACCCCCGATCACGGGGAAAACGCCATGTGGGATATCGTCGGGCCAGTATGCGAAACCGGTGATTTCCTCGGCAAAAACCGGGCCCTGACTCTACGACAGGGTCAGCTGCTAGCCATGCTCTCTACCGGTGCCTACGGATTTACCATGAGTTCCAACTACAATAGCCGGCCACGGGCAGCGGAAGTGCTGGTCGACGGTAGCAACACCTACCAGGTAAGGGCGCGGGAAAGCTTTAGCGACCTGGTGCGGGGAGAAACCCCGGTACCGGAGAAAGCCTGATTCTTTGTGGCGAAATAGATGTCAAAATAAAGATTTTAGTGCCACCATCTCTGGGGGCTACGCGAACACCCCACAGACAGGCTGTTCGATACTTATAAAATCTCGACATATTGGTAATGCCAATCGATGGTGACCAGTTGGACCAGGAAACACCTGTGTCGCCACGGCATATTCGAGCCTGAGAGGCATCCATATCCGTCAGGTACACAAAATCATTAGAGAAATGGAATGCGCGTTAAATTCAGCAAGATGCATGGGCTTGGCAACGATTTTGTGATGCTCGACGGCATCAGTCAAAGAATCAAACTATCCCCCGACAAAATTCGTCGAATTGCCGACCGCTGCCTGGGCATTGGTTGCGATCAGGTTTTACTGGTGGAATCTCCCCGCGACCCCGATGCAGACTTCCGCTACCGAATATTCAACGCCGATGGCAGTGAAGTGGAAAATTGCGGAAATGGCGCGCGTTGCTTCGCCCGATTTGTGCGCGACCGCCGCCTCACCGGCAAGAAGCGTTTAAAAGTCGAAACGGCCGGTGGCATCCTGCAACTTAAAGTCATGGATGGCGACCAAGTAAGCGTCAATATGGGCGCACCAGTGCTGGAGCCGGAACAAATCCCCTTCAGTGCCGATCGCTACGCTGACAGTTACCCCATTGATGTCCTTGACGAGACATATACCATCGGTGCCGTATCTATGGGCAATCCCCACGCGGTACTGCTGGTTGAGGATGTACAGCAAGCCCCAGTTGACCAGTTGGGACCGCTAATTGAAGCTCACCCGCGCTTCCCACAAAAGGTCAACGTGGGCTTTCTACAAATCGACTCCCGTGACAAAGCGCAACTGCGTGTGTTTGAACGAGGGGTGGGAGAAACTCGTGCCTGCGGCACCGGTGCTTGCGCGGCAATGGTTTATGCCCACCAGCGCGGGCTTGTGGATGAGAAGGTTGAAATTCACCTTCCCGGTGGCAAGCTGACAATTCACTGGAGTGGGCCAGGCCAGCCGGTTACTATGACCGGGCCCGCAACAACAGTTTTCCACGGGCAAATCATTATTTGAATAATTTTGCGGGCAAGATGGCGGCTATCCGACCTCCCGGGGAACTCTGTAGTACCTTTCGATAGTGGGCCCTTACCCACTGGGACTGTCATTTCACCCAAAACCCGAGCCAATAATGTAAATGGACCATGATGGAACAGACAGACGCCAATCAGAGCTCTGAAGAGATTGTCGCCGGCAGTCACAAGGAAACACAGCGGGATGACAAGCTTCTAGCTCGGCAGGTGGCTCGCTACCTGATGCAAAACCCAGAATTCTTTGTCGACCGGATGGACCTACTCGAAACCATCAAGCTACCGCGGGAAAATGGGAAGACCGTGTCTCTGATGACACATCAAACCAACCTCTTGCGAGAGCGCAATATTGAAATGCGCCAGCGCTTGGACCAACTACTGCACAATGCCCGTGACAACGACCAACTCTTCTTTAACAGCCGCCGCCTGATCCTAGCCCTTCTTGAAGCTCAGGACATCGGCGAAGCAACAGACGCTCTCTATTCCAGCTTTGCTAATGATTTCAATGTGGAATTCACCAACCTGACCCTATTTGGACCACTACCCAGTGCCCGCAGCCTGGGACAGGTACAAACCAGCTCACACGCAGGTGCAGAAACGGCAATTGGAGGAATTTTGCGTAATGGTCGCCCAGTATGTGGTGCCTTACGCCCCGGCGAGAAAGAATTCCTTTTTGGTGAAAGCTGGCAGGATGTCGCTTCCGCGGCGGTGGTTCCCTTAGGTAACCAGTTGGGCGTGCTCGCCGTTGGCTCTTCTGACCCTCAGTACTATCGATCAAGCCTCGGCACCCTGTTTCTTTCCTACATTGGCGAAGTATTAGAGCGCCTGCTGCCCAGTCTGATGGGGCGCTGAGACTGCACCTTCCAAAGCCCGGAAGGATCTTTAAAAAGAAATTGCCGCCATCCTCACTGCAGGCGCGGCAATCCCTCAGGCGCTAAATAGGGCGACTGCCGTATTTAGGCTGCGGTTTACGCGGGGGATCGGCAGTAACTTCCGGGTCAATTTCACTAATTGCCCCGCCGCTGGCGAGAAATTCCTCCACATCCGTGCTCAACTGGCTTCTGGCACGTTCACGGGAGGTAATAGAGCGTTCTTCGGCAAATTCCTCAGACTCTTTGCTGCGGGAGCTCTTGCCTTGATCTTCATAACCATCTTTCATAGCAAAACCCTGTAACCCTTACTCCTGTTACAGAGGGAGTACCTCTGTGCCGCCCCTTCCCGCGGCGAGAATGAAACCGAAAGCCACAATCTGTGGCGATCCCCTACCGCATCAAAGCGGCGATTAATATATAGGCACTCTCGATCTGAGCCGCCAGCCACAAGCAGCCGGTACAGTAGAGTTTTTTGTTGGGACAAAAACCGGGGAATATTACGGTTTGCTATGGGGAATTTAGCGACAATACGGCAGCCCACCATTGCAAATAACCTAAAGGCATCTAGGAGGACTAAGGTTTTGAAACAACAAAGCCCCGGAAGGGGCTTGTATAGGCACCAGACACAGATGGCCTGAGAGAAGAGAATAACTAAGTTTGCTGCCGATTAAACAGCCTCAGATCCGGTTTCGCCGGTCCGAATACGGATCACTTCTTCCAGTGCTGTAATAAAGATTTTTCCATCACCAATCTTCCCGGTCTGTGCAGCTTTGGTAATCGCTTCAACAGCAGAGTCCACCATATCGTCGTCGACCGCTAACTCCAGCTTAACCTTGGGTAGAAAATCCACCACATACTCAGCGCCACGGTAGAGCTCCGTATGCCCTTTCTGGCGACCAAAGCCCTTTACTTCAGTTACTGTCATCCCCTGAACCCCAACCTCAGACAATGCGGTACGCACGTCATCCAATTTGAAGGGCTTTACAACGGCCGTAATCAATTTCATTTCTTGTATTTCCCCTGATTTGTCTTCTTTGCGGGAACCTCAGTCAGATAGCGCCCCTACATGGGGCAGTATCGTCGCAGGACAACTATTTGCTCATAAATTCCGGGTAAGCTTCCATACCACATTCAGCCAAGTCAACACCCTCTTGTTCTTCATCTTCGCTGACACGAATACCGGTCACCAACTTAAGCAGATACCACACGGCAAAGGAAGTGACAAAAACCCAGAAGAAAATAGTCAATGCACCAACGAACTGGCCAATAAAAGAGGCACCTTCATTGGTCACTGGAACCAATAACAGACCAAGCAAGCCGACAACACCGTGCACAGAAATAGCACCAACCGGATCATCAATTTTCAACTTGTCCAAAGTGATAATAGAGAAAACTACCAGGACTCCAGCAACCATACCGAACAGGGTCGCCTGTAACGCAGTCGGCGTAGATGGTTCTGCAGTAATAGCCACCAAGCCGGCCAAGGCTCCATTCAACAACATAGTGAGATCAGCCTTCCCAAATAGCAGGCGGGCAGTAATTAGTGCGGCTATAGCCCCACCTGCTGCAGCGGCATTGGTGTTGAGAAATACCATAGCCACAGAATGCGCGCTGGCTGCATCTCCCAGCTTCAACACGGAACCGCCATTAAAACCAAACCAGCCCATCCACAAAATAAATGTACCAAGGGTTGCCAGCGGCAAGTTTGCACCGGGAATGGCATAGACCTGCCCATTGGGACCGTACTTACCTTTTCGGGCACCCAACAGTAGAACACCTGCCAGCGCGGCAGCAGCACCAGCCATATGAACAATGCCGGAACCGGCAAAGTCAGAGAAGCCAAGATCACTCAAACTGTACAGTCCAAATACATCTTTGCCGCCCCAGGTCCAGGAACCCTCAAGCGGGTAAATAAACCCTGTGAGCACTACAGCAAATGCGAGGAAGCTCCACAGCTTCATGCGCTCTGCAACGGCACCAGATACAATGGACATTGCGGTAGCAACAAATACTACCTGGAAGAAAAAGTCGGAAGCACCGGAATATACCGAGTCCCCTTCAAAGCCATTCTTGGCAGAATCGGCCAATACACCTTCAAGACTAAAGGCCTCTATGCCTGCAAGCATCCAGCTGCCATCATACATAATGGCGTAACCGGTCATCAGATACATAATGCATGCAATTGCAAATAGCGCGACATTTTTAGTCAGAATTTCAGTGGTGTTTTTTGAGCGCACCAGGCCTGCTTCTAACATGGCGAAGCCTGCAGCCATCCACATCACTAGTGCACCACACATTAGAAAATAAAACGTATCAATTGCATATTGCAATTGAAATACTTGATTCTCCATTTCTCTCTCCGTTTAATTCTTAGAATTTTAAAATCATTTATTGATTATTACTGACTCAAATAGCTTCACTACCGGTCTCTCCAGTACGTATGCGAACCACCTGTTCAAGATTAGCCACAAAAATTTTGCCGTCGCCGATTTTTCCGCTTTGTGCACTGGAGCCAATTACTTCCAATGCTTCATCCAGTTGCTCCTCAGTTACAGCAATTTGCAACATGGTTTTAGGCAAAAAATCCACTACATACTCTGCGCCCCGATATAATTCTGTATGGCCTTTTTGCCGGCCAAATCCTTTCACTTCACTGACTGTAACGCCTTTAACACCGGCCTCTCGCAGAGCATCCCGCACTGAATCCAATTTGAAGGGCTTGATAATTGCAGTAATCAGTTTCATGGATCTCCCCCACAAAAAAATAATGCCCGCTAACAATTGCGGGCGTTTTTATTACCAGGCGTAGGTTGCTCCAGCGAGCAAGGTGGGTTCACACCAGTCGGTATCGAAACACTCTCTGTCGCTCACATCAGTGCCAACAAAAGCAGCGCTCAGAGTAAGGCCGCCAAAATTTTTACTGAGAGTTGCGGAGTAATCGATATAAGAGTCGGATTCGTACAGAAATATTTCTTCATCAAATAGGTTTAAACCAACATGAAGGTCTAAACTAAAATCAGAAGGCAAAGAAAAGCTGTAACCTGCATATGGATAATAAAAATTGCCTGAATCGGCCCAATAATCATCTGAATATGCAAAACCTAGTGTTAGATCGGAGAAGGTTAGGCTTCCATAGATCTCTTGATAATCTTCATCGCGACCACTTCCATGATAGGCGTAATAAATATATCCAATATCATAGCTTATAGATTCATTAATTTCTGTGGAGTAACCACCGTAGAAATCTTGCTCATAATCAGTTTCATCACTGCCATAATCAAAATCCACTTGGGAAGCCCAGGTACCCAAATAAAAGCCATTGCCAACATCCAGATCCATTCCAGCCTGAATTACTGGCCTTCCATCACTTTGACTAATACCTCGAAACTTGTAATCTGAAACCAATCCAGCATTAACACTGAAACTTGGATCACTTTGCTCGGCAAAAGATATATTGCTAATAGCTAGTGCTAGGGCAGCGCCAGAGAAGACAGTGGCGATTTTGTTCATTTTAGTTTTCACCTTTAATCCTCCAAGATTTATTAAGTCTGAAATTTTTTGATTCTTGAAATGGCGCCGCCTGCAACCGGTCCTTTACTGTCGGGTATGACAGAGGGTCTCTTGCGTCTTGTGAACCGCTACTTTCCCGGACTCCCAGTGATCGTAAATGGCACACCTGCCCTGACTGTTTGCAGAGTTGATGCCAAAGCCGCAGCACTCAATAAAATCAATGAGTTAGATAAGAAAATGAGAAATTGAAATAAATACGAACAGAGCGCCCGCAAACCAGTGCGCACCAAGATGGCTCCAATTGTCGGTATATGCACAGAAGTGGGGAGTTCCTGCAGGAGCAAAGTTCAGAATAGTGCACCTTTAGGCAACTGTTGCGGCAAAACTCTGTGGGTTACAATCCAGTGCCAAAAGATATGAATTACTCAGTAAGGAGTTGCCTGTGGCTGCGGATAAACTGCAACAGCTACTGAAAGAACTGCAACAACAGGGCGCAGTGGTCAGCAATGACCTACGCAACGCTTTGGAAGTGTCTCTGGATAAGCTACCGCTGGTATCCCAGCGCGAATTCGATACCCAGGTGGAAATATTGAGGCGCACCCGTGAAAAACTGGCGCGCCTGGAAGATAAAGTGGAAATGCTGGAGCAAGCTCTGGCACAAAGGGATAACCAAGCCGAAGACTGAACTCTCCGGCAACCATTTCAGGAATGAAATTGTGAGCCTCTCAGTAACCCATGCCCGAGCCCAGTTAGGGGTATCTGCCCCACTAGTTACCGTAGAGACTCACTTGGCCAATGGCCTCCCCGCATTTCATATAGTGGGCCTTCCTGAAGCGGCAGTGCGAGAGAGTCGCGATCGGGTGCGCAGCGCCCTGATCAACAGCCATTTTGAGTTCCCCCAGCGTCGTATCACAGTCAATCTCGCCCCCGCCGACCTTCCCAAAGAAGGTGGTCGCTACGATCTCGCCATTGCCATAGGCATACTCGCTGCTTCGGGGCAGGTTCCCGCTGAAGCCTTGGCAAACTACGAGTTTATCGGGGAATTAGCCCTTACCGGCGCTCTACGTGAAGTGAGCGGTAGCTTACCCGCTGCCATTGCCTGCTCGGCCGCCGGACGCAAACTGGTAGCTCCCCGGGAGTGCGGAGCTGAAGCAGCACTGGCTGAGGGTGAAACTCTAATCGCCAGCTCCCTGCTGCAGATCTGCGCGGAGTTGCATGGACGTGAAAGCCTGTCCCAAGCCGTAAAATCTCAGGAGGAGCCCACCATCCAGTGCGCAGACCTCGCAGATATTCGCGGTCAGCTTAAAGCCAGACGCGCCCTGGAAGTAGCCGCAGCCGGGGGGCACAACCTGTTGTTCTATGGCCCTCCGGGAACAGGCAAAACCATGTTAGCCAGTCGTCTGCCCGGTATATTGCCACCACTCACAACTGCCGAGTCGATTGAGGTCGCCGCTGTCTACTCCAGTGCCGGTATGCCTCACCAAAGCCAGAGACCTTTTCGGGCTCCACATCACAGCGCTTCACCAACCGCTTTGGTCGGTGGCGGCAGTACTCCAAAGCCAGGTGAAATCTCACTCGCCCATTGCGGAGTATTGTTTCTCGACGAGATGCCAGAGTTTCCCCGCCATGCCCTGGAAATCCTGCGGGAGCCCCTGGAGAACGGTGAGGTGAGAATCTCCCGTGCACGCGCCCAGGTTACTTATCCCGCGAATTTTCAACTGGTAGGCGCAATGAATCCCTGCCCATGCGGCTACCTGGGTGAGCCCCGCTGTCGCTGCACCCCGGACCAGATAGACCGATATCGCAATAAACTCTCAGGCCCCTTGCTGGATCGTATCGATATGCAGATAGAGGTTGGTGCTATGAATGCTGTGCAACTGCAGGATGCAGCTCCTGGGGAACCATCCGAAAGTGTGCGGGTAAGGGTTTGCGCTGCACGGCAACTACAGGTTCAAAGGCAAGGACGTACCAACAACCTTTTAAAAGGGGCAGAGCTGGAAAAACACTGTACCCTGGGGGATAAAGAGAAACATCTACTGCGCCAATCAGTGGAAAAACTGGGCCTTTCCGCACGCAGTTACCACCGAGTGCTCAAAGTGGCTCGCACCCTGGCGGATCTCGCCAAGCAAGAAACGATAAGCTCTACGCAGATTGCCGAGGCTCTGGCTTACCGAAACCTTGATAGATGCCAGGTGGCCAGCTCTTTCAATTAGTTAATTCCTATAGACCAGAATCCTGTCATTTAATGCTGATAGGTGGCATTTCCCTAGATTGCTACATCAGCCACTAGCGGTTGACGTCTTTTGGGATATAGTTATCATGATAACTATATTAATACTTTGGAAAAGCGACTGTGAAAAGCCATCTATTTATCATTGCCAAAATCTCACCAAAGGCGGAGTTCTTCGAACAAGCCAAACGGGCAATCCTATCCATAGTTCCAAATACCTTGGAAGAGGAGGGCTGCCTGCAGTTTGCTGTACACCAGGATAAGAAAAGCTTGTTTTTATACGAAGAGTGGTGCAGCCAGGAAGACCTCGATAGGCATTACGCCATGCCCTACATCGTACCGATTTTTGAAGCTTATAAAGACTGGTTAAAAGAACCTGTAGAAATCAATAAGCTGGAAAGATTGGTGTAGCTCCCTATGTTTTTTCTTAAAGAACTACCTTCACAACAAATGGTGGAAGGCTATGCAAAGCAGTTTTCTGTAAATAACCCCAAAGCGATTCAGGATGCTCTCACCATAATGCGGGATGCGAGCCTGCTTTTGCGGGAGCTGGAAAGTTATTTTTCCGACCATGGGACATCCCAACTACGGTTTTTGATAATGATCGTTATCGACCGGGAACCGGAAAGAAATAGCTTACTGGTTTCGGAGATTGCAGAGCGTATCGATATTTCCCGGCCAGTAATGACGCGCACACTTAAAAGTATGGTGGAGGATAGACTCATCACCATAAAAGCAGATTCCAGTGACGGCCGGGCTAAATGTGTAGCACTCGCTACAGACGGAAAGTACTTTTTACAAAAAATATTGCCCGGATACTTCCGGATGATATCCAATTTTATGGAAGGCTTAAAATAATGAATAAATCTATACTACATGCCCTGTGTATATGGGCATTGGTTTATCCGATTGTCACTCTTTTACTATTGGCAATAAAAGCACTGGATCTACAAATTGCGACAGGACTGAAATCCCTGATCATGACAGGAATTCTCGTCCCCCTAATGTATTTCTATCTTGTGCCAAAAGTACATCGCTTGTTGGAAAAGTAAATATAAAAGCAGAAGACGGATGGCAAATATAAGGGCTAAATCCCAGCTTGGTTATTAAGCTGGGGATATTCAACCAAGCTTACATTGGCCAAAGAAAAAATTCTGAGTATATTTATCGCTAATTACTACTGGGGGAACTGACTAATATATGCCCCTGCTTAACACCAATATAAATCTTATCGAGAAACCCAAGATCCTCCAGAGGGTTACCCTCTAATATTAAGAAGCTGCCCTCCGCACCTTCAGAAAACGAGCCCAAGTGGCGCTCTGGGAACATCCACTTTGGAGTATCCATAGTTAGGGACTTCAGCAATACTTCTCTCGGTGCAATATCCAGAGTATCCAGGTAACGAATTTCACGAAGCACCGTACCGGAGAAGTTGTCACTCCCCATTAATAAGGGTACGCCCGCATTGCGTAAACGAGAAAGATTATCTTTTTGAACCGTCTGGATTTCCTTCAATTCATCTTCAGGATAGCTATGCTCAGAAGGCACACTGGCAGTAGCAATCAGCTTGGTACCTTGCTTAGCAGCCGCAGCAATAACAGCATCGTTTAACACATAATCCTGTCTATCAAACCCTTCATTTCTTGCGATTCGATACCCGGGCAAATGACCCAAGATATCTACACCCGCTTTTATAGCTATCATGGCATCATGAGCGGTATCCACATGAGCCACCACCGGAATCCCCAATTTATGCGCACGCTCGACAATAACCGGCACCAGCTTAGGATTGAGGCCATTAACTCCAAGGTATTTCTTATCACCATGGCGCTCCTCAAACTTTTCACTGCCAACAAGTATAATTTTAATAAAAGAGGGATGGTTAGCTTCAACTTTCTCCCATATTTGATCTAGATCCCCTTTATCCTCTGCCACCATGACCATTTCCTGGGCGCTTTTTAATTCATCATTGGTGACATTTTTTTTACCATTTAAAATCACCCTTAGGGGATGGCCATCAGAAGCCGTTATGCAGTCTGAGGCAAATAAAACATCCATGGTATCTTCACCGCTAAACTGCGTTTCCAACCCTTTACCAAAGCTGCACATCTGCACACTGTAAAAAACTCCGGACTTCACTTGCAAGGCCCCAAAATTCTTAATACCCCAAGGGTTTTGCAGATTGTGATTATGCCCCTCGGCATACGGTGGTACTACAAATTTTCCTCTGGCATCAATGATGTAATCAACTTCTTGTGGCCGAGTCTTGGTCAAGAGGCCATTCTCATCAACAAACCAGATCGCTGGCTTAAAACCCATTCCATCAAACCACTTCCCCCCTTCAATGGCAAAGGTATCAGCGTTGGCAACCTGCTGATATAGAAGCAAAGAAAAAATATAAGCCAATTTCAAAAAATAAAATTGAGATCCAGCATTCTGCTTGGGATACTTTTTGAATAATTTTGTAAACATCACATATTACCCTGCAATAACTATTACAATCTAAATCCAGAAGGGGACGTTAAAAATTTAACCATGTAGTTTCATATGCCCAGAGAGATTCTATTGTGAATTACTTGCAAGTTTTTTCTCCAGATTTTTGCCAGCTTTAGCTGCATATTTCTCGCAGCTAACCGCTTTCTTCTGCTTAGCTGTATCACGAAACACCCATCCACTTGCGCCCGCATGAGGTGTGATAAGTAGGTCACAGGGTAATTTACGCACCCGTTCAAAGCTCATTCGGTAATCTTGAACAATATCGGGATAACGGAGATTATTGACCAACTGATAACCCGGAGCCGTAAGGCTATCTACATAAGCGATATCGATAACCTTACTATCAACAGTATCCTGCCAAGTCCAAGCCATACTGCCAGGAGTGTGCCCCGGAATAAAATGTACACGAAGTCGTAAGTCCCCAAGGACAACTTGCTCTCCATGATGCAGGATACGGTCCGCGTTTACTGATGGGTATAAAATTTGATCTGCAAAATGAATATCATTAGCGCCACCACGAGCCATCAATACTGCCGACTCAGCATTTGTCACTACCTGGGCGCCGGTAATACGTTTTAGCTCGGCCAGGGGACCGATATGATCTGCATGGGCATGACTGTGCAAAATTAATTTCAGGTCGGTGGGTGCAATTCCCAATCTGCGCATATTTCCCAATAAGTGCTCAGCCGTTTGCTCCATTCCTCCATCAATTAGAATCGCACCTTCTTTACCCTTTAGCAGTAAAGAAGTAATTCCCTGGGTACCTATCTGCCATGTATTATCCGCTATCTTTAGCGGCGCTACCGGCTGACGCCAGGATTCCGGCACTTTATAGGTATCCAGTTGCGGCAATACAGGGAAATTTTCTGCCATCGCAATACTGGAATAAGTTGCCATTACTATTGCGGCTAATTTGATTCTTATATTCATCTATAGGTCTCTATTTCTTTTTTCCTGTATCGGAGACACATCCAGGAGCTCCATTCAGTACAGCGTCTTCAATCCAGCCAGTAATCCGCTCAAATACCTCACCTCGGTGACTGATCCCATCAGTATCTGTCATAAAGTGATCGTAACCAGAATACTCCCAATAAGTCAGCTCACAGCGCCCGGCGGAAACATAAGCATCTCTCGCTGCACGGCCGGAACTGACCGGAGCAGATTTATCCTCTGCGCCCTGAATCAACAAGACAGGGGCACGACTATCCAGTAAGTCATTGACCGGTACCCGATCAGCGACATCGGCCCACCAACGCATAGAGTTTCCACCCCAGATTTCCGCGCTTTTGGGGTTGGCTCGGGCATAGGCAAGTTTGACATCCACCTCTTTAGCGACATGGGGTGGAACCAAACCCTTTAACACCTGAGCAAACGACTCCCCCAACCCGCTTGAAAAAACCACTGCGGCATCGGGATTTAACCTGGGCGCCAATCGGGCAACAAGGTCACCGCCCTCGGAACCACCAAACAGGACCAGCTTGCCATTCCACCAATCGGCCCCGCGTAGTTGGTCAACAATTTGCTCAACATCTAGCGTACGCTGCTCAACAGTATGATTGGCTATGTATTCCTGAGAACAATCTTTAAATTGTTCTTCGGGGCTGTCGGTATGGGTTACTCCATATTTCTCTACCATTAAAACGGCATAATCCACAGCCATCTCTTTGGCCTGCTGAAGAGTGGTGTTTTTAATTGCCGGTAAACAGCCAGAGCCCTGGGCCATCAGGAACAAACCAATTTTTCCTTTATTCGCTGGTTTTTCCAGAGACCAATAAAGTGATGAACCATCCGGGCGCTGACTGATTTTGAGAAAAGGTTCAGCAGATGCACTGAGATGAACAACCATTAGCAAAAGGCCAATAGCCGTTATAAAGATCGACTTAAAAGAAAACCACCATCCCATAGCGAGAACTCCCTATCCTCACCTGACATCGGAAGTGAGGAAATATCTGACTGGTTATTATTAATAAGAGAGCGAACCTTTTTCACCTTCCTATCCGAACCCAGCCAAGAGCATTTGTTCCCAGGCTAGTCGAAGCCAATTACATTAAATTTTTTCCAGTCACTGGCGCTTAGACGATATAGGCAGTGACGCAGTAAAGGACTTTCGCGGGGAACCTGCGGGTGCTCAAAAACGAGAAAATCCCTCTGCATACCCAAGCGTTCCATTACTTTTTGAGAACGAATATTTTGTAACGGCGTAAAAGATACCACCTCATTAAGACACAGAGAGTTAAAAGCTACATGAAGAGATGCCCGTGCCGCTTCACTGGCATAACCCTTACCCCAAAAGGGGCGAGCCAGTCGCCAGCCAATCTCTACCGCCGGGGCAAAGGGCAGGTTATCGGTCACATTTTTTATACCGACAAAGCCAAGAAACTCTCCGCTCTCCCTGAGCTCCAGAGCCCAGAAGCCCCATCCATACTTTTCTATATGTGCGCTACTACGATCGACACCCGCATCACTTTCTTCCCGTGTCAGTAGCGAAGGGAAAAACTCCATCACACTGGGATCAGCGTTCATTTCGGCAAACACGGGCTTGTCTTCTTCCCGCCATTGACGTAGCTGCAGACGCTCGGTAGCTGGTTGTATTAATTCAGACATCGGATAATCACTATTCTATTATCTGTTCTCACTGAAAGCCTTCAGCCGGTGCGACCATAAAATCACACAGATCAAGCCATTCGCGTTGTTCAGGGTAGGCAACTTGTATAAAACCCAACTTATCGTAGAGTCTGCGCGCCGCCAAATTAGTACGCAATACAAACAAAGAGCACTCCGCTACACCCAGGGCTTTGATGCCGGTTTGTGCAATAAGTGTTACCAGTTCTTCCCCAAGGCCGGCCCCACGGTGATTTGGGGAGACAATCAGACGGCCCAAATGGCACCGGTCCAGGTGTTGGTAATATTGACCGAAGGCGAGCATTTCTCCTTCTCGATCCAGAAGAACATAGCTTGGCAACTCCGGCCACCGGCAGTCCTCTAGAAAAGATCCTTGATCGAACGGAAATCGGAAATTGGGGCCACCCCACTGTTGGCACTGCTGTTTATCCGGCAACCAGGACATCAACGTTGGCAGTTGCCATTCCTGTAATGGCTCCAGCCTTAAACCTTCCATGGCCATCCCTCCAGCCTATTTGCGACTTTTTGCCAACCACCGATCTAACTGATCGGCAAAGGCTTTGCGGTCCGCCTGGCTAAGCGCTGGCGGTCCGCCAGTATGGACGCCGCTGGAGCGCAGGGTATCCATAAAGTCCCGCATATTAAGTCGCGCGCGGATATTGGCTTTGGTGTAACGCTCTCCACGGGGATTTAGGGCTTCAGCACCCTTATCGATCACTTCTGCCGCCAAGGGGATATCGCTGGTAATGACCAGATCCCCAGCCTCGCAGCGCTGTACTATCTCGTTATCCGCCACATCAAAGCCGGCAGTTACCTGCACAGAGCGGATATAGCGCGACGGCGGTACCCGCACCGCCTGGTTGGCTACCAGTGTCAATTCAGTGGCAGTGCGCTCGGCGGCGCGAAACAGAATTTCCTTAATAGCTACCGGGCAGGCGTCGGCATCAACCCAGAGTTTTGTCATGGTTGTACAACCTTTTCGAGCGTATCGGGCGGTGCACCCTCATCGCATTTCTTGCAATTGAGCTGGAAACCCAGCATGGACTCGCGCCCCTCTTCAGTGATCACCCAGGGCCGATTGATCCAGGGGGGATTGTGGCGTACATGTTGAAAATGGCCACAGGTGAGCTCCGCCACCCAGTGATCCTCTTCATCCAGGTGGTAGCCGGCGATGGGTTGTTGCATGGGGTTACACAAGCAGGAAATAAGGCGCAGTTATAGCCAATCCCAAGTGCAAAGTACACATACGGTCGATCGTTCTCAATGGTGCTGGGAGGATTCGAACCAAGGCTGCTAGAATCCCCCGCTTTCTCGCCACGCGAAGATGCAACCCCATCTATGACTCAGCTCAATCCCCGCCAATCTGAAGCCGTGAAGTATGTCGATGGCCCCTGCCTGGTTCTGGCCGGCGCCGGCTCTGGCAAGACCAGCGTAATCACTCGCAAGATCGCCTACCTGATCGAGCAGTGTGGCTATGCCGCGCGCAATATCGCCGCCCTCACCTTTACCAATAAGGCGGCGCGGGAGATGAAAGAGCGGGTGAGCAAGCTGCTGGCGGGCCCGGATGGCAAGCGCTCCAAGGCGAGTCACGGCCTCACCGTGTCCACCTTCCACAACCTGGGGCTTAATATCCTGCGCAAAGAGTACCGCGCCGCCGGCTTTAAGCCCGGCTTCTCCATCTTTGATGCCGAGGATGCCCGCGCCCTCATCAAGGAGCTGATGCTGAGAGATGGCGACCTGGATACGGATCTGCTGGATCGGGTACAAAACCAGATCTCGAACTGGAAGAACGATATGCTCACCCCGCGCCGCGCCCTGGAGCAGGCACAGAGTCCCGGTGAGCAGGCTATCGCTATTGCCTATGACCGATACTGCGAAGCCCTGAAGGCCTACAACGCAGTAGACTTCGACGACCTGATCCTGCTGCCGGTGCAGCTATTCGACAAAGACCCGGAGCTGCTGCAACGCTGGCGCAAGAAAATTCGCTATCTGCTGGTGGACGAATACCAGGACACCAACAACTCCCAGTATCTGCTGGTAAAACTGCTAGTCGGCGGACGTGGCGGCCTCACTGTAGTGGGGGATGATGACCAGTCTATCTACGCATGGCGCGGCGCACGCCCGGAAAATATGAGCGCGCTCAAGACCGACTTTCCCAACCTGCGCCTGATCAAACTGGAGCAGAACTACCGCTCCACCAGCCGCATCCTTAAAGTGGCCAACCATCTGATCGCCCACAACCCCCACGAGTTCGATAAAGCACTGTGGTCCGATCGCGGCCTGGGTGAAGAGATCCGCATACTCAAGGTGGCCAATGAAAATGAGGAAGCCGAGCGGGTTGCCAACGAGATCTTCCTGCAAAAGAGCCGCCGCGGCTGCAAGTTTATGGATTTCGCCGTGCTCTATCGCGGCAACCACCAGGCGCGCCTGATCGAAATGAAATTGCAGGAACACCAGGTCCCCTACCAGATGTCCGGCGGTACTTCCTTCTTCGCCCGCGCTGAAATCAAGGATGTGATGGCCTACCTGCGCCTGTTGGTAAATCCGGACGATGACAATGCGTTCCTGCGCATTATCAACACCCCACGCCGCCAGATAGGCACCAGCAGCCTGGAAGCCCTGGGCAACTATGCCAAGGGTCGCGAAATCTCCATGTTTAAAGCCTGCTCGGAACTGGGCTTTAAGGAGCATATCAACGAACAGGGCTACGAGCGCCTGAACCGCTTCGCCCTTTGGCTCGAAGGGGTGCAACGCAACTGTCGCGATACCTCTGCCAATGGCGCCCTGCGTGAAATGTTAGAGGATATTGACTACGCCGGCTGGCTCTCGCAAAACGCCAGCAGCGAGAAGGTGGCCGAGAAGCGCATGGAGAATGTGTACTGGCTGCTGGAAAGCCTTAACAAGATTATGGAGGGCACCGACGATGAGCTGGAGCAGGATATCCGCTTGGAACAGGCTATCTCCAAACTGATCTTGCGGGATATGCTGGAACGCCAGGAAGAAGAGGAAGCCACCGATAAGGTCAGCCTGATGACCCTGCATGCCGCCAAGGGCCTGGAATTCCCCCACGTGTTTATGATCGGTATGGAAGAGAACTTACTTCCCCACCGCAACAGTATTGAGGATGACAATATCGAAGAAGAGCGCCGCCTCACCTACGTGGGTATCACTCGCGCCCAACGTACCCTCACCATGACCCTGGCGGGCAAGCGCAAACAGTTTGGCGAAACCCAGGACACCACACCCAGCCGCTTTATCGACGAATTGCCGGAAGAAGATGTGCTGCTTGAAGGGTTTGGTAAGGCGACGCCGGAGCAGAATCAGGCAAAGGGGGAGGAAACTCTGGGGTCTTTGTTGAGTATGTTTGATTGAGGCCGCAAATGCGGCCTCACTTAGCAGCAAGGAATCTCTATTCTGAGATGATAACTACTGATCTGGTTTGTGGATCAATCTCAGCCACACTGTTAGGATTGCTTAATTTAGCAAAAAGGCGATTACCTGCTTTTGTGAAAGCTGTAATTCTATACTTAGTATCATTCCCAAAATACTGCTTTTCCTTCATTTGCTTTTCCTCTAGATCAAATTCGAAATAGCTTGCAGACTCATCCCATGTTGGAAACAGTAGGCTGCCCTGTTGAGAATCAAAAAACATGCTAGTTGAGTTGGGGAAATTCAGAGAGGACTCACTGCTAAGTAATAGCTCTCTATCCCCTGTTTCTAAGCTAACTTCATATATAGCTCTAACGCCACTACGTGGAAAGCCAAGGGCATATACAATAGCCTTATCAAAATCTACTTCTATATCTGATAAGCCATCCCATGTCGGGCCGGTACCATGCTGTTCAGTTCCATCGGTCAAAATGGTTCTATTTCCTGTAGATAGGTCAACTTTCAATAGTTGCTTCCAAGGGTTAATGATTACGGCTGTTGTTCCTTGAGCATCAACTTCCACGTCCGAAGGATATTCAAGTGAAGTACAGCATCCAATATCATTTCCCGCTGATATTGCCCTATCTCCCGTTTGAGTGTTTACAATCTTGATATCATTACTACCAGAGTCTGCAACAAAAATGTTTCCCTGTTGGGAAATAGACAAATCATTCGCATGAGAAAATTTAACACCAAGACCATGATCTGGGCCAGAAATCACCTTACGATCTCCGCTATCGACATCAATTGACATTATTTTCCCTCCTGCATCTGACCACACCGAGGAAGTTAATGTAACTAAGTAATTATTAATAACATCGTACTCAAAGCCAGGAATAGAAATCCCTGCTATTGATGGACCTTTGCCGCGAAAATTTCTTGAAACCTGAGTGATACTTCCATTGCCCAATATCACTTTATAAAGCTGTCCAGAAGACTGTGATAGTATATAAGCAACATCATTTACGCGATCAATTTGCAAAGAGGCCAATTCAAAATCGGCGGAAATAAAGTCCACACTCTCCATATCAATGATTTTGAATATATTATTATTATTTAAATTAAAACCATATAAATTTTCAACTCCATCTCCAGAAAGTTCTGAGCTAGCCAAAAAATATAAAATAGGTTTATCTGGATGTGATGCCGCAGCTGTTACTCGAGTAATCTTTTCAGGAGTGTCGTATAGATTCTTATATAGATTTCTATCTCCTGTCTCCAGGTCGATCATATACAAAAAAGATTGGATCTGCCCCCAAACAGCAGTATCGGAAAATGCATAAACAATCTGACTATTGATCGCTACTTTAGTGTCAGACTCCAATTCTGGGCCTTTCCCTTTATTCACCCCAGAAACTGAACTAAAAATACCTGTTGTAGGATCAAGTACGTCTATTTTTCCCGAATTATTCCAATAAACTTTTCCTGAAACTTCATCAACATCAATACTGGCATATTCCGTTTCAACTTCATATTTTTCTAGAACCTCTCCTGTATCCAAAGACAATTCTGCAAGATACTCCAAAGTCGTCACATACCATTTATTGCGAATTTCATCTATTGCCATTGCAGTTACTGATGGCAAATCACCTTCAAAGCGATTAAAAGCAAAATTAGATAGTTGTATCTTTGTTGGATGTGGCCCTGCATATAACTGACTATTTTTTGAATCTATTGCCAGAGCTCCATAAGCCCTACGTGCGAAGCCATCATGAGCATTTATTCTCAATGGCTGTAAAATCGTCTCATTCCCTCCAGTATCAACTACTTTAATCACAAACTCCGTAGTAGGTTTATCCACATTTACTTCCAACTTCCAGTTAGAAAAATTATCTGTGGTTTCAGTTAATACGTCATTGACATACACGCCTTTAATTTGCATATCATCGCTAGCAGTACCACGAAGAATAACTTCACGCTGATAAGTCCAGGTATCCTGAAGAGATGGGAATGTAATTGATACTTCAGGAGGTACCTCATCTGTGTTTGCTGAATCAACTACACCACCTGATCCTGCAGCAGGAGAATCATCAGGGGCTTCCAAATTTCTACCTCCACCACTACCTCCACCACCACAGGCAGCCAATACAAACGATAGAGCAGCGAAATAGAAGAGTGTCCCCAGCTTCATACGTAAAATCCTTGTGTTTTTATATACATATTTTTACAAGCAGGCGCGGATAATACAGATTCTATAGGGCTGGAGGGAAACAACGCCTAATTACGGTTTATTACATTTATCGCTTCGAGATATTTAATAACAAATACTCATATAGTTATTAAGGACAACTAAAAGTACTTCTCTTTATACGACATCTAATAAGGAGATTAGAAAGTCAAAGATCTAACTTAAAATCGCTGTTTAAGAAAAGCCAATAAGTTGAATATTTTGATTTAAATTTAGAAATAAAAAAGGCCGCTAAATAAGCGGCCTTTTCGATAGTAAGTAGAAGCTTACTTACTGTTATCCACCATGTAGTCCACAGCGGCTTTAATCTCACCATCGCTACAATCCATACACAAGCCCTTAGGCGGCATGGCATTGATACCCTTAATAGCATTGGTATAAAGAGTGTCCATTCCCTTGGCAATACGCGGTGCCCAGGCTGCAGCATCACCAAACTTTGGTGCACCTGCAATACCCATGGCATGACAAGTTGTACAGCTGGCATTGTAAACAGCCTCGCCGCTACGTTCGCCACCACTTGCGCCCTCAGGAGCTGCCGCTACTGCTGCCGCGCACTCCTCGCCTTTCATACAGGTCTCACCTGCCGGAGCAATGCGCTCTGCAATTTCTTCGTTAACAGACTGCTGGGCCACTGCCGCAGCTGCACTGACGGCCAGTACCGCCACAATACCCAAAATACTCTTCATACTATTCCCCCAAAGGACCGAAGTGAGATGGCCCGTAGACTATCGAATTACTGCCGCAAACTTCTACGCCGCGCATTATAAGCACTGCACCGCCACCTGCCAAAGCTTACGTAACCTTGCCGCAAGTCCTTTCGCACACCCCTACCCTTCTGTATAATCCGCCTCCCACTGGCACAGATAGCCAATTAACCGCCCGTAGCTCAGCTGGATAGAGCGTCGCCCTCCGGAGGCGAAGGTCAGAGGTTCGAATCCTCTCGGGCGGGCCATATACAAAGAAGCCCGCTTATGCGGGCTTCTTTGTATATGGCTAACTCCCAGGTTTTGTTCGAACTCAGGTTCGACTCGGAGGCAGCAAAGCTGCCGGAGAGCAGCGAGCCCAAAGGGCGAAGCTAATCCTCTCGCACACTCCCCGCTTATGCGGGCTTTTTTGTATATGGCTAACTCCCAGGGTTTTGTTCGAACTCAGGTTCGACTCGGAGGCAGCAAAGCTGACGTAGAGCAGCGAGCCCAAAGGGCGAAGCTCATCCTCTCGCACACTCCCCGCTTATGCGGGCTTCTTTGTATATGGCTAACTCCCAGGTTTTGTTCAAACTCAGGTTCGACTCGGAGGCAGCAAAGCTGCCGGAGAGCAGCGAGCCCAAAGGGCGAAGCTAATCCTCTCGCACACTCCCCGCTTATGCGGGCTTCTTTGTATATGGCTAACTCCCAGGTTTTGTTCGAACTCAGGTTCGACTCGGAGGCAGCAAAGCTGCCGGAGAGCAGCGAGCCCAAAGGGCGAAGCTCATCCTCTCTCTCACAGGCTACCCGCTTAAGCAGCCTTACCCCAACGGCACCCCCAAAGGCTCAATCACCACCTGTTCCCCCGCTTCCACGCTGCCACTCTCCCGCGCCAAAACAATAAAGCAGTTTGCAGCAGCTAGCCCTGTGAGAATATGGCTTCCCTGGGTACCAACAGGTTCAACTACCAATACCCCATTTTCATCACTGTGATAAACACCCCGCTGAAAGTCGGTACGACCGGGCTTTTTCTTTAGGGGTTTTAGAAGCTTGGCCTGCAAGGTCTGCGGGCCAGTCCAGTGATCGCCTTTCATTACACTCAGTGCGGGCACGGCCAGCTGGTAGAAAGTTACCAGGGCGGAAACCGGGTTGCCAGGCAGGCCGAAGAAAGGCGTCCCTTGAAGGAAACCAAAAGCGAAAGGTTTGCCGGGTTTCATCGCCACTTTCCAGAAACCGATCTCTCCCAGTTCTTCCAACACTTCGCGGGTGTAATCTGCCTCACCGACAGAGACACCGCCGGAGGTGATAATGGCATCGGCCTCTTGGGCTGCACGCCGCAACGCATCGGTAATAGCCTGTTTGTTATCGGGCAATATGCCCAAATCCAAAACCTCCAGATCCATCTGGGCCAAGGCTGCCAATAGAGCAATACGGTTACTATCGTAGATATCGCCCTTGCCCAGGGCTTCACCGGGCTGGCGCAGTTCATCACCAGTTGAAAAAAGAGCGA
Organism: Microbulbifer sp. NBRC 101763; assembly: GCF_040371615.1. Taxonomy (NCBI): domain Bacteria; kingdom Pseudomonadati; phylum Pseudomonadota; class Gammaproteobacteria; order Cellvibrionales; family Microbulbiferaceae; genus Microbulbifer; species Microbulbifer sp. NBRC 101763. The sequence goes on from NZ_BAABQV010000003.1 coordinate 139,607, forward strand.
TTACCGGTTTGCGCACTACTGTCACTGTGCCAACACCGGCAGCGGCAAGCAAGGCGATATGGGGAACGCTGATACGCTCTCCAGCTTTAAGCAAAATGGAGCCTTCAGCTACATCCTCACCGCGGCGACGGATATGATCGCCGGAGCGAACCTCGCAATTTATACGTATCGATTCACCCTGGGCATCAACATTTTCCTGCATCACCACCGTATCCGCACCGGCAGGTACTGCCGCTCCTGTCATAATGCGCACACAGGTACCCGGGTTCACCACACCATCGAAGGGCGCACCGGCAAAGGATTTACCGATCAGCTCCAGCGGTAAGCCACTGGCAAGGTCTTCATATCGCAGGGCGTAACCATCCATCGCGGAGTTGTCGCAGGGCGGTAGGTTTACTGTGGAGATAACATCTTCAGCCAATACCCGACCATTCGCTTGGGCCAGCGGTAATATCTCAGTACCCTCAATAGGGTTCAGTGCCTGCAGGAGTTTCTCGCGAGCGCTCTCTATGGGCATCAGGCCCGGCTGGCTACAACAATCAATGGTGGGCATGGAAAAATTTCTCTTACTTCAATCCTTTGCAGTTGGGGCAGTGCCGGTCAGTGCGCCCGGTCCTGGGACTCTGAACGCTTTTGATTGACCATCCACACGGCAGCTTCCACGCGGGAGCGCATCCCCAGTTTCTTCAACAGATGTTTGACGTGTACCTTCACGGTTGCATCACTAATATCTAACTCGCGGGCAATCAATTTGTTGCTGAGGCCATCAGCGATCAACTGCAATATCTGGTATTCGCGGCTGGTAAGGGTAGAGAGAGTATCTGCACCGGAGTTATCTGGCTTGCGTAGGGCCGAAGCAAGGATCTCCGTAAGGCGCTGGCTGATAGCGAGCTTGCCGTGGGTGGCCTGGATCACCTGGTCGAGAATATCTTCCGGTTCCATATCCTTGAGAAGATAACCATCGGCACCGGCGCGGATACAGGACACCACGTCGGCATTGTTATCGGAAACCGTCAGTATCACGATACGCGAGGAGACATCGGCAGCCCGCATAGCCCGCAAGGTATCCAGCCCATCCATACCGCGCATATTCAGGTCCAGCAGAATAAGGTCCGGCTCATACTGCTTGGCCAACTCCAGCGCTTCCTCTCCGCTACTGGCTTCAGCCACCAACTCCAAACTGGGCTCCATGGCAAACAGCTGCTTGAGACCTTTGCGGAACAGGGGGTGGTCATCGACCATCATTACCGTGGCAGAAGAAGTCATGGGAGATCCTACTTCATTGGTGAGAATTGGTTTAAATCTGAACAGTGACTTTACCATAGCGTCCATTGGCTGCGCTTACCCCTAAAGAGGTAGCTGTTACGCGCGGGAGCAAAAGGGTTACTTACTGTTGGTAATTGAGCGGGCTAAATCCCCGGCCCATAGTGGCAGCACGAATCATTTCGAGGAGGAGTGGCCGCCGTGTCTGACATCTACGAGTGGGCCCCGGAGGACAGCAAATTCTGGCAGTCCAAGGGCAAGAAAATCGCAAACCGGAATTTGTGGATATCCATTCCCAGTTTGCTGTGCGGCTTCGCCGTGTGGCTCTACTGGGGCATTATTACCGTTCAAATGCTCAACCTCGGCTTTCCCTTCGCCAAAGCCGACCTGTTCACCCTGATGGCTATCGCCGGTCTTACCGGTGCCACCCTGCGAATACCCAGTAGTTTCTTTATTCGACTGTTCGGTGGACGCAACACCATCGTATTCACCACCGCCCTGTTGATGATCCCCGCCCTCGGCACCGGTATCGCCCTGCAGAGCAAGGAGACCCCACTGTGGGTATTCCAGTTGCTGGCGCTGCTGTCTGGTATCGGCGGTGGTAACTTCGCCTCTTCCATGTCCAACATCAGCTTCTTTTTCCCCAAGGAAAAGCAGGGGCTTGCGCTTGGCTTGAATGCAGGACTGGGTAACTTCGGTGTTACCACCATGCAGATCCTGGTACCGCTATTTATGACCTTCGGTGCCTTTGGCGCGGCCGGCGGCGACCCCATGACCCTGGTGAGCAGCTCTGGCTCCCTGATTGGCAAGGTACCCGCCGGTTCTGAAGCGTGGATTCAAAATGCCGGTTTTGTATGGCTGCTGTTCCTGGTACCGCTAGCCCTTATTGGCTGGTTCGGTATGAACAACCTGCGCACCGAGGAAGTTACCCCGGATGTAGGCAGTTCTCTCGGCGCCATGGTGAAGATGACCATGATGCTGGGAATCGGCCTGTTCACCGCCATCGTGGGGCTGTGGTTGCTCTTACCTGAAGCGGCAAACGGTTCTGGTTGGGGCGTGCCCAAGGAAATCGTGCTGGTGCTGGTAATCACTGCCACCGTGTTCGGCTTGAAACTGTTGCCCGGTGAGATCAAAACCAGCCTGCAGCGTCAGTACCGTATCTTCAACAACAAGCACACCTGGGTGATGAGTGTGATTTACACCATGACCTTCGGCAGCTTTATCGGTTTCGCTGCGGCTTTCCCGCTGGCTATCAAGGTGATCTTTGGTTACAGCCATGTAATGGTGGACGGGGTTATGACCCACGATACCATCAACAACAATGGCCCCAGCGCCCTGATGTACGCCTGGATGGGCCCCTTTATCGGCGCCCTGATTCGCCCAGTAGGTGGTTGGATCTCCGATCGCATCGGCGGTGCCCTGGTCACCCAGATCTGTGCAGCGGTAATGGTGGGTAGCGCCCTGGGGGTGGCCTACTACATGAAGGCCGCCTACGGCTCAGCCACTCCGGAAGAGTTCTTCCTGCCCTTCTTCCTGCTGTTCCTGCTGTTGTTCGCCGCTACCGGTATCGGCAATGGTTCTACCTTCCGCACCATCGCCATGGTGTTCCCGAAAGAACAGGCAGGTCCGGTATTGGGATGGACCTCAGCCGTTGCCGCCTACGGTGCCTTCTATATTCCCAAGGTTTTCGGCGAGCAAATCAAAGCCACTACCCCGGAATATGCACTGGCAGGTTTCGCCATCTTCTACGCGGTATGCCTGGTGATTAACTACTGGTTCTACCTGCGCAAGAACGGCGAATTCTACAATCCTTAATTCGGTTTCACTCACGGGATACCGTTGATTCGGGGAGGTTTTACCTCCCCTTTTTTATTTCACCTGAATCAATATCGGCGTTATATCCGAGCCTTCAAGTAAGCTGGCAATCAGCTTTTTATCTGAATCCCGATGATAATAAATTGTCACTTCATCCAAATCTTCAACGGTCGGCATCGTCGGGCATAGATGCCTGGCAATAGCTCTGCACATCTGCTCATAAAAATCTAAATCGTGCAGCTTATCCAGATAGATATGGCCCCCGGCGATATCCTCAGCACTGACCGTATAGTTGTAACCTACGGACGGCTGAAAATAGTAGCCCTGCACAGTAATAGACCCATTTGCATTTTCAGTGACTTCGTATTGGACAGGTCTGCCACGGATATTCTGCTGGTACCCAATAAGATCCTCCGCAACTGAGGCAAGACTGTCATCCGTCTCAATAGTGCTCTCAATTTCACTGTAAGCCTGGTGGATAGCCTCAAAGCAGCTCAAGCAAGACGTAACATCGGCTTTTTGCAGCTCTGGCAGCAGTTCAGTCGCCATGGCTTCAAGCAATTGCACCAGCTTTTCTGCCGAGATGGCATCGCGAAAATAGTAAGAACCCTCTCTCTCCGTTGCCGACTGGAAGATTTTTAGCTTGCGCTCCGGGCAATAGAAATCGAGGTGGTAGAGAGGCTGCTCTGGATCGGAGGTGTGGTTATTCAGCTCTACCTTGCCCAAATGCGGGATAAAGAAGGTAAAGGACCAGTACTCCGGGCAGTGAATAAATCGCCGGCAGTGCTCTTCGATATAACCGGGCAAATATTGAAGGTCAAAGAAATTGGCCAGATGATAGTTACCACCACCCTGGTATTCCGCTATGGAGTCATAGTTATAAAACGGGTGCTCGCCGTGGAAATCTATCTTAACTCTCTGCCCACTGACTGCGCGGCAAGCCAGATGAAAGTACAGGGCATCATCTTTGTAAGTAGAGTGGATAACGATAGCGTCGCCCTTTCGGCGAAGCTGATAGCGGAAAGCATCGACCCGGTAGGGCTCACAATCCTCAAGTAGCTCGGCAATTTCCAGCTCACCCGATTCCAGGCGTCTTACTCGATAGTTGTGCCCACCTTCTTCTATGCAGCGAATAAGTACCGGGTGTAGATCCTCAATGGTCACAGCTTTCGCTACAGGTAAGCCCTCGACCTGTGCTTGTTCCCGGTAAAATTTATCGCCCTCGTTAAAGAGGGAAATTCCCAACACAACGCCCATAGGAGCACCAATTATTAGCTAGCGTTCAAACTTAGCAAAAAAATTGCTGGGGTTTTAGGGATCGAAGAGATGCGCTTTCAGAAATTGCGCTGGAACTACTTACAAACCGGCAAGACTACCGGCCTTAAACTGGGCAAAGTAGGTAGTACCTTCGCATAGTTTTAGGCGCTCGCAGGAGAGGCGGGAAATATCTGCGTAGAACACCTGATCAGCAGCGGCTAACTGTAAGCGTATGCGGCCATCGGTAAGGTTCTGTTTAGCAACTAAAGTTACCGGCAGGCAATTGAGGATACTGGAAAGGCCCGGCTTCTCTACACTGAGGCTGATATCTCCAGCTTCCAGCAGAAAAGCGGCAGTATCGCCTTTGCGATAATGGCCTGCCACCCTATCTGCAAAGATAGAAATCCCCCCTAAATCCAAAGTCAGCAGACCATCGTTTAGGGATTCCACTCGCGCTTCAATCCGGCTCCGACAACTATCCCCTACACCGTGGCTATCCAGGCGCTGGGCAACTTCAGGTAGAGGAAGTGGTGCGGACAAATTGGCAGAATCCATCCACAAACAGCGCTGGGCCAGCAGCTGGATTTCATCAAAGTCATGACTGGTCCAGATCACAAGCGCCGAATATCGGGCCCAGAAATCCCGTAGGGTCGGCAATAGGCGCCGCAGTACCCGGGCGCGGTCAACCGCTGAAAGCGGCTCATCAAATAATTGCAGCGGCGCGTTGTTAAAAAGCTGGCGTAATACAGCCACTCGCTGGGCTTCTCCACCAGACAATAGCTCCACCGGCTGATGGAGTAGCGGTTCAATACCAAAAGCCTTTAACAGCCGATCACACTCCTCCATAGGCAGTGGCCTGCGGCTGTAACGGCGGGCCAGTGCCAGGTTATCTGCCACCGACTGGCCGGCAAACAGGCGGCTGTCCTGAAAGCCCAAAGAAAGCGTTCTTTTGTGGGTAGCCAGGGCGCGGCGTCCGCGCTGCCAGACTGTATTGGCAAAAGTGATATTGCCACGGCAATGGCGCTGGCCAGCCAGGGCAGCCAACAATGTACTCTTGCCGCTGCCGGAGGGGCCGGTAAGACCAAAAATCCCAGAGGCAGTCAGCTCTAATTGCCAGGGAGCCGCAGCATTAAGCGGAGTCACCAGCCCTGTAACACTCAATCCGGTGGAATCAGAAATGGTAGACGCAGTACCGAATAGGGGTAAGGTGATTTCCATTAACCCAGCACCCCCATTACCGGTTTAGCGCGCTCGCTACTTGATCCGCGCGGGGCCAGACTATGTCCCAGCCAACGGGCAGCGAGTAGCAGTACGGTAGTAATCCCCATCAATATCAAAGCCAGACGATGCGCCGCACCGTATTCCATCGCCTCCACATGTTGATAAAGAGCGATAGAAACCACCTGGGTCTCACCGGGAATAGCGCCACCAATCATCAGCACTACCCCGAACTCACCCAGGGTATGGGCAAACGTTAAAGCACAGGCACTCACAATAGCGGCACGACTCGCCGGTAAAAGAACTTTTAATAATGCCGCCCAGGGCGGAATACCCAGTGCTACGGCAGCCTGGGTCAATCGCTGGCCATTGGCATTAAACGCGGCTAGCAACGGCTGCACCATAAACGGCAGGGAATAAATCACTGACGCAAACACCAGGCCAGTGAAGGAAAACACCAGCGGGCCATCAAAAAGTTGTGACAGCCACTGCCCGGGGGCATAGTTGGGGGAAAATAAAAGCAGTAAATAAAAGCCCAAAACCGTGGGTGGCAGTACCAGCGGCAGGGTAATTAATACCTCGATACCGTGGCGCCAGCGGCTCTGCCATTGGCTCAATTTCCAGGCCAAGGGCACGCCGATAATAAACAGGAGTAAGGTGGTTAAGCCGGCCAATTTTAAAGTTAGCCACAGGGCCTGCCAGTCGGCAGCGGCGATATTCATAAGCCACTCCCTCGATCTCTACTTTGATATTGAGTGGGCAAAACACCGTAACCCAAGTGCTGTAGTTGCGCCTGCACTTCCCCTGAACGCAAATAGTTAGCGAGGGATTGTGCCTCTTTAGGTCGGCGACTCTGGGTGGGAATCAGCAGCTGCTGTTCAATGGGTTTGTACAAATGCTGCGGCAGCAACCAGTAATTATTGCGGCCGGCCGCTTGCATCTGGCTGGCGGCGACAAAGCCCAGCTGCGCATTGCCAGAATCCAGCATTAAATAGGCTTGGCCTGCATTGTGGGCCCGGGCTAATTGAGTTTGTTTTTTCTTCCACAAATTCAGGCTTTGCAGCGCTTGCTGGGCGGCACTGCCGAAGGGCGCTACTTTCGGATCGGCTAATACAATTTTATCGGGCCAGGTTTGCAGTAGCTGCTTGATATTGGATTCCGATTTTGGGTGCCAGAGAGCCAGTAAACCCAGGGCGTAAGTCTGGCGACTGCTACCCAGTGCCCCACCCTGCTTTTCCAACAGTTCGGGACGCTCGCGATCGGCGGACAGGAATAAATCGAAGGGCGCGCGGTGCGCTATTTGTTGGTAGAGCACCCCGGAGCTGCCACTGCTGATTTGCACCACACAGGCATGGCGACGCTCAAATTCCGGCAGTACCTCTTCCAGTGCCGGGCGAAAGCTGGCCGCTACCGCCACCCGCAAGGTGCAGTTATCCGCATTAACCGGTAGCGCGATGGCCACCAGTAAAGCGGATAGCAGCGGGCTCAGCCGACGGACCACTTTTCCATCTCCGCAGCATCGCTGGCCCGGGCTTCAACCCAGCGCTCTGAAGGCTTACCGGACTCATCCGCAACCGCTTCGCGCTTCCAGAAAGGCGCCTCCGTTTTGAGGCGATCCATGATGTATTGGCAGGCGGCAAAGGCAGCCTGGCGGTGGGGGCTGGTAACGCCGACAAAAACAATCTCGTCGTTGATCTGCATGGGGCCAACACGGTGGACGATAGTCACACGACCCAAAGACCAGCGATCGCGGGCATCATTGATAATCTGTTGCAGGCTTTTTTCCGTCATGCCCGGATAGTGTTCCAGGGCCAGGCCGCAGACATCACTGCCCGCATTGAAGTCCCGCACCGAACCCACAAACAGGGCGCAGGCACCATCACCACTGTTCCCTTGCAGCGCGGTATATTCAGCCGCTACGTCGAGGGGCGTTTCACAGACTTCAATACGATCAACGGCTTTCATATTGGCACCACTAGCCGCCGGTAACCGGCGGGAAAAATGCAACTTCATCCCCAGCCTTCACCTGGGCTCCAGTTTCTGCCAGCTCCTGGTTCAAGGCCATACGGATATCGTCTCTTTGCAGGTGCGGGCTCCAATCCGGGTGCTGTTCACATAGGGTTTTGCGCAACTCGCTGAGACTGCCGGAAAAGTCCTCCAGGGTAGTCTCGCCCATGCCCAATTGCTGGCGCAAACGCGCGAAAAACAGAACCTTTACCATCGCTTTACACCTCTGAAATTGTTACGCCTTGTCCGCAGCATCGCCGCGCCAGTGGCCGCGCTTACCGCCGGTTTTTTGTAGCAGGCGGGTCGGGCCGATTTCCATCGCCGGGTCCACGGCTTTGCACATATCGTAAATGGTCAGCGCCGCTACCGAAGCCGCCGTTAACGCTTCCATTTCCACCCCGGTGCGCCCGGCCAGGCGGCAGAAAGCAGTGATATGCACACTGTGTTTTTCCGGCTGTAATTCGAAATCCACCGCTACCTTGGTTAGTGCCAGTGGATGGCACAGGGGAATTAAATCCGAGGTTTTCTTGGCAGCCTGGATACCGGCGATGCGAGCTACAGACAAGACGTCGCCTTTCTTGTGCGCCCCCTCGCTCAGCAGTGCAAAAGCCTCTGCACTCATACAGATGCTGCTCTCGGCCAGGGCGCTGCGGTCAGTGATGTCCTTCTCGGTAACATCCACCATGCTGGCTTCGCCGCGCTGGTTTAAGTGGGTTAACTGGCTCACAAATTACCCCCGGCTCTCGCAGGGCGCGCTGGTAAAGCGCACATGGGGGATAAAGTTACAGGGCTTGTGGCGGGCATCCAGCTGCTCCAGCAATATGCCTTCCCAAGCCGTGCGGCAGGCTCCGGTGGAACCGGGCATACAACATATCAGCGTGCGATTCGCGAGGCCGGCGAGCGCGCGGGATTGCACGGTGGAGCTGCCGATATCCCCCAGGGAAATATGGCGGAACAGCTCGCCAAAGCCGTCGACGGTTTTATCGAACAGCGGACTCAGAGCCTCCGGTGTGGAGTCGCGCTCGGTAAAACCGGTACCGCCGGTCACCAACACCACCTGCACTTTGGGATCGGCAATCCAGGCGGAGACCACCGCGCGCATCTGGTAAACATCGTCCGGGGTAATGCGCTTATCCGCAAGCTGATGGCCGGCAGTTTTAAGGACTTCCACCAAGTACTGGCCAGAAGTATCAGTCTGCTCGTTGCGGGTATCGGATACGGTAAGTACCGCAATGTTGAGCGGTACAAATTCTTTGCTAGCGTGTGCGGACATAATCAGTGGTCTCTCAAAAAACTGTTTTCTGGAGTTTTATCCGGCGTACTCAAGCCGAGATAATCTGCCGGCGTATTGATATTGCGATGCCAATCGCCGGCACTTTTTATGGGTATGGATTTGGCCCCCAGGTGACGCAGCAGCGCGCCGACAGAATTGCGTGCACTGCCCTCAACGGCACGGCGCAAATAATCCAGGCAGTCGCCATTTAAAGGCAGCCACAGGGGAAAAAAGAAGTTTTCAAAATAACAGGGCCGGCCACTTGCCTGCCCTTCAGCCAATAACTCTGCGAGGTGCTCACGCCCGAGCAGGGGCATATCTACCGGGATCACCAGGGCCGCATCGGCACCGGTTGCCAGGGCTACCGAATAAAGGCCGCCCAGTGGGCCCCGCTCTGGCACCAGGTCTTCAATCGCTCCGGGGCGGGCGCCGCTGGTGACGACTTTTTCCAGCGGAAGCTCACTCAGCAATGCCTCAGCATGCTGCAAAAAATTGCCCCGTTGGGGGTGGGCCAGCAGGGCCTTGTCACGGCCCATCCGGCTGGAACGGCCGCCGGCCAGCACCACGCCGATTGTCGATTTGCCAACGAAAGCCCTGGCCATAACCCTAGCCCCCCAGCATCGCCAGGTTGCGGGTAGCGCCGGTAAAACCTTCGTGCAGCTGGTGGCCTGCAGTCTTATCCACTATCAACTCACGGATATGGGCTGCCAGCGCCTCGCTATCACCATCGGCGATGATTTCGCGCATATCAAAGCCCTGGTCGGCGAACAGGCATAGGTGCAACTTGCCCTGGGCCGATACCCGCAGGCGGTTGCAGCTTGCACAGAAGTCTTTGCCGTAAGGGGTAATCAGGCCGATACGGCCGGCGTAATCCGGGTGGAAATACTCCCGCGCCGGGCCGGCATCGCGGGTGCGGATAACCTGCTCCCAACCTTCCCGCAGCAACAGGGTTTCTATATCGCCGCCGGAGACATGGTTGCTGGCGAAGAACTCGCGGTTATCGCCGGTGCGCATCAATTCAATAAAACGCAGGGTCACCGGAGTCTCGCGAACCCAGGCGAGGAAATTATCCAGCTCAGCCAGGTTGTACTGGCGCATCAGCACTGCGTTGACCTTGGTATCGACACCCAAGGCCAGGGCGCGATCCAGGCCGGCTAAGGCTTTATCCAGGCGATTGTGCCCGGTGATATGGTGGAATTGAGCCGGGTCGAGGCTGTCGATACTGACATTCACCTGATCCAGGCCGGCGCGGTGCCAGTCGTCAATCTGACTGGGCAGGCGGTAACCGTTGGTGGTGATGGCCAAGCGGCGAATCTTATCGCTAGCGCGCACGGCTTCGAGCAGTGGCACCAGGTCTTTGCGCAGGGAGGGCTCCCCGCCGGTAAGGCGTACCTTTTCCGTACCCAGGGAAGCGAAAGCGCGCACCAATGTGCCCACCTCAGCCACTGAGAGAGGATTTTCCCCTTCCAGGGAACGTCCGCAACCGATGCCCTCGGGCAGGCAATAGTTGCAGCGGTAGTTGCAGATGTCCGTCACGGACAGGCGCAGGTAATAAAACCTACGGCCAAAATTGTCTTGTAACATTAAACGCCTTTCCAATGTCGGGAGGCCGCGCAGTTTCCCGCTAGACCCTGGTGGCCGGTACGGCCACGGTCCCGGCACCTTGCAGCGACAATAAAAATCAGCGCTGTTTAGGTAGCAGGACTCGGTGTTTAAACTGATGTCAGTGTATCAAGCTGGTTAATTTATGCTTGGGGCAAAGGTGGTACTCCTTAGGTACTCACAGTGATGCCAACCGTTAAGGGAAATAACATCACAAAATGGAAATTCAGTGGGCAGAATTACTAAAAACCGAAAAATTCCTCTACAGAAATTGATCGGTTTTTACAGGGAAAACCCCGGCCGGAGCCGGGGGCCTCGCTATGGAGCTGCTTTATTTAATTAGAAATTGGCGGTCACCATTAACCAGAACTTGTCGGTATCCACCTTGTGGTCGTCAGCCTGATAAGAGGCGTATTTCACCAGTGCAGAAATTTCCTCTGTCAGCTTGCGCCCGTAGCTGATATTCCACTCATGGCCATAATTTGCGGAACCTTCATTCGCATCAAAATTGTGATAGGCCATATTCAAGTTACCGCCGGCTATTTTCATAGCGCCGCTGATGTACATATCCTCTATGCCATCACCAGGGGTTGTCAGGAACTGGTCGGTGTAGCCCTGGAATTTATGCAGGGTAGCCAGAGGCGTTCTGAAACCGACACCATTATCGGAACCCAATACTTCATAACCGAGTTTCGCAGTGACCGGGCCCAGGTCGGTACCCACTTCTGCCAGGTAGTAGTCCGCACTGTAATCGAAGGTGTTATCTCCAATATCGTTCTGGCGTGCATAACTCAGATTGGCTTTTACAGGGCCGAAATTCCCTTTGTAGTCCACCCCATAAGTGCGGCTGGCATTTTCAACGAAATTCTCTAAATCCAGGTTGTAAACGAAACCGCTGACTTTGTGGTTTTCAGCCACCGGGTAGCTGGCATGGAATAGCTGGATATTGCCTTCAAATTCAGCACCGGCGCTATCTTCACCAAAAATCCGGTTTACGTTGTACACATAGCTGTAGTCCAACTGCAGACTGTCAGCGCTACCATACTGATAACGTACGCCGTCGTAAGTCTGCTCGTTCTGCCTCCAGCCAACACCACCGACAAAACGCTGGCCATCCAGGTTAATACGCTGACGACCGGCAGTGACTACGGAATTTTCACCGTTATAGCGGATATAGGCCTGGTTAACCTCGGTACCATCTGGATCAGCCACAACCGGGTAATTGGTTTTACCATTGACGGTAGAGTTGTAATTATCGTTGCCGACTGAAGTAACATCGTCCATCTCTAGGAAACCGCTGAAGCCGCGGTAGCTGCCGCTGCGCCAGTTGAGGCGGGTTCTCAAAGTGGACGCGGTTGCGTCTCCATTAATACCATCCTGGTCATAATCTTCCTGGTCGACGATCTCCACGCGATAGCGCAGATTCAACCCGACCTCACCGGATTTTAGCGCGTCGACAAGAGTGGCATTTTCACCATCCTGCGCAGCGGCCTGCAATGCGACAGTGCTGCAGGCACCCAACAGTAAAGCACCGAATATTTTGGGGAATCTGGAAATGGTCATTACGCTTTTCCTTTGCAACAACGGAGTGAACAGTGACAAATTACAATTTTTCAGACGTGGTTGAAACCACAGTTTTTTTCAACAGAAAAAATCATTACCCCCTACCTTCTACGCACACATAATTCCATTTTGGTAGTGGGTACTACCTATCTGGCAAAGCCGCAGAGTTACTCGCATCCTCATGCAAAAAATTATTTTGCCGAGCGAAAGCCAAACGCTGTTGATGATGCTCTCTCTGGATTGCCAGGTACATTACCAACATACAAACTGCCAGCACACCATAGAGCAACATAAACGCAGCACTGTGAATACCCACTAAATCCTGTGCGATACCAAACAGCACTGGCAGGGTAAAACCACCCAGCGCACCGATTGTGGCTACAGTGCCACCGACACTGCCCATATGTGCCGGAAAATTATCGTGTAGCGCCTTGTATACCGAGGCGCGACCAAACCCCTGGGCAATGCCAATCACCAGCAACAACAAGGTAAACAACTCAATGCCCACCTCGATATTTAGATGCACATCCCGTTCCACCCCATGAATCGTCATACTGGTTGGGGGGTAACTGAGGAAAAAAAGGCATACCAGACAAGTCCAGAAAACACTCCAATTCACCGTGCGCGCACCATAGCGATCTGCAAACCAGCCACCCAGGGCACGCAGTGAACTGGACAGGGCCACAAACAGCAGTGTCAGAGCCATCGCCACCTGTGTACTCACTTCGTACACCGCCAGGTAGTAATTCGGCAGCCACAGTAAAAGTGCGAGAAAGCTGCCGAAGACAAAATAGTAATAGAGCCCATAGCGCCATACCTTGATCTGCATCAGTGGTCTTAGGTGATTGTGAATATCCACCTTGCTGCGGCTGCGCATATAGCGGGTTTCTTCAGGTGCACAAAATTCGAATAGCACCATCATGATCACTATACCAATACCGTAAATCGGCCCGATCCATTCACGCCCCAGCCAATTTTGGATCGCTGGCGCCAGGGCCAGGGTGATGGCTGCCCCAGCATTGCCTGCACCAAAAATGCCCATTGCCGTGCCCTGCTGCCTCCTTTCGAACCATGGGTTGATATAGCGAATACCCAACACGAAGGAGACTCCGGAAATCCCCAACCACAAACCGGCCAGGAGGTGCGCACCGTAACTCTCGATATAGGGCAAGAGTAAAAGTACCGGCAGCAGTAATAGCATTTGCAAGAGGATGAGTTTTTTTGCAGAGAAATATTCCACCAACAACCCGGCGGGAAAACGCAGTAGCGCACCGCTTAAGATCGGCGCGGCCAGCAAGATGCCGTATTCTGTAGCTGAGAGATCCAGCTGCTCGCCGATTTCCACTCCGAGCACTGCATAGAGTGTCCAAACAGAAAAGTTTGCGGCAAACATGGCCGAGGCAAATATCAGCGCACGTCCGGCGAGTTGCTGTGTATATTGCACGGCAGTTTTCTCCCAATTTTTTCAATTTTTCGGAAAATATATTTGGCCATCACGCCGATACCCCGAACGGTAGTTACTCCCTTCACAGACAGAAGCAGTAAAAATACAGTAACGTTTGCATGATTGTTCGAAGCCACCTGCTTGCAAGATGCACAAAAACCCTAAGGCCGACAATTACTCCCAAAAACCTTTCGGTGATAAGACAATTTTTCGCTACTACTCACCATGGGGTAGTTAGCAAGATATTCACGATGCTCGCCACTCCACAGGACTAATCCAAAGGGGTTACTCCATACTATTCGGATATCAGCCCCTATCCTGACTACCCCTTTTGCGCGCTTTTCCTGTAGCGCTGCTCAAATACTATCGGCCATGACCCTATCCACCTCTAAATTTCTGAGAAGCCGGAGAAAATAGTCATGAGTCAATCCAGCGGCCTCAATTTATTTAATTGGGGCGATCCCAAAATAAAGACGCTGCACGTTACCTGGTTTGCGTTTTTCCTGACTTTCGTGGTGTGGTTCTCCCACGCTCCGCTGATGGTCTTTATCAAGGAAGCGTTCGACCTCACCAGCCAGCAAGTAAAAGCCCTGTTAATCCTCAATGTGGCACTCACCATCCCCGCTCGTATCATTATCGGTATGCTGGTGGATAAATTGGGGCCGCGCCTGGTGTACAGCGGGCTGCTGATGACCTCATCTTTAATCTGTTTGGGCTTCGCCACGGCAGACAGTTATGAATCCCTGGCCCTGTTCCGCTTCCTGCTGGGATTTGTGGGTGCCGGCTTTGTAATTGGTATCCGCATGGTCGGTGAATGGTTCCCAGCCAAACAAGTTGGCCTGGCAGAAGGTGTTTACGGCGGCTGGGGGAATTTCGGTTCTGCTGCCGGTGCCATGACCCTACCCACCATCGCCCTGCTGTTCGGCGGTGAAGACGGCTGGCGCTATGCCCTGGGCCTCACCGGCATCATCGCCGGCCTGTACGGCATCATCTACTACCGCGTTGCCCGCAACACCCCTAAAGGCTCCACTTACTTCAAGCCGAAGAAAAGCGGCGGCCTGGAAGTGACCAGCAAGCGGGATTTCTACTTCTACCTGCTGATGAATGTGCCCATGTACCTGGCACTGGCAGCGCTGGCTTACAAACTGTCTCCCAGCGGCGTAGCCCTGCTGAGCCAGAATGCCACTTACGCAATGTGGGGACTGCTGGTAGCCCTATTCGCCTTTCAGACCCGCATGATCTGGAATGTAAACAAAGACCACCTGCGCGAAGGTGTGCCCGAGCTGGAGAAATACAACTTCAAGCAGGTAGCCATCCTCGACCTGGCCTACTTCGTCACCTTCGGCTCAGAGCTTGCCGTGGTTTCTATGCTGCCCCTGTTCTTCCTGGAAACCTTTGAAGGATTGAGCCCGGTGAAGGCCGGCCTGCTCGCCTCTGGCTTCGCCTTTATGAACCTGGTGGCTCGCCCAACCGGTGGATACTTCTCTGACAAACTGGGACGCCGCCGCAGCCTGATGTTCCTGATCGGCGGCCTGGCAGTGGGTTACTTTGTACTGAGCCAGATCAACGGCGGCTGGTGGATACCCGCTGCGGTAGTTGCCACCATGTGCTGCTCTTTCTTCGTGCAGGCCGGTGAGGGTGCCGTATTCGCCGTCGTACCCCTGGTGAAGCGTCGCATGACCGGGCAGATCGCCGGTATGGCCGGAGCCTACGGCAACGTGGGTGCGGTTACTTTCCTTACCGCCCTGTCCTATGTCAGCTACAGCCAGTTCTTCCTGATTATCTGCGGCGCAGCAGCGGTGATCTTCTTCGCCTGCCTGTTCCTGGAGGAGCCCAAAGGCAATATCGCCGAAGTGCTACCGGATGGCACGGTGCAGCTGATCAGCGTGGAGTGATCGGAAAGCAGTTATCAAGCAACAAACGCAAAGGAGGGCCAATGGCCCTTCTTTGTTTTTCGCCGTTGGTCTGAGGGGACGAAAAGAGAGTGGAGAGAGCTGTGAGCGAAACCAATTCCGGGGTGCAAACAGAAACCGAGGCAAACCCCGAAGCCCAGACACCGCGATTGAGCCATGGCCTCTGCACCAGTGCCGGCATCAAACCGCAGAACGAAGACGCGGCAATCTATCACTGGCCAGCCAGCCCGCACTTACAGGAATACCTGGGCGCAGTCGCCGCACTGGCCGATGGAGTCAGCTCTGCCGAAGCCGGTGCCCAAGCCAGCCAAACCGCCACCGAACAGTTTGTGCGGGACTATTACAAGGTGCCGGATACCTGGTCTGTCGCCCACGCCGGACAGAAAATCCTCGCCTCCATTAACAGCAAGCTATACCGCAAGAGCCATGACTTTCCCCAACAGGAAAAGGGCTTCCTCTGCACCTTCTCTGCCCTGATTTTTAAATCCCGCACTGCCCATTATTTTCATATCGGTGACAGCCGTATCTATCACCTGCGCGGTGACAACCTCAAATGCCTCACCCGGGACCACAACATCACCCTGGCCCACCGCCAACAGATGCTATCCCGCGCGCTGGGAATGGATACCGGCCTGCAAGTGGATTACGGCCAGCTCAGCCTGGCTAAGGACGATGTGCTGCTGATTACCAGCGACGGGGTGCACGACTTTATCAAACAGGATTTGCTGCGCGAGCTGCTGGCAGATACCCAACTAAGTGAACAGGAAACAGCGGAAACCCTGGTGCGCCTCGCCGAGGAAAACGGCAGTGACGATAACCTCTCCGCATTAGTGGTAAAGGTAAAAGCATTGCCACAAACCACCCTGGACGACTACAGCCGCCAGCTTACCCGCCTGCCCTTCCCGCCAGAGTTGGAACCGGGCATGGTATTGGATGGTTACCAGGTAGAGCGGGAGCTGTTCTCCTCCCAGCGCAGCCAACTGTACCTGGTGCGCGACAGTGCCACCGGGGAAATCCTGGTAATGAAAACCCCCTCGGTAAATTACGAGGACGATATCCACTATATCGACCGCTTTATTCAGGAAGAGTGGATAGGCCTGCGTATTCGCAGCCCTCAGGTAGTGCGCCTGCACCGCCAGACCCGCCCGCGAACCGCGCTCTATTACCTGATGGAGTATGTGCAGGGCAGCACCCTGGAGCAGTGGATCACCAACAACCGCTTTCCCAAACCGGCGGAAGCGTTTCGTATCCTTAAGGAGATTGCCACCGGACTACAGGCCTTCCACGATCAGGAAACCATTCACCAGGATTTGCGCCCGGCCAATATCATGATCGACGGCGACGGGCGGGTAAAAATTATCGACTTCGGCTCAGTCTATGTCGCCGGCAGCGCCGAGATTTTCCGCCCCCTGGAGCACCCGGAAGCGCTAGGCACCGCCAGCTACTCCGACCCCCACTATATCCTTGGGCACAACAGCGGTATTCGCGGCGATGTCTATGCTCTCGCCACCATTGCCTACGAAATATTTACCGGCGAACTGCCCTACGGCGAGGAAATAGAAAACTGCCGCTCCCACGCCGACTTCGAACGCTTGCGCTACCGCACCGCCAGCCAGTTTAATCCCCTAGTCCCCATCTGGTTCGACCGCGCCCTGGAACGTGGATGCAGTATCGACCTGGAACAGCGCTATTCCACCCTAACGGAATTTATGCGCGATCTGGCTAACCCCAACCCGGATTACCTAAGGGAAGATCCTGCTGAGAAAGGGGATGCCTCTTTGTTTTGGAAGATTCTTTGTGGGATTTGGGTGGCTACTTTATTGGCGGTCGCAGCGTTGTTTTCGTCTAGTGGTTGAGGTTAGAGCTAACGGAACTATTATCTATTTATACAGATGCTGACCCAGGATGCCTATAAAGCACTCTGCATCAGCTAGTAATTTTGAGATGATAATCCATAAAGTTATCATTTATTTTCTCAAGCACACTCCACTCGACGAATTCTTATAGTATAAACACCTTGGATCAAGTGCTTCTCCATATAGAGATTAAAGTGTTTGATAACTTATTAAGTATCACTTGTAATCTATAGCAAGGAAACAATAATATATAATCACTATGTTTTCTGCAGAATTATTTTACATCAATGCCAACCAACATGTTGATTGATATTTTCCCCGCTAGAATAACCTCCTATTACTTTGTACTTGGATATTCTGAATATGTGAAATTAAGCAGTAACTTCTGTTTTTTATCCAAGCGAACCGAAGGAAACTATAAATAGGACTATATGGAATGGATCAAAGCTATAAAGGTTAAACTAAATCATTGCCAACATTAAAGAATGTTAGAGATTTAATTATATTGATTTTTTCCGGGATCACTTCCTTCAAAATGCTAAGTATGAATCTAATTTTTGAAATCAAGGATGTTGGACTTACTGGTCTTCTTTCAATGCTAGTTGCTTTCTTTCCTATTGGACTTTCTTTGGCATTTTACTTCAAGATCACAGATACAAGTAACCGTTTTCATGATAATTCATATGCTTTTACAAAAAACTTATCAAAATGAAGGCAGGTTTTGTCGAACGCCCCAGATATCTAGATGAAGAATACACCGGGGGCGTGATAAAATTGACAAATTACCTTTTGATTATGTAAAAGCAATGGAATATATTAAAAAGGAAAAGATTGATCTATTCGAACATATGAACAAGTTGAGTAGCGAGCTTAAAGAATAAAAAAAAGAAATTTACAGACTGCAAATAAATCAAGAAAGAATGGAATGAGAGAAGGAAATGATTCTTTTGAAATTTTGGGGTATTTATTCAGATGAATAGCAAAGGTCAGAGATCCGGACATATCAGTGAATTTCCAAAGTCGGGACACCGTATTTATTTATGTAAATTCGATAAGATATCCATCATATAAAATGCAGAACCTAGATTGTTTTAGGTATGTTGAGGGCAAAAGAGAATTGATTCCTGGGGCAGTATATAAAATGCGTATGATCGATTTAAATAGAGCATAGCTTTAACAAATCATCACAACGGATAAGCCGTTGATTTTAGGGTTACATTTAGTAGGTAGTTCAGGTGAACATTTCTTTATCAAACATTGTTCCATTAGCATCCCTGATCGTTGCTGGACTGGCGGTTTTCGTGGGTCCTGTAGTTACATATATAGTCGCAACTGAGAAAAATAAAGCATCAGCACGAGTTTCAAACAAACAAATCATAGCTCCGATTCGTCAAGCTTGGATCGACAATTTACGTAATCTTATTGCTGAGATTACCGGAAAATCTTTACACTATTGGACATCTGGCTATGAAGATCGTGAGGACAGCGAATATCTTCACATCACAGAATTAGTCCATAAACTTGAGCTCTACCTGAATATTGCTGAGCCAGACCATGCCTACTTACTTAAACGAGTCCATGACATGGTAAACCTTCTCAGCTCTTCTCCATCATCAGAAAACAGTAACAAATTTCAAAACATTCACATTGATGTAATATCCACCTCAAGAGAAATTTTGAAAAGGGAATGGGAACGTGTAAAAAATGAGATATAAAAATGGGCAGTAAAAACTATTACTGCCATTTGTACCTCATCGGAGTGGCTCGAACTTAACGGAAAATTAAAGCGTCAAGAAAATAAAAAATGGAATTACTTAATAAATTTCTCCCTATAACAGTCATTGCCGCCATTTCGCTGTTTTTAATTAGAGAGATAGTGGATATTATAAAGAAAAAAAGATCTAGAAATAGAGAAACAAGAGCATTTAAAAGCCTTCTTTCCGAGGAGCTCGAGAGAAACTACTGGACTCATAAAGTAATATTTAAAACTCTCAAACAAGTAAATAAATATAGAAGTTTATATCCTGCTACAACGTTCCACCTTGTTTACACACATGATGGACGGGTCTTATACCGGTGCAATAAAAATTCAGAGTATGACGGTTTCTCCAATGGTCATGTTTTGGTTGATATTCATGATAAAATATATGAAAAAATTCTAACAGATGTAGCAAAATTAGATAGTGTATTATTTGACAGTATGCAGGTAGCGTATTCTTCCATAAGAGGATTATCAGGACTTCGAAATACTTTAATCAGTTATATAGAGAAAGAAGAACAGGACTGGTCTGAGCACTTTGATGGCTGGTTAGAATACGCTGTAGAACTTGAATCAGAAATATATTCAAATATGAACGCCCTATATTTTAAGTGTGCAAAGACTAAGCTTGAAGAGCATAGATTGGATTAATGCTTAGGCACCCTACGTCAAAACCACAACTTCGCGATAGCTTTGACGCAGATACACTGGTAGCTACATAGTCACGATCACATTTTTGGTTATTATAGACTCCCATTTCCCAGCGTACGTTTCTTTTTCGCACGTATATATACTTCCTCACGGTGAACAGGTAAAGATTTGGGGGCCTGTATTCCTATCTTTACCTGATTTCCCTTAACCTCCAAAACTGTAACTGAGACATCAGCTCCAATCCTTAAATTTTCACCTGTCCGACGTTTTAAGATCAACATACTTATTTCCAAATGATACTCAAACCATGGGTAGACCTTCCTACATGGAAGGCTGAGAAAGTAATGTCTTGAGGAAATAAGGGTGGTGCGCGGGAACGGTAGGCATAGAAGAAGAAAAGGCAGGCAATACGCTCCCAGAGCTTGGGGAATCGCTCCAAGCCGCTGGATGTACTCCACTTTATTGAAGACGAGCGGGTTTCTAGCGTATGATCCATATAGCCATTTTGATAGGTGGTTTATCAATTTGGTCAGCTGGCCCCGGGTGTTGCTGCACCTTGGGTCAGCGCCTTTTACTGTCTCTTACGTCACGTTACCGTTCTCCTTTGAGAAGATGGTTCTTTAGAAAACTCTTAGATGTCTTGATTCTCTCGAATCCCTTTGGTCTTTGGCCATCGGCCTTCAAAAGGCCACCCAATTCCGGCCAAAATACCAATAAATATCTATCGATTTTACGCAGCTTTGACACTAAAACAAACTGAATAAAATCCAATAAGATCATTTTTGTGCCTATATTTTCGTGTGCTCACACTGTGGAAACTATCAGTTGCCTATAGAAAAGGGAGAATGGATGAGTACTCTTCACTGACTCTCATATTAAATTCAAGAAACAATAGATCATCAATACCGCCAATAGAAACTCCTTCCCTGTATCGATGGGAATGGTCTCTCGATAGCCTGAGTATCTTGCAGGCTTTTAGATTATTGCTGTGAATTTTTAGGGGTTACCCAATTAGCGAAGGCAATGCTGTTTTCATCAAGCGTTTAAGGTAAGGTTATCTGGTACCGGTACGGTGGTAACTATTTTCGAATACTTTGGCCCCGAATATTAATAAAGCACTCTGCTTTAGCAGATCATTTGAGCGGATATCATCTATCACACCTTTTATACTCTCCTTAGATTCAGCTCAACCTCTGACAATTTATTGTAATTTCACCACCAATGATCAAGAGCAGCTTCACATATCCACAGCAACATATAACCTAACTTGCTGATTCTTAATGGTTTACACTTGTGATCAAATGAACAAAATATATTGCGGCCGCAGCATATCCAATAGAGCAATTTCTCACCGGTAATAGCTAACGTACTGATTTATCTGCTTTTTCCTGATAAGAGTGACCTCCCACTCTAGGGATATGTTGACAGGTGATATGATGCAGCTTCTTTTGAATACACTGTTATGAATAAAACTATGTCTAATCTCAAAGACCGCCGATGGCGTCGAAAAGGCCTCGATAGAAAAATCGAGACTCCTTCATGGGGGGAGCTTGCTTTTGGGAAAAAGCTTTTCAATTTGCGGCATACGTTACTAGCTGTATTTACTAGTGGCTTCATATCTTTTGCAATGCTATATCAGCTTATAACCTATGGGCATTGGGAGGCCAAAGGAGCTAAAGTAGATGGTGCCGTGGGCTATGGTGTTGCCTTTTTCCTTCTAGTAATTTTCATAGCCCTACTTATTGCAACTATTAAAGACTGGCGGAGAGGCTAATGCATAACAAAAAGCAGCACGATTGCCCACAAAATATGTGGGCTGGACGGCCTACGCTTTGCTTCGGCCGCCCGTGTGCTAGGCGTTATGCTCACAAGGAAAACGAGTGAAGAAAGTCCCGATATTTATTTTAATATTCCTTATTCTTGTGCAAGCGGGTTGTACAACGCAGTCACAAACTAAGCCTCCAATGGGAAAGAATGCGTTTAAACGGGAGTTTCTTGCAGATTGCAAAGGTATAAAAACAATCTACGAGGGGCACAATAGCTCAGGCTACTATTTTGAGGACTATAGCGGCGGAGCGTCCACAAAACACTCAATTAGCTTGTCAGAAATGGCATCGTGGCTCAAAGAGTGTGGAGTTGATCCAAGTAGCGTAAGCCAAATAATAGAGTAGTAACAATGCCAGCATTGCATAACAAAGCAAAGCAGCACCGCCCACTACATGGGCTGGACAGTTTTTCAGCAGCTTCGCTGCTTCAAATCTGCCGCTGTTTGCGGCGTTAGGTCCTAAGAGGATTCGAGTTATGGAGCCAAAAGAAGTTGTTCAAGCTTGGGTAGAAGCCTTTAATAAAGCTGATGTAGATCAGATAGTGAGCCTCTATTCTGATAATGCGATTAACCATCAAGTAGCTAATGATAAGGTGGTTGGCAAAGAAGCAATTCGAGCTAGATTTGAAGAAGAATTTACCTCGGCAGAAATGGTCTGCATTGTAGAGCATATCTTTCAAGATGGAGATTGGGCAATTTTAGAATGGAAAGACCCTCTAGGTTTGCGTGGATGTGGTTTCTTTCAAGTCCAATATGGAAAGATCGTATTTCAAAGAGGGTATTGGGATAAGCTTTCTTTTCTAAAACAACATGGTTTGCCAATCCCCCAAGAGTAATTAGCATGGTAGCCCTAACAAGCAGCAGCAACGGACTGTCAAACCAGTCACTCAAATTGTTTCGCAATTACTTGTAGCTTTTCTAGCCGCTGTGTTGGGCGTTATGCACTATGACTGAGTTCCTACATAAGTTTGCATGCTTTGATTGCCAAGTTGCATTTAAGCGGCGAGCAATTGAAGGTACGTCGTCTGGCTCGGCTCATCAGCCAGATTCGGATATGATCCATGCGTGCCCAAATTGCGGTCATCGCATGGCATTCATGGGGCGTAATTTTGCAGCACCATCAAAAGCAGATTCTTCTGCTTGGGAAGCAGCAAAGAGATTATGGGAAGCTGGGTTTCGTTTTGTGGGTAGCGGCTATCACAGTGATCCGGCACTACCTAAAAGTAAATCTGACATCTCCGAATTTATTGATAATAATCCTGAGCACAAGCAAAAGGTTGGTAAACAACGACGGTGGACAGACTATGCATAACAAGTGCATCAACCTCGCTCCAGACACTACGTGGCTTCCACCGGACAGCCCAGGCTTCGCGCAGCCTGCCGATTATGCAGGGCGTTATAGGGCTGGAAATTGAACCGAATTCACAAAGGCCAAAAATTAAGTGTATATCTGTGGAAATTTACGGCTTGTCTTTTTGCGTCAAGCTTGATTCCCATGGCATATGTTCTATGGGTGGTTTCACCGGGGTTAAAGGGAAATTGGTATGGGGTTGCTGTGATTTCATCGGTTTGCTCAGCATTATTGGCTGCGACTCTACCGGTAAATAACGCTCGTTACTATGTTCCAAGTAGTGTTGTGATGAGCGTATTCTTTTATGGGGTAATTCAGGGGTACTTACTATACAGTGGTGCCCCATAGGCCAAGCAGGTTCGCCCAGCCATTGGCTAGGCTGTGCGGCCTACGCTCCGCTTCAGACCCAAACCTATTCACAGCAAACTCCGCCTGGAGACATGTGACGCATGGGGAGCTTTCTGGATTGATAGAAACAGGGTTGTACACGCATTCCATGGAAATTCTCACCCGAGTATCATGAACCGGTGCAATACTCGTGCATTACTAACTTTCGACTTTCAGGGCAGCGGTTGTCTTTACTGCCACCCGGCTACCGAAGGTTTGGGCGGACCAACTTGTTCATAGCAGAGCGCTGGCCCGAAGCCGCTATAATCAAATTCGAGAGATAGGCTTCGCCTAGTTTGTTATATTCTTGCGAGCTGCATGACGGCTCGGTCAACCTTAGCGTTAGACAGTGGTAGATACCTGGCCATACGTTCGGCCACTATTTGACGCGAACGGAGAAGAACCGAAAAATGAATAGTGAACAGGCCGAAGCGTTTCTGGATGAGATGGCCAAAGTGGTATGTGATCCAAACGCTGATTCTAAGGTCACCGACCGCTACTTTACCGAAGACTTCGTGCAGGTTATCGACGACACAACGATTGGCCGATCCCAACTCGATTCGCGTATCAATTTGTTCCGAATGGAGTACTCGGCCGTCAGGTTCGACTACCTTTCCGTGATTGGCGAGGGCGATCGGATAGCTGACATGCATCTGGTGCATGCGACGGCGAAAGATGGCCAACAGCTCACGA
This sequence comes from Microbulbifer sp. NBRC 101763, assembly GCF_040371615.1. Taxonomy (NCBI): domain Bacteria; kingdom Pseudomonadati; phylum Pseudomonadota; class Gammaproteobacteria; order Cellvibrionales; family Microbulbiferaceae; genus Microbulbifer; species Microbulbifer sp. NBRC 101763. Next base: position 163,484 of record NZ_BAABQV010000003.1, read on the forward strand.
TCAAGGTAATCAGTCTGTACACGCTAAGAAACGGCCGGATCGCGCGCGCCGAATCCCTTAGCCGCCTTATCGAAGGGAATCCGGAGGACCTGCAATTACTCGTGCGTGGTGAATGAGGCGGACGGCCGGCGTGGACCTAAGTTTCACTGGAGATGATAACGCGAACCGCCTCCAGGCATCGGTTTTCCCGAAGTCCTCCAACTTCCTTTCGAATTGCTTAATCAGCTTACGAGTCGCCCAGAGATTCATGATCATCGAAGGCAATACCCAAGTGCTGACCGAAGCAAATCCCAGTCCGGTACTCGCGTGCCGACTGGTACGAGAACATATCACACAATAAGTTAATCCAGCCGAACGCTTCGCGGCCGGCTGGTTGAGGCGTTATGCATCAAAAGAGATTATGGTGTAAATGCAAATGAAAGGGTATTTGGTTTTAGATTTCTCAATTAAAGTATTAGAGAGCTTCTTAGAATACGCTGAAAAAATACCGGTATTTATTGAAAAGCATGGCGGCAGATACATTGTAAAAGGAGTGGTTCCAGAAATAATGGAAGGTAATTGGATTCCGGAGAGGTTGGTGATATTGGAATTTCCATCAACTGAAAAAGCAAAAGAATTTTTAGCTGATCCGGAAGCACAGGATCTATTTGAGATACGTCACAAGACAACTAATAGTCAATTAATATTGGCGGAGGGTTGTATTTAATCAACCCATCAAGCGCAGTACTCTTCTAAAAATAGTGCAGTTTGGGGCGGCCTATACGCCGCTTCACTTTGTTTCGACCGCCCATGTATGCAGCGTTATATTCCACCCAATTTCAACCCCGCCTGTTGGCGACACGCTTGCAATAATTTTGTAACGGAACTCTCGTTACCTATGATTCTTGCTATGGCTACTGCACCAATGAGCATTGCAGTTACTGACAAAATGTCATCTTCGTCGCAATCAACATAGCTTTTAGCGTATTCCAAAATTGCTTGGTTCATGCCATCGTAGATGCTTGCATAAGTTGCTTTTGTTTCTTCATCCTGCATGGTTATATCCGTAGCTAAAAATGCAAGTGGACATGGGTATTCACCCCGCACATGCTCTAAGCTAAGGTATCCATCAAGCAGTAGGCATAGCCATTCCTTATCGGTAGTGCCATCTGGTTTAAGTTCGGCAAGCTTAGTGCCATTGACTGCAAATTTTAAGGACTCGCGATACAACACTGCCTTGCTGTCAAAGTGAGCATAAAACGCTCCTCTGGTGAGCCCGCAATCTTTCATCACTCCATCCACTGTAATGCCATCAAAACCCTTGACCGTAAAAAGCCTGAATGCGCTTTCAAGAATTCGTCTACGAGTAATTTCCTTATGCTCTTTTGTATAAGGCATGAGTTCTTATGTGCCTACAATTTAATATGATCTGTATCATATATTATATGTCGTTTAACATGTAGCTTTATCTTAAACCGAAGAAAATAAAATAAATGAATATAACCAACGGTTTTATTTCACGGAGATGCGAAATTGAATAAAATAAAAGGCGGCTGTCATTGTGGTTCTGTAGCTTGGGAATTTGATCTTCCTATTAAGACAGTAGTGAAGTGTCATTGCTCTATGTGTAGAAAGTTACAAGGCTCTGATCACGGTACATATGCTGTTGTTCCAAAAGAACAATTCTCATTATCTAAAGGTGAAGACTCGGTTATCAGTTACCAAGCTACCGAAAAATCATACAAAAATTTCTGCTCCACATGTGGAACACCAACTCACCTTATTAACGGGAAGCATTTCCCGGCCGATTTTGTTTTACCACTAGGTATAATTAAAAATTATACTGATGAGCTAGCACCACAAATCCAAGTGTATACCTCAGAAAAACCACCTTGGTCGAACATCCATGATGATGTGCCACTATTTAGCTAAGGATATAAATCGGGTAGCCGGTAGCTTCTAGCTACCGGCCCCACACCGCCCATAGTGCGGTGCTGCTCGCAAGAAGGTGGACCTCTGTTGAATAGCCGTATTTGTCTGTTGATGTCACACCCCTTTGAGCTTTCCAGGCCCTGGCGTTCAGCGGTGCTATCCCTGTACTCTAAATACAACTCTCACCTACGATCTGGTAATATCGCTTACTTTTTAAGTATAGAATGGACGATGAGAAAATATATTTTATATATCTGGTTACTAATTTCCTCAAGCAGCATATGTGCGGAAGTATTCAATGTTAAGACTGAACCAGGTAACGGAAGCCGCATCAAACAAGTGGCGATATCTTGGAATATCCCGTTTGATAAACCTTATGGAAAACTCAGCGAAGATCAGAAGAAAAGATTCACTTCCATATATGAAAATCTAAATGAAGGCGATGAGCCTCCATTTCCTGTTAATGGGCTTCAGGAACTCTATATGCCTATATATGCTGGGCATAAAAAGCTATTGAAAAAAGGGAAATTACATATCATAGCTTTAATTGATGAAGAGGGTAAGGTAGAGAGTATTTCTGTATTCGATACTCCGAGCGAACTTATGACTAAATTAGCAATTGTGGTATTGAGGGAGACCGAATTTAAGCCCGCTAAATGTTCGGGTTCACCGTGTAAAATGGATTTTCCATTGTTTATGAATCTGAAAGTGAGGTAGCAGAAAATTAAATCGGGTAACCGGTAGTTTCTAGCTACCGGCCTCCACACCATCCATCGTACGGGTCCGCAATGGGCGGCTCCCTATCCGTAATGAATTTCTACTCAACGATAGTGTCGAGCAGGTCTTCATTTGAGTCGAGTGCCATGTCAGTGCGCTACCTCAACTTTATATCCGATTGGAAACATATCGGTAGGCTAGCCCTGTCTTTTAACTCATGGATTTAGGTTCAAGCCTTCACCATGACCAAGGTATTAATCTTGGCATTAGGCTACTATGCTGTCGGCTGAGTTCTGCCAAATCACTTTGGTCATTACTGACCGAGGCGCTGCGGTGTTCCACCACTTTGTTCTATCCCCGCGATGGTGGCTAGCGGGTGGGCCTACTTATGATTCTGCGGCCACACTGGCAGCTTCAGCAATAGTAAGTTAAACAGATCTCCCCAGATAAGAGCGTGAACTTCCACTACACAACTGCATCATTTACTCTACCCATTAGCGGCGTCCTTGGCCAACTCGCCTTTAGGTTAAGCCTTATATGACGTTTCTGTTCATCAGCTGGTAGTTTTGCTAATGGCCTCTTTCTCTCTATGTTGCAGTTGCCATTCGCTGGTAGTTAGCATTTAATGGAATGCCATTAAATGGTGATCTTCCTACAGGGAAGTTTCATCCTATTAGTTCACGCCTATGCTGGGCGTACCAAATGCCTGCAATCTGATCCCCGGTTGCTGTTACCTTTTTTTGCCACAATACCGGCAAAAAATGCGCCAGTAGCCTCCGGCAATTGAGGCAAGCGTATCTTTCATCGTAATTGGCACTAATTATTATGCTCTTTAAGGGATCGTGTAAATGTAACCGTTGGCGGGTTGAAGTTCAGTTAGCTGGACCGCTCGAAGGTTTGAATCCGCGCGTTTGCGATTGTAATTATTGCCAAGCCAACCCGTCACTTATTATAAGTGATCCGAATATGTCAGTGGCTTTCATTGGTGATGGGATTTCAACCAAACAAAATGGTGATCAGCTTGCTAATTTCTACCATTGCAAAGCTTGTAATGAACTACTAGCCGTAGGTTGCAATATAAATGGTCAGCTTCGCGGGGCAGTAAATTCCAATTTATTGGAAGGCGTGAATCAACTTGGCAATCCTATTCAAATTCAGCCAAGACTCTTGAGTGCCGATGAAAAGCTTGAACGCTGGGATAAGTTGTGGGGTGTCCTTAATGGGTTTTAGAAATATAAAATATTGAGGCTTTCGGACGCTTCGGTCCGCAGCTTGAGGCTTTATGAATCAGGGAGTAAATAAACAGCGTCGATAACGCCTTGGCGTTTATATAGGAACTGATATGACTAGGTCTGATAAGTTCTGGGATAGAAAAGCAAAGGAGTATGCTAGGAGCCCTATTTCTGACGAGGCAAGTTATCAGAAGAAGCTCTCAGATACCCAAAAATTCTTTACGCCCGATATGAATATTTTGGAGTTTGGCTGCGGAACAGGGACTACGGCGATTTACCACGCTCCGTATGTGCAACATATTGAAGCGGTAGATATATCTGAAAACATGCTTGAGATTGGTCGAACTAAGGCCAGGGAAGCCTGCATCGATAATATTAGATTTACCAGAGGTACGTTAACCGAATTCAATGCTGAGTCTGAGAGTTTTGATGCAGTATTGGGTTTAAATGTTATTCACTTACTACCAAATAGAAAAGATGTTTTGGCAGAAGCTGCTAGAATCCTCAAGCCTGGTGGTGTTTTCGTGAGTAGTACCGTTTGTATGGGCAATTCCTATATACGGTTTATTAAGCTCTTAGCACCTCTGGGAAAATTCATGGGCATAATGCCCGATGTCTTCATCCTAACAAAAGTAAAATTAGCGAAAGAAATTCAAGACGCTGGTTTTACCATTGAAGTTCAATGGCAACATGGAATGCATAATATGGTAGTTTTCATTATTGCGCGTAAAATTGACTCATAATAGGGTGAGCTGAAGGCGGCGGGTATATTGGCCTTACTAGCCAAATAGAGAATAGCTCCGCGCCAACGTAAAATATGGATGATTTTTCTAAAACTTCGTTATGTCTCCAGAAATACAAACCATACTTAGATACTTAACAGTGAGGATGCTCAAATGAATACAAATGCAGTTTGTTGGTTTGAAATTTATGTAAATGATATGGTACGCGCAAAGTCCTTTTATGAAGCTGTTCTCAAGCAGGAGTTGACTCGACTAGACAATCCCGACGAAGTAAAAGATTTTCCTCAGCCCGAGATGTGGGCATTTCCAATGAAACAAGAGCCGGGGGCAAGCGGAGCAATTTGTAAAATGGATGGTGTTGAAGCTGGAGGTAATAGCACCCTAGTGTATTTTGATTGCGAAGATTGTTCTGTTGAACTGGCCAGAGTCGAACCAGCAGGTGGGAAGCTAGTAGTGCCAAAAATGTCTATTGGGGAGCATGGTTTTATCGCAATAGCGCAAGATACCGAAGGAAATAATATCGGTTTTCATTCAATGAAATAGCTAGTTCTCACCAGCAAACATTAATTCACAACAAGCCAATCTCTTTCATTTTAAACACACACGCACATTCTGACCACACCGGTGGAAACGAGTACTTTGAAAAGCGAGGTGGAAAACTTATAGAGAATACCTTTAACTTGGATAGCTTTACCCACATTAAAGTCAAGTCTCATTCAGCAATCGACAATATCTATTACCATAAGGAAAGTAATTCAATATTTGTCGGTGATGTATTCGATAAAAGCTGGCACCCAGTATTTTATTCTGGCGGAATTAAAGGCTTTAATGAAGCGATTGATGCTATTTTAAATCTATGTGATGAGCAAAGCTTGATAATACCGGGGCATGGTGTTCCATCAAGTAAACTCTCATTACTTGAATTTAGGAAAAATACTTTCGAATGGGTAAACAAAATTCGAGAGCTTCTTAAAAAAGGGGTGGGTGTGGGAGAAATAATGATAGATACACAAGTTAAGGATATTTTGGGAAAATTCAATGTAAAGAACAAATCCCCATTCCTCCCCCAAAAAGCTTATAGAAGCTTTATAGAAAGAAATATTTCAGTGATTAATGATGAGAAAAGCCTATAAATAGGTATTAAGCCCATATAGGAGCCTAAAAATGAGGCTATATATTAAGGTGTTGCATGCGTTCTTCTTTTCTTTAGTCTCTTTGGGAGCCCAGGCTGTGCAGAGTTGGACGGTCGAAAAAACCAAGGTAAATGCTCACCTTTATCCAGGTGAGGAGATGCTACTAACCAACGGCATAGAAACACTGAATTATTTCAAAGCCGGCGATCCTCAAAAACCTCTGGTGATCTTCGTTCCGGGTGGGTTTCATCTAGCTCGTGTCGCCTATGGCTACCCTGGTGGCGACGAGAAGGATTTTCTCGCCTATTGGTTTGGGCAGAAAGGGTTTTCTTTTCTTGGCGCATCTTATCCGACTGGAAACAAGGTCTATTCCAAGGTCTACCCTGCATTCTCGATCCGTGATTGGGGCAACCAAGTAGCTGCGGTCGCCAAACACTACGTGGACAAGCATGGGCTTTCGGGTGAGATCATTGTTCTTGGTTGGAGCGCAGGCGGGCAGATTACTCAATCAGTTTACGAGGCTTCACAGGCGGCCGGGCTGGATATGAGCCTTTACGTTTCAATTGCATCAACCCCACCTATCCCTTTGCTACTGGCTGCACCAAGTGCAATCTCAAAGTCAAAGAATGGGCTTTCGAAAGCGCCGCAATTCTACGAATTGTTTAAGAGGTACGTGACTGCTCAGAACAAGATGAACGGGCACGTTATTATTCCTTGGGAGACGTTCGAAAGTGATGTACTCGGAGAAATTCCGGTAGCCCTAAATGCGATTATGATTGCGTCTCGCTATGATAACGGCAACTTTGTACAGGATCTGGATTGGGCAATTGCCGATACAGGAGCCCTTAAATTTACCGACTTTCCCATGGTCGTCACAATCTCTGGTAATAAAGTGCTAGACAATGACCACGCGCTAACTGATCGAGGCAATTGGGGGCTTTATCAGGTTCAGCATTTATATCGAAATATCGCGCTTCCTGCTTTGTCAAAATCCGAAGAGATTGACCCGGAGAATTGGCAGAATTTAATGGATCAGTTTAGTTATGCAACCTCTGGTGCACTAAACGCCCGTGTCCCTGGCAATCACTTTTTTTGGTACGGTGAACTCGGAGCACGTGAAACAGTTACAAAGGTCGAGATGTTGCGCTTACGTGTGAGAAATGTCCTCTCTTCTATTGAGGCGTCTGTGGCTAAACTCAATGCACCGTAGTATTGCTTGTTCTACCTGGCGATCTTGCCCACCCATAGATTGCTCGCTGTTATTGTCGCCGTATTGCGACTGAGACCTCCGTTCCATCACTCCGCTTCTAGACTCCGGCCCCAAAAATTCGGCATTAAAAGCCTATGAAAATAGGACCCGCCCAAGCTACAAGGGTGTTGCTGTAACAAAAACTGAGAAGTTGACAGTCACTTTTTTAGTCGAGCTGCAAGATATAAGTTGTGCAGGAAATAAATAGAGCCTGGTTGAAGCTTTCTTGCAACTTTTGTCGGCGCTAGTGCCGGGGTAATTCAAACTTATTGAGTTTTAACGATTTGACCCTGTGATCTAAAGGAATAGAATAACGAGATATAATATAATTTCTTTTTAATACGCTATTAAATGGTACCAGAGTAATACATGGAAAAAGTGTCACTAAGAATTTGGGGGCTTCTAGGGGTGCTTTTATTTGTTCCTCTATTTCTATTTACATTCGCCGCTCCTCATATCATAGAAAAATCAGGCAGTTCCTTTATCGAATGGAAGCTTAAATCTGAAGCCGATAAAAGGATTGATGCCTTACGACTTCCTGCGCCAACGAAGCTAGAAGATCTGCTAGGTGCCAAAGCGCGAGAGTTTCGAGCTAAAACTGAGCGGGATCTTGAAAAGGTAAAGCAACAGCTCAAAGAAGATGCACCAGCCATTCTTGCAAATCAAATTGCAAAACTTCGAAATCTGGATTGCGAATGTCGAAGAAAATGGGAACGATCAATCAGGGTATCTATGCAGTCAAAGCTTGCCTCGCTTGAGACTGCCAAGACCAAACTAATTGATCTCAGCCATATCAAGTACATGGAAATTGTCCATAAATTAACTTTGGACGTACGTATTTTCTTGGCTACGAATTCAATTATTTTTATCTTTTTATTAATTGCTTCATTTATGCAGCCTAGGGCTATCAAACAATTATTCCTGCCTGCTGGGTTAATGCTGGCATCAACAGGTATATGCTCATATTTTTATCTCTTTGAGCAGAATTGGTTCTACACCATAATTTACAATGACTATACCGGTTTCGCATATGTTAGTTACTTGAGCTTTGTCTTTGCTATCTTATGTGACATCGTTTTTAATGGAGCCAGGATAACAACAGAAGCACTCAATGCCTGCCTTAAAGCTATTGGCCAGGCGGGGAGTCTAGTTCCGTGCTAAGGAATTGGATAATATTTATCATACAAGCCAACCAATTTCATGCACGGAAAACGTGCATCCGGCAACCCTAGCTTCTACGGCCACCCGCTTTTAGAGCATTAGCTTTTTATGATTGAGCGTTTCATACATTGGACTGAGTTCACTGTGGTGGTACTGCCATCTACAGCCATTATTTTGTTTGCCACTTTACTTTTTCCATTTGGAATATTACTCCGTCCTGAATTCATTATTCCAGCTTACATTGGTGGTATTCTTGGAGTATATTCATTATGGAGAATGTTTCTGTTTCTTGAGTTTAGGGTGAGCTTAATATTAACAAAATGTACTTATTATTATTTGTCTGGAGTACTAAGTATCGCTTGCTTATTTTTAGTTGGTGAAGTTAGTGTCAGTCAATTGTTTAAGCCGGTAACCACGCCATGGATTTTACCAATTTTAGTTGGTGCTCATTGGATATTTAAAATTTCCAAGGGTACTCTTGGAGATAAACAATTAGCATCAGCTGAATAGTTTTCCTTCAGCTCATTTTACGTTTGCTATGACATTAGCATGCAAACCATTTTGCTACAAAACTTCCGCTATGCTGGGCATTATGTAAATTAATCAACTATGTCATCAATACCCAAGAATAAAGAAGAGTTGCATCAAGCCATTCGAACCACTTTTGATAAACTTCTTACGGATTATTCAGAAATCCCGGAAGAATACTCACGACAAATTGGTGTTGAAGGTAATATAAAGAATACTGAGATAAGTGTTTGCGATACACTGTCATATTTGATTGGATGGGGAAAACTGGTCCTGAAATGGTATGACCTCACATCAAGAGGACTTAAGGTAGACTTTCCTGAAACAGGTTATCAATGGAATGAACTTGGTCGGTTAGCTCATCATTTTCACAGGCAATATCGAGATTGGTCTTATAAAAATCTGCTATCAGAGTTTCAATTAACTACCGAGCAAATATTGCAGCTAATCGAGTCACTGAGCAACGATGAACTCTATGCTAGAAGTTGGTATAAAAATTACACACTGGGACGAATGATTCAATTTAACACTTCATCCCCAATGAAAAATATTCGTACAAAAGTGCGAAAGTTCAAGAAATTAAAATGTAAGGAGTGAAGCTCATATACTAAGGTATATGCTTTTTATTTCGGCCTTACAGGCCCTACTGGAAATGCTACGCCTCACACGGCATGCCGATTCTCTCGGTATTACATATCTATCAGAATAATATATGAAAGTAGAGACAACAGGTAAAAGCGATTATTCAACGCTGATCGAAATATGGGAGGATTCTGTTCGAGCTACTCACGATTTTTTGCAAGAAGAGGATATTGTCATTCTTAAACCGCTCATATTAGAACAATACTTCGACTCAGTAGACCTGATGTGTGCAAAAAATGAGGATGGAAAGATTCTTGGATTCTGTGGAGTTCTTAACGGGAATATTGAAATGCTGTTCATTGCGCCTGAATCAAGAGGCTCAGGCGTTGGAACTTTTTTAACTAAGTATGCCATTGAAAATCTAGGTGTGACAAAAGTTGACGTCAACGAACAGAATCTTCAAGCCCTAGAGTTCTATAAGCATTTAGGTTTTACTGTAGTAGGTAGATCTCCGCTAGATGGTCAAGGAAAACCGTATCCTCTGCTACATATGGAGCTGGACAAAATTAATAAACTTAGGTGAACGGAAAAATCACTTCAGCCCCTTAATTTACAATTGCTAATGATGTTTTGTTTTATGAAATTTCTTATAGCTCTTTTTTTTATACTGATTAGCCTGAATACATCAGCCTGTATAATTGCCCCTGGAACGATTGCTCTTCAAAACCCTCAGAAAGTTATTAAACGTTCAAAATCCGTATTTAAAGGCAAACTTTTATCTTTAATGTATGTCCCAGCATATCTTCAGGTCGCTAAGTTTGAAGTGATAAAAATATATAAAGGGGAAAAGAAGAATTTTATTTCAGCAGTACATGATTATAATACCAGTTGTACCTTAAGAATACCGGATGACCAAGTTGGGAAAAATTATTTTGTCTTTGTTACAGAGGGTTCTGGTGAAAAAGACGATTTATATACGCTTATTTCTACAAAAAACTTTGACTTTATTGATGGTAAGTTCGTTATAAAGTCTAACAGGCTGCGCGAAGAGCGTGCCAAACAGAAGCAGCAAGAAATTCTGGCCGAGAAACAAATACAAGCTGATGAGCAGTAGTTAATTTCTGTAAATTGTAACTGAGATGATTATGGCTGAAGACCAATGCTTGAGCTTTATATTGATTTGCATCATATTGCACCTGAGGTGCAGATCAGAAGCGAGCTAGCCACATAACACTCACAGGCTCGGTATCGGCTTTTCCATTTCGACTTTGCCTTCATTTCAAAGCCGTGTATACCACGGGTGTTATACTGCGCCCAATTATTAGAAGCTTGAGCAGAAAATAACTTAGGGATTTTCTGATTAAGATACGCAGTAAAGCCTCACCCCTCCTCCGACACCCCACCATAAACATGATAAATCTCCGGCACCTGGCCGCGATCGTCCATCCGCATACCCAGGTCTCGAATCAGGCCATCGCGAATATCGTAGATCCAGCCGTGCAGGCTGAGGCGTTGGCCTCGGTCCCAGGCGTGCTGCACTATCTTGGTCATGGCCAGGTTTTGTACCTGTGCCATCACATTTAATTCGCACAATCGTGCCGAACGCGATTCTTTATCGAGGGATTCCAGTTCCTGCTGGTGGCGGGCGTAGACATCTTTGATATGGCGCAGCCAGTTATCCACCAGGCCACATTCACTGTGACCCATGGCGGCCTGTACACCGCCACAACCGTAATGGCCACACACCACCACGTGTTCCACTTTGAGTACTTCTACGGCGTATTGCAGCACCGAGAGGCAATTGAAGTCTGTATGTACCACCACGTTGGCGATATTGCGGTGTACGAATAGCTCCCCCGGTGCCATACCCACAATCTCGTTGGCGGGCACGCGGGAGTCGGAGCAGCCGATCCATAAATACTTGGGAACCTGCAGACGGCTCAGACGTTGGAAAAATTCCGGGTCCTTTGCCGTCCTCTCCTCTGCCCAGGCGCGATTTCGCGCGAACAGTTGGCGAATCTCTGCCACCTCAGTGGGCCTCCCCCGATAGGTCCAGGCCGGATATTTGCGCGGCCTGCACCATTTTTTGCAGGTAGTCGCTGGTCATTTGGCGGCGGCGTTTTTCGGTCAGGTATTCCTCGATTCGCTCCGCAACATATTCATATTCCAACGGGCGGCCCGGCTCGCATTGCTCTACATAAATCAGGTGTACACCGTAAGGTGTTTCCACGGGTTCCGCTACCAAACCGGTGCCCTGCTCGAACACTGCGCGCTCGAAGGAGGCGACGGTATCACCGCGCCCCACTTGGCCGAGACTGCCGCCGGCTTCGGCGGAGGAACAGGCGGAGTGGGATTGGGCCAACTGGGCGAAGGCCTGTAGCGGATTGGCATCGGCACGGATCTGCTTGAGCATATCCTCGGCGGCGGCGCGCGCTTTGGCGCAAGCTTCGGAGTCATCCGGTGCGGCCGGGATCAGGATATGGCGCACTTCGGCGAGGGGATCGGAGCGGAATTTATGTGGGTGGGCTTCGAAATAGGCGCGGCACTCGGCTTCACTGGCCGGGCTCACTTGTAACTCGCCTTTTAAAAGGTCTGAAACTGCGTGATCGAAAGCTTCGCTATGCAGATCTTCATCGGCGGCGCAAAGCCCCTGCCCCGCGGCCTTTTCCCGTAAAAGCCAACCGATAACCAGGGCCCGCGCTGCGCGATAAATCGCTTGGCGCGGGGAGTTGGCGGTCTGGTATTGCATCTCCTGGTAAATCAGGTCTGCGGGGATTTCATTGCCGTTAACGGCCACGGCTTCAGCCAGTTCGAATTCGCGCCCGGCGGCGTCGGAGGCCAGTAATGCACTCATGACTCTACTCCACACAAGGCCCGCTCATAGCGGGCCGGGTTAACAATTGCTGGGATTAGCGCGCGGCTTTGGCGCGGACTATTTGGTAATTGCGGCGGAAGTACTGCACCGGAACACTCCATACGTGTACCAGGCGGCTGAAGGGGAACAGCAGGAACAGGGTCATGCCGAGGAAAATATGCAGCTTGTAGATGATATTCACGTCGGCGATAGCCGCTGCGGCTGCGGAGCCATCGAGGGTGACAATGGACTGGGCCCAGGCCATCAGTTTGAGCATCTCGGCACCGTCCATATGGCCGGCGGAAACCAGGATGCTGATCAGGCCGAGGATTAACTGGGCGTAGAGCATCAACAGTATGGTCAGGTCCATTTTGGAAGTGGTGGCGCGCACTCGCGGATTGGTGAGGCGGCGCTTGATCAAAATGGTAAGGCCAATAAAGCAGATCACCCCGAAGAAACCACCGATCCCCATTGCCATCATCTGCTTGGTGGAGGCTTCAATGCCGAGGAAGTGCCACACCGCTTTGGGCGTGAGCAGGCCGACAAAGTGGCCCGCGAGAATGGCGATCACCCCGATATGGAACAGGTAACTGCCGATGCGCAATTGTTTGCGCTCCAATAACTGACTGGAGCCGGTGCGCCAGGTGTATTGGTCGCGGTCGTAGCGGATCAGGCTCCCCACCAGGAAGACCGTGAGGGCGACGAAAGGGTAAATGGCGAAGAGCAGCGTATTCAGATAGTTCATCTTGTTACTCCTGTGGTGCGGGCTGGGCAGAATTCTGCGCGGCATCTTTGGCACTGGGGGCCCAGGTAAGGGGCTGGCCGTCGCGCAGCTGCGCGGCGCTGGGCCGCGATATGGACTGGTCGCAATTGTTGGCGCCGGTAAAGCTGACCACCTCTTCCTCCCAGATCTTATCCAGCGCCTCGGGGGTATCGTCGCGCTCCTCATTGGCGACTTCCTCTTTGAGCGCCGTCAGGTCGACGAAGACTCCAGCCATCTGCAACAGCGCATCCATCAACAGGTGGTAGGGGCTCTCGCGCTTGGAAAGACGCGCGCTTAACAGGGCAATCACATGGGTAATATCGTGCACCCACTCATAGGCACCCTCACCTTGGGTGGCGCAGAACTCCAGGTAGGTGGGCAGGTAATCTGGCAGTTCGCGCTCATTCAGCTCCAGCCCGGCGGCTCGGTAACGGTTCATCAGGTCCACCATGGCCTGGCCGCGATCGCGGGATTCGCCGTGAATATGCTCGAACAGGTGCAGGGACACGGCGCGGCCACGCTCAAACAGGCCGTCGTATTCACTCTGCCAGTCGAGCGCATCCATACACTCGTAGTGGGAAATAAATGCCAGCAACATATCCCGCAGGGGTGCATCCAGATCCTCGGATTCCGCCACCCAGTTGGTCAGCTCATCCAGGTGCGCCACCAGCTCTTCGGATGGGTAATCCAGTAGGCGGGCAATCAGGTTTAACACTTTCATCGGTATTCTCCCCTCGGCCTCAGTCGACCACTTTGGCTGGTATTACTTCGCGCACTGCGTGCTGCTTGCCGCCGAAGATATTGGTGCTGTCGTTGCCGGTGCTACAGCCGTTGCCGAAGCTGAAACCACAGGAGGACTTCATGTCGTAGGCGTTTTCCGCGTAGGCCTTATGGCTTGAGGGCACTACGAAGCGGTCTTCGTAGTTGGCCAGGGCCATATAGCGATACATTTCTTCTACCTGCTGTACGGTCAGGCCCGCCTCTTCCAGTAGTTCGCGTTCCTGTACGCCGTCCACATGGATGCCGCGCATATAGGCGCGCATCACAATCATGCGCTCCAGGGCGCGGGCCACTGGCTTCTCGTCGCCAGCGGTGAGCAGGTTGGCGAGGTATTGCAGCGGGATGCGCAGGGTGGAGAGATCCGGGATCTCGGCGCTGCGGCCCACGGTGACGGTTTCCACTTGGCCGGCCTGCACTGCGTTCTGGATCGGAGACAGCGGCGGCACGTACCAAACCATGGGCAGGGTGCGGTACTCCGGGTGCAGCGGCAGGGCGATCTGCCAGTCGATGGCCATCTTGTACACCGGGGATTGTTGCGCAGCTTCGAGCCAGGCTTCGGGGATACCCTCGGCGCGGGCAGCTTCCTGGACCTTGGGATCGCTGGGGTCGAGGAAGATATCGCACTGGGCCTGGTAGAGGGCTTTTTCGTCTTCTACCGCAGCAGCTTCCTCGATGCGGTCGGCGTCATAGAGCAGCACCCCCAGGTAACGGATACGGCCCACGCAGGTCTCGGAACAGATAGTTGGTTGGCCCGCCTCAATACGCGGGTAGCAGAAGATACACTTCTCGGATTTACCGGTTTTCCAGTTGTAGTAGATCTTCTTGTAGGGGCAGGCGGATACGCACATGCGCCAGCCGCGACATTTGTCCTGATCGATCAGGACGATGCCGTCCTCTTCGCGCTTGTAGATGGCACCACTTGGGCAGGAGGCCACACAGGCGGGATTGAGGCAGTGCTCACACAGGCGCGGCAGGTACATCATAAAGGTGTTTTCGAACTCACCGTAGATATCTGCCTGGACCTGCTCGAAGTTCTTGTCCTTCTTGCGCTTGTCGAATTCGGTACCGAGAATTTCTTCCCAGTTGGGACCCCACTCGATCTTCTCCATACGCTCGCCACTGATCAGCGAGCGCGGGCGGGCCACCGGCTGGTGCTTCTGCTCCGGCGCCTTGTGCAGGGTCTGGTAGTCGAAGTCGAACGGCTCGTAGTAGTCGTCGATTTCCGGCATATCCGGGTTGCCGAAAATATTCGCCAGCACCCGGTGCTTGCTGCCGATCTTCGGCTGCAACTTGCCGTTTTTCTTGCGGGTCCAGCCGCCATTCCACTTGTCCTGGTTCTCCCACTCTTTGGGGTAGCCGACGCCGGGTTTGGTCTCGACGTTATTGAACCAGGCGTACTCGACCCCCTCGCGGGAGGTCCAGACATTTTTACAGGTCACCGAGCAGGTGTGGCAGCCGATACATTTATCGAGGTTCAGCACCATGCCGATCTGGGCTCTAACTTTCATTGTTACACCTCCTCTCGCGTCGGCTCTTTGACGTCTTCGCCATCCAGCCAGTCGACCTTGTTCATTTTTCTCACCACCACAAACTCATCCCGGTTACAGCCCACAGTGCCGTAGTAGTTGAAGCCGTAGGACTGCTGGGCGTAGCCGCCGATCATATGGGTGGGTTTCATCACCGCGCGGGTTACGGAGTTGTGGATACCGCCGCGGGTGCCGGTGGTTTCCGCTCCCGGTGTATTCACGATGCGCTCCTGGGCGTGATACATCATGGCCATGCCGTCCGGCACCCGCTGGGACACCACCGCGCGGGCGGCAATGGCGCCGTTGACGTTGAAGATTTCGATCCAGTCGTTGTCTTCAATACCCGCCAGCTTGGCGTCGTTCTCACTCATCCACACGATGGGGCCACCGCGAGACAGGGTGAGCATCAACAGGTTGTCGGAGTAGGTGCTGTGGATGCCCCACTTCTGGTGCGGGGTGATCCAGTTCAGCAGGATCTCCTTGTTGCCGTTGGGCTTCTGGTTCAGCACCGGCTGTACGGTTTTCAGGTTGATGGGCGGCTTGTACACACACATGGTCTCGCCGAAGTCGCGCATCCACTCGTGATCCTGGTAGAACTGCTGGCGGCCGGTGATGGTGCGCCAGGGAATCATCTCGTGCACGTTGGTGTAGCCGGCGTTGTAGCTCACATGCTCATCTTCCAGGCCGGACCAGGTGGGCGAGGAGATGATCTTGCGGGGCTGCGCCACGATATCGGCGAAGCGGATCTTCTCGTCTTCCTTGGGCTTGGCCAGATGGGTGTGATCGCGACCGGTAATCTTGCCCAGGGCTTCCCAGGCCTTCACCGCTACCTGTCCATTGGTTTCAGGAGCCAGAGACAGGATCATCTCGGCGGCATCTACGGCGCTGTCGATACGGGCGCGGCCATCGCGGGCGCTTTCATCATTCCAGGTGCGGTTGAGCTTCTTGAGGAAGTCCACCTCGTCATCAGTATTCCAGCTGATGCCCTTACCGCCGTTGCCGAGTTTTTCCAGCAATGGGCCGATAGAGGTAAAGCGGTTGTAGGTGTTGGGGTAGTCGCGCTCCACCTCGATCATGCTCGGCGCGGTAACGCCGGGGATCAGGTCGCACTCGCCCTTCCACCAGGCCTTCACCCCAAAGGGCTGGGCGATTTCGGTGGGGGTATCGTGGTGGATTGGCAGGGTTACCAGATCCTTTTCCACCCCCAGGTGGCCATCGGTGAGTTCGGAGAATTTCTTCGCCACACCTTTGAAGATGTCCCAGTCGCTGCGCGCTTCCCAGGCCGGGTCCACCGCTTTGGTGAGCGGGTGGATAAAGGGGTGCATATCGGAGGTATTGAGATCGTCCTTCTCATACCAGGTGGCCGTCGGCAGCACGATGTCGGAGTAGAGACAGGTGGTGGACATACGGAAGTCCAGTGTCACCAGCAGATCGACTTTGCCCTCACTGGGGGTATCGTGCCAGGCCACATCTTCCGGTTTCTTGCCGCCGGCTTCGCCCAGGTCCTTACCCATCAGGCCGTGCTTGGTACCGAGCAGGTGGCGCAGCATGTACTCGTGGCCCTTACCGGAGGAACCCAGCAGGTTGGAGCGCCAGATAAATAGATTGCGCGGGAAGTTCTGCGGATTATCCGGGTCCTGGTTGGCGAACTTGAGCGCGCCGCGCTTGAGCTGCTGTACGGTGTAATCCTTGGCGGACATACCCGCAGCAGCGGCATCTTTGGTCAGTTGCAGCGGGTTCATACCCAGCTGCGGTGCGGAGGGCAGCCAGCCCATACGCTCGGCGCGGCTGTTGTAATCGATAATGGAAGCCTGCCACTTGCTCTTGTCGGCCAACGGCGAAACCACTTCGTCCATCTCCAACTTCTCGTAGCGCCACTGGCTGGCGTGGTTGTAAAAGAAGGAGGTGCCGTTCATATGGCGCGGCGGACGCTGCCAGTCGAGACCGAAAGCGAGTGGGGTCCAGCCAGTTTGCGGGCGCAGTTTTTCCTGCCCTACATAGTGGGCCCAACCACCACCACTCTGACCGATACAACCGCACAACATCAGCATATTGATGAGGCCACGGTAGTTCATATCCATGTGGTACCAGTGGTTGAGCGCGGCACCCACAATCACCATGGAGCGTCCACGGGTCTTGTCAGCGGTGTTGGCAAACTCACGCGCTACCTGGATGACATTCTCGCGGCGACAACCGGTCACCTTTTCCTGCCAGGCGGGTGTGTAGGGCTTGTCTTCGTCGTAGCTGTGAGCGCAGTTGGGGTCGTCGAGACCGTGCTCTACGCCGTAGTTGGCCAGGGTCAGGTCGTAGACGCTGGCGACTTTGAGTACCTCGCCGTCTTTGTTCTGCACGTACTTTACCGGCACCTTGTAGTCGATCACGTCACTGTGATCGGTGTGCTGGAAGTAATCGTGTTCGTGGGTTTGGCCACCGAAGTATGGGAAGGCCACCTGGGCGATCTCATCGGCACAGTCTTTGAGGCTGAGCTTCAACTCTACTTCTTCGCCACTAAGGCCATCGCGCTGTTCGATATTCCATTTTCCCTGCTCGCCCCAGCGGTAACCTACAGATCCCTGGGGTGACACCAGCTGGCCATCATGGTTGACGGCGATGGTCTTCCACTCGGGATTGTTGTCCTGGCCGAGGTCATCCGCCAGGTCGGAGGCGCGCAGGAAGCGGCCCTGTACAAGCTTGCCGTCGCGCTCTTCCAGGGTCACCAGCATCGGCATATCGGTGGTGGTGCGCACATATTCGGTGAAGTAAGCACTGGGCTTGTCGACGTGGAATTCTTTCAAAATCACGTGGCCGAAGGCCATCGCCAGGGCCGCATCGGTACCCTGGCGCGGTGCCAGCCAGGTATCACCAAACTTGGAGCACTCGGAGTAGTCGGAAGTGATTACGCAGGTCTTGGCACCCTTGTAACGCACCTCGCTAAGGAAGTGCGCATCCGGGGTACGGGTCTGCGGCACATTGGAACCCCAGACGATCAGGTAGTTGGAGTTGTACCAGTCGGCGGACTCGGGCACGTCGGTCTGCTCACCCCAAATCTGCGGAGAGGCGGGCGGCAGGTCGCAGTACCAGTCGTAGAAACTCAGGCAGTTACCGCCGATCAATGACAAATAGCGGGCACCGGCAGCGTAGGAGACCATGGACATGGCGGGAATCGGCGAGAAGCCGGTTACCCGGTCGGGTCCATATTTCTTGGTGGTGTATACATTGGCAGCGGCGATCAGCTCATTGGCTTCATCCCATTTGATCCGCACAAATCCGCCCATACCGCGGCGCTCTTTGTAGGACCTGGCCTTGGCCGGGTCCTCAACAATGCTGGCCCAGGCCTCTACCGGATCGCTGTGTCTCAACTTGGCTTCGCGCCAGAGTTTTACCAGGCGCTTGCGGATCTTCGGGTACTTGAGGCGGTTGGCCGAGTACATATACCAGGAGTAGCTGGCACCACGGGGGCAGCCTCGGGGCTCGTGGTTGGGCAGGTCCGGGCGGGTGCGCGGGTAGTCGGTCTGCTGGGTCTCCCAGGTGACCAGGCCGTCTTTGACGTAGATCTTCCAGCTGCAGGAGCCGGTGCAGTTCACCCCGTGAGTGGAGCGCACAATCTTGTCGAACTGCCAGCGGCGACGATAGCCATCTTCCCAGCTGCGGTCGTCATCGGTCTTTTCCCCGTGTCCTCCGGAAAAAGGCTCTTTTTGTTTCTTCAGGTATTTCAGTCGGTCCAGGAAATGGCTCATGCGGTACTCCCAGGGCATCGAAATGCGGTTAAAGCATCGGTTTAGCGGGGAATATAAAAGCGCTGTGCGGAAGGATCACCTGACCAAAAAGGGGTAGAAAAGCGACGAACTACCCCAGAGTGGGTAGGGAAATGGCGCCAACTCATGGCTAAGGTATTGCGCGAACCGCAGAGTGGCTGGGCCTCCGCTTAAAAAGCAGGCATCAGGTTAAATTTTGTGCAAAACTGGCGTTCTTTGGTGGTACTCACAAATTTGAGCACCCGTGGGCGGCACAATAGGGAGGAGTTCCCACAACCGCCCAGGGGCGAAGTGAATCAGATATGCTGAACCGAATCCGACAATCCATCGTCTACCGCATCGGTACCCTGATGCTGCTCACCGTGCTGGTGGCCCTGAGCTCCATGGTGGCGTCCTATATCATCTCCGATGCCGCCGAAAACGATGCCGCCGCGGTAAACCTGGCTGGCTCCCTGCGCGCCATGAGCTACCGGCTGGCCGCTACCGCCCCCTCCGGCGATATTGATGCCACTACCGAACTCGCCGATGAGGTTGCATCGCGCCTGGCTCGGGTATTGAGCATCTCCGACTTCAACGCCAGCGACAACCTGCGCGCAGCACACAACTACCGCAAGGTGATCGATAGTTGGGAAGGGGAGATACGCCCCCTGTTGGAATCCATTGCCGCCGGCCGCTTGCCCATGGACTCTCTGCAGCTGGCTAACCGCCTGGAACCGTTTATTGGCGATGTAGATACCCTGGTATCCGACTACCAAACCATCGCTGAAGAGAAGATCAGCTTGCTGCGCTTGGTACAGGTGGGCTCCCTGTTCGCCATAGTGGCGCTAGTGTACCTGTCTCTTTACATACTCCACCGCTCCGTGGAACAACCACTCAAGCAACTCACCAACCGCTCCCTGAGCATTGCACAGGGAGACTTCAACGGGCACCGCCTGGAAATCGACAGTGAGGATGAGCTGGGGGTGTTGGCGCGCACCATCAATTACATGAGCGATGAGATCCACGCAACCCACCGTGACCTTGCCCATCGTGTAGAACTCAAAACAGCACAATTACAAAAGAGTCACGAGGCACTGGACTTCCAATACCGCCTGGCGCGACGTATCAGCGAGGGCCCCCTGGCAAGTGCTGAGCTGGGACAATGGCTGGGAGAGTTCGCTAATGTGGCCGATCTGAGCAACCTGGACCTTTGCCTGATGACTCCCGAAGGCGAAGCTCCTTACGAGCACCTGGTGCAGGGCCTCGGCAACAGCCAGTGTGACGGTAATGAGTGCCGTATGTGCGTAAGCACCTGTGGTCCCTCCGACGAGGGCGACTACCGCGTGTACCGCTTCCCGCTGGAAGTGGACAAGCGCAATTACGGCGTACTGATGTGCACCCTACCCCGCGGTGAAAGCCTCGATGAGGAGCAGCAACAACGCTTGGCTACCTTTGCCGACAGCGTTACCGCTGCCATCGCCATCAACGAGCGTGAAGCCCAGGAACGCCGCGTCGCCCTGCTGGATGAACGCGCAATAATCGCGCGGGAACTGCACGACTCATTGGCACAATCCCTCTCCTACCTGAAAATCCAGGTTACCCGGCTCAATCGCGCCAACCGCAATGAGCAGATGGACAAAGCCAAGGTGGAGGAAATTATTACCGAATTGAAGGAGGGGCTGGACTCCTCCTATCGCCAGTTGCGCGAACTGCTCACCACCTTCCGCCTGCAAATAGGCCCCGGTGGCCTGCGTAATATCCTCGAGCAATCCATCCTCGCTTACCGTGAGCAACACCCGCAAATCACCATCCTGCTCGACTATCACCTCAACGAGGTGCCTCTCACTCCCCATGAGGAAATTCACCTTTTGCAGTTGGTGCGGGAGGCCTCGCAAAATGCCGTCTACCACTCCCAAGGGGATATGGTACAGATCAGCCTTACCCAGGCCGAGAATCACTCTCTCAACGTGCGTATCCGTGACAATGGCGTCGGTATCAGCAATTCTCCGGAAAAGCGCAATCACTTTGGCATGTCGATTATGCAGGAGCGCGCCAGCAACCTGAACGGCAAATTAAATATTCGCCGGCGCGATGAGGGGGGCACAGAAGTGCGGTTTAACTTTATTCCCCTGTATGCCCGGGAGCGGGAATTGGTTTGGAAGGATGTGGGGTGATAGCACCCCACTCTAGATAGAAGAATCATTGGGCACGGATAAATAAGCTCCGTAACCAGTTTTTTAAATTTGGCAAATACCTCTGTTAATAAAATTCAGCGAAATATCCCAATATTTTCCGATTGATTCCCCACTCCGTGAGCCAGTAGGTCGCTGTGAGCCAGGCTCTCACCGCGGGGTTCGCCCAACCCTAAACATGTCTAGGATAAAAAATAGGGTAAAAAATACTGTCTTTTAAATTGGCCCCGTAAGGCCAATACCTACCACATATGCTACAAGTACTTATCGCCAATACACCCCATGATTTGTCCCCGTTCATCATGGTGAATAAGTCTTGTTTAGGGGCTGGCATCCCATTTTCCACCGTGCAATGACAATATTGATTTAATAAAGAGGAGAGGTTAATGAAACTGAATTCATTGCCCATCGCCGTTTTTTCAATAATGGCGATGCTTATACTGGCCTATTCCACTTTCACAACTGCCGATAGCCACAATAAAAAAGAAAAAGATACATCAACCGCTAAACATGGTGCTGGCGAGAAAGCCTGGTCTGATGCGGGAGATGACAAGCGGTTTACCATCTTTAAAGCTGACCTAACCACTGCTAATGAAAATATGCTCGGTAAAAAAGTCAATCCGCAAACCCCTAAAGATGCTAATGGTTTCTTAATCGGCGCCTATAACAACCAGACGCATATGCTGAGCTTTATGGTTGGGTACAGTGATCTATCACAGGGTGGAGTCGCCATGTCGCATTTCCACCTTCAGTGTTCGGGCGACGGCAAGGAACCTCCTATTTGCAAGCCTGGCAAGGCGAGCGGCCCGATTATTCAAACTATCTGTGGTATGCCAACCCAACCGGGGATGGTCCCAGACTGGCCCGCTACCAAAACAGACAAGGATAAACACGGACTTAAAAAGAAATGCTCTGAGGGCAACAGCGGTTTTATTATGGGGAGATGGCTTGTCGAGGAACCTTATCGGGAAGGATTAATGGATAATAAAGTGTTCATTAACTTGCATACAAAACTGGACCCCAAAGGCGAAGTCTCTGGATTATTGGTAAAAGATAAATAGTATTTAATGAATGCCCTGCTGGGCCAATTACAACAACCTTATGGAGAGCGGTAATGTCCAACTACACCACCTCATTTTTTAGCCCAAGCTCCCAGGGAGATGCTTATAAAGCGGTAGCCGAAAAAATGTCCCAGTGGTGGACACCGGTAAGCGCACCCTTTCTAAAGGTGGGCGACACTGCCAAAACCGGGTTTAAGGGAGAGTCTTACTGGGTTTTCCGCGCCAAAACATTGAAGCCAGAAAAACTGATTGAGCTCGAATGCATTGAGTCGAATATGGTGTCCGATAACGTGGACGACCCCGAGGAGTGGAAGGGCAGTACCCTGCGCTTCGAGTTTTCTGAGGAAAATAAGGGAACTCTGGTTACTTTTACCCACATTGGCCTTTCCCCTGAGATGAAATGTTGGGATATGTGCAAAAGTGGCTGGGACCATTATCTACCTGGTAGCCTTAAGAACTTCTTGAGCGGCACTGGAGGCTGCCCAAATACTTACTAACAATAGACAACTAGCAAACGATGATACTTTGAGCTAATCGCAGCAGCCACAACACTTTCTATCACCGGCACTGCTCCCAGAACTTGTATTGGGCTTTGCAAAAACCTCTTTTAAACGCAGGAAGGCCTTTTTTATATCGGCCCTGGGTACAGCAAAGTTCATCCGTACAAACTGTGTTGCTGTGTCGTCGAACCAGGTTCCTGGCGATGCGCCAAAGCCGGCTTCAGCCAATTTTGTAGTAAGCTCGCTACCCGCAAAGCCAGTTTCTGAAAAGTCCAGCCAGACCTGATAGGTACCTTCTACGGACGTCATTTTTACAACCGATAATTCCTCCAGCAAAAACTCCTTTATCCAACCCAAGTTATCCTGAAGATAAGCCAGTAACTGATCCAGCCAGGCATCCCCCTTTTCAAAAGCAGCAATAGTTGCAAAAGTGGTGAAGGCATTGCCCTGATTCAGATACATGGATTCACTTTTATCACTAACTGCCTGTAGCAACCTGCTGTTTTGGGTATAGATGTATCCATTGGAAATACTCTGCATACCAAAAGTCTTAGCTGGCGAGCCAATCAAGGCTACATGTTTCTCTGAATCCAGAGCCATCAAGCTGGTAAATTGATGACCCGAATAAATAATATCACCATGGATTTCATCGCTGATAATGGTCACATTATATTTATTGGCTAATTGCAGGAGCTTTTCCAGCTCTTCCTTTTGCCAGACCCTCCCAACCGGGTTGTGCGGATTGCAAAGGATCATTGCTTTTACTTCCGGATCTGCGAACTGCTTATCCAGATCCGTAAAGTTCATCCGGTACCTTCCATCACTCATTCGCAACGGACTTTTAACAATTTTACGGCCTGCACTTTGGATCACTTTACTAAATTGGTGATAGACCGGGGGCTGAACCAGAACGGAATTACCCTTTTCAGTAAGCTCACGGATCAATAGCGCAATACCAGTCAAAACGCCTGTAACCTGAACAAATTTATCCGTTTCTAACCGCAAATTGTGACGCCGCTGATACCAACTACTAATTGCACTAAAGATCCCCGCGGGGTAGAACTCGTAGGCGAACTGCCCTCTATCCACCAACCTTTGCAATTCTGCTCTAATAGGGTCGGCTACATTGAAATCCATATCCGCTACCCAAAAGGGAGTTACTTTCTCTGTGCCAAAAATATTTTTAAGTGCCGATGGGCTGTTACGCACAAAGTGATTTTCAGCACCGGAATTATTTTTATCAAAGTCCATCATTGCTCCTACATGTGGTTCAGGGGTTTATGAGAAAAACAGGTGGAACAGCAGACCTGCAAAAATTGCCATACCGAAGATCACTAGCAGGAAAGCCGCTACCATTGGTTTGCGGAACATCGACTTCAGTAGGATCACCTCAGTTAGGCTGGCACCGGCACTGCCAATAATCAATGCCATTACTGCCCCCATATTCATGCCTTTTGCGAGCAGCGCCGCAGATAAGGGGATTACGGCCTCAGCACGGATATATAGCGGGACCCCAATTACTGCCGCGAAAGGGATGGCGAGAGGGTTACCGGCTCCAGCATACTTTGCAATGAAATCTGCAGGTATAAAGCCGTAGGTGAAAGCACCGATTGCGATCCCAATCAACAGGTAGGGCAGTACTTTCTTAAACTGGCTCCAGGTTTCCCGCCAGATCCGCACCCAGCGATTGTCCTGCACGGCACTCAATGCAACGGTACCATCGCAAGCGGCGACTTGGGGAAGCGGTCCATTGCAAGCTTTCTCTTCTGTACAAGTAGTTGCAGATGCACTGGCACCACAGCCGCCAGTCTCTGGTTTCCTGGGTTTACTCGCACCAGAGCAGCCGCTTCCAGTATTCCCCTTCAATACTTCCGGGCGAATGAAGCGAGCAAAGTTGAGCCGCTCCAATACATACCCAGCAGTCACTGAAACTGCCAGTGCCGTTGCGGCATAAACCAAAGTGATATTAAGGCCGAAGGTCACAAGGAATAGACCAATAATGATGGGATTCAAAAGTGGCGAAGTGAATAAGAAGGTGACTGTTGGTCCAAAACCGGCTCGGGCTTTCAACAGGCCGCTCAGCATAGGGATGGTTGAGCAACTACAGAATGGCGTCAGACCACCGAGTATCGCTGCAGAAAAGTAGCCACGGCCATTCTTTGAGCTGAGAATAGCCTGGATTTTTCCTGACGGCAGGTATTCCTGAATTACGCCAATAATAAAACTGATTACCAAAAATAACGCTGTCAGCTCGATACCGAGCCATACAAACATGCCCAGCGCCTCTTCAAGCATTACAAGAACTTCTGGAGACATTACATTCATTCCATATTTCTAGATTAATGGAAATATATTAGTGCAACTTTTTTGTGACTACAAGTTATTTCTAGTAATATAGAAATATTGGAGCCCCAGGAACACAACAATGCAGACAGACATAGCCGCCAAGTGCTTCGCTGAATTAGGCCATTTAACCCGCCTGGAAATATTCCGCCTATTGGTCAGAGGTGGCCCAGAGGGCATGCCTGTTGGAGAAATACAGGAAGCGCTGGATGTTCCTGGCTCCACTCTCTCCCACCACATTAACCGTTTGGTATCTGTGGGGTTGGTCATTCAACGACGAGAGGGCCGCACCCTCTATTGTGTGCCTCAGTATGAAGAACTATTCAGGCTGGTGGAATTCCTGCAGGAGGAGTGCTGTATTGACGGTAATCCTCACTGCGACGATTAATCACTAGATGATCTAAATAAGATTGAAGATTATCCCCACCCAAAAGGATGGGGATGGCTATCGGCTAGCACAGCGCCTTAGGTTATAGATCTTTCAAGGGGAACCATAACGCCCTTAACTCTAAATCCGTAACTTCTACATCTTCGTGAAAATACCCACTAACTATTGGTAACCAATCATCATTAGTCACCAAGCGGTGGCACAGTTCATCCACTTCACAGATAACCCCATCATTATCGATATCGGTTCCAGCCATCACACCATACCCTAACTCAGAAAGGGCATCTAATTCTGGGGACTTATAATGGTAGACGCCCTGCTCTGGATCGAAAGTTGCCATTACCCGGCCTGCAGCTTCACCAGTTTTGATATCAACAAAATCGACATAAACGGCACCGGCATCACCACCAGATTCCACATCTTCACCGATAACCTGGACTGATACCCATAAATCAAAACGGGTTTCGGTAGAAGCAACAAAGCTCAAAATACCAGAATAACGACCTGCCTCCAGGTTGGAGGTATCTACAGTAATTTGATAATTACCAAGACCACTTGAATCCTCATCTAGATAGCTGGCGTTCAACCAAGACTCAGATGCATTAATCTCAGCAACCGAAACTCCAGGCATATTTGCCAACAGTTCTACCTTCGTTTCTTTTTGGGCCCACAGTTCATGCTGATGGCCACTTTTAATATACAGACGCCCAAGCTGCGGCGTGACGAACGCACGAGATTTTGCAGAAGCAACTGCAAGCTCAGCATTAATTTCACCATAACCAAACCGAGGACTTGGCGTATTACCGTAGGAGACCTTAAAGTCTGTTATCAAGCTGTCAAAATCGTCGGGAGTCATCGACTCCCACTCCTCCTTCATCAAGGCAATAACACCGGACACATGAGGTGCAGCCATAGAAGTACCTTGCATACCCCCATAGATAAACTCGATTTCACCGCTCTCAGTCTCTTTCCCGAGAGTACTTATCACACCGCCATCAGATTTCGCTATTACCTTAGGGTCAAAGGGATCAAAAGGGTCACGCCGATCAATTGGCATTAAACCGCCAGGAGCTGTTAAATCAACATTCCCCCCAAAATTGGAGTACCAAACAGGCTCACCACCTTGTTGGGTGGCAGCCACGGTAACAACACCGTCGAGGTTAGCTGGCGAATAGTTACTAACATCATCACTATTATTACCTGCTGCAGCGACAATTATCACGCCCGCTTCACGGGCTGCGCTTATGGCATCCTGCATCGTTTGAGAGTAACCCGCCCCCCCGAGGCTCATATTGATTACATCAGCTTTTTGATCTGGAACTTTACCAGAGTCATTTGTAAGGCCTGCAGCAAAATAAATCCCTTGAGCAATGTCATAATCGCTAGCTCCCTCAGCGCCCAGCACCCGTACAGGCATTATTTTGGCTTCATGGGCAACGCCTGCAATACCAATACCGTTGTTAGTAGCTGCAGCGATTGTGCCCGCCACATGAGTACCGTGCCAGGAATCATTATCACTGTCTGGAGCATCACCTGGGTCTTCAGGGTTTGGATCAATACCATCTCCATCCACGGAATTATCAATATCACTGATCATATCGAAGCCAGCTACCAACTGACCCTGGAGGTCTGGATGACCTGATAAGATACCCGTGTCTAATACCGCAACGATTGCACCTCTTCCGGTTGACGTACTCCACGCGTCCTGTACAGCAATTTGTGAGTAATGCCACATCTTTGGATACAAGGGATCGCTGACTGATTGACGCTGACGAATCCGGTTCAGTTCAACATATTCAAATTGGCCACTAGCATTAAGACGCTTGAGATTATAAATGGTCTCCAATTTACGCTGTATTTCAGCTGAAACCTTTACGCCAGCAGTATTCGATAGCGAGGATACTCCCGCTGACTTAAATAAGCCAAACCCCTTCGCCGCCTGATTTGAATCCAGTAGCATTGGGCCATTATCCCTGGTAGTGTGCTTGACCGCGCCTGCCGCAGTAAGCTTCCCAATACCTGCTAATTTAGCCGTGGGCTTTAGACGAGCTATAAGTTCACCAGCGACAAAATTTTCATTGGTACGGATTGAATTACCAACGCTATCAACTGTCGGAGCAGAGGATATTTGCATACGGTAAGCAGAAGCCCCACCAAATGCCAATGCTGCCAAATAATAACTTCCATCTTCTGGGATTTTTAGGGATTCCGTTTCTTCAACACCATTTGAACCTATGAGTAAATTACCAGACTCATCTATCAACCAAAGATCGATATCTGCATCACCATTTTGCCAGTCCTGAATATGTAGAGAAACATTCTGATCCTTTTTTAACGTGGCAACATAGAAATCAAACTCATCCCGGTAGGCACTTGAACTCTTATCTTGAGAAGCAAATTGAGAAACAACAAAACCAACAACTTCACTAACCCCGGAAATTGTCTGTGCTTCTTTCATTGAATTATTGGGTACAAGCTCGCTGTTGGGATCATTGGTATCGCTATCAGCATATTCTCCTTTTGCGAGAGATATCTTTCCAAAAGCAACAAACTGACCATCACTGACTAACAAGTTAGTCACATAATTATTGGTGTTACCCGTCTGATCATCCACAATTAGGGTGACGGTATAAGCTCCATACTCCTGGTATTCATGCTCCGGTTGAATACCATCACCTGTCGTACCATCACCAAAATCCCACTTGTACAATAAGTCAGTACTTTCTGCATCATTACTTTCCGATGCATCGAATAAAACCAATCGTGATTCAAGATCTGGCTGGTTATATGAAAATTTTGCAACGGGCGGTGAATTTTTAAGGGCTGTAAACGTCAATTCGGAAGTGGCAGTCGCACCGTCATTATCCGTAACCGTCAGCTGAATCGTATACTCCTTGTCAACCCCGTCGTATGCATAAAAGGTATACTCAACTTCCTTCCCAGTAGCATCACTGCCATCACCAAAATTCCATTCGTAACTAGTGATACTGCCGTCCGTATCGCTTGAAGCAGATGCATCAAACTTAACCAGCGCAGGTGAAAGCCCAGACTGCGAAGACAAAGTAAAGCTTGCTACCGGGGCTTGGTTGGCGACAGGAACAGTCGTCCCACCATTTCCATTTTCAGCATTTCCATCACTGCCGCCACTGCCACCACCGCCACATGCGGCTGTTACAAGGGCAATTAAGGGTACGGCTAATCTTAACAACTTAGACATATTCCTAATAAATTCCTTTTATATTGACATTTTACATTCGAAATAAAATAAGCTCTCATATTTGAATGCACTCAAGAGCTAAGACGAGTGATTACAAGGGACTCCATGAGGTGTACCACATTATAAATGTGATATCTTGTTTCTAGATAATATACAAATAGACGATTCTAAACGAGCAGAATATCAATGGCCTGAATAATTTTTAAAGGTACACTTTTGTAATTTCTAAGTATCAAGCTTCTTTACTTCTAAACAACAAGAACTTCCCATTTATCTGCACCAAATTTTTTCAGCCGAACGTCCGTACCTATAATTTCTCGGATCACCTGAATATTGGTCAATAAATGCTGGCTGGGCTTCAATGTATAAAAGCGACCACCATTGCCCAAAGCCATAGGCAATAACAGTTGATCGGCCAGATATTCACCTACTGGCGCACCAGAATTCAGATAACGCTGCATCTGCCGAATCGCACGCTGGGCAACCCGCTCTGAACTTACGCCCTGCTCGCCCATGGAATCGAAGATTTCAGTTACCTGTTCAGATTGCAACCGCAGCGACAGCAAATTACCGGGCCCTTGGGAACGCACCTGTTTTCGCTGCAAATACTCATCCGGCCACTCACATTGCTTACTCACCTGCGCCAGTTCACGCAAGCCAATATGAGCCGGTATATTCGCGGATATGGCTACAGCTTTGCGTTCCAGCAGCTCTCCTCTTTCAGTCAGTTCCAGTTTTGATAAATTGGAGAGGGGGTGGATACGCGCACGCCAGGCACCGCCACCAGCTGGATAAAAACCATAATCCGTTAGCTCCACCTCCACTCCCGCGCCCATACGCGCTAATAGAGGCAAATAAACCTGGGCTATAAAATCAAAGCTTGGAGCCTTTTTATTGTGGGTACCCCCTTCCAAGTGCAGCTCACTAATACCATCAGCAAATAAAAGAGGCAGCAACACCGTTTGCAATACCAAGCTGGTACTACCGGCCGAGCCGATGGAAAAATGATACTCGCCAGATCGTACTTTTCCCGGAATAAAAGTAACTTCCGTAGCCCCCAGCTGCTCACCGCTAACATCAGCTTCACTAATAGCTTTGGCAGCGCGTAAGCAAGTGAGATGTTGGCGTAATAGTCCAGGCTTATTGCGGCCTGCTCGAATATTTTTAATACGAACCGGTATTCCCTGGCACATGGACAAAGTGAGGGAAGTCCGTAAAATCTGGCCGCCACCCTCCCCCTGGGCGCCATCAATCTCAATCACTAATAATTCCCTTAAATACCACTAAATGGTTTCGATGTCTTTATTTTATTCAAGCAGTTGGGCGCAGTTTCACCAAATCATTAAGCACACCCTCAAGACCGCCGTATACTGAAATTTTATCGATACGATTACTGACCTTTTCCAGCGACTCTAATTCTTTTAACCGCAGTAACACAGGATTGTTATCCATCATCTTGGCGGTGTTATGCATGGAACGCATGGCCTGGGTCTCTTCCCGGCGTTTTATTAAATTCGCTTCAGATTCTTTTTGTGCTTCCACTACCTGATTTAGAATCATTTTCATATCGCCTGGTAAAATAATGTCTTTCACACCGACACTGACGATCTCGATACCGTACTCCGCTATTTTTTTACGAATGCCCGTAGCAATAACAATATTCAGCCGATCCTTATCTGCCAACAAGCTATCCAGAGTCTGGGTACCCACTGCTTCACGCAGATATAGTTGCAATTCACGATAAATATAGCTTTTGTAGTCACTGAGTTTTAATGCTACCCGCTTTGGATCAGTAATCTTGAAACTACCGCTCAGGTTTATACGCAAACTTACCCGGTCCTTGGTAAGAATTTCCTGGCCACTCACTTCAATAGTTTGCAAGCGCATGTCCATCAATTTCACCACGATGGAGCGATTGTACTTCCAGAATCCATAACGACCGGGCTGCAGGGTTTTTTCCAGTTTGCCATTAACAACCAGAAGGCCTACGTGCTCATCGGGAATTTCGTTGTAGCTAACCGCCTGAGCGGCAATACGCATTTGTCCAACCTTCACCCCACGACCAAGCAATCCCAATATATTGTCATCAATGGAATACTCCTTTGAAATATCTACAATACCTACACGCACGGTTTCACTACCCTTCCACACAGCGCGATAAGTACCAGGAGGAAGGATATCCACCAGGTGACCATCCTGGTAAAAAAGGCCTACCTGATGATCAGATAACTCATAGGACTGCAAATATTCACCCAATATTTGTCCATAAGTATTCAGAAGGAATTTTGCTTTAATCGCATCAAAAACCACTTCGGTAATATCATAGGTCTCCACCCGCACATCACCGGAAAGCAGCCAGATACGGTGACGTCCAGGAGGCAATACCCTTTCAAATCGACTGCGGCGAAACAGCAATGCACGCTCGTTATCAGCCACATCCACAATCTTCCATATTTTAAAGAGAGACTTCATTTCTCCGATCTCTTATCTTTTATTCCTTTTGGGTGGGGCCCACCCGATCCCAGGGTGGCCCAGCGCTTGTACAAAGTAGGAGCAAAATACAGCGGTTTTGCAGACTTTTTCTTTCTCCTCTCCTGGGAAATACAGCCAACATCCCTGGTCAAAATAGAGTCAATGCATAACCTGTAATCCGCTCGCACAGTGCAAACCCACGAAAGGCGACACTGTCACCGAAGTACCTTTTTGTTTGGCAATTGGTGTAGTACCGAATTGCCGAAACCATAAGGCACAATGGGCCCCGGATAGATTTCAACAAAGAGGGTTTCTTTGCGGGGATTCGAACCCCAGGCTCTCGCCTTCCCTTAAGATCGCTTTCCAGGCGACGTGACTTTGACGGGAATTGAACCCGTAACCAACCGACAAAACGGTTGCTCTACCAATTGAGCTACAAAGTTAGCGTTTGAGGATTGGCCCAGAGGGTACACCTGCCGCCAGCGGCGGTGGTGCCAGGCCGGCAAACAGAACCGGCTCCGCTGACTGGAACAAAAACACTCAAACTTGTTTGCGGAGAACCGGCCCGTTGGGCACTATCTCCGGCATTCTTTATATACTGAAGGCCTTATCCCTGACCGACACCGATTATCCTTTGACGCAGACTACCTGCTTGAGGGTGTAAACGATTTCCACCAGGTCTTTTTGTGCTGCCATAACCTTCTCAATAGGTTTGTAGGCCGATGGGGTTTCGTCGATCACACCTTCGTCTTTACGGCACTCTACGTCGATGGTAGCCGCGCGGTGCTCCTCCAGGGACACCAGTTTTTTTGCCTTGGTACGCGACATCACTCGCCCAGCACCATGGCTACAACTGCAGAAGCTTTCCTCATTACCCAGCCCCCGCACAATAAAAGATTTGGCCCCCATACTCCCGGGAATAATGCCCATTTCATCAACACGAGCTCTTACAGCCCCCTTGCGCGTCACCAGCACATCCTTGCCGTAGTGGTGCTCTCGGGAAACATAATTGTGATGGCAATTCACTGCCTCCATGCGCGCTTCGAAATCCATGCCCAGAGCCTGCTTCACCGCACCGATAGTACGCGTCATCATTACTTCACGATTGATACGAGCAAACTCCTGTGCCCATTCCACCGCTAGTACATAGTCATCGAAATGCTCTGTGCCTTCGGGGAAATATGCTAAGTCACTATCCGGCAGATGGATATGCCAACGCTCCATGTCCCGCTTGGCTTTCTCGATAAAGTAGGTACCAATACGGTTACCCACACCACGGGAACCGCTATGCAGCATCAGCCATACGCTACCGTGCTCATCCAGGCACATCTCAATAAAGTGGTTGCCGGTGCCCAATGTTCCCAAGTGGTTGATGTTATTAGTATTTTTTAATACAGGGTGCTTTTCTTTAAGCAACTCAAACTGCGCTGCCAATGGCGCCCAACCGGCAAGTGCATCATCCGGCGGATTCTCCCAGGCACCTTTATCCCTCCCCCTGCCCCGGTGCCGGCCCGTACGGCCATGGGGCACTGCGCGTTCAATAGCGCTGCGCACCCCTGCCAGGTTATCCGGAAGTTGCGCCGCTGTAAGGCTGGTTCGCAC
This sequence comes from Microbulbifer sp. NBRC 101763, assembly GCF_040371615.1. Lineage (NCBI taxonomy): Bacteria > Pseudomonadati > Pseudomonadota > Gammaproteobacteria > Cellvibrionales > Microbulbiferaceae > Microbulbifer > Microbulbifer sp. NBRC 101763. The sequence continues at coordinate 196,172 of NZ_BAABQV010000003.1, forward strand.
CGCCATCATGCCGCAGCCGATATCCACACCCACAGCTGCGGGAATTACCGCCCCCAGGGTAGGTACCACACTGCCAATCGTGGCGCCTTTGCCCAGGTGTACATCGGGCATCGCTGCCACCCATTTGTGGATAAAGGGCATCTGAGAAATATTTTTGAGCTGCGCCTTGGCTTCATCCTCAAAGGGCACTCCCAGGGTCCAGGACTTAATCGGCACCCCACCTGCCTGCATCACTTCATATGGCATTGGCTTCATCTTTAACTCCTTTTGAAACCGCGCTCGATATTCTTACGCTTCACTTTTCTATTGATATAGCGAATTGAGTGCCAACTTTTTATCAAAGTTGGAAATTTTTTATAACTTGTTGTTTTTTATGGAATTTATTTTTAATACCAAAACTCTTGAGAGTTTTTTTGAAATAACAAAGCCATGAATATCTATCTTTTTTGATAGTAAAATAATATTTTAGATATCATGAAGACAATTGCTATCAGTATTCTCGGTACCAGCAAAGATCGGCGCGGCAAAGGTGACAAGCGCTGGGACAAATGGCGCCCAAACATATCCATGTGCCAGCACGAAGACCTGCTTATCGACCGTCTGGAACTTCTGTTCGACAATCACTCAAAGAACCTGGCAGACCAGGTCACCGAAGATATTGCACGGGTCTCTCCAGAGACTGAAGTGGTCCACCACCGGGTGAACTTTAACGACCCTTGGGATTTCGAGAGCGTATACAGCAACCTGCTGGATTTCGCCCGCGCCTATAGCTTCAAGCCGGATGATGAGCAGTACCTGGTACATATCACCACGGGCACCCATGTCGCCCAGATCTGCCTATATCTATTAACAGAAGCGGGGTATTTCCCCGGGCGCCTGCTACAAACATCCCCGGCACGCAAGCACAGTGGTTTGCCGGGCGAGTACCAAATTATCGATTTGGATCTATCCAAATACGATCAGATTGCCTCGCGATTCCAGAGGGAACACCAAGAGGGCACCACCTACCTGAAAGGTGGCATTGAAACTAATAATCTCGCTTTTAACCAGATGATCGAGCAGCTGGAGCAGGTCTCTATCCGCTCTGATGCCCCAATATTAATAACCGGCCCTACGGGGGCGGGTAAATCACAACTGGCCCAGCGTGTTTATGAGCTGCGCAAACAGCGCGGTAAGCTGGAAGGCGGGTTGGTAGCAGTAAACTGCGCTACTCTGCGCGGCGAAAATGCCATGTCCGCTCTGTTCGGCCACCGCAAAGGCGCCTTTACCGGTGCCACCGCACATCGTCCCGGGCTGTTGATGGAAGCTGATAAGGGCCTACTTTTTCTGGACGAGATCGGCGAGCTGGGACTGGACGAGCAAGCCATGCTGTTACGCGCTATAGAACACAAACGTTTTATGCCCTTTGGCTCAGACAAAGAGGTGAGCAGTCACTTCCAGCTGATCGCCGGTACTAACCGGGATCTTGTCCAGCACAGCCGCGAAGGTAAGTTTCGTGCGGACCTGCTTGCCCGAATTGACCTGTGGACTTACCGCCTGCCCTCCCTGCGTGAACGTATTGAAGACCTGGAACCCAATATCGACTTTGAGCTGGAGGCTTTTTCCAGAAAGTCTGGCCATTTGGTGAGCTTCAATAAAGCGGCACGGGAGAGGTATCTCAATTTTGGCCATTCAGGAGAGGCCAGCTGGTCCGCTAACTTTCGCGACCTTAACGCCAGTATCCTGCGCATGGGCACTCTCGCCGATGGTGGGCGTATTACCACTGAAGTGGTGGAAGAGGAAATCCAGCGACTGTGCTTAAAGTGGCAAGCCTCTACCAATGAGTCATCGCTACCCATTGCACGGATTGAAGCGCTACTGGGCCCCGGCAATATTGAACAGATGGATTACTACGAGCAGATCAAACTGGCAGGACTGATCCAAGTCTGTGAGGAATCCAGCTCCATGGCGGAAGCCGGGCGCCGGCTTTTTCAGATAAGCCGCACAGCTAAAAAATCCAACAACGATTCCCACCGGGTACGCCAGCTACTGGAAAAATACGGGCTTAAGTTCGAGCAGCTGAATAAAGCCTAGAGCCCTGTTGGCACCATTTTGTTAATCTCACTCCAGAGCATCAATGATGGACCATGGAATGAGATACGCCTACTTAACCCCTCTTTTTCTTCTTCTCAGTGCCTGCGAGCCAACACAGTTTGCAGGCGGCACCGCCCTGCCAGATGGTTCTGTATACAAAGGTGACTTACAAGATGGCCTTTTCCATGGTCAGGGCCAGTTGCAATGGCCCGATGGTAATCACTATCGCGGGGAATTTCACAATGGCCGCATTAGCGGCCAGGGATTACTTACCAAAACAGATGGCTGTACTTATGAGGGTGAATTCCTCAATGGAGAACCACATGGCGAAGGCCGCTATACCTGTGGTGAAAATGAATGGTCGGGTCATTTCAATGATGGGGAGTTGCAAAGAGGCACAGCAAAATGGGATGGCAGAGAAACTTATAGTGGTGAGTTTCTGGATTACGGTCCACACGGTGAAGGTGAGCTGACCACTGAAGATGGCAGTCAATATAAAGGCACTTTCGAGCAGGGAATGTTTCTACGCGGAGATTACTCAGATAACGAAGGCTACAGATACAAAGGCGACTTCGAATACGGCTTTTACTCTGGCGCTGGTGAATTGACCCAACCTGATGGGACCACTATTCGCGCCAACTTTCGCTACGGAGAGGCGGATGGGGAAGGCCTGCGTGTGAGCATTGATGGCGAGGGAAATACTATTGAAGAGTCCGGCTATTTTGCTAAGGGCATCTATTTTCCCAGTGAGGCGGCCTGGCGTACACAACAAGAAATTCCTGCAGCCGAGGCGGAAACACGCCTTTACAGCGAGAGTGATCGCTTACAAAGCGCTATTGATGCACTGGCACCGCAGAGGCCTGGTGTACGCGATGTGTACACGCTGTTAGTAGGCGGTGATGGCACCTCTCCGGTATTTGCCAGAGAATTGGATTGGGTGTCAGAACGCCTTGATAAGGCCTTTGGTATTGATGAGCGTGTACTGCGCCTCAGTAACGGTGGCGGCTACAGTTTTCCTCTCGCCACCCGCACCAGTATCCAAGAAAGTCTCAGTGCCCTGGATCAGTTACTGGACCCACAGGAAGACCTACTGCTAGTGCACCTTGTCAGCCACGGTGCACGCAATGGCGACTTAACAATTGCCGAGGGTAAAATGCCACTAAAGGATCTCTCTGTGGCAGACGGAAAAAAATGGCTGGATAACCTTAATGCAAGGTACCAGTGGATAGTAATTTCAGCCTGCTATTCCGGCCAGTGGATTGAGCCTTTGAGCACCCCAAATCGTATCGTATTTACCTCCGCTGCCGATAACAGAACCTCTTTTGGTTGCAGCGACGACTCCCAGCGCACCTGGTTCAGTTCTGCACTCTATGGCGATGCTCTACAGCAGGGAATAAAAGACCCCAAGGTTTGGTTTAGCACAGCGAATAAAAAGGTCACTGAAATGGAAAAGGAACAGGGGATAGAAAAAGATTCCCATTCCCTACCACAGCATTCCATTGGGGAAAATTTCCTAACATGGTGGAAGAAAAATAAAGAAGGTTATTGAAAGTTAAGTCTTAGCAACATGCGATAGGAGGTATTCTCTTAGAGTTCGCAAGCTTCTCTATTGAATTATTGTCTATTTTGTTTTTTATTGCCGTAATAGCCGGCCTACTCGATACATTGGCAGGTGGTGGCGGCCTGATAACAGTACCGGCCTTAATTCTGAGTGGTGTACCGCCCTTAACCGCCCTAGGCACCAATAAATTGCAAGGCAGTATCGGTACAGCAACTGCAACTTATATGATGATTAAGAGCAGTAAAATAAGCTGGAGTGGGATTAAGAGCTTAATGCTACCGGCTTTTATTGGTGCGGCTATTGGAACAATAGCAGTACAATTTATTAACACTGACATCTTGTCATATATAATTCCTGTAGTGCTTTTATTTATTGCCGTTTATTTCCTAATTTCCCCGTCATTGACTCAGAATAATGAGGAGCCAAAATTATCCAGCAGAAAATATAAATATGGGGTAATTCCATTGATTGGGTACTACGATGGCATGTTCGGACCTGGAACAGGGTCATTTTTTACCTTGTCAGGTATAGCTTGCCGGGGACAAGATATATTGACATCTACTGCGATGGCAAAACCTCTAAACTTCTCCACCAATTTAGCCTCTTTAATTATATTTTTACTTGCCGGACATATTGCGTGGATAGTAGGCATCCTAATGATGATTGGACAAATCATAGGTGCGTGGATAGGGTCACACTGCCTATTTAAAATTAATCCTACCTACCTGAGAGGAGTAGTCGTTCTTATGTGTAGCGGGATGCTAATAAAGTACGCCCACTCCATGGGGTGGATAGACTTTATGTGAACTATTAGCGTGAATAGGAAATTAGCCAGAAGCGCATCTGTTTTCTCATTTGCAATCCCGCTTTAGCAATTGAGAGCGGGATTGCAAAACGATATTTTAAGAAGATTTCTGCTCCTCTATAAAACCTTGCATCTGCTCTTCCAACATGGAGAGAGGTAAGGCTCCATTTTTTAACAGCGCATCGTGGAAGACACGCAAGTCAAACCGATCACCAAGCTCTTTTTCCGCCTGCGCACGCAGCTGGCGGATCTTAATTTCTCCCATTTTGTAAGAGAGGGCTTGGCCCGGCCAGGAAATATAACGATCCACTTCTGCACGCACATTCGCGGGAGAAAGTGAAGTATTGCTGGATAGAAAATCGAGCGCTTGCTGACGGGTCCAGCCCTGGGAGTGGATGCCGGTATCAATTACCAGGCGTGCCGCACGCCACATTTCATAGCTGAGACGCCCAAAATGCTCATAAGGCGTAGTGTACAGGCCCATTTCTTTGCCGAGACGCTCGGAGTAAAGTGCCCAACCCTCCCCAAAAGCACTCAAATAAAGATTCCGTCGAAAGTCCGGCACATTTTCAAGCTCCTGGGACAGGGCATTCTGCAGATGGTGGCCAGGCACCGCCTCATGCAGGGTCAAAGCGGGTAACTCGTACAGAGGGCGCTGGTCCAAGCCGTAAGTATTCAACCAGTAAGCTCCACCGCGGGTACCACCAATAGCGGCAGGATTATAGGAAGCCGTGGTGTAGTTGGGCGCGATCTCGCTAGGTACCGGAACCACTCCGTAAGGAGTGCGTGGCAGCAGGTTAAAGAACTCTGGCAGCAGGTAATCGATGCGCTTGGAGATATAGGCAGTCTCTTTAAGTAACTCTTCCGGAGTCTGAGCATAGAATTGCGGGTCGGTGCGCAGGAAATGGGTAAACTCTTCAAAAGTCCCTTTAAAGCCGGACTCCTTAATCAGCTCCTCCATCTCTGCACGGATACGCTTGACTTCAGCAAGGCCGGTTCGATGGATCTCTGACGGGTCCATATCCAGAGTCACATAGTTACGGATATTGTGGCGATAATAGTCACTACCTCCGCGCATTTTCTCGGCACCGATAGTTTCGCTGGCAGCTTTGAGATAATCTCCCTCAAGGAAGTTTGCCACCCGAGCAAAGGCTGGAATAGCTACCTGTTCAATTGCCGCTTTTCCAGCTTCACGCAGACGTTGCTGCTCTGCAGGGGGAATTGATATAGGCATCTCAACAAAAGGTTTGTACAAGCTGCTCTTAGTGGGATCCTTATAAACTTGAGCTCGCACGGTGGGGGCTATGCCCTGCACCACTATTTTGGGCAAGACAAAACCTGTGCGAACTCCTTCACGCATATTGGCAATATTCTCATCGAAATACCGGCCAAAGTCCCGGATGCGGGCGATATAGTCCTCATAATCGCCAACACGGGTCATCGCCAAACCACTATTGGCATCCAGGGCAGCGCTATAAAAACTGTAAAAAGTATTGAGGGGCACCCGCTCCAGGAACAATTCATTGGCTTCAATAGAGTTTTCCAAAACCCAGGCGAGTAACTCGCGATTAACCCTATCCGAATCGTTCAATTCATTGGTGTCCACCGCTTGCAGACGCCGGAGCAATTCCTCTTCGGCTTTGAGTCGACGTGCCCTGTCCTCGGCAGCCACCCCCGGTAATTGGCGATTATAGTCCGACACACCCATACGACCCGCAGTAATCGGGTCCTCACGCAGACTGTATTGCCAGTGGTCTTCAATCACACCCTGGAGCTGTTCTGTTGCTGTTAGGGACCAAGATACGGGGGTTAGTACACAAGTAGCCAAGATAACACCAGATACCCGCTTAATGTGTTTTGCCAGGGCCTTGCCGGATTTCACGCTGCTCTCCATTAAATCGCTCGGTTTTTAGTTATCAGAATTAGATCGACCAACCTTAACATGGGTTGCCCTCTGCGAGATTGCTTTCTATGCCCCATGAACCAAGAAAGGTTGTGATTTATGGAAAGTTGATTACATGAAAAGGTGCAAAGTGAAATCATTGTGGGAACCGTTATGCCTACGGCCCCACAATATACGCAGCTAGTCCCTCGCTCTTGTAAGATCTAATAGCAGAGCTACCCTTCAGGAACATGAAGTACGTGAGCTGATACCAGAAGACTGAGTAAACCCTGCATTTCCACAATAACCAACGCACTTAGTGATAGTTGCGGAAGTCTCCTACCTGAACACAACATTCAAATTGACATGGGCTTAGTTGCATATTTGAATTATTACAATCCTATTTTTTCCTTTCTCCCCACACCAAGGCCACTATATGGCTGAGGAAGCCTAAAATTAACTGGGTACCATTTTAAATTGACTGGTTGTGCTTTTGTCACAATGTCTAAAAATGGCTTAGATTCAATCGCTTTGTCCCGCTCAATTTTCCTAAGAGCTTCTTGATATTGAGACGAATCTTTCGGTATTCTTCTAATTCTCAGTATTTTAAGTATCGGATCTTCTTTTGGCTGAAGGCCACCATCATATATGCCACCAAATTCAATGTCTTTTGTTTTGATTGGTGTAAAATAGCTATATTCGACTCCATTCTTCACGATCATTGCTAAAACTTTCATGTCAGGGCTCATGGCAAACTTTACTTGATGTTGCCTAAAAAGATCGAAAGCAGTCTTAGTTGGTGCACTGGGTATCTCGAGCCTTCTATAAACCTCTTTCAACGCTTCTTTGCCATCTTCCCAGCCAAATACAGCCATGTCAGGTGAGGTATATCGAGTTTGCTGACCGGCATAGCACTCATTACCAGGTCCAGCCCACGAAAGAAGACCAGCAGTATTAGCTTTTACATGAACGGTAAGTAACCCCGGATCTAAGGCAAAGCCACGCATCATAGCCACGCCCCTGTAATAAAGCCATTTTTCATCCATATTTGGACATTGGCAGCCCATTACGCCATTGACCTTTTTTTTACAATCGAGAAATCCTTTGAAGCCGCCCTTATGGGCATTTAAACCTAATTTAGGAACCAACCCTCCAGCATTAATAACATCTTGTTTTGAACGAGTCAGCTCGCCTCGTCTACCTGTTAACATTGGCATGTTTTCTCTCCATAACTTATGGTCAATTTTATAGTGAAAATTATCAATATTTAGCTGATTAAATTCGACTAATCTATTGGGCATTCAGAGCCATCCGCTTTGACAACTCCACAAAAAATCAACCAATTCAACAAGTTAAATCATATTGAAGCAGAAAATTTTCAACTTCAACAGGGAATAAAAAAGCTTTTTAAATCGACTCTGGCACTATTTTTTCACGCCGCATAAACAGTTATTTGAAGGGGATTATTGAGAGACATTGACCAAATTTCGTTGATTAAAGATGAGTTTTTCTATTACCCAATATAAAAAGGTAGCTAACCTCTAAAGCCACTCAATAAAGAAATTTAACTGATCAGATATTCCTTCGGAATTACCATGCCCTCTAAGAATCTATAGTTCTTTTATTTGATATAAAACTATGAATAACATGTAACACAAATCTCTATAGAATTTTTTTTGTAAATCTACAGAAAATTATTTTTATGAAAATTTGGGTCTACGCTAACAAGAGATTGCTAAACCAATAAGGAATCATCAACAAACACATTTAGACAAGCGGGGCTAACAATGAGAAAAATATTACTATCAAGTATTGAATACTCAACCTGCCCACAGTTGGCACACTTAAGCGTACTTGAGATTTATCCCGTAAGGTTCCAGCTTTATCATACTCCGTAAAACTATTGGAGAAAAAGGAGATCCCCAGTGAAAAATCTTTGTGTCGCAGCGGTGCAAATGGTAAGCGGCGAAAGCGTTACAGAGAATCTTTCACAGGCCTACAAGCTGCTTAAGGAAGCCGCCGAACGAGGCGCGAAACTAATACTGCTACCGGAAAACTTTGCACATTTTTCGGATAAAGGTAGTTTTTCCGTGGCCGAACCATTTTGCATTTCTGGTAAAACCAATACAGATAGACAACCCATTCAACACGCGCTTGCGAGTTGGGCAGAGGAGCTGGGTATCTGGCTGGTCGCTGGTTCGATACCCTTACTGGAGCGAGCCGACGGTAGCCCTACCGAGGGAAAGCGCAGCCGCTCAGCGTGCCTGCTATTCGGCGATCAAGGCACTTTAATGGCTCGCTATGACAAAATACATTTATTTGATGTGGAAGTTGAGGACGCTACCGGCAGCTATCGTGAATCCGCCAGTATTGAACCCGGCAACGAGCCCTGTGTGGCGACATCGCCCTGGGGTGCCCTGGGGCTCAGTATCTGTTTTGATTTGCGCTTTCCCGAACTCTACCGCCAGCTGGCCATAGCCGGTGCTGAGATTTTTTTGGTGCCAGCAGCATTTACCCACACCACAGGGCGGGCACACTGGATGACCCTGCTGCAAGCCTGTGCGATCGAGAACGGCTGCTTTGTAATTGCAGCCAATCAGGGGGGGATCCACTCGGAGAAAAGACGTACCTGGGGACATTCAGCGATTATCGATCCCTGGGGTGAAATCCTGGCCGGAGCCGGCGAGGGTGAAGCAGTCATCACTGCCACGTTGGAAGCTGAAAAGCTGACCAATATACGGCGGCAAATGCCATTACTTTCCATGCGCCAACTTGGAATATAAATAATAAAAAAGGGGCCCCATCGGGTACCCCTTTCTATGGTATAAGCCGTCGCAAAAAAATGGTATTAAACCTTCTCCACTGTCTGCTCAATACGACCAAAAATTGACTGGCCTTTATCATCGAGCATTTCGATAGCAATGCTATTGCCAAAGTCCATAAACGGCGTGCTCGCTGAGCCATTCTGGATGGTCTCAATCATACGGATCTCTGCAATGCAGCTGTAGCCGACTCCACCCTCTGCGACAGGCTTACCAGGGCCACCATCCAACTTATTGGATACAGTACCGGAACCAATAATGGTGCCCGCACAAAGTGGGCGGGTTCTGGCTGCATGGGCAACCAGCTGGCCAAAGTGGAACGTCATATCCACTCCGGCATTGGGCTCACCAAACTTCTCGCCATTCAGGTGGGAAACCAGTGGCAAGTGCAGTTTGCCTTCACGCCAGTTTTCACCCAGCTGCTCTGGAGTCACGCATACCGGTGAGAAAGCACTGGAGGGTTTGGATTGGTAGAAGCCAAACCCCTTAGCCAATTCCGCAGGAATCAAACCACGCAGGGAAACATCGTTCACCAGCATTATCAGTTTGATGTGGGACAGCGCATCCTCGGCGGACACCCCCATAGGCACATCGTCGGTAATCACGGCTATTTCTGCTTCGAAGTCGATGCCAAAGCCATTGCTTTGCGGCATCTTCACCGGCTCGCGCGGAGCCAGGAAGGTATCGGAACCGCCCTGATACATGAGCGGATCACTGTAAAAGCTCTCCGGTACCTCTGCACCGCGGGCTTTACGCACCAGCTCAACATGATTCACGTAAGCGCTGCCATCGGCCCAATGATAAGCGCGTGGTAGAGGTGAAGCGCACAGGGCTTGATCAAATGTCTCCCCCTGGATCTCACCGTTTTGCAGGCGCTCGTGCAGTTTCTCCAGCTCACCACTGACTGATGCCCAGTTGTCCAACGCACTCTGCATGGTTGGGGCAATATCGCCGGCCGGCACCATGCGGGTAAGATCGTCGCTGACAACAACCAGTTGACCATCGCGGCCGGATTTAAGGCTGGCTAACTTCACTGTGCCTCCCCTTCAGTTTTTTCCACAAATTCTTCTTCCCCATGCATCCAGGCGGCATGCCTTGGGGCTTTTTTCGTACGAGACCACTCTTCCAACATATCCTCAGCAACCCGCTTCAGTTCCTTGTGCATACCAGGCTTGGCGGTATTGGCGGCCAGCTCGATACGGTGGCCGTTGGGATCAAAGAAATAGATCGACTGGAAAATAGTGTGATCGGTAGGGCCGAGCACGTCGACCCCGGCCGCTTCCAGCTTTTCTTTGGTCGCTAGCATCTCTTCCATGGATTCCACTTCGAAAGCGATATGCTGCACCCACTTGGGGGTATTTTCATCGCGCCCCATCTCTGGAGAGTTGGGGATTTCGAAGAAGGCAAGCACATTCCCCATACCCGCATCCATAAAGACATGCATGTAAGGGTCCGGCTCACCGGTTGAGGGTACCTCGTTTTCGGCAATGGCCAGCTGGAAGTCCATACCGAGAAGGTCGCGGTAGAATTCCACGGTCTCCTTGGCGTCCCTGCAGCGATACGCCACGTGGTGAATGCGCTTAATACCCATTGAAGCCTCCGTTTTTTATTCCTTTTCTTTAATGACGCCGCGCTTGAGCTGGTCGCGCTCAATGGATTCGAACAGGGCCTTAAAGTTACCCTCTCCAAATCCTTCGTCTTCCTTGCGCTGGATAAACTCGAAAAATACGGGGCCTAGCATATTGGCGGAGAAGATCTGCAGCAGCAGGCGCGGCTGTCCGCCTTCGGTAGTGCCATCGAGTAGGATGCCGCGGCTTTGGAATTCTTCGGTGGGCTCACCGTGGCCGGGCAGGCGCTCTTCCAGCATTTCGTAGTAAGTGTCCGGCGGCGGAGTCATAAACTCCATACCGCGCTCTTTCAGGCGATCCCAACAGGCAATCAAGTCGTCACAGGCGAAGGCGATATGCTGGATACCCTCACCGTTGTACTTCATCAGGAATTCTTCGATCTGGCCACCGCCACCGGCCGCTTCTTCGTTCAGCGGGATACGGATCTTGCCATCGGGCGCGGTCATAGCCTTGGACAGCAGGCCGGTGTACTCGCCTTTGATATCGAAGTAGCGGATCTCGCGGAAATTAAACAGGTCTTCGTAGTACTTGGCCCAATAGTCCATACGACCGCGATATACGTTGTGGGTCAGGTGGTCCAGGGTATGGAAACCACAGCCTTCAGGGCGGCGATCGACGCCCTCTTCCCAATTAAAGTCGATATCGTAAATGGATTCGCCATCTTCGTAGCGGTCGATCAAATACAGGGTAGCGCCGCCAATTCCCTTAATCGCGGGTAAGTGCAACTCCATCGGGCCGGTATTCACCTGTACAGGTTGTGCGCCTTTACGCAGGGCCTCTTCATAGGCGAACTTTGCGTCTTTCACACGGAAAGCCAGGCCACAAGCGGAGGGGCCGTGCTCCTGGGCATAGTAATAGGCGTGGCTGTTGGGCTCGTAGTTAGTGATAAAGTTAATATCACCCTGGCGCCATAGCTCAACATCCTTGGAGCGGTGGCGGGCGACTTTCTCAAAGCCCATGGCAGTAAATACGGTTTCAAGGATACCTTTTTCTGGCGCAGTAAACTCTACGAATTCGAAGCCGTTAAGACCCATCGGGTTTTCAAATAAGTCCGCCATGCGGTCCTCCATTTCTTATCATCGCAGCGCCTTTGATGGGGGCTGCGGATTGTGGATTTAAAGCGCAAACGAAGTTAGTTGCAGATGTAACTAATGTCAAGGGCCCCTGTTATTGGACCCTAGAGCGGTTACCAAGAGGTTAATTTCAGTCACAGAGATTTGTTCAGATGGAGAGTTAAATAAAAGACAGGAAATGACCCATCAGGGAAAGATAATGGGGAAATGTATTGAGCGGATGGAATTCGGGTGTGGCCTTAGCCTATGAGCCTCTAACCACACCCGATATCACTAGCGCTCCTTACGGGCACACTTACCATTATCAGTGCGGCACATATGGTCTTTGTGAAACTTGCCGCTCATCTGGTCACATTGAGACTTGGTGACATCACCCGCGCAGGCGCTCTCTGCGTGCTGGCAACATCCAGTCTCCATGGTCGCCATCCCTTTCTTGTCCATCTCCTCTTCCTTTTTGCGATGTTCGCAAGCGGACAGGGTCAGCACCAGCGCCGCGGCCAGTATTCCAATTGAAGCTTTGAGTTGCATATAGGCCTCCTAGATACCCGGCGAGTGGCCGGTGACATGGATATCGCGGAATCTGCCGCGCATTGCTTTGTGCGACCCGCGTAGATTTACCCGACATCTCCACCAGCTGAACGAGGCGCCGCGCCAAAGTGCGCTGCCCATAGGTCACCCCGCAGATTTACCGGGCCATGCATTGACTGTAGTTCACACTGGCAGCAGAACCGTCTGACTGGCGGGACATTTACGTTTATTTTCACTTATCGCGCCGTTGATCGGGGTAACACCCTGTTTGTAGCGCAGAGAGCCGGTACAATCGCCACCCGTTTGTCGGGCAATGCCCCAATCTGAATGCCCACTATTGAGGATCGCCTATGCTTCTTGCCGCTCTCGCCATTATCGCCGGTTTTGTTGTGCTGGTTTGGAGTGCTGACCGCTTTGTAGAAGGCGCTGCAGCCACTGCCAAACATGCCGGAATGCCCACACTATTGATCGGCATGGTGATCGTTGGCTTCGGTACCTCCGCACCAGAGATGGTGGTTTCCGCTATTGCCGCCTTGGACGGCAGCCCCGGTCTCGCCTTGGGTAATGCCTACGGTTCCAATATTGCCAATACCGGCCTGATCCTCGGCCTGAGTGCACTCATTATTCCCCTTACGGTGCACTCAAAAATCGTACGCAAGGAACTGCCGCTATTGCTGGCAATTACCTTATTAGGTGGCGCATTCCTGTGGAATGGCAAACTGGAGCGCTGGGAAGCCGTTATTCTGCTTATGGGCTTCTTCGCCCTCATCGGCTGGAGTGTTTTCTCGGCCTTGCGTAACAAGGGCGATCAATTAGAAGGCGAAGTAGCTGGCGAACTGGAGGAGCACTCCATGCCCCTCGGCCGGGCTATTTTCTGGGTGGTGGCCGGCCTAGCCTTATTGATTATCAGTTCCCGCATGCTGGTATGGGGCGCGGTTACGATTGCTGAATCCCTCGGAGTCAGCGACCTGGTTATCGGTCTTACTATCGTTGCTCTCGGCACTTCCCTGCCAGAGCTGGCCGCTACTATAGTTGCGGCACGCAAAGGCGAACACGATATCGCTATCGGCAATGTGGTCGGCTCCAATATGTTTAACCTGCTCGCAGTCGTGGGTATCGCCGGAACCATTGCACCTATGTCGAGCGTACCCCCTGAAGTCTTGTCCAGGGACTGGCCCATGGTGATTGGCCTCACCATTGCTTTATTTATATTCGCCTACGGCTTCCGCGGCCAGGGACGTATCAATCGGTGGGAAGGCGCCGCACTATTGACGGCCTACCTTGTCTACACTGGTTACCTGACTGTTACTATCACGAAGGCCGCACTCTAGTCAGATCCGGGGCGGTTCCAGCCGCCCTGTTCCCCGCCTCAATTCGCCATAATTTGCCCTCCCAGCGCCCATTTTTTTGAGCCAAAGCCAGCTAGTATTGGCGCACCTTCAACAGGAAATACGGAGACAATTTTATGGGGCGGGGTCCTATCATCAAAATTGGAGTACTGACTTCTCTTCTCGGATTTGGGGTGATTTATCTACTCAATGCTTCCTGGCTGGCACCGGCTCCCCAGGGGGACCCCATCCTGATTTCCCATCGTGGAGTCTACCAAACCTACAATCGCGATAACCTGGGACGTGACGATTGCACAGCTATTCGTATATTCCGACCTGAACACAGCTACCTGGAAAACACTATACCCTCCATGGAGGCTGCCTTTGCCCACGGTGCAAATATTGTTGAACTAGACATTCACCCCACCACTGATGGTGAGTTTGCCGTTTTTCATGACTGGACCCTGGATTGCCGTACAGATGGAAAAGGCGTTACTCGGGAACATTCCCTCGCAGACTTAAAGAAGCTCGATATTGGCTACGGCTATACCTTCGATGGTGGTGAAACTTTTCCCTTTCGCGGCCAAGGTATTGGACAGCTACCTACTTTAAAGGAGGTTCTGCAACACTTCCCGAATCGACAATTCCTTATCAATATAAAAAGCAATGACCCAACGGAAGCAGACCGACTGGATGCCTATCTACGCCAGCACCAATTACTCACTGACTCCCGCCTGATGGTTTATGGGGGTACCCGCCCAATAGAAAGGATCCGGGAATTACGACCAAACGCACTAGCCTTCAGCAAGACCAGTGCAAAGAAATGTGCACTGCAATATGTGCTTATTGGTTGGAGTGGCTACATGCCTGATGCCTGCCGCAACAGCATAGTGGTTGCCCCCAACACTTGGAAATGGGCCCTTTGGGGCTGGCCCAATCGCTATTCTGCGCGGGTAGCTCAGGTGGGAAGCTTGGTTATGGCGGTAAATCACCAAGGTGGCAAGCGGGGCCTTGCCGGTATCTATGAACCGGAGGAGTTAGACTACTTGCCACAAGATTACAGTGGGGCCATTTGGATTGAAAAAATTGAGGTTATAGGTCCACACATGCGATCAGTGCGCTAGATATTATTTACGCCTGTGGCGCGCCTCTAGCCGCGCCAAGTGTGCCTGTAACCTCTCAATTTCCTCTAGTAATTCGATAGCCAGAGCCGCACCGGCCAAATTGACACCTAAATCACGCTCCAGGGTATATGCCCGCCGAACTCGGCGCACGCAGATACCACTGAAGCGCCACTGTGGTTCCCGGTGGCGGGGTTCGATTACACCCTCCTCCACCAGGGCAATTATTCGCTCTGCAGGAACTCCACAAGCCCGGCACAATTCGCTCAGGCTTAGCTCACTATCTTCATCCAAGAGGATGCCGGTCACCCGCTCAAGTTTTTTGATCCTCACTCCCAACCCCCCATAGACTTACGCGGGTTATATTCAAACGCTTCGCTGAATTTATGGTAAGCATCGCGCTGTGCATCTGTAGACGCCGACGGTGTTACCGTCTGCAACACAACATACATGTCCCCCGGCTGTTTGGCGGGAATGCCGCGGCCTTTAAGGCGAAGCTTTTTGCCATTTTCACTGTTAGCTGGAATTGTCAGCTTGATCGCCCCCTCTGGTGTTGGCACCTGTACCTTAGCGCCCAATGCGATTTCCCAAGGTGCCAGAGGCAGTTCCAAGTAGACGGTCTTAGCCTCAATACGATAAAGAGGGTGGGGATTAAAGTTGATCTCCAGATACAGATCACCCGGCTTCCCCTCACCAATACCCGGTTCACCTTGTCCTGCCAGTCTTATTTGCTGCCCCTCAGTAATACCCTTAGGAATTTTTACGTTGAGGGTACGCTCCTGCATATGTGGGCGCCCATCCGCACCCAATACCGAGTGCTTCAGAGTGATCTGGCGGGTGGCACCGCGGTAGCTATCCTCCAGGTCTATGGCAATTCGCGCATAGGTATTTTCTCCCTGGGCACTAAATTGGCGCCTCTGCCTGCCACCGTAACCCTGGCTGAATCCACCCCGGCCAAAAAGACTTTCGAAGAAGTCACTAAAAGCCTCTGGGTCAGCATTGGTATAACCACCACCATGAAACTCAAATCCCTGATCCCAATTTGGAGGCGGCCGAAAGTCCTGTCCAGACTGATAACCGGCGCCTAGCTGATCATAGGCTGCACGCTTTTCGGGGTCTTTAAGCACCTCATAGGCCTCATTTACCTCCTTGAAATGCTCTTCTGCACCCTCCTCGTTACTGACATCCGGGTGATATTTACGTGCCAGCTTTCGATAGGCACGTTTAATCTCCGCCTGATCAGCGTTTCGCTCCAGACCGAGAATCTTGTAATAGTCCTTGTATTCCATGGCTTTAATAAAAGCCGATGATGAGAGGGTTCGCCATGTAATTGAAGCGAGAAAATTGGCGTGAGTATTATCTGATTAAGCAGATGTCCACTGATAGATAGAAGCGCCGATAGAACAATCGGCGCCAAATTACTAACTTAAATTACTAACTTAATGTCCAGTTTCGTAAAACATTGAGCCTTCCAAGTATTCAATACTTCCATCAACATAATGTATATAGACTTCAGCTTGGTTAGGCGAATAAGCCCTTACTGTCACGGAACAGTATAAGCCCGAGCTGCAACCTTTCACCCAATTAATACGATCAATAGACTTGGTGATATTAGTAATTTCCCAGCTTCCCGAAGTTGAATTCCCAAAACTGAAATCGAGGCCACCACAGCGGTTCGTGCCATTACCAAATACACTTCCTCCAGCTTTCACATTAAGGTTGCACACCAGATCTGCAGAAAATGCAGGGAATGCAGTAAAAGAACAAACAATTAAAGAAACCGCTAAGAATAATTTTTTAATAGTCATCTTCCTAACTCAATTATTTTTTTATATGTTAATTGTCACAGTTAAACAAATTAGCGACCTAAATTAGATTAACATCAAGATTTTAATTTTCAAAGACGCCTACAAAATCCTCTCGAAAAAAAATTGAGAACAAATTATCAATTTCATACAAATATTTTTTACTATTAAAACATTGATTTAGAAAATCCAGAGACGGATGATTTAGGTGACAATGAGGCTTTCCTCGATTAAATAAGGAAAACAATTCCCATTCTTAGATAGCCTATCGTCTCGTTTAGAAACGAAGAAATTCAATCACAAAAATGTAGGCAGCTTCTATATCATAATTAAAGCGATCTTATAATCGATCTTAGTGATTCTTAATGCCATCAAGAAGCGAGCCAACAACAGTCAACTTGAATAACAATTGGGTAGCAATTATTTAGCTAAAGGGGACAGGAGTGAATCTTGCCCCCAGATCAATAACACTATAAAAACTAGCAACTAGCGCTCGGCAGAATAAGGGTCTTCCGCTATCAAATAGGCAAGCATATCCGCTTTCTGTTCTTGGGAGTGCAACCACTCACGGACCTCTTTTACTTTCTCATATAGCTCTTCGCCAAATCTGCTCCGATAAACTTCAGAAAAAGTCTCTTGTGCTTTAGTATCCCTAACCTTTTTCTGCCACTCATGAGTGACTAGAGAGTTCAGAGAAGCAGCAAGCCCCTCAGCCTTCAGAAGCTCCCACTCTCCCTTATCCAGCCAAATACCACCAATTGCCGGGCTATAATCTAAACGGTGTTCACTGCCTGCAGTAATTTTTAACTTCTGCATGATCATGCCTGTTACCGGACATAAAATAGCTTTCTTGGTATCTTCTGCCACCACTTCATTCAGCACATCTAAGTTATCTGAAAAATGATTTTCGGGGGTTTTTCTTTTCCAAGTCAGATAGTCTTCAACCAGAATCCAGTTTCCCCCGCAGCTAGAGCAGGTATGTGCACGAAACAATTCCTCAATAACAACTGGTTTGAGCACACCTTTTTTACAACTGGTACAGCGTTTCATAATTTCCTTTCCCTAAGAAAATAACCCAGGTTTTTTTTAAAGACCTGGGTTGATAAATTAGAGTTTTTATTAGTTGAATAACTTGTAAATAAAGCCTGAATAACATTTATCTACAAAATCTGAAAAATATTAAACCTCAGTCTCAACGGGGTTGCTTAAGTTACCTACACCCGCTTCTTTCAAGAGAGAATCCACTAAAGGGGCCATCGCTCGGTGCTTCAGAGCGCTACCGACTAAAGCTTCCGGCAGGCTTTGGCCTTTAGCTTCCGATTCTCCATCCAGAATTCCACTGGACGCACGACCTTCCACACCATTTAAACCTTCAACAGAAATAATTTTCATTCCCTCAATACTTTCCATCGGTTTAACACTCTCACGGATAATATTGGGCAGGTTCTCATGCAGGCTCAGCACCTTCTTGAGTGCAATCTGAGCTTCATTGAGACTGTTGTATGCCTCGTTCATCAGACGCTGACCTTCAGCATCCACCGCATATTTCTCACGATCTGCTTCAACCTTAATACGAATTGCCTCTGCCTCTGCAGAAGCCTGCAGGCGAAGTGCTTCGGCTTTATCTTCTGCAGCTGACTTCTCCGCTTCGGCCATTACTTTAATACCGGTAGCCTGACGCTCAGCCACTTTCTGGGCTTCAATAATCTCGATACGTTTATCACGCTCTGCCACTTCCACGTCCTTGGCGGTGCGCACCTGCTCTTCTGCTTTTACCGCTTCAGCCAGTGCAACGTTGGCCTGCTGGTCTGCCTGGGACTGCTCTTTGGATTTTTCCGCAACAGCAATTGCCCGCTCTTGCTCCGCAATTTCTACAGATTTCTCTTTGGAGATACGCTGCTCATCAAGGATACGTTCACGTTCAATTTCCTGTTCCTTTAGGCGACGTTCCTTTTCAATCTCCAACAATTTTGTAGCCTGCTCTGCAGCAATCTGGGACTGGCTAACCTCACGCTGAGCTTCGATCTCCGCCTGACGTGCGCCTCTCTCTTGTGCAGCCAATTCACGGGCGATATCTGCTTTTTGTGCTGCTTCACGATTTTCCAACTCGCGCTGCTGCTCCAAGTGTGCGTAGCGTTTTTCTTTATCGATCTCCAGTTTCTGACGCTCTGCCTCGAGATTTTTCTTCTCGATCTGTACCATAGTCTCTTGCTCAACGTCGTTAACTTCTTTACGACGCGCTTCAATAGAACGGGTCATGCTGGCAAGGCCTTCAGCATCGAAGACATTATCCTGGTTAAAAAACTCTTTGTGAGTCTGGTCCAGGCCGGTCAAAGAAACAGACTCCAGTTCCAGTCCGTTTTTCAACAGATCCTCAGAAACCACCTGTTGTACTTTTTGTACAAACTGGCTGCGTTGTTCATGCAACTCCGCCATTTCCATTTCAGCGGCCACAGAGCGCAACGCATCGACAAACTTGCCCTCAATCATTTCCTTCAAGGCTTCGGGGTCCAAAGTACGCAGGCCTAAAGTTTGTGCCGCGTTGGCTATCGCCTCGACATCGGGCTTTACACGCAAATAGAACTCAGCGAGCACATCGACGCGCATACGGTCCTTGGTAATTAGCGCCTGATGCTCTTTGCGGGATACCGCAAGACGTAAGGTATTCATATTTACCGGAATAATTTCATGTAAAACCGGTAATACCAATGCACCGCCATTCATGATGACTTTTTGCCCGCCCATGCCGGTACGTACAAACGAACGTTCTTTAGAGGCACGGGTATAAAGCCGCGCGAAAATGGTACCGATTACAATCAGGCCAACCAGTATTGCACCGGCAATAAATACTACAATGGGTAGGTTTCCTATCACTTCTAGATTCTCCAGTTAATTACTTTCCATCAGGTGCTCGCTGGTTGGACGAGTCACACGGAAATGCACACCCAACTCCTCTACCAGTAACACCTTTTCCCCCTGGTTAAAAGTTTCACTCTCATCAGGCTCCACCATCACATAGTGCGTGGTGCCATATTCATCGTTAAAGCGTGCTTCTGCGGGTGATCCTGCCTCGGCTTTACCGACAGTAATTACCGCGACTCTGCCAATAAAGGAGTTTCTTCTCACCGCTTCAGACTCATCACCGACAGCGAAACGCCGCAGTAAATTACCAACAAAGCGCACCTGTGGCAGCGCCAGGAAAAAAACTACCAGGGCCAACAGGCCGCCCGGTAATAACAGACCCAAAGTAGACTCAACAAACACCTGGATCAGTAAACCGGTAACACCAAAGCCAACCAAGAATGCCACTAAAAGAATCAGTGCTGGTACTTCGCCAAAGCGCAACCAGCCCAAAACTTTAGTCAATCCACCTGTTGCACCACCATCCGGCCCATCGATATCAATATCCGGCAGCATGTTATCGAGTAGATCTGAAATACCAACACCAATCAATGTCATCACACCTTCAAGAAGCGCTATCATAAACATTAAAATTAGCGCACCAGTGAAGATCAGGTTTTGATCTTGCAACAAGAATATCATCAGCCCCCCGACTTAATTTTGGCTAAACGTTCTTTCACACGATTCTTTCGTGCAAACTCCTCAAGCTCTGCTAACTTGCTGGCATCTATTTCGGAATCAAATGTCGATATAGCTGTACTATCTATTGCTCGATTAAATGCATCTGTAGCTTGTTCTACCTGGGCTTTCGAATTTCTATCCCTACCATATTCATCAGCAACAACGCTACCTCTTACATTTTTATTGACCGCGATAAATTCTTGCAATTTCTCACGCATTTCCCGCTTCTTACCTTGCAGAGCAAGAATATAGGAGCCTAGCTCCTTTATTTCTATCTCATTTTCACTGATCGCTTTCTCTAAAATTGGAAGCTGCACCTCAATATCCATTTGCTTGGCAATGGCGGCTTCAGCCAAATCATCACGACCTTCATTTATAGCGATGGTAATTTGTTCAGCTAAATTTTTATGACGTGTATTTTCGTCGTTTAACGTTCTACTATTTAGATACTTAGATGCCTCTGCTTTCCCTAGCTGGCCTCGCACATCCTTAATCGCATCATCCACATCCCGAATTGCCTGTTCCATTACTGACTCTGGCGCAGCGGCTTCAACTGAGCCCACGACTGAATTCGCAGACACAGAGATTAAGCGTGAAATGCGCTTAATTAATCCTTCTCTCAAGATCATCTTTCCTTTTACTATTTCAATTTCCAATAAAGCCAGACCAAGTCCCTCAAATTCTGACAAACTTTATTAATTACTTCCCAAAACGGGCTGCTGAATTACCGCTTTTATTTCAAGATGAATACTGCTGCTTGTTTAAGCATAAAACTCATTTGTGCGGATACTTATTCCGCAGTTTCACCTTCTAGGCATTCACGAATTCTCACGGCGGAATCACGGTGAATGCTCCGTGGATTACTCTGTTGTGACATCAGCAACATTTTTTCCAGGAAAGCCTCGACACTCGGCAACAAGTCTTTCTCCAATTCCGGTGCCATTGGCTCTTTACCCGCACAAACTTTGATAATGGCGGCACCTTCTGTGAGCAACTCCATTACCGCCTCAATCAACAGACTCCGCTGGTTTTCCTCCAGATAACGAGCCTTTAATGGCAGCATGGCCTCTGCAGAGGAGAGATAGCTGCGGGAAAGACAATCCCCGCCAATAGACTCCCTCGCCATTGCAATAATTTCGCGTACTTTTTCACTTTGGGTGACCGCCCCATTGCGATCAATCGACATCAAATATGCATAATCTTCCGCCGATAGGCGTGCCGATATAGATTGTGTTTTATTGAGCATAATGATCCCTTACCTGCCATGTATACAAAAGTACACACCACTATGCACAGGGTCAATTAAAACTCATATGGCTTATTAGTACGGCAGAACCAACCGACGCAGGAAAATATTATGCTAGTAACTGTGCTATCTATAATTCAGGAGACTTTTGTAAGGAATTGTTCTTATTACCGCCAGTTGTTTTAATTTACACATCCTAACAGAGATGAATTTCCGCAAAAATATTTTTGTTTCCCACACCCAGAAACGGGCTTTTGGCGACACACCCAGTAGTTCCATCGCCAACTGACGGATGTAATGTCGATAGAAAACCTGATTCTCAATGTCGATAGCTATAAAGCCAGCCACTACCTGCAATATCCACCAGGTACGGAATTTATTAGCAGCTATATCGAGTGCCGCGGCGGGGAATTTTCTGAAACGGTATTTTTTGGTTTACAAGCTTTTATCAAGCAGTACCTACAAAGACCTATCACAATTGCCAATATCGAAGAGGCAAAAAAGCTACTAGAAACCCACGGTTTGCCCTTTAATCGCGCAGGCTGGGAACATATCGTCAGTAAACATCGAGGACTGCTGCCTTTAGAGATTTGTGCTGTAGAGGAGGGAGGCATCATTCCTTTACACAATGTCATGGCACAAATTGTTAATACCTGCCCATCCTGTTTCTGGTTGACCAGTTATCTTGAGACCGCACTAGTGCGTGCTCTCTGGTATCCCTGTACTGTCGCCACACAGAGCCGGGAAATTAAAAAACTCATTGCGCATTATTTACAGCAAACGGCCGACAGCCAAAAGAGTCTCCCCTTCCAATTACACGATTTCGGTGCGCGTGGGGCCAGTAGCTTGGAAAGTGCCATGTTGGGCGGTATGGCTCATCTGGTGAATTTTCACGGAACAGATACTCTCTCGGGAATAATAGGTGCGAGAAATTTTTACCATGCCGATATGCCCGGATTTTCTATTCCGGCGGCAGAGCATAGCACCATCACTGCGTGGGGCCGAGATGGGGAAGCATTGGCCTATCAAAACATTCTGCAGCATTTTTCCGGTAAAAATAAAACCGTTGCTGTGGTCAGTGATAGCTATGATTTATGGCACGCAGTGGAAAATATCTGGGGTGGCCAATTAAAAAACACGATTCAAAACAGTGGTGGGACCTTGGTTATCCGCCCAGACTCCGGCAACCCTGTGCAGATCGTTGTCGATTGTATAGAGCGATTGATGCATATATTTGGAGCTCACATCAACAGCAAAGGTTACCGTGTTTTGCCTGAGTATATTCGTGTTATCCAGGGAGATAGCATCTCTCGCTTCACTATTCCCAAAATACTGCAGGCAATGCAGAAGCATAAGCAAAGTGCTGAGAATGTAGCTTTCGGTATGGGAGGCGGGCTGCTGCAAAAAGTCGATAGGGATTTAATGAGCTTTGCCATGAAAGCCAGTGCTATTCGCATCAATGGTATCTGGCGGGACATCTACAAGGACCCGCGCACAGGGCCAGAGAAAAAATCCAAGCGCGGACGCCTGGCCCTGATTCAATGCGAAAATGGCGACTTCAGAACCATTCGTCTGGAGGATGTAAATCATTACAAGAATTTACTGAGACCAGTGTTTCGTAATGGTAAACTGCTTACAGAAACGACTTTTTCTGAGGTACGCCAACGCGCAGCCATCTAGCAACTTGATTCATCCGCCTCCTCTTTCCGTAACCATTTGCCCCTAGCAAACCTCATTTCACCGAACCAACACTTTACAAAAGCAATCATGGCCTGTTACCTGTATAGGTTTGTTGTCTGGACAAGGCGCCCGGCCGGGCCTCTTGTATGTATCGGGCACAATAACAATAAGCACACCCCCAAACCCTATTGGGGGGATAAAGGTAGCCAATGGAAAGAAGAAAATTCCTCAAGATCGCCGGCGTCGGCTCCAGTGGTATTTTATTACCACTACAGGGCATTCAGGTCAGCGCCGAGCAACTGCTCAATGAGGGCATGCACAGCTCGCACAAACGACACTTGGCAGATGTCGCGCTGAATACGGCGCGCAAAGCCGGAGCCAGTTATACCGATGTGCGCATCGGTCGCTATCTCAATCAGTACGTTATGACCCGCGAAACCAACGTGGAGAATATCGTCAATACGGAATCCCTCGGCGCCGGTATCCGCGTAATCGCCAATGGCACCTGGGGTTTCGCCGCCACCAACGATCTGACTGCCGATGGCGTTGCCCGCGCCGCACGCCAGGCGGTTGCGGTTGCCAAGGCCAACGCGAAATACCAGACCGAGCCAGTGCGCTTGGCACCGGTTAAAGGCGCAGGCGCGGTTTCCTGGCAGACACCGATCAAACAGAATGCCCTGCAGGTGCCCATCAGTGAGAAAGTCGATTTCCTGATGGATGTTAATAACGGTGCACTCAAAGCCGGAGCCAGCTATATCCGCTCTTCCTTGTATTTAGTCAATGAGCAGAAATACTTTGCTTCCAGCGACGGCTCCTACATCGACCAGGATATCCACCGCCTGTGGGCGCCCATGCAGGTGACCGCTGTAGATAAAAAGAGTGGTGCTTTCAAAACGCGCAATGGCCTCAGCGATCCAGTGGGAAGAGGTTATGAATACCTGGCTGGCCACGATAAAGACAAGATTCGCGGACAGACCACGCTCTACAAAGCCTCCTACGATATGGCCGAGGATGCGGTGCTCGCGGCAGAGCAGGCCAAGGCCAAGCTTTCGGCTAAATCCATCGATCCGGGCAAGTACGACTTGGTACTGGAACCCTCGCACCTATGCCTGACCATCCACGAATCTGTGGGCCACCCATTAGAGCTGGACCGCGTGCTGGGTTACGAGGCCAACTATGCGGGAACCTCCTTCGCCACCCTGGATAAGTGGCGCAGCGGCAAGTTCCAGTACGGCAGCGACAAAGTCACCCTGTTTGCCGACAAAGTACAACCGGGCTCCCTCGGTGCCGTCGCTTATGACGACGAAGGGGTTAAAACCAAGCGTTGGGACCTGGTAAAAGACGGCATCCTGGTGAACTACCAGGCTACCCGCGATCAGGTACATATGATCGACCAAAAGGAATCCCACGGCTGCAGCTATGGCGATAGCTGGTCCAGCGTGCAATTCCAGCGCATGCCCAATGTCTCCCTGGCTCCGAGCGAGAAGAAGTACTCAGCCAAAGACATGATCCGCGATGTGGAAAAAGGCATTTACATCGTCGGGCGCGGCTCCTACTCCATTGATCAGCAGCGCTACAACTTCCAGTTCGGCGGACAGCTGTTCTACGAGATCAAAAACGGGGAGATCGTCGGCCAGGTTGAGGACGTCGCCTACCAGTCCAACACCCAGGAATTTTGGAATTCCTGCTCGGCGATATGCGACAGCAGTGATTACCGCCTGGGCGGAACCTTCTTCGATGGCAAAGGCCAGCCCAGCCAGGTGAGCGCCGTATCCCACGGCTGCTCCACCACCCGTTTTGACAAAATTAATGTAATCAATACCAAGCGCAAGATTTCCTGAAGGGCGCACAAGAATAAGTAATTGGAGAAAAGGCAATGGCAATTCTGAGTAGAAGTGAAGCGAAGCGTATTCTCGACAAGGTTTTAAAATACAGCCGCGCCGATGAAGCCAGCGCGCAACTGGCCGGCAGCGAGACCGGCAATATTCGCTACGCGCGCAACAGTGTTTCCACCAGTGGCATCGTCAACGATATCGAGCTGGCTGTAGAGGCCCGTTTCGGCAAGAAATCCGGTGTGGCCACCATCAATGAATTCAGCGATGCCTCCCTGGAAAAAGTGATGCGTCGCGCCGAAGAGCTGGCCAAGCTGTCTCCGGAAAACCCGGAAGCCATGCCGATGCTGGGACCGCAGAAATATGTCAGCGTAGACGGCTTCGCCAAGTCCACCGCAGATATCACTCCAGACCAGCGCGCCAAGGCTGCGGCAGATTCCATTATTGCAGCCAAGGAAAAGAAAGTGGTTGCCGCAGGTTACCTGGAAGACCAGCGCTCTTTTGCGGCAGTCGCCACCAGCAAAGGCCTGTTCGGTTACCACGCTTCTACCTCTGCCAACTTCACCGTAACCATGCGCACCGAGAATGGCCTGGGTTCCGGTTGGGCTGAAAGTGACGTTACCGATTTCGGCGCGATGAATACTGGCAGCACTTCCTCTGTGGCCATCGACAAGGCGGTCCTGTCCCAGGAAGCCCACGCCCTGGAACCGGGCAAGTACACCGTGATCCTGGAGCCCAATGCGGTGTCCGGCCTGGTGGGTTACATGATGAGCGGCTTCGATGCGCGCAGTGCCGACGAAGGCCGCAGCTTTATGAGCAAAAAGGGCGGCGGCAACCGTACCGGCGAGAAGATGTTCGACAAGCGCGTAAATTTCTACTCCGACCCCACCAGTCTCGATGTGCCAGCTCAACCCTGGACCGACGATGACTTTATGCAGCTTGGACGCATCGAGTGGGTGAAAAATGGCGTGGTGAAAAACCTGGCGCGCAGTCGCTACTGGGCCGAGCAAAGCAAAGGCGAAGTGGTCCCCGAGCCCAACAACCTGATTATGGTGGGCGGCGATAAATCCACCGAAGAACTGATCAAAAATACCCGCCGCGGCATTTTGGTATCCCGCACCTGGTATATCCGTATGGTCGATCCGCAGTCCATGTTGCTCACCGGCCTCACTCGTGACGGCACCTTCTATATCGAAAACGGCAAGATCAAATACCCGGTGAAGAACTTCCGCTTCAACGAGAGCCCGGTAATCATGCTCAACAATATTGAGGATATGGGCGTACCCCAGCGAGTGGGGATGTGGGGCATATCAGCCATGATTCCCGCACTGAAAGTACGCGATTTTACTTTCAGCAGCCTTTCCGACGCCGTTTAACCGCCAGCACCCATCGAGGATAACGAAATGGATAGAAGAAAATTTCTCCAGCTCAGCGGTGCCGGCCTGGGTGTTTCCATGTTGCCGCTGTCCGGCAATCTGGTGGCCGAGAGCAAACTGACCCAAAGCGGTATTGATCTCTCGGTAAAAAAAGAATTTGCCGATGTAGCTCTGAATACCGCCACTAAACTCGGCGCCACTTATGCCGATGTGCGTATTGGTCGCTACCTGAATCAATACGTGATCACCCGCGAGATGAAAGTGCAGGACGTGGTGAACACCGAATCTATCGGCATGGGGATTCGGGTTATTGCCAACGGCACCTGGGGCTTTGCTGCCACCAATGACCTGACAGCCGATGGCGTCGCTCGCGCCACCCGCCAGGCAGTAGCCACGGCCAAGGCCAACTCCAAATACCAGCAGGAGCCAGTACAGCTGGCTCCGGTAAAAGGCCACGGCGAGGTGAGCTGGCAGACACCCATCCAGAAAAACGCTATGCAGATCCCCCTGGCCGACAAGGTGGATCTGTTGATGGACGTGAACAAGTCCGCTATGGATGCCGGCGCCAGCTATATCAACTCCATGTTGTACCTGGTGAATGAACAAAAGTATTTTGCCTCTACCGACGGCTCCTATATCGACCAGGATGTTCACCGTTTGTGGGCGCCCTTCTCGGTTACCGCAGTGGACAAGAAAACCGGCGGCTTCCGCACCCGCCAGGGCCTCAGCCAGCCGGTAGGACGCGGCTTTGAATACCTGGATGGCCGCGCCGAAGACAAGATCCAAGCGCAGACAGTGCTCTACCGCGATTCCTACGATATGGCCGAAGACGCACGTCTGGCGGCGCAACAAGCCAAGGAAAAGCTCACGGCTAAATCGGTCAAACCGGGCAAGTACGACCTGGTGTTGGACCCAAGCCACCTGTGGCTCACCATCCATGAATCCGTCGGCCACCCACTGGAGCTGGACCGCGTGCTCGGCTACGAGGCCAATTTTGCCGGTACCTCTTTCGCCACTATCGATAAATGGCGCAGCGGCAAATTCCAATACGGCAGCGACAAGGTCAACCTGTTTGCCGATAAGGTACAGCCCGGCTCTCTCGGCGCCGTCGGCTACGACGATGAAGGCGTGAAGACCCGCAACTGGGATCTGGTAAAAGACGGTGTGCTGGTGAACTACCAGGCCACCCGCGACCAGGTACATATGCTGGGGCAAAAGAAATCCCACGGCTGCTGCTACGCCGACAGCTGGTCCAGCGTGCAATTCCAGCGCATGTCCAACGTTTCGCTGTTGCCTGGCAAGGAGGAGCTGAGCGTCGACGATATGATCAAGGATGTGGAGAAAGGCATTTATATTGTGGGTGCCGGTTCCTTCTCCATCGATCAGCAGCGCTACAACTTCCAGTTTGGTGGACAGCTGTTCTACGAGATTGAAGACGGCAAGATTACCGGCATGGTGGAGGATGTCGCCTACCAGTCCAACACCCAGGAATTCTGGAATGCCTGTTCGCAGGTCTGCGACAAAGATGATTACCGCCTGGGTGGTTCCTTCTTTGACGGTAAGGGACAGCCGATGCAAACCAGTGCGGTATCCCACGGTAGTTCCACTGCACGCTTCGACGGTATCAATGTGATTAACACCAAGCGCAAGCTGGGCTAACCAATGATCCAGGCGGGAGCTGGCCAGCAAACCAGTCAGCTCCCAGCATTGAAAATAAATGGGTAGAAGGAAAGAAAGTGCTCCGTTTGAGACCGTATGAGGCATGGATGCCGATTACGAGCGTACAGGGATGTATTTACAGCGTGTCTCGAATGGAGCACCTTTTTTCCTTTGCTCTCAACAATAAAAACCAACGCAGTAACAGAGTTATCCCGTGTCCCTCACCCGCAAGGCTTTTCTCCAGCGCCTGATCCTGGGTAGCTGCGCCGCAGCGCTGCCGATGGGTACACGCGCGCAAAATACCGCACCGGGTAGTGCGCAGGAGCACTACGATTTTTATTTCACCCGCTTGATGTACGAATCCGGTGACTGGGATGTGGATCAGCGCATGCCCTCCAACCTGCTCAATTCTCTGGTGGAGTACACCAATCTCAGGGTTGACCCCAAAGAGCACATAGTGCCGCTGGCCGATAAGAAAATGCTGCTGGCGCCCTTCTGCTACCTGGCCGGACACAAGCTGGTGCAGTTCACCACGGAAGAGGCAAAGAATTTTCGCGATTACGTCAATCGCGGTGGCTTTATATTTGTCGACGACTGCAACCACGATATCGACGGTCTCTTTGCCAAATCCTTCGAAGCGCAAATGACCGAGCTGTTTGGTGAAGACTGCCTGCAAAAGCTCCCGGACGATCACGACCTCTACCGCTGTTTCTTTCAATTCGATGAATTGCCGGTAACCAGCTTTGAATTAAATGGCTGGGGTGATGATCTGGTACACGACTACCTGAAAGCCATTGTTGTAAACGGCCGTATCGCCGTGCTTTACAGCAACAAAGATTTCGGCTGCGAATGGGACTACGACTACCGCAACAAACGCTGGCTCGCCATCGATAACACAAAATTTGCGGTGAACATTGTTATTTACGCACTGACGAGCTGATTATGCTGACCACCCTGGAAAATAGTATCGAAGAACAACTGCACAGCCTCGACAATCTGCAACAGGAGATTGCGCGAGTGATTGTCGGCCAGAAACCCGTGGTGGAGCAGATGTTGATCTGCCTGTTGGCCGGGGGCCACGCCCTGCTCGAAGGGGTGCCGGGGCTGGGTAAGACCCTGCTGGTAAAAACCCTCGCCGATGCCAGTGCGCTGGATTTTAAGCGGGTACAGTTCACCCCGGATTTAATGCCCGGAGATATTCTTGGCAGTGAGATCCTCGAAGAGGATCACAGCACCGGCAAGCGCTTTTTTAAATTCCAGCAGGGCCCGGTTTTCACCAATATCCTGCTCGCCGATGAAATTAACCGCACACCGCCGAAAACCCAGGCAGCCCTATTGGAGTCCATGCAGGAAGGCTCGGTAACGGTGGGCGGTAAAACACTCAAATTGCCCGATCCCTATTTCGTACTGGCCACACAAAACCCCATCGAACAGGCCGGCACCTATCCACTGCCGGAAGCTCAGCTGGACCGCTTCCTGTTAAATATTCATATCGACTATCCCGATGAGCGGGATGAAGTTGAAATCCTGCGCTCCACCACCGGTGCCAGCAGGGTCAAACCCAGCCCCAGCCTGGATGCAGAGCAATTGCGCGAAATGCAGAAACTGGTGCGGGAAATTCATGTCAGCGACGATCTGTACCGCTACGTGGCGACACTGGTGCGCGCTACACGCATGGAAACCAGCGGCAGCGATACCCTGCAACAGTGGATCAAGTGGGGCGCCGGTCCCCGCGCGGGGCAGGCTCTGATTCTCGCCGCCAAGGCGCGGGCCCTTTTGCAACGACGCCTCGCCGTCACCCGCGAGGATATCCGCAGCCTGTTACTACCGGTACTGCGCCATCGGGTGCTGCTCAGCTTCCAGGCCCAGGCCGATGGCGTGCAGATGCCACAGCTGATTGACGAATTACTGACAGCGGTGCCGGAACCGGGCCGGGACTGATCAGCGTGGAATACCTGTCCCCCAAAACCCTGGCCAGTTGTCGCGACCTGGTGTGGCTGTCGCGGCATATCGCCGAGGGCGTGATGCTCGGTGTGCAACACAGCCAGCGCCGTGGCACCGGTCTGGAATTTCACCAATACCGAGGCTATCAAGCGGGTGATTCCATTCGTCATATCGACTGGAAACTATTCGCCCGCAGCGATCGCTACTATGTGCGCGAGACCGAGCAGGAGAGCCGCATGCACGTGTGCTTTGTGCTCGATACCAGCGCTTCCCTGGGCCAGGCAAGCTTTGTCGAGCCCAGCCTGAATAAACTGCATTACGCCAAGTGTTGGATTGCCAGCCTCTGTTGGCTGCTCAACGCCCAGGGAGACAGCTATTCCCTATTGGCGTTTAACAGCAGTCGGACGGTTTATGTGCCCGAAGGCCAGGGTGAGAGCCACCAGCGCCAAATCGCCCTTCAGCTACAACAACTCGACGCCAGCGACCACTGGCCAGATCGCGCTCAACTGGCGCCGCTGTGGCAATACTTTGAGCGGCCCTGTCAGGTGGTATTGCTGAGTGATTTTTTTGAACAAGGTAATGAGATCGGCGATTTTGTCGCACGCCTGCATGCCGCCGGCCGCCCCTGCCTGCCACTGCAATTGTTAATTGAGGCAGAACAGACTTTTCCTTTTGGCGGAGAGCTAAAGCTGCTCAATCCAGAAGTAAGCGCCAGTACGCCCGCAACTTTAGAAGTGGACGCCGAGCGGCAACGCCAGTCTTACCTGGATGCTTTTGCTCATGCACAGAGCGAGTTAAAAGCACGCTTTGCCACACAGGAATGTTCACTACAGACCGACCTTATCGAGCAGCCTGTGGAAAAGTCATTGCGGCAATTTATTCAGCTGCACGGCAGGTTATGCTGAGATGTTGTGGATAAATAACTTATTTCAATCCCCACAGTGGCTATGGCTATTCACAGCCCTGATTATCCCTGTCGCCATTCATTTGCTGCGCCGAAGTAATCCACAGCAGATCTCCTTTGCTGCGCTGCAATGGGTACAAAGATATTCACAGAGTCGCGCGCGCCGCCCTATTGTGGATAACAAGTGGTTGCTGCTATTGCGCCTGCTAATCGTCGCCCTGCTGACAAGTTTGTTGGCTCAGCCGCTGATTAAACGGGAAATTTATCCCCAAGAGGGCGTGATACTGGTAGACCCCAGAATTGGGGCGGGCGAAGCGAATACATTTATCCACGATTCACTGCCGCAGCTTGTGGGGGAAGGTTATAAAGTGCTGTGGTTATCCCCAGAAACACCTTCCGTAACCTCACCCCCACCACAAAATGTGGACCTGTGGAAAACTCTATCAGCACTATCACGCCGGGCGGATTTGCGCAGGGCTCATATCCTGTTGATAAACAATGGGGTTCCAGCATCCCACCAGGCACTAAGAGTCAGTCCCCATTGGCAGTGGCACGGCCTCTACAAAGCATCCACAGCTCCAAGCCCGGCATTACCGAGTATCGCTTTAATGGGCAAACCGCCCAGTTGGTGGGCGCCAGTGCTGGAAGACTGGCACAACAATATGCCAGGACTATCGGTGCAAACTCTGGAACGAGAAGATACGCCCAGCGTGGAGCAGACAGATTGGCTGATCTACACAGGCCTCGCTCCCCTGCCACAAGCCGTGCTGGAATTTGTTACAGATGGGGGCCTGTTAATCACCGACAACAGTATCCCCCCTGCCGATAATCTCAACTTCGTTGCTGTGGATAACAGCCAGTCAGCTCAGGTGGCCTCAGTGGGACGGGGAAGTTGGCTGCGCTACGAAAGTGACTGGTATAGCGAGGCCTTTTATCGCCGCGCGGATTTACCTGAACGTTTATGGCAGCAGTGGTCTGGGCAAGACTGGGCTCTGCAACACCAAAATCGTGGCCACTGGTCTGCCAATAAAGTAGTGGCAGGCCTTCCTGTAGAAGACAGCGAGGTGGAAAACCGTCGTATTGAACAACTGCAACCCTGGTTAATTATCGCCCTACTGTTACTTCTGGCCTTTGAACGCCTAATTGCCCTATCTCGCCCCCCAGCCATTATGGCAACCGTTAGTAATAGGGAGGCCGACCATGCATAAGCACCAGTCCACCCTTAACGCTGTGCGCAGGCGCTGGCACCTGACAGCCCTGCGGCCCTATCTCTGGCTTGCCACTGGCCTCAGCCTTCTGGCTGGCTTGGGCATTTTTGTATTCGGCTGGCCACAGTGGCAATTGCTCGCCTGGCTCGGAATTATTGTTGTAGCCATTCTATTGGATCGCAGCTGGCGCCCAAGCCCTGAAAACCTATGTCGACAGTTGGATGGACAATATCCACAGCTGCAAGACAGCAGCCAGTTGCTTAGCCAACAGAAAACCAACCTAAGTCCATTGCAGCAATTACAGCGCGCGCGTATCGAAACAGCGCTGCAACAACTGCTGGAAAGTGGCGACCGGTCGCCTTTCGGTCCAAAAAAACTCCGCAGTGCCCTGACAAATGCTTTTGGTGCCTGCCTGGGACTATTGTTATTTGTACTGAGCGATTCTCACTTCACCGGGGATAAAACTGAGACCACGCAACAAAATACAGTTATTCCCGTTGCCGAAAAGCTTGCCATAATGCGCGCGGCAACCCATATCCAGCCGCCCGCCTACACTGGGCTCACAGCCGAAAGCCAATCCCTACAAATCGATGTGCCGGAGCAGTCCAAGGTCGAGTGGCAACTCGAATTGAATCAGCCGGTGCAAGGGCTGGAAATGTTGGCCGAAACTGAGCGCTTCGCCTTTTCTCCGCTAGGTAATCTACCCAGTAAAAAATGGCAATTACAACGCACTATCGCTAAGGCAGACTTTTACCAGCTTTCAGTGCAATTCGCGGAGAGCCAAATACTTTTGCCGGAAATCCATAATATTCGGGTGCATAAAGACAGTGCCCCGGAGTTTACCTTTGAGGCACCCAGCCTGCGCGTCGATACCATTCAAGGGAGCACCCAAGGTATTCCCGTGAAAGTAATAATTAGTGATGATTACCAGGTGAGTTCTGCAGATTTATTGGTCACCCTCGCCAGCGGCACCGGGGAAAATTTACGCTTTCGCGAAGAGCGTATTCCACTCACCAGTTTGCAATCCACTGCTTTATCAACAAGCCCCTCGGAAGATAAGAAAGCAGCTCGCTACGATTTCACCCTGCCCATCCACCAGTTTTCCATGGAAGCGGGAGATGAACTCTACTGGTATCTGGAAGCCAGGGATAACCGCGAGCCCAGCGCCAACGTTGCCAAGAGCCAACACTTTATCTTGCGCTGGCCGCAAGAAGAGATTTTCGGGCTGAGCGACAGCGAGGGTATGGCGATTAAAATATTGCCGGAGTACTTCCGCAGCCAACGCCAGCTGATTATTGATACCGAGGCCCTGCTATCCGAGCGAGAACAGCTGCATCCGGAGGCATTTCGCAAACGCTCCGAGGGTTTAGCCTATGAACAGAATTTGCTGCGCATGCGCTACGGCCGCTTTCTCGGCGAAGAGGATTCGGAAGCGGAGCATTCTGGCGCAGAGACCGAGGAGCACGATGATGAAGAGGAGTCCGAACACGGCCATAGCCACGATCATACAGAACAAGGTGAGCACCAGGCACATGGCGAAGAAAATGCGACTCCCTTCGTACAGCGGGATTCCCACTTCCAACAGGCAGCACGCATAGTCGCTTCCGCCGGGCATCAGCATGACAGCTCTGAACATGCCACCCTGTTCGACCCCCAGACCAAGGAGCTACTGCGCAACGCGCTGAATGCCATGTGGAGTTCCTGGCGCGACCTGTCGGTTATAGAGCCCCAGGCCTCCCTGCCCCATCAGCACCGGGCTCTGCGCTTTATCAAGGAAGTACAGCAGGCTTCGCGTATTTACTTACAGAGAGTCGGGTTCGAGGCGCCCCCCATAGACGAAAGCCGCCGGCTTAGCGGTGAACGGGAAGACGTAGCGCCAGAAACTGTCGACAGTGCCTTTGAACAAAAACAAAGAGCACAGGTGCTCGCCCTAATGGCCCAGGTAGATGCTGGCGCCGAACTCGATACCGATCTGCTGGTGCAGATAAATGAGCTAGCCACAGAGCAATCACTGGATCTCGGCCTGGAGCTATCCAAACAGCTGCGTTTATACCAGCAGCGCCACCAGCAACCGAATTGCATTGATTGCACAAACTCCCTGAATCAGCTGCTCTATCAACTACTGCCAGCACCGGAATCTGCGCCTTCACTGCCTTTGCAAACAGAGGCCGACGGCCATTTCAGCCGTTGGCTACACCAGCAAGGGGGGAAATCATTGTGATTGATTTCTTGATACCCGGCCTGTGCCTGTTGGCCTGTTTAGCATCACTCGTACTGTTGCGCCGCCGAGGCGCCAAACCGTTCGACTATGGCCTGCAACTGGCGATTTGGTTAAGTGCCTGGATGCTCTGGCAGCCACCGGCAATCATTCCCGCCGAGCGCAATATCTCTATCGACAGCAAAGCGCTGGCGAGTTCACATCCAATAAATCTCAATGGTGTGGAAAATATCTCCCTCAATGGGGAGCCACTCGGCCGCGACAAACTGCGGGACCTGGCACCAGTGCGCCTGGAGCTATCGAATATCCAGGAATCTGATAGCAGCTGGGAATTCGACTGGCAGCGGCGAATTACCCTGGGTGATTCTTTAAAGTTAAAGGTTCACAACAACCAGCCACTGACTGAAAACCGACAAATTAGTCTGCTCAATCCCTACGGCCATATTGAAGACAGTCTTGAGCTGAAAGTGGGAGAAGCAATTCAGGCACAACTCACTGCCACTCCAAAACTCGCGGGCCCCCAGCTATACCGAGTACGGACGGAAAGCGAAACCGGCGAAATCCATACAGATCCTTTACCCATCCTGGTGCGAGAACCGCTCCAGCCCAAATTGTTACTGTGGCTGGCACGCCCCTCTTTTGAGACAGCCGCCCTCTCCCGCTGGCTGCGTCAATCCGGTGTAGCAGCACAAGTGATGACCCAGTTGGCACCTGAAATTAGTAGAAAAGAGACTCTCAATGGGCTTCCACTTACCGAGTCTGCGGATCTACTCACAAAGGAAAGTCCCTTCGATTTAGTCATTCTCGATAGCAGTTTGTGGCCGCAACTCTCCTCTCAACAAAAACATCAGCTCAGCGAGCTGGCCACCACAAAGTCACTGTTATGGTTAGTCAGTGGCGATAGCTCTGAAGAGTTTCTCCAATACGCTGCAGCCCAATCCATGCCTCTGCAAAAGGGAGAAGATACCCGTTTACACTCCGGCTTTGGCTACCAAAAAGCGGCCAATGCGGAGATTCCCCCACTGCGCAATTCTGGCTTTATAGCCGTGCAGCCCAGCTCCAGTGACTTCTTACTGGATAATGAAGAAACTCCCCTTTTCTGGGGACGTTCAACCCAGACGCAGCACTTGGGTTTTATTCTATTTAGCGACAGCCACCGCTGGCTAACCAGTGGGTTTGCTACTGAATTCGCCAGCCTGTGGAAGTCCATTATTGATTACCAACTCAAGCATTTGGGTAGTCAGCCGCCAGTAACCCTCTCCAATAAGTTACCGCGGACTCAGGAACGCACCATCCTATGCAGCCCACTTTTTTCTAATCAGAGACCAATATTATTAAGCTCCCAAGAAAACTCCCTACCTATCAGTGGTGTCGCCGTAAGTAGTAATTCCCAGGGCCAGTGCTACAGCTTCTGGCCACAGGGTTCTGGCTGGCATCAGCTTAAGACTGATATGGATGGGGAGCCGGTATTAAACTTCTATATCTTTGCCAAACAGGACTGGCCCAAGTGGCAACGGTCCCTAAATGCCAGGGAGGCCCGACAAATGGCCGCCGCACGCTTGGGGCCAGTTGATAATCGTCACTCAGGCAAAATGCCTATTGAGCGCCAATGGCCGGCTTTGATTTTGCTGTTATTGGTCTGCACAAGCTGGTGGAGGGAGCGCAGAATCTTAAACAGGCCCTTATCTTGAAGACTGCGCGGAGGGTTTATTACCCGGCTGCGCCTCCTGCTTGGGGAATATCAGCTGATCGACGGGATAACCCATCGCCTTGGCTTTCTGTATAAATTGCTCCAGTACATCCTTTGGCATAGTTGGGGTGCGGGACAATATCCACAAATAGGATTTGTCATATCCGGACACCATCGCATATTTATAATCATCTGCCAGGGCAATTACGATATAGGAAGAGTAAAAGGGACCAAGGAAAGATACTTTCAAGTGGCCTACATCCTTGGAACCGACAAACTCAGCCCGCCCCTCCGCTAATTGCCAGGCATCACGTGCTTTGGAGTAACCCGTATTGATGACCGCGACGGAACCATCAGGATTGAGGCTGTAGTCCGCAGTTACCAGGGTCAACCCGCGCTCGAAAGAGTGATCCAAACGGGCTATTTCATACCAGTGGCCTAAATAGCGCTGCAGCTGGAAATTCTGTACTGGCTCAACCCCCTCCGGTACCCGCGTGCAGGCACCTAACCACAGGAAGGAAAACAGTAGTACTCCCAGGGAAAA
Source organism: Microbulbifer sp. NBRC 101763 (assembly GCF_040371615.1). NCBI lineage: Bacteria > Pseudomonadati > Pseudomonadota > Gammaproteobacteria > Cellvibrionales > Microbulbiferaceae > Microbulbifer > Microbulbifer sp. NBRC 101763. The sequence continues at coordinate 232,681 of NZ_BAABQV010000003.1, forward strand.
CTGCTTCATCTAGCCACTCCCAGCAAATTCACCCTCAAATCAAAATAGAAGACAAGGGTTTCACAAGGTCAGGATAGTTTCGAGAGTTTGTATTTCACCCAAAAAAAAACCACCGCAAGGGTGGTTTTTTATCGCTGGACTGGCCAACTTATTTTTCGACGAAAGCGCGCTCAATCACATACTCGTGCGGTACCCCTGCGCGTGTCTCCTTGAATCCCCAGTCATCTAGGATATTGGTGAGATCCTTCAGCATTGCCGGGCTACCGCACAGCATAAAGCGATCCTCTTCAACATTCGGCTTGGGCACATCCAGATCTGTAAAAAGTTTTCCGGACAACATTAAGTCGGTTAGGCGACCGGTATTGCGGTAGGGCTCACGGGTCACAGTCGGGTAGTAGAGCAGTTGCTCGCGTACCATCTCACCAAAATACTCATGCTCAGGTAGCTCATTCTCGATCTGCTCCTGATAGGCCAGCTCAGAGACATAGCGCACCCCGTGGGTAAGGATTACCTGGTCAAAACGCTCATAGACAGTGGGGTCTTTGATAATGCTCATGAAAGGTGCCAAGCCGGTGCCCGTAGACAGCAACCACAGGCGCTTGCCCGGCAGCAGGTGATCGGCCACCAGGGTACCGGTGGGTTTTTGGCTCACGTAGATCTCGTCGCCCGGCACAATCTTCTGCAAGCGGGAAGTCAGGGGGCCATCGGGAACCTTGATACTGAAGAATTCCAACTCATCTTCGTAGTTGGCACTGGCAATGGAATAGGCGCGCAGTAGTGGACGACCGTTGTCCTGCTGTAAGCCGATCATCGTGAAATGTCCGTTCTCAAAGCGAAAACCCGAATCCCGGGTGGTCTTGAAGCTAAACAGCGTGTCGTTCCAATGACGGACTTCCAACACCTTCTCTATATTCAATTTGGACATAAATTTAAAACCGGTTATTCCACGAGTCTCTTGATAGTTGAATTTTAGCCCTGGAAGATCTATTGGCAAAGTGGGATATTTCGATATTCCTTATCTATTTTAACGATCAAGTGGAGATTTCCCTTTGCGCTATACCTTGCGCCAACTGGAGGTGTTCCTTGCCTGTGCTCATCACGAGAATGTGAGCCGCGCAGCAGAGAGCCTGAGCATGTCCCAGTCCGCCGCCTCCACCGCCCTTAAGGAGTTCGAACAGCAGTTTGAGCTGCGCCTGTTTGAGCGCACCGGCAAGCGCCTGCGCTTGAATGAGCTGGGCAGGCAACTATGGCCCAAGGCGGAGGAGCTGCTGGAAAGGGCACAGGAACTGGAACAGAGCCTGGCCAGTCATCGTGATCTCGGGCGCCTAAAAATAGGAGCAACACTAACCATCGGCAATTACCTGGCAGCAAACGTAATGGCGCGATACATGGAAGAGCAGCCCGGCACACGAGTGGAGCTGGAGGTCGCTAATACATCAGTAATCACAGAGCGGGTGCTTAACTTTGAGCTGGACCTTGGGCTTATCGAGGGTGAATTTAATCACCCGGATCTGGAAATGATTCCCTGGCGCAGTGATGAATTGGTCGTCTTTTGCGCCCCCTCTCATCCCCTGGCCAAACGCAAGCGCCTAACAGACAGAGATCTGCTCAAAGCCATCTGGATTACCCGGGAACCCGGTTCCGGTACACGCCAGACTTTTGACCGGGCTATGGCTGGCTTACTTCCCAGTCTGCACATTCTTTTAGAGCTACAGCACACAGAGGCTATCAAACGGGCCGTGGAAGCCGGTCTTGGAATTAGCTGTCTATCTAAAGTTTCACTGGCTGACGCATTAAAACGAGGCTCTTTAATTGCGCTGCCTGTACCACAACGGGATTTTCACAGAGAGTTTTATTTCGCTTTGCACACACAAAAATATAGAAGTGCGGGAATTGAACGATGGCTGGAGTTATGTAAACAGGAATCATCAGAATAAAAAACCACCCTTTGGGTGGTTTTTCCAGCAAAACTACCTAAGTTACTTCACTCGTACCAACTGTGATTTTGCTTCATCTGGAACTTCATCAATAGAAGCTATTGTCAGTCCGCCCTTAGGAATAGATGCAGTATTTGACTGTAAAGTTATATTTGCCGATTTAGGTAATTTTCACATTGCACCAGTAGCAGGATCCACTATCAGCATACCAATAAGGCCGCCAATTAGAATATTACCTATGTTCCAACCATTCAGACCAGGTTGAATTTGAAAGCTCTGCTCTTTGTAACCAGCCATATGGCATTCAATCGTATAGCTTGCAGAAGAAAAGAATCCATTCACAAATTTTTTATAGATTTAATAAGAAGTTTTTACGGGCTACCTTCCAAACAACTCCCCAAAGAAATCCCCCTCATACCAGGATGGCTTGCCCTCAGCATCTGCCACTTCCCTGGCAATTAGGTAATTTACCTCGGTAAACTGCTTGGCAGCTATATAATTCACCCCTGCATCGGGAGCATCCCCGGGCTTGTGATAGCTCTCTTTCAGGAAGGCCACTTGCATAGCGATACCATCAATATTTGGATCCTGAGCCTCTCGTCCAGTAATCAGGTAAATTGAGGGAATACCTCGGCGCACAAAATTGTAGTGATCACTGCGAACAAAGATCACTTCTTCCGGCATGGGATCTGGGCTCAGTTTTAAGCCACTGCGCACTGCGGCACGCTCGGCAATCTGCCCCAAGGACGAGTGCTCGGCACCGAAGGCGATAATGTCGCGAAACGGGTACAGCAGCATAGGCATATCAAGATTGATATTGGCTACTATAGACTGCAAAGGAACGGTAGGATATTCAGCAAAGTAATCTGATCCTAACAGCCCTTTCTCTTCTCCGGTCACAGCCACAAATAATAGTGAGCGCCGTGGTGCATGACCGGATTCCACGAACAGACGCGCAGTTTCCAGCATTACTGCTATGCCTGCTGCATTGTCCTGGGCACCATAGTAAATTTGGCCATCCTCTTTTTTACCAATATGATCAAGGTGGGCCGAGAAGACTACATATTCATTTTTTAAAAGGGGATCACTGCCAGGTAATACTGCCACCACATTGGGACTGGTAATTTCCTTATGTTTGGAACTAGTACCTAGTGCTGCACTGTAAGGCAGTGGAAATCCCTTCGGATTCTGACCTTTTTCAATATCGCTGAAGATGCTTTCCAGGCTGCTTTGCGCACCGACAAATAGCTTGGCCGCTGCTTCGCTGCTGAGCATAACACCTGGGTGCAACCCGGGAGTTGCACTGCCCGGGTTGCCTTCCCTATTAACCCAATCAAAGGTGTCATCGTGACGATGCTCCGCATAGCGGGCAAAGGGGCGACGCTTTTCCCTTTCCGGGGTATATACGGTGATGTAGCCGACGGCCCCGTGGCGGGCGGCAGTTTCACGCTTATTACGGCTTGAAGCGTAGTGGGCTCCAACTTCACTGGGTAGGCTCTCGGGACGTCCACTCAGGATCACCGCCACCTTGCCCTGAACATTTAAGCCAGCATAATCATTGAGGTTGTACTCAGGGGCCTCGATTCCGTAACCAACAAACACCAAATCTGCTTCCAGGCTACTGCGCTCACTGACCGCCGATGGACCTGCGATAAAGTCCTCGCCAAAACGGAAAGTGACATGCCCACTCTTCCCTTTCAGGACAAAGCTAGGCTCTGCACCATTCCAGCTTGCACTGCGGAAAGGCACGTCCTGGAAGTAACCCTCATCACCGGCGGGGACCAGCCCCATACGTTCGAACTGTTCCGCAACATACTGTGCAGCCTTGCGATAACCCTCACTGCCGGTATCGCGACCTTCCAGTTCAGCCGATGCCAAGTAATCCACATCCCGGCGGATATGGTCGGTATTGGCACTGGGAGCGGAAGTCGTGGGGACAGTGGTGCAGGCCACCAACAGGGCCACCAAAAGGGCACTGAACAGGATCTTGCTTCTCATGGGAGCTCTACTTCTCAATAAACCATCGCGACGGGTTGATGCCGCCAGTAAAAGGGGCGCAAGCTTATCACGATAGACAGTAACTGCGTGCAGAATACCGTTAGCGATTATTTACCCAAAATTGGTATCGGAATAACTTTCAGGCTGCCTTATCAATCCCCGGGAAAGCCCGCTCCACGGCGGTAACTACCTTTTCATAGGCGCAATCAGGACAAAATTCACCGTGGGCAGCCAATAGATGTAGGAAACTTAGGCCTAGCAAACGCCGAAAGTCGACCTGTAAATGATAACTGGGGTCACCTCCATCCGGGGTCATACGCGTGCGCCATGCAGGTGGAATCTGCATTCCACAACGCAAACCGGATAAGCGCAAGAGATTGCGGCCAAACCAGTTACAACCACCCCAACTACCCCAATACTGCAAGGCATCACAGCTCAGCAGCAAACCACCATTAAACGGCAACCAAAGCACTGCCTCTGGAAAACGGCTGTGGCAAAATTCCAGGAAACGTCCATCAGGTATAGGGCACTCTCCATTCTCCCTGATCACCCGGTCAGCACCAGGGGGATAAAAATCAGAGCCAACCTGCCGCCAAAAGGTAAGGTCGAAATGATCTCGGTAATAGAGGTCATCTTGGCCATGATGGTAACCGAGACGGACTGCATGGCGGACGCTACCGAGATCGCGCAACTTTTCCTCCTGTTGAGGACGCAGACGTACGGGGTTTATCAAAGTTAGATCTTCTCGCCAACGCACTATGGCCATATTACGATTAATAGTCACACCGGGAGCCAGTTTTACGGTGCCCGGAACGCAGAACAGATCTGGCAAGAGCTGGCGAATCTCTCCGTGGGGTTGGGCTTGTGGATAGTTGATTCGCACTGGCTTTCGCTCAGGTGTACTGCACCCGATTGCTTATACCCCGCAATAGCTGCAGGGCGCGTTCGGCGCTGTCTTCCGGAACAAAGATATGGTCGTGACGCAAAGCAGTCACCACATTGGCAACGATACCGGCTTCTGCCAACTCCCCAGCGATAGTTGCAGTCAATCCCACCGCACTGAGTCCAGAAAATACCTGTAAAGTAATCTGTCGAAATGGTGCGCTAGAGGCGATGCCATATTGTTGGGCCAGGTGTAACGGCATTATTGCACTCATGCCCTCCCCTTCGCGGAAGATACACAGGCTTTCCGCCAGTATTTCCTCGAGACGAGTATCAGACACCTGACAAAAAACGAAAGTTTCTTCCTGCAGTTTTGGATACATATTTCGCAAGATCTTGGCGAGGGAGACTTCAGCACTCATATCCTAATGCCATTTTTTTGAAGACCTTCAGCGATTGATAACCAATAGCTACCTTGTATCCACAAGCCACCAGCTATGAATTCTTGGAAAAATGACCAGATGCTCTGAACATGTTCTGTTTAGGAGCACCCCTTAGGCTTGGAGATTTTTATTCTAATTTCGCTTGCGCTTCTTCACGCCTTTTTTTGCAGTTTCTTTTAATTCCTCCCCCTCAAATTCCGGTTCACCTTGAGCCGGAGTAGTATCCACTTCTAAATCCGGGGACTCCTCTCTCTCCCAGCTTTTCAAGGCTGAATCGATATCTTTCTCAAGATCCAGGCTAGGAAATTCCGGGCAAGGCGCATCCCGTTCCGGGTCGTGCCAAGCAGAGAGGGGGGCAACAAAAACCACCAGAGATTTATGCAGCCTATTGCGGCCGATACTCACTTCCGTCCAGGTAGTCTGCCAAGCAAACTTTCCCCGCACTGCATAGTCACTTTCATAAGATTTCAGGGTCAGGAAATACGGATATATTTTTCCACGACGACAAATAATCCTGCGGCCGGTTTTGATATTTGCCATCTGTGTGAATGGGTCAAAGTACCAATGTATATCGTACCCAAAAGCAAACTGCATTTTCCCTTTCTTATTCGGTAGAAATGCATAAGAGCGACCAGTACCATCTGGTTTTAAACTCCAGACATGGCGGGCTTCACCATCTCTGGAGATTAACCAGGCGCCAACCCACTGACTGGCATTAAGACGAGACTGTGCATGCCAACCATCGACTCGCGTTTTCTCTTTTTCTTTCTTATTAATTTCCTCTTTCGCAAATACCGAGGTACAGGTGAGCATAAATATCAGAGCGACAGTCAGGCACCTCTGAATCACGAAGCTTCTCCGGAGGTTGGCAAATTCTTCCCTGAGTGGATTACTCCTGGCTTTGACATTTCGAGCCTGAAATGACATTGAAAAGCGCTCAGCTGGCAATATTCGGACAATTGCTACCCGCTTTCGGTGTACGCCAGCTGCTGAGTCGACGCTGGAAGCTCAGTAAGCCACCTCCCGCCTGCAGCCAGTGTCGACCATCAATCACTGCGAATAGCAGCGTGGATTTACTCCAACCCCGAAATGCCACTGACACCACACCGCCCTTACAGTGAACCGAAGCGCCGGTGCGAACCCGCACTCGATCACCATCGAGCTGCCAGTTGATTGCGAATCCATGGGTCAGGCGTCCACCAGAGTTAAAGCCATAGGCATAGCCAGAACCATCGGCGTTCAGCTGCCAAACCAATTGGTCATCACCCTCGCTAACCACCAGCCAGTTGCCAGCCCATTTCTGTTGCGCTGACTCCGCTGCAGCTGCTAGTGGCAACAGCAGAAAAAGCACCAAGACGACGGCATAAGTCTGAAAGAGGGAAACCAGGACACGATTCGATAGGGAAAGACGCAAATACTTCATGCGCTACTCTACTGTGTCAGCCCGCGGAAGCTACCGCGAGGTGGAGTTTCTGCGAACGGCGGCCAAGTTGCCACCAATTTTCCTGTCCGGTTACAGCCTTGGCGACCGGCGTGAAAAGTTGCTTAGGCGCTCCTTTTCACATCCTTTGCTTAGTAAGGCTAGACGCAAAATCCCACAGTGGCATTAGAAGCATTAAAAATATTAAATGAGACGCCAGAAAGGCGCATGGAATAAATAGGTTTGATCAAGAGAAGGAGAGCGGTCTTTACCGGGTGCGCGCATCAGACATATTTTTATCCGCCCGCCACACGCGATACTTGAGCTGTACACCTTGTGGCATGTACACCACCAGCGGCAGGCTACTTCTGTAAGGCAGTATAAGGCCTTCAGCCCGCACGCGAATAAAGCGCCTCGACTCAGACCCCGGCGCACATACCTTTTGTGTATCAGGTGTTGCCTTCAGTTCAGACAAAACATAGTAGGGATAGCCCCAGCCCGGTAATAACTGGCGCTCCAGCGGTGCAGAGAAGCTTTGCAGGTTACAATCTGCGACTTCACTCTTTCCTGGCACCAGTTCCACCATAAAACGGCTTTCATCCACTACTTTTGGCAGCTGAATAACATGGCGCTGCTTTCCCTCCACTTCCACCGGGAAGGCGTCCAGTGGCTCCGCGGCCTGGGCCGTTAGACTACTAAAAAGAACCAGTGATGCAACGAAGGATCTTGCCATTGGGACTTCCTCAGCTAACGACCTCTGTTCTGGCGCACAAACCTCCTTAAAGTTTAGACAGCTTTTTCCGCCGCAGCCCCCACCACAGAGTTAATCCCAACACCAGGGCCACGATAAAGAGCAGCAAAGCTCCAAAGAATTTATAGCCTCTGTCCACTGCTGGTTCGATTCGGGTCTGTGCCGAAGCCAGCATGGCCCGCAGGTCTTGGAAGGAGGCAATTACCTTAGTATTCGGCGCACCTGTTAATACTTGACTGCGAAGCAGCTGCCATCGCGACTGTAGTTGGCTCATTAGTACTTGGTCCCGAACTTCAATTTGTGACCGCAGAGGGAGATAACCTTCGCGATAGGCGAGCATCAGCTTGTGGTAGGCACCGGCTTTATCTCCACTGCGATAATCCGTGAGCGCCAGTTGCAGCAGGCCATCAGCCCTGGCCAATGGGGGCTCCAGCGCGCGCACTAAGTGAGGGTGGGCACGCCACCACATCAAAGCCTTCTGTGCATCAGCTGGCAATTCTACCGGGCGTGTGACCGCCAGACCGGGCAAGCCCACCAGGGCTGGGTAACGCTCAGCGATATCTGCAGCCGGAGGCAACTGACCTTGAACTGAAAAAGCAGCCACGGTCACTGCCAGTGCCCAACGCTGCCAGACAGTCAGACTGCCATCAATATCAAGTCCATGAATCTCATCAACCGTGGGGTCCAAAGTGTTATAGAGGTCATAGAGACTGAAATTGCCTATTCGGGATGCTTCGAGAAAACCCGGCCCGCTCACTCCACCCTCACCCTGGCCACCGTGACAGCTGGCACAACGGTCTTGATAGAGAGGCATAGCAAGGCTCGCTGCCGGCAGTGTGTGGGCCGGTGACCTTTGCATTTGGTAAAGAGCCGCCAATCGGTCGGCCAGTTCATTGGCGCGCCGCCTCACCGTTTTCCCACTCTCCCTGCGCTCTATAGCCTTACCTAATTCGGTGATTCCCTTTTCTAGAGAGTTACGGCCAGGCCGATCTGGTAGCTGCAGCACCAACTGCAGAGCCTGAGTGACATGTTGTTGCTGCAATTGGTAGAGCCCGGTGTCGAGCAACTTGCCACCATCCACAGCGTCGCCGTAGTCCACTGCGATATAGGAGAGGAGGTTGCTGGCTCGCGCAGCCAGCCTGTCGTTCTCTGGGGCAAGCTGTGCCAACAGAATTTCAGGGGACAGGGCCAGGAAGCAAAGGCAGAGCCAGATCCATTTGTATCTCATGGGTACTTCCCGGTGGGCATTGCAGCCAAAGGGCGCCGCATAGGCACAAGTTTGGTCTAAAGATTGGTCCTACAGGAACGCCGGATATAAAAAACCCCGCTCAAGGCGGGGTTTGTCTCAACAGGAATGTCAACCGCGATCTGCGCGTTCCTTAGCGATTAGGTAATCCGCCACCTGCAGCATCACTTCCTGGGAGTTGCTCTTGCCCTTATAGCCTGGCAATGAGGAACTGATACGATACTTTCCGGCTACAACCACTTCTGGAGTACCTGTCATTTTGTAGGCACGCTGATTGGCCATACCTTGCTTAACCTTGCTGTTGATGGCGAAGGAGTTCATCAGCTTGGCAGCCTTGGCACCGTCAGCACCGTGCTTGTTAAACAAGGCTTCAATTGCCTGCAGGTCCGGCTTCCAATTACGTCCCTCGCGGGTAGCCAGCATCTGGCGCTGGTTGTAGATAGTATTGAACAGCGGAGTATGCATTTTCTCCAGAACACCCATAGCATCAGCCACGTAGAACAGGCGCGCGTGCACATCCATCACAGGCTGCCAAATGGCGGGCAACTTAAGCAGAGCAACATCACTGGGCATATTCTTTTTCCAGCGATCCAGAGTAGGTTCGAAATGGTAGCAGTGAGCACAGCCGTACCAGAACATTTCAGTAACTTCGATTTTGTTATTGCTCTTTTGTGCAACCGCCTGTGGTAGTACCTGATAGTGCTGGCCAGCCTTAAACTCGCCGCTTTCCTGGGCACAGGCCACCAGACTGAACAATACAGCCACTACCATCGTTATTGGGGCGAGAACTGCTCTCATAATAAGTCTTCTCCAACTTGTACATTCGTGATTCGAATACCGGCTTGCGACTGGCTGGCGGACCACAGAGGACACAATAGACAACGCAGATTATTTAAGTTCCCGTTGCCACTCGCAAGGAAACGCCGTAAAAGCTGCAATACTTTACCCAATTCCCCGGCCTTTAAGCGAGCTTCGGGTACAAAAAAGGCCGGTGTGTGACCGGCCTCTCGTTACTGTGACTGGGTGATTTACTCTGTCAGACCAGCAATGTAGTTGGCCACAGCCTTAATCTCTGCATCAGAGAGCTGCTTGGCTACGGTACGCATGGTGCGGGTATCGCCATCATTATCGCGGGTACCAGCGCGGAAAGCTTTAAGTTGAGCCTCAATGTACTCGGGATACTGACCGGACAGACGCGGGTAACCAGCGGGCGCATTGCCCAATCCAGTGGGAGAGTGACAACCCATACATGCGGGCACCCCGGTCTCCATATTGCCGGCTCGGTACAGCTTGCGCCCGAACGCCAGGCCGTCAACACTGTCTCCACTGTTTAATTTAATGGCGATCGCCTCGGAACCGGAGAGTTGCATGGGCTGGGAAGCGAAGTAAGCGGCAATATCCTGCAGATCCTGGTCATTGAAGTTATCCAGCTGGCCAATCATCTGCGGCACATCGCGGGTTTTGTCCTGGATGTCCTTGAGCTGCTTATAGAGATATTTTTCGCCGAGGCCGGCAATTTTTGGGAAGGCCGGGGCCAGGCTGTTGCCATCAGTACCGTGACAAGCGGCGCACTGGGCGGCTTTCGCCTTGCCCGCAGCAGCATCGCCCGAGGCCATTGCAAAGGGTACGGCCCCCAGGCCGATAACCAAACCGAGTGCCAGAGCAGTGTTCTTGATAATGCTGTTCATACGTCGTCCCGTTGCGCGCTGAGATATGGCGTTTCGTGTCGCCCCCAATAGTCCTGCGACGCGAAAACCGCGGCATTATATACTTGCGCGCCAAGCGAGTGTACCGAATCAGCAGACTTAAACGATGTCAATTACCGAATTTGAAGCCCAACCGCAAAAACTGAACTATCGTACTATACGATTTCTTACCAGTGCCCCCACCCTGACTGAGTGTCCAGAGGACTCAGGTGCGGAGGTAGCGTTCGCCGGCCGCTCCAATGCGGGCAAATCCAGCGCCATAAACGCCCTTACCGGCAATAACAAATTAGCACGCACCTCTAAAACCCCTGGTCGCACCCAGCTGATCAACTTCTTCAGCCTTTCTGAGCAACAGCGCCTGGTGGACCTGCCGGGATACGGCTACGCCAAAGTAGCCCGCGCCATGAAGGACGAATGGCAACGCCACCTGGCCGAATACCTGGAGCAGCGCACCTGCCTGAAAGGCCTGGTGCTATTGATGGATATTCGCCAACCTCTCAAAGAGTTCGATATACATATGCTCACATGGGCCGTTGAAGCCGGTCTGCCTGTGCATATCCTACTCACCAAGGCAGACAAACTAAAAAATGGCCCCGCTAACAATGCCCGCTTTGCTGTAGAAAAGGCCATCAAACAGCAGGGCCTCGACCGTGGTGTAACGGTGCAGACTTTTTCCTCCACCAAGAAAGCTGGATTGGACAAACTGGAGCGTAAATTAAACGCATGGCTTGCCCCACCAGTAGAGGGAAATACAGCAGGGGGCTAATGTATCACTTGCCGAAGGAGCCTCAACCGGGGGGACGAATCCCAGATCAGGCTCCAAACTGCCACCAATACCTTTCCCACCGCTCAAGACCTGTACAGTAGATATCAATAAGGTGGCGACCAGAGAGGTCGGGGACTCAAAGGCCGCCAGATCTATTTAACCCCACTGGGCCTAACCGCGCTTCGCAACTGGCATCAGGGCACGTAATAAGACCTTGCGCAACCGTTGATGCGCCCTGGGCGTTGGACAGAATAGCTCTTCAGCAGAGAGGTACCGCTGTGCCAATAACTCAACAAGAGTCTCCTCGCGAATAGCAACTGTGAGCAAATCCGAAGGCTCCCCAGCGGGAGACTGTTCCTCAGTGCAGGCGCCAACTCGTTTCGGCTCCAGTTGCGGCTTTGCCTCTGGGGACTGCTGACATGAATTCTCCTGAGCCATCTGGGTAGAGGGCACTAATGCATTCAGCGGCAACCTTATTTTTATCGCGCTCTCCCAGCTGGCGGGCGAGTACTGAACTGGCTCCCGCGAGGATGTAGTGGTGTAATTTTTCATCGCCCTGCTCCCGGTAAGCTTCCATCAGGCTGGCCGCGCTCTCGCTAAAGCGCTGCGCAGAAACGGCATAGCTGGGCCACTGGCGTGCCAGCAACATACCGGCAACATCAAAAGCACACCCCAGATAAGGAATAGCCTCCGAGTGATGTCCATCTTCTATAAGGAGCCTGCCGCGCTCCATCCAGTCTAACCACGCCTTTTCTGCACGATCCCTGTTATCGAACAACCATTGACGGTGATTTGCACATAGGTAACGTAAATTCACGGTAACCCCCCTGTTAGAACTCAATTAACATTAATGCGAACCATTATCATTTGCAAGTAAGTCAGGAAGGTTTTTCTGCAAATCTGCGAGGGGGCTACACCGAATAAAAAAAGCCGGCAGATGGGGGCTGCCGGCTAGGGGTCAGTGCCCTTGGGGTGGGGCACTTCCAGACGTATCCAGGGGGACGGATACGCCTGAGGGTTCCTTGATAACACATCCTTAACCTACTTGAAGGCTAGGCTGGTGCCAGAAACATTCCCAGCCACCAACCGGTATCATCGAAGAACTGTAAATACTATGCTCACAGAGAAATAAATTCAGGAAATAGATTCCATTCACGCAATGAAAAGGAGACTTACGGAGGGTAACTCTCGTAAGAAAAAATCTTCTGGGACAAAAAAAAACCCCGGAGTTGGGGAAGTCCGGGGTTAAAAAGCTGAACGCTTTGGGGTTAGGGAGCAACAATGATCTGTACTTTCTGATACATCACCACCCCCATTTGTTCCCAGGGCTTGCGTAAATAAATGTAAACTGCCAGCTATCCGTTGAAACCAACGCAACCAGATCAACGAAGCAGGCGCCAGTAACAATTGTGGCGTTATTCTCAACTCCCACGCGCCCTCAAATAGTTAGCTCACTCACCGGGCCGGCGGTATGCAGGCGGCGGATTGCTTCGGCCACCAGGGGGGCACAATCCACCAATTCACAATTCTTGGGCAAGTTCACCTGAGGCAAAGAATTAGTGACAGCCAGACACTCCAAGGGGAGGCGCGCCAATTCATTTCGAGCATCACCACTAAATTGGCCGTGACTGGCCAGCGCCAATAACCGTTCCGCTCCTGCTCTCTGCGCAGCACCTGCGGCACAGCAGAGCGTAGCGCCACTGGCAATCAAGTCATCTACGATAACGACCGCAGCCCCGGCAACTTTACCGACCAATGTGCCACCAGTCAGCTGCTCTCCACGCCGGTACTTCTCGACAAACACCCTACCAATCGGACGCTGTAATCGCTCACCCAGTGCCTTGCGCAATTTTTCCGCCCGCTTTATGCCACCCTCATCCGGAGACAGCACAACCAATGGCCGCGTTTCATTCGCCAGGCGCGGTACGGCGAAATCCAACAGTAGAGATTCGGCCAATAAATGTACTGTGCGACAGCGGAAAGCATTTTCAAAGGAGGAAAGATTATGGGCATCCAATGTCACTACTGTGTGCGCACCCACCGCCTCCAATAAGCTGGCGAGATAGCGGGTAGGCAGTGGGTCGCGCAGGTTGGTGCGCCGATCTTTGCGTCCATAACACAGGTAAGGCATCACCGCGGTTATCCGCATTGCACCGGCATCCCGCAAAGCTCCAATGAAAAACAAGCTGCGCAACAATTTTTCATCCACACTGCTATGAGGGTCGACATATAAGGATTGCACCAGGAATACGTCTGCCCCCTCCACATCATCAAGGGGGCGCACTTTGTGCTCTCCATCAGCAAAATAGCGCTCTTCATGTCGAGCCAGTGGCTCTCCAAGGGCTGCCGCCACTCGCCCGCCAAAATCGGCACCGGCATCCAGACTGAAAAGTTTCAAACGGCTCATAACAGGTTCGTGCGAAACCAGCGGCTAGTAAGATGCACTACCTCATCCATGGCGCCGGGCTCCTCAAACAGGTGACCCGCATGGGGAATAATCTGTAACCGAGGACCATTTACCATATGCGTCAGGGCCTCTTTGTTCATCTCCAATACCTGCTTGTCATCCCCTCCGACCAGCAACAGCGTCGGCGCTTTCACCAGCGGCAGATCAGAGCCAGCAAGATCCGGCCGACCACCGCGCGAGACCACTGCGCCTACCAGGGACGGCCGCTCAGCGGCAGCCACCAGGGCTACGGCGGCACCTGTACTGGCACCGAACAAACCAACTCTCAGGTGCTCAGTGCTCTCCTCATGGGCCGACCAGTCCAGAACTTCCACAAGGCGCCTTGCGCTCAGGTCGATATCAAAGCGGTACTCGCAAGTAGAAGCATCGGCGCGACTCTCTTCGACACTCAATAAGTCAAACAACAATGTGGCAAAACCAGCATCATTCAGTCTACTGGCAACAGTCAGATTGCGCGGACTGGCCCTGTTGCTGCCGCTGCCGTGAGCAAACACTATCAGTGCCCGCGCCCCCTGTGGCAGCGTGAGCGAGGCGTTCAAAGTTATGTCTTCTGTCGCCAGCGCTATGGCTTGGCTCTGCATCCACTGCCTCCAACAGACAATTGGCCAGGCACGATAGTGTCCCTGGGATAAAGAAGCCTGAAGAAAAACCAGAATGAATAAATTCTCTGTTGTGCTCAGACTAGACCAGCAGAACGCCAGAAGCTCTGCCAATTGGAGCCAAATGGCTTAAACCATTAACAGTTTAGGTTGTGGGAGTTAGAAGTCTTAGGGCAAAAAAATGCCCCGGACTTGGGGGAGTTCCGGGGCAAACATCTGACTTCCTTGGGGGATGATGACGCATTCCAACAATCTTGCCTTTTTAGAAAGTCTGTCGCCGGAACAGTTCCACGAATTTATGCAAAGAAAGTAAAAACGCCGATCAAAACACGAAGATTGGCGCTATTTTCTTCAAACAAGCACCTGTGTAACCGCCAAGGTGACAAAAGTCACGATGGTATATCCATCTTGTGGCGCCAAAGTGCTTTTAAGGCAAAATCAGTGGGCCTCATCCCAGCTTTTGCCACGGCCGACATCGACAATTAACGGCACATGCAATTGGGCGGCACCCTGCATCAGTTCCACTAAACCATTGGCCACTGTCTCTATCTCCCCTTTGGGTACCTCAAGCACTAGTTCATCGTGCACCTGCATAATCAGCTTACTAGACAGCTCTTCTTCAGTGAGCCAGGCATCAACGGCGATCATAGCGCGCTTGATAATGTCAGCGGCGGTACCCTGCATGGGCGCATTGATCGCTGTACGCTCAGCGGCTTGGCGCTGCATACCATTGCGCGAATTAATTTCCGGAAGATACAGCCGGCGACCAAACAGCGTCTCGACATAGCCTTTTTCTGCAGCCTGGGCACGTGTTTCCTCCATATAGCGCAACACACCCGGGTAGCGTTCGAAATAACGATCGATATAAGTCTGTGCATCGCCGCGCGGAATATCCAATTGCTTTGCCAGGCCAAAAGCGGACATGCCATAGATCAAACCAAAGTTGATCGCTTTGGCCCGGCGGCGCTGTTCGTCGCTCACCTCGCCCAAAGCCACTTCAAAGACCTCGGCTGCGGTGGCGCGGTGGATATCCGCTCCCTGGGCAAAGGCATCCAGAAGCCCCCTGTCGCCAGACAAATGCGCCATGATACGAAGCTCAATCTGTGAATAATCCGCCGCGATAATTTCGCTGCCACCATTAATTCGGGGGTCGGCAGTAAAAGCTCGACGAATTCGACGTCCTTCCTCAGTGCGAATAGGAATATTCTGCAAATTGGGATCACTGGAAGACAGCCGACCTGTGGCCGCCACCGCCTGGTGATAAGAGGTATGCACGCGTCCGCTGCTGGGGTCGATCATTTTTGGCAGTTTATCGGTATAGGTATTTTTCAACTTTGCCAAACCTCGGTACTGCATGATCAGGGCCGGCAGCTCATGGTTATGAGCCAGCTCCTGCAGCACCGCCTCTGCCGTAGAAGGTGCTCCTTTAGGGGTCTTTTTAATTACCGGAATCTGAAGTTTCTCAAATAAGATGGCGCCAAGCTGCTTGGTGGAGCCCAGGTTAAATTCCTCACCTGCTACATCGTAGGCCTGTTGCTCCAGCTCTCGCATTTTCTGCTCAAGCTCCGCGCTCTGCTCCGCGAGCATCTTCGCATCAATATAGGCACCACTACGTTCCATACGCGAGAGTACCGGCAACAGTGGCATCTCGATCTCATCGAGCACCTTTATCAGAGTTGGCTCCCGCCTCAACCGTGAATCCAACTCATTGTGTAACCGTAGGGTGATATCCGCGTCTTCAGCCGCATAGGGGCCAGCCTTATCCAGCTCAATCTGGTTGAAAGTGAGCTGCTTTACACCTTTTCCTGCAATATCCTCAAAGTGCACCGTATGCTCACCAAGGTACTTGAGCGCCAAGCTGTCCATATCATGGCGACTGCCGGTACTATCAAGCACATAGGATTCCAACATGGTATCCCGTGTGATGCCGCGGAGCTCTATGCCGTAATTGGCCAGAATATGACTATCGTACTTGAGATTCTGACCCACTTTTTTCTGCCTGGCATCCTCCAGCAGGGGCTTTAGTTTTTGCAAAACCTCTTCAAAGGGTAACTGCTCAGGTGCCCCCATATAGTCATGGGCCAGGGGAACGTACGCGGCGCGGTGTGGTTGAACGGCAAAAGACACCCCCACCAGTTTTGCCTGCATATAGTTAAGGCTCGTGGTTTCGGTATCAAAGGCGAACATATCTGAGTCTTTTAGCTGCTGCAGCCAAGCATCAAATTCCGCCATATCCGTCACTGTAACGTAATCCCGCTCAACAGCCTCAGCCATAGCTTCATCGGCTTCCTCACTGGTCAGCTCCTCCAACCAGCCGCGAAATTCATTTTGTGTAAACAGTTCTATCAATGCCTCTGTATTAGGCTCAGCATTGTGCAGGTCCTGTGGATGGTAAGGCATTTCTACATCGGTTTTGATGGTCGCAAGCTTGTAGGAAAGCTCTGCCGCCTCGCGATGCTCCGCCATTTTCTTGCCGAGGGTCTTGGCACCGCGAAAACCTAGAGGCGCAATAGCATCCAGATTGGCGTAAATATCCTTGATTCCGCCTAGATTCTGTAACAATGCCAGTGCAGTTTTCTCACCTACTCCGGGAACACCGGGTATGTTGTCGGACTTATCTCCCATCAGGGCGAGGAAGTCGATAATCAGCTCAGGCCCAACCCCAAATTTTTTTACAACACCATCACTATCCATTTCAGTGTTGGACATGGTATTGACCAGGGTGACGCCGGGGCGCACGAGTTGCGCCATATCTTTATCACCGGTGGAGATAATGACTTCCTGACCTTTGCGCTGGGCTTCCAAAGCCAGGGTACCGATTACGTCATCCGCCTCAACACCATCAACTACCAGGCGCGGCAGTCCCATGGCGTCGATGATGTCGTGGATCGGCTGAATCTGCTCACGCAGATCGTCGGGCATAGGCGGGCGATGGGACTTGTACTCAGCAAACATCTCATCGCGAAAAGTCTTGCCCTTGGCATCAAATACCACCACTACAGGGCTATCCGGATGCTCCTTCAAATGGCGGCGCAGCATGCTGATCACACCACGCACTGCCCCGGTGGGTTTACCCTGGGTGGTAGCCAGTGGCGGCAGGGCATGAAAAGCGCGGTAAAGGTAGGACGAGCCATCCACCAGGATCAGAGGGGCGGCGTGGGTATCTTGTTTACTCATAAATTATGGGAATCTTGCTTGCTTATTAGGGCGCTTGGCGCGAATGGCAGGCTGATAGGATAACGCCCTTCACATAGTTTTTCCGCCTATCGAGATCCTTCACAGGCAATTGCCGCCTCTGTACCCCACATTGCATCAAAGCCAACTCGCCTCGACGTAAGGTCGATAACTATCGGCGCAGCAACCTCACCATATTTCCAGTCTCTACTAGTCTTGCGGGTAGCGACTTAACCATTCGCTATCTCCCCGGGAACTTCTGGCAACTGGCTGCCTGCAGGCGGCGCGGGACCTTTTATTTTCCGGAAAACGATACCCATCAGATGTTTAAAGGAAGGATTCTAACTATGAGAGGAGTGATGTACGCCGCTCTTATACTTGCCGCCCACTCTCTGGCCACACCGGCTGGTGCGGTTTCAGCCTGTGAAACGGAGAAGACCCAAAAGGCAAATTCTGCCACAGCGGTATTTCCACACACGCAGGGGCACGAGTTGATGCTGGAGCAGGCTACAAGGGAACAAGAAAAAGCCTTACTAAAACGCCAGATGCGCCAACTGGAAAAACTGCGCGAGCAAGCTGAACGCGAAGCGGTGCGCGCCGAGAAATTACAGCAATTGAAAAGTGATACCACCAATGCTGGTTAACCACCACCGACCTCTTTCATGCCCGGCAAGATTATTGCCGGGCACCTTCTCCAAACTCCACAAGCCTCCTGAACATCAACCCGGTACTTCGCCCAGCTTGGTTGTATTATCAGGAATCTGGCTTAGACAAGCACGAGCCTGAATTAACAGGGACTCGATCAGGTCTTGATAGCTGGCGCCGGCGGCTAATTTCTCCCCTAGAGGATCCAGAGCCGCATACTCCAGGCCCAAATGCAGGGCCAACTGTCTGTCGCGATCATTCTCCGGTATCCCGCCAAATAGGCAGCCCTTCTCTACCGCGGATAGATCAAGCATTGCCCGAACACCGTGACTGACGCCACTGCTATCACTGAGGGCATGGGTTTGTACCCCGGCAGAGCCGAAGAAATGCCCATAGGCATCGTGGGTCACCACTACCGGCACATCGCGGTAACCCCACAGTGCCCGATCTAACACCTTTTGCAGGCTGGCCATAGACTTGGAAAAATCCCGCGCCCGCGCCCGGTAGATCTCGGCCCGCTGAGGCTGCAGCTCGGCCAGGCGCTCTGCTATCTGGGCCGCAGCAATCGCCGCATTACGTGGGCGCAGCCAGACATGTGGGTCAGTGGCACTCGCACCCTGGAACTCATAGTCGGCCGCGCCAAGCAGTTGCAACTGCCTTTGTTCAGGCAAGAAGGTCGCCTGCTTCGCGAGAACAGCTTCCATCTGCGGCCCCAACCATACCAGGAGTAGCGAGCGCTCCAGAAGGGCGCGCTCAGACACACTAGGGGCGTAATGATGTGGATCACTCCCCTGAATCAGTATCCGCACCGGTGTCTCCTCACCAGCGATTTCGCGAGCAATCAATGCCAAAGGACGCACACTCACAACCAGCTCCGTCCTATCGACAGGTTGAGGTTTACCACAAGCGAATAGGCATAAAATCAGCACAATCAGCGCAGAAGAAAACAAAGTACGTACAGAGAGAGACATGGGAGACATTTAACGACACAAAACTGCGATATAATCACAAGCGGCCTTAAGCCGCCAGCCCGATTACCCTTCGGTGCATCTGGCAACCAAGCACCCAAGGGCCTACAAACATAATATGGTTTTCCCCGCCAACTCCGGAGATAACAACCTGAGTTCTTCAGCGCCACTAATTACCGCCGACAGCATAGCTTTACAACTTGCCGGCCGGCAGTTGCTTAGGGACGTTTCCCTGGAGCTAGATCAGGGAGAAATTGTCACCCTGATCGGCCCGAACGGTGCCGGCAAGACCACATTATTGCGGTTACTACTTGGCCTTACTAAGCCAACCAGTGGCAACATCTGGCGCAAAAAGGGGCTGCGCATTGGCTATATGCCCCAGCGGTTGCATATCGACAGCTCCATGCCAATGTCCGTCGAGCGCTTTTTGCTGCTGGGCCAAGCCAGTATGACCCCTCTTCAGGCGCAAGAAGCACTGGATAGAGTGGGAGCGGGGCTATTACTCAAAGCCAACCTGGCCAACCTTTCCGGCGGCGAGATGCAGCGAGTCCTCCTCGCCCGCGCCGCATCCCGCAAACCGCAATTACTAGTGTTGGATGAGCCCACTCAGGGAGTAGACGTGAGTGGACAGAGCGAGCTGTATCAGCTGATCGCCACTCTCCGCGACGAGCTCGGTTGCGGGGTACTACTGGTTTCACATGACCTACATCTGGTAATGGCCGCTACAGACAGAGTGCTCTGCCTAAACCAGCATATCTGCTGCCATGGTCATCCGGAGCAGGTGAGCCGGGATCCCGCATACCTGGAACTCTTTGGTGACAAGGTGGCTCCCTACACCCATCAACATAACCACCAGCACAAATTAGGCGGTGATATAGCGATTGTAGGGGACTGCACCCACGACCACTCCGATACAGCCTCCAGCGGCAAAAAAAGAGAGCAAAAATAAGTGGTGGAATTCGGCGAATTACTGCACAGTCAATTTCTTTGGTTCGCCCTCGGTGCCGGCCTGCTAGTCGCTGTAGTAAGTGGCCCCCTGGGGTGCTTCGCCGTATGGCGACGCATGGCCTACTTTGGTGACACTCTGGCTCACTCCGCTCTACTCGGCGTCACTCTAGGCTTTATCCTGCATATCATGCCGACGCTGGCTGTAGGCGCCACTTGCTGTCTATTGGCAATATTATTGATGTATCTACAGCGCAGACAGAAATTGGCAGTGGATACCCTGCTCGGCATTCTATCCCATTCAATGCTGGCCCTTGGCATAGTGACAGTAAGCCTGTTCAAAATAAAAGTGGACTTACTCTCCCTTTTACTTGGCGACCTTCTCGCTGTCGGCGGTCAGGACCTGCTACTTATGTGCATCACGGTGGTGGGAATTCTGACGCTGCTCTACTTCCTGTGGGAAAAACTTCTGGCTTTTACCCTGCACGAAGAGCTGGCTTCCGTCGAAGGCGTACCGGTGGAAAGGGTACGCATGACTCTGATGCTGATGCTGGCACTACTGATCGCTATTGCCATGAAAGTAGTCGGTGTTTTGCTAATCACTGCATTACTGATTATTCCCGCAGCAGCCGCCAGAAAACTTTCCCATACACCGGAACAGATGGCACTGCTAGCCTCTCTGATCGGCTGCCTTGCCGTCATACTTGGCCTGATGGCTTCAATTTTGTGGAATACGCCCGCCGGCCCCTCTATCGTCCTGGCTGCTGCAATATTTTTTCTCGTCTGCCAGATACGCCTATCCAGAAGCAAGTAACGCCAAAATAATATTCACTGTATAAATCAATCGATAAATGCCACTTGTCGTATTTTGGCGCACATATGATCTATTTAAGGTGACTCATATCACCTATTTCCCCAATAAGCCTGAGCCCCGCCTCCAGCCAATTGTTTCAATTTATCGCCATTGCTAGTGTTGCCCGACGACCAGCCACTTTGGGCCAGTCACGGACTATGACAATAAAAAGGTTGAGCAAAAACATGGAAAAATTCACTCTCCGTCGCAACGTATTGGCCAGCGCCATCTTGGCTGCGGCCGCAACAACAACCCCGCAAACCCTCCTTGCTGCAGAGGAAGGTGCTATAGAGGAAGTCACTGTTGTTGGCTCCCGTATCAGTCGCAATTCAGAATTTGAAAATGCCACTCCGGTCCAGGTAATGGATCGCGAAAGCATCGAGAGGTCTGGTTACACCAACCTGCAGCAGCTGTTTGAGAAAAACCCCGCAGCTGGTAACGGCACCTTTTCCACCCGCGGCAACAACCAGGACTCTACCGCCAATGGCGCAGCGGCAGTTAGTTTGCGCGGTATGGGCGCCGACGCCACCCTGGTACTGGTCAACGGCAGGCGAGTCGCTATCAGCGCTTTCGCCGAAAGCATTACCACTAACTTCGTGGATATCAACAGTATTCCCCTGGCTGCGGTTGAGCGTGTGGAAGTCTTGAAGGATGGCGCCTCGGCTATTTACGGCTCTGATGCGGTAGCCGGTGTGGTCAACCTGGTACTGCGCAAGGACTTTGAAGGCACTGAAGTATCCATGGATTATGGCAGTGCAGATGGATATGACGAGCAGTCTTTCTCCGCAGTTTGGGGCATCAATGGGGAAAACTCCAATTTCACCGTTATATTGGATCACCACAAAAACAGCCGCCTGGCGAGTACAGAGCGCAGCGGCCTGGATACAGCGAATCAGTCTGGACGTGGCGGTATGGATTTTCGCTCTTCCCGCGGTTACCCAGGCAGCTTTACCCTGGGCAATGGGACCATTCTGCCTGATCCCAATTGCCCGGAGGATCGCGATACTGGCGAGGTTTGTGTATATGACTACGGCCCCTGGACCTTAATTACCCCGGAGGCCGAGCGAACAGGCCTATTAATGCTGGGCCATACAGACCTCAATGAGAATATCGAATTCTTCAGCGAAATCGCTGTTCAACACAATACTTCTGTAGCCCAAGGAGCCCCAACGCCCTTGGATGGTGATGCAGGCCTCTATGTACCTGCCGATCACCCCAACAATCCTTTCGGTGAGGATGTGGACATCTTCCGCTACCGCACCGTGGATGCCGGTGCGCGCCAATGGGATATCGAGACAGACAACTTGCGCGGTGTTTTCGGCCTGCGCGGTAGTATTGCTGAATGGGACTGGGAAGCCTCTGTACAGCGTTCACGCAGCGAATCGACCCAAACCGGGGACCGTTCCCAGGGCTGGGTGCGCACCGACCTGCTCCAGCAAGAAATCAATGCCGGGCGTTACAACCCCTTTGGTGGGGTCCAAAACCCCGATTCAGTGATTGATGCGATTACCACCAGTTTGGTTCGCCAGGGCAAGTCTGATCTTACCGCTTACGACCTCTCCATTAATGGCGACTTGTTTGATACCAGTAACGGGACTATCGCCATGGCAGCAGGCCTTGAGTACCGTGAGGAAAAAGCCTCAGATATCCCCGACGACCAGTTCCAGCGTGGCCTGATCTTTGGTACAGAATCAGTTTCCGCCAAAGCCAGCCGGGATATCACCTCGGCCTATGTTGAGTTTGCCATTCCACTGCCAGCCAATTTTGAGTTGAGCCTGGCTGGCCGCTACGACGACTATAGCGATTTCGGCAGCACCACCAATCCCATGGCCAACCTCCTGTGGACAGCCAACGATATGCTATCCCTTCGCGCGTCCTGGGGTACCGGGTTCCGTGCTCCATCACTGGCGCAGGTTGGTCTTGGAGATTCACAAGAGTCTCTATTCTTCATCGACACCTATGGATGTGAGGTTAACGATACATATTGCAACCAGACCGACTACACCATTATTTATTCCGGAAATCCTGACTTGGATGCTGAGGAATCAGAATCCTTCAATATCGGTGGTGTTTTCCAGCCCCTCGAAGGCCTACAGCTATCGCTGGATTACTGGAATATCACCCAAGAAGGAAAGATTGATGAAGTACCTTTTGGCTACCTTTACAACAAGTACTGTAATGACCAAAGCAGCACTATCTGCCGTCGGGATACACCGGTAGCCGGTCAGTCTTTGGGAGCTCTACAATCTATTCGCAGCGGCTTCACTAATATCGGCGAACAAGAGGTATCGGGCGTAGATCTAAGCGTAGTTTATAGTGGGCTCGAGTTGGCAGGCGGTGATTTAGGACTTCGCCTGGACTATTCCTACCTGGCAGAGTTTGAAAGAGTAGAACTGAACTCTGAGGGCAGCGCCTTCCTCACCAGGGATTTAGCTGGAGAATACGAGTATCCACAGCATCGATGGAATGCTACTGCTGACTGGACCTTTGATACTTTCGGCTTCAGTGCTGGTCTGAGTTACATTGGTGAGTTTGAGGATACGCCAGATATTGATTTCGATGGCACCCTTGACTATGACACCAACAGCTCACGCACCGTAGATTCATTTATGACCATGAATCTACAGGCACGCTTTACCGGTTTTGAAAATATGATTCTGAGCTTGGGTGCCGACAATGTATTCGATGAAGAACCACCATTTGCGATTGGCGACGGAAACACTGACCTGTATGGTTATGTTGAATCTCAACACGATCCTCGTGGTCGCTTTATCTACGGCAAGATGACTTACACCTTTTAAATAAAAAGTAACCACTGATCCAATAAAAAAGGGGAAGCTTGAAGCTTCCCCTTTTTTATTTTCAACAATCAACTAGCGCAACAATACTCAGTTCTTACAATTCTATAGCTTAATTCTCGTTAGACTTTTTTTTCACCAACTCTGAGCCCGCTTTATGAAACTCATATACAGTTAAAGTAACACCAATCAACAGGCAAATAAAAACGCCAATTCCAATTATTAAAATAAATGAATCAGACACATTTAGCCTCGGCGCGCTAGTAGTGCAGACACTTTAAAGTAGATACCAAACCCTAAAATACTCGGCACCCACAAGGCAGTAAAAATTCCTTGTTCTTTATATCCATTGAACCATAAGAACCCCGACAGGAAAAAAGATATGAAAACTGCCAACATGATAAAAAGATCAGACATTTTTAGCACTTTATTTCCCCTTTACGCTAGTCATAATCCCAAAATCCAACAGCCGCCATTAACAAACCGATTATTGTAATGCTTGCAGGTATTCGCATCCCTGTTATTCCAAAAACTTGAAGTATTGAAGGAACCATTCCCAAAAGGCCAAACAAAGCCCAGAAGAAAAATGGCATAGCTACCAACAATCCGATCCAACCAATTATCAATCGGAATTTCTTAGAACGACTAACGGTGTCGGCCTTTTTCTTCAACAGATTTACTATCCGCTATGACATCTGAGAGAATAAACTAGTGACAGCATAGTTTAATAATGAGGCTTCAACAGGCACTCAAATCTTCTGCATGGCAGAAAAATCTTCATTCCTCTGCCAAACACGTAATAAATTACCCCCAAGAATCTTTCTAATATCGTCATTGCTATAACCACGTTTCAACAGACCAAGAACCAAATTAGGATATTCAGATACGTCTTTCAAGCCGACGGGTAAACTATCTCCAACGCCGTCAAAATCAGAACCGATTCCTATGTGATCAACACCTACTAAATCTCGAATATGATCAAAGTGATCAAGGACATCATTTAGATCTGCGTAAATGAATTTAGCTTTTTGTAATTTTTCTGTATATTTTTTCACCTCAGTATTTTCTTTTGCTAAGTTTCTCTCCTTTATAAAATTATCGACCGCCGAATTAATTTCAGCATAAGATGTTCTGGACTTGGCGCTGATAAACGTTGAACCAAAATTAATCATTATTACGCCATCCTTTTTGGCGAGGGCCTTGATCATTTCATCACTCATATTGCGCTCAAAATCAGGCGTAAAGTGCCTCGCTGATGAATGAGAAGCTATTACAGGAACTTGGGAAATCTCCAGTACCTGCCAGAAAGCCTGATCAGAAATATGAGATACATCAACCATGACACCCAGTACATTCATTTCCTGAACTAATTGCTTACCAAAATCACTTAGCCCCTGCCAAGGGCGCTCTTTATCGTAGGAGGAATCAGAGATATGATTACTCTTTGAGTGAGTCAGAGTGATATATCTCACCCCTCGATTATAGAAATGCCGGAGGTTTTCGATACTACCATCAATAGCAGCACCATTTTCCATTCCTAGAGGGAAGGAGAGCTTGCCCTGTGCTACCTGTCTATTCAATTGATTCAAGGACATAGGAATAGCAAATTTATCAGGGTGTTTGCCCACCAGTTCTTCAACATTATCTATTAACTGATCCGCATACGCTCTAGCGCTACCATCTTTCTCTTTTTCTGCCGGGATATAAATCGACATAAAGGGCGCATTTAAACCTCCACTTTTCGCTCTTGGAAAGTCAAAATCGCCTCCTGTAGTCGATAACCCAACATCCACATTTTCCTTAGATAAACGATAAGGAACATCAATGTGACCATCAATCAAAATATTTTCTTGAACCAGTTTTCGTGCCCGAGTCTGCAAGTCAACATTTGTTTCGTTACTACAAGCAGTCAACAGTATTATCAGAAGAAGAGAACACTTTTTCATAAAATAAATTCCAGAATTCAATTATCACCCAGACTAATCAATTTTTTACAGGATAATTTATCAGTTTTAAAAGGCTTGTTATTCATCAATTAGCCAGGCAACGGATAAGGAAGAGTTAGCATATGGAGGAAATTAACCCCCCAATGTGCCAACACACAGATCCAAAAGTTTCTAAACATATACCACAGTATGGCATAGCATAATGAGGCGATCCCCAATAACAAAACAGCAGCAGAATTGGCCGACCAGCCAGTGTGTAGTAGAACAAACAGAGTTGCAATAATAGGAACGGAAATCCATCGTAAGCGGCCCAGCCCCTCCTCCAGTCCTCTCTGTAATATCCAACGGAAAAAACCTTCCTCACTAACACAAACAATAATTAAGTTAATAAGCGCGGCAAAAAAAATTACCCAAGATAATTTTATCGATGGACCATAAAGGAACATACCTGTAATTACAGGAATAATAGCCAAGAGTAGATAGCGGAGATCAGAAATTCTTATCGTCTGACGTAATCGTAACATAAAAGCGAGTATTGCAATTGAAACAATTGCTTTACCGCCATTAAAACCAGCATATATGAGATTTCCACTACTATCTGAATAAGGTGGCAAGACGTGTAAGCGATTACTGCCAGGAATGATATTAGAAGCAGCCACTAGCATAGAAATCACCGCAATAAAATATAGGGTAAAGCGCCGCCAACCTTTACTTACTTCCAACCCTATCAATACAAACCAGATAACTGGTGCTAGCAGACCCGCCCAACCAAAAGGAATTACACACAGAGATAAAAGAGCTGGTGCTCCCCAGGGAATATCTTCTCTATCTAATAAATTTCTAGTCTCAGAAATACTATTTCGCATCTTCAGCTCACCGTTTGGAAAGCGATCCTCCCCCTCTTTAAATATAATGAATGTAACTGAAAATCATCCGTTAAATGTCGCCCGAATTGAGCGATAAGTTAATTTTAATTTAGCAGGATCCAAAGGTGCCTTAAAAAAAGCATGATAATGGCCAAGGGGGTTTATTAACACCACCTGAGAACCATGATCAACCGTATAACCGCCCTCATCCAGCATTACTTTGTTGAAAGGAACATTGAGTTGGCTGGCAAAACGCTTTATTTCAAAAAAATCCCCAGTAATTCCATGGAACTCTTTGTTAAAATAACGTACATAATCATGTAAAATTTTTGGATTATCCCTGGCCGGATCAACAGTGACCAGAATTATTTCGGTATTACTCCGGGTATTACCGTCAAGGAGCTGATAAAAACTATTTAAAGTGGATAATGTGGTAGGACAAATATCTGGGCAGTGTGTGAAACCAAAAAAAACTAAAGTCCATTGGCCTTTTAGGCTATCGGTATGAAATACTTCTCCAGTATCTGAAACCAACTGAAAATTATCTAATATCCTTGCCTTCTGAAGTTTTACCGCACCATTTAATCGCAATTCGGAATCTGTTATTACTCGTGGCTGGCTCAACTTATGAACAAAGCCGACTAATACTGCTACTATGAATAACAGTAAAATAGCAATTGTGACACGAATACCACGTTTCTGACGTTGCTCAGTTAGCATATCATTATTATTTAATCCACTATGATTCATATTCTTACACCGCTATTAAGTAGTGATCTAGCAACATAATGCCAAAAAGTGCCATCAAATAAATAATGGAATACCTAAATGTCTCTATGCCTGCATTGGGATCTCTGCCACGCAACATTACCAGGCTCCAATAAATAAATCCCAAGCCAAGTACAATCGCACCCAAGAGGTAAAGCCAACCCAGCATAGCAGTGGCAAAGGGTAAAAGACTTACTGCGAATAAGATGAATGTATACAGCAAAATATGCAAATTGGTATATGGCACACCATGGGTAACAGGAAGCATAGGAACATTAGCTCTGGCATAATCATCCTTCCTATGTACTGCCAACGCCCAGAAATGTGGTGGGGTCCAGGCAAAAATTATCAGCACAAGCAACAAGGCATGGCCATGGATTTCACCAGTAACCGCCGTCCAACCAAGTAAAGGCGGCGCAGCCCCGGCAAGGCCGCCAATTACAATATTTTGTGGAGTGGCATGCTTAAGGAACATAGTATAAATAACTGCATAACCCAATAGCGATATGAGTGTGAGCCAGGCAGTTAAAGCGTTTATAAAAACCAAAAGCACAACCATACCAAGAAGTCCAAGTGCCAGGGAGAAAACCAGTGCCTTATGTGGCTCAACCCTCCCCTTCGCTACTGGTCTGTTACTGGTGCGCGCCATTTTAGTATCGATATACCGATCAACTAAATGATTAATTGTTGCAGCACTCCCAGCACATAGTGCAATCCCAATATTCCCCAATATCAAAGTATGCAATGGCACCATACCCGGCACCGCAAGTAACATACCAATTACTGAAGTTAGTATCATTAGCATAACTACTCGAGGTTTAGTCAGCTCGTAGTAGTCACGCCAGTTTGTTGAATTTAATTTAGCAGTTTGTATGGTCATAATATTATTGATCCCCTAACTTCCCTGATATGAACCTATTCTTGTTAAAGTTCGCCAGTCAGAGCAGACCTTGGTAATACTAAATTAGTTTGAGCTTCACTATCTTCTATACCCGATGGTTGAACAATCTGAATACGATAATAAAAAGTCAAAGTGACTAACAGTAGTAAGGCCGCACCCGCGTTATGTGCAACTGCAATAGGTAAAGGTAAAAACATAATGACATTTGCTATACCCAGACCTAACTGAAATAAAAGAAGTCCACTTAGAATCAGTGCCCAACGATGTAGACCTACTCTCCAATTCAGTATCGCCAACGTGAACACTACCAAGGTCACCAGTAGAGCGCCGATCCGATGACTAAGATGGATAGCCGTACGTGCATCACTCTCCAAAGCCCCCCCCAAATAGTTCGGCCCTATTTGTTGAGTAATATTAAATCCCTCTTGGAAGTCAGCCTGTGGCCACCACTCTCCATGGCAGGTAGGAAAGTCCGGACATGCGAGTGCTGCGTAATTGGAGCTTGTCCATCCACCCAAAGCAATCTGTAATACGATAACTAAAACGGCCAAAAACGCTAGCGGACGTAACCTCTGTAGAGCACGGTATTTATCCACCGGAATATAAATGGGGGTTTTTCTCATACGTTCTATCAAAAGCCATAACATAGACAATGTGGCCATGCCTCCCAATAGGTGAGCGGTAACCACTTGCGGCCAGAGTTTTAACGTTACAGTCCACATCCCAAATATTGCTTGCAAAACAATAAGAGCCATCAACAAATTAGTTTGCTTAAGCGTGCGTTTATTTGGGCTACGCCAACTCAAGTAAGTCAAAGTAGCAACCACCAATAGAAGTATCCCTGCAAAGTAGCGGTGAACCATCTCTGGCCAGGTTTTGCTGCCATCCACAGGAGCATCTGGAAAGGCTTTATTGGCAGACTGAATTTCATGAGCCTCATCTGGCCAAGTGAGGTGTCCATAACAACCAGGCCAATCGGGGCAACCTAAGCCAGCATCAACCAATCTAGTAAATGCACCTAAAACGACCACTACTACTGCCAAAATACAGCCCGCTAACGCCACTTTTGAACGTAATCCAAAATTCGGACGTGCATTACTATTCCTATTAGTTGTCGACTCCATCCCCTGATCCTTTTTATTTCTCATAGGAGTACTTCAATAATCGTTTAATATCTTTCAACAACTGATTGCCGCTATGATGGTTGTCATAAGCCATCATAGCGAAGCCTTCCTGGTCAATGAGAAGCGCTTTGACTTCATCTACATTCTGAAGGGCTGCCAATTCCTGTAATGTTCGGATGCTATTCTCGTTCAATTGCAGAATTTTCAGACGTGGATGTTCAACCCTAAAATATTCTTGTTTTTCAAGAGACATTGGTGCACCAGTTACTAGAAGCCGCTCCACTCGGTGTGCTTTTTCGCCAAGGCGTATATGCACCTGACGACTGGTATACAGAAGTTGTTCACACTCATTGCTACACTTTGAGCCTCCAATAATCAGGTACCGCCATTTTGGAGACGCATCTAATGGAAATATCTCTTCTTCACCTTGATAAGACACTTTGAGATTATTAATTTTTATTGGAGGTTGAATTAATTCTCCCTGATTAGTAGTTTTGTTGGGTATACCAAGTCCGGTATAGAAAACAATATATGCTGCAATCATGGGCAACAGGACAGATGCAACAATTGATATCCCTTGCAACTTTCTGGAAGAAAAATAGCTGGTAGTTTTACTAGCATATTCAGAGGTAGAGACTTGTTCTTTATTTTCCACTCCAGCAACCCTTCATTTATTTCTATTTATATCCAAAGAGCCTACCAAAATTGGTAGCCGCGAACACCCATAAAATTACCAAAGCTATTGCCATACAGAACCATTGTACGGAGTATGCTCTATGACGCTCTGCACTATTTTTAATGAAATTCCAGTCAGTTACTAATGCAGAATTTGAATCGGCACTAAGTCTGATCACCCAAGATGCATCATATAGATCTAGTTTTTTCATCAGATTTTTATCGAGTAACTGTATTCGCCGATTTTTTTCTTGAGCAGACAGATTATTTAAAGTTTTTTTTGCAACAGGATAGAGAAAACCTATAATTTTTATAGGGTTCTTTGGATAAAAAACTTTTGGAAGTACATCTCGGTTCATTGATAAGGGTATCCATCCACGGTTTATCAACCACCTTTGGTCGGCGGATATAAAAACCTGTAAGACTTCATAACCTGCCCGTCCACTTCGAGTCCGGTTATCCAATAAGAAGTATTCTCCGGTGTACTGCCCCGACAAACTTACTGGAGTAAATCTTCTTAAAACTAAATTTGCATCAGGTCTTGCCGGTTGTAAGGACAACCTCGCATCAATCTCTTCGCGAATGGTTTCTTTATATTCTGCTCGCTCCAATTGCCAAAATCCCAATGAGACTAAAATTGGAAACAAGCCTATTGAGAAGAGGGTTATAGGCCAGTTACGAATCAGTGTTACACTGGTATTTTTCGTAGGAACTGATGGTATCTCTACTCTCATACGTTACTACATCACTGATGGAAAATAATAATATGTGGCTGAAGATAGTTATTGTGGTTCTATTTCTTGCGGTACTGGTCAGCCTTTCCAGTGCTTTGTTTTTTCTACTACGGGATATGGGAGCCCCCCAATCAAAGCGTACGCTGTATGCATTGGGAATCAGAATTTCCCTTGCCGCTTTACTCTTATTAGCTATTTGGTACGGTTTCGAGAGTGGAATTCTCGCTAAGAGCGCACCTTGGGCAGACAAATATTAATTCTTTGATTCCCCTTCTACTTCTGTAAAGGGGGAATCAAAGATACAACGATTCTAAGCTCCAAGAACATAGACAAAGATAAAGAGGCCAACCCAAACAACATCTACAAAATGCCAGTACCAGCTCGCTGCTTCAAAACCAAAGTGATCATTAGGTTTAAAGTGCTGAGCAATTACAGATCGCAACAACATAATTAATAACATGATGGTCCCCAGGGTCACATGGGCACCATGAAATCCGGTCAACATAAAAAATGTAGTGCCATAAATTCCGGATTCTAACGTAAGCCCTAAGTGCTGATATGCTTCATAGTATTCTTTCGCCTGTAGGTACAAAAATACGGCTCCAAGAATTACTGTAATTCCCAACCATGCATTGAACTTTCCACGCTCACCTTTTTTAAGAAAAACATGAGCGAAGTGAACTGTGACACTGGAAGTCAGCAGAATGAGTGTATTCCACAATGGAAGGTGCCAAGGATCAATAACATCTTTTGGCCCTATAAATTTTGCAGTATCACCATGGGCTGCTGCATCTGGAGTCACATAGAGTGGCCAGGTATTTTCAAAACCTTCCCACAACATATTGGAAATACCATTTTCTCCCTCTCCTGCGAGCCAGGGGACAGAAAAATTTCTTATGTAATACAATGCTCCAAAAAATGCCGCAAAGAACATAACTTCAGAGAAAATAAACCAACCCATCCCCCATACATAAGATCGCTTCAATTGTTCACTATTCAAACCTGCCATATTTTCCTTAATGACAGCAGCAAACCAGAACCACAGCACAGTCGCCAGGGTAAGCGCACCAGTAAAGAAAACATAAGAACTGCCACCATTGATCCAATTTGCAGCACCAAAAGCAATCAAAAACAAACCAATGGTGGCAAATATTGGCAGCCTAGACTGTTCGGGTACATAGTAACTGCTTTCAGTAGCCATATTTTTATCCCTCTCGCGCGGACTTGGTATTATTTTTATCGACATTTTTAGAAATTCTTTCCGTAACATCGAACAGCGTGTAGGAAAGGGTTATGGTTTTCACATTTTTAGGTATATCTGGATCGACAATAAATCTAAGAGGTAGCTCCGCTTTCTCCCCTGCTTTTAGCTTTTGCTGATTAAAACAGAAGCACTCGGTTTTATGGAAATATTGCGCTGCCTTAAACGGTACCAAGCTTGGAATAGCCTGGCCGATCATATCCACTTTGGTAGGGTTAAATGCGAGAAAAACAGTATCCATGATCTCACCCGGGTGTACTTCTATCGACATAACACTGGGAGAGAATTTCCATGGCATATTGTCATTATTACTCGCTACAAACTGGACTGTGATTGACCTGCTGGTATCTATGGCTGCAGGCACGGCCTCGTAACGCCCTCCTGTTTTACCGTTTAAACCAGTAATTTCACAAAAAGCGTCGTAGAGAGGCGGCATAACAAATATAGCGAATACCAGCATGCTGGCGGCTAGCGCCAGCAGTTTCGCAGTAACTTTGCTATTTTTGCTGATTCTCATTAGCTATCCAAAGATTAACGAACAACCGGCGGCGTACTGAAAGTATGGTATGGAGCCGGTGAAGGTACAGTCCACTCCAACCCCTGTGGGTTATCCCAAACTTGCTCGGTAGCCTTTTTACCCCCCATTACAGTGCGTACCACATTAAACAGAAATACCACCTGTGCCGCACCAAAGAGGAAGGCTCCTATACTGGCCATCTGGTTAAAGTCGGCAAATTGCAATGCGTAATCCGGGATTCGTCTTGGCATACCGGCGAGACCAACAAAGTGCATTGGGAAAAACGTGAGATTCAAACCGATAAAAGCCAGCCAGAAGTGCACTTTACCCATGGTCTCGTTGTACATATTGCCCGTCCACTTAGGCAGCCAATAATAAACAGCCGCGGTAATGGAGAATATAGCTCCTGGGACAAGAACATAGTGGAAGTGAGCTACTACAAAGTAGGTGTCGTGATACTGAAAATCTGCTGGAGCGATCGCCAACATCAATCCTGAAAATCCACCAATCGCAAACAGGATAATAAATGCGATTGCAAACAGCATCGGGGTCTCAAAAGTCATTGATCCACGGAACATAGTGGATACCCAGTTAAATATCTTTACACCAGTAGGTACTGAGATCAGCATCGTTGCGTACATAAAGAAAAGTTCGCCGGCGATTGGCATACCCACAGTGAACATATGATGCGCCCATACAATCAGGCTCAGAAAAGCGATCGCCGCAGTGGCGTATACCATGGAGCTATAGCCAAATAGCGGCTTGCGGGCAAAAGTAGGGATAATTGCCGAGATAATGCCGAATGCCGGCAAAATCATAATGTAAACCTCAGGATGCCCAAAGAACCAGAATACATGCTGGAATAACACAGGATCTCCACCGCCAGCAGCACTAAAAAAGCTGGTTCCAAAGTGAATATCCATCAACATCATAGTTACCACACCTGCGAGAACAGGCATCACGGCAATTAAAAGGTATGCAGTGATCAGCCAAGTCCAAACAAATAGCGGCATTTTCATCAATGTCATGCCAGGTGCGCGCATATTCAAGATGGTGGCAATAATATTAATAGCTCCCATGATCGAGGAGGCACCAAGGATATGCACAGAAAAAATAAAGAAGGTTACGCTGGGTGGTGCGTACTCAGTGGAGAGAGGCGCATAAAAAGTCCAGCCAAAATTAGGGGCACCGCCCTCCATAAAGAGTGTGGATGCGAGCATCGCGAACCCAAAAGGTAATATCCAGAAGCTCCAGTTATTCATACGCGGCAAAGCCATATCCGGAGCGCCGATCATCATCGGGATCATCCAGTTGGCAAGGCCTACAAAAGCCGGCATAACTGCACCGAATACCATGATAAGCCCATGCATCGTGGTCATTTGGTTAAAAAACTCGGGTTGCACAATCTGCAGGCCCGGTTCAAACAGCTCGGCGCGAATCACCAGCGCCATACACCCGCCCAAGAAAAACATTGCAAAACTAAACCATAGGTAAAGGGTACCTATGTCTTTATGATTTGTGGTGTAAAGCCACCGCTTTAATCCAGCTTGAGGACCATGTGCCATGCTAAATTTCCTCCGGGCATTTACTGCTTATTCTTGAAATTGAGGATATCAATAGGCTGAACTGTGTCGCCCATTTCGTTGCCGAAGGCATTGCGTTGGTAGGTAATTACCGCAGCGAGATCTACTTCAGACAATTGCTCTCCAAATGCCTGCATGGCAGGGTTTACCTGGGAGCCATCAATGACGATATCCAGGTGAGTATCCAGTGGCCCGGTGGCTATTTTCGATCCAGCTATAGCCGGGAAAACCCCGGGTACACCTTTGCCATTTGCTTGATGGCAGGCAGCACAAGCACGGTTGTAAACTTTTTCCCCCTGGGCGAAAAGCTCATCAAAGGTAAAATTTTTCTCAGTCAATTTGCGTATCTTCGCAGCGGATTCAGCCCGGCCACCCAACCAGGCAGTATATTCTTCTTCTGGGACCGCCTTGATAACAATTGGCATGAACCCGTGGTCTTTGCCACAAAGTTCTGCGCACTGACCGCGGTAAATTCCAGGCTCCTCAATGCGTGTCCAGGATTCGTTTATAAAACCCGGTATTGCATCTTTTTTAACAGCGAGATCTGGTACCCACCAGGCATGGATTACATCATTGGCTGTAATCAGGAAGCGAATTTTTTTCTTAATAGGAACAACTAAGGGTTCATCCACTTCCAGCAAGTAGTTGGGCCCTTTGGGCTGTTGATTATTAATCTGTGCCCGGGGCGTGGAGAGGTTAGAGAAGAAGGAAACATCAGAGCCCAGGTATTCGTACTTCCACTTCCACTGATACCCGGTAATCATGATATCCAGATCAGCCTTGTCTGTGTCGTAGATATCGTACAGCGTTTTTGTGGCAGGGATTGCCATCAGGATCAGGATAACGGTGGGAATAATTGTCCACACCAACTCGACTGCGGTGCTCTCATGGAATTGTGCAGCCTGGTGCCCTTTACTCTTTCTATGCCGCCACATGCTATAGAACATGACGCCAAAAACCAGGACACCTATGGCCACACAAATCCAAAAAATGAGCATGTGCAGTTCATAGGTGGTTTGGGCAACTTCCGTTACCCCTTTGGGCATATTGACCCCCCAGCGCTCAACAGCTTGCTCTTCCGCCACTGTAGAGTGGGCGGTCAGCGAAGCAGCCAGCAAGGCGAACAGCCGATCGAAGCCTCTCAACATCGCCTACAGATCTCCGTGGTTGCGGGCTTCACAGGGAAACCCGAAATTTTATTTTGGCCGCTGGCCTTCACGGATAACTGAAATCTCCCAGTACCATATGGCGATACAGGGTTAATTCCACACAAAAATTGTGGACATACTGTAGTAACACAAGACTACATACACTGGGCGGAGAGATAACTCCGCATTACTGCCGTCAGTGCAACTTGTTATTCTTAGTAAAAGATTTTTTTACTTCAGATGTCGTCGTCCGGAAGGTACAACCAACAACCTGTGTTTCTTATTTGTCGCAACTACTGCAGGTACAACGGGAACATATTGCTACCGAAAAGTCAATCGACGCTTATAGCGAAAAATTATGCTCGTGTGCTCCAACCTGTTAGGGAATTACAAATAAATTTCATCACTATTTTGAGATGCTCTTACTAAATATGAGCTTATTTACAGATACTTTGTAACAAGACGATTTTTTTGGATAAATATGACTACTATTTTAAAGTCCCATAAACCGAGGTTCATTAAGCAAAATTCAATCAACCTCTGTTTAAATCAAAGATAAATATTTCAATATTTTTTCGGCCAAGATTTACCATGCAGATATGGCATAATCGACAGCTTAGCAACAAACGATTTTTACGCCAGGATAATCCGCGATATCATCAATCCGCCATCTAGCCGACGGGTTGGCATTGGCACCACAGGTAAAACTGGTACCAATCTCCTCATTTATGCCGTGTGATTATTTCAAGCTCTAACAGATCATGCCGAAAGCCCGTTAACTGCACTATGCAATCGACTTACTTCAACTGAGTTAGTACACCTCAGTCCGATACTTATGCCTAGCCGGCAAAAATATATTTTCTGTGGCTTTTCCTATGCAGCATTCACAACTCGACAAACAACCACTGCGAAGGGTATGGAACCTTGCTTGGCCCATGATTCTGAGCAATATCTCTGTCCCTTTATTGGGGGCTGTGGATACCGCAATTCTGGGACACCTACCCTCGCCAGAGTATCTATCTGGAGTGGCTGTAGGTGCGAGCGTCATGTCCATGCTACTTTGGGCCTTCGGTTTTCTTCGCATGGGCACTACCGGCCTAGTAGCCCGAAGTGATAAGGGAGGAGTTGATTGGCTATTACGCGCACTGCTACTGGCTCTCTGCCTCGGGGTTTTACTTCAAATAATTGCCTTTCCCTTACTAAGCCACATAGTCGGTTGGATGAATGCCAGTGTTGAAGCTGGCCCTCATGCATTATCTTACTTACAAATACGCCTGATAAGCGCCCCTATCGCGCTAGCCAACTTTGCCATACTCGGATTTTTTATTGGCAGGCAGGATAGCCGCGCTCCTTTATATATATTACTCGCCGCCAATATTCTTAATATTGGCCTGGATTTTCTACTGATACTCGGCCTTGGCCTTGGCGCAAAGGGTGCCGCAGTTGCTACCGTAAGCGCTGATCTATTTGCCTTTGTACTCGGTTTTTATTTACTTCGCCGGATAGATGGCGATATCTGGTCTGACATCGTTAACCAGTTATGTAAGCGTCAGCTTCTTCCCTGGGCAAATCCAAAGCCCTGGATCGAATTACTCCACATTAATACAGACCTATTTATTAGAACATGTCTTTTACTTTTGACACTGACTTTTTTCACGGCCCAGGGGGCGTCTCAAGGCGACTCTGTTTTGGCTGCCAACGCAATTCTGCTCCAGCTTTTGATGATTACTTCTTATGCCCTTGATGGCTTTGCACATGCCACTGAGGCGCTGGTAGGAGAGTCCATTGCTAAAAAATCAAGCAAGCTCTTCCAGGCAACCGTTCACAGTGCTGGAATCTGGGCTCTCGGCAGCGCTATAGGCCTTACCATACTTCTGGTTGTGGGACAGCCAGTTATTCTCTCTCTGTTTACTGATATCGGTACTGTTATAGAACAGGCCAACCACGTGTACTGGTGGCTTTGTGCCTTACCGCTAATAGCGGTATGGAGTTATCAACTCGATGGAGTTTTTATAGGTGCCGGTAGAAGTCGAAAAATGCGCGATACAATGTTTATTGCCACTATTGTAGTTTTCTTCCCTAGTTGGTGGTTAACCCAGAGTTGGGGCAACCATGGCATATGGTTCAGCTTATTTTTGTGGATTAGTGCACGTTCTGTGGGGCTCATAGTTTATTATCGATACTACACTGTAACCGACTCCTGGATACAAAAAGGAGCATGCCAACAAAATAAATACACCGATACAACAAACTATTCAGAATAAGCGGAATATTCATTCCGGTTATCCTCAAAAAGAAATTAGTACAGAGTGAGTGAACGAATCAATGCAGAGAAATGAAAACTATAAAAACTATAATTTCAGGATGGTAAATACTGAGCGGGCATAATAATGCATTAAAACCCGCTCACCATTTTTTTAGTGGACAGCTACCGGTATCTGCTTCCGGGCAACTATCTGGGTATAGTTGGCAAAAAACTCACCCTCCCCCTGTAGCATCGCACGATTCAGTCCTTCTACCTCTGACCGGAGTTTGGAGTCGTAAAAATACAGGCTACCATTTCGCACAGTATACCCTCTGGTATTTTCAGCCATCAGCCGATAGAAACTAGAAACCCGCTCAAGATAGATCTCTGCTCTTTTAAGGGAGAAACTACCCTTCTGATAATAATCGAGCACTTCAGAATTAATTCGGTTCCAGATGTTCTCCTTCTCTTGATCTGAGAACCGGTAGGCCTGCAGCTTAATATTAATATCACTCTGCAGATCTCTCAGGTATCTGTCTGCAGCACGGGCGGATTCCTTAAGCCCTCCGATGATCTTTTTACGCTTACGCAGCGATTCCTTTCTCTTGAAAGTTCTGGCATCTGACATTTCTGCGGAAGCCAGTTCGCCGAGAGGCCGAAAAATAGTGATATGTTGCAGATTGGTATTCCTGGTCAATTTCTCACAGATCTCCACAGCATACCGCCAGGATTCAAACGGTTTTCCGTCCAAAATTTTTTTTGGCAATGCTTCAATATCTGCATTCAGTACTTGCTGCTGCTCACGATAGAAATTCGGGTGTTTTTTCCAGTCATTTGCCTGCAAGCGAAATAAGCTCAGAATTCCCTGGTTAACACAGCTGGCCAGCAAGTGAGCTGTCTGCTCTTGCTGATGCCTCTTGATCTCACGGTAACGATCAAGGCCGTACAAACCTACTACAAAAACGACCACCAATAGGGTCAATAACAAATATATCTTTTTCACTTTTTATTTTTTTGGGGCGGCTGAATAAGTTTGACAGGTTCCTCACGTACTCCTTTCCTTTGCGTGGAACTGACTCTTGTTAGCAATTCCGTTGGCGCAGATTGCAAGCGGATTTCATCCTTAAACCCACAGGAAACACATTCCCGATAATTTTTACCCTCCTCCTGGTAATTTACAATCCGATCCATTTCACTGCAGCGCGGACAGACTGCACCTGCAATGAAACGTTTTTTCTGCGATTTCTTTTTCCCATCAGGCATTTCTGTACTGATCATGACTACTGCTCAATCTTTCATGATATGGAGGCTTCTCAAGCCGGGCTGATGTTCAGTTCTTGCTGCTCGATACCAGAGTGGCGCAACAGTGCATCAATCTGGGGTTCTCGACCACGGAACTCAGTAAACAGTTCAAGTGCATCACGACTACCTCCCTGCTCTAGAATGCTATGCAAGAATCGCTTGCCAGTGGTTTCATCAAAAATGCCTTTCTCCTCAAACAGGGAAAAAGCATCAGCAGACAGCACCTCCGCCCACTTATAACTGTAATACCCTGCCGCATAGCCGCCGGCAAAAATATGGCTAAATGCATGCTGGAAACGATTTTGTGCCGACACAGGCACCACGGCAACTTCAGAGCGTACCTCAGTAAGCAGATGCTGGATCTTCTCGGCGGACAATTCCTCTTCACAGCAATGCAAGCGGAAGTCAAATAATGCAAATTCCAGCTGACGCACAGTAAACATGGCGGACTGGAAGTTCTTTGCCGCAAGCATCTTATCCAGCAGTTCCTTCGGCAGAGGATCACTGGTTTCAAAATGTGCAGAGAGCATGGTTATCGCCTGTGGTTGCCAACACCAGTTCTCCAGGAATTGGCTGGGCATCTCAACAGCATCCCAGGCAACACCATTAATCCCGGAAACAGCTGCCACATCAATTTTCGTGAGCATGTGGTGCAAACCATGACCAAACTCATGGAACAGCGTGGTCACCTCGTAATGTGTTAATAGAGAGGGCATATCACCAGCAGCTGGACTGAAATTACAAACGAGATATGCAATGGGCAACTGTATTCCTTGCTCAGTCTGGCGACGGGTTGCCACGGTATCCATCCAGGCGCCGCCACGCTTTTTCTCCCTGGCGAACGCGTCCAGGTAGAAGCCGGCAATACGTTCACCGCCCCTCAGTAGCCAGAAAAATTGCACATCGTCATGCCAGGTAGCAACTGAGGTATCCTCCTCGACAGTAATTCCAAAAAGCTTCTCAACGACCGCAAACAATCCATCGACGACTTTTGCGTAGGGGAAATAGGGGCGTAGTTCTTCCTGGCTGATGGCATAGCGTTTTTGCTTAAGCTTCTCCGCTACCCAGGCAATATCCCAGGGTTGTAATTCATCCAATTCGAATTCTATTTTGGCGAATTCACTGAGTTCCTTCATCTCCTGCTCAGCAGCCGGCCTTGCCCGCTTTGCCAAGTCGTTAAGAAATTCCAGTACACGCTCAGTATTTGGCGCCATTTTGCTGGCCAGGGATAGCTGGGAATAATTGTCCAAACCCAATAGTCGAGCCTGGTCCGCACGCAGAGCCAAAATGGATTCCATCACCTCGGAATTATCAAATTCACCAGCATTCGGACCAACTTCAGAAGCCCTACTGACAAAAGCCAAGTGCACCTGACGACGTAATTCGCGATTATCCGCATGGGTCATTACTGCCAGATAGCAGGGGCCCTCCAGTGTGACCAACCAACCGTTTTTACCTTTGCCCTGCGCGGCGCTGCTTGCAGCCGCTAACGCAGTCTGCGGCAAGCCCGCTAACTCTGCTTCATCTTCAGTGTGCCAGGTCCAGGCATTTGTGGCATCCAGCACGTTATTGGCAAACTGGCTGGAAAGCTCTGCCAAACGGCGACTGTTGGCTGCGAATTGTTCACGGGCCCCCCCCTGTAACCCAACACCACTGAGCTCGAAATCCCGCAGGCCCAATTCCACCGACTTTTTACGAGCTTGTTGCCAACTATCGAATCCCTGAGCGGCAGCCAGCTCTTGGTAAACCTCATACAGCTCACGATTTTGACCCAGTTCGGTCCAATAAGCAGTCACTTGCGCTAGTGCAGCTTCATAGGGCGAGCGCC
Organism: Microbulbifer sp. NBRC 101763; assembly: GCF_040371615.1. NCBI lineage: Bacteria > Pseudomonadati > Pseudomonadota > Gammaproteobacteria > Cellvibrionales > Microbulbiferaceae > Microbulbifer > Microbulbifer sp. NBRC 101763. Next base: position 273,177 of record NZ_BAABQV010000003.1, read on the forward strand.
ACTCACCACTCAATACACTGTTTAGGTGGCTCACCGGAGAGAAGGCGCGGTTCAGTTCGTCCTGGGCCTGCTCTAGGGGTACCAGCGTATTTTCCCAGCCCGGATTATCCAAGCCCTGCTGTAACTGTTGCTGACAATGGGCGATCAGCTCGGAGATTGCCGGCTCAACCTGTGTCGGCTGCAATTGGTCAAATGCCGGAAGTAGCGGGATATTCAGTAATGGATTGGACATACAGGACCCTGTGCTCGAAATAGGATACAGCTATGATAGAGGATTCATTGTACAGGAGCTTCTTTATGTCCCCACTGCGCAGCCACAACGACTCTGCCGGCGAGAAAGTCCCGCAAATCGGTAATGGTGTTTATATCGATCCACAGTCGGCTGTGATCGGCGATGTCACTCTAGGGGATGATTGCTCCGTATGGCCAATGGCCGTGGTACGCGGCGATATGCACCGTATTCAAATAGGTGCGCGGACCAGTGTACAGGATGGGGCTGTATTACATATCACTCATGCCGGCCCTTTCAATACTGACGGCTGGCCCCTGACGATTGGCGAAGATGTCACTATCGGACATAAGGCCTGCCTGCACGGCTGCACCATTGGCAATCGAGTGCTCATCGGTATCGGTGCCATTGTGTTGGATGGTGCAACGATTGAGGATGAAGTGGTACTAGCTGCAGGAGCCTTGGTGCCACCGGGCAAAACCCTGGAAAGTGGCTACCTCTATGTAGGTGCCCCTTGCAAGAAAGCTCGCCCTCTATCGGAAAAAGAAAGGGCTTTCTTCCGTTATTCTGCTGAGAACTATGTGAAGCTCAAAGAACAGTACCTGTTGCAGGAACAGTACTAAACACTCACTGATTTAAAGAGTGCCCATGCTCAACCTCAATACCGATCAACTGCACACTTTCGTGCGCGCGTGCGAAGAGAAATCCTTTTCTGCTGTCGCCAGGGGAATGGGCCGCGCACAGTCTTCAGTGAGTAGCTCCATTCAAAACCTGGAACTCGACCTGGGGCTAGTTCTGTTCGATCGCAGTGGAAAGTATCCCCAGCCCACTGCAGCAGCCCAGGCCCTGCTGCCTCTGGCCCGTCAGGCCCTGGGACAGCTGCATCGTTTCCAGCAGGCTGCGGACTCCTACCAATGCGGAGAGGAGCCACTGTTGCGAGTCCAGTTTGAAGAGCTGGTTATGCCTGACCGCCTCAACGACATGCTGGCGACATTCAGTAAGCATTTTCCCCACACTACATTGCAGTTGAGCAGCGCCGACGGCGAGCATGCTGTGGGCAGTGTGGCCCAAGGTACCGTAGACTTCGCCTTTGTAAATGCTCGGGAAAATTACCCTGATGCATTGGATTTCAGTACCCTCGGTCGACAGCCTGTGCTCTGTCTCGCCAGCCCTGATCACGCCCTGGCGCAAGAGAGTAGTGCCAGCCTCAGTGAGGCTGCCCAGTACCGGCAGATTATCACCGCATCAGTGACCAGCCAGCACCGCTGGCAACTCTCGGCTCAAATCTGGATCTGTGACTCCCTACTGCAAGCTCTGGATCTAGCTTGTAAAGGCGTCGGCTGGGTAAACGCTCCATATGAGCTGGCACGCCCCTTCCTAAAGAGCGGAAAATTAGTAGAGCTAAACTTAACCAGCGCGCTCAGTGCCTGGAGCCTGGATGTCGACCTGCTCTGGTCGGCCAGAACAGCCCAGGGCCAGGCTGGACTTTGGTTCGCACGCGAGGCTAGGCGCCTATACGGCAACTACTACAGCCCACCTATCGAAATTACCGATAGAAGCTAATTTCTTCCTAACGGAAATAACAATAAAACTTAGCTGCAGGGCCTATTGAGCCCAACTTTCTAGTATCGGCAACCAGGAGCCTACGATATGAATGAACAGCAGCGTCTAGAGGAAATGGACACTTTCTCCCGTAGATACCGCTACGACATGGACTACCTCAGGGAGTTTTTGCGAAGCTCTCCGCAGGGTTATGAAAAGTTCGCCAATTTCCAACCGCTATCCATGCATAGGGAATTCCTGCCACTGGATATATTCTGGGTCAGTAAGCTGGCAGCCATGCAGGTGGCCGACTGCGGTGCCTGCCTGCAGCTCAATGTGCGTATGGCGCTGGAAGCGGAAATAGATCCGGCAGTGGTCAAAGCCTGTATCCAGGGCGGCAGCAACCTGCCTGAAGCGCTAAAAGATATTTATGACTTCTCCACCGCACTGGCGAGTTACAAGAATATCGATCCGGTGCTGGATGAGCGCATCGGTGTCCAGCTCGATAAGAAACAGCGGATTGAGCTGGGCGTGAGCGTGGCAACTGCTTCAGTCTATCCAACCATCAAACGCGCCATGGGCCACACCCAAAGTTGCAGTCTTATCGAGATCGAATTCGAAGCCTGAATACATTGCCGGCCATGTCTGCCGGCAATTTTTTTACTTGCCCTGGAGTCGCAGTAAGCCGGAAGCAGCTATACCGCCTATGGCACAAGCCAGGATTATAACTAACGGAGTCAGTTGCCCCAGCATAAAGGCGCCGTAGTCGTAACCGCGCTGGGGCAGCAGGTAGAGCAACATTAAGCCAGCTGGCACCAATGAGAGCAGTGCGCCACGCAAAAGCCAGGTATTTCGCCAGGGTAACAGGAACAACAGCCCACAAAGGCCACCCCAAACAATACGCTGGTATAAATAGGCGTTGCTTAGCCGAGGAGCCAGATCCACTCCCAGCCACTGAGTAAAACCGTATTGCCCCATAGCCCAAAGGCCAAGCGCATAACAAAGCCCGCCAAAACAACCAACAGCAAAACACACGGATAATTTGCGTACCAACTCACGCACAGCCAGTTCCTCTAATTATTGTTGTTATTCAATTCCCGGCGCAGCCTGGCCATCACGGGGGTCACCAGTGGGCGTACACCACGCCATAAGAAAAATGATTCCGCTGCCTGCCCCACCAACATACCTAACCCATCTGCAGCCTCGATACCCAAACCATGAGCCCAATGCACAAAAGGAGTGGCTCCGGTGGCATACACCATGTCGTAGGCTTTGCCCCCCTGAGCGAACAGGTGATCCGGCAATGGCGGCAGCTCATTGTCCAGGCTGGCGGAGCTGGCATTGATCACCAGGTCAAAACTACCACACAACCCCTGCAAACCACCTCCGCTGAGGGCGCCATAATGGGAGAATTCATCTGCCAATTGTTCAGCCCGGTCTGCGGTGCGATTAGCCACATGCAAATGAGCCGGCTGCTCTGCCAGCAGTGGTAAAAGGGCTCCGCGCGCAGCACCGCCAGCGCCCAGCAGCAGAACTCGCTTGTCACGAATTGGCCATCCCAGGTTGTCACGGATATCGGCCACCAAGCCGGCACCGTCGGTATTGTCACCCAGTAGCCGCCCATCTCGTCGAAGTATCAGAGTATTCACTGCTCCGGCAGCGGCAGCGCGCTCGGTGAGTTCATCCGCTAACTCGCATGCCTTCAGTTTAAATGGCACCGTAACATTCAAACCACGGCCACCCTCGGCAAAGAAAGTACGCACGCTATGGGCGAATCCATCCAGAGGTGCAAGCAATTTGCTATAGGTAAGATCCTGGCCGGTTTGCTTGGCAAAAGCGATGTGAATTTCTGGGGAGAGGGAATGGGCAATAGGATTGCCCACAACTCCATAGCGATCACTCATGAAAGTGACCTCTTGCGCGCCCTTGCCGCTTCGCGAATTTTGGCGCTTTCATCGACAATAATCAGACCGTCTATCTTAAGCCCCGATTCTGTCTCGGTGAGCAAATAGCGGGTTTGGGAGCTGTAAAGCTCAACTGCTTTTTCTTCTCCCTTGGGGTGTAGCAATGTCCAGCGCACACTGGCCAGGCTACTGAATTCATTCAACTCGATAACCTCTGTTACTGTGCCAAGGATCTGACAAACCTCTAAACGACGATAGGCGTTTAGTAGCTTGCTTACTTGCTTTACAAAAGCCTCGCGATCAATTGCCGATTTACTGCCGTCCTCATGGTAGTAATGTAGGGGAAAACGGTAAAAGTCGGCAATCTGCTCAGCATCCCCTGTTTCAAAGTGGCGTCGGTAGTCAAGAAACAGTGAATTGATGCCTTCCAGTCGCGATTGATGCACGGCATACCTCCGTTGTGACAAATTCCCCGGCTATAGCCAGTCCCGATGTGGCAGAAAATCTGTATAGAGTTTTTCCTCTGCTGAGCCTGGCTCGGGGTGCCAGTCGTACTTCCAACTGACCAATGATGGCAGGGACATCAGGATCGACTCGGTACGCCCACCGCTTTGTAAACCAAACAAAGTGCCGCGATCGAACACCAGATTGAACTCCACATAACGGCCACGACGGTACAGTTGAAATTCGCGTTCGCGCTCGCCAAAATCAGTGTCTTTTCGCTTTTGCACTATGGGCAGATAAGCATCCAAGTAGCTGTCGCCCACGGCACGGGTAAAGGCAAAAGCATTGTCGAATCCCCCCTCGTTAAAATCGTCAAAAAACAGGCCGCCCACTCCGCGAGCCTCATCGCGATGCTTCAGGTAAAAATACTTGTCACACCATTGCTTGAAGCGTGGGTAGGTATCCTCGCCAAACGGGGCACATGCCTGCCTGGCTGTGCTGTGCCAGTGCACAACATCCTCTTCAAAACCGTAGTAAGGGGTAAGGTCATATCCCCCTCCGAACCACCATATTGGTTCGGCACCGGGCTTTTTAGCGACAAATAGACGTACATTGGCATGGCTGGTGGGCACATACGGGTTACGAGGGTGAATTACTAGGGAGACACCCATGGCCTCAAATGAACAACCGGCCAGTTCAGGACGGCTCGCTGTAGCAGAGGGCGGCAGGCCATCGCCGTAGACGTGGGAAAAATTCACACCGCCCTTCTCTATCAGGTTGCCCTCTTCCAGCACTCGGGTTCTCCCGCCGCCACCGCCAGGTCTCTCCCAGGCATCCTCATGAAATTTCCGCCCATCCTCGGCGCCCAGGGCATCGCAGATGCGATCCTGCAGATTCAGCAGGTAGGCTTTTACTTCCTTGGTATCTATATCATTCATGGGGAACACTGCTTTTGCTTATCAGAAATCAACCACCCGCGCGCATCAATTTTCCGCTGAGCAGATCGCGGATTTCACTTGGTGAATTGCGGCCGCCGGTGGAGCCTCCACCGACAAAGTCGAGCGCATCGCCGAAATATCGCAATACCTGGTACTTATAGCGAGCGGGCTGACATCCCGCCGGGTTGGCAGAAGTGGATACAATAGCACCGCCAAAAGCGCGTGTTAACGCTGCGGTGAATGAGTGGTCAGTGCAACGCAAGGCCACTGACGGATGGGCGCCACAGACCCAGTAGGGGATGCGGCCCAAATGGGGAACCAACCAGGTAACCGGACCAGGCCAGGTTGCATGCAATTGCTGGCGCTGCTCATCACTGAGGGGGTCGAGTAATTCGCTAAAACTCGCCTCCTCTCCGGAAACCAGGATCAGGCCCTTCTCCAGTGGACGGTTCTTCAATTGCAACAAACGCCGAACCGCCTGTAAATTATTTGGGTCACAGGCGAGCCCCCACACAGATTCGGTAGGGTGGGCAATAACACCGCCCGCCGCCAGGGCTCGGGCGGCCTGCTTTACAGCGAGCGGTGAATACAACATAGCGACGAATTACTTGGTTTTGCGCTGCTGCAGGTCTTTTTGCAGCTGCTCATCCTTGGCAATAATCGCTTCGGCATTGGCACGACGTTCATCTACCAGCTTCTGGTGCATTTCAGCATCAGAAGAACCGATAATCTGTGCAGCCAGATAGGCTGCGTTCTTGGCACCAGCCTTGCCAATCGCCACAGTTGCCACCGGGATGCCACCAGGCATTTGTACGGTGGATAACAGGGCATCCAGGCCATCCAGGGAAGCGTTAATCGGCACACCTATCACCGGCTTCAGGGTGGTGGCAGACACTGCACCAGCCAAGTGCGCAGCCATACCCGCGGCACAGATAAAGGCTGCACAGCCGCGCTTGTCGGCATCGGTAACGTAATTATGTGTGGCTTCCGGGGTGCGGTGGGCGGAAGTGACTTTTACCTCAAAAGGAATATCGAACTTTTCCAACACACCAAAGGCGGCTTCCATGACTGGCAGATCGGAGTCGGAACCCATCAGGATTGCTACAAAAGGCTTGCTCATTTCAACTCTCTTTACTGTCGAAGCGGGGGAAGCGCGGCAATCTAGCCGATTGTGCAGTTGGGCACAAGGTGTTGCCGCTACCAACAACTCCTTCTGGTTAATATTTGAACATCCTTGTTTTGCCGAAATGAGCCTCTTCCAGTTTTACCTGGTTAGAGCCACGCCTGACTCACGGGTTCCACCACCATGGGCGTGTGGTTTCTGGATGTCTGACCCTTCCAATCGAAGATACTGGCTTTATATCTCTTATTCCGAGAGTATCCAGTTTTTTCCTGTAACGTTCTTGATCCCCATCAGTTACCGAAAGGGTCAACGCTTGCCTGAAACTCTTCCGGTAGCCACCATCACCAACCTTGAAGCGGGCCATCCCCAGGAGAAAATGAAAACGGTGATCAGCTCTTTCCAGAGAGATCGCGTCCTTGGCCCGCTTGAGTGCCAATTCAAAGTGCTCTTGTTTATAGGCAGCCAAGGCCATGCCATACCAGTAGTAGGGATTTTGTTCTCGATACCCCTGTAGCCGCTCAGAGAGAATATTCGCCAAATCAAAATCACTGCGGTTTCTGAGTGCTCTCTCCAAATTACTCAGGGCAATCAAATTAGTATTATCCAGTCCAAGAGATACCCCGTAGGCATCGACAGCTTGGTCTGAATACCCCGCAGAGCGATAGATTGCACCCAAATTATTCCAAAGGTCTGACGCATCGGGAGACAAGGATAAGGCTTTGCGTAAGTAAATAAATGCCCGATTTATATCTCGCTTAGAAAGAAAGTCCATCGCCAGATTACTATAAAATCTGGCAAATGCTTCATCATCTCCAAGTGTTTTTTGGCGATAGGCTGGAGTGTAATCAACAAAATTGAAATCCAAGACACGGTGCTCATTTCCAACATCGGCAATGACATTGATGTGTTGGTAAACAAAAGTATGCTGACCTTCAAAATACCGAGTTTCTGGTATAAACACCTCATTAAATTTTATGTCTATATCCAGTTCTCGAGCCATAGCAACCATAAAGGCACTAAACGCCATACAGTTACCCCGCTGCTCTTCAAATACTTTAGAAGCTTCTAGGGTGGCATCAGCATCATAATAAATTGAGAAATTGTTACCTTGTAAACTTCCAACCAGGGTATTAAGGCGATCACTATCGGTTACACCATCGACCGACCCCAAAAGCAACCGCATCTCATCATTCACTGCCAAAATATCTATATCGGGAAGATCGGTATCTGATACCGGGTGCCCCAAAAGAACAGCACCTGAGAGTAAATTTTCTTTTGTGAAGTTTTGTGGTGGCAAAGAATCGGTGATCGAGGGCTGCACTGCACATGCAGCCAAGCCCAGCATCATTATTAGAAGGATAATTATTCTTATAAATTGTATTTTCATAGTTTTGTCCTTCTACGTATTTTCAAAATACATAAAACATGAAATACATTTTTATCATAAAAGTCAGGATAATTTATTGTTAATATCAGATTAATTACATTTACTCACCACAGCTGGACCAACCTGCGGCAGAAAAGACCATGACTATTTGTACAGTCCAGCACCCACCCAACGTATTCATTGCAAGTGTTCAATTTCGCACTTTACCTGTTGAATAAATGGCTACACTGCATCGGCAAGCAACTTCATTTTAAGCTAGATCTTTCTCAGCCAACCTACAGCAAGCAGAACCGCGGGCAGTTAGCTGATAACCACTGGGTAATTCTTCTAAAAGCCCCTCCAGTTCCAACTGTAACAACAACCCCATCAACTCCCCCGAACCTTCCCCACTATCCATAGCCAGTTGCTCAATACTGCGGGGGCCGCCAGCGAGGGCATCCACAATAACCTGTTGGCGCCCCTCTAATACTTCACGGTTTTTTTCCGCTGAAACAGGCTCTGACAGTAGCCCCCCCAACTGGGAGGCGATGTCGCCACTGGTCTCAACCAAAGTCGCGCCCTGCCTGATCAGGTGGTGGCAGCCTTGAGCCATCGGATTGTGAATCGAGCCAGGAATGGCAAACACTTCTCGGTTTTGCTCCAGTGCCAAGCGCGCCGTAATTAGGGAGCCGGAACGCAACGCAGCTTCAACTAATAACACCCCCATAGAAAGCCCACTAATAATACGGTTGCGGCGAGGGAAGTTTTTGGCCTCGGCACTACTACCCAAAGGCAGCTCACTGAGAATCGTTCCGCCCCTTTCGAGAATATCCCCTGCCAGCCTCTGGTTATGACGAGGGTAGATTCGGTCCACACCGCTTCCCAACACTGCAATAGTTGCCCCCCCTCCATACAGGGCTCCGAGATGCGCCGCCGCATCTACCCCCAGGGCAAGTCCAGAGGTGATTGCGAAACCGGCAGTGGCGAGCTCTGCGGCAAACGCGCGAGCATTATCCAAGCCGGCGCTGGTAGCGCGGCGGGCACCCACAATAGCAATCTGTGGCAAGCAAAGGTTTTCTGTCCTGCCGCGAAGATAAAGTACCGGAGGTGGTCGGGAAGTTTCACTTAATAGAACTGGATAATCAGTATCCCCATAACACATTAAATGAATCCCATTCTCTACGCAGCGAGCACGCTCTTCTTCAACCCAACTGATTAGGGCACTCTGGGCCTGCAATCGGGTGAACTCATACCACTGGGATCGGGCTCGTGCTGGGAGTTTAGATAACAGGGTATTGGGGAGTTGCTGCAAGGCTTGAAGCGGGCAACCGAAGTGCTCGAGCAATTGCCAATATCGGGCGGGGCCTATGCCCTCTAGGCGTAGTAGGGCCATGCTTGCGGTTAACGCATCCATGCCGTTTACTCTGTTTTTTGGTTGAGCGGCGGTCCAAACAGCAAGATCCGCCGCAGAGAATAGGGCTACGTTAAGGGTTGCGCACCAGATCCATCACAGCCAGGGGGCGCTCTGCCTCAAGCACCAGGGCGAGACTCATCTTTTCAAAGGTGCGAAATACCATCATCTCACCAGCGCGTTCATCAGGCAATTTCACACTGTCACCGACAATACGATCGCGAACAACGGAGCCGCGCTTGTAAACAGCCATAACATTACCCGGCTCTATGCCATCGCGGTCTCCCAGATTGAGGATAACCACATCGAACTTACCGATCTGGGTAACTCCTTCATCCACTCCGACAATCAATCCATCTATGGGAAGAGCTGGAGCACTGGGATGAAATAATGCTTCGATTGAGCGTTCCTCTACCGGCATCAAGCGATCTTCCAGGCGAATCTCGCGAGCCGTATTGGCCACTCCCAAAGTGGCTACTGAGAATCCAGGCAGGCTATCCGGGTCCAACTGCAGCAGGTCAACTTCCCCGATACCCAACGCTTGGCGACCAAGGGTTTCATTACTGACAGGATCGGCATAAACCGGTCCGGGACGGTATAGACCATAAGAGGCCAAGGGGGCCTCGAAGTCACCGCGTGCATAAATGGTATCTCCAGCGCCCATCAGGATATGGTTATCGGAACCGGACACCACATAGGGCGTACCTTCAAAAGCGTTGGGTTCAACGATACGGGTACGCGAGAGAAAAGCATTTATTGCATCAAGAGGAATCGCAGGGATAGCATTTTCTACCGCTTCACGGCGGATCTGGGGCGTCAGGCGACTGCCATCCACTCCTGGTGACAGCTGGTAAGCCCGTGGACCGCGCTGGAGCTGTAACTGAGGCTGTCCATCCACATAGACCAGGCGCAAGCTGTCGCCGGGGTAAATTAAGTGCGGGTTTTCCACTTGAGGATTCACCTGCCAGATCTCGGGCCAATACCATGGCTGTACCAGAAACTCACTGGAGATATCCCACAGGGTATCGCCCTTCTGCACTACATAAGCATCGGGATGACTGGGGTTCAGGCGTACCTGATCCTGGGCTTCAGTGCCCAGGGCAACCGCCAGCATCGAAACAGCGGCCAGGATTATTTTTTTCATGGAAGCATTCCTATGCTCTTTATCGCTATAATTCTCAGCGCCGGGCTACTCTCTGGTGGAAAGTAGCCGGACCCGGGCGCAAAGCGCCAGCGAAAATCAGGGGTCCACTCGGTAAATATTGAGCGCGATCATAATGTTATCAGCGCACGTTCAACGAATACTAGAAGTTTGTCACAGGTGTTATGGCTAAACTCGAGATACTGGAATTTCCCGATCCTCGTCTACGCGAGGTCGCAAAACCGGTCGCTGAAGTGACCGATGCACATCGCCAGTTGCTGGACGACATGTTTGAAACCATGTATGCCGCACCCGGCATCGGCCTCGCCGCTATCCAGGTCAATGTGCAGGAGCGCATTGTGGTGGTGGATATATCCGAGGATGGAAGCGAGCCACTCGGCTTTATCAACCCGGAAATCGAAGTACTGGAAGAGGAAATCCACCAGTACGATGAGGGTTGTCTATCCGTGCCAGGCTTCTACGAGACCGTGGAGCGCCCGCGTAAAGTGCGGATCAAGGCCCTAGATCGCAATGGTGAACCCTTTGCCATTGAAGCAGAGGGACTATTGGCAGTATGTATCCAGCATGAAGTCGACCATCTGGATGGCAAACTGTTCGTGGATTACATCTCCCCACTCAAGCGCAACCGCATTCGCTCCAAGCTGGAAAAATCCCAGCGCCGACGCGCCTGATAAAGAAGGCTGGCCGCCGGCATATCCGGCGCCAGCTATTTCCTCCGATTTGAGAATCAGCCAGTGAATATCATTTTTGCCGGCACGCCGGACTTTGCCGCCGTGCATCTGCAAGCGCTACTAGATAGTGAGCACAATGTCATTGCCGTATACACCCAACCGGACAGGCCGGCGGGTCGGGGCAAGAAGCTGCTGTCCAGCCCGGTCAAGCAATTAGCCCTTTCCTACGATATTCCAGTGTACCAACCACCGAACCTGCGCGACAAAGATGCCCAGGCCGAACTTGCATCTTTACGCGCAGATATAATGGTGGTGGTGGCCTATGGCCTGATTCTTCCCCAGGCGGTTCTGGATACCCCCCGTTTGGGCTGTGTCAATGTACACGCTTCTCTATTGCCACGTTGGCGCGGTGCCGCGCCCATACAGCGCGCGGTAGAAGCTGGGGACCTCAAGAGTGGCGTGGCCATTATGCAAATGGAGGCTGGCCTTGATACAGGGCCGGTTATAGTGGAACGCCATTGTGCCATTGAACAGGATGAGACTGGCGGAAGTCTGCACGACAAGTTGGCAGAGCTCGGCGGTCCTGCCCTGATTGAAGCCCTGACAAAAATGGCTTCCGGCACAGCCAAGCCAGAAATCCAGGATGAAAACCAGGCCAACTATGCTAATAAAATTTCCAAGGAAGAGGCACGTCTAGATTGGCGGCGATCCGCAGAGGAGCTGCAACGACAGATCCGCGCCTTTAACCCCTTCCCGGTTTCCTGGACTACCTACCTCGATAAAAAAGGCGAGCAGCGGTTACGTATTTACAGTGCCGCACTAGAGCGCGGCTGTCACGATCAGGCACCCGGCACTATCCTCGCCAGCGATGATGAAGGTATCCTGGTTGCCTGTGGCCGCGAGGCCCTGCGCCTACAACTCCTGCAACTGCCTGGCAAAAAGGCCCTACCGGCAGCAGAAATCCTGAAAGGCTATCGAGAGCAGTTCGCCCCAGGCACGCTGCTGGGTGAAACAATACGATGAGTAGAGATGTACGCGCCGAAGCCGCTCGAATTATCGCCGCCCTACTGGAAGAGCAGGGTTCGCTGGCACGCCTGTTACCAAAGGCCGAAGACAAGGTAGAGGAGCGCGACCGCGCACTCCTACGCGAACTCTGTTACGGCAGCGCCCGCTACGCACCGCGACTGCAATTAATCGCGGCCAAGCTGCTGCGCAGGAAGCCCGGAGACACCCTGGTCAGCGCTTTGATTCTGTTGGGCCTATATCAACTCGAATACACTCGTATTCCCGATCATGCGGCTATTTCAGCTACGGTAAACGCCGCGCGCAGTCTGGGCTTGGATCGAGCTACCGGGGTGATTAACGGCGTATTGCGCAATGCACTACGCAACAGCGAACAACTACAGCGCAAACTATCCGGCAACCCCCAATTCAGCTCCATACACCCTGCATGGCTACAACAACGTATCAAAGCCGCTTGGCCAGATCGGGCATCAGGAATTTTCCGTGCCAACAACGCCAACCCTCCTATGACCCTGAGGGTAAATACGTGCAAAATTTCCCGTGCGGATTATTTGCAGCAGCTTGCTGAAACCGGCCTATCCGCAGAACCCTGCCCGGTATCACCAGTTGGTATCACCCTGGTTGAGCCGGTATCGGTGGGCGCTTTGCCGGGCTTCACAGAAGGGCTGGTTAGCGTGCAGGATGAATCTGCTCAATTGGCGGCGCTACTGCTCAATCCTCTACCTGGCGAGAAGGTGCTTGACGCCTGTGCGGCACCGGGCGGCAAAAGTTGCCACCTGCTGGAACAACAGCCCACTATTGAGCTAAGCGCACTGGATATCGAGGAAAATCGCCTTGATCGTGTGCGGGAGAACCTCGACCGCTGTGGACTGAGTGCGCAGTTAATCTGTGCTGATGCGAGCGCACCAGAGGCCTGGTGGGATGGGCAGCAATTTGATCGTATCCTGCTCGACGCCCCCTGCTCCGCCACTGGTGTGATCCGCCGCAACCCAGATATCAAATTATTACGACGCGATGAGGATATTGCCGAACTGGCTCGGCTGCAGGGTGAGATATTACGCTCCAGCTGGGGTCTGCTGAAACCCGGTGGCAGCCTGGTTTATGCTACCTGCTCAGTACTACCAACGGAAAATAGTGAAGTTGTCACGGCTTTCATTGCGGAGACTGTAGATGCGAGCGACAATACTCCTGAACTGCTAAACGGCAAGTCCTGGGGAGAAAAGCAGCCTGTGGGGATACAGCTTCTGCCCCAGAACAGTGGCGGCGACGGTTTCTACTACGCTCTGCTGAGCAAAGCCGAATAACAGCGGCGCGGGCCGCGAGTCTCATCCGATATGAAAATTGTCATTCTCGGCGCCGGCCAGGTGGGCGGCTCACTGGCGGAGGCCCTGGCCTCAGAACGCAACGATATTGTCCTGGTGGACAGCGACGAGAAAACCTTGCGCGAGCTTCGTGATCGTATCGATATCGGCGTGGTTATCGGCCACGCCTCTCATCCTGACGTACTGATGGATGCAGGTATTGAAGATGCCGATATCCTGGTGGCAGTGACCAACAACGATGAAACCAATATGGCGGCCTGCCAGATTGCACACTCACTGTTTCGCGTACCCACTAAAATTGCACGGGTTCGCGCCTCTTCCTACCTGCGTCACCCAGAGCTGTTCGATAACCAGGCCATTCCTATTGATGTCCTGATTAGTCCGGAGCAACTGGTATCAGAATATATTGCACGCTTGATGGAACACCCCGGCGCACTGCAGGTACTGGACTTCGCCGATGGCCGAGTACAGCTTGTTACGGTATTAGCGGTACAGGGCGGCCCTCTGGTGGGGCACCAATTGCGCTACCTGCGCGAACATATGCCAAAGGTGGATACCCGGGTGGCGGCCATCTACCGCCGCAACCGTCCCATAATTCCTCAGGGTGACACAGTTATCGAAGCCGGTGACGAAGTATTCTTTATCGCTGCGCGCGCTGATATTCGTGCAGTAATGAGCGAATTGCGCCGTCTGGAGCACGGCTACAAACGCGTAGTCATTGCCGGTGGCGGCAATATCGGCCTGCGTCTCGCCACCAAGCTGGAAAACCGCTATTCAGTCAAGATTATTGAGCAGAGCCACGAGCGCTGTATCTTCCTGTCCGAAGAGCTTTCCCACACCATTATTTTGCACGGTAGTGCCTCTGACCAGGAACTGTTGCTGGAGGAAAATATCGAGGATACGGATGTGTTCCTCGCCCTCACCAATGATGACGAAGCTAACATCATGTCATCACTGCTGGCTAAACGGCTCGGCGCGCGCAAGGTAATGACCCTCATCAATAACCGTGCTTATGTCGACCTGGTACAAGGTGGTGAGATCGATATTGCTATTTCACCACAGCAAAATACGATCGGTAGCCTGCTTACCCATGTGCGTCGTGGTGACATGGTTAATGTCCACTCCCTGCGCCGCGGTGCAGCTGAAGCCATTGAGGTTGTCGCCCATGGTGATGAACGCACCTCTAAGGTGGTTGGTAAAAAAATCGAGGACATCGACCTTCCCGATGGCGCTTCTATCGGAGCCATTGTGCGTGAGACAGAAAATGGCAGTGAAGTTTTGATGGCCCATGATGATGTGATTGTGCAAAGTGACGATCATGTAATTGTGTTTCTGGTAGATCGCCGCCAGACACGCCATGTGGAACAACTGTTCCAGGTGGGTTTCGGCTTTTTCTAAAGCCAGAATTCGATTTATAACTCCGGCGATCACTACTCCTTTCGCCCACATAAAGAAACTACAGATAACAGGCTAATAGGCGCCAATGCGAATAGCGGTAATTGCGCGAGTTTTTGGAATTCTACTGACGGTGTTCAGCCTGACACTGCTGCCGCCTATCGTGGTGTCCCTATGGTATAGCGACGACACCCACAGTGCCTTTATTGCCGCTTTTGCTATTACCCTGATTACCGGTCTGTTTATGTGGCTACCTGTGCATGACCTGCGCCAGGATCTACGTACACGGGATGGCTTTGTGGTGACTTCGCTATTTTGGCTGATCCTTGGTAGTTTTGGTTCCCTGCCCTTCATTATCAGCCCACAGCCAGACCTGAGTATTACCGATTCGATTTTCGAATCGATTTCCGGACTGACAACCACTGGTGCCACGGTAATTACCGGCCTGGACACTCTGCCTCCAGCAATCCTTTACTACCGCCAGCAATTGCAGTGGTTTGGTGGCATCGGCGTAATTGTTATCGCGCTGGCTATCCTGCCCATGCTCGGTATTGGTGGCATGCAGTTATACAAAGCGGAAATTCCCGGACCGGTGAAAGACACCAAATTAACACCGCGTATCGCCGAAACGGCGCGAGCGTTGATCGTGATTTATGTAATCCTCACTATCCTGTGTGGTATCGGTTACTGGTGGGCCGGCATGACCGTTTTCGACGCCGTTGGCCATGCCTTTTCAACCGTAGCCAACGGCGGCTTTTCCACCCATGATGCCAGTATGGGCTTTTACGCCCACAACCGCGCGATCATGGTGATCTGTATCATTTTCATGTTTACCGCAGCGATCAACTTCGGCTTGCACTTTTACGCCTTTCGTAACAAAACCATTAAGCACTACTGGCGCGACTCCGAATTTCGCTTTTACGTGATGCTTATTTTGGGCGCCGGCTTGCTGATCAGTTGCTACCTGTGGATATTGAATATTTTCTCGCCCGGAAACAGCCTGCTACACGGCTTTTTCCAGGTGATCTCAATCAGTACTACTGCGGGTTTTGCCTCTGAAAACTTCTCAGCCTGGCCGGTATTCCTTCCCTATGCGTTGCTACTCCTAGGGATTCTCGGCGCCTGTGCCGGCTCCACCTCTGGTGGTATCAAGGCCGTGCGCGGCATGTTGATCATGAAATCCGGCATGCGCGAGCTAAACCGCCTGGTACATGCCAATGCGGTGATCCCCATTAAGATCAACCGCAAAATCGTACCCGACCGCGTAACCGATGCCGTGTGGGGTTTCTTTGCCGTCTATGTGCTGTCGTTTTTTATTCTCTCAATTATTGTGATCGCCACCGGCGAGGATTTTGTTACCTCTGTGACCACCGTAGCCTCCTGCCTCAGTAATATCGGACCCGCGCTCGGGGATGCGGCCTCCCATTATGGCTCCGTCAATGAGGTGGCGAAGTGGTTCCTGATCCTCGCCATGTTGATGGGCCGCCTGGAAATTTTCACCTTGCTGGTACTACTGACTCCGGCTTTCTGGCGCCATTAAAACTGCCCCGTCTCCTTGGACGCTTGACGCATAGCAATATTTTTTAGTTTCTGCCAAAGTTATCTTCTACAGGAAGTAACGAATAAGAACATGGCTGTATGAGCAGAAACACCAGTGAGTTGCTCGGTCAGTTAAAAATTGACCGGGATGCGGCTCAAGAAATACCTTCATCACCGCGGAAAACCCTTTTGGCGGCCTCTATTGGCACCATTGCCGGCCTGGTAATAGGATTTGCCGCTGGTAACTTACTGACGGAAGAGCAGCCCCCTGAGTCACCAGTGCAAGCTCGACCAGAAAACTCCACTGCATCAGCACCTACACACAATTCCCCCGCAAGGATGGAAACCGTCCTCAATGCGTCCGGCTACATTACAGCACGGCGCATGGCCACAGTATCTGCAGAAGTGATGGGCCTGATCAGCAGTGTGGATGTCGAGGAGGGAATGCAAGTCAGTGAGGGCCAGGTGCTGGCACGTCTCGATGATGTAAAAGCACGGGTCAGCTTGGATTTTGCCTTAGCCCAGATAGAGGTGCTGCAAGCCCAGGAAGCCAGTATCAGCGCCAAACTAAAAGAAGCCGAACGACAGTATCAGCGCTTTGCGGGACTGCGCGATAAGAACTATTCGAGCAAAGCGCAGCTTACCCAGAGCCAGGCAAGTGCGGAGGGCCTCAGGGCCGACTTAAGAAGTGCCCGAGCCAACATTGAGGTCGCTAAACTCGAAGCCGAACGTCAGCGCGAACGGCTGGAAGATCACACTATTCGCGCCCCCTTCACCGGGATCGTCACACAAAAAAATGCGCAGCCTGGTGAAATTGTCGCCCCCAGCTCTGCTGGCGGTGGCTTCACCCGCACAGGCATCTGTACCATCGTGGACATGAACTCACTGGAGATCGAAGTAGACGTCAATGAAGCATTTATCGGCCGCGTATCTACTGGACAGCGGGTAAATGCCAATCTGGACGCCTACCCGGAATGGAATATTCCAGCAACAGTAATTGCCATTATTCCAACCGCCGATCGCGCCAAGGCCACTGTGCGGGTACGTATTGGTATTGATGACAAAGACCCTCGTATCCTGCCGGATATGGGTGTGAAAGTTGGGTTCCTGGCCGGGGAGGAATTGGCTATCTAGCGGCACAGGCGACATCACCATTCATTTTATAATAAGAGGGATTTTTAGATGTCAGAAGATGTGTTGTTTCAATTAAAGAACGTCAGTAAAAATTTTGTCAAAGGCAAAGAGAAAATTTCTATCTTTGACGACCTCAACATGACCATAGATCGGGGGGATTTTGTCGCTATCATGGGGCCATCCGGCTCAGGTAAAACCACTCTGCTAAACATGTTAGGCGGTGTTGATCAACCCAGTGGTGGCGAGGTCTGGTTTGACGGTACACGTATTGATTCTCTTAGCGAAGGTGCCCTGACTCGCTGGAGAGCGGAAAATATTGGTTTTATTTTCCAGTTCTACAATTTAATGCCAATGCTGAATGCGCAGCGCAATGTGGAGCTGCCACTAATGCTGACCAAGCTATCTAAAGCGCAACGACGTAAAAATGTGGAAACAGCACTCGCTCTTGTGGGGTTGAGCGATCGCGCCAAACACATGTCTAGCGAGATGTCCGGTGGTCAACAGCAACGAGTGGCCATCGCCCGCGCAATTGTCTCCGATCCCAAACTGATATTGTGTGACGAACCCACAGGAGATCTGGACCGTGCTACTGCCGATGAAATCCTGGAAATGTTGCAGTTGCTAAATCGCGACCATGGAAAAACTATCGTCATGGTCACCCACGACCCCGCTGCAGCCAAATACGCCAAACGCACCCTGCATCTCGATAAAGGGCAATTTGTGCAGAGGGAAATAGTGGCATGAACGAATTTTATTTAATTTATAAAAACATGACGAGAAAGCCTCTACGGCTTTTCCTCACATGTTTTGCCATATTTATTGCCTTTCTGATTTTTGGCGCGGTTACCAGTTTAAAAACTGCACTAAATTCCAGTGTGGAACTTTCTGCAGACAATCGTTTAGTGGTTTTTAATCGTATAAATTTTACCAAGTCGCTACCCATTGCGTACTACCAAAAAGTTGCCGCAGTAGAGGGGGTAAAGGACGTTACCCATCTTAATTGGTTTGGCGGCTATTACCAGGAACCGGCAAGACAAGTAGTCTCTATGGCAGTGGAACCAGAATCTTACCTAAGGGTTTACAAGGAAGTTGTTGTTCCCGAAGACCAAAAGAGGGCCTGGTTCAACAATCGTCAGGGCGTTTTAGTCGGTGAAAAACTCGCGCAAATTTATGGTTGGAAAATTGGTGATCGGATTCCAATTTCCTCCAATATTTTCACCCACAAAGACGGTGGCTACACCTGGGAGTTTGTAGTATCCGGAATTTTTAAAGGGGATACTGAACAATACGATACACGTCAGATGCTTTTCCACTATAAGTATTTTATGGAAACCCAAACATTTGGTGGTGACTGGATCGGCTGGATGGCCCTTACCACTGAAGATTCTTCCCTCAATGAAAAAGTGGCGAAAACTATTGATGATACTTTTGCCAACTCTCAAAATGAAACGGATACCAGCACTGAAAAGGCCTTTAATAAGGCTTTTATTGAACAAATCGGAAATATTGGACTGATCATTTTCTCAGTTGTATTTACCGCTTTCTTCACCATTCTGGTTGTGGTCGGCAACACCATGGCACTGGCTATTCGCGAACGCACCGGGGAGATTGCTGTGTTGAAAACTTTAGGTTTTTCCAGTAGCAGAATTTTCCGTATGGTGCTTTCGGAATCCATGCTGGTCGCGCTGGTCGGTGGACTCTCGGGTCTTGCCGCAGCCTGGTTGCTGGTCGAGGGTGTTAAAACTTTCCTTGCCAGGTTTCTACCCAACCTGATTCTGGACGGAAATATCGCCCTGCAAGCGCTGGTATTTATGCTTTTACTAGGGTTAATTACCGGGTTACTGCCAGCATTTAATGCTCTGCGCCTAAACATCGTCACGGCATTTAACCGTCAACAATAAATCAGCTGATACTCGGCTTCGCTGTCTTTTCTTTTTTACGAATCGCAACAAAACTCCTATATGGAGGGAAAATAATGGGTTCTCTTATTGCACAAATAGTCTCAGTGACCCTCATGAATCTTGGCAGCCTGCGCCGGCGCCTGTGGATGTCTTTAGCCATGGTACTGGCCTCGGCAGTTGTAGTAGCCATATTGCTGGCATTTCTCGCCATGGCCAAAGGCTTTGAGGAGACCATGCGCGGAGCTGGCTCAAGCCAGATCGCTATCCTTATGCGGGAGGGCTCATCAACCGAGCTCAATTCAGTAATCTTGCAGGATCAGGTCAATCTTATCGGGGAATCAGCTGGAGTAGCCCGCGATGCCAATGGTCCACTGGTTTCACCAGAGCTCTATGTGATTGTCGATGGTATTAAGAAATCCAGTGGTACCGAGGCGAATATTCCTTTGCGCGGACTCAACAAGACCGGCATGGATATGCGCACGAATATGCAATTGGTAGAGGGACGCATGTTTACTCCTGGAACCAACGAGATGGTTGTGGGAGCAGGCGTGCTGCGGGAGTTCAATGGCTTCGAAATAGGAAAGGAAGTACGTTTTGGCAAGAACCTGTGGAAAGTCGTTGGTGTTTTTTCCACAGGAGGTAATATTTTTGAGAGCGAACTCTGGGCGGACATAAAAACTATTCAGAGCCACTACAATCGCGGAAATAGCTACCAGTCAATCCGAACAAAGCTGCAAAATGACAGCGACATAAAGCCATTGCAGGATAGTATTGAGCGAGAGCCACGCTTAAATCTGGAGGTGCAGACAGAGCAGGAGTACTTTGCCAGCCAGGGCAAACAACTGCAGTACATAGCCACTTTCGGTTGGATTATCAGCGCGGTAATGGCTCTCGGTGCCCTCGCCGGGGCCCTTAATACCATGTATACATCTGTTGCAGATCGCGCAAAGGAAATTGCCACACTACGCGCTTTGGGTTTTAGCAACTTTTCAGCTTTTTGCGGCACCATCGCCGAGGCCATGGTACTGGCAGTAACGGGTGGACTTCTGGGCTCACTAGCTGCATTTGTCTTCTTCGATGGGCTGAATACCTCAACCTTGGGTGGTAGCTTCACTCAAGTGGTATTCAGCTTTGAGATGTCGCCGGACCTGTTCCTGCAGGGCGCTATACTGGCTCTGGCGATCGGCTTTGTCAGCGGCTTTTTCCCTGCTTGGCGCGCAGCGCGTATGCCAGTGATAGTGGCATTTCGTCACGCTGCCTGAAACCAGTCCGACAATCACTTAGATAGGGCTGCCACACGGCAGCGCTATCTATTCTTGCGATAAATTTTGCTTTTGCCTTCCGGTTGCTTGCGGAAGCGCTTGTACTCCCACTGGTACTGTTCCGGTGCCTGGGCGATACAAGCCTCAACACCACGGTTCATCGCCGCCAGGGAGACCTTCTGCTCTTCACTGTAAATTGCGTTCTCGGCGGGCAAAAACACCAATTCAAAACCCCCTTCCACACGCTTGCCAAAACCGAATACCACGTGGCATTTAGTGCGTTGCAGTAGATTGTGAGCCAGTGTCATGGTCAATGCCGGCCGCCCAAAGAAAGGGGCAAAATCCCCACCCATATCGGGCTCCTGGTCCGGCAATACCATCGCGACATGACCGGCTTTCAAGCATTTGAGCAGGGAGCGCACACCATGGATATTGGTGGGTACCATTTGTGCGCCGGTCTTCTCGCGGCCACCGCGAATCACCGGGTCCAATTCAGCAATTTTGGGCGGTTGGTACAATGCCATAGACGGCCCCATAGCCGCCAGGTACATACCAAAAATTTCCCAGTTGCCTGTGTGCGGCATTAATACCAGGGTGCCGCGACCACCCTCTTCTCCTAAAGACAACAAGTGTTGATTGCGTACCGACACTATGGTCTTTTCATTGACCGCCCAGGGATGGTGCCAAATACTCGCCATCTCGAATCCAGTGACAGCGGTATTAACCACACTTTCCCGGGCCAGCTTCTCCCGCTGCTTAGGGTTCATCGCCGGGTAACACTGCGCCAGATTAATTCTACTCAGGCGCAGACCTTCGGTACGCAACAACACCGCCGTCTTGCCAGCCAAGCGCCCTAGGCACCTCGACCAGGACAGCGGTAATCTGCCAATCAGTTTCAGTGCACCTGCAGCCAGGTGCCCCTTAATATCCAATGCAACAACTTCCTATACAAAAATACCGCCGTTTGGCGGCCCTAAAGCCAAGTATGGCGGTTCAAACCATCAGCGTGGTCACAACGCTTTAAGCGCAGCAGCCGCTACCGCTATAATTGCGTCCCTTTGCCCACAGCAGATACTGATCCGGAGATAGCGGTGTCCAAGCAATACGATCTCAGTACCTTTCAGGGACTCATTTTTGCCCTGCAGGATTATTGGGCGCGCCAAGGGTGCGTCATTCTACAGCCTCTGGATATGGAAGTGGGCGCCGGCACCTTTCATCCGGCGACCTTCCTGCGCGCCATAGGTCCGGAAAACTGGAATGCGGCTTATGTACAGCCCTGCCGCCGCCCCACCGATGGCCGCTATGGAGAGAACCCCAACCGCCTTCAGCACTATTACCAATACCAGGTAGTAATGAAGCCGTCCCCGGACAATATTCAGGAATTGTACCTCGACAGCCTGCGCGCCATGGGCGTGGACCCGGCTATTCACGATATTCGCTTCGTAGAAGACAACTGGGAATCCCCAACCCTGGGTGCCTGGGGCCTCGGCTGGGAAGTCTGGCTGAACGGTATGGAAGTCACCCAGTTTACCTACTTTCAGCAGGTCGGTGGCCTCGAGTGCTACCCGGTTACCGGCGAGATCACCTATGGTCTGGAGCGTATCGCCATGTACCTGCAGGGTGTCGAGTCCATCTACGATCTGGTCTGGACCCGCAACCCGGATGGCAGCCCCGTCACCTATGGCGACGTTTTCCACCAGAATGAAGTGGAGATGTCCCACTACAACTTTGAACACGCCGATGTGGAATTCCTGTTCGCTACCTTCGATCATTGCGAACGCGAGAGCACGCGCCTGATCGAGCTGGGCCTGCCACTACCCGCTTACGAGCAAGTCATGAAGGCCTCCCACGCCTTCAACCTGCTGGATGCGCGCCACGCCATCTCAGTGACCGAGCGCCAGCGCTATATCCTGCGTGTACGCACCCTGGCCCGCGCCGTGGCACAGGCTTACTACGATGCGCGCCGCGCCTTAGGCTTCCCCCTGGCAGATGAAGCACTGCGGGCAGATATTTTGGTGGAAGACATCGAGCAAGAGGAGAAGCAGTAATGGCTCAGGATTTTCTGGTAGAGCTGGGCACTGAAGAGCTGCCACCAAAAGCGTTACACAAATTAATGAGCGCTTTCGCCGATGGTATTACCCAGGGCCTCAAAGGCGCCGAGTTGTCTTTTGGTGAAGTTAAAGCCTACGCAGCCCCCCGTCGCCTGGCCGTAGCAGTATTCGGTTTGGCAGATAAGCAGCAAGACAAACAAATTGAAAAGCTGGGCCCGGCTGTCAAAGCCGCTTTCGATAAAGAGGGTAAGCCCAGTAAAGCCGCTGAGGGGTTCGCCCGCAGCAACGGCGTAACTGTTGAAGAGCTGGGACGCAAAGAGACCGACAAAGGCGAGCGCCTGGCCTTTATCAGCGAGCAAAAAGGCGCTGAAACCGAATCCCTGTTAGCGGGCATTGTCGAGAAGGCATTGGCGCAACTTCCCATTCCCAAGCGTATGCGCTGGGGTGCGCGCCGCGAGGAGTTCGTACGCCCGGTGCACTGGCTCGTCATGCTGTTTGGCAACAAGGTAGTCAACGGTGAAGTACTCGGCTTAAAAGCCGGTAACACCAGCCGCGGCCACCGCTTCCACTGCAATCGGGAGCTGGAGATCCACTCCGCCCACGACTATGCACAGGTTCTGCGCGAACCCGGCTACGTCATGGCGGACTTCGCCGAACGCCGCGAAGCCATTCGTGCCCAGGTGATTGCCGAAGCCAACAACGTCAATGGTGAAGCGGTCATCGACGACGATCTGCTCGACGAAGTGACTGCACTGGTGGAATGGCCTGTCGCCCTTACTGGCCGCTTCGAAGAGCGCTTCCTGGAAGTGCCCGCCGAGGCCCTGATCTCCTCCATGAAGGAGCACCAGAAGTATTTCCACGTGGTGGATGAAGACGGCCAATTGCTGCCTTTCTTTATCACCGTGTCCAATATCGAGAGTCAGGATGCCGCCCAGGTTATCCACGGCAACGAGCGGGTAATCCGCCCACGCCTGGCAGATGCCGCCTTCTTCTTCGAAACTGACAAGAAAACCAGCCTGGAATCACGCCGCGAAAAACTGCGCCAGATCGTTTTCCAGCAGCATTTGGGTAGCGTCTACGACAAAACCGAGCGGGTCTCCGCTTTGGCCCGCACTATCGCCGAGAAAACCGGTAGTAACGGCGACTGGGCCGAGCGCGCCGGCCGCCTGTGTAAGTCAGACCTGGTTACCGAGATGGTGTTCGAGTTTGCCGATATGCAGGGCATCGCCGGTTACTACTACGCCGAAAATGATGGCGAGCCGTTGGATGTAGCCAAGGCCATGTACGAGCAGTACATGCCCAAGTTTGCCGGTGACGAGCTGCCCGTCAGCGACACCGGTACTGTAATCGCCCTGGCAGACCGACTCGATACCTTGGTGGGTATCTTCGGCATTGGCCAGCCTCCCAGCGGCTCCCGCGACCCCTTCGCCCTGCGCCGCGCCAGCCTGGGCATTATCCGCATTCTCGTAGAGAAGCGCCTCGATCTGGACCTGCGCGAGTTACTGGAACTGGCCCGTGACAACTATCCGCGCACCGCCCTGGGTGAATACGACAAGGTGGTAGAGCAGACTCTGCAATATGTACTTGAGCGCTTCCGCGCCCGCTACGAGGATCAGGGCATTGCCGCCGAGGTCTTTATGTCGGTTGCCGCGCGAAAATTGTCACGACCGCTGGATATCGACAATCGTGTGCATGCGGTCAACGCCTTCAGCCAGCTGCCGGAGTCCGGTGCCCTCGCAGCAGCGAACAAGCGCGTCTCCAATATTCTCGCCAAACTGGATGGCGCCGTGCCCAGCAATGTCGATGAAGCCCTACTGCAGGAGGAAGCGGAGAGGGCCCTATTCGCCGCCGTACAGGTTGCCCGCACAGAAGTTGAACCGCTGTATAGCGATGCACTCTTCGCCGAAGGCCTCGCCGGTCTGGCCGGGCTGCGTGAAACCGTGGACAACTTCTTCGACCATGTGATGGTGATGAGCGACGACGAGCAACTGCGCAACAACCGCTTGGCGCTGCTGGCCCAGCTGCGTGCACTGTTCCTCGAAGTTGCCGATATTTCCCTGCTGGTTCCTGCCAAGTAATGACTTGCTGAGGCGGGGCATTAAGCCCCGCCTCGCAGATTAGGGAGATACGAATATGGCAATTATCATTCTCGGCCGCGACGGGGTGATCAACGAAAATCCAGATAAATTCGTCAAATCCGCCGACGAATGGCAACCCTTGCCCGGCAGTATTGAGGCGCTGGCAGCGCTCAGTCAGGCCGGCCATCAACTGGTAGTTGCCACTAATCAAAGCGGCTTGGCTCTGGGCCAATTTGATCTGGATGATCTAGAGGCGATGCATTCCAAAATGCGTACTCTGGTAGAGGATGCCAGCGGTGAGATCGCCGCGATTTTCTACTGTCCCCACAGCCCTGAAGATAACTGTCGTTGCCGCAAACCCTTGACGGGCCTGCTTGATGCAATCGAAGCGGAATTCGATACCAGCCTGCACGGTTGCTATCTGATTGGCGACAAGCTGGCGGATTTACAGTTGGCGCTGGAAAAAGGCTGCCAACCAGTACTGGTACAATCCGGCGAAGGTATACTCACTCTTCAACAGTTGGTGGAAAAGCCGGACCCTAGACTGGCTGGTACTAAAGTTTTCAGGGACCTAAAACAGTTCAGTCAATTTGTGCTGGTTTAAATGTGTCGCTATCTATGAGCTTTGCCTAACTATAAGCTTTCCCCAGCCGCTTTTGTAAACACTAGTTTTTCGTAAGCTGGGGGCTAACCCCATCACAGTCCTACAACGAGCCAATATACCGTATTTGTCGAAGATTTCGCTTAGTATAAGGCTCCAAACTATTTACTTTGGACCTCACCGGTAAAGAGGGTAATACCCAACCTACCGCCCCCTCTCTCTCGGGCTCAAATTAACAATCTGGGCACAGTAACCTTGACTGCAAGGACCCCGCCCCCTACACCCGTGCTCTGAGCATCTTGGCGACAGCGAACAGGTTTTTTTAGGCCGAGGTTATGGCAGATACACAAAAGAAAATAATTCTCTTCGCTGAGAAGGGATCAGAATTATACTTTTAGCAACCAGTTCACATGGCATGCAAAGCGTGTAGCAATTTCCCGTGAGATAACAGCTGCCGTGTTAGTAAATTTAATGTTGCTTCCTATTTTTAGGAGTGAATTTTAAATACAACATTGTTGCTAATTATTTATTATAAAAATTAGAGTTATTTACTGGACCTTAATACCTTTACTGTCTTTCTATCACACCACTTCGCATTTAAATATAGTTGGAGTACTAAATTCAGAACCTCCGCATTGAATTACACGCCATTTTCCTTTAAAAGCTGATAGCAGGACGGGTATTTCTCTTCTGGTTTTTTAAATATTCAGCAGATCAGAAATGGACGTAGTTTGAAAGAGCAACTTCCACCACCTCAATTTAAAAAAATATTTTTTAAATTAAGCAGCTGAAGAAAATTTTTTATTCAAAAAAAGATCCTTCCTGATAGAAAAATAAAACGGTAATTACAATGAAAAGAAAAATTATTTCTTCGCTTCTTGCGGGAATGTTGGCCTCAGCTGGCAGCTTCGCTGATGCCCCTAGCGATACACCCTCTCCCAATCTGGAAAAACGAAAAAAAGTTTTTATTGTTCAGCTGGATGGAGAGCCTCTATCTGCATACCGTGGCACTATTCCAGGCCTCTCTGCTACTAAGCCGGCCCTAAAGCGCAAACTGGATCCGCGTAGTAGCAGTTACCGCCACTACGCCAATTTCTTGAAAACACGTCGCCAACGGGTACTCTCCGCAGTTCCCAGGGCCCGCAAAGTACATGAGTATGAAGCAGCCTTTAATGGATTTGCCGCAGTAATGAGTGAGAAAGAAGCTGAGGCTCTGCGCGCTCATAAAGATGTAAAGGGTGTTTGGGAAGATGAGTTGCTCAAGATGCACACAGATTCCACTGCGGACTTTCTCGGATTGACCCAAATACCCAGTCCCTGGCTCTGGGGCATCACCGGTGAAGATATTGTTATTGGTGTAATTGACTCAGGGATTCACCCCGAGCATCCAAGTCTTGCCGATACACCAACGCCACGTCGGGGCAATCGAGGAGTTGATATTCCCTACGGGCCAATTCCAGAATCCTTCACCGGCGAAGGCTGTGACTTTGGTAATACCGAATTCAACCCGGGCGATGCTGCCTTTACCTGTAATAATAAATTGATCAAGGCCAAAGCCTTCAACACCTCCTTCCTTACCAACAACACTCTGGCAGACTATGAGTTTATGTCCGCCCGAGATGCTGATGGGCACGGCACTCATACTGCCACCACCGCCGGCGGTAACTATGGGGTAGCAACTCCAGATGGCCAAACCCTCACCGGTATGGCTCCCAGAGCACGAATTGCTGCATATAAAGTTTGCTGGGACGCATCAGATCCAGACAGAAGCGGCTGTTACTCATCTGATTCTATGGCGGCCATTGACGAGGCTGTCGCTGATGGAGTCGACGTAATCAATTTCTCTGTGGGTGGAGAAAGCACGGTATTTACTCGTGGTCGTGATATGTCCTTCCTGTTTGCCGCCGATGCAGGCGTCTTTGTTGCAACCTCCGCAGGCAATGACGGCCCCGGCCCGCGTACCATGGGTACGCCCTCCGGCGTTCCCTGGATCACTGCAGTAGCAGCATCTGAGGACGACCAAAGCTTCGCAACTGTACTCCAAGTCGATGCACCCAAGGCTATTGCTGGTACCTATGAACTGATGGAAGGTGGAGGACCTGTCTCCCTCGAGGATAGCGGCCTTTTGTCAGGACCTATCGTTGTAAGCGAGCCCCTGGAAGCCTGTTCCGCGCTGGACAACCCCGAAGCAATGGAAGGCAAAATTGCTCTGGTAAAACGCGGCAGCTGCTCCTTCACAAGTAAATACAACAATGTCGCTGATGCGGGTGCCGTGGCTATCGTAGTGTACAACGATGGGGCTGACGATGGCCGTATGGATCCACTCTCGATGTCTGCTCCGGATACCACTATTCCAGGTGTCATGATCCGCTACAAAGACGGCGAGCTTATTGCCGCTACCTCTGGCGTTAGCGGAATTCTTGATCCAGAACAACAGGTATCCCGTGAGGATCGAATTGCTGAATTCTCCTCCCGCGGCCATAACGTTGGTGCACCGGATATTATTAAACCGGATATCGCAGCACCGGGGGTCGGTATCCTCGCAGGTACCTCACCAGTATTGAGCGGTGGTAGCCTATTTGAATCATTAAACGGTACCTCCATGGCCAGCCCTCATGTAGCCGGTATTATGGCTCTCCTTAAGCAAGCCCGGCCTGAATGGTCCCCAGCAATGGCCAAGTCCGCACTGATGACCACTGCACGCACCGATCTGCTGAAGTCCTTCGGTCCTGAAGCCGCAGACCCGTTTGATTTTGGTGCTGGCGCAATCGTACCTTCCGCAGCTTTCCGCCCCGGTCTAGTCTACGATGCAGGGCTTAATGATTATTTAGCATTTCTATGTGGTGCCGAGTTCCAGGAGCAGATTCTCGAGCCTGCAACCTGTGAGGAATTGGTATCCATGGACTACTCCCTGGACTCCAGCGACCTCAATCTGCCGTCAATCGGCATAGGTGAATTAGTCGGGACCCAGACAGTGAAACGCCGAGTGACCAGCGTGGCCCCAGGAAAGAGATGGTACTGGGCATCGGTAAATGCACCAGAAGGTATTGAAGTGGATGTCCACCCAAAAATCCTACGCCTTAGGGAAGGAGAGAGCGCAGAATTCAAGGTTACTTTTAGTGCCACTGACACTGCCGCTATAAACAAGTGGGTCTTCGGCGATTTAACTTGGAAATCCGTAGGTGCCCGCCAGGAAGTACGCAGCCCAATCGCTGTGCGACCTGTCCCCCTATCTACTTCCGAACTAGTGAATGTACAGGGTACTGATGGTGTCCATGACTTGGGAATGGTGTTTGGCTATAGCGGCAACTTCCAAGTCAGCATAAGCGGCTTGGCTGAGGCTGAGACAGTAGCCAGCAGTATTGAAGACCAAGCTAGTCAAGTGATTTATTTCGATATCCCAGAGGGTACCAAGATGGCACGTATAGCCCTCTTTGATACGGATGTTGGTGACGGTAGCGGCAGCGACGATCTTGATATAACAGTTTACGGTCCCGGCCCTAATGGTCCAGAAGTAGGCGACAGCACATCTTCGACTTCTAACGAGTCTGTCAATATGATGAATCCTACCCCAGGTCAATATGAAGTGCATGTGGTGGACTATTCCTCCGCCGCGGGCCCCACGCCATTTACCCTGTTCAACTTCAATCTAAGCGGCGACAACGGCAATACTCAGTTGACAGCTCCCTCCCAGGCACAAGTGGGCAGCAATGATAACGTCAAACTAGAGTGGATGGGTCTTGCATCTGGTACCCGCGCTCTGGGAATCCTTAGCTACGGCAACGGAGAACAGGTTTTTGCTGAGACCGAGGTTATGGTTAATACTCAATAATTCTCTTCGCTGAGAAGCGGTAAGAATTATGCTTTTAGGAGCCGGTCAAAGCCTTGTGCTTTGGTCGGTTTTTTATTGAAACGGAAGCTATCCACCCCACCTGATAAATAAAAACACCGGTGATATTCATAATACAAAGAGATCAACCATTCCCCCGTGCCAGATGAATACAGCAGCATTCTATAATTTATCTGAGTTCTCTAAACTTCTTTTAAAAACTGAATTTAAAAAGAACCGGTACCATAGACAGGTTTAGCTCGCTCAAATATTAAAGAGTCCAACAGGCATAAATGACTTAACTGTATTTATTTCTCATCCTTTTGTGTTCAAATTTGAGTGAAGTATTAAATTCAGTGTTCACTCATTGAGTTACGCGACATATTCCTTTAAAAGCATATAGCTGGGCGGTTCTGTCCATCTTGGCTTGGGGGAATACCATCAAACCAAAAGTGCACACTGCTTGGAGGCAATACTTTGCAGTACCGCATATAACAAAATATATTTTGTTTATACCTGCGGATAGTCCCTACTTCATGCTAAATCCCGCCTGCCACTAAAAATAAAAACGGGACACATCGATGAAAAGAAAAATAATTTTCACGCTTCTGGCAGGGATACTGGCCTCGGCCAGTAGCTTTGCAGAAACACCCAAACACACACTCGTACCCAGCCTGGAAAAACAAAGGAAAGTGTTTATCGTCCAGTTGGACGGCGAGCCACTTTCTTCCTATAGCGGAACCATTCCAGGACTATCTGCCACCAAATCGGAGGTGCGTCGCAAGCTGGACCCTCGCAGCAGCAGTTATCGTCATTACGCCAACTTCCTTAAAAGCCGCCGCGAGCGAGTGCTCTCATCTATTCCGGACGCGCGTAGGGTGCATGAGTACGAAGCCGCCTTTAACGGCTTTGCAGCAGTGATGAGCGAGAAGGAAGCTGAAGCGCTTCGTAGTCACAAAGATGTGAAGGGTGTTTGGGAGGACCGCCTGCTTAAGATGCACACGGATTCCACCGCGGACTTTCTCGGCCTGACCCGTATCCCCAGCCCCTGGCTGTGGGGTATCACTGGTGAGGATGTGATAGTAGGTGTCATTGATTCCGGTATCCACCCTGAGCACCCAAGTCTCGCCGATATCCCGACCCCGCGTCAGGGGAATCGCGGCAGAAATATTGCCTATGGACCCGTACCTGCATCCTTTATCGGCGAGGGTTGTGAATTTGGCAATACCGAATTCAATCCGGAAGACGTCGCCTTTACCTGTAACAACAAGCTGATTAAGGCCAAATCGTTCTCTGATGCCTTCCTCACAAATAATACCCTAGCCGATTATGAGTTCCTGTCTGCGCGCGATGCAGACGGACACGGTACTCACACTGCTACCACTGCCGCCGGTAACTACGGCATAGTGACACCGGAAGGTGAGACCCTTACCGGCATGGCACCGCGTGCCCGGGTTGCGGCGTACAAAGTCTGCTGGGATGCGCCAGACCCCGATGACAGTGGCTGCTCATCAGCAGACTCCATGGCGGCCATTGACGAGGCCGTAGCCGATGGCGTCGACGTGATCAATTACTCGGTGGGCGGCTCCAGTACCGTTTTCACTGGCGCGGACGATATCGCTTTCCTGTTCGCTGCTGACGCCGGCGTATTTGTCGCCACTTCTGCTGGCAACAGCGGACCTGCTCCGGAGACCATGGGAACTCCCTCCGGCGTACCCTGGATCACCGCGGTAGCAGCCGCAGAAGATGACCAGAGTTTTGGCACAGCCCTGCAAGTAAACGCACCAGAAGCTGTCTCCGGCACTTACGATGCCCGTGAAGGGGGTGGCCCGGTAACTATGGAGGACACCGGTCTGCTGTCTGCTGCCCTGGTTGCCGGTGCTCCACTGGAAGCATGTTCCCAACTCACTAACCCCGAGGAGATGGCAGGGAAAATTGCCCTGGTAAAACGTGGCGGCTGCTCCTTCACAGAGAAGTACAATAATGCGGCCGATGCCGGCGCTGTAGCAATTGTCGTATACAACGACGGCACCGCCGTGGATCGTATGGATCCAATCGTAATGTCAGCCCCCGATACCACAATTCCCGGAGTGATGATTCGCTATGCCGACGGCGCCATGCTGGTCGAAAATACCGGGGCCGCTGGCATTCTGGATCCAGAGTTGAAAATATCTCGCGAAGACCGCATCGCCAGCTTCTCCTCTCGGGGCCACAACGTCGGCGCGCCGGATATTATCAAGCCGGATGTGGCCGCGCCGGGCGTTGGCATCCTCGCAGGTACCTCTCCAGTATTGAGCGGTGGCAGCCTGTTTGGTACCAAGAGTGGCACCTCCATGGCCAGCCCCCATGTTGCCGGTGTTATGGCTCTACTGAAGCAGGCTCACCCTGACTGGAGCCCGGCAATGGCCAAGTCTGCCCTGATGAGCACAGCGCGAACTGACCTGCTGAAGTCCTTCGGACCCGAAGCTGCAGATCCATTTGACATTGGGGCCGGTGCAATTGTACCTGCCGCCGCCTTCCGCCCTGGGTTAGTCTACGATGCCGGTTTCAACGACTACCTGGCATTTCTATGTGGTGCGGAAAACCAACCGGAGGTTATCGAAGAAACTACCTGTACTGAGCTTGTCTCTCTGGGCTACTCACTGGATTCCAGTGACCTGAACCTGCCATCTATCGGCATCGGTGATCTGGTCGGTACCCAGACCATCAAGCGACGTGTTACCAGTGTTGGTCGCGGTCAGAAGTGGTATTGGGCCTCAGTAAACACTCCTGAGGGTGTAGAGGTTAGCGTTAATCCAAAAGTCCTGCGCCTGGGCGAAGGAGAAAGTGCCGAATTCCAGGTTACTTTCACGGTTACCGAAGAAGCGGCTATGAACGAGTGGGCGTTTGGTGATCTTACCTGGAAATCTGTTGGTATACGCCAGGACGTACGCAGCCCCATTGCCGTACGCCCGGTGCCATTATCCACATCCCAGCTGGTCACAGCTGAAGGTACTGATGGTGCCTTAGACCTGGGCGTGGCATTCGGTTACAGCGGTGACTATCAAGTCGGTATTCAAGGCCTGGCTGAAGGTGTAGCTTTCCCCGGCAGCGTTGAAGATGGAGATAACCAGCTGATTTTCTTCGATATTCCTGAAGGCACCGAGCTTGCCCGCGTAGCTCTGTTTGATGCTGACGTAGGTGATGGGAGTGGCAGCGATGATCTGGACCTGCAAGTCTATGGCCCCGGCCCCGACTTCCCAGAAGTGGGCACCAGCGGCTCACCGACTTCCGCTGAATCTGTCGATTTGGTCAATCCCGCCGCAGGTCAGTATGCGGTTTTCGTTGTGGACTACGCCTCTGCAGAGGGCCCCACGCCATTTACCCTGTTTAACTTCAACCTGAGTGGTGACAGTGGCAACACCCAGCTCACAGCTCCGTCTCAGGCACAAATGAACAGCAATGGCGATATCAAGCTAGAGTGGATAGGTCTCGCCCCCGGTACCCGAGCCCTGGGTATCCTTAGCCACGGTAACGGTGAACAGGTATTTGCCGAAACCGAGATCATGGTGAACACCCAGTAAAAATGAACCCTCATTAATAATGGGCATTCATTTTTTTAGAAACTGGCCAAGGCATAAAACCTCGGCCAGTTTTTTTATTTACAAACCAGTTTTTCTTGTTGTCGAATAAATGCCGCAGCGATATCCATAGAAACATTACCGAAATCCCAGAAAACTTTTGTTTTGCGATTAATATTCACCGCAATTGATAGTTTGTATTCCGGTATTATCATTAACCAACTCTGGCTGCCTCGACTGACGCCGCCATGATTGACAACACGCAAAAAACCCACCTCAGAAATTTCCATTTCTCGAACACGCCAACCCAAAGCGTAGTTTTGCTCATTCACATCTCCATTCGCAAGCTTTTGTGGCGTCCAAAATATTTCCCTGGTTTCAGGGCTTAAGTAGCGATCGTCGAGATAGAGGGCGCCGAGTTTAACCAAATCACTTGGCGTAGAAATAAAACCACCTCCTGGCAATCGATGGCTTAAATCCACCGGACGCCACTCGCGTAGACGAAGCTCCTCTCCACTTAAACCATTACTTTTATAAAAGCGAGCAATATTACGAGTCGGATCTCCATTTACCGGTGATGCCTCTGTATTTTTCATTGAGGCGGGTCTAAAAACCTCCCTACTCATCACTTCCAGATAATTTTGCCCCTCGGCTTCAGCCAAGACTGCACCCAAAAGAACGGTACCGAAACTACTGTAGTAGAACTCTGTCCCTGGCTTGTAAAGCAATTCACTATCATCAAAAACCCCCAAAGCTTGGTACATACTTTCGTAATGACTACGCAGTGCTAGAGTTTTATATAAACCGAGCCAGTCAGAATTATTCTTATAATGTGGCAAACCTGACATATGTGCGGCCAACTGACGCGGCGTTATATCCGCCCATCCCGAGTTCGGCATCACTTCAAAATAATTTGCGATTGATTTATCAAGATCAACTCTCCCATTCTGTACCAACCTTGCGAGAGCCGTTCCAGTCAAAGCCTTGGAGGTGCTGCCGATACGAAAACGAGTCTCAGTGGAGACTGGTATTTACCTTGCTAAATCCACCCATCCGGATGCACCAGCCCAGACCACCTCGCCGCAGGCTGAAACTGCCGCAGAAATAGCCGGAGCACCAATTTTCTCGCGGTGTTTTTCGATTACGGTTAGGGAATATTCTGCGGCGGATTTATATTCATCGTTATAAAGTACCTGTGTCGACGGTGCCTTATCAGGTAAGGCTCGCCAGCCAAAAGGGCTTAGTGGCAGGGAGTCAAGTGACCATGCATAAAATTGATAAACAAGCCATAGTAGGTAACCAACGCATAACAGAATAGCGAGACTGCCCAGCAGGAATTTTTTATGACTCATCAGCTTATTCCCAAATTCATAAGGATGGGCTGTAACAGTTGTAGTAAAACTCTCCAAGCCCGGTTCTCTCAATGTTATATTGCCACCCGTATATCAAGAGACTCAGTTACGACCAATTCTGACATTGCAAAGATCACATATCTTGGGACAGGGGGCTGGTACTATTTAGTAAACTTTCACTCTTTTTAACTGACACTAGCCGCTTTTTACCTTTGCTATCTTTTATCTGAAAATCACATACATACTCTACCCTAAGTACTATTCATCAATAGTTCCAAAATGGGTAGATTAAGTAGCATCTTGATAAAGTAAAAACAGTATGATTTACTAAAATATTTTTTTTATTAGGTTAGGATATATCTATTTTTACTTTCTATATTTTTTTTAAATTTTTTATGTTTATCCAGGATAAGTTAATCATTGCGCATTAAAATACAGGTTTTTTTAATTATTATAAAAAAATTATATGGTTCATAACAAAAATTTACTTTGTCACAACCGCTAAAATATTTAATCCGTAAAATTTGGCTCTTAATGAAAGCGGCGGCGGAATTCACTTGGAAGAATTCCCTTGTGCCTGCGGAAAGTTCGTCTCAACTGCTCTTGGGATTGGAAGCCACACAGACAAGCCACCCTTTCCTGAGACAAGTTTTGCTCTGAGAGCAACTGACAGGCCTTCTCCACCCGGATACTCTCAATAAAGCGTGCCGGAGTTACGCCCAATTCCCGAGAAAAACATCGAGCAAAATTACGTGGACTCATGGCGGACTCCTGTGCAAGCCTCTCTACGGTAAGTGGCTCCTTTAAATTCTGGTAAATCCATTCCACCAACCCGGCAAATCGATCACTTTGCAGCTGATTCATCAGGTGGGTGCTGTACTGCTGTTGCCCGCCATCGCGTTTCAAGTAGAGCACCATCATTCTCGCAATCGACAATGCCAGGCTACGGCCGTGGTCCTCCTCGACCAGTGCCAACGCAAGATCGATACCTGCTGTAACCCCCGCAGAGGTGTAGAGATTACCATCTCGTATATAAATGGCATCGGGGTCCACTTCTATGTCGGCATACTCTTGTAGTGCTGCCACATTTGCCCAGTGGGTAGTAGCTCGATGACCATTCAACAAGCCTGCTTTGGCCAGTATCAAGGCTCCGGTACAAATGGAGCCGAGTCGTTCCACCTGTGTCTCCTGATCGATCAGCCACTGAATAAACTCGACATTGCTGCCCAAAATATCATAACTTTTCGGTGGCCCACCGCTGAGCAACAGGGTGTGGATATCCTCGACTTCCCTGAAGCCATAATCTGCATAGAGCTTTACTCCAGAAGCCGTGACTATAGGCCCAGCACTGTCAGCCAAAATTTGGGTATCGTAGAAGTCAGAGGTATAGCGCCCCTCTGCACGGAGTTGATGATTGGCCAGAGAGAAGACTTCCAGGGGGCCGGTAACATCGAGACT
The DNA here is from genome assembly GCF_040371615.1 of Microbulbifer sp. NBRC 101763. Classification (NCBI taxonomy): domain Bacteria; kingdom Pseudomonadati; phylum Pseudomonadota; class Gammaproteobacteria; order Cellvibrionales; family Microbulbiferaceae; genus Microbulbifer; species Microbulbifer sp. NBRC 101763. Next base: position 308,472 of record NZ_BAABQV010000003.1, read on the forward strand.
CGAAGCTCCGGGATAGATAACCATGGAGACTTTTAGAGAATGGTCCTTTGGGAATTTCATTGCAGGAGTGTTCCACAATACCAATTAGGCAAAAATGACATATTGGTGGGGAATTCTGCCGTCTAATTGATAATTTACCAATCATTTATCTGCATTAGATATCCAAACGGCTCTTAGCCTGCCTGGCGCCCGTATTACCATACGCCAGGGGAGCGCCCAATGTAAGTGGTCACAGACTCATTTTTTAAGCCCTTTTAGCTCCCCCTGTTTCTTCTTGCCATGTTCCCGAAAATTATCCACATCACCATGATTTCTTAAGTCCTCGCGTAGCGTTTGTGGATAATTTTTCCTTACTAACAATTAGCAGGGTACTTCTCCATACGGACTATCACTTGACCTAAAGGGCTAGCCAAGCAAAATTGCCACCAATTTTGTTCAACCCCAGGGAGATTCTCTTTGCTGGAATTAATATTGAATCGCGGTGCTGAGCGCCGCTTGAAACGTGGCCACCTGTGGATCTACAGCAATGAAGTGGACACCAAGCGATCTCCACTTAAGGGAATCGAACCCGGCAGTCTGTGCCAGGTTCTCGACAGTCAAGGGAAGCTTCTCGGTACGGCTTTTATAAACCCAAGTCAGCTCATTTGTGGACGTCTCGTTACTAGAAAATCCAGTTTCGATGATTCCGATATCAGTGAGCGCTTACTATCTTCTTTGAGCCTACGCCAACGCTACTTTGAGCATCCGAGTTACCGGTTGGTGTATGGGGATTCAGATGGTCTGCCAGGTCTGGTTGTGGATAGGTTTGGTGATTACTTGGCTGTTCAGGTGAGCAACTGGGGAATGGAACACTTCCAGCAGCAGGTTGTGGATAAGTTAATTGAGTTAGTCCAACCAAGAGGCATATTGCTACGCAACGATCACCAGGGGCGCGCCGTAGAAGGAATGCCACCGGTCAAAGAAGTTGTTTTCGGAGAGGTTCCCGAGATGGTTCCTTTTGAGGAGAATGGCGTCCACCTACTTGCACCGATACATGCGGGACAGAAAACGGGTTGGTTCTACGATCACCGCGAGAATCGCAGGTTGCTCAACCGCTGGGTTAAGGGAAAGCGGGTATTGGATCTCTTTTCCTACGCCGGCGGTTGGGGGATTCAGGCCCTGGCCAGCGGTGCTGCCAGCACAACTTGTGTGGATGCCTCACAACAGGCCCTGGACTGGTGTCAGGTCAACGCAGATCACAATGGACTTGTGGATAAGCTCAACACTGTCCATGGCAAGGCCTTGGACGTGCTCAAAGCTATGGTTGCTGCAGGGGAAAAGTTTGATGTCATCGTGCTGGACCCTCCAGCCTTCATAAAGAGACGCAAGGATCACAAGGCCGGGCTCTCAGCCTATCGCCATATCAACGAGTTGGCCATGCGGCTGCTTGGCGAAGATGGACTGTTAGTAAGTGCTTCCTGTTCCATGCACCTGCAATCAGACGAGTTACTGGACTGTGTCCGTGGCGCCGCACATCGGCTGGGGAGACGTGCACGCATCCTCGCCAGTGGTGGCCAAGGCGCAGACCATCCGGTACACCCGGCAATCCCCGAAACGAGCTATCTCAAAGCCCATTTTGCGCACTTGGGTGGGGACCGCTAGTAGGCTATTACTCACACCTCCCAATAAAAAACCCCGGTTCTAGCCGGGGTTTCCCTTATCCAGTGATTTTGCCGAAGCTCGGATCAGAAGGTGTACTTCATACCCAAAGCGGCAGTACGCGGCCGGTTAGCACGAGCACCATCGGGGCTGCGACTGATAATCACCTGCTCATCAAACAGGTTATCCACTTTCAGGTAACCGGTCAGGTCGGCGCTAAAGTCGTAGTGCGCAGCCGCATCCACAACCCACAGAGACTCTGTGTAATCGAAGCGGTCAGTATTCCCCTGATTACAGCTAGTATTAACACACATCTCGTCCTGATAGGCTGCGGTTAGGTTTAGACGCCAGGCAGCGCCACTATCCAGGCCAGCAGATACAGCAAATACATTTTCCGGCAGGTATTCAAGATTATCCCCGGCAACTAGACCTCCATCGTCACTGTCTTCAGTAATTTCAGCATCGGTGAAGGTATAGGTAGCTCTTACTGGCAGCGTCCAACCGTTTGCAAGTACCCACTCACTGCCGAAGGTAGCTTCCAACCCTTTGATCTCTGCCTCACCCAGCTGGTAGGTACCACTGTCGGCACCATTGGGGCATTCCACAGCTACCGAACAGTTCTGCACAGCATTTTCATAATCGCTGTAGAAGGCAATTAACTCGGCACTTACGCTACCGTTATCAAAGCGCGCACCCCATTCATAGTTTGTGGATAACTCCGGGCCCTGGCCATCGGCTGCGCCTGCACCGGGAGGAGCAAAGCCACGGTGCACTCCTGCCAGCAGGCTCCACTGCTCATTGGCCTGGTAAACAACCCCCAGACCGGGCAGCCACTCATCCACCTGATTGGAACGGTAGCTGCCCTTCTCAGTACGATCGGCGTCGTTATAACGCTGCTGCTCGGTCTCTATATCCTCGTAGCGAAGAACAGCAGTGAGAGTCAGCTTTTCGTTCAGCTTGATATCGTCGTAGATAAAGAACGAGGTAGCCTCAGCTTCTTCGACACGGTTATTGCTGGCGCTAGGCAGCTCAACACTATCAAATACCAGTTGGCCATCAATTTGGTTGTAAATTTCTACAGGTTGATATCTGTCGACTTCATCCTGATGTTGACGCAGGCCGAATGTCAGCTCATGGGCAATAGCACCAGTGTTAAAGCGCCAATCGGCACTGATTTGCAGACCCTTGGCCTCGTACTCGCGGTTGTTATGCTTGATACCAAAGGTGTAATCCTCAGTGCCATCCAACACCGCTTGGGGATCTATAACTCCGTCAACAGCGCCGCCGGTATTAACAGCATCTATCAATTCACCCTCGCTGACCTTAAACCAGTCGCGCTTAAACTTGTTGTAATAAGCCTGGGTATGCAGGGTAAAGCTGTCACTCAACTCGATGCTGTGGTTCAGCTGAACGGTGCTGTGGCGATTCTGCATTTCATCCAGGGCACTGATACCATAGCGACGATTAGGATCATCGTTAAAGTCGGCATCCGTCAGTCCTAGATAACTCATGCCTGACTCCTCTTCGGAGTACTGCAGCTTGATATCCAACTGCTGGCGAAAGGTCGCATCCGCATCGGACTGCAGGCGGCCTTTCAGCAGGTAATCTTCTTTAGCAATATCCGCGCTGTCCGCGTGATCGATTTCGCGGAAGCCGTCCGCATACTGTTGCTGGGTCTCCAGCAGCCAGCCAGTATTTTCAGTGCTGGTACCATAGTGTGCGTGCAGACGGGTCTCACCGTATTCACCGGCTTCTAGCTGCACCATGCCCTGGCTGGAAGTTGGGATTGGTGTGCTCAACATATTTACCGCACCACCAACAGTAAATGGACCGTATTGCAATGCGGCGGGGCCTTTGAGCACTTCAATGGCATCCATACGGCCTGCACTCGGGAAATAGTAAGCCTCCGGTGCCGAGTAAGGTGCCGGAGCTACCAATACGCCATCTTCCATCAGTGAGATCTTGGCAGAGCGGCCACCCTGTGCGCCACGAATACCAATATTAGGACGCAGACCATAGCCATCCTCTTCGAGGATGTAGACACCCGGTACAGAGCGCATCATGCGGTTGATATCTACATACTCGAATTCGGCCAGCTCATCAGCATCAACCAGGTGCGCGGAACCCGGTAGCGTCGAAATGGACTCGGAATCGCCAATAACGGTAACCGTCTCCAGGCGCTGTTCAGCCAAGGTTGGTGCAGCTGTAACAGCCGCCAAGGCGATAGCCAATGGCGACAGGAAAAATTTCTTCATGAACCCTCCATTGAGTCGTTATAGCTTTGTAATTATTGTTATTAATAAGAATGATTGTATTTTACCATTATGAACCCAATGGCATAACAGAACTATTTCTTGCCTTTTGATGCCTTCATGAGGAAAAAATGGCTGTCTTTATAGTTTCTATCCTAATAAGGGGATGTTTTCTAGGATCTAACCTTTGACCCGACTAGCATTGGGCCCATGTATCCGCCTCGGGGGTGCCCATGATTCGAAAGGCAGAACTCAAAGAACTGGACAGGCTGGAGCAACTCTGGCTCCATGCGACAGCCAACTCTCACCCCTCTTTGTCCCGCCAATTCTGGCTCGATCACGTCGCGCAGTTTCGTCGTGACTGCCGCCAGGCCAGTCTCTGCCTTGTATTTACAGGACGCCACAATGCCGTAGCCGAAGCATTCATTACTCTTCTTGACCGGGACCGCATAGCCTATCTCTGTGTCAGTCCAATATTTTCGGGCTGCGGCATTGGCGCCAGCCTGCTCTCCGCAGCGGGTAAAGGTAGGCTCCAACTGCAAACTGGGGTATTGAGGGAAAACCTCCGCACACGTTATTTCCTACAAAAACAAGGGTTTGTGGAAACCGAGCGGCGTTATATTGCTGAATACGGCCAGCACCTGATCCAGATGCGCTTCGATCGCCCCCTGGATTAGCTCTTTATAGCCATGAGCCCAAGTCAAAAGCTTTTACTTATAACTGAAGCTTATTGATTCACTTCTTTTTATTGTTTCTACGCGACAAATTAAGCGGGTAGCATGCGTTCTACCCTAACTATCCTATGCGCTGATTTCTTATGGGACACCACGCTTCCACCAACACCGTGCAGTCTTTTTCCGACCGCTTCTTTCACCACGGTGCCGATTTGGCATCGCTGAACAAGTCTTTTGTTGGGGCCAAGCCCAGCGAGATCATGCGGTTCACCATGGAAAAGGCACAAAACCCGGTAGTTTTTACAAACTTCCGCCCACTTGCGGTCGCTTTTCTGCACCTGGTCACCAAAGCCAAGCCAGATATCCCAGTTATTTGGGTGGATCACGGATACAACACACCAGAAACCTACCGGCATATCGAAAATGTCGTGAGGACGCTGAACCTGAATCTGCGTACCTATTCACCCAAGATATCGGCAGCTCACTACAATGCGGTCTATGGTGGTATCCCGCAGTTGGATACCCCCGAGCATGACTTCTTCTCACGCACGGTAAAGCTTGAACCCTTTAACCGCGCAATGCAGGAGTTACAACCCGATGTCTGGTTGAATGGTATCCGCCACGATCAAAATGCCCATCGCAAAAATCTGGATGTGTTTACTCAAGGCAATCACGGCACCATTCGTGTAGCGCCGATGTTCCACCTAAAAGAAATTGATGTTGAAGAGTACGTTTACGAGAATGACCTTCCCGATAACGATATCTACTTTGATCCAACTAAAGGTGAGGAGCACCGGGAGTGCGGGTTGCTGTTGGAAAAATAGAGTGGAATACTCGGTGAGGACTAGCGTGCTTCGCCTATCTCTTTAACAAGGCCTTCTATCCCAGCCGTTAATAAAGTAAATACTTTTTGCGTATTTACCGTATAAAAAAATCTATTACAAAAGGCGAGTCTCGACTCGCTGTATTTTTTTTCAAAAAGGAGACTCTTCTATTTACTTCTGCGTAAATCCAGAAGAGTCCTTAAATTACTTATCATGCGATAGGCTAGGCGACTGCCCCTTTGGCGAGATGACCTCCTTTTTCCATGTAAATTTTTAGGTCCTTCAGCATTTGCTCAAATTGAGAGCCGGTCATCTTCTTCACCACAGGACTCAACACGCCTCCTAAAGCATTTAACTCCATATTTGCAGTGAAATTCACTGTTGTGCCTCCACCAACAGAGGGGCTTAATTTAAATTGCGATAAACTCTTTTTAACGGGGAATCCCGGTGGCGTATTTTTGGTTTCAACCGAGACATCCAGTTCATAGTTTGTCTTATCAAACCTTGTAATAGTTTCATCTGCGACAAGACCCGACGGTCCCTTATTTGTCAGCACACAAACCCGGCCTTCTACACTCGCATTTTCAACAGGTTTTCCCTCCTTAGCGAAGGAGTGAGGGATTAACGTCATCCACTCAGAGGCTGTGTCAAAGTCAACGGCAAGGACCTTCCAGACCTCATCAATTGGACGGTCGATTGCGATTTCTCGGTTTACTTGGGCTTCTTTCATCTCTGATCTCCTGGGTTTCTCTACGGGAGTGCTATTGACGCGAGACAGATTAACTGGACACTATATGCAACGGAATACAGCAAAATAGGACAGTGTGTTGCATAAAGAGTCCATAGATTGGGGAGATATCCAGTTCTTTATCGCGGTAGCCAGGAGTAAGAGTGCTCGCAGCGTTGCTGACGACTTTAAAGTCAGCCATTCCACAGTCTCTCGCCGTATTGATGCCCTGGAGGAAAAGCTACAGGCCAAGCTGTTTTATCGCAGCTCCAAAGGCTATCAGCTGACGGAGGATGGCAAAGCGATGCTCGACTATGCCCAATCGGCAGAGCAGTATCTAAATGCCGCGCAGAAGCATTTACAGGGAGGGAGTAACCAGCTCTCCGGGGAAGTTCGCATCACGATGCCGGATGTAGTCGCATCGCACTTAATTATCCCCTACCTAAATGACTTCTCACGTGCGTATCCTGAGATCAACGTACAGCTACTGGTTACTAGCCACGTTCTCGATTTGGAAAGTCACCAAGCCGACATAGCACTTCGTATTCTCCCCAAAGGCGGCGTAAATGTTTCGGATCGACTTGTTGCTCGCAAGCTCGCCGACCTACCCAGTTGCTGTTACGGTTCTCCAAGGTATATCGAGGAATCTGTACCTGACGATGGTCACTGGCTCGGCTGGAGTGGCGATGACGCCATATTGAATTGGGCCAAAGACACACCCTATCCACAGATGCCTTATCAGCACCAGATTAATCACGGCTTGATACAGCTAGAGGCAGTTAAGAGTGGACTGGGGCTGGCCAGGCTGCCCTGCTTTCTTGCAGATGGTGCTGAAGGAGTCATTCGGGTCCCTGGGGCAGCTCCATCCAGCCTGCATGAACTGTGGCTAGTCTCCAATCCAGAGCACCGCAATGTTATGCGTTTTAAGGTTTTTAGGGAGTTTATCGTGGAGTTATTTAGGAAGCTGGAAGATAAACTGGTAGGAAAGCTTTAGTTGAGGCAATTGGTATATTTCCGGACATAGTAAGTCTCTTTTACCGACTGACGCTATTAAACTATTCGATTTTTTAACTATTTATTGTTATCTAAATTTGTCTGAGAGGGCAGCTGTTAAGCTTTTACATGGCTTTTGATAGGGAGTCGTTTTTCAGGTGAAAACAATACTCCACAGTAATTCCTTATGTTGTTCACGTAAGGAATTACTGTGGGCTTATCGACTCCTATTACACGTCGAGGTTTTCTACCGCCAAGGCATTGGTCTCGATAAAGTCACGGCGTGGCTCTACCTGATCGCCCATCAGGGTGGTAAAGATCTGGTCTGCTGCGATAGCATCTTCAACGGTAACCTGCAGCATACGGCGGCTCTCTGGGTCCATGGTGGTTTCCCAAAGCTGCTCAGGGTTCATTTCCCCCAGTCCTTTATAGCGCTGAATACCGTAGCCTCTGCGGCTCTCGCCCATCAGCCAGTCCATCACTTCAGGGAAGCTACTGACAGGGTGCTGCTTCTCGCCGCGCTGAATAAAAGCCCCCTCTTCCAGCAGGCCCACCATCTTCTCACCCAGAGCACAGATAGACGCGTACTCAGCGGAATCGAAGAACTCGTGGTTAATCAGGTAGTCACTGCCGACACCGTGGGCCACGATATGGATATGTGGCAGGAACAGGCCGCGCTCGGTGTTCTCCTGCACCGTCACTTCATGGCGACGAGTTCCACCACTCTCCTCTTCACCCAGCTTCTCTTGTAGTTTCTCACTCCAAGCCGTAACTTTTTCCTGGGACTGCAGGTCTTCCTGGGTGAGGCCAGGCAGGTAGATCATGCTGCGCAGCACTTCCTCAGGGTACAGACGCGACAGACGGTCGATTGTCGCCAGTACGCTGCGGTACTCGCCTACCAGGCTCTCCAGGGAGGCGCCAGAAAGCCCAGGGGCATCCGGGTTTACAAACAGCGTGGCCCCTTCCAGGGCGGCGTTGGTGAGGAACTGGGTCAGGGCGCCCTCATCCTTCAGGTACTGTTCCTGTTTGCCCTTGGAGATCTTATACAGCGGCGGCTGGGCGATGTAGATGTGGCCCCGCTCGATCAGCTCCGGCATCTGACGGAAGAAGAAGGTGAGCAACAGGGTACGGATATGGGCTCCATCCACGTCAGCATCGGTCATGATGATGATGCTGTGGTAACGCAGCTTGTCCGGGTTGAATTCGCTCTTGCCGATGCCACAGCCCAGTGCGGTAATCAGGGTACCCACTTCGGCGCTGGAAAGCATTTTGTCGAAGCGCGCTTTTTCCACATTGAGGATCTTACCTTTTAACGGCAGGATCGCCTGGGTGCGGCGATCGCGGCCCTGCTTGGCAGAACCACCAGCGGAGTCACCCTCCACCAGGTAAATTTCAGATAGTGCCGGATCTTTTTGCTGGCAATCCGCCAGTTTTCCGGGCAGGCCGGCAATATCCAGGGCACCCTTGCGGCGGGTCATTTCACGGGCCTTGCGGGCCGCCTCTCGGGCTTTGGCCGCGTCGATCATCTTGGTGACGACAGATTTGGCTTCCTGTGGGTTCTCCATCAGGTAGTCTGTGAAGTGGTGGCCCATCTCCTGCTCTACAGCGGGTTTCACTTCGGATGAAACCAGCTTGTCCTTGGTCTGGGAGGAGAATTTCGGGTCCGGAACCTTCACAGAGATAATCGCGGTGAGACCTTCCCTGGCGTCATCGCCAGTGGTGTTCACTTTGTCTTTCTTGCCCAGGCCTTCCCGCTCGATATAGCTGTTCAGGCCACGGGTCAGGGCTGCACGGAAGCCCGCCAGGTGGGTACCGCCGTCGCGCTGGGGAATATTGTTGGTGTAGCAGAAGATGCTTTCCTGGAAGCTATCGTTCCACTGTAATGCCACCTCTACTGCAATGCCGTCTTCACGCTGGCTCTGGAAGTGCAGAACCTTGTTAATCGGGGTTTTGTTCTGATTGAGGAACTCCACAAAGGCACTCAAACCCCCTTCGTATTCATAGACCTCTTCCTTACCACTGCGCTCGTCCTTCAGGACAATACGCACACCGGAGTTCAGGAAGGACAGCTCGCGCAAGCGCTTGGCCAGCACGTCGAAATGGAATTCGATATTGCTGAAGGTATCCTCTGAGGGTTTGAAGTGCACTGTGGTGCCGGTGGTATCGCTGTCACCCACAACTTCCAGAGGTGCCTGGGGCACACCGTGGTGGTAGGTCTGCTCGTGGATCTTGCCACCGCGACGGATAATCAGCTTCAGCTCCTTGGACAGAGCGTTTACTACCGATACCCCTACCCCGTGCAGACCGCCGGAGACCTTGTAGGTGTTGTCATCAAATTTACCACCCGCATGAAGGACGGTCATAATCACTTCTGCTGCAGAGACCCCCTCTTCCGGGTGAATCTCTGTTGGGATACCACGGCCATTGTCCGATACAGAAATGGACTCATCCGGGTGGATGGTTACACGGATCTCATCACAGTGGCCGGCCAGCGCTTCATCGATGGAGTTGTCAACCACCTCGAATACCATGTGGTGCAGACCGGTGCCATCGTCGGTATCACCAATATACATTCCGGGGCGCTTGCGCACCGCATCCAGGCCTTTTAATACCTTGATACTGCTTGAGTCATAGCTTTGCTGCTCTGACATTTATTCGCTCCATTCAACTTATTGTGCGGCCGAAGCTTCGGCACTGATCTTCCCATGTTCCACGTGGAACACTTTTGGGCAATTCCAAGGGGCATCTAGCTGCCGCCAGGGGCGGCTTGTAGTGCCCTCCTCAATTCCGGTTACAAGCACCTGGCTGGCACAACGCCCTACCCAGTGCGCAAAAATCTGTTGATTGTATTCATCCAGCTCCGCTGGCAGATCGTCAACCAGGAATACCGGTTTCTCCCGGTGACGACACACCAATTGCGCCATAGCCGTTCGGACAGCACATACCAGCATCTTCTGCTGGCCACGGGATAAAACATTGTGCGCTGGCTCTCCCGCAACGGTAAAACGGAGATCTGCCCTGTGAGGCCCAGTGCGGGTATGCCCTTGACTGAGATCACCCTCCCGAGACTCCCTAAGCGCCTCAGCCAGCTCGACCTCCTTTCGCCAACCACGCCGATAGCTTATATCCACTTTGTGTAACAGGCTAAGAGGCAACCCCACCAGAAGAGCGGCCACAGCCGCTCGCAGCTCATGGAATTGGCCCTGACGCAGGCTGTCTACCCTCTCGCCACTCTGAGCCAACTGATGCTCCCAAATCCCAATCGCGTCAGCGTCGATTTTACCACGTCGCAACAAGGCATTTCGCTGCTTCAATGCGATTTGGTAGTTTTTCCATTCCTGCGCGAAAAGATGTTCCACGTGGAACACTGTCCAATCCAGAAGTCGCCTACGTACACCGGGCCCGCCATCCAGGGCGGAGAAGCTATCACTATTGATCAACTGCAAGGGCAGACAACTGGCGAGCTGTGAACTGGACTCAGCTGCCGTCTGGTTGATACGCACACGACCACTACCGTTGGCCAGACGTTCAACACCGAGGTTGAGCCCCGTATCCAGCTGGGTAAAAACCGTAAGTCCGGGCTGATCATGTTGAATAACAGATTTATGCTGACGAGATCTAAAGGAGCGACCTGTAGCCAACATATGTACAGCTTCAAGGACTGAAGTTTTGCCACTCCCATTTACACCACAGAACAGGTTTACTCCTGCGTCCAAAAACAGGTCAGCTTGAGAGATATTACGAAAATTGGAGATCAGAAGACGGGTCAGTGCCATAGACCCTTCTCCTCGCTAGCCGGGGGAATGCCGTCCGCAAGATACTGAAAAAACAAAGGGACCACCTGTCCATGATACAAAGCGGTCCCCTCTCGAAAGTGAGCCAAGCTTCTCAGCCTGAGTCTTATAGGCGCATCGGCATAATCACATAGAGGGCATCGCCCTCCTCAGGCTGCTGCAACAGCGCACTGCTGTTGGCATCCGCCAGACTGATGCGGATTTGGTCACTGTGGATTGCACCGGTAACATCCAGGAGATAAGAAACATTAAAGCCAATCTCCATAGGCTCTCCCACATAATCCACCAACATCTGCTCCTCAGCCTCCTCCTGTTCAGGGTTGTTGGCAATAATTTGCAGTAACCCCTCGGAAACCTGTAAGCGTACACCGCGATATTTCTCGTTAGAGAGAATGGCCGCACGGGAGAATGCCTGGCGCAGCCCCTGGCGATCGGCATAAACAACATTGCCTGCACCTCGTGGCAGAACGCGCTCGTAATCCGGAAACTTGCCATCCACCAATTTGGAGGTAAACGTAAACTGGCCACTAACAACACGGATATGGTTATTACCCAGTACCACCTGTGCCTGGGTATCAGTGTCCTCTAGCAGACGACCAAGTTCCAGTACACCCTTACGGGGAACAATAGCTTGTATCGGAGTTGAAACATTTAATCCCGGCGCATCCCGATCACAGAGGGCCAGCCGGTGACCGTCAGTGGCGACGGCACGAAGTTGCTGTGGGCGGCACTCGAGCAATAAGCCATTCAGGTAATAGCGGACATCTTGCTGAGCCATGGCAAAGCTGGTCGCTTCAATAAGGCGGCGGATCTCACGCTGGGAGATGTCGAAACGTGTTTGGGCGCTTGCTTCCTCCTGATTGGGGAAGTCGGCAGCAGGCAGGGTTGATAACTGGAAACGGCTGCGCCCACTGCGCAGCACCAGGCGCTCACCATCGCGCTCAAATTTTAATTCAGCACCATCGGGCAAAGATCGGCAGATATCCAACAATTTACGTGCTGGGACTGTCACCTCACCTTCCATCTCCACACCGTCCACCGGCAGGCGGCCAACAATCTCAACCTCGAGATCAGTCCCAGTCAGGGACAGCTCTTGCCCCTGTAATTGCATCAATACATTGGCCAGGACCGGCAAAGTCTGGCGCTTCTCGACAACGCCGGCTACCAGTTGTAGCGGTTTCAGCAGGGCGTCCCGGCTTACATTGAATTTCATCGGTAGTTTCGCCTTGTTTGTCAGTTATTCGATTAAGTGGTCAACGACCGTGTCAGTAACTTTACGTCCTCACGGATATCCGCGTCGGACTCCTGCAGTTCGCGGATTTTACGGCAAGCGTGCAGGACAGTTGTATGATCCCGCCCGCCGAAGGCATCGCCGATCTCCGGCAAACTATGATTGGTGAGCTCCTTGGCCAATGACATGGCAACCTGGCGCGGCCGCGCGACGGAACGACTGCGTCTTTTAGAGAGCAGGTCCGCTACCTTAATCTTGTAGTATTCGGCAACCACTCGCTGAATATTGTCCACGCTTACTAATCGGTCTTGCAGGGCCAATAAGTCCTTTAAAGCCTCACGCACCAGAACATCATCAATTGCACGACCGGTAAACTGGGCATTTGCAATCACCCTGCGCAGAGCGCCTTCCAGCTCCCGGACGTTGGACCGGATACGCTGAGCAATAAAGAAAGCAGAATCGTGCGGCAATTCCACACCAAATTGCTCGGCTTTCTTCATTAATATTGCCACGCGAGTCTCCAGTTCCGGAGGCTCCACGGCTACAGTCAATCCCCAGCCAAAACGTGACTTAAGACGTTCTTCGAGGCCATCGATCTCTTTGGGGTAGCGGTCGCAAGTCAGAATAATTTGCTGCCCGCCCTCAAGAAGTGCATTGAAAGTGTGGAAAAACTCCTCCTGGGAGCGCTCCTTACCCGCAAAAAACTGAATATCGTCAATCAGCAGGGCATCAACAGAACGGTAATAGCGTTTGAAATCACTAATCGCATTAAGCTGCAGCGCCTTTACCATATCCGCTACAAAACGCTCGGAATGCAGGTAAACCACTTTGGCATTGGGATTACGCTCTAACAGGGCATTACCGACCGCATGCATCAAGTGTGTTTTACCAAGGCCGACGCCACCATATATAAAGAGTGGGTTATAAGCTCCACCGGGGTTATCGGAAATCTGCTGCGCAGCCGCAAGGCCAAGTTGATTAGATTTACCCTCAACAAAAGATTTAAAGGTGAAGTTACGGTTGAGCGAACTGCCATGTTTAATAGCCCCCTCTACCTCCACCTGGCGCGCCGGCGGTTCTGGAATTGAGCGTGCCATCTCACCCATAGCCGGAGGGCGCAGATCAGTGAGTGCCAGTTCCCCTGTCGTCATCTGCTCCGCAGTAGCCTCCTCTGCCACGGCCGGATGAGGGGTACCTCGCAAACCACTTCCAAAGGCTCCAACCGGCATGGGTTGCACGGGTAATGAAGAGGTCGCTGCAGATAGTGGGGAAGATGCTGTTGAAGACGGTGGTGGACTATGCCAATTGCCATTAGATGCCAAACCGCCGCGAGCCGCTGAAGTATCTGGTGATGCTGGTATAGCCGACGGTACCTTAGGAGGTATAGGCGTAGACGTCGGTACTGGTGACGGTGCGGGCTCGGCCATAGTTCGATTACGCTGAAAACGCGCAGGGCGGCGCGCAGTAATTTCCAGGGCCACCTGCAGTGGCTGACCGGGAGAAAACTGATGCACGAGTTCACGGATACGATTCAGGAATTTTCCGCCAACCCAGTCCAACACGAAGCGGTTCGGCGCGATCAGGCGCAACTCGCCCTCCGCACATGCGGGATTGACGCGTAACGGTCTGATCCAGGTATTGAACTGCTGCGACGGTAGCTCGTCCTGCAAACAACCAGCGCACTGCTTCCAAACGGATTCAGTCAAGAAACCCCCCAAAACCCCAATATGGTAAGACCACTGAGAAAACGGCAAGACCGGACAAAGAAACGTCCGAGGCCGTCAAAATAAGATCGGCGCAGTATACCTTTCTAGCAGTAGGTTATCCACAAGAAAGGATACCTCTGTTGAAAAATAAGCGTAAAAAAGTCCACACAATCAAGTAATTGAACAACAATTAATCAGCTGTTTGGCTAAGACATAAAAAATTATCCACAGATACCTGTGCATATCTTGGGATCAATCAGTGGGCATCGCGAGATACTTCAAGCGCCTCAAGGGCTTGATAAATTGACGGGAAATAGAACGCAAAATTTGTCAGCGAAGGAATCGAATTTCCCCTGCCAGTGCGTTGCTTTCACTGCTGCCTTTCTATACAATCCGCGGCCTTCGCAGCGCGTAGCTCCGTCTGCCCCGGCTTTGTGCCGGACCGGAGTCCAGGCCGCGGCCGGGGATGGTCCCGAGAAACTTCGAACACAAAGTCTCAGGTAGCAAGACTATGAAACGCACATTTCAACCCAGCAACTTGAAGCGCAAACGCACTCACGGTTTCCGCGCTCGTATGGCAACCAAAAACGGCCGTAAAATCCTGGCCCGCCGTCGCGCTAAAGGCCGCAAAGTACTGTCTGCATAATATCTCTTCTTTTTAGAGATTCTCCCTATGCAGCAGGTGCGCAGCAGCTTTGGATTTGCCAAGACTCTGCGCCTGCTTAATGCGGCGCAGTATCGCAAGGTTTTCAATGAAAACGTTGTGCGCGCCGCGCATCCCCACCTCCTGATCCTCGCATGCCCCAGTGATTCTGAGCATCCGCGCCTCGGCTTGGTAATTGCCAAGAAGCATGTGCGCAACGCCTCCGACCGCAATCGAATCAAGCGAATTACCCGAGAAACCTTCCGCTTGCAGCAACACCAGTTGCCGCCGCTGGATGCTGTAGTATTGGCTCGCCCGGGGGTTGCAGATCTGGATAAGGCCGCACTGGCGAAGACACTAAACAAGCTCTGGCGCAAGCTGGCCAAGCGCGCGCAACAGCCACAATCGAAGTCATGAAGTGGCTACTGATCAAGCTGATACACGTCTACCGCTATCTGGCCAGCCCATGGGTAGGTAACCAGTGCCGCTTTTACCCAACCTGCTCGCGATACTCCGAAGAGGCGATTGAAACTCACGGAGCCTTAAAGGGGGGTTATTTAACTGCGCGCCGCCTTATAAAATGCCACCCCTGGCACCCTGGTGGACTGGACCCGGTTCCCCCCACCAAACACAAGAACACGCTCTAGGTATTAAGATGGATTGGCAACGCTATACGCTGCTCGGTGGAATTCTCGCGGTTCTCCTCGCACTTATCTTCCAGTGGAATGCATTTCAAGAGCAGCACACTCCTGAACTCGACCGCGAAACCATAGTTCACAACGATATACAGAGCGGCAACCAAATCCCGGCGCAGACCAGCGAAAACGGCAATGGCGATGTACCCCAACTGGAGTCTCAAGCGCCAGCAGAGACAGGCACCGAGGGCGGCCAACGCACGCTCATCAATGTCACCACCGACGTCTTTGATCTGCTCATTGATCCTCGTGGCGGTGATATCGTAAAAGTGGCCCTGCGACAGTTCCAAGAAAAACTGGATACGCCTGACCAGCCCTTAATCCTGTTAAACCAGACCCGCTATCACACCTATATCGCCCAGAGTGGTCTGATCGGTAACAACGGCACCGATAGCGCCGCTGGCCGCCCCCTATTTAAGGTTGAAAAGACCAACTACGCCATGGTCGAAGGGCAGGATCAGTTGATTGTGGACCTGACCCTGCAGCAAGAAGGTGCAAATATCACCAAACGCTACACCTTCAAACGTGGTGACTACCTCGTTCAGGTGGCCTACCTGGTAGATAACACCAGCGCCAAGCCTTGGTCTGCCGCCATGTTTGGCCAGATCAAGCGCGATGCCAGTGAGCCGGTGACCGATACCGGTTTTGGTATGTCACCCTTCCTCGGTGCCGCTCTTCACACCAACGAAGAAAATTACTTCAAGCAGGATTTTGAAGAAATCGCCGAGAAACCCACCCGCACCACAGTGGAAGGCGGTTGGGTAGCCATGGTGCAGCACTATTTCCTTAGCGCCTGGATTCCCCCACAGGATGAACGCAACACTTTTGAGCTGCGCGAATTGTCCAACGGACTCTTCCGTATGGGCTTCACCGCCCAGCCGGTACAAATCCCCGCCGCGACTCAGGGCGAGCTGAGCGCTTCCTTCTATGCCGGCCCCAAGGATGTCTACCGCCTGGAGGAGATCTCACCCTATCTGGACCTGACCGTGGATTACGGCTGGCTGTGGTGGATTGCCAAACCGCTGTTCCGCGTACTGCACTTTATCCAGGAGCATATTGTCAGCAACTGGGGCTGGGCGATTATCCTGCTCACCGTATTTATCAAGACTCTGCTGCTGCCTTTATCCGCCGCAGGCACCAAGTCCATGGCTCGTATGCGCAAGTTTGCGCCGCAGATGAAAAAACTGCAGGAGCAATACAAGGACAACCGGCAGAAACTCGCGGAAGAGACCATGAAGCTCTACCGCCGGGAGAAGATCAATCCAATGGGCGGCTGTTTGCCAATCCTGTTACAGATGCCGGTATTTATCGCGCTCTACTGGATGCTCACTGAAACTGTGGAGCTGCGCCATGCACCCTGGATTTTCTGGATTCACGATCTATCGGCAAAGGATCCTTACTTTATTCTGCCGGTTCTGATGGGTGCCTCCATGTGGTTTATGCAGAAGCTAAACCCAGCCCCTACTGACCCCACCCAGGCACGTATCATGCAGCTGATGCCAGTAATGATGACCGTGTTTTTCCTGTGGTTCCCGGCTGGCCTGGTACTCTACTGGATTGCCAACAACCTGATCACTATCGGCCAGACCTGGTATATCAACAAGCAGGTAGATGCCGGAAAGTACTGATCTACCCACAGCAAGCACTATTAACAAGGGCCGCAAAAGCGGCCCTTTTCCGTTCTGTCGAGTAAACTCTGCCGATGACACAACAAAGCCTCAATCGCGAAACTATCGCCGCCGTCGCCACCGCCCCTGGGCGCGGTGGCATTGGTATTATCCGTCTCTCCGGCGCCAATGCCCTGCAAGTTGCCCAAAAAATCTGCGGAGCAAAGCCCCTGGAGCCCCGCTATGTCCACTACCGGAATTTTTATCATGGCGAACAACTGATTGATCAGGGCCTGGCTCTGTTCTTTCCCGGCCCCAACTCTTTCACTGGAGAAGATGTGGTCGAACTCCAGGGGCATGGAGGCCCGGTTATTCTCGACCAATTGCTACAGGCAGCCATTGAACAGGGGGCACGCCAGGCACGCCCTGGCGAATTCTCTGAACGGGCTTTTCTCAACGACAAAATAGACCTTACCCAAGCCGAGGCCATCGCCGATCTAATCGATGCAGGCAGCTCCCAGGCAGCGCGCAACGCCATGCGCTCACTACAGGGGGCTTTTTCCGAGAAGATTGAGGACCTGGTAGAGAGCCTCACCCACCTTCGTATCTATGTTGAAGCGGCCATCGACTTTCCGGAAGAGGAAATCGACTTCCTCGCCGATGGCAAGGTCGCCGCAGATATTGAAGCTCTACTAGCCCAGGTCACATCGGTAGAAGTTCAGGCCCGTCAGGGCGCAATCATGCGAGAGGGTATGCGGGTGGCCATCGCTGGTCGCCCAAATGCGGGAAAATCCAGCCTGTTAAACGCCCTCGCAGGGCACGATGCAGCTATCGTTACGGATATTGCCGGTACCACCAGGGATATCTTGCGCGAACATATCCACATTGATGGAATGCCCCTGCAATTTGCCGATACCGCTGGCCTGCGCGATGCACCAGATAAAGTCGAACAGATCGGAATTGAGCGTGCCTGGGTGGAAATACACCAGGCCGACCGAGTCCTATTGGTAATGGATGCAGAACAGCTGCACTCCCTGAATCCTACTGAGGCCTGGCCCGAATTCACCAATCAGCTAAACGACCTTAGCAAGCTGACATTGATTTTAAATAAGATTGACCTCACCGAATACAGTGCTGGCCTGCAAGCACATACCGAAGGCGTACCTGTCATCGCTATCAGCGCTAAGACAGGCGCGGGCCTCGATAGCCTAAGGGAGCACCTAAAGCAGAGCATCGGATTTAGCGGTGCAGCAGAAGGTAATTTCAGTGCCAGGCGCCGGCACCTGGACGCCCTGGATCGCGCTAAGGCCTTTATTGAGCAGGGACAGCAACAATTGCACTCTAGTGGGGCTGGAGAACTGCTAGCAGAGGACCTACGCCAAGCCCAACAGGCATTGGGTGAAATCACCGGGACAGTCAGCGCTGACGAACTTCTGGGCAAGATATTTGGCAGCTTCTGTATCGGCAAATAGTAAGCTGCCTGCTTCTCGCCGGTTTACTCTACACGGGGAGCGACCAAGAACTCCCCTTTATCCCCCGTATTTCCCCAGCTTATCTTCCCTGGCACAACATCCACACCCCCTGTACACAGGAAAACCTCAGAATTATTGAGGTGAATTAATTCTATCCCCACTTTTCCCGGACTTTTCCCCTGAACTCATTACACAATCTGCTATGCAATGCCGCGAGGAAAGCAACCTCTGAGTATTCCATCAGCTTCCTCTCTCGGTAAGTTATACATGTCCACGGGGATTTCCCGTGGATAAAACTATTAATCCGCATCTCACGGTTAACTCACATCCTTGAGTCCTAATATTCACAGGTTTATACATTATTCAAGATTACACACAGGTATCCCTCGTAGAACCTTGGCAAAATCCCACTGACCCTAGTCGAAAAAATACTAGTGTGAGCAAAAAAGGGGATAAATACCCGTAAAGATGGCTAATCATATGATGATAACTTTGAGCCTAAGACTCGATACGCAAAGTTATCCCAAGTTTCCACAACGCCATACCCTACTTGCACCCCCTACTACCAAGGGGTTTAAACTGTAGTTTTACTTGATGTAACCCATTGATTTTAATGATTTTTTTTGTTTTATACCGCATTCCAAACGCGCTAATAAAAACAATAAAATCAAAACACTTTATATAAGAGATATATTCATTCTTTAATAAGAGCATTAAGAGATAAGTAATCTTTCATTCAAAAGGGCCTAAGCAAGACTCAATTTCCGCCTTGCTGGATAGGGAGCTCATACAAAGTATCTGAGAGTGAGAAAGATAAAAGACCAGCTATGACAAACAGCTAATTGCTGAGGGGCGTACACTGACTATAAAATGTGCGCCCCCAGTTGTAACCAGTAGCAGCCACTATGGATTTCCCCAAAAACTATGATGTAATCGTGATCGGCGGAGGCCACGCAGGTACTGAAGCCTCCCTGGCAGCCGCGCGAATGGGAGCTTCTACCCTACTGCTGACTCACAATATCGAGACTCTTGGGCAAATGTCCTGCAACCCGGCCATAGGTGGCATCGGCAAGAGTCATCTCGTTAAGGAAGTCGATGCCCTCGGCGGTGCTATGGCAGCGGCAACAGACCTGGGCGGAATCCAGTTCCGGGTCCTCAATGCCCGCAAAGGTCCTGCGGTAAGGGCAACTCGGGCCCAGGCCGATAGAGCCCTATATCGCGCTGCTATCCGTTCGATCCTGGAGGCACAGGAAAACCTGGAGATCTTCCAGCAAGCGGCGGATGACCTGATTGTCGAAGGTGAACGCGTTGTGGGCGTTGTCACCAATGCAGGTGTGCGCTTTCGCGCCAAGACAGTGGTACTGACCGCCGGGACTTTCCTCGGTGGGCGTATACATATCGGCTTGGATAACCACGCCGGCGGCCGCGCTGGAGACCCGCCCTCGATTGCCCTTGCAGATCGTCTGCGCGAACTGCCTTTCCGCGTCAACCGCCTCAAAACTGGCACCCCTCCCCGTATTGATGCCCGCTCGGTAGATTTCAGCGAGCTGGAGGAACAGTGGGGAGATAGCCCCACACCGGTGATGTCTTATTTGGGCAGCTGCGATCAGCACCCGCGCCAAGTCTGCTGCTGGATTACCCACACCAATGCCCGCACCCATGAAATTATCCAGGGTGGGCTCGATCGCTCGCCCATGTATTCCGGCGTGATTGAAGGGATTGGCCCGCGCTACTGTCCCTCCATCGAAGACAAGGTGCACCGCTTTGCGGACAAAGATAGCCACCAGGTGTTTATCGAGCCGGAAGGGTTGACCACCAACGAGCTGTACCCCAATGGTATTTCCACCAGCCTGCCCTTCGACGTACAGATTGAGCTGGTGCACTCCATCAAAGGCTTTGAAAAGGCGCATATCACTCGCCCTGGCTATGCAATTGAGTACGATTTCTTCGACCCGCGCGACCTTTTGCCGTCCCTGCAAACCAAATTTATCCAGGGGCTCTACTTTGCCGGACAGATCAATGGCACCACCGGCTACGAGGAAGCGGCTGCCCAAGGACTTCTGGCTGGCGCCAACGCCGCCCTACAGGCCCAGGAGCGCGAAGCCTGGTCCCCGCGTCGGGATGAAGCCTACCTGGGCGTGCTTGTGGATGATTTGATCACCAGTGGTACCAAAGAGCCCTACCGCATGTTTACCAGCCGCGCGGAATATCGCTTGCTGCTCCGTGAGGACAATGCTGACCTGCGTCTGACTGAAAAAGGCCGCGAATTGGGCCTGGTCAACGATACCCGTTGGGCCGCGTTCAGTGAAAAGCGCGAGGCGATCGCCCGGGAAACCCAGCGACTGCAAGATACCTGGGTGCACCCAAAGACGCCCCAGGCCGCCTCCGTAGAAACCAAACTGCCACAGCCATTGGCGCGGGAGTACAGCCTGATGGACCTGCTGCGCCGTCCGGAACTGGGCTATCAGGATGTGGCGGGCCTCAAAGGGGAAGCGGTAACCGACGAGCAGGTTGCCGAACAGGTGGAAATTTCGGCCAAGTACGCCGGCTATATCGATCGCCAGCGCGAGGAAATTGAGCGCTTGCAGGCCTACGAAGATACCCCGATCCCGGCGGACTTCGACTACAGCGATATTTCCGGTCTGTCCAATGAGGTTAAGCAAAAGCTGGGAGAGACCCGCCCGGATACTCTGGCGCGGGCCTCGCGGATACCGGGCGTGACGCCCGCATCCATATCCCTGCTGCTGATCCAGTTGAAAAAGCGCGGGCTGCTCAAGCGCAAAAAAGCGGTGTAAATCGGTTGTCCACAGGGTATCCCGCGAGGCCCTGCGGGGTTTGAATTTCGCGGGACTACTGGGGGATAGACCCATTTCTCACTCAATGGAACAGTTTCGTCCGCGCCTGTTAGAGGCGGCGGCACAGATGTCGGTGACACTCAGTGACCGGCAGCAGGATCAGCTACTGGAATACCTGGCGCTTTTTGCCCGCTGGAACAGTGCCTACAACCTGTCCGCCATACGCGACCCGGAGCAGATGCTGGAGCGCCATATTATCGACAGCCTCAGTGTGGTAAATCTCTGTGGCGAAGGCTCTTTAATCGATGTGGGTAGCGGAGGCGGCCTGCCGGGAATTCCCCTGGCAATTGTGCATCCGGAGCGCGCCATCACCCTGCTCGACAGCAATGGCAAGAAGACCCGCTTCCTGTTCCAAGTGGCCAGCACCCTGCCCCTGCCCAATATCACGGTAGTCAATGAGCGGGTAGAAGCCTTTGTACCAGATCAGCCTTTTGCCGGTGTGGTTTCCCGCGCCTTTGCCTCCATCGAGGATATGGTCAATGGCAGTGAGCACATGTTGGCACCCAAGGGTCGTTTTTATGCCATGAAGGGCAAGCTACCTGAGGATGAGTTGAGCGCTCTGCCAAAAGGCATTAAGGTCGAGCAGGTGCACCGGTTGTCGGTGCCCGGCTGCGACGGTGAGCGACATATGATTCAGCTCTGTCGCACAGAATAAGATGATAGTTTGGCGGGTTTATCGCCCGCCCAATCCTGCTCCCCTATCGTGGGGCACAACAGCCGCCGCCCGAAGCCGAGCCGGCGTCGGGGCAAACGCACCCGGAAACAACAAAGGACAAGAATCTTGAGCAAGATATTTGCTGTGGCCAACCAGAAAGGCGGGGTTGGCAAGACCACTACCTGCGTCAACCTGGCCGCATCTTTGGTTGCCAACAAGCGGCGCGTATTGCTGATCGATCTGGACCCCCAGGGCAATGCCACCATGGGCAGTGGTGTGGATAAAAGTGACCTGGAGGTGTCCGGTTACGATGTGCTGGCCGCTGAATTACCCGTTGAGCAGGCCATTGTATCCACAGAGAGCGGTTTTGATTTGATCCCGGGCAACGGTGACCTGTCTGCGGCAGAGGTGGAGTTGCTGAATCTGGAGGGGCGCGAATCCCGCCTGCGCCGCGCCCTGGCTGCGGTGAGTAATCGTTATGACTACGTGATTATCGACTGTCCGCCATCGTTGAATATGCTGACGGTAAACGCCCTCTGTGCAGCTCACGGCGTATTGATTCCCATGCAGTGTGAATACTATGCCCTGGAGGGGTTATCAGCACTGGTGGATACCATCACCCAGATCCAGCAGGCCGCCAATCCGGACCTGAAAATCGAGGGCATCTTGCGCACCATGTACGATCCGCGCAACAGTCTCACCAGCGAAGTGTCGGCGCAGTTGCAGGAGTTTTTCGGCGATCGCCTGTATCGAACCTGTATCCCGCGCAATGTCCGTTTGGCAGAGGCTCCCAGCTTCGGCAAGCCGGCGCTGGATTACGACCGCCATTCGAAAGGGGCTATTGCCTACCTGGCACTGGCTTGCGAAATCAATCGCCGCCATCCCGCCAATCCATCTTCCAATAAGAAAAGCCGCCCTGTGGCGGAAGCCGTATAAGGGGTAATTACTATGGCCGCCAAACGCAAAGGACTGGGCCGGGGTTTATCCCACCTGATCAGCAATAAAAACAGCACCGCGATCGCCGAGGCTACCGGTGAAGCTGAAACCGAAACCGCCGTGGTCGACGGTGAGTTGAAGGAGTTGCCGATAGAGTTTTTGCAGCGCGGCCGCTACCAGCCACGCCGGGATTTTCCACAGGAATCCCTGCAAGAGCTGGCGGACTCGATACGCGCCCAGGGCATTATGCAGCCGATCGTCGTGCGCGGTATCGGTGAGCAGAGCTATGAAATCATCGCCGGTGAACGGCGCTGGCGCGCGGCCCAATTGGCGGGACTGGAGAAAGTGCCGGCACTGGTACGCAGCGTTTCCGATGAAGCTGCCATCGCTATGGCGCTGATTGAAAATATCCAGCGCGAAGACCTGAATCCGGTAGAGGAAGCTGTAGCCCTCAAGCGTTTACAGGATGAGTTCAAGCTGACCCAGCAGGAAGTGGCCGATGCGGTGGGCAAATCCCGAACTGCCGTGACCAACTTACTGCGCTTATTGAGCCTCAGCGAAGAGGTGCGCACTTTCCTGGAGCGTGGCGATTTGGAGTTAGGCCACGCCAAAGCATTGCTCGGTCTCTCCGGTGCCACCCAGCGTTCTGCCGCGCGCCAGGTAGTCGAGCGCAGCCTCACCGTGCGCCAGACAGAGGCGCTGGTGCGCCGCTTGCAGCAGCCAGCTGCCCCTGCGCCGGAAAAAGCTAAGCCCGATCCCAATATCCGCCGCCTTACCGAGCGCCTGGCAGAAAAAGTCGGTGTGCCCGTGTCTATCGATCATAACGATAAGGGCAATGGTCGCCTGGTGCTCAAATACACGACCTTGGAAGAGCTGGACGGAATCCTAGCCCATCTGGGTTACGCCGAAGATTGAGCCAACAAAGAAATGCGCGCCCTAGTGGCGCGCGCAATAACTGTTGGCAAATACTCACTGCGCTGGGCAATTCCGCCCAAAACCTCCCGAAAATCAAATAAGTTGGCGACATTTGCCGGTTGAATCGGCGATGCTGTTGCAGCATAATTCGCACGCCCAAATTTTGGGCGGACAGCGCAAAAAAGTCGGCTTATCCCGTCTATGACAAAACCCCCGGTATTACGAATAGCCGCGGTACAGCTTTTGCTGGTATCGGTGGCCAGTGCGGTACTGCACTTGAGTGGCAAACCGGTGACGGCGCTCTCCGTATTTATTGGTGGTGCATTGTGTGCACTGCCTGGCGCATATTTTGGCAGGCGCGCCTTTCGCGACAGCGGTGCGCGCGCGGCCCCTCGTGTGGTAGGTAATTTCTACCGCGCGGAAACCGGCAAATTTATATTGACCATGGCAGGTTTTGCAGCGGTGTTTGCCACCGTCAAGCCAATAAATGCTGCGGCGCTTTTTATTAGCTACGCCCTCTGTGTAATCGTGCAGTGGATTTTGGTAGCGCGCATGGTCCGCTAGCCGGTGGATAAGAAAAAAGAATTCTTACTTTTACGATTGTTGAGGAACTATGGCAGGCGAAGCTCAAACCGCGACGGCGTATATCCAACACCACCTGCAAAATATGACTTATGGCAAGCTGCCGGCCGGGTATACCCGTGCCGATGGCACTGTGCTCAATGAGTCTACATGGACTATGGCGCATTCCTCCCAGGAAGCTGCGGATATGGGCTTTTGGGCCCTGCACGTAGATACCTTGGGTTGGTCTATCGGCCTCGGTCTGATTTTCTGCTTCCTGTTTGCCCGCGCGGCTAGGAAGGCCAGTGTGGACAGACCCACCGGGTTCCAGAGCTTTGTGGAGCTGGTAACCGAGTTTATTGACAAGCTGGTTAGGGAAACCTTCCCCCACCGCAACACAATGGTAGCCCCTATGGCGCTGACCATCTTTGTGTGGGTGTTCCTGATGAACCTGATGGACCTGGTACCGGTTGACTGGCTGCCGATGGCTGCCGCCAAGATCTCCGGAAATGATCACCTTTTCTTTAAAGTGGTTCCAACCACTGACCCCAACGCCACCTTGGGTATGGCTCTGGCGGTATTTGCCCTGATGATTTTCTTCAGTATTCGCGAAAAAGGTGCACTCGGCTTCCTAAAAGAGCTGACTCTGCACCCTTTCCATACCGGCAAGTTGTTCTTTGACATTCTGCTGATCCCGGTGAACTTCCTGTTGGAAGCTGTTTCTCTCATTGCCAAGCCGATCTCCCTGGGCCTGCGACTGTTCGGAAACCTCTATGCCGGTGAGATGATCTTTATCCTGATCGCGATTGTCTTCGGTGTGGGTGTCCTCGGCTTTATCGGTGCGGGTCTCCTGCATATGGGCTGGGCGATCTTCCATGTGCTGGTGATCATCCTTCAGGCGTTCGTATTTATGGTATTGAGCACCGTGTACATGGCGATGGCGCACCATCGCGACGATGAACACGAGCACGATCAATAAGTTTTTAACCCTTTTTTCGACCTCTACAACAACTCTTTAACTTTGATTTGGAGAACACAATGGAAGCATTAGGTCTGGTTTACATCGCAAGTGCACTGCTGATCGGTCTGGGCGCCCTGGGCACCGCTATCGGTTTCGGTACTCTGGGTGGCAAACTGCTGGAAGGTTCCGCCCGTCAGCCTGAACAGGCCCCGGCTCTGCAGGGCAAAATGTTCCTGATGGCAGGTCTGCTTGACGCGGTTCCGATGATCGGTGTTGGTATCGCTATGTACCTGATCTTCGCCGTAGCTCCTGGTCTGGTTTAATTACGCCGTTCCAATTGCCCTTAACCCTATTTAAAGAGCAAGAGGTGTCGGTGTGAATATCAACCTGACTCTAATCGGCCAGTCGATTACTTTCCTGTTTTTCGTCTGGTTTTGCTGGAAGTTTGTTTGGCCGCCACTTTTGGGCGTGATGAAAGAGCGTGAGCAGAAGATCGCAGATGGTCTCGCTGACGCCGAACACGCGCAGAAGGATCTGGAACTGGCCAAGCGCAAAGCTGCCGAGCAGTTGAAGGAAGCCAAAGATCAGGCTAACGAGATTATCGATGGTGCCAACAAGCGCGCCAATCAGATTCTCGATGAAGCCAAGCAAGCGGCGCAGTCTGAAGGCGATCGCCTCAAGATTGCCGCTAAAGCTGAGATCGACCAGGAAGTGAATCGCGCGAAAGAGCAACTGCGCAGCCGTGTGGCAGATCTGTCTGTCCTTGGTGCGGAGAAGATTCTTGCGGTCAATATCGACGCTAAAGCGCACAACGACCTGATCGATAAACTGGCAGCCGAGCTGTAAGCGAGGAACCCCATGGCGGAACTCAGCACACTGGCCCGGCCCTACGCTAAAGCCGCATTTACCTATGCGCAGCAAGCCTCCGACCTCAGCGGTTGGAGCACTGCGCTGGAAACCGCGGCGGCGGTCAGCCAGAACAAAAAAGTGCGTGAGCTGCTGGATAACCCACAGCTCACCAGTGAAGAGCGCGCAGATAAATTCCTGTCGATCTGTTCAGACGAGCTCGGCGAGCACGGAAAGAACTTCATCCGGTTGCTGGCGGAAAACCACCGTCTGCAGCTGCTGCCGGAAATTTCCGAGTTGTTCGAAGAGCTGAAAGCGCGGGCAGAAGCCACCCTCGAGGTGGAAGTTGTTTCCGCACACGCCTTGAGCGACGCGCAGGCGCAAGAGCTGGGCCAGAAACTCAGCAAGAAGTTTGAACGCGAAATACATCTGCACAGCTCGGTGGACGAGAGCCTGCTGGGCGGCGCGATCATCCGCGCCGGTGATACAGTCATCGACGGTACCGTACGCGGCCGTCTGGCCAAGCTCGCCGAGGCGATGAACTCCTAAATTACTCTCCCCACCGGCACTAGCCGGCGGGGGACTTGAGGAACAGAGCATGCAGCAACTGAATCCCTCTGAGATCAGTGAAATCATCAAGAGCCGCATCGAAAATCTCGATGTGAGCACTGAAGCCCAAAATGAGGGCACTATTGTTTCCGTATCCGACGGCATCATCCGCATCCACGGCCTGGCCGATGTGATGTACGGTGAGATGATCGAGTTCGAAGGCGGCGTTTACGGTATGGCGCTGAACCTGGAGCGCGACTCCGTTGGTGCTGTAATCCTGGGCGACTACAAGGCGCTGGCTGAGGGCCAGAAATGTCGTTGTACCGGCCGTATCCTGGAAACCCCGGTTGGTCCGGAACTGCTCGGCCGCGTTGTAGACGCGCTGGGTAACCCGATCGACGGTAAGGGCCCGCTGAATAACAAGCTGACCGATGCGGTGGAAAAAGTAGCGCCTGGCGTTATCGCCCGTCAATCCGTTGACCAGCCTGTACAAACCGGTTTGAAAGCGGTTGATACGATGATCCCGATTGGCCGTGGCCAGCGTGAGCTGATCATCGGTGACCGTCAGATCGGTAAGACTGCTGTGGCGATCGACGCCATCATCAACCAGAAAGGCACTGGCGTTAAGTGTATCTACGTTGCCGTGGGCCAGAAGCAGTCCTCTATTGCCAACGTAGTGCGCAAGCTCGAAGAGCACGGCGCTATGGACCACACCATCGTAGTCGCCGCTGGCGCCGCCGATCCGGCTGCGATGCAGTTCCTGGCTCCCTACGTCGGCTGTACCATGGGTGAGTACTTCCGCGATCGCGGTGAAGACGCCCTGATTGTATACGATGACCTGACCAAGCAGGCTTGGGCCTACCGTCAGATCTCCCTGTTGCTGAAGCGTCCACCCGGACGTGAAGCCTACCCCGGTGATGTTTTCTACTTGCACTCCCGTCTGTTGGAGCGCGCTGCGCGTGTAAACGCTGAGTATGTAGAGAAGTTCACCAACGGTGAAGTGAAAGGCAAAACCGGTTCCCTAACCGCCCTGCCGATCATCGAAACCCAGGCTGGTGACGTATCCGCGTTCGTACCGACCAATGTGATTTCCATTACCGACGGTCAGATCTTCCTCGAGACCGATCTGTTCAACTCCGGTATCCGCCCTGCGATCAACCCGGGTATTTCCGTATCCCGTGTAGGTGGTGCAGCGCAGACCAAGGTAATCAAGAAGCTGTCCGGTGGTATCCGTACCGCTCTGGCCCAGTATCGCGAACTGGCTGCATTCTCTCAGTTTGCCTCTGACCTGGACGAAGCCACTAAGGCTCAGCTGGATCACGGTGAGCGTGTAACCGAGCTGATGAAGCAGAAGCAGTACTCTCCGCTGTCTATCGCGGACATGGCAGTTTCCGTTTACGCTGCCGACAAGGGTTACCTGAAAGAAGTAGAAGTTGCCAAGGTTCTCGATTTC
Source organism: Microbulbifer sp. NBRC 101763 (assembly GCF_040371615.1). NCBI lineage: Bacteria > Pseudomonadati > Pseudomonadota > Gammaproteobacteria > Cellvibrionales > Microbulbiferaceae > Microbulbifer > Microbulbifer sp. NBRC 101763. The sequence goes on from NZ_BAABQV010000003.1 coordinate 336,459, forward strand.
GAAGCCGCCCTGCTCGCTTACATGAACAGCGAACACGCAGAGCTGATGGAGAAAGTGAACGCGACTGGTAACTACAACGACGAAATCGACGCAGCGTTCAAAGCCGCTATCGAGAAATTCGTCGCTACTAGCAGCTGGTAAGAACTCCCTGGAGAGCGCGAAAGAGCGGCGTGTCCGCTCTTTCGGAATCTAACTTCCAGCGAACAAGGTAAATCACTATGGCAGGCGGAAAAGAAGTACGCACAAAAATTGCCAGCATCAAGAGCACGCAGAAAATTACTGCCGCAATGGAAATGGTTGCGGCCAGTAAAATGCGCAGGGCTCAGGATCGCATGGCACTGGGGCGTCCCTACGCCCAGCGCATACGCGCAGTGATCGGCCACGTCGCCAACGCTTCGGCCGAGTACCAGCATATTTACCTGCGGGAGCGCGAGGCCAAGCGGGTCGGTTTTATCCTGGTATCCACTGACCGCGGACTCTGTGGTGGCCTGAACATCAATATGTTCAAAGCCGCTATTCGCGAGATGCAGGCGTGGTCCGAAAAAGGTGTCGACGTCGAAGTCTGCGCGGTAGGTAACAAGGCGGCCAGTTTCTTTAATGCCATCGGCAGCAAGGTTGTCGCAGCGGTACGCGATCTGGGCGATGCGCCCCAGGCTAACCAGCTGATTGGCTCAGTAAAGGTAATGCTGGACCGTTACGCAGAAGGCGATATCGATCGTCTGTTCCTGGTATCCAATGAGTTTATCAACACTATGTCCCAGAAGCCGCAGGTTGAGCAATTGCTGCCGCTGCCGAAGGACGAAGATGAAAAGCTCATGCACGAGTGGGACTACCTCTACGAGCCGGATCCGGTTGAATTGCTGGATGGATTGCTGGCTCGCTATATCGAGTCCCAGGTATACCAGGCAGTAGTTGAAAACAAAGCCTGTGAACAGGCAGCGCGTATGATCGCGATGAAAAGCGCCACCGATAACGCCGGTGAGCTGATCGATCAGTTGCAGCTTGTCTACAACAAGGCGCGCCAGGCGGCCATTACCCAGGAACTGTCCGAAATTGTCGGCGGCGCGGCGGCGGTTTAAACCGCTGCCCTCACCTGAAATGGCCAGCCTAGAAAGAATTTAAAGCTGAGGATCCGGAAATGAGTAACGGGCAAATTGTGCAAGTGATCGGAGCGGTCATCGACGTGGAATTCCCACGCGATTCTGTTCCGAATGTATACGACGCACTGGTGGTTGAGGACAAGAACCTCACCATGGAAGTGCAGCAGCAGTTGGGTGACGGCGTGGTACGCGCTATTGCCATGGGTTCATCCGAAGGTATCAGCCGCGGTCTGCCCGTGCGCAATACCGGCGCTCCGGTTTCTGTACCGGTTGGCCTGGAAACCCTAGGTCGCATCATGGACGTGCTCGGCAACCCAATTGACGAGTGTGGCCCTATCGGTGAGAAAGAGCGCTCCTCTATCCACCGCGCTGCGCCGACCTACGAAGAGCAGTCCAGCTCCACCGAACTGCTGGAGACCGGCATTAAGGTAATCGATCTGGTTTGCCCGTTCGCCAAGGGTGGTAAGGTTGGTCTGTTTGGTGGTGCCGGTGTCGGTAAAACCGTAAACATGATGGAACTGATCAACAACATCGCTACCGAGCACTCCGGCCTGTCCGTGTTCGCCGGTGTTGGTGAGCGTACCCGTGAAGGTAACGACTTCTACTACGAGATGGCTGAATCCGGCGTTGTTGACCTGGAAAACAAAGCGAACTCCAAAGTGGCGATGGTTTACGGGCAAATGAATGAGCCGCCCGGCAACCGTCTGCGTGTAGCCCTGACCGGCCTGACCATGGCCGAAAAATTCCGTGATGAAGGCAAAGACGTACTGTTGTTCGTCGACAACATCTACCGTTACACCCTGGCCGGTACCGAAGTATCCGCACTGCTGGGCCGTATGCCTTCTGCGGTAGGTTACCAGCCGACCCTGGCCGAAGAGATGGGTGTTCTACAGGAGCGTATTACCTCCACTAAGACCGGCTCTATCACCTCTATCCAGGCGGTATACGTACCGGCGGATGACTTGACCGATCCGTCTCCGGCGACCACCTTCGCGCACTTGGACTCCACTGTAGTACTGAGCCGCGACATCGCCGCTAAAGGCATCTACCCGGCTGTTGACCCATTGGATTCCACTTCTCGTCAGCTGGACCCGCAGGTAATCGGTCAGGAACACTACGAAGTGGCCCGTGGCGTACAGTCCGTACTGCAGCGTTACAAAGAGCTGAAGGACATTATCGCGATCCTGGGTATGGACGAACTGTCTGAAGAGGACAAGCAGACCGTAGCCCGCGCCCGTAAGATCGAGCGTTTCCTGTCCCAGCCGTTCCACGTTGCGGAAATTTTCACCGGTGCACCAGGTAAATATGTTTCCCTGAAAGAAACCATCCGTGGCTTCCAGGGCATCCTGAACGGTGAATATGACCACATGCCTGAACAGGCCTTCTACATGGTGGGAACCATCGACGAAGCTGTGGAAAAAGCCAACAAGACCAAAGGCTAAGCCAGAGAGGCATATACTATGGCCATGACAGTACATTGTGACATTGTCAGCGCCGAGCAGTCTCTCTTCTCCGGACTGGTGCAGATGGTGATTGTGAGTGGTATTGAAGGTGAGCTGGGTCTCTCCTACGGCCACGCGCAGCTGCTTACCGCCCTGAAGCCCGGTCCGGTACGCATCATCAAGCCCGGTGGTGAAGAGGAAGTACTGTTCGTCAGCGGTGGCTACGCCGAAGTGCAGCCGAATATGGTTACCATCCTCGCGGATGTAGCCGAGCGTGAAATTGATGAGGAAGCCGCGCAGAAGGCCCGCGAAGAAGCGGAACACGCCCTGCACAAGGCACCATCTGAAGTCGATTATGCGCGTATCTCAGCCCAGCTGGCTGAAGCCGAGGCGCGTCTGCGTACTCTGCAGGCAATCCGCAAGGCGGCCGGTAAGTAAGTAGCTCTTATATTTGTGTAGGGCCGACTTCAAGGCAAAAAAAGCAGCTTCGGCTGCTTTTTCTATTCTTGTTGGCTTCTTTTTCTGGAAATCTACCTTCCTACACTTTTCACCTACAATCTTTACACTTAATTCATTATATGGGATTGGGTAAAGTTGGCTTTGGTGAACTTGTACCCCTCCCTATTCAGCTCATTGTTAATTACTGAATGCTACCTAAAGTATAAATTTGTGTAGAAAAAGGTATAAGAATATATCTATACATAAGTGCGATTGTTTATTCCTATACTATGTCCATGTGAAACACTTGTGAAATTATTCTGTTATTTTAAGACATGGATTCAATGGCCTATAAAAATTTAAATTTCTTACTATGGCCGTCAATTGATAGCTGCTTCTCTGTAGAAAAAGTCAATTCCTTCAACGATTCCAAAAGTTGCTAAACGTGGCCACCAACCATTCAGATTTATGATAGTCAGTATGAGAAATGACAAATTCCGGTATGATAAGTTTGCTCTGGTGGTCTAATGACCTAGCCCTTGATGGATACTGATCGATCTCACTCTCTTGAAAAAACCGAATATTTTCCCTTCTTAAATTGCCGGACCGCTGTCTGGAAGGTGTTGGTGGGCGTTAAATCGTCGTCTAGAGTGCGCTATAAATTGTGAAATATCCTTTTTATTTGCCTGAGCTTCATTGCATGATCTTGTAATAAATGTGATTAATGTAAAGACTAGCCATTTTAGGAGTTTTGAACTCTTAATTACCAGATAATCAGATTTTCCTATTAATTTATATATCTAAAGGAAATATTTATAATTTTTTATAAACAACTATTTATAGAGGATGCAATTTATTAGGTTAAATGTAGCATCAATTTAGGAATATGAAATTCTATTTTTATAGACGAATTTTAGTGGCATTTATATCAAATTGGTACTGAAAGATTACTGATCTCTCTATCCAGAATAAATTAATAATTCGTAGTGCTAAAATTTCTAAATGGTATTATTGGAGTCCAGTTTGTAATGTTGAAGCATCCTGATCATGTCACAATTGTGGTGAATGAACTTCAATCGAGTGTGAAGTTCTTCCAGCTGCTGAACTTTGAACTAGAAGTTACAGATCTAATTTCAGGGGAAAAAGTATCCAAGTATTTACAGGTAGAGAATGTAGAAGCTGATCATTTAACCATGGTTCTGAAAAATTCTTCCCCTAGATTTGAAATACAACTTTTGCACTATAGAAATCCAAAGGTTAAGTCAGATCCGTCTATTTTTAGTCTGGCACGCCCCGGCTACAATCATTTATGCTTTGCAGTAGATGACATTGAGAAAACCCTTAAATTCTTGAATGAGAATGGTATCCGTACTCGAAGTGAAATACTCGAGTACCAAAAACGCAAGCTTGTATATATTGAGGGTCCGGAATTTATTACTATTGAGTTGGCTGAGTGGTTGTAGGGGAATTTCATTATTAATTGAATGGCTAAAAGCCAGAAGTATATATTTTTTTATCGTGGTATCTTTATTCCTCGAATACTTAATTCTTCTACTGATAAACTGTGAATGGAATTCATAATCAAGGAGAGAACTATGACTAATGATATAACACTGTACACACACCCACAGTCTCGCGGTGGCATTATACGCTGGATGTTGGAAGAACTTGAGGTACCCTACCAGGTAATAGTACTTCAATATGGGGAAACAATGAAAACCCCAGAGTACTTATCGTTAAATCCAATGGGTAAGGTACCTACACTAGTTCATAACAAGCGAGTAATAACCGAAGCAGCCGCAATCTGTATTTATCTTGCTGAAGTATTTTCTGACGCTGGTCTAGCCCCTCAAAATGATATTGAACGAGCAAAGTATTACCGTTGGATGTTCTTCTCTGCCGGGCCTGTAGAGTCTGCGGTTGTAAATAAGTATATCTTCGGGGAGCAGGCCGGAATTGATAAGCAGCAAATGTTAGGTTATGGTAATTATCAATTGGCATTAGATACTTTATCGGGGGCGGTTACTTCCAGTCCCTATATTACAGGGGAACGTTTTACTGCTGCAGATGTATATATAGGCTCGCAGCTTTGGTGGGGGTTACAATTTGGTACCATAGAGAAGCGTGAAGAGTATCAGAAATATGTTGAACGCCTGTCGGAACGAAAGGCATTCAAAAAGGCTCAGTTGCTGGATGATGCATTAAATATAGAAATGAGTGAAACCTAAAATTTTCATCTTAATATTAGTTATTAAGAGTAGCCAGCATGTGGTACCTGCTGGCTATGATATCTTTATAGAATTGAATAAATCTAAGTGAGATTTAAATGTTAGTTTTTTGCATTTATGATATGTTCATATTTTTCAAGTGAAAATGAAAGGTTTTCTACCGAAATATAAGTTAATAGGTAATCCCAGGCTGCTCTGTGTTTAGAACAACCTAAATACGAAAAAAACTGTATAAGTATTATTCTAGCTAAATTAACTGTTTTTATAAAATTCCTGCCTTTATTTGCCGTGCTGTTCTATTGAAGCGAAAACGATCATTCCTATCTACAGAAGTATTTTCATCCATTATGTGTTCGTACTCTTTCTCAACATCCTTCAAATAATCAAGAGCATCGTCCTTCCGTCCTTTCATTGCTATCAAATAAGAACGAGATAAACTCATGCGTAGTTTATATGAGTCAGATAGATGTTCATTGGGGTGCATATCGTGTAATTTCAGACACTCATCTAGTGTTGCCTCTATAAATGGATCATATTCCGCGACTTCCTTCGGAATAGACTTCTTACATTTGTATATAGAACTAGAAAATACCTGTCCATACCATTCGAAATATTTATCAAGATATCCCATGGTAACTTTAATCCAGGGAAGTCGATCAAAGAAAAAATCTTGATTAATAAAGAAAGATTTATTTTCAATTAGCTTTGGCATGAACTGCTTTGACACATGTTTGTTAAGCTCCTTTGTTTTACATACATCAATAAAACAAATCTCAATAGGATCTTCTGACCAACTAAACTCATTGAAATCACCTATATTAAGATCAACTAAGGAGCTATATGGGGAGACGCTTTCCTCCAAGATGGGAACGAATGAATCACCAAACTGATAGGTAAGGGAACCACATTCCCACACCCGGTCTGTACCATTTGCAGGTTTAGGTAAAAAGCCAAGCTCATAACTGCTAATGGGCTTCCTATTTAAGATATTTGTATGCTTCTTAGAGTCAATCTCGGGATTATTGAGAAACCCTTGTGCTAATGAAACAACAGACGCTCCCATAAAGCTGCCAGCATCAATAATGAATCCATTTTTTTTATAATTTTTTGATGCTAAAGAATAGAGTAGTTTTCTTTCTGCTACAGAAACCATACCTGGTATGTCGAATACTGACTGCGGAACTTGTGCTTCGGAAAATGATATCTCAGGATGTACATAGCACCCTCTTGAAACTTCAGCATTTTCAATGGTGTACATTGTGTTACTCCAACAGATAAGTAGTAGTTGTCTATTTTGCGTAAGCTACACAGAAAACAACATTTGTTTTTAGCTCATCAAGTGTAATGTCAGGTATTGTTTCTCTAACCTTAGTTTCAATCTGTGGAGTTAACCGTTTTAGGACTGATTCTGGTGAGGGCTGTAGTTCCCAGGTTTCGATATTGAAATATTTACGTGTTAAAGCTCGTATTTCATCGATCCGAATTCGATTTAGGTGTGTATATAAGTAGTGATCTTGAGGCAGCTCTCGAACGATATTAATATGATTCCAATCGCAAAACTTGAGATGATCCGGATTGCTCTCATCAAGGAGTGATGGGTTGTGAGGTGGCATATGATGTCCACTCCAGCCATAAAAGTTATGGTGGAGAAAAACCACCTTACCGCCTTTGGCTAGTAAACTAGCAATATCCTCAAACACACCTTCAATTTCAAGAAGGTGCTCTGTTACATTGTGAAGGCATATCGTATCGAAAGTTTTGGAGCCCACCAGATCGCGAGTAGAGCATTGACGTAAGTCGATGTCAGGAATTAAATCAATAATGTCCTGCCCAGACATTGGTGCATTTACCCACTTCCTAATGCGTTTATTTCTTACTCTCCTGGAGTCAAGAGACATAGCTGGGTCTACACCGGTGTAACTATTGGCACCGGCACAAAGGTACCCCATCGCATAACCACCAAAACCACAACCAACATCTAGTACATTGCACCCTCGTACATATTTGTGTAATTTCCTTGGCCAGGTGCAGTAGCCAAGTTCAACGGCACTACTGATAAGATCTGAATCAAAATTTTTGAGGGCGTGGCGCACATTTGTACAGTTATGGAAAAAAGCAATCTTTGCTTGCAACTCGTGATTGTCCCAATCTTCCAGCGGTTCAATTTTTTTAAGCTGTTTAGCAGCTTTTGATCTGGAAAGTTTGGAGAAAGCAGGGTGAGATTTAGATGTATCAAGAGTTTCAATTGCTTCCCTAGCGCTGTTTTCAATACGAATAAGCTTTGTTTGTTCGAGTACCTTAAGGGCTCGCTTATGCTCGGGATTGCATTTTAGTGCAATCTTTATATCTTTTTCTGCCTGATCAATGTCACCCTTGGCAATATTTAGCATAGCGGATATTGTTCGCATACCGACATGGTGTGGATGTCTGGAAATAAATGTCAAAACATACTTATCACAATTTAAAATCGATCCTTTTTTCGATTCTGCATAGCATAAGAAATAGGTTGCCGGATGGAATGGATTCAGGTCGGCAATTGGTCGTAAAAGCTCTCTTGCCAAATCTATCTCACCAGACAAAGCTGCTTGCTTGCCTTGTTCGAAATTATCTAACTGATTGATTTCTAAAGTAGACATTTAATTTTCCAAGTAATAGTAACCAAGTAGTTTTGGCGTGGATATTAACTTGCATGCTGCAATTGGGTGCAGTTGCGCATGGTTTAAATCAAATATGGTGCAATTATATTTTATTAATAGAGAGCTATACCAAAATAATGCACTGAATATACTTATACTAATAAACATGAAATATTCATGTGTCAAAGAATAAATTTATTTTTTCTGGAAAAAGTAATCAAGCCTTGACCTAAAAAAGTTGGCGCGGATGCTAACTCGTATAACCGGTAATCCATAGTAGCGTGTGTTATAAATTGGATTTCGTAAGATGGCATGTTTCAAGTGTGCATCAGAAAATAATTATTTTTTCGCAATAAATGGATCGACTAGTAAATATAGCTAGTTACAATATCATGGAGGTGGGTCTTTGAAACTAATAATAGTTGGAGGCGATGGCTTTTGTGGGTGGCCAACCTCTTTACACCTTAGCAATCTTGGTCATGATGTTATTATTCTTGATAACTTTTCTAGAAGAAGAATTGATAAAGAGCTTAATGTTCAGTCTTTGACCCCTATATGTGAGCTGGAAGAGCGGACGGCTGCTTGGTTTGATTTGACCAGGAAAAATATCCGTTTTGTTGAAATGGATGTCTCGAAGGAATATCCACAGCTTCTAAATTTCATAAAAGAGGAAAAACCGGACAGTATTATTCACTTTGGTGAGCAGCGTGCCGCACCCTATTCAATGAAAAGTAGTGAAACCAAGAACTATACGGTATCGAACAACATTTGTGGAACGCATAATATTCTAAATGCAATCGTAGAATCGCAACTTGATATTCACCTTGTACATTTAGGTACAATGGGCGTTTATGGCTATGGTCATGAGGAGCCTATTCCTATACCTGAGGGCTATCTAGAAGTAAAAATTGATACGATGGATGGAAGAGAAATTTCTGATTCTATCGTATATCCGCCAAACCCGGGCTCCATCTATCATATGACCAAAACCATGGATGCCCAAATGTTCCAGTACTATGCGAAGAACGATAAGCTTCGAATTACTGACTTGCATCAGGGGATTGTATGGGGTACCCAAACCGAGCTATCGAGCCTGGATGAGAGACTTATAAATCGTTTCGATTACGATGGTGATTATGGCACTGTATTAAACAGATTCTTAATGCAAGCCACAGTAGGCTTTCCTCTCACTGTACATGGAACTGGAGGCCAGACACGGGCATTTATTCATATTTCTGATACCTGTAAGTGCGTGGAACAAGCGCTACTACACCCACCTTCCGAGGGGGATCGGCCAATGATATTGAATCAAATGGCAGAGACTCAGACGCTTTCTGATTTGGCAAAATTGGTTCAATCACTTACTAACTGTGAAATTAGTTATCTTCCAAATCCAAGACGAGAAGCGGAAAGAAATGATTTAAATGTACGCAATGACCTTTTACGTTCTTTCGGATGGAGGCCTACGCTTATAAAGGATAGTCTTCTGAATGAAATTACTGAGATAACAGAGCGTTATCGAAATCGAGCAGACTACTCCAAAATTCCCTGTATATCCTATTGGACGCGAAGTAATGAGCTTGCAGATGTTTCCTATCAAGAAAAAATTGGTGAAGTAGCTGAACCCATTTCTTAGTCTTTCCAGGTGGCTAAAGTTATGCCTAAGCGCATCCTTATTACTGGTGGTTGCGGTTTCATTGGCTCGAATTTGATCAAAATCCTGAGTGAGATGGGTTTATATGATGAAATTCTGGTCTTGGATAATGAGGTTACCGGGAGTATTACTTCATTATCCCGGTATCCCCATCATTTTATTAGGGGAGATATAAGAGACCAAAAAACCGTAGACGAAGCAGTAGCAGGTGTTGATGCCATCGTCCATTTAGCAGCTGACACGGGAGTTATCGATTCAATAAAAAATCCTGCCCATAATTTTGAGGTAAATGTTCAAGGAACCGTAAATATTCTGGAAGCTATGCGCAGAAAGGGTGTTAAGTGTCTTGTTAATGCCTCAACCGGCGGTGCTATTATCGGAGACGTTGTACCACCAGTACATGAGTTAATGCCCATAAACCCGTCGTCAGCATATGGTGCATCTAAGGCCGCGGCGGAGGCCTACTGCTCCGCATATACTCAAAGTTATGGGCTTACTATTACGTCTCTAAGATTTTCGAATGTCTATGGCCCACTTTCTTTACATAAAGGTAGCGTTATAGCGGCTTTTATGAAAAGAATTTTAAAAAGAGAGCCTTGCGAAATTTATGGTGATGGTAGTCAAACACGAGATTTTATCTTTGTCGGTGATTTATGTCAGGGCATTATAAAGGCATTAGAAGCAAGGCAAAGTGGAGTTTTTCAGCTCGGTAGTGGAAGGCCAACTTCTGTGAACGAAATTATCTCTTTGCTAAAACAGATTACTGGTGAAAATGATAATTTAAAATTAGTTTACCATGGATTCAGAGTTGGAGAAGTTCGTCACAATTTTACTGATATTTCCAAAGCAAAGCAGCATCTAGGATTTTTACCAGGCACAGAACTTGTAAGTGGTATCAAAGAAACCTGGAACTATTTTATCGATAATGAAAATACGGTAGTAGGTAGACTTAATCAGAGGGTTCTAGAGAATGCAGATTGATAAATTTGCAGTCGAAGAATTTCCTGATCTCAACGCCTATGCCGGCATTGAATCGGATAATAAACTTCGTGTCTGTATTGCAACAGAAGAAATTTTAGGGCCAGTAAGGAATGGGGGTATCGCTTCAACTTATTACCATTTAGCAAAGGGCTTGGCCGCTCATGGCCATGAAGTACATGTGCTCTATTTAAAAGGGGAAAAAGTTGAAAACGAAACGCCTGAACATTGGATAGAGCATTTTTCCAGCTTTGGGGTATCCCTTCACTACTTGGCTCACGCAGAAGAGACGATCATAGGTCCCTCACAAAATTGGCAGAGACGATATAGTGCGGCTTACCGGTGGTTGGCAGAACAAGATCGGTTTCATGTTGTTCATACCTCAGAGTGGCGTGGAGGATTGATCTATGCACTTATGGCGAAGAAATTGGGGCTGGCGTTTCAGGAAACTTTATTTATTGTTAAAACCTCTTCCCCGCATCTTTGGAATCGCCACTATCAGATGCAGCCTATCTCAAAGAGGGAGCTTCTACCGGCAAGTTTTGCCGAACAGAAATGTGTTGAGTTCGCTGATATGGTCATTGGCGGTAGTGCTCACTTACTTTGTTTTATGCGTTATGTTGGTTATAAACTTCCATATGCTTCCTATGTACAACCAAATATCTTAGATTTTTCCGAAGTACATGTAGATGATCTACGCTCTGATAGAAAGCCTGGTGACCTTGTTAAAACCCAGGAACTAACTTTCTTTGGTCGGCTAGAGATGCGAAAAGGTATTGAACTTTTCTGCAATGCACTTGACCTTCTAGAACGTGCTGGGAATCCACCAGCCAAGGTGAATTTTCTTGGTAAGTATGGTGAGGCACTCCCCAATCAGAAAAATGAGAAGGTTTCAGATTATATCGAACGAAAAGCTTTGTCATGGAGCTTTGAAGTTAATTGCATAACGGATTGTAATCAACCGGAGGCTCTGTCTTTTTTATGTTCTAGAGATATGATAGCTATTATGCCTTCGCTAATTGAAAATTCCACCATGGCTGTATATGAGGCTTTAGAAAATAATATTCCCTTTATAGCCACTCGTGTTGGTGGCACACCTGAACTTATAAATGTAGAAGACCATGATACTTGTCTTATCGCTCCATACGCCCATGAGCTCGCTGAGAGATTAAGTAAAGTTCTTGAAAATGGACATAGAGTGGCTCATAGCAGCTTTGACAATAAAAAAAATCTAGATGTGTGGTATGGATTTCATGCTTATCTTGCTGATTTGTTTGCTGAGTATCAAGGTAGTGATGCCATTTGCAAAGCTATAAATATTAAACCCGAGGAACCAGAGGTCATTAATGAGGCCGTAACACCACGTTTAGAAGTATTGGTCTTGTTGCGTGAAGCGAGTAATACGATAGAATTTGCGGAATCCTTGATAAGTGATAAACCTGACTCTGTCAAATTTATAATAATTGACCCGGCCTTGGAGGAAATTGCAATACAGGCCTGTGATTTACTCCAAGAATCGGGCATAGACTCAAAAGTTATTGATTTTATCGGCTTTCCTGCGGGCATTGCGTTTGATTGCAGCTTAAAGGAGAGCAACTCCGATGCTTGTATATTATGTGATGGTACAGCGTCAAGATTTGTTTTAGGATTTTGTACAGCATTACGCAAGACTCTCTTGCTAGGACAGAATTATCTTATTACAAGTTTCCTTTCTCTCCCTGACAACAAAATTGTAATGCCAATTGGAAGTGATATTGTTTCAGAAATATCATTTGGAAACTCTATCGGAACGAATGTTGTCTGCATTCCTAAAGCTGTATCTGTCAAGGTTGGAGATTTACTACCATATGATATTCGTTATGGTTTGCTGCAAGAGTATATTTTAAGGGCAAGTAAGGATTACGGACTGGAGTTAATGGTAATTCCTGAATGCTATTTAGAGAGTGAATGTTACTTAGAGGAGCTTGAAGATTCTCAGCATAATGCCAATTCAATATATCTTCGCTCAATGCCTTTGATAGAAAACGAAAACATAGCTTACCGGAAGCTTGCTCTTCTTCCTGGATCACAAGTAGTTGGATCGAGACTGAAACCAGCACTTTATCGAGATAAACAACGACATGAGGAAGAAGCTGTATGGCTTGTGCACGCCGATAGACCTAGAAAGATGAAAAATCGGAATCCAAGAGTTGTCGTTGGCTTAGATGAAAGGAATTCTCATCTGCTTTGTGTTGCAAATGGTATAGGAAAAAGACAGCTTATAGTAAATGGAGAGAGCCAGTCGATTTCTTTTGAAAAAAAAGAAGATGATCTGACTTTACATAGGTTTCTTATACCTGATAGCTGGGAGGAAGGGGAACGTTTTAATATTAAATTCATTTTAGAAGAAAATGAAATGAGTTATACCCGATTTATTCGGGTTATTAAGTTATCAAAAAATGTTTTTGCAGCAATTTCTGGGAGCCCTATTTTAAATGAACTGGCTGTTGAAGAACTATTTAATCAAAAGTTAAGCTGGAGCCTTTTCTCTAAAAATGAACAATCTAATTTTGATGAGTTAAATTCTGGTGAAATGCACCAATATAGTTCAGAAAATGGTGAATTTAATCACTTGGAAGGAACTGAAGTCAGTGAAGTGAATAGTGATAAGCACTCTATAGAAGTATCTGATTCTGAACATGATTTTGCCAAAATTATTTATGATCAAAATAAAGCGGAAGAGCATGGGGTTAAATCAAGGTTCAGCTTCCAGATGTTAATGCAAAAGTCTGGTACAACTCTACAACGTTTAATGAAGGGGTATACAGGCTCTCCAATCAAGGGATCAATCCCACCCCGTGAACTTTTTGCAATTGATCCTCGTTCTATAGAGGGTTGGGCTTGGGACAGAAGCAACATAACACGTAATCTAGTTGTTGTTTTGGAACTTAATGGAACTGTGATCGCAGAGGCTACTGCTAACCGTTATATTGAGCGATTTGGTACGAGGAATCCAAAGCTGGCTTGGTATGGTTTTAGGTTTGCATTAACCCCTGATATTAAGCAAGAAAACTCTGAAATTACGATACGTGTAAAGGAAAATGGGTTAATTTTGAGAAATGGGCGTCTACGTTACCTCAAGCAAATGTTAGTAGCGATGTAAGGCCGCCATATAATGAAAGAACTTCATCAGGATATCAAATTTGACGATACCCTGAGGTTAAGGCGTATCTGCATAATAACAGAAGATATTTTTGGCCCAATAAAAAATGGAGGCATAGGAACCGCTTATTATCATCTGGCCGTTTTCTTACAGCGTTCTGGGCATAAAGTTACTATTTGCTTTGTAAATGGCTTAGCAAAAAACCCTATAAAGATGCAAAGAACCAAGAGTTTTTTTGAAAAATATAATATTGATTTTTTTAGTATCGCCCCGCAAATTCTTGCAAAAACTGCAATGGCTCGAACTATGGCAATGCCATATGCAGCTTATGAATGGCTTAAGCAACACGAAAATTGTTTTGATGTTGTCCATGTTTCAGAGTGGCGAGGCATGGCATATATCGCTCTACTGGCTAAGAAACTTGGTATTGCATTTCAGAATATGCATTTTGCTGTAAAGGGATCCTCTCCTACGCTATGGTCTGCTGAGGGAAATCAACAGTTCCTTAAGGAGGAACGGCAGCTCGGTTGGGTTTTTATGGAGCGTAAAAGTGCTGAAATGGCGGATACGCTTATTTGTGGCAGCAACCACCTTTTTCAATGGATGGTAAGAAATAAATATAATCTTCCTGAGCGAAGCTTTTATTGGCCGAATGTCTTTATCGATGACCTGATGCCAGATAGCAAAAAAAATACCAGTAAAATTATATCGGTTACTCGAGAGTGGGTGTTCTTTGGGCGTTTAGAACCTCGGAAGGGAATTATATTATTTGTAAATGCTCTTAATACTCTTTCTGTAAAGGGAATAAAGCTGCCAAAAATAACTTTTTTAGGCGGACTTTCTCATCGCTTTGATGCTCGCAAATTTATTGAGGAAAATCAAGGTAACTGGAAAACTAAAATAGAATATAGAAGTAATTTTAACTCGCTGGAAGCTGTAGAATATCTGAGTGGAGATGGACGCCTAGCTATTATCCCTGCTTTGTTGGAGAACTCGCCCATTGCAGTATACGAATGTCTTGCTGCTCGTATACCATTTATTGCGGCGGACACCGGTGGCACATCCGAGTTACTAGATAAAAAGAGTGTTGAAAAAATACTTTTTAAACCCAACCATATTTCCCTTGCAAATAAACTGGCAGTTCATATAAAGGAGCTTCCTTGTCCAGGTATAAAGCATGAAAGGTTGAGTAAATCTATTAAAGTCTGGGAACAGTGGCATGGCCAAGAGCATCTAGTTTCAATTAAAAAGACTAAATCTACCACTGTTTTACCTCTTATTTCAATATGCGTAACTCACTACGAGAGACCAGATCTTCTTGATCAGGCCTTAAATAGTATAGATAGACAAAGTTATAAAAATGTTGAAGTAATTATTGTCGATGACGGTAGTGTTTCTGATAATACATTGAAAGCTCTCAAGATTTTTGAAGACCGCTATAAAGATAGGGGTTGGCAATTTATTTATCAGGAAAACAGATATGTAGGTGCTGCGCGGAATACTGCAGCAAGGAATGCCAATGGTGACTATCTTCTGTTTTTTGATGATGATAATGTCATGATGCAAGATATGGTAGACAAGTTAGTCCGTGCGGCAATCTTTTCAGGTATTGATTGCTTAACTTGTAGTTCTATTAGATTTAGTGGTGCAGGAGAACCAAATACAGCTGAGAGTAAACTCGGAACCCAAATTCGTTTTATGGGGCCAGCTAAAGCTTGGGCGACTAAGGTGAATATTGTTGGGGATGCAACTTGCTTAATAAAAACTTCCCTTTTCAAAAAATATGGAGGTTATACAGAGAGATATAGAACCGGGAAAGATGATATTGAGTTTTATAGCAAGCTAATTTTTGAAAAGGTAAAGATATCTTACTACCCAGACCCATTATATTACTATCGAACCAGTAAAAATTCTATGAAAGAGAGGAACCATTTCCAAGAGGAGGGGGAATTCCGTCAAATTAGCCCTTATTTAAAAGGATTGGATTCTGAGGACAAAAGTCTTCTATTGTTTAGAAAACAGCAGAAAGAAAACAATAAAGCTAAAGCTGCGAAGTATAAGCCGGGTATTATACAGAAAACGATGCGAAGATTGCGTAAATTCGTCAGGGTGAAAGTTTGAAGTCCATTAAGCTTATAGAAGCAGCAAAAGACACTACTTTCCCACTCATTTGTGTTTTCCGAGACGAGCTAGATATCTTACCCGTATTTCTTCATCATTATCGTTCTTTAGGCGTTACATGTTTTCACTTGGTAGATACTGGTAGCACTGATAATTCCATTGATTATTTATTGAAACAGAAAGATGTTCAACTTTATACGGTTGATGGAGGTTACCCTCAGGCTAATGCAGGGGTTGATTGGGTTAATAAAATCGCCAAGGAATATTGTTTGGGAAAGTGGACCCTTGTAGTTGATGCCGATGAGTTTCTTCAGTTACCTGCAAAAAGCAATCAAGTTTCATTGGATCAGACCACCCGCTGTATGCAAAAGGAGTTGGCTTTTGCCCTATATACACCACTGATCGATTTTTTTAGTGATAATTTACAGGGAGATCCTACTAATGCAGAAACTCTTGCTGAGTTGATGGCTATAGCTCCTAATTGTGTTCCATATAAAAGTTATATAAAGAAGCGTATACAGGCTTTCCCTTTCTTTGAGATTCGCTCTAGAGCCAGAGCACAGATATCAGGCATTTCCAACTATTTTGTAAAATCCTATAAAATACCCCTTGTGTATTGGCGACCAGATTTTCAATATATACGTTCAACACATGCGTGTACTCCGATACCCTTAAGTGATAACTGTGCATATCTTTTCCATTTTAAGTTTCGAGCTGGCTTCAAGAAAAGGCTGGAAAGAGAGTTGAAAAATCCGGATCGGATGAATGCAGATGTGTATTATATTTCAAAATCTATAATAAAAAATCAGGAATCTATTCCTAAGTACACATTGGATTTACGTACGATGAACGGGTTCCAGGGAAGTGACTGGCTGTCACCGCCGGATTTTAATAATGATTGGCAGATTGAGAATCAGTCCAAAGCTCATTACTTCGAATTAATGACAAACCAAAAGATTCCATCTGAAAGCTATCTCGCTGATAACCTGACCCGCTTGACAAAATCATTTAGTTGGCGAATTAGTAAACCTGTAAGAGGGTTTTTGTTTAATCGTGGGGTGTTACGACATGACCACTATCCCGAACGGCTTGAGCGGGATCACCCTTTGGCAGATCAGACCATTGCCATCTACGAGTCATTCTGGTGGTTAGTCACGGGAATCTTTCGGCTTCCTGTAGCAATGTACCGTGCCATTCTCTGGCACAAGTTGGGAGGGCGCAGGCGATCTAAATAATATAATTTCAAGCCAAATAAAAAGGCCGGGGATGTTTCCCGGCCTTTTGTTAACACCTCAGTATATGGTTGAGATCAGTGCACCCAGTGGTGGCGCTCCATTTTTTCTTCTACCGCTTTCGCAGTAGGAGCAGGCATCGCACTGATAGGCAGGCGTTCGTGGAAGAATGCCAAGCGTTCGCCAGCACCGACTTCGTTCATGGTTTCCGCTTCGAACACACGGCCATTAATTACCGTATAGGTAATGTTTTCGGACAGGCGTAGATTGTCCAATGGATTGCCATCAATCACGATCAGGTCAGCTAGCTTTCCTGCTTCGATACTACCGATATCGCTATCCATACCCAGGTAGCGAGCGCCGTCGATGGTACCGGCGCGGAAGGCTTCCCAGGGGGTAAAACCGCCCTGCTCCATCATCCACATCTCCCAGTGCGCCCCTAGTCCTTCGCGCTGGCCGTGGGCGCCGATATGTACGGTGACACCTTCATCGCGCAGCTGCTTGGCCTGGCGGGCCACATTAAAGTGGTTGTAGTGGGCATCTGGCGCAGTGGGGCGACGGATAGAACGAGGGTTAACGATAAAGTCGGGGGTAAAGCGGGTCAGGCGCTCGTTTTTCCATACTTCGGTACGGTCATACCAATACTCCTCACCCCAGAGACCGCCGTAGGCCACGACGAAAGTCGGCGTATAACCCACCTGGGTTTGGCTCCACAGTTGTTCCACATCGCCGTAAACATTGGCGATTGGCAGTGAGTGCTCGATACCGGTATGCCCATCCACAATCATATTCATATTGTGTTGGTACTTACCGCCGCCCTCGGGCACCACCATAATGCCGGCTTCGCGAGCTGCCTGCAGCACCTGCTGGCGCTGGTCGCGGCGGGGCTGATTGTAGCTCTTCACCGAGATGGCGCCCATTTCTTTTAGGCGGTTCACATGGAACTGGGCATCTTCCAGAGAGTTGATTTTGGCTTTGTAGCCCGGGCCTTTGGCGCCGTAGAGGATGGTGCCGGTAGAGAAAATACGCGGCCCGGTAATCAGGCCGGCCTTTTGCATTTCTGCGGCGGAGAAGATCTCGCTGCTGTCATTGGAGGGGTCGTGAATGGTGGTCACGCCAAATGCCAGGCTGGAGAACAGATTCCAGTTCTGCTGCGGGATAATTTCTTCGCGCCCTTGGGCACCGTGGGCATGGGCGTCAATCAGTCCAGGCAATACGGTTTTGCCGGTAATATCAATGCGCTTCGCTTCAGCGGGGATTTCCACTTCTGCTGCCGGACCCACTGCGACAATGCGGTTGCCCCGGAACAGAACCACGCCATCCTCGATAATTTCACGGGTGTTCTCCGCATCGCGCATAGTGACGACTTTGCCGCCGGTCAGGGCAACGAGACCTGCGCGATTGTCGAAGGGTTGCTCAAAGCTCAGGTCAATACCTTCGGAGACCGGTTCTGGCAGCGCCTCAGGGGCACCGGCGACAAACTCGAAGGCATCCTTAAGTTCGCGTTCGAACAACTTAGGTCCGTGAGCCCAGCCCAAGGTTTCGCTATCGGCGGACCAGTGCAGGTTTTCACCGGCGCGCTTGGATACCTGGGTGACTTTAACCGCTTTGCTGTCGGGGCCGATCACCTCGGACTTGCCGGTGTGCATAAAGGGAGCAACGAAGGCTCTGAAGTCCTGGGTGAAGGCGACCCACTTGCCGTCCGGGGACAGTCGGAAGGAGGTGATCTCCGCCCCGTGGAGGTGCTCGCGCTCATCTTTGCCTTCCAAGTTGGTGCTCTTCAACACACGCTTACCACCGTTGGCGCCAACGTATTCAGAGAAGTAAATACGGTCATCGGTGGCGCCGAAATGCGGCTCATAGCCAGACTTCACGACCCGTCGCTGCCAGTCACCATCGGCGTCTGCAAGATAGATACCCGGCTCTAATGAGTATTCGGGGCTCAGCAGGTAGCCGCCGGTAAAGCGACGATAAGCCACCGTATCACCGCTGGGGGAGAAAGTTGGCTCTACGTATAGACCGCGTTGTTCGGTGATGTTTTTGCCGCGACCGTTACGAGCGGAAACCACGCGTACATGGCCAAGTTTTTGGTCATCCCAGGTGACATAGGTAATCTCGCGGCCGTCGCGGGACCAGCTGGGGTAGAACTCAAAGTGGTCATTTTGGCGAGTCAGGCGGCGGTGCTCACCGCTGTCGATATCCTGGATATAAATCTTGCCCAAGGCCTGGAAAGCGACCTGCTTGCCGTTGGGAGACTTTTGCGCCCAGCGAATCATCTTCACATCGAAGGTTTCAGGGGCCACTTCGACAGGGAAGCGTACCGCGTCGGCGACCTGCTTCTCTACCTTCACATGGGCTTCAATTGGCGCGACGCTGTCACCGTTTATTGAAATGCGCAGGAATTTACCGCCGGTCCATACGATCAGCGATTCGCCATCGGGCATCCAATCGTACTGCACATAGTTGCCGTGCGGGCCGAAGATTTCCTGCAGGTCGCGCTCAAGACCGGAATAAACCGGGGTTTCGAGGCCGGTGTTAAGGTCTTTCAGAAATAGGGAAGTCTGGTTGTCCTGGCGTCGGATAAAGGCCAGCTTGCTGCCGTCTGGAGAGGGTACAGGAGCTACTGCACCGCCGGGGCCGGAGATAAAGGTTTCCTCTTCACCGTCCTGCAGGTCGTAGCGCTTGATCGCAAAAATTTCCTTGGTGGAGTTCTTATTGTATTCCCATACGGTACCCGGTGTGGTGTCGATGGAGTAATAGACGTAGCGTCCATCTGGGGAGAAAGCCGGGTCGGCAATGTTTTTCTGGGCGATATCGCCACCAATGCGCTCTTTCAGTTGGCGGCCTTCACCTCCACCATAGTGGTACATCCAGATCTCACCGGCGGGGATACTGCGCCCGGACATAAATCCTTTGCGTGCCACCAGGTACTGGCCATCTGGACTCCAATTCGGCGAGTGCAGCAGGTTTTCCTTTTCAGTTGTGAGCTGACGTAGGTTTTCTCCATTGCGATCCATGAGCCAGATATTGTCGGCGCCGTCTCGGTCGCTGATAAACACAATAGTCTTGCCATCTGGGCTGAAGCGAGGCTGCATATTCCAGGCGATTTCATTGGTCAAGGCTACAGCTTCACCACCGGCGACGGGCACAGTGTAGATATCGCCGAGCATATCGAAGAGGATGGTTTTGCCATCCGGGCTGATATCCAGGTTGCTCCAGGTAGTCTCGCGGGTATCCAGCTGGATTGGCTTAAATTCATAAGCCGGCTTGTTGATATCCCAGGATTGCTCTTCCTTTGGGCTTTCTGCTGTCGCCGCTAGTGGCAAAGCCAGTGCCAAGGCCGTCAGTGCCAATAGATGGCGCTTCGGTTTTATCTGCTTGATTGTATTCATGGACAATTTCCCCCCACCGCTTTGCAAGGCGATGGCTTTAACTGTTCTGTTGTAGTGGGCAAGTTATTGATTTTGCGGTTGGTAAATTACCGGGATCACTGCCCGGCGGCAAACGCAATGCGCCGAGCGCCAGGCTGCCGGGTTGGGTTGAGTTAGCCTGGAGGACTGGAGACAATAGCCTTAATTTAGCGAAATTAGTGAGATTTCAAATCAAAATGACTATCGACGTTGTGATTTTGGCTGCGGGTAAAGGCTCCCGTATGCATTCAGATTTGCCCAAAGTGCTACATCCGATTGGCGGAATCCCCATGTTGGGACGTGTGATCGAGGCTGCCAGGCAGTTGGGAGAAGTGGAAATCACAGTGGTGATCGGACATGGTGCTGAGATGGTGCGGGAGCATTTCGCCGATAGTGGCGTTCATTTCGTGGAGCAGGCAGAGCAATTGGGTACTGGCCACGCCGTTGCCCAGGCAATCCCAAATTTTCGTGAGGGCGCCACAGTGTTAGTGCTATACGGCGATGTACCGCTGGTAAAATCAGGGACTCTGCAGTCGCTGTTATCGGCGGCGGACAAGGGCCCGGCATTACTTTCTGTGGAGATGGCCAATCCCGCCGGTTATGGGCGTATTGTGCGTGATGAGGCTGGCAGGGTACTCGCCATCGTGGAGGAGAAGGATGCCGATGCGGATACACTCGCTATCCGCGAGGTAAATACCGGTATTCTTGCTGCACCGGCAGAGTTGTTATCCCGTTGGCTTCCGGAGCTTTCCTGTGACAATGCGCAGGGAGAGTATTACCTGACTGATGTGATTGCTCGTTCAGTAAGTGAGGAGATGGCAGTAACCGGCGTGCGCGCCAGCGATGTCCTGGAAGTTTCCGGAGTGAACAGTCGCTCGCAACAGGCACAAATGGAGCGGGCTTTACAGCACAGTCGAGCTTTGGCCCTTATGAATGCTGGCACTACCCTGCTCGATCCAGCGCGTATTGATATCCGCGGTAGTCTCGAGTGCGATACCGATGTTTCTATCGATATTAACTGTATCTTTGAGGGGCGAGTCACTCTGGGGAAAGGTGTACAAATTGGTCCCAACTGCTTGCTGAAGAATTGTCATCTTGCAGAGGGTACCCGGGTAGAGGCCAACTCCATTATTGAGGATGCCGAAGTGGGGGAAGCCTGTACCGTAGGCCCCTTTGCTCGTTTGCGTCCAGGCACAGAACTGGCAGCCGGTGCCAAAGTGGGCAACTTTGTTGAAACCAAAAAGGCGAAAGTTGGTGTTGGCAGTAAGATAAATCACCTTTCCTATGTCGGGGATGCGGTTATAGGTGAGGCTGTGAATATCGGTGCTGGCACCATCACATGTAATTACGATGGTGTGAACAAATCGCTGACAGAAATTGGTGATGGGGCATTTATTGGCTCCAATACTGCACTGGTAGCCCCAGTAAAAGTAGGCAGCGGCGCAACTGTGGGTGCCGGTTCAACGATTACCCGTGAGGTGGGCAGCGAAGAACTGGCGGTGGCTCGGGGCAAGCAGCGTAATATCAATGGTTGGCAGCGTCCGACCAAAAAGAGCTAGCCAACCCCCATCTTTCAGGAATTCTCCGGTGGGATATTGAATTCCGGCGGAGGATCCCTTCTCGCGCACTCTGTGCTGATACCCATCCATTAAACTTGCGCATCGGGAACACAAGGAATGGCCCGATGCACAAGCCAAGAAT
This sequence comes from Microbulbifer sp. NBRC 101763, assembly GCF_040371615.1. Taxonomy (NCBI): domain Bacteria; kingdom Pseudomonadati; phylum Pseudomonadota; class Gammaproteobacteria; order Cellvibrionales; family Microbulbiferaceae; genus Microbulbifer; species Microbulbifer sp. NBRC 101763. Next base: position 358,541 of record NZ_BAABQV010000003.1, read on the forward strand.
GCAACTGCTCGCCAGCTTTGATATTGCCTCGTTAGAGTATTTGGATGAACGTGGACATACGACCCAGGCGCTACCAGATTTTGCTACCCCCGATACCCTGGTAGCTTTTTATCGCCAGATGGCCCTTGCCCGATTAGTGGACGATCGCGCGGTAAAAATGCAGCGCACAGGCCAGCTCGGTACCTACCCGTCCAGCCTTGGGCAGGAAGCTATTGGCGTAGGTGTCGGTGCAGCCATGGCAAAAGAGGATGTCTACTGCCCAAATTACCGCGAAACCGGCGCCCTGCTGGAGCGGGGTGTCACTATTCAGGAAATCTACGCTATTTGGGGTGGGGATGAGCGCGGTCAAAACTTCCGCCACGCCCGTGAGGATCTGCCTCTAAGCGTTCCCATCGCCACACAAATGCTGCATGGGGCTGGGGTCGCTTTCGCCCTCAAATACAAACATGAACAGCTTGGTGAGCCTATGCGGGTTGCTGTTACTACTGGTGGGGACGGATCAACATCGCGTGGGGATTTCTACGAGGCTATCAATCTTGCGGGAGACTGGCAGCTGCCTCTGGTGGTGGTGATCAATAATAACCAGTGGGCTATCTCCCTACCCCGCTCCGAGCAGACTGCTTGTAAAACCCTTGCGCAAAAAGCGATCGCTGCAGGCATACCCAGTTTACAGGTCGATGGAAATGATGTGATTGCGGTGCGAGAGGCTGTCGGGGATGCCGTGGAACGAGCACGCAGGGGTGCGGGTCCGTCTATGGTTGAGGCGGTCAGTTATCGTTTATGCGATCACACCACCGCTGATGATGCCAGTCGTTACCAGCCAGAACAGGCTCTGAAGGAAGCCTGGTCACGGGAGCCATTGCGTCGTTTACGCAGCTATATGCAGGCTCATGGGTTCTGGGGGGATTCCCAGGAAGAAGAAATGCAAAGGGAGCTGAACCAGGCGCTGGAAAAGGCGGTGCAGGAATACCGGGACACTCCCAGGGATGCAGCTACCGCGATCTTTGATCACCTCTATGAAACTCTGCCCGAGGCCTTTCTGGAGCAGTATCAACAACTGCGGGGAGAAAACTGATGGGCGAGATCACGCTTGTAGAAGCCATCACACAGGCTCTGGCCTTTGAATTGCAGGCGGATCAGAGGGTGGTGGTGTTCGGCGAGGATGTGGGGGTAAACGGTGGAGTGTTTCGAGCTACTGAAGGGCTGCAGGATAGGTTTGGAAGTGCCAGGGTTTTGGATACGCCTTTGGCTGAAACCATGATTGCAGGGATTGCCATTGGTATGGCTGCCCAAGGATTGCGCCCCGTGGCGGAGTTCCAATTCATGGGATTTATCTATCCCGCACTGGACCATATCCTCAGCCACGCTGGTCGATACCGAAACCGCACTCGCGGACGCTTGTCTTGCCCCATTGTATATAGGGCACCTTACGGTGGCGGTATCCATGCTCCAGAACATCACTCGGAAAGCACCGAGGCCCTTTTTGCCCATATTCCCGGATTGCGCTTAGTCGTGCCCTCCTCTCCGGCGCGGGCTTATGGGTTGTTACTGGCGGCCATTCGCAATCCAGACCCGGTTGTATTCCTTGAACCGAAGCGCATTTACCGTGCGGCGCGCCAGGAAGTACCGGATAGCGGTGAGGCTCTGCCACTGGATCGAGCATTTGTTTTACGGGAGGGTACTGATGTCACTCTGATCTCATGGGGGGCCTCCCTCAAGGAAACTTTACAGGCTGCTGAGCAACTCGCTGAAGAAGGTATTGAAGCTGAGGTGATTGATCCCGCCACCTTAAAGCCACTGGATATCCACACCGTAATTGACTCCCTGGAGAAAACACACCGATGTGTGGTTATACATGAAGCTGCAAGATTTTGTGGCCTGGGGGCTGAAGTGGTGGCGCAGATTAACGAATATGCCTTCGACCTGCTACATGCTCCAGTTCAGCGTGTCACTGGTTACGATACCGTAATGCCGTACTTCCAACTGGAGGATGAATATCTGCCGGGAGCCTCAAGAATTTTGGCTGCGGTGCGCAAAGCACTCGATTATGCCAACGGAGGTGCGGTATGAAAGTTTTCACCCTGCCGGATCTTGGTGAAGGGTTGCCCGATGCGGTTGTGCGAGAGTGGCATGTTAGTGAAGGAGATACGATTGCCGCCCATGAAAGCCTGGTGACGGTTGAGACTGCCAAGGCGCTAGTGGAGGTGCCAGCTCCCTGGGGCGGCAGAATTGAGAAGCTGTTTGCAGCCGAGGATGAAACCGTCAATGTAGGCGAACCCCTGGTTGGGTTTGTCACCGCTGGTGAGGATATCGGGGGTGAGGAGATATCGCCCGGGAGCTCTGAAGAAGCCCCTGGTGTGATTAAAGAGCCTGCTCAAGCTGCAGAAGAACCTAGCTCCCACCTTGATGGTGGCACAGTTGTCGGCAAGTTGGAGCAGGGGCGAGATGTCCTGAGCGCGGAGCAGTGGTTTTCAGAGGGCCCCAGGCGGCTGGCTACACCCTCGGTGCGTGCCTTGGCTCGGCGTTTGGGGGTGGACTTGCAGCGACTCTCAGAAAACGGTGCCCTGGTGACTGAATCCCAGGTGCTTGCAGCGGTAGGCTCCAGGGAGAAGATTGCCAGAAAAGTTAGCCCATCCTCGCCGCCTTCCTCTCCCAGCAAAAGTACTGCAACCGGGGGCCAGCCCGAGACGATTATGTCGCCGGCACGGCGGGCTATGGGGCTTTCCATGAGCCGGGCGCGAGACCAGGTAATGCAAATTACCTTGTGTGATGATGCAGATATCTCCAGCTGGTGGGGCAGCGCGCCGGCCCTGTTGCGATTGGTACGTGCTGTGCAAGCTGCTTGTACAGTTGAACCGACCCTCAATGCTCTCTACCAGGAAGGTCAGCTGGCTCTCCAGAAGGGAGTGAATATCGGATTGGCAGTGGATTCCCCGAGGGGCCTATTTGTTCCAGTACTTAGGGATGTGGGGGGGCGCTCGGATGAAGAGCTATTGCAGCAGGTTGCAGATTTTAAGCACCAAGCCAGGGAAACCGGTATTGCACAAAGCGATCTACAGGGAGCGACGATACTTTTATCCAATTTCGGCACTATTGCTGGCCGCTACGCCACTCCGGTTGTATTGCCCCCAACGGTAGCGATTGTCGGTGCTGGGCGGGTTTGCCAGGGAGTCGTCATTATTGATCGCTGGCCAGCTATGCGCCCTCTGCTGCCTCTCTCAATCAGCGCTGATCACAGAGCTGTAACAGGTGGAGAATTAGCGCGTTTTCTTCAGGCTATGTTACAGGCTCTTTCCCGCTAAATATTGATCACGCAATCATCCCCCAATAACTCTCCGGTAAATATCACCAGAGAGGAAAAATAATGTGGGAACTTATCTTTCGTTTTGCTATCTTTAAGTTTCGAAATGAAAGATAGCCATTTATGTCTAAACGCAATACACAGCAACGTCGACACGGCATCATGAGCCTTCTCAATGAGGCAGGAGAGGCTAGTGTCGAGCTGTTAGCACGACGCTTCGAAACTTCAGAGGTTACGATCCGAAAGGATCTTACCGCTATGGAAAATCATGGGCTGCTACTGCGTCGCCGCGGAGGCGCCATCCCGGTGCCACGGGAACTGGTAGTAGAGGAAGGGCCCTCAGAGGTTAAGCGTGTGATCGGCCGTGCAGCGGCGGCACTTATTCCCGATCACCACCGTATCGTGATCGATTATGGCCGCACCACCGCGGCAATGATTCCTGAACTGGAGCGTAAGCGCGGCCTGGTGGTGATGACCAACTCCCTGCATGTAGCTAATGCTTTGCGTGAACTGGAAAACGAACCGACGCTGCTTATGACTGGAGGCACCTGGGACCCCCATTTTGAGGCGTTTCAGGGCAAGGTGGCAGAGCAGGTGTTGCGAGATTACGACTTCGACCGCGCCTTTATTGGAGCCGATGGAATAGACCTGAAGCGCGGTACTTGCACATTTAACGAGCAGATTGGTTTATCGCGTGTGATGGCAGAAGTTGCTCGCGAAGTCGTGGTCTTGGCTGAATCCAGCAAAGTGGGCAGGCGTATTCCAAACCTGGAACTGCCATGGGAGCAAGTAGATACCCTGGTTACTGATACAGGCCTGAGTGACGATGCACAGCAACAGCTTGAGGGTCTGGGAGTGCAGGTAATCCGTGCTGCAGCCTCCAGTAGAGCTAAATGAGCAGCAGAATTAAATAAAAGAAATTGATTTATTAGGAGATAAACATGTGTGGAATTGTTGGCGCCCTCGCGCAGCGCAATGTAACTGAAATTCTACTAGAAGGATTGCGCCGCCTGGAATATCGCGGCTATGACTCTGCGGGAGTTTGCCTGCGCAGTGATGATGGCGAACTACAGTTGCGCAAGAGTCTGGGTAAGGTTGCTGACTTAGAAGCCAAGCTTCAAGCTGAGCCCGCTGAGGGCCATCAGGGGATTGCTCACACCCGCTGGGCCACCCACGGGGTTCCATCCAATGAAAACGCTCATCCACATATGTCTGGACATATTGCTCTGGTACATAACGGTATTATTGAAAATCACCAAGCATTGCGTTCAGAGTTGCAGGATAAAGGTTATAAATTTGCCTCAGATACTGATACAGAGGTGGTCGTACATCTAATTCACTCTCTGAGTAAAGATGGTCATAGTCTGGTGGACGCCGTAGCTAAAGCAACACAGATGCTTGAGGGGGCCTACGCCCTCGCTGTTATCAGCAGTGAAGAGCCGGAAGTTATGGCTTGTGCGCGCTATGGCAGCCCTTTGGTTTTAGGTGTTGGTATTGAGGAAAATTTTATTGCCTCTGATCCTATGGCTTTACGCCAGGTTACCGATCGCTTTATCTTCCTTGAAGAGGGCGATGTTGCTGAGGTGCGTCGCAGCGGTATTTCTGTGCGGGACAGGCAGGGGGAAGAAGTTAGTCGTCCAGTGCACAAGCTCGATGGCGGTCATGACGTAACTGACAAGGGTCGCTATCGCCACTATATGCAGAAAGAGATTTTTGAGCAGCCGGAAGTTGTGGCGGCAACTCTGGCGGGACGTATTGGTGACCACTCGGTGTTATCCCAGGCGCTGGGTACTCGCGCTCAAGAGATCTTGCCACAGGTGCAGCAGGTGCAGATTGTCGCCTGTGGTACCAGCTACCATGCGGGTATGGTTGCGCGCTATTGGTTGGAGGATTGGGCCGGGGTGCCCTGTTCCGTAGAGGTGGCCAGTGAGTTGCGCTACCGTAAAACGGTAGTACGTCCAGGTACCCTGTTTGTAACCATTTCACAGTCTGGAGAAACTGCCGATACTCTGGCGGCTTTGCGTCAGGCTCGGGAACTCGGCTATCTGGCCTCCATGACCATTTGTAACGTACCCAACAGTTCCCTGGTGCGTGAATCTGAATTGTCCCTGATGACTGAAGCAGGCCCGGAAATTGGTGTAGCCTCTACAAAAGCCTTCACCACTCAGCTGGTAGCCCTGCAATTATTCTGTATTGCCTTGGCCAAGGCCAATGGCCTCTCATCTGAGCGAGAGGCGGAGTTAGTGGGAGCTCTGCATAAATTGCCGCAGCTGATGGAAGACTTTACGGATCTCGATAAGGTGGTTAAGCACAGCAGCGAGGCTTTTGCAGAGAAAAACCACGCACTGTTCCTTGGACGTGGTGTCGAGTTCCCAATTGCCCTGGAAGGGGCATTGAAGCTTAAGGAAATCTCCTATATTCACGCCGAAGCTTATCCGGCTGGGGAACTCAAGCACGGCCCCCTAGCACTGGTAGATGCGGATATGCCAGTAATTGTTGTGGCACCAAATAATGAATTACTGGAAAAGCTGAAATCTAATCTGCAGGAAGTGCGTGCACGTGGCGGCCAATTATTTGTTTTTGCCAGCCCCAAAGCAGGCTTTGCTAGTGAGGAGGGGGTTACCGTGATTGAAGTACCGGATTCCCCAGAGAGCTTGGCGCCAATTCTCTACACAGTACCCTTGCAGTTGCTTAGCTATCATGTGGCGGTACTGAAGGGCACCGATGTAGATCAGCCGAGGAACTTGGCTAAGTCAGTTACCGTAGAGTAAATCCCACATGGCCACGGATGGCTTATGAATGAACCTGCTGAGCAGTTTGCATTTACTACTTCGGATGGTGTGACTCTCCGTTATCTGCAGGCAGGTTCCGGTCCCACTCTATTAATTCTGCATGGCTGGTCCCAAGGGGCTGCCCTGTTCAAGTATCAGCTCGCCGGATTGAGCGATCGTCTGAGGGTGATCGCACTGGATATGCGCGGCCATGGCCTCTCTGATAAACCCTCATATGGTTATCGAGTTGCGCGTTTGGCCAAGGATCTGCAGGAGCTGATTGAGGCTCTAAGGCCAAACCCACTCTACCTGCTCGGTCATTCGGCCGGGGCCTCAGTTATCTGGAATTACCTGGAGATGTTTGGTGATTCCTTGGTTTCAAAATTCATCTTTATCGACGAACCCGCTGCCCTTCTCGCCGATCCCGGCTGGTCGGAAAAGCAGTGTTTGGATGCCGGGGCAATTATCACACCCAACGGGCTCTACCAGTTTACCAACCGTTTGATTGGACCCGGTGGAGAGCTGGCCACCCGGGATATTTTGATGTCCATGGTGACCCCTGCAATGACTTCACAACAGAGGGAAGAGTTGGTTGCGGTCAATTTACAATTCCCCCGCGCACTGGCGGCACGCCTATTTGTTGACAATGTTACCCGCGATTGGCGGGATTTTATCCCCCGTATTGAAAAACCCACTTTGATTATTTTTGGGAGGGCAAGTCCCCATCCCGTGGAGTGTCAACAGTGGATTCATAAGCAGATAAGAGGCTCGCGACTAGAGATTATCGAAGCTTCCGAGGGGGGAAGTCACTTTGTGTTTCTGGAAGCGCCGGACAGATTTAATAGTCTGTTGCGCGATTTTCTGAGCTAGTTCCAAAAAATTTTCCCGGGCCGTTCTCGGTATGTCGCGCTGTGCTTTCGTGGGAAGGCATAACGCTTTGTTAGCCGCTTGAACTTTATAATATTTTTTGAAACTCCTTACACTTTTGGGCGGTTTTTCTATTGGGTAACGGTGCTTAAGATGGAGCCATCTCAACGAAGCTATATAAGTAGGAATTTGCACCATGATGAAGGCCGTAGGTTATCAACATTCCCTGCCCATTTCCGATGTTCAATCACTGCAGGATATTTCTCTGCCGGTTCCCAAAGTGTCTGGGAGAGATTTACTGGTTGAAGTTAGTGCGATATCGGTAAACCCTGTGGATACCAAGGTGCGCTCCAGGGCGACGCCAGCTGAGGGGCATTGGAAAGTTCTGGGGTGGGATGCGGTAGGAATTGTTAAAGAGATTGGCCATGAGGTTTCTGAGTTTACCGTTGGTGACCGTGTTTGGTATGCGGGTGATATTTCCCGCCCAGGTAGCAATGCCCAGTATCAGTTGGTAGATGAGCGTATCGCTGGCCGTGCGCCGTATAGCCTGGCTGATGCGGAAGCCGCTGCCCTGCCCCTGACTGCTATTACCGCCTGGGAAATGCTCTTTGATCGTTTACAGGTAGAGACGGGTAAAGGGGCCAATAGCAAGTCCATCCTGGTAATAGGTGCCGCTGGGGGCGTGGGCTCTATTTTGGTTCAGCTGGCGCGATGCCTGACCAACCTTACGGTAATTGGCACAGCTTCACGGCCGGAGACGAAAGCCTGGCTGGAAAGCCTGGGGGCGCATCAGGTTATTAATCACAATAATCCTTTGAGTGAAGAGTTGGCAGGTGCCGGGCTTGATGAGGTCGATTATGTCGTTAGTCTTAACAATACGGAAGATCACCAAGCTGAGATTGTAAAGTGCATAAAGCCCCAGGGTAAGTTTGCCTTAATTGATGACCCCAATTCGCTCGATGTGATAGCGTTCAAGCAAAAGAGCATCTCGTTACACTGGGAATTTATGTTTACCCGCTCACTATTTGAAACTGAAGATATGGGCGCGCAACACCAGTTACTCAGCGAACTGTCTGAATTGATTGATGGCCGGTTAATTAAAACTACTCTTGGCCAGCATTTTGGGAAAATAAACGCAGAAAACCTGCGCAAGGCTCATGCTTTTATCGAATCCCAGGCAGCCAAGGGAAAAGTTGTCCTGGAGGGATTCGATTGAATCATCGGAACAATAATTTTCGTTAAAGCGTTTTTCAGATAAAATTTTTCTTAAAAAATATGGGGCATAGTGATATGTCCCATACTTTTTAATCAGCAAAAAAGCTTGGTTGTTATGCAAAAAAATACACGACAGATAAATCTTAATTAAAGGCATAAAAGTCATTTGCTTAATTGGCTTTATTTTAAAAAAGTTATAACACTTCCTCTCGCTTAAAATAGATATTACGTGCTATAACCGGCTTTCGGAATTTTTCTATTAGAGAGATCCAGCAGATGAGTACTGTAGAAAAAATAAGAAAAAAAACAGGCATTGATGCTGCGGTTATGAATGGCGACATCAGTATGTTGCTGGGAGATCCATTATTACCACCGGCGCAGATACGCGAAGAGAGGAAAAGAAAACTGACAGCTGCTTTTCGATTATTTGGAAAGTTTGGCTACGATGAGGGAATAGCCGGCCACATTACCGTACGGGATCCAGAATTTGAGGATCATTTTTGGGTAAATCCCATGGGGGTGGCTTTCCAGAAAATACGCATGTCGCAATTATTGCTGGTCAATCACAAAGGTGAGGTGGTTGAAGGCAATGGTTATTTAAATGGGGCAGCTTTTACTATTCACTCTCATATTCACCGAACCCGTCCGGACATTGTCGCAGCGGCACACGCACACTCCCTATACGGTAAAAGCTGGTCTACCCTCGGACGTTTGTTGGACCCTATTACACAGGATGCCTGTGCTTTTTTTGCTGACCACGGGCTTTTGGATACTTTCTCCGGTGTTGTTCTGGAGATGGGAGAGGGAGTAGCCCTGGCAAAAGCGCTAAGCCATTACAAAGCACTGATATTGCAGAACCATGGCTTGCTTACTGTGGGGAAAACTGTGGATGAGGCGGCCTGGTGGTATATTACTATGGAGCGTAGTTGCCAGGCGCAATTAATGGCCGAAGCGGCTGGAAAACCAGTATTAATTGACCCGGAAGTGGCTATCCGGACTCGTGCAGTGGTGGGTACAGAACTGGCTGGGCTATTCAGCTTCCAGCCTTTGTATAGTGTGATCTGTGAAGAGCAGCCGGATATGTTTGATTAAGTAGTCATGTATTGGGTATTCACAGTTTCCTATACTGGCTGAAATGATTAGCCCGTTGGATGTCGGGTTAAATGCCGCTATGCGGTGAGCCTTTCAAGGATCCTGAGTGGGCGATGCACTATCTCGTTCTTGCGCTGCTTTTACTATTGGTGGTGGCACTTAGCCTTATTGTCGCTCGTATCCTTCCGCTACCCATCCCCCTCCCATTAATACAAATTGTTGGCGGCGTTATCCTAGGTGGGGTTTTCGGTATCGAGATACCGCTCGACCCGGAAATTTTCTTTCTTCTTTTTATTCCTCCCCTGCTATTTCTTGCCGGTTGGCGTATTCCCAAGGGTGCTTTTTTCCGGGATTTGGGGTTGATTGTAACCCTGGCTGTTGGTCTGGTGGTTTTTACCGTAGTGGGCATGGGCTTTTTTATCTATTGGCTGGTGCCGGTCATCCCTGTTGCCGTAGCTTTTGCTGTAGCGGCGATACTCGCGCCCACAGACCCGGTTGCAGTTTCAGTTGTGCATGGTGGTAATGCCATGCCAGCGCGGCTGGAACATATTCTTGCTGGGGAGTCCTTGTTCAACGATGCGTCGGGACTGGATATTTTCCGGTTCGCAGTGGCAGCCGCGATGACCGGCAGCTTTTCCTTTTCGCAAGCGGTGGGTGGTTTTGTCTGGGTTGCAGTGGGCGGCATAGCAATTGGAGCCGGAGTTGCTTTTATTTGCGGATATTTGTTGCGCTGGCTGGTGCGAATAGGTGGTGAGGACTCTGCAATACAGATACTGGTGAGCTTATTAGTGCCATTTGCCGCTTATATGGCAGGTCAAAGCCTACAGGTATCCGGGATTCTGGCAGCGGCAACGGCAGGTATTGCTACTCATTACACTAATCTACACGGCTCGGAAATGTCCACGACACGTATGGATCGCCGCGCTGTGTGGAAGACTGTGCAAACGGTATTGGATGGGATTATTTTCGTTTTACTCGGTGAGCAATTGGTTCGACTGGCAGAGGCTGATCTCGCCGGTGCAAGGCATACCAGCCTCGGCATGGTGGCTCTATATATCCTGGCAATATCTTTGGTACTGCTTTTACTGCGTTTTATCTGGGTGTGGGTATCTCTCTATTTTTCCCGTTTTCGTCGGAGCATACGCTCACTTTCAGCACACTTGATATTGGTCAGTGTATTGACTGTGTCAGGGGTACGGGGAGCGATAACCCTTGCAGGAGCTTTTTCCCTTCCTCTTCTGTTACCTGACGGCTCACCCTTGCCGGGGCGGGAACTGGCGCTGGCTATTGCCATGGGGGTAATCCTTTTTTCACTGTTGTTGGCCAGTTTTGCACTTCCCTTGTTGCTGAAGCATTTGCCGGATACACCGCAACTGGCAGCGATTGGCGATGAGCGAGGTGCAAGGATGTCAGCGGCTAAGGCGGCAGAGGAACGCTTGATAATATTACGCAGTACTATCAATGCGCATTGGGAGCACAAAGATGTTGCCTATGAGGCGATTGATCACCTGTTGGAAGTCTATCGTCGCCGTATCAGTACTGGCGAGGATGAAAATGAGGAACAGGTATGGGTGCGCGCGCGAGTCGAGCGTAATTTCCGCCTGGCGGCTCTTGCCGCTGAGCGCAAGCAACTTTTTACCCTGAGAGTGCGCAGGGAAATCGATGATGAACTCCATCGCAAGTTGGTAATGGAAGTAGACTTGGTAGAGGCGAGCCTGATGTCAAAAGGCTAGAAAGTCTCCAGGTCCGCGCCATACCCGTTCAACTCCTCGGCAACCCTAAGGCTTCTCTGTCTCTGGTTGCGCTTCTTCCCAGTAGTGATCCAAGTGGAGGTCTTTGTCGCGTCTGTCCTGCTGTAGTGCCTGTAACAGCTGTTCTCGATAGATTCGGGCTTGGGCTATGTGCTGGGTTTCATCGCGCCAGTAGGGAAATAGAGCCTCCAGCATACGCTCGTCGTGTTGTTTGAACTTACGTGCTGCTCTACGCGCCTGCATCGGACTAAGGCCGAGTAATATTAAGGCCTTCTCACCAATTGCCAGTGCCGAATCCACGGTCTCACGAAAGATATATTTTACTCCGGCCTCCATCAGTGCATATTGGTGCATGCGGTTGCGCGCCCTTGCGAGAATAATCAAATGCGGGAAATGCTTTTGCAGCTGGGCGATAATTTCGAGAGATGCGGCCTGGTCGCTCAGTGTCAGGATAACAAGACGTGCATTTTTGGCACCGGCAGCACGTAGCAAGTCCTCTCGCGAAGCGTCCCCGTAGTAGGCTTCTATGCCATAGCGACGCACGAGATCCAATTGTTCTGCATTGCGCTCTAACAGAGTAGTGCCGAAGCCGCAGGCGTTGAGCAGGCGCCCAGTGATCTGCCCAAAGCGACCATAGCCGATAATAATTACCGGCGAGCCATGGTCTACTGGTGGGGGGGTATCTACCTCCACAGGACTTTCAGGCCCAACCAGAAAGCGTGGCTGGATAAATTGTTCGAATATCAATAGCAATACCGGGGTGAGTGCCATAGTCAAGGCAATCAAAGCAACCAGCAGGCTGCTGGCACCGGCATCCAGGACCTGGATCTGGGTGGAGAAGGAGACGAGCACAAAGCCGAATTCCCCCGCCTGGGCGAGGGATAGGGCGAATAACCAGTCCTCCCCTTTCGAAAGGCGCATCATGCGTGCAAGGCCAAAAAGAACGGCAAACTTAACCAGGACCAGAGTGATGACAAGGCCGAACAACAGCAATGGGTTCTCGGCAATCTGGGCGAAGTTCAGACTCGCGCCAACGGCAATAAAGAACAGTCCTAGAAGTAGCCCTTTGAACGGCTGAATATCCGCTTCCAGTTCATGGCGGAATTCACTTTCCGCCAGCAGCACTCCGGCCAGGAAGGTACCCAGTGCCGGTGATAGATCCAGCCAGGTCATTACCGCTGCGGCGGCGAAGACTATTAACAGGGCGGTAACGGTAAACATCTCGCGCACCTGGCTGCCCGCGACCAGGCGCAGCAATGGGCCGAGTAGGTAGCGGCCGCTAATCGCAAAAGCGGCAATGGTGCCGATCACCGCGGCAGCATATTGCCAGCCACTCAGGCCACTGGCGTGGGCTTCGGCGGGAGTGCCGGCAAGTAGTGGTAAAAGTGCAAGGATGGGAATAACGGCAATATCCTGGAACAGCAATACTGCGAAGGCACTGCGCCCACCCTGGGTTTTCAGCAGCCCTTTTTCGCTGAGGGATTGCAAAACAATAGCAGTTGAAGAAAGTGCCAATATCAGTCCGATAGCAACCGCTGAGCGCCAGTCTAAGCCAAATAAAAGCAGGGCTACCCCGGCAACAGCGGCAGCGGTCAATAGGAGCTGGGCGCTGCCTGTACCGAGAATGGCTCCCCGCATTTGCCACAGCTTTTTTGGCTGTAACTCTAAACCGATCAGGAACAGCATCAGGGCCACCCCAAACTCGGCCACGTGCATCTCGTCGCTGGCATCGCCCACCAGGCCCAGGGCACTGGGCCCTATCGCGACTCCAGCGAGCAGATAACCGAGTACTGAGCCGAGGCCGAGACGGGTTGCGATGGGTACGGCGATCACCGCCGCAGCCATAAAAATGACGGCTTCTACGAGGAAGTTAGAGTGTTCCATTGATGAATTATCGCTATTTGGCGGTGTGTTGCTGGTTGGAGCCCACTGTACTTTCGGGCTCGGCAAACTCTCGGCTGCGGCGAATTAACGGGGCTATGGTAGAGCCCTGCACCACGATAGAAAAGAGCACCACGCCGTAGGTCATTACCACCCAAAGGTAACGCAGGTCCTGCCCTTGTACAAAAGCGCTGCCAGCTGGGATGGACATAGCCAACGCTAGAGCCAATCCCCCTTTGAGGCCACCCCAAATCAGTATCCGGTTGGTATAGGGGTGATAGCGACGGCGCCTCTTCAGGTACAGGAAGGGCACTCCCACCGCCATGACCCGGGCCAGCAGCACTATCACAATTGCCATTACCATTAGCAGGTAGTCTGCGGGTCGTAGGTCGATGGTGATCAGGAACAGGCCCACCAGCAGGAAGAGCAAGCCGTTGAGAAAATCTTCTGTAATATTCCAAAAATTATCCAGCTCATGCTGGCTCACACGGGAAAAGCCCCGTTCACGGGTGAAGTTACCGATAATAATGCCGCTTACTACCATCGCCAGGGCTCCGGAAACACCGAGGATATTCGCCAGCGAGAAGCCTGCAGTGGGGATCACCAGGGTTAGCAATAATTCCAGACTGTGGTCGTCGGTGCAGCAGATCAACCAGTGAAAAAGCCCGCCGATAATCAGGCCAAGCAAAATACCGCCGATCGCCTCCACGATGAATAGCTCGGCGACTGCGGGAACAGTCGGTTGGCCGCCCTCAAAGGCCAGGGCATAGATCACAGCGAAAATCACTATGCCAAAGCCATCATTAAACAGGGACTCCCCCTCTACCTGGATAGATACCTGCTCGGGTGCTTTCAGGTTTTTCATTATTGCCAGCACCGCGATGGGGTCTGTAGGAGATATTAGTGCGCCAAATAGCAGGCAGTAAACAAAGGCGACTGGCATATTAATCAACATAAGAAACCAGTACAGCAGTGCCCCTACCACAAATGTAGAAATCAGGGTGCCGACGATCGCCAGCAGGCCAATTTCGATTTTCTGGTTACGCAGTGCCAGCAGGTCGATATGTAAACTGCCGGCGAAAAGCAGGAATCCCAGCATGCCCTTCAGCAGAATATCTTCCAGGTTGAGCAACGGCAGTAGTTGATCTGCCCAGGTGCGCAGTTCGACCACACCCAATTTGCCCAGACCAGTCACTATAAGAGACAGTGCCAGCGCACCCGCGGTGATTGCGATAGTGGTTTGCGCGCGCAAAACGTACTGGTTGAGGAAGCCGAGAAAAACCGACACAGCGGCAAGAAAACAAAAGGTGTAATAGACTTCCATGCCGTGCGTGGACTCCAGGGGTGAAATTTCCGGGATTACTCCCAACCCTCAAAAAGGAGCAGTGGTACCTGCTCTCTCAGCGGGCAAATTTATCAATTGTGAGCGTGCCGTTATTGTAGCCGTGCGAGCGCCGCTCGATTTTCCCGTGAGGAGGGCTCCGGTTCCGGGGTTACGCAGGGGCGCGCCATGTGGATACTGCCGGCCAGCGCCTTCATTAGGGGCGCGCAATTGTAACGGCTCCCCAGTGAGGCACAACTGCATTTTTCAATTTTGCGCCCAGGTGAGGAGTAGAAGCTGTCCAGGCTGCCACTTATGGATTTTCGTCGATATTTTGGCGTCTATTTCCTTGTTAAGTCTGATTATTACTAATATTCGATGCGCGGCATCCGTCTCCCATAACAGTTCCCAACTACACTGGAGGCATTCCATTGTCTGTAATTCCCCTGTAACGAGAGAGGAAGTTATGGCGAACCATCCTGCGTTGTGCGACACCTCCAAATTGGTAGGACGAATATTGATGTCTCTGATATTCATTTTTGCCGGCTGGAACAAAATCGGCGGCTATAAAATGACAGAGGCATTTATGGTATCCATGGGACTCCCGGCCTTTTTACTGCCTCTGGTGATTGTGGTTGAGTTGCTCGGGGGGCTGGCAGTATTTTTTGGCCTCTTTACCCGCTTTGCGGCGATAATCCTGTTTCTTTTCTGCCTTGCCAGCGCCTGGATGGTGCACTTCTCTCCCGGAGATTCAGGTGAGATGACCAGCTTTATGAAAAACATCACCATTGCCGGCGGCTTTTTGATTCTTGCCTGCGCTGGTGCAGGGCGCTTCAGTCTGGACCACTGGTTCCGTAAAAAATAGTTACTGCGCTGATTTCAACAGGGACTAGGAGGTAACTCACGAGAGCGCCGGGAGGTAGTGATGGGCCTTTTGGTCGATGGACAGTGGCGCAACCACTGGTATGACACTGGTAAAAGCCAGGGTGAGTTTGTGCGTGAGGCAGCACAGCTCCGCAATTGGGTGACCAGTGATGGAGCCCCGGGGCCGAGTGGAGAGGGAGGCTTTATCGCTGAGGCGGGTCGCTATCACTTGTATGTTTCACTCGCCTGCCCCTGGGCCCACCGTACGCTCATTTTCCGCACATTAAAAAATCTGCGCGACTACATAGATATTTCTATTGTCAGCCCCTTTATGCGTGAGCATGGTTGGTCCTTCAACACCGAGGAAGGCAGCAGTGGTGATCACCTCTTTCAATATGATTACCTTTACCAGCTATATCAGCGCAATCGCAGTGATTACAGTGGACGTGTCACTGTACCAGTGCTGTGGGACAGACAGCGCCAGTGTATTGTTAGCAATGAATCATCTGAAATCATCCGAATGCTCAACAGTGCCTTTGATCGTCTCACCGGTAGCGAGGATGACTTTTACCCCGATGACCTGCAGGGCGATATAGATGCGACAAATGATGTGGTTTATGAAACCGTAAATAACGGGGTTTATCGTGCCGGCTTTGCCACTACCCAAGAGGCCTATGAGCGAGCTTATGAGTCGCTTTTCAGTACTCTCGAACAGCTGGAGCAGCGCCTGCAGAATAACCGCTATCTGACTGGAGATCAGGTAACAGAGGCCGACTGGCGACTGTTTACAACATTAATCAGATTTGATGCTGTTTATCATGGCCATTTTAAATGTAACAAGCAGCGCCTGGCTGACTTTAAGAATCTGTGGGGATTTACCCGGGAGCTGTTTCAATGGCCGGGAGTAGCGGAAACCGTGGATTTCTTCCATATCAAGCATCATTACTACGGTAGCCACCTGCATATCAACCCCACTGGAATTGTGCCAAAGGGACCACAGCTGGATTACGCTGCACCGCATAGGCGCGGCTAGGTAACGTTTTAAAAATGCACGCCTATACTGCTGGTTGCTGCGCAACTGTTACCTGAGGACCGCAATGAAACTCTTTTACACTCCCGGCGCCTGCTCGCTATCCCCACATATTGTCGCGCTTGAAGCGGGTATTGATCTGGACTTGTGCAAGGTTGATCTGAAGACACATACCATGGAAAACGGCGATGACTTCAGGAAGATAAATCCGAAAGGTTACATCCCTGCCCTGCAGTTGGAAGGTGGGGAAATACTGACAGAGGGGTCGACGATAGTACAGTTTCTCGCGGAACAAAAGCCAGATGCGCACCTGGCTCCGCCAGTTGGTAGCCTCGCCCATTACCGCTTGTTGGAGTGGCTTAATTTCCTCAGTGCAGAGGTACATAAATTATTTAAACCGCTGTTCTGGGATGGCGCCAAGGATGAGCAGGAGCAAGCGCGCGAAAGCTTGTTACGACGCTTCGACTATATAGAAAAGCGCCTGGACAAAGACTTCCTGATGGGCGATGAATTTTCTGTGGCGGATGCCTACTTATATGTGCTGTCCCGCTGGATGGAAGCCCAGCAGTTTGATATGGCGCGCTGGCCCAAGCTGCAGGCGTTCCAGAAGCGAATGTCGGAACGGCCATCGGTACAGCAGGCCCTACAAGAGGAAGAATTGTAGGACCAGTTGCCAGGGTATCCTCATGGATTAGCGTGGGGTGAATCGTTTGGTAGCCGGTATATCTGATTCGATGGGCTTGCGCGCCTGAGCGATTACCATGGCGGAAAAAAATGCTGCCACCGCACAGCCAAACATAGATGCGGCGATAGGCACCAGGGTGCCGGTGTGTATGCTGCTGACTAATCCGCCCAGGACCCCCCCGGTAATAAATATGGTGGCCCCATAGAGGGCATTGGCACTGCCACTGATTTTGGGGAAGAACTCTAGATAGCACGCTGCAGCGTTGGGGCCTGTCATGCCGATACAGCTCATCACCAGTACCAGTGGCACCATCCACAAGGTAATTTCCCGAATTCCAGTCATAGTGCCCAGCAACAGCAGACCACAACCCAGTATCTGTAGAGAGATGCCTGCCAGCAATATATTGCGCGGCTGAAACAGATTTAACAGCCGTATATTGACCTGCACCATGCAGATCAGGCCCAGAATGCAGCTGCCAAAAAACAGGGGAAACTGGCTGGCACTGACCTCAAAATAATCCATAAATACGAAGGGCGCTGTGGTGATATAGATAAACATCGAGCCGCTCACACAGGCCTGGGCGCCCAGGAAACCGAGGGCCCGGCGATTGCGCAATACCTGCCCATAACTTGAGATCAAGGACCCCAGAGGCATTAGCTGGCGACGCGCGCGGGTAAAGCGCGGCACGGTCTCCGGCAATAACAGGCGCACCAGAACCAGCATTGCCAATGCGTACAAGAGTAAAAAAACAAAAATGCTTTGCCAGCCACCAATGGCCAGAAGGAGTGCCCCAATGACTGGTGCGATCAGGGGAGCGATCAACATTATGGTGCTGATCATAGAGATAATCTTGGCTGCTTCGCGCCCACTGTGCAGGTCGCGCACAATTGCTGCGCAGATCACAGTAGCAAAACCGCCACCGATGGCCTGAAGGAAGCGCAGGATAATCAACTGGTCGACATGGTCTGTGAGCAGCACTAACAGAGAACTGACAATATAAATGCTTAGACCAATAGTCCCCACTAAGCGGCGTCCCCAGCGATCTGATAGTGGGCCACCGAACAATTGCCCCAGGGCGAAACCCAACAAAAAGCTGGAAACTGAATACTGTACTCGCTCCACCTCAGTATCCAGCGCTGCAGCCATGGCGGGAATAGCTGGCAGGTAGCTGTCAATCGAAAAGGGCGTCAAGGATACGAGAGCCGCCAGCCATACCACCAGCCAACGCGGTGTGGTTTTTTCATCAGGTTTTGGCTTCGAACTCATAGTTGACTCTGATACAGCTCAGTGGAAAACCGTAAAACGCATTGCTCGATCTGTTATGGCAGACCACAGTCGAGACTACAGCAAGCTCAATATCAAACCTGTGAGTTTAAGACGGTTCTTTCGGTAGAGAGCTTTTTCGTATCGCGAAAGGCGCTGAGAAGGCGGTCTATTCGGGTATGTCGGCTGGATTTCAAACATAAAATTGGTGTTTATCCAGCCGAGGGTACGTATTTGGTGGCCTTTGGCCAAGGCTCCAATGTGACCCAATGGTAACGGGACAGTGACCTTTTCACCAGCTTATCAATAACTCAGTATCTTTTAACTTAACAGTTTTCATTAGTAGGCAACTGAAAAACGCTGCTGGATATGTTGAGGCTGCTCCAGCTCATTGATCATTGCTATGGCGTAATCCTCTAGGGAGATGCGGCTACGGCCATCCCTATCCACCATCAGCTGGTCGCCTCCGAGACGAAAATGACCAGTGCGCTCGCCGGGCTCGATCAAGGCGGCGGGGCTCAGGAAAGTCCACTGTAGCGTATTTTCCTGCTTTAGTCGCTTGAGGGCATCAAGGGCACCGAGAGCTGAGGCTTTCCATTCCGGTGGAAATTGGGGAGTTTCCAATAAGTGCACTCCTGGAGCAACTTCAAGACTGCCGGCGCCACCAACAACTAGAAGGCGATCTATCCCCGCCTCTTTGCAGGCGTTGAGAATTGATTCGAAGCCTCGCAGGTAATAGCCGTGAATATCCTGTTGGGCGTGGCCGCTAAAAGCACTGATCACCGCATCGTGGCCTCTCAATAAGTCGGCAAGCTGCGTAGTGTTTAATACGTCGGTCTGGGTTGCGGTTAACCTCTCCTGGGTTTGTAGCTTCTCGGGGTGGGTAACCAGAGCTGTGACCCGGTGCCCTCTTGCCAAGGCCTCGACCAACAGTGCAGAACCGATAAAACCACTGGCACCGATCAATGCAATATTCATGCGTTCAATCTCGGGGTGTCTTTGTTGGGGATGCCAAGCAGTTTAGTTTTGTATTGCAGTATTTATGGGATAGTTAATAGTGCTGGAGCAATAAATTTCTGTTGGCCGATGGCAGTGCATTGGCTGCTATGGGAAGCCGTCAATGCGGTGCCTGCGGTTAATCTTTTCGTTATGCGGACGCTCATGCTCTCAGTGCTTGTCTTCACGAAGGGTGTAAAGGCCCTGTTTGAGCTTTAACAGGTGCTCTTGCAACTGTGGTCCTTTACGCTGGGCTACGCCAATTGCGAGCACATCAATTACCACCAGGTGGGCGATTCGAGAAGACAGTGGCGTGTAGATCTCGATATCCTCTTCTACATCCACCTCCAGTGGAATACTCGCCTGCTGGGCTACCGGGGAGCCACTTGGGGCCAGGCCCACGACCAGAGCGCCCTGCTCTTTTGCCATGCTCATGGAGCGTAACAGTGCTTTGGTCCGCCCACTCTGGGAAATAGCCACCACAACATCCCCTGGTTGCATCGACATAGCCGACATATTTTGGATGTGATGGTCGGAGTGTGCGGCAGTAGCCAGTTGCAGGCGAAAGAATTTGTGCTGAGCATCGGCAGCGACAGCACCGGAGGCACCAAAGCCGAAGAATTCTACCCGCTTGGAGGCGGCCATGGCGGTCACAGCGGCTTCCAGTGCGCGGTCGTCAATCCTGTCGCGTACCTTCAACAATGTATCCACAGTGGAATCGAATACTTTGCGCTTGTATTCAGCAATGGTGTCGGTCTCGGTTACTGCAATCTGGCCAAAACTGGGGCTGGAGGCCAGCTGCTGGGCCAGGTTCAGCTTGAACTCCTGGAACCCCGAGCAGCCTACTGCGCGACAGAAACGCACTACCGTGGGCTCACTTACCTGGGCCTCGGTGGCCAGGTCAACAATACGCATATGAATAATTTCATCCGGGTTGGCGAGGATATACTCCGCCACCTTGCGCTCAGATTTGCGCATGGATGACAGTTGTTCGCTGATTTTTTGCGTGACTTCCGCTGGTTTCACAAGACTACCTTCGCTATGCCAGATGGCGCAGTGTAGCGGCTGTGCCCCCCGCTGGCGAGCGGCTTTGCGTTGTCAGGATGGGTAAAATGCTGTTTATTTACACAGGTCTCGCACAGCAGCTCTGGTACAATCATCGCCCATGGACGTATCTCAGATTTTAGACCCCCTCAACGACGCCCAGCGCGAAGCAGTAGCAGCCGCGCCCGGCAATCAATTGGTTCTGGCCGGTGCCGGTTCGGGTAAGACCCGGGTGCTGGTGCACCGCATCGCCTGGCTGATGCAGGTGGAAGGTGCCTCGCCCTATTCCATTATGGCGGTGACCTTTACCAACAAGGCGGCCCGCGAGATGCGCGCTCGTATCGAAGAGCTGCTGGGGGTGAATACCTTCGGCATGTGGGTGGGCACCTTCCACGGCCTGGCCCATCGCCTGCTCAAAGCCCACTGGCAAGAGGCCAGGTTGCCGCAGAACTTCCAGATCCTGGATTCCGACGACCAGCTGCGCCTGATCAAGCGGGTACAGGCGGATCTGGGGCTGGACGATAAAAAGTGGCCGCCGCGGGAAACCCAGTGGTGGATCGGTGCGCAGAAAGATGAAGGCCTGCGCCCGCAATATATCAATGCTGGCGCCGACCCATGGTTGCAGACCATGGTGCGGATCTACTTTGCCTATGAAGAGGCCTGCCAGCGTGGTGGGCTGGTGGATTTCGGTGAGCTGTTACTTCGCGCCCATGAACTCTGGTTGAATAACGACGCTATTCTCGCCCATTACCGCCAGCGCTTTCCCTTTATCCTGGTGGATGAGTTCCAGGACACCAACACGATTCAATACGCCTGGTTGCGTCTGCTTGCTGGTGAGCAGTGCCATATCACCGCTGTGGGTGACGATGACCAGTCCATTTACGGCTGGCGCGGTGCCAAGATCGAGAATATTCAGCACTTTTCCACAGACCTGAAAGAAGTCCAGACGGTGCGCCTGGAGCAAAACTACCGCTCCACCTCCACCATTTTGAATGCGGCCAACGCGGTGATCGCCAATAACAGTGGCCGTCTGGGTAAGGAGTTGTGGACCAGGGGTGAAGAGGGTGAGCCCATCGCCGTCTACGCGGCCTACAACGAACAGGATGAGTCGCGCTTTATTGTCGAACGCATCAATGACTGGGTGCGCGATGGCAACCGCCGCGACAGCATTGCCATCCTCTACCGCTCCAATGCCCAATCCCGGGTACTTGAAGAAGGGCTTCTGCGCGAGCAGGTACCCTACCGCATCTATGGCGGCCAGCGCTTCTACGAGCGCCTGGAGATCAAGAATGCCCTGTCTTATCTGCGCCTGATTACCAACCGCGATGATGACACTGCGTTTGAGCGGGTGGTGAATACGCCGACCCGTGGCATCGGTGCGCGCACGGTGGAAATGGTGCGCTCCTATGCCCGCGAACAGGGCTGTTCCCTGTGGCAGGCGGCCAAGCTGATGTTGCAACAGCGGGTATTGGCCGCTCGCGCCGGCAATGCCCTGCAGAGCTTTCTGGACCTGATTAACCAGCTGGCAGCGAATGCAGAAGATAAAGAGTTGGATGCTATTGCTGAGGATGTGATCGAGACTAGCGGCTTGCTGGAATTCCACGGCAAGGAAAAAGGTGAGAAGGGCCAGACGCGGGTGGAGAACTTGCAGGAACTGGTGACTGCCTGTCGCGCTTTCTCTGGTGTGGACCTGCCCGAAGGGGAGGAAGATGAGGAGGAAATTCCTCTGCTCAACCAGTTCCTCGACAGCGCTGCCCTCGATGCCGGTGAGGGCCAGGCAGATGAGTTTGAGGAGGCGGTTCAGTTAATGACCCTGCACTCCGCCAAAGGCCTGGAGTTTCCCCTGGTATTTATGGCGGGTGTGGAGGAAAACCTGTTTCCCCACAAAATGTCCGCGCAGGAGCCGGGTCGTATGGAGGAGGAGCGCCGACTCTGCTACGTGGGAATTACCCGCGCTATGCGCAAACTGTATATCACCTACGCAGAAAACCGCCGCCTGTTTGGCAGTGAGACCTATAACAGCCCCTCACGGTTTATTGGTGAAATTCCAGCTAATTTGGTGCACGAGGTGCGCCTCAAGACTGAGATTTCCCGGCCACTATACCAGGCGGATTATGGCAAAGTGGGTCAGTTTTCCGACCCGGCCCCAGACTTTGATGATTTGCCACCGCTCGCCCTGGGAGGGCGAGTGGAGCATGCCAGATTTGGTGAGGGCACCGTAGTGCAGTTTGAGGGCAATGGCCCGCGCGCACGGGTACAGGTGAACTTCGATGATGCCGGCAGTAAATGGCTGGTGGTGGCTATGGCTAAATTGCAGCCGCTGTAGACCAAGGGGCTGGAAAACTGAATCTATTTTGAAGAAGCAAATCTCACGTGGCTCCAGTATCACTGGAGCCACGATAATTAAAGTTAGCTAGCTGACAGTCAGCGCCTTACAAGAAAAACGATAATTAGAAGCGATGAAAAAAATTAATTGGTACCCCGCCGTTATTTTGGGCCTTCTCGCCCTGCTGGTAATTACCTTTGCCGCGCTGGTAACTTCCCGTGCGGCTCAAGGGCCTCAACAACACTTTTCTGATACTGGTGATAAAGAATTGTTTGAGTGGAAGCTGGTTACTACCTGGCCAAAAAACTTCCCCGGCCTGGGCCAGGCACCGGAGCGCTTCGCCAAAGAGGTAGAGCAGATGTCTGCTGGCCGTCTCAAAATTAAGGTCTACGGTGCGGGTGAACTGGTGCCTGCATTGGGGGTTTTCGGCGCTGTTTCCGAGGGTGCGGCACAGATGGGGCACGGTGCAGCCTATTACTGGAAAGGCAAGATTCCGGCGGCCCAGTTTTTCACTGCGGTACCTTTTGGTTTGAATGCCCAGGAAATGAATGGCTGGCTCCACCACGGCGGTGGTTTGGAACTCTGGGAGGAGATTTACGAGCCTTTTAATTTGATACCCCTGGCAGGTGGTTCCACAGGGGTGCAAATGGCGGGTTGGTTTAATAAGCCGATTAACTCTGTCGAGGATTTGCAGGGTTTAAAAATGCGAATTCCCGGGCTGGGAGGTGAAGTATTAAACCGGGCCGGCGGCACGGCCGTCACGATTCCTGGTGGTGAGCTTTATACAGCGTTGCAGACTGGCGTCATTGATGCGACCGAATGGGTTGGCCCATACAATGATCTAGCCTTCGGCTTTCACCAGGTTGCCGAGTATTATTACTATCCTGGTTGGCATGAGCCTGGCTCGATGATGGAATTTATTGTCAATAAAAAAGCCTTCGATAAATTGCCTAAAGACCTGCAGGCAATTGTGCGCGTGGCAGCCCGGGAAGCAAACCAGGACATGCTGGATGAGTACACTGCGCGCAATAACCGAGCCCTGCGTGAATTAGTGGAAGAGCACGGTGTAAAGCTCAGGCGTCTACCGGATGAAGTACTTTCTCATTTAAAGCAAATCAACACGCAAATTATGCAGGAGACTGCAGACAAGGACCCTGAGTTTGCCCGTATCTATAAAGCCTTTAAGGATTTTGAGCGGGATGTACGGCCCTACCACCAGATTAGTGAAGAGGCCTATTACCAGGCGCGAGAGCTGGATAATGAGAACAGGAAGGATTAAATGGGGATAATGAGGGGGAAGCTGTGTACCAGACTGTTCCCCGCAGCGATTCAGTGAGCGACTTCTTGTGAATAACTTAAGGCAGTGGCCTGGTATGCCCACTATCGTCAATAGCGACAAAAACAAACTCACCTTCAGTGACCTTCACCTGCTCACCGGAATCAACCCGTGTCAGCCACACCTCAACCATAGTCCTGATCGAAGAACGACCCACTTCGATAGCCTCTGCATAGCAGCTGACTGTGGAGCCAACAGGTACCGGGCGTAAAAACACCATACTGCCTACCGCAACGGTGGTTACCCTGCCCCGTGCGATACTTTGGGCGAGGATTGCGCCCGCCAGGTCCATTTGCGACATCAGCCAGCCAGCAAATACGTCCCCTTGGGGATTGGTATCACGGGGCATGGCCAGGGTTTGCAGGGTTAGCGTACCTGTGGGTTGCGGGTTTTCATCTAGGGCTGAAAGTGCGGACATCGACTGCTCACAGATTGTTAGAGTTATTGGGTACTACTTCTGGGAAGGTGGCGCATTCTAGCACAAATTGCGCAGTAATTGACCAGTGTTATCCCAAATTTGCTGGAGAAAACTGGCCATCCTGCTTCCCAGCCACCACCCCAGATGGCCGGGAGACTAATGATCTGGGCCTTACAAAGCCTCTATTTCCAGCAGGTTGTCGTCTGGGTTTTTATCAATCATCTTGATGTAGGGGTCAATTCCAGCGATGCTCGGTTTGCCCTCCACTTCAAACTCCAGCACGGTGGTTTGCTCGCTGATCTCCTGTTTGGCGAAGTAGAGCACGTTTTCTGAATTAAAGTTCTTGTCGGGATCTTCCTTGAAAATGGCGATATCTATCCGATTATTCATTGGGATTTCTTGCTCCTGGCCCTCCCCATCAGCCTCGAACTTGTGAGCTTCCAACTCCAACAGAACGCGATAGTTACCATTATCCAATAGCTCAGAGGTGGCCTTTGCGATCTTCAGGTCAAAAAGAACTACCCTCTCCAGCATATCGGTAATCAGTTCCTGGTGAGATGCTTCGGCGTGCGCTCTGAGCCTTGCCACCAAATCCATACTGGTGGGATAGGGGTCACTGGAGAACCCTTTATCTTTCAGCAACGATGCCAAGGCCGCATTTATGGCATCTTCACCCATGGCATCTTTGAGGGCGTACATGGCTACAGAGCCCTTTCGGTAGTGGATATAGGGTTGGTTTTCATTGTGAGTCAGGGGGAGTTCCTCAAGGAGTTCGCTACCCCGCGCGCTCAGGTAACGGTCAAGCTCATATTTGAGGAAGCGACGTATTTTTTCCGGACCGTATTCCTGCTCCATAACCATCAGTGCGGAATACTGGGCCAGGGTTTCGGAGAGCAAAGTGGCGCCTTGCACGTTGGCTCCGACCAACTGATGTGCCCACCACTGGTGTGCAACCTCATGGGCAGTTACATAGAAGACGTAATCAATTTCATTCGGGTCGCGGAGATCGGCGACAAAGCCGATGGATTCTGAAAAGGGCACGGTGTTGGGAAATGCCTGGGCAAAACTTTCATAACCCGGGAACTCAACGATACGCAACTGGCGATATTGATAGGGACTGAAAGCCGCACTGAAATACTCCAGGGATTTCTTCACACTTTCAATCATACGGTCCACGTTGTAGTCGTGAGGCTTGTGATGGTAGACCTCAATGGCTACATCCTTCCACTGGTCTTTAACTATGGTGTAGTCCGCAGAAAGGTAGGAGAAAAAATTGTGAATCGGGGCATCCATCTTGTAGTGGAAATAGTGGCGCTTTCCTTCCTGCCAGTCTTTTTGCAGATAGCCGGGAGCCAGTGCTACTTGTCCCACTGAGGTACTGACCGTGGTTTCAAAGTTAATCCAGTCGGAGTCGCTGCGCAGGTAGGACTCCCGGTAGTGATCTGTATCCTCCAGTTTGGGCATTCGCTGAGGCGGGGGTAGATCGTATTTCTTGCGCAGGTGACGGTCAGTTAATTCAATATTGCTGTTGTAACCGATAAAGGGCATCGCCTCAAAGTTATTAAAGAAAGTACCGTTTTGCACAATAGTGGTGGAGGAGCCGGAGTTCATAAAGCCACGGCTGATCCTGCTAAGATCAAACTCCAGTGTAAGTGACTCTCCGGGTTCCAGGGGTTGCTCCAGTTCGAAGAAATAATGGCCGAATTGCTCATCCTTTTCGCGCAGTTTGGCCTGACTCAGGGATAGCTGGTTGACCGTGAGACCGCGCTCCAGTCCGATGGCTACTTCATTGATAGATTTATCGCGCTTATTCATCAGGAAGTAACGCCCACGCACTTCATAGCGGCGTTCATCGGGGAAGATATCCACATCTACATTGACATCGATGATATGTGGCGCTGGCTTGTCTTCCAGGGATTTGTACTTTTTCTCGTAGTCTGCGGCTAGCTGCTCGCGATCCTTGCTGGTTTCATAGTCGTTGAGAATATTAGTGTTGTAGAAAATAAAGGTTCCACTGGCAACAAACAGCAGGAAGGCTGTAATACCAGCTAAACGGCTGGGCAATCCCAGCTGGAAGCGTAGGGCTTTGAGCCTGCTCGTTAGTGAGGCCAGGGTGCCCCGCTGCCAGAGCCCATAACTCAACATTGCTAATATCAGGCTGAAGCTTGTCCAGTAAAATGCAAACCAGGCGCGACCCTGTTCAAAGTGACCATAGCCATTCATATCCGAGTAGGGAGCAGCATTCCAACCGGCGAACTGATAGAGGTTGTGCTCAAAACCTAAGATGTCGAGCACTATAGAGCTGATCAGGTAGCCCACCATCAGCAACATGCCGAGGAATTTATTACGGGTAATTACCTGGACAAAGATAGAAAGAACAGCCATCAGGTAGAAGGGCATTGCGAATTGGTACCAGAGACCATAAAAATAAAGCCCTGGCTCGAGGGTAGCGTACCCCTTGCCCAGCTGTACAGCGACAGTGGTCAGCATACTGGCAATCAATATACCGGCTAGAACCACCAGCATTGCGATAAACTTGCTTGCCACAAAAACCCAGTTCGGTGTGGGCACTGCATCCATAATTTCATGGCAGCCGGTCTGGCGTTCGCGCCATACTAATTCAGCCCCATAGTAGATCAGAATAATCATCATGATCAGGCTGAAGGCGCCCTGTATCAGGCTTATCATTGAGCGGGTAACAGGGTAAACCGAGGTACCGAAAATTGCTTCCAGGTTAAGGGAAGCACCCAGTACGTTGAGAACACCAATTGCGAGAATTACCCAAAAAGCCAGGCTTTTTACCACGGCTTTGACTTCAAAACCGCTGCGTACCCGGAATTGTTGCCAAACAGCGGTTGCGCCAAAAGTAGGAGTGATTCGCGGTATTGGCTTATTGTAACGAAGCTGTTCCTCAGTTTGATTCTCTATTCTGTGACGACGTGACCAGAGTGGTTTGCGCTCGGCAAAAGAAAAGCATCTATAGCCCAACCCGATAATAAGCAAACTGGTGATGAGCCATATTATGCGATTGGTTAGATACTCTCCCTCCAGGGCAACCATGGAAGTATTGCGGTCGAAGGCGGTCCAATAACGAGTGGCATTATCGAAGGCGCCGAGACCGAAGGGGTCGGCCAGTGCGACGACACTGCGATAAGCGGGCTCGTCCATCATCCCCTGACTGGTAAAATAGAGAACCAGAAAAGCAATCAGCCCCAAGTAGGTGGCCATCATGCTGCGAGTTACAGCTGCCAGGCTAAAAAACAGTGCGCTGCAAAACAGCATGGTGGGAAGAATGAGTGCGAATAGTGTTTGTAAGTAATGAG
The DNA here is from genome assembly GCF_040371615.1 of Microbulbifer sp. NBRC 101763. Taxonomy (NCBI): domain Bacteria; kingdom Pseudomonadati; phylum Pseudomonadota; class Gammaproteobacteria; order Cellvibrionales; family Microbulbiferaceae; genus Microbulbifer; species Microbulbifer sp. NBRC 101763. The sequence goes on from NZ_BAABQV010000003.1 coordinate 386,025, forward strand.
ATATTTGTGTTGGACCTAACCGTTCCGGGTCCAGCCAGGGCATCCAGGAACCGAACAGCATACCTAGGGCAGAGGCTGAAAATACCAGGAAAGAAACAGTAAATGACCCTGTGAAGCGCCCTAGTAAATAATCGCGCTTGCTGATAGGGGTACTGAAGACGATACCATCCATTTTCATATCACGATCACGCAGTACCGGGTTGGCTGCGAATGCGGCGGTAATAAAAATACTGAACAAGCTCATGATCAGCAGGGTTTGCATGATCGCAAAAGGGGAGTTGATTAGGGTGCTGCCGCCGGCACCGCCGATTTGTATACTGTTGGAGGCAGTGGCGCCAAATGTCAGAAGGAAAAAAACCAGGCTGGTGACATAAAACACCGGCTGGCGCAGTTGATAGTGAAATTCAAACTTAGCAATAGATAAAAACATGTCGATACCCTCCCCCGCCTCAGGCGGCGCTAGCCACTCGAGATTCTTCATCACTGAAGAGGGTGGAGAAGTAGACATCCTCCAGGTCGGGTTGCAGTTGTTCAAACCCTTCACCCGGTTGAGATTCCGCCAGTATATGTACAACATGGCGGCCGGCTAATAGGCGAGTGGAAATCACATCGAATTTATTACGGCACTCTTCCAGCTCTGATTTATTGACGATACGCCGCCATACGCGACCTTGCAGCTTGGACGTCAGCTCTTCAGGTTTACCTTGTGCAACAATTTTTCCAGCTGCGAGAATGGCCATATTGGGGCACAGGTCGGCAACATCTTCCACAATGTGGGTGGAGAGTATCACTACTACATTCTCGCCAATTTCGCTGAGCAGATTATGAAAGCGATTGCGCTCCTGTGGGTCGAGTCCAGCTGTGGGTTCGTCGACAATAATCAGGCGCGGGTCGCCGATAAGGGCTTGGGCAATGCCAAAGCGCTGGCGCATACCGCCGGAGTAACCGCTCAGATTTTTCTTGCGATCACGAAATAAATTGGTTTGGTGCAATAAGTCAGCCACCAGCTCGCGGCGTTCCTTTCGATTGCTGATACCCTTAAGTACCGCCATATGATCAAGCATATCTTCGGCACTGATTCTCGGATAAACACCAAAATCCTGTGGCAGGTAACCTAAAGTACTACGGATTTTCTGCGGATTGGTGGCCACATTGATTCCATCAAAAGTGATGAATCCACTATCGGCGAATTGCAGAGTGGCGATGGTACGCATCAATGAGGACTTGCCGGCCCCATTGGGTCCGAGCAACCCGAACATTCCCTTTGGAATATCCAGATTGACGTTTTTAAGCGCGTGTACGCCATTGTCATAAGTCTTGGAAAGACTAGAGATCTTCAGCATTTTTAATTCCCTTTTAATATTTATTCATGTTCTTAATTCTTTTTAAGAATCGATAGACTGATTTCAGAGTTCTTGATTCCCTGTTTGTTATCTTTATTTGTTTTGAGTGTCGATAGGTGCGTTTCATCGTCAATATATAGACAGTTGCACCAGGTTTTAAATCGTTAATGTAACAGGAGTATTTGCTGAAAAGAGGGATGACAAGGTGTAGTGAAAGTTTTAAAAGACAAATAGTTTGATGTTTCTGTAGTTAAGTGCGGAGTGTGGAATTGACGATAGAGACTGAGAAGGGGCGGCGCAATTGAGCCGGCCCCTTTTATTTTTAACAGGTGTAAAAATAGGGTATGTACCTGTTATTTTTGAATAATCCCTGGCAGCCAGGTTGCCAGAGCTGGCCAGAGCGCCAATAGACAAAGTAAAAAAATCTGTATGCCAATAAAGGGCGCAACACCACGGTATATAGCGGAAGTAGCTATTGAGCTGGGTGCGACACCGCGTAGATAAAAGAGGGCAAAACCAAACGGTGGTGTCAGGAATGAAGTTTGCAGGTTAATGGCGATCATAATGCCCAGCCAAATCGGGTCGACTCCCATTGCTAATAAAACTGGCCCTACAATAGGTACCACTACAAAGGTGATCTCGATAAAGTCGAGAATAAACCCAAGTAAGAAAATCACCAGCATTACCAATAGTGTCGCCCCTACTACGCCACCGGGCAGGCTGTGAAAAATACTGGTTACCAATTCTTCGCCGCCATAACCGCGGAAGACCAGAGAAAACAGCGAGGCTCCGATTAGGATTGCGAAGACCATCGCTGTTACTTGTAGGGTGCTTCGCCCAACCTCCCCCGCTCGTGCCCAATTCAGGGCACCACGGCTATAAGCCAACAAACCTGCGCCCAGTGCACCTACTGCAGCGGCCTCTGTGGGAGTTGCTGCACCGGTAATAATGGAGCCCAAAACCACCAACATCAGGGCAATAGGAGGAAAAAGGCTGCTAATCAACGGCCAGACTTCCAGTGCCTCCTGTTCGGTGGAGGGAGCTTTTACCGGTTCGCGGCGGGCCATGAATAACAGGTAAATAATGTAGGCGGCTACCAGCAGTAAGCCCGGGATAATTGCCCCGATAAACAGGTCACCGACGCTGACTGGCTTGGGGTTAAAGATTCCGGCAGACAGCTGTGCCTGTTGGTAGGCATTGGAGAGAGTATCTCCCAGTAATACCAGCGCAATAGATGGAGGGATAATTTGCCCGAGGGTACCGGTGGCACAGATGGTACCGGTGGCGAGCTTGGGAGAGTAGCCCTGTTTCAGCATGGTGGGCAGGGACATCAGACCCATAGTTACTACCGTGGCACCCACTATTCCGGTGCTGGCGGCGAGCAGTGCACCAACCACTACTACAGAAATGGCCATTCCTGCCCGCGCCCCCATAAATACCTTGGTTAGGTTGACCAGTAAATCCTCGGCGATTCGGGCGCGCTCCAGTATCACACCCATCAGCACAAATAATGGCACGGCCACCAGGGTACCATTTTGCATAATGCCGTAGAGGCGATCGGGAAAGGCGCGCAGCAATTTTGCATCAAAGACGCCGTACACAATACCCAGGCCAGCGGTGATTAGTGCTGTTCCACCAAGAGTGAAGGCTACCGGATAGCCGAACATCAACATTGCACAGACAGCGGCGAACATCAGCAGGGGGATTAACTCCATCATGCCTCAGCCTCCTCTGCTTGCCTTAGTAACCGGGGCTTGGCTGAGGCCTTGGTTGTCGGGGCTGGCGTTTCCATCAGTTGCAGGAGGGCGCGCATAAACTGGGCTGCGCCGGCCAGGGCTAGGGTAATTGCCGCAAGAGGGATCAGGCTCTTCAACAGGAATACCCCTGGCAGGCCGCCGGCATTGGCGCTGTCTTCAAGCACTGACCAGCTGTTCAGTACAAACTGCCAACTGCTAATCAGCATAAAAGTACAAATTGATAATAAAAAGATGAGATAACCTACGGCGTTAACCCAGGCCTTGCCCCTGGTCCCCATGCGCCTATAGAGGATGTCTACCCGCACATGGGCATCAGTTTGCAGGGCGTAGGCCAGGCCGAGCATAAAGGCAGCACCGTGCAGATAGACTACGGATTCCTGTAGGGCGATAGAGCCGCTATCGAAAAGATGGCGTAGTGCCACGACACCGCTTTGCAGTAAAACCATGGCCCAGGTAAACCAGGCCAGCAGGTGACCGGTGCGACTGGACAGACTCTCCAATGCACGGGCTCCACGCAACAGAAAAGGCATGGGGGCTTCTCTCTTTACATCTTATTGTTATCTTGGTTGCACGAAGGTTACCGTTTTGGCAGTCCATGCACCAGCGAGCCATATTTTAAGCTGTCATCTTTTTGTCATCTTTTGTTCATAGAATCGTCACCCGTTGTTCCTAGCATCGCCGCGTGAAATAAAAAACACTCATCGGAGTTCCACATGAACAAGCAAATTCTGGCCACTTCCCTGGCGGCATTGACCCTCGCCACCTCTCAGGTGGCTATGGCGGCTCGCGACTACATCAGTGTTGTCGGTTCCTCTACCGTTTATCCTTTTACTACTACTGTGGCAGAGCGCTTCAGCCGCGCTACACAGTTCAAAACCCCGGTAGTTGAATCCACGGGAACTGGCGGCGGTATGAAGTTGTTCTGCCAGGGCGTTGGCGAGAGTACTGCAGATATCACCGGTGCATCCCGTCGTATCAAGCAGTCCGAGCTGGAAATGTGTAACGGCAACGGCGTTGATGTTGTGGAAGTCCAGATCGGCTACGACGGCATCGTACTCGCCAACGCAAAGAAAGCAGCTCCGTTTGAGCTATCCCGCAAGGATATTTTCCTGGCTTTGGCTAAAGAAGTACCAAACCCTAACGGTTCCGAGACCCTGGTGGCCAACCCTTACAAGACCTGGAAAGACGTAAACCCGGCTTTGCCCAATACCAAAATTGAAGTTCTGGGCCCGCCCCCCACTTCCGGTACCCGCGATGCCTTTGCCGAGCTGGCGATGGAAGGTGGCTGTAAGAAGTTTGGCTGGATCAAGGCCATGAAGAAAAAAGACAAGAGCGCTTACAAGGCGATTTGTCACAACGTGCGCGAAGATGGCGCTTATGTAGAAGCTGGTGAGAACGACAACCTGATCGTGAACAAGCTGGTTGCCAACCCGAATGCCCTGGGCATTTTCGGCTTCAGCTTCCTCGATCAGAATGCCGACAAAGTACAGGGCTCACTGATTGAAGGTCAGGCCCCGACTTTCGATTCTATTGCTGATCAGAGCTACCCGGTATCCCGCCCGCTGTTTATCTACGTGAAGAAAGCGCATGCTGACGTAGTACCGGGCATCAAGCAATTCCTGGCCGAGTTCACCAATGAGCGCACCTGGGGTGATGAAGGTTACCTGACAGACAAAGGCATGATCCCGTTGCCTCAAGAGAAGCGTCAGCAAATTGCTACTGACGTTCGCAAGCTGAATGCACTGAGCAATCTCGCTGCAAAATAACTATATCCTGGAGTAGTACAGTCAAAGGGAATTGACGGCCAAGCCCGAGAGGGCTTGGCTTTTCTTTGTCCACAGCACTGTGGAATCTGAAGGAAATGTCGGGATAATGCCGACCACCATTTTTTAGCACGGTAAATCAATGCAAACCCCCACACTGTTCGCCCTTCTGCTGCTGTTGATACTGGTGGCCTACGGTACCGGCTTTAGCCGTGCACTGAGCGCTGCACGCAGCTTAGGTGGCTTACGAAATCTGGCTTCCCTGCCTAGTTATTACGGAATATTTGCCGCGCTTTGGTGTGGCTTGCCGGCTTTGATATTACTAGGAGCCTGGTTGATTTTTGACGATGCCATTATTCGGGCTATGGTGCTGAACAGTGTCGCCGACAAACCCGAGACAATTTCAGGACAGAATCTGCTCTACGCCCAAATTCAAAATCTGGCTGCGGGTCATATGTTGGGGGAAGCCACTCCACGTTTGCAAGAAGCGGCGGATCACCTCAGCCAATTGCGTAGCAGCTCCAATAATATGCAAGCCTTTATGAGCTTGATATTGGCCGTGGGTCTTGGGGCTTTTGCTCTTTTACGTTTCTCTCCACAATTACGCGCCAGAGAAAAAGTTGAGAAGGTCTTGCGGGCTATATTGATTGCCTGTGCCTGCGCGGCCATTTTTACCACCGTGGGTATTCTATTCTCGGTGCTATTTGAATCCCTGCGCTTCTTCCAGTCGGTTCCGGTCACCGAGTTTCTGTTCGGTTTGCACTGGAGCCCGCAGATGGCCCTGCGTGCCGACCAGGTTGGTTCCAGTGGTGCCTTCGGTGCTGTGCCCCTGTTTACCGGCACCTTAATGGTTTCTGCCATCGCCATGTTTGTCGCTGTACCGATTGGTTTGATGGCGGCAATTTACCTGGCGGAATATGCCAGTAAACGTGTCCGTGCAGTGGCCAAACCTATTTTGGAGATTCTCGCCGGTGTACCTACAGTGGTATACGGCTTCTTTGCCGCCCTGACTGTTGCGCCCTTTATTCGTGACCTGGCTACCTCGGTCGGCCTGGAGGCCTCCAGTGAAAGTGCCTTGGCTGCTGGTCTGGTGATGGGCATTATGATTATCCCGTTTGTCTCCTCACTGTCGGACGACGTGATCAATGCGGTGCCGCAATCATTGCGCGATGGTGCCCTGGGCTTGGGCTCCACCCACTCTGAAACAGTGCGCAAAGTGGTCATCCCGGCGGCTCTGCCGGGAATTGTCGGCGGTGTTCTGCTGGCGGTGTCACGGGCAATTGGTGAGACCATGATCGTGGTGATGGCGGCGGGACTCGCAGCTAACTTAACCGCCAACCCGCTGGAGTCTGTGACCACTGTTACCGTTCAGATTGTGACCCTGCTGGTTGGTGACCAGGAGTTTGACAGCCCCAAAACCCTGGCGGCCTTTGCCCTGGGCTTAATGCTGTTTGTTACCACATTGGTGCTGAACTTTATCGCCCTGCACGTAGTGAAAAAATATCGGGAGCAGTATGACTAATCTGACTCAGGCGCAGGTTCGCGAGCGTATTGAGAAGCGCCTCGCCAGCCGCCATCGCAAGGAAAAGCTCTTTCGCGGATTGGGCATTGCCAGTATCGCCTTCGGGGTACTCGCAGTTGTAATTCTGTTCAGCGATATTATCAGCAAGGGTAGCGGTGCTTTTATGCAGACCGCTATCCAGCTGGAAATACACTACGACGCACAGGTACTTGACATCGACAAAGTCGATGATGAGAGCCTGGCCTGGGCCAACTTCTCCGGTGTGATTCGCCAAGCATTGCGCGAGCGCTTTCCCTCGGTGACCAGCCGTGGCGAAAAGCGCGAGCTATATACCCTGGTTTCTTCTGGCGCGCCTTTCACTCTGCGTGACCGCCTGGCTGATGACCCTGAGCTGCTTGGCAAGAGCGAGAAGGTTTGGTTCGCCGCTGATGACGATGTGGACACCTTTGTTAAGAGCCTCAAGGATTCCAAGGAGGGTTTTCGTGGTCGCACCTCTGAGCAGAAAGCCGGCTGGATTGAGCAACTGTTGGATAGTGGTGAGCTGAAAAAACGTTTCAATACCACCTTCTTTACCAATGGGGATTCCCGTGAGCCAGAGCAGGCTGGTATTCGGGCAGCGCTGATGGGGTCGCTATTTACTCTGCTGGTGACACTGGCGCTGTCCTTCCCTATCGGCGTAGCCGCCGCCATTTACCTGGAAGAATATGCACCGAAGAACCGCTGGACCGACCTAATTGAAGTGAATATTAATAACCTTGCTGCGGTACCTTCTATCGTATTTGGTTTGTTGGGGCTGGCGATTTTTATCAATTTCTTCGAGCTGCCTCGCTCGGCGCCGTTAGTCGGCGGTTTGGTGCTGACCCTGATGACACTGCCGACGATTATTATTTCCAGCCGTGCGGCATTAAAAGCGGTACCGCCTTCTATTCGTGAAGCGGCTATGGGGATGGGTGCCTCGCGTATGCAGGTGGTTTTCCACCATGTGTTGCCACTGGCAATGCCGGGTATGCTTACCGGTGCGATTATCGGCATGGCCCAGGCTCTGGGTGAAACAGCACCTCTGTTGATGATTGGTATGGTCGCCTTTATTGTCGATGTGCCCGCCGGGGTGACGGATCCAGCCACTGTGCTACCGGTACAGATCTTCCTGTGGGCCGACAGCCCTGAGCGCGCTTTTGTCGAGCGCACTTCGGCAGCAATTATGGTGCTGCTGAGCGTATTGATTGTAATGAATGCCAGCGCGGTATTACTGCGCAAGAAACTTGAGCGCCGCTGGTAACACAGCGCGGATTAACAGAAAGCGGGATTATTTATGAGTACCATGACCCTGGATGCCGCGGGGCGCACAGAGGCGGCGCAATCCGAACTGACTGGCGGGCAAATTGCAGCGAGCGCCGAAGTCCGGAAAACCGTGGGCAAGCCGTTCTGTGATACCGCCAAGTTGCGCATGCGCAATGTGAATGTATTTTACGGCGAGGCCCAGGCTATCCACTCCGTCAGCCTGGATATAGGCCGCAATCAAGTGGTGGCCATGATCGGCCCCTCCGGTTGTGGTAAGTCCACTTTCCTGCGCTGCCTCAACCGTATGAACGACACTATTGAAGGTTGTCGTGTTGAGGGAGAGTTGAGTCTGGATGGCGATCCCATTTACGGTCCCAAGGTGGATGTTGTGCCCTTGCGTGCTCGGGTGGGCATGGTATTCCAGAAGCCAAACCCTTTTCCAAAGTCCATCTATGAGAACGTGGCCTATGGTCCCAAGATCCATGGGATCGCCAGCCGCCGCGCCGATCTGGATGAAATTGTTGAGAGCAGCTTGCGCCGCGCCGGGCTATGGAATGAGGTAAAGGATCGCCTGGATAAACCGGGTACCGGACTCTCCGGTGGCCAGCAGCAGCGCCTGTGTATTGCCCGGGCTATTGCGGTTAGCCCTGAAGTTATTCTGATGGATGAGCCCTGTTCGGCCCTGGACCCCATCGCCACCGCACGTATCGAAGAGCTGATTGACGAGCTGCGCGAGAACTACACTATCGCCATCGTTACACACTCAATGCAGCAGGCCGCTCGCGTCAGTCAGCGTACGGCCTACTTCCATCTGGGTCGACTTGTCGAAGTTAACGATACCGAAACCGTGTTCACCAACCCTGAGCACGAATTAACCGAAGCCTATATCACCGGCCGCTTCGGCTGAGTTGGCCACGCCCCGAGGGAACACTATGGAAATGCACTTCGATCAGCATATCTCCCGTCAGTTCAACGAGGACCTGGAAGGTATTAAGACCGAGATGTTGGAGATGGGCGGCATGGTCGCCCGTCAGGTCGCCGATGCTGTAGATGCCTTGTCCAATGCTGATAGTCAGCTGGCTGAGGAGGTTTTGCGTGTCGAAGAGGAGATCGACAAGAGCGAGATGGCACTCGACGAGCACGCGACTTTAATTATTGCTAAGCGCCAGCCCGCCGCCTCGGATTTACGGATGGTGATGTCGGTAACTCGCATAGCTCGTGATCTGGAGCGCATCGGCGATGAGGCCTGCAAGGTTGCAAAAATGGCCATTGCCCTCACCGATGAAGGCACCTCACCCCGTGGTTATACTGAAATACGCCATATCGCCAATGCCGTGCGCAAGATGCTCAACGATGCCCTGGATGCCTACACCCGTTTTGATGTTGAGTCAGCCCTGCGCACGCTGGCGGAAGATGAGCAGGTGGATATGGATTACCGCACCGCGGTTCGCGAGTTAGTCACTTATATGATGGAAGACCCGCGTAGTATTTCGCGAGTGATCAACGTGCTTTGGGCGCTGCGTTCACTGGAGCGTATTGGCGACCATGCGAAGAATATTTGTGAGCAGGTAGTTTATTTGGTGGAAGGTGCGGATATTCGCCACGGCCATGAAAAAAATTTGCGGAAGTCTTGAACTTCCAGTCCGCTATAAAGGTCGCATTAAGCGGCCTTTTTTTATTGCAGGTTTTTCCAGCTCGGGCGTCCTGAGAGGAAGCGATGAAATATATTTTCGAAGTTCATATCAAAGAGGGATTCAGTGCTGAGGAATATGCTGAAGCCTGGGTACGAGCGTCCAGGTTAATTCAGCAATATCCCGGCGCGATGGGGACGGAACTTCACCGGAAAATTGATGATCCAAGAAAATTGCTTGCTGTTGCCACTTGGCATTGTAAGGAAGATAGGGATGCAATGCAGACGCAGCATTCTGTGGAGATCGATAAAATCATTCGCAGTGTTGCTCCCTTCGTCGAAATTCGTTCACTGGGTGAATTTGAAGACCCTCAATGGGTTGTTAATTTTAGCTTGGATTAATATTAGTGACTCCAAACTGAATGCAAGCTGAATAAAGCCAGTGGAGAAGATGAAAATTAAAAAATATAAAATTATATTATTTTTTGTGATTTGTTTTTCTAGTTAATTATTACGCTGTATTACAAGCATTTTTATCTTTTTGTTCCAGTCAATTCAACCATCTGTTTTGTTCAACTTGCCGCAAAAAAATAGTTAACTGACTTTTTGTAATTTACTGTTGTTGCGAACTAAAAAACTTTTGTTACAATCCGCTGCCCAATTTGGATCCCAACGTTAACGAAGGATTTTGATATGAGATTCAAGCTCGCTGCTCTTCCCCTGATGCTTCTCGCGGCTACTACAACTGCCGAGGAGTACAATTCATTTACCAAAGCTAGTTACTCTGATATAGAGTCCGGCTCCGTTGATGCAGACCGTTTTGATTTTGGAACAACTTATTATTTTAGTGGTAAAGAAACTCTCGGCCCACTGAAAGAGTTTGAATACATCAATAAGGTTAGTAACGTTTCTGCAGGATTTTCTCATTACAATATCGGAAGCTTTGACTCCGATACTTTCTCTGCAGGTGGTGAGTACTTTACATCCAGTGGCTTTGTTATTGGTGCAGGAATTATTGACCTTTGGGAAAGTAATGTAGATTATCAGTCAATTGGATATCTGTTTTCTCCCGATTTTTTGGTAACCCTGAATCATGTTGATGATGATAGCGACAATGAATTTTCATTAAATGCTCGTTACAATCATCAATTAAACTCTACCGATTATATCGGTTTTAATTTATTCGTTGATGAAGAGTTTGATACTCGCTCCTTGTCTTCCAAGTACTTCACTCACTTGGGTGGTGAGCAATACCTAACCGCAGAGTTGACTTATACGAACTATGATGAAGGTGACGATTATTGGTCTTTAGGTACAGAGTACTTCTTTACTCAGCGTACCTCCATCGGTTTCTCATTCGATGAAAACGATGAGTATAAGCTGGGCATGAACCACTTCTTCAACCAAAATTTTGCTGTTGAAGCGGCTTATGTTTCCAATACTGATAGTGATTTTGACTACGATGTATACCAATTAGGGCTGACTGTGCAGCTATAATTTGGACTCATAAAAGGGCTATCTAAGATAGCCCTTTTATTTCTGGATTTATATTATTCTATCTATCCGCACTAACCCTTCTAGATTTTCGATCAACTGATAATATTTAAAATCCCTCTAAATGCTACCTTACTATCAACATGCATTATCCAGGTTAATATGAAGGTCTGCTACAAATTGCAATAAGAGTTTCGAGTAATTTATTAGTTGTATTAAGACTCCAAATCCATAGATTTTTTGTATTCGATATTAATTTGTTGATAACAGTCTTAAGTTTTAAGCTATTAAAATGAAGCTTGAATATTTCGTTATACTTGCTCAGTAATCTTATTGGTTTGCAGTATTTATCTATACCTTGAAAAGGTAATTGAATATTTTCCCAGCTAGGGTTGCTGCATAATATTTATTTGCTATCGATGGGAACTTATTTGAATTCTAAGTGTAATTCAGCTCTTTTTGGCGCTCAAGAAAATTGATTTTATTTGATTATTGGATTTTTTACTTTAATTTGAATTTTTTCCTGGAGGAGGAGTCCTATTTGGCGCCATATATTTGAAAATAGCTAATAAGAAGGAGATTTAAATGAAACTTAGGGTTTCGGCTTTTTTACTGGTATTTTTCTCGGCTGTTGCTTCAGCTGAAGAGTACAAATCAATTACTACTGCAGGCTATTCTAATCTAGATTTTGACAGTGGAAGTGGCGATGATTTTTCTGTGGAAACAACCTATTATTTTTCTGGGAAGGATACTCTTGGCCCGCTAAAAGAATTTGAATTTATCAATAAATCTAGCAATATATCAGCGGCATATTACCATCGAAATATTGGAGATTGGAACAATGATAACTTTGCTTTCGCTGGTGAGTATTTTGCTGAAAATGGTTTTTTAGTTAGCGCTAACTTAACAGATTTTACGGAAAATAGTTTCAATACTATAGCTTTGGGATACTTGTTTACTCCAAATTTTCTGATGAAGTTATATAATACTGAAGGCGACACTTATGTTGAGGCGCGCTACAATTATCAGCTAAATAGTACTGATTATATTGGGTTTGGGTTCGTTGCTGATGAACTTTTTGATTGGCAGCTGTTTTCTTCTAAATATTTTGCAGGTTTAGGTGATAATAAATATTTAGCTGCAGATTTTAACTACCTCAATATAGATGGTGGAGATAATTATTGGAAAGTGGGCACAGATTACTACTTTACACAGAATACTTCATTTGGAATTGATTACGATAGAAATAATGATTACAAGTTAGGGTTTTCTCACTTTTTTAATCGTAATATAGCTGTGGACGCTTCTTATAGCACTATTTTAGAGAATGTTTTCAAGCATTCCAGTTTTGGAAATGATATCTATGCAAAGGCCTTGAATCCAGATGTGGATGTAAAGAAATTTGAACTAGGTGTGACTGTACAATTCTGAGTGAAAGAAAGTAAAAAGGGCTATATGAGATAGCCCTTTTTATAGATTTTATAGTGCCGGATATTTTAAATTACAATTAAACTATCCTCTATTTGTCAGCCCCTGCATTCTTGCCTGAGCTTTCGATGCAATTTCTCCTCCTGCTTGAGACGCAGTCTGGTAATGCTGAAAAGCAGTTTGTACATTGCCTTGCTTCTCATAGACTTCACCCAGATAGTAATGTGCGTAAGCCGTATCCAGGTAGCGAAGAGAGCGGTTTAGGTCTCTTTCAGCCGATGTATAGTCCTTAAGTTGTGCACTGACCATTCCACGTTTCAGCCAATGGGAAAATAGGGCTGGGTTTTTTTGTACAGCACGATCATAAGCTTTGTGGGCGCTGGCGTACTGTTTTTTTTGCGCAAGCAGGTCACCTTCCAGTGCGAAGAAAGCTGCTTCCTTGGGCTGTTGTTTTTGCGCTTTACGCACGAGGTTTAGGGCATTGTCATATTGCTTGTTACTTGCTGCCTTCAATGCCTCATCATAATTTTTGTAGGCATCGGCATCGCGTTTAAGCTGGCTAATCGCTTTTTGGTAGGCACCACGGTTGCTAATGCCCCCTTTTGCCAGTGATTTACTGTGCTCAATATTTGCGTTGACACGGGATTGTGATGGGGGATGGCTGGCAAATAGTGCTTCCAGTCCGTTGGTCTGGCGCCCCTTGGAGAGCTCAACAAATTTACGCTGCAGGCGAACTGCTCCTTGGGGGTCATAGCCGGCAGCAGCCATATATTTCATGCCGTACTCATCAGACTCCAGCTCATTGCCGCGACCATAGCGTGCGATATAGGCTGAGCCACCAAGCTGGCTGCCGGTAGAGATGAGGTCTGCATAGGCGGTGTCTTTTGCCGCTGCGCCCAGGACAGCAAGCCCTGCGCCCAGCACCTGTTGCTGGGACATGGCTGTAGCTGAATGCCGCGCAGCGGCGTGAACAATTTCGTGCCCTAACACAGCGGCCAACTCAGCTTCATCGTCCAGCAGCACCAGCAAGCCACGGTTAACGGCGATTTTACCGCCGGGTAGGGCCCAGGCATTGGGCACGGAATTGTTGAGCACGACGAACTCATAGGGCAGTTGGGGCTGGTCCGAAACTCTAGCCAGTTTTTGTCCCACCCTGTTCACATAATCCTGCAAGCTGGGGTCTATGGTGTATTGCCCACCTTGTTGCTGCTGGTTTTTAGGGTACTGTTGCTGCCCCAGGCTCAGTTCCTGCTGGGTTGAGATCAGGGAGAATTGTTGTTCTCCGGTTACGGGGTTGACAACGCAACCACTGAGAATTGAGGTTGTTACAAATGCCGCAGTCGCGAAGAAAGTCTGGTTGCGCGAGATCATTGCCTGCCTCCCTGTATAATGCTGAGTATTTAGCGATCACCCATTGTACACAGTCCGGGAAGAGAGGTTATGACAGCACTACAGGTAATCGAGTTGTTTGCGGGCACGAACCCTGATGGCGAGCCGGTGGTAGAACGCCTGCAGGTGCGTATTAATGAAGACAGTAGCTGTCAGCTGGTACGTTCCCCCGCTTTTATAAAGGGCATCGCCAGCGGCGATAGTATCAAGGTAGATAAAGATACCCAGCAGTTTGAGCTGGTAAAACGCTCTGGTAATTTGTCAATCCGAGTATTTTGTCGCGGTGATAGCGCAGAGCTTTCGGATAAATTAACCCCCCAATTGGAAAAACTTGGAGGCGAATTGGATCTGGAAGTTCCGCGTATGCTGGTATACAGCATTCATGTCAGCTGCGGGTTCGAAAAAATTGAAAAGATCCTGAATAGTGTCTGCGATGGGGCCAACAGTGTCTGGTATTACGGCAACGTGTATGATCCCAAGGATGGCCAGACCCCCTTGAATTGGTGGCAGGATATTCTAAAGCCAGAATAGTCACGGCCGGGGTAAATCAAGGGTAGTAGCAATATTTACTGCCGCATTATGCTAAGAGAGCCGGGCAAAATTTCAGGTATGCCCTAGATTCGCAATTGGTTTGGAACGTCGCTAACAGCGATGGTTAGGCAGAGGAAAGTAAGGTATCCGATGTTAATAGTGATTTCTCCCGCGAAAACGCTGGATTATGAGAGTGAAATTCCCGAATTGGAAACCACCCAGCCGGAGTTTCTCAAGGAGTCTGCAGCATTGATCAAAGAGCTGCGTAAACTCAGCCCGCAGCAGATTTCCAGCCTGATGAAAATTTCCGATAAGCTGGGCATCCTGAATTACGATCGGTTCCAATCCTGGAAGCGGCCTTTTACTGCTACGAATGCACGAGCGGCGCTGCTCGCTTTTAAAGGCGATGTTTATACCGGTCTTGATGCAGAGTCTATGGGCAAGCGCGATTTCAGCTATGCGCAAAAACATCTGCGTATGTTGTCGGGGCTCTACGGTATCCTGCGCCCACTGGACTTGATGCAGCCTTACCGTTTGGAGATGGGCACCAAGTTTGAGAATTCCCGTGGTAAGAACCTGTATGAATTTTGGGGAGAGAAAACCACCGGGGCTCTCAATGAGCAGTTGCATAGCCTCAAGAGCCGTGAGTTAGTTAACTTGGCCTCAAACGAGTACTTCAAGTCGATCAGGCCCAGGGCACTCGATGCCGAAGTGATTACCCCACACTTCAAGGACCTGAAAAATGGCCAGTACAAAATGATCAGTTTCTTCGCTAAGAAGGCGCGGGGCATGATGAGTCGTTGGGCTATCGACCAGCGGGTAAAAAAGGCAGAAGAGCTGAAGGGCTTTGATGTCGGGGGGTATGAATACAGCCCTGAAATGTCCAGTGAACACGATTGGGTATTTACCCGGGACGAAGCGCAATGAGCGAGCAGGCCCTACCGGATGCTCCCTCCTGCGCGCGTAACCGTGATCCCATCCTTAAACAATTACGACGCCTGCTGGCTGATAGCCGGCAAGTGCTGGAAGTTGGAAGTGGTACCGGGCAGCATGCGGTCTACTTTGCTCCTCAGTTGCCCCAATTAACCTGGCAGACTTCTGAACGTGCGGAGATGTTACCGGGAGTTTGCGCCTGGTTGGAGAAGCAGCCCGCGCAAAACCTGCTAAAGCCTCTTGCCCTGGATGTCGATAGCGACTGGCCAGAGCTCAGTGCAGACGTGGTCTTTACCGCCAATACCCTGCATATCATGTCGAGAGAATCGGTAGAGCGCTTTTTCCACAAGCTCCCCTCGGTCTTGGAGTCCGGTGGTCAGCTGGTTGTCTACGGTCCTGTGAAAATTGATGGGGCTTTTATCGGGCCAAGCAATGCCGATTTTGATCTCTGGCTCAAGGAGCGCAACCCAGCCAGTGGTATCCGTGACCTGGAATGGTTGGATCAGCTCGCTGCAGATGCGGATATGCGGCGCGAAGAGCTAAGTTTCCTGCCAGCCAATAATCAACTGGTTGTCTGGCGTAAAAACGATAATAAGGAGTAAGTATGCCTGCGTGGTTTGAAGTAACGGTAATTGTGGCCTTTGCAATTGGCGCTGTGTATTTTTTTGCCAAGTATCGTGAGACTGCTGCTGCCCTGCACGAAAGTGAGCGTATGAAGACGCGCCTTTCTAATGACCTGAACCGCTATAAGGATGTGCCTCGCCTGCGCGCCTTGCGCGATGCTTTACTGGGTTCCCGGCCCCTGCCTACGGACGATGAGGGCAATGAGCACCTGTTGCTGCGTGATGGGGATTTGCAATTGCACCACCTGATCCTGAGCAGGGAGAGTACACCGGTTAATGATGAGGACGAGAGCACCTATACAAAAAATGGTGAAAAGGTAAGGCTGGAGGAGTTTGATTAACCCCGGCTTTATCTGGGTAAGGAGTGGGGCGGTGTTTAAGCGCCCACTGTCACCTCAGGACCTTGCTCTACTTTGCTAACCACTTTTTTGACAGGGAAGTGCAAAGTGAAAGTGCTGCCTTGTGTGGGAGTACTTTCAACACTCATTTCACCGCCGTGGCGTATCAGAACGTGCTTCACGATAGCTAGTCCCAGGCCTGTGCCGCCGCTGTCTCGCGAGCGACCGGGGTCGACCCGATAAAAGCGTTCAGTAAGGCGCGGGATATGTAAAGGGTCAATACCTATGCCTCGATCCTCCACACTGAAGTGACCGCCCCAGTTGTCCTGCCACCAGCGAAGCTTGATGGCCCCTTCATCAGGGCTGTACTTCACCGCATTCAGCACCAAGTTGGCAAAGGCACTGTGTAGCTCGCTAGCATCACCGCGAATGCAGCAGGGGATTTCGTTTTCCACTTCTATCTGGTGGCGACCACCACTAAAGCTGCGTGCTTCCCGCGCTACTCGCTCCATCAGTTCCTGCACATCTATCAGCATGTCGCCGCCAGTGCGCTCAGAGGTCTCCAGGCGTGCCAGAAGCAACAGGTCGTTGACCAGTGTAGTCATGCGTGCGGCCTGCTCCTCCATCTGTGCCAGTGGACGCTGCCACGCGGGTGGTGCCATATCACTGCCTTGCAAGGTTTCCAGGTAGCCGGCAATGACTGTCAGTGGGGTGCGTAGTTCGTGGGAGACATTGGCAACAAAATCGCGGCGCATCTGCTCCAGGTTGTGCAAGCGGGTGATATCGCGAACGATAACCAGTGCCTCATCTTTTCCATAGCGGGTAACCTCCAGCTGCAGGTGCAGTGCTTCATTGCCTGGGGCGGGAAGGGTCAGAGGCTCGCGCGAGTCGGTATCCTCGCTGTGCATGTAGCTGACAAAGTTGGGGTCACGGACAAAATTGACCAGGGATTGTCCGCTGTCACTGGCCTGCAGGCCGAGTAGCTCACCGGCAGCGGGGTTCCACCAAGCCAAATGGTCGCCATTCTCGAGAGCAACTATGCCCTCACGCAGAGCGCTGGTACTGTCCTGTACCCGCCGCAACATAGCGTGCAGCTTTTGTTTCTCACGGCGATGACGGCGTTGCATACGATAGAAGTCATCGTAGATTTCGCCCCAGATACCGAAAGAGGTGGGAGCGGGTCCGCGCCGGCCATTGGCCAGCCAGCGGTTGAAGCGCTGTTGTTGCCACAATACAGATAGAAGGTAGGCGGCCAGGCCCGCAATTAGGGCGAGCGACCAGTTGCCTGAGGTGAAACCGAGAATGGTGCAGCCCAGAGCGATAATTACAAAACGCGAAAACTCGCCAATACTGCGATCCAACATAGCGTTGCCGTGTTACCTGACGGACGCGAAAGGGCTCTGCCTGGCAGCCCTTCACGGTCAATACATCTTGGAAACCCATAGTTCTGAAGTGTGACCATTGGTTCCCGTGGAAGTCAGTGCCGATCTGTGGGGATTGTCACACTTTTTCGACAGTTTGCACAGAAAATCGATAGCCTGTTCCGCGTACTGTCTGGATATATCGGTCATGACCATCCACTGTCAGGGCTTTGCGCAGGCGACGGATATGCACGTCCACAGTGCGCTCTTCCACATATACGTTGCCGCCCCAGACATGGTCCAGCAATTGGGTACGTGTGTAGGCTCGCTCTTGGTGCGATAGGAAAAAGGTCAGCAGGCGAAATTCGGTGGGGCCCATATCTACAGGCTGTCCCTTGATAGTCACCCTGTGACTGAGAGGGTCCAGCACCAGGTTGCCGGCACTCAATGGGTCTTCCGGTGTGGCCGGGCCTGCGCGCCGCAACACAGCCTTGAGGCGTGCAACCAGTTCGCGGGGGGAGAAGGGCTTAGTGATATAGTCGTCGGCGCCTGTCTCTAACCCCTTGATTTTATTATCTTCCTCGCCTTTTGCCGTGAGCATGATGATGGGCACTGAAGCGGTCAGTTCATCGCGCTTGAGGCGCCTGGCCAGCTCGACACCGGAGACATCCGGCAGCATCCAGTCGAGCAGGATCAGGTCCGGCTTTTCATCGATAATCAGGGCGTGGGCCTCCTGGGCGTTCTCGGCTTCGAGGCAGCGGTAATCTGCCATCTCCAGCGCTATCCGCAGCATGTCGCGTACTGCGGCCTCGTCATCGACAATCAGAATCGTTTTACTGTGCATTTGCCTGCCATTCCCGCTCAGCTTCCAGGTTTTCCCGGTTATGGCTGGGGATTAAACGAGATTAATATGACAAATATATGACGGCTGCTGTCCGGTTCCCAGTCAGCAGTTAATTAAACAGATAATGCAGAAAAATTCCGGTAAATAACGCCAACCCTACCCAATTGTTGTTGAGAAACGCACGAAAACAGGCTTCTCTCCCCCGTTCGCGAACCAGCCATTGCTGGTAGGCAAACAATGAGGCCACAACGATAAGGGAAACGTAGTAAATGCCCCCGAGGCTAAAGCGTTGGCCGATGAGCAGCAGTGCTATCAATACCAGTAGCTGCAGGGCGGCAGTCATGACTTTGTCCATCTCTCCAAAAAGGATTGCTGTGGATTTAACCCCAATCTTCAGATCGTCATCCCGGTCCACCATGGCGTAGAAAGTGTCGTAACACAGGGTCCACAGCAAGTTGGCAACATAGAGGAGCCAGACTTGTGGTGGGACTTTGCCAGTTACTGCGGCGAAGGCCATGGGAATGCCCATGCTGAAGGCAGCACCCAGTACCACTTGGGGCAGATGGGTGTGACGCTTGGCAAAGGGATAGCAGAAAGCTAGTGCCAGAGCGGGTAAGGAAAGAAGAATAGTCAGTTGGTTGGTTGTCAGTACCAGCGCGAAGGCCAACAGGCTGAGTCCGGCAAAAAGTCCAAGTGCTTCTTTTGGAGTGATACTGCCAGTAGCCAGGGGGCGCTCAGCAGTGCGCTTTACTTTGCCGTCGATCTCACGATCAGCAAAATCGTTTACTGCACAACCGGCTGCGCGCATCAGGATCACTCCAAGTGTGAATACGGAGAACAGGTGCAGTCCCGGCCAGCCATCCGCAGCCAGCCATAGTGCTGCCCAAGTGGGCCATAACAGCAACAGAGAGCCGATGGGTTTATCCATGCGAGCCAGCTGCCAGTAGGGCATGATTGCGGGCCAGCGGGTGGCAATCTGTTGGCTGATCACGGTGGACTCTCCCAGTATCTAGTTAGTGACTGCGGCGGCTAAAGGTGAGGTCTCTGGCTGGAAACTTGAGAGAAATGTCTCTGCTACCAGCAGGGGCTTGTCCCGAAGCCAGAAAGTAGAGCGGCGACCCCAGGCGTTCTTATTCTCATTGCACAGGGTCTCCAGCTGGAAGTTCGGATTTCGCTGCAGGCGATTAAATTGAATATCACCACGGCGGATACCTGGCTCGCTGAAAAGTAACTCTCCTAATGGGCGGTCGTCCAGGCTGCGCAAATTGCGGGACTTGCCTTGTAGGCTGCGCATCGGCAATACGCTGCGGGCGTATACCCAGGGCTGGCCGCAGCCATACAGTAAAACCTCCCGCACCAGGGCGCGACTGTGCTCACGCAGTTTTAGTGCGCGACACTCCTCAGCAAGGGGTGTTTGCCAGCCCTGGAAGAGGACCTGTACACGAAAATCCTCGCCGCTCTGCTGCTTCAAAGCCGCCGTCAGCGAGCCCGAATATTCCAGCCAGGGCAACAGTGACTCGGGAGGCTCTGGGAGTGTTGGCTCTAGGGGCTGCCCACGCCAATCGCCGGTGGGTACAAATGGGGATTGGTGCAACGATAACTCCGCAGTCTGGAAAAATGGCATTGTACCTCGCCTGTTGGCGGCTGGCCTCACCCTGTTGCATTTTTGCTCCCTGAGTCGCCAGTGGATATAGTGCCCTCTTTGACGAAAACAACGAATCTATAACGAATCCATAAAGAGAAGCTTGTTATGGGGCTTACGACCAAAATTCTTGTGGGGATGATTGCGGGCATTCTTCTGGGGTGCCTGTTCAATTTCCTGAATATGAGCCAGCTGCTCGGCGAGGGTGTTACCAGCGCCATTAACCTTTACCTGACCGAGGGTCTTTTTGACATCATCGGCCGTATATTTATTGCCTCACTGAAGCTGATGGTGGTGCCGCTGGTGCTGGTTTCCCTGATTAGTGGTGCCTGTGCTTTATCGGAAGGCAGCCGTATTGGCCCATTGGCGGGTAAAACTGTTCTGCTCTATATGCTGACCACAGCCATCGCTATTACTCTGGCCCTTTGTTTGGCACTGATATTCCAGCCTGGGGTCGGTGTGAGTGAAACCGCGGCAGAGGCCACCGCGGCTTATCAGCCAAAGGAATCCCCACCCCTTTCCGAAGTGCTGGTAAATATTTTCCCCACTAACCCAGTAGCCGCAATGGCTGAAGGTAATATGCTGCAGATTATCGTGTTCGCCCTGCTGATGGGCTATGCGATTTCCCGCTGTGGCGAGCCGGGCCAGCGCATCGCTGCTTTCTTTAATGATATGAATGCTGTCGTATTGCGCATGGTGGGTGTGCTGATGGTGTTTGCCCCCTATGGAGTTTTTGCCCTTTTGGCAAAAACTTTTGCTGACTTGGGGTTTGGAGGGCTCTTGCAGTTAGGCAAGTACTTCCTGGTTGTACTAGGTGCCCTGCTGCTACATGCCTTGGGGACTTACTCGCTGCTTTTGAAGATGTTGAGTGGCCTCAATCCGTTGGAGTTACTCAAGAAAATGTGGTCCACCATGGTCTTCGCTTTCAGTACTGCCTCCTCCGCAGCCACTATTCCTGTGACCCTATCTACAGTGGAGAAACGCCTGGGCGTAGATAACAAGGTTGCCGCTTTCACTATTCCCTTGGGTGCCACTATCAATATGGACGGCACTGCGATTATGCAGGGGGTGGCTACGGTCTTTATTGCCCAGTTCTTCGGTGTGGAGATTGGCCTGACCGGTTATCTTACAGTGATTCTTACTGCCACCCTGGCCTCTATTGGCACTGCCGGTGTACCCGGTGTGGGTCTGATTATGCTCGGTATGGTGCTGCAGCAGGTGGGTCTGCCGCTAGAAGGCATTGCTATTGTGATCGGTGTCGATCGTCTGCTGGATATGGTGCGTACTGCGGTGAATATTACCGGTGATGCGGTGGTAAGTAGTGTGGTGGCGAAGAGCGAAGGGGCTCTCGATGAAGAGACTTACTACGATGCCAACTACAAGAGTGTAAGCATCAACGATAATCAAAATACTGTTGGCGCCCACTGAGGCGCCTTTCATCAAGCCTCGGCAAAACGGGGCTTGTTTTGCAGCCAGCGTTTTATCAGCTGGCATCGCATTTCCTGATTTAGCGTTGGGGATGCAGCGATCCTCTGCACCTGGGGTAACAGTTCTGCATCTCTCTGCAAATCGGCGATGCGGTGCTGGATTTCACCGGTCTGGCGTGTGCCGAGAATCTCCCCGGGGCCACGCAGTCGCAGGTCTTCCTCCGCAATAGCAAAGCCATCGCTATGTTGACGCAGTGCCTGTAGGCGTGAACGCCCATTTTGCGATAAAGGAGTACCGTAGAGCAGCACACAATGACTGGCGATGGAGCCGCGTCCCACGCGACCGCGCAGCTGGTGCAGCTGGGCCAGACCGAGCCGCTCAGGGTTTTCGATAATCATAAGGCTGGCATTGGGCACATCCACCCCCACCTCAATCACAGTGGTCGCTACCAGCAGGTCCACTTCACCCGCCTTAAAAGCGCTCATCACCTGCTCTTTTTGCTCTGGCTTGAGACGACCGTGCACCAGGGCCACGCGTACGCCATCCAGCGTTTCCGCCAGCTCCTGTGCAGTGGACTCTGCTGCCTGAGCTTGCAGGCTCTCGGACTCTTCAATCAGGGTGCAGACCCAGTAGGCCTGACGGCCTTCGGCAATGGCGCTGTGCACGCGCTCCATTACCTGGTCTCGGCGATCATTGGAAATAGCTACCGTGTTTATGGGTTGCCGCCCCGGCGGCAATTCATCAATGACGGAACAATCCAAGTCGGCAAAGGCCGACATAGCCAAGGTGCGAGGAATTGGAGTCGCAGTCATGATCAATTGGTGCGGTTGCAGCCGGCCAGTGGCACCGCTGGCTGCGCCCTTTTCACGAAGCTCCAAGCGCTGGCGTACGCCGAAGCGGTGCTGCTCATCGATAATAACCAGAACCAGGTTGTGGAAAACCACTTCCGCTTGGAAAAGTGCATGAGTTCCCACCACCAGTTGGGCATCACCACTGGCTACTTTAGCCAGCTGCTCGCGTCGCTCAGCGGCTTTCAGGCTGCCGGTGAGCTGGGCAACTTGTACGCCGAGAGGGTCGAGCCAGTTGCAGAAGTTAATCCTGTGCTGTTCCGCGAGGATTTCAGTGGGTGCCATTACGGCCACCTGGGCGCCGACGCCTATGCCCTTTAGTGCTGCCATGGCCGCCACCAGAGTCTTGCCTGCACCGACATCCCCCTGCAGCAGGCGCATCATAGGGGCGTCCCGGGCGAGATCCTCGGCGATTTCCCCGCATACCCGCTGCTGTGCGCCGGTGAGTGAAAATGGTAAACGCGAGAGAAAATCCCTCTCCAGGGACTCATTTACAGATAGCGGCGGAGCTGCAACTCTGGTGCTATTACGCCGCAGCTCCAACAGGCTTAAGTGATGAGCGAGTAATTCCTCCAACGCCAAGCGTTGCTGTGCAGGGTGTATACCAGCGCCGAGCTGCTCCAGCTGGGTACCAGCAGGAGGTGAATGCAGGTAAATCAGGGCATCCCTCAAAGGGTAACGCAGTGCCTTGGGTAATAATTCTGTGGGGAGTAACTCGGTGACGGCCCCACTTCTCAAGAGCATCACGGCTTGCTGCATCAGCCCGCGCATGCGTCCCTGGCTAACACCCTCGGTCAATGGATAAACCGGGGTGAGGGTTTCTTCTGTGGCAGAATTCTCGCTGCCAACAACCTCGGTTTCCGGGTGGTAGAGTTCTAGCCCAGCAGCGCCGCGACGGGCCTCGCCGAAGCAGCGCAGGCGTACGCCGCGGGCAAAGCGGTTTTTCTGTGCTGCAGAAAAATGGAAAAAGCGCAGGGTGATACTGCCACTCATATCCTGCAGTTTCACAACCAGGCTGCGCCGCCGGCCGAAGACGATATCAGCTGCTGTTACCTCACCTTCGATGACTGCATCCATACCTGCGGTGAGCCCCGCAACCGGCACTATGCGGGTGCGGTCCTGATAGCGCAGTGGCAGGTGGAACAGTAGGTCCTGCAAGGAGTAAATATGCAGTTTGGCCAGCACCTGGGCAAACTTATCCCCTACCCCCTTGAGAGCGGTAATGGGTTGTTCTGAGAGGCTGGTTAGGGCTCGATCAGGTGACACTGGCTGATAGCCTCTCGCAGGATATCAATGGCGCGGTGGCGTGGGAAGCTGGCGCGCCAGGCCAGGGCGACGGTACGACGAGGCCCCGGTGCAACAAATGGGCGGGTCTCCAGCAGGCCGCTCGCATATTGTGAAGCTGTAGCTGCAGACAGGGGCAGTACCGTGATGCCCAGCCCCGAAGCCACCATATGGCGCAAGGTTTCCAATGAGCTTCCATCGGCGGCGGTGCGGATGCCGCCACCGTTATCTTTTTCCATGGTCAACTGGAGGTGTGGGCAGGCCTCTAGTACCTGATCGCGGAAACAGTGTCCCTCACCTAGTAAAAGTACATTGTCATCAGTCAATTGTTCCGGGTCGATAGTCTCAAACTGGGTGAGAGGGTGACCGGATGGCATCAGCACCACAAAAGGTTCATCGTAGAGGGGCTGTGTCACGACATCAGGCTCGGTAAACGGCAGCGCGATAATAATTGCGTCGAGTTCGCCTTTGCGTAAACGCTGGCGCAGAGTGGCAGTATACCCCTCCTCCACATACAGAGGCATATCTGGGGCCAGGTGTTGCAACTGGGGAATGAAGTGTGGGAACAAGTAGGGGCCAATGGTAAAGATTGCTCCGACAGAGAGAGGGCTGGAAAGCTGGTCCTTACCGGCGCTGGCGATATCTTTGATTGCCGCAGACTGTTCGAGCACAAGTTGGGCCTGGGCGACAATTCGCTCTCCTAGTGGTGTCGCCTGTACCCGGGTCTTGGAGCGCTCAAACAGCGCAACACCCAATTCCTTTTCCAGTTTTTTCACTGCAATGGACAGGGTCGGCTGGCTCACGAAACAGCGCTCGGCGGCACGGCCGAAATGCTGTTCCTGGGCGAGGGTGACTATATAACGCAATTCATTGAGGGTCATGGTAAAGACAATTAAATGGTCTCAGGTGATAGCTATTATTCATAAATAATAGCTGCTCGCCAATACTGTGTCTCACCCTGCCCCTAGCCTTCTGCCTGGAGACTGAAAGTTGGAAAAATTTACCAATTGTGGACGTCGATAGGGGATTGAGGCGCAAAATTTTGCTATATCTTATGGGGGCATACCGAACGGAGAAACGTCATGGGAGTTCTATCCTGGATCATTCTCGGACTTATTGCCGGCGCTTTGGCCAAGTGGATCATGCCAGGCAAAGACCCTGGTGGCTGGATAGTGACTATGGTCATCGGCATTATCGGTGCGTTTATCGGAGGCTGGCTCGGTGCCTTAATTGGTTTCGGCGGACCCGTGACCGGTTTCGGATTTGGCGACATAATAACAGCGACCATTGGTGCGATAATCTTTCTCGCTGTATACCGTTTACTCAAGCGGCGCGGTAACTAGTTCAAAACCAGAGCGGCAGTTTGATTTGTGGGGCATAAGCTGCCCCGCTTCGGTATCCATGGATGGTGGTATCGCAATCGTTTGCGGGTTAATTTTGGAGGACCCGGAGTGATCGGGTGAGAAGGATCTGTGTTGCAGAGGATCTTATGTTTCTCCAACAGGACTCAACAGCATAAAAATTAAGGGAATATGACGGTTGGTGCGGCACTTGGCACCCTCCGCCGAGAACTATATGACACAACAAGAAAAGCTTTGGATCCTTGGGTGTGGTGACCTTGGGGCGCGCCTCGCGCTGAATATCGACCGGAAGAAATACAGCGTTTTCGGAATGCGTCGTAACCCACTGGTGGCTTTGGCGAGTAAGCGCCGCGCCGATGTTGTTAACTGGCGCAGGGGAGATGCCACAAAGGCCGGTGACATTGAGCGCCTGCTGGCAGATGGTGCCGATATCATACTCGCCACATTTACCCCCGACGAACACACACCTAATGGATACCAGCGTGCTTATGTAGAGACTGCTCGGGCTCTCGCCGAGGCGATCCCGCACCTGTCTAAACCTCCGCGCCTGGTGCTTTGGGTATCTTCCACCCGTGTTTACGGTCAGAGCGGCGATGATTTTATCGATGAACAGACTCCCCCTGTCCCCAGTGGTTTTCAGGGAGAGGCTCTGCTGGCTGCGGAGGATATCATCCGCTCGGCGATGCCCGGCACTTGCATAGTGCGTTTTGCCGGTATTTATGGGCCGGGCCGTGACCGCCTGCTTTCCCAGGTACGTGCCGGACGCTGTGCCCCTCCGCAACCTCCACAGTACAGCAATCGCATCCATGTGGATGACTGCATTGGCTTTTTATTGCATCTAATTGAGAGACATAAACAGGGCTGGTCCCCAGAAAACTTATATATTGGTGCCGATAGCAAGCCGGTGCCCATGTATGAGTTGCAGCAGTGGCTGGTGAAGGCGATGGGCTATACCAGTGCCCATTTGCGCGAGATAGTGCAAACCAGTGAGCGTCGATCTAAGAAGCTCAGTAATCAGCGAATGCTGGCCAGCGGCTACGAGCTGAAGTATCCGGATTATAAAGTGGGCTATAGCGCCCTTCTTGAAGCGGAAGGGTAGAGATGAGCCGGGCGATTGGCCCGGCTTTATTTTGCATTGTAGAAAATCAGGGCACCATTACGCCTTCGGCTTCAAACTGGGCCCCCAGTGGGAGCTCTTTGACGACTACAGTGGCCCGTGCTGGATAAGGCTCCTGGAAAAATTCAGCCATGATTTCATTGACCGCAGCAAAATTACCGCTGTCGGTGATGAACAAGTTCAGCTTCACAATATGATTGAGTGAGCCATCTGCCGCTTCACACACGGCACTCAGGTTGCGAAATACCTGGCGTGCTTCATCGGCGAAGCTGCCTGAAACCATCTGCTGATTTTTTGGGTCCAGCCCTATCTGCCCGGATAGGTAAACCGTGTTGTTAACCTTCACCGCTTGTGAATAGGTACCAGCTGCAGCCGGAGCCTTGTCAGTTTTGATAATTGCGCGGTTGGGCATGCGGGGCACTCCATTACTTATTGGTATTTACGGAAAGCGGCTAAATATAACGTGCTTTGATGGCAAATGTCAGCGTTACTGACAGCCATCATTGCATTGCTAAGTGGCAGTAAATAATGAGCTGATAAGCGCCTTAGGGGCGGGAGATACGGATTACTGATGGCAGGTTGCGCAGTCGTTTCATCACCCTTGCCAGATGCACCCGCCCACTCACTTCCAGCGTCAGGGAGATCACGCTATTGTGCGCATCTTTTTCATCCACATTGATTTGTTCAATGCTGGCCCCCTCCTCGGTAATGCGGGTGGCTAGACGCGCAATAATACCTCGCTCCGATTCAACCTCCACGCGAACATCACCGAGGAATTCTCCAGTTACGTCGGGAGACCAGTTCACCAGCATCAGGTTTTCTGGGTGTTCACGGAACTCACTGGTGTTGCGGCAGGTATCGCGGTGTACCACAACGCCTTTTCCGGAGCTGATATGACCCAGGATGGTATCCCCGGGAATCGGGCGACAGCAGCGTGCAAAACTGATCATCATGCCCTCCTGGGCATCGATCGTCAGTGGTGAAGAAATATTGCCGGTTTCCGCCTCTTCACTGTGGGCTGGTGCCAGTAGCTTTGCGGCGGAGAAGGCGACCTTATTGCCCAGGCCTATCTCTTCGAGCAACTTGTCCAATGTCGCGCACTTGGCTTCCTGTAGGCCCCGTTCCAATTGTTCCGGAGTGAGTTCCTCCAGGCGCGTGTCGAATTTTCCCAGAGCCTTTTCCAGCAGGCGTCGTCCCAGGGCAATAGAGTCGTGGTGACGCTGGTGCTTTAGGAAGTGCCGAATTGCACTGCGCGCCTTGGCAGTGACGACAAAATTGAGCCAGTTGGGATTTGGTTGGGCACTTTTACGGGTGAGGATTTCCACTCTCTGACCACTTTCGAGGGGTTGCGATAGCGGTGCCAGGCGCTGATTAATACGCACCGCTACACAGGAGTTGCCGATATCCGTATGCACCGAGTAGGCGAAATCCACGGCAGTGGCACCGGCTGGCAGGTCGACAATCTGACCTTTGGGGGTGAATACGTACACCTCATCGGGGAACAGATCGATTTTAACGTTTTCAATAAACTCCAACGAGTCACCAGCGCGTTGCTGCATTTCCAGCAGGCCCTGCACCCAGCGGCGCGCGCGCACTTGGCTGGTGCCGCCGGTATTAATCACTTCATCGCCGGAAGCTTTGTACAACCAGTGGGCAGCAATGCCACTATTGGCCATCTCATCCATTTCCTTGGTACGAACCTGTACCTCGATTGGTACCCCATGCATGCCGAGCAAAACGGTGTGCAGTGATTGGTAGCCATTGGATTTGGGGATGGCGACGTAGTCTTTAAATTCGGAAATGACCGGCTTATACAGGCTGTGCATCACACCTAAAACCCGGTAACAGGTATCCACGCTGTCCACGATAATGCGGAAGGCGTAGACATCCATGATTTCCTTAAATGACTTCTTCTTGGCGCGCATCTTCTGATAGATGCTGTATAGATGTTTCTCGCGGCCAATGACCAGAGAGCTGATCCCCTCTCGCTGCAGGCGCAACTCGATAGCATTCTGGATTTGTTCTAACAGCTCCTTGCGATTGCCGCGCGCGGCTACAAGGGCGGCGCGTAATCGGCTGGCGCGCAGTGGATAGATTGCGAAGAAGGCGCGGTCCTCAAACTCGATACGCACATCATTCATGCCCAGGCGATGGGCGATAGGGGCGTAGATTTCGAGGGTCTCCCGGGCGATGCGTGCGCGTTTTTGCGGTTTTAGCGCGCCCAGCGTACGCATGTTATGCAGTCGGTCAGCGAGTTTGACCAGGATTACGCGGATATCACGCGCCATGGCCAGGGCCATCTTCTGGAAGTTCTCTGCCTGCTTTTCTGCCGCACTGTCAGTTTCAAACTGGGTCAGTTTGGAGACGCCGTCGACAATATCGGCCACCTCGCTGCCAAACTGCTCAGCCAGAGCTGCCTTTGGAATCCCGGTATCCTCAATCACGTCGTGCAGCATGGCCGCGGCCAGGCTCTCGTGATCCATATGCATGCCCGCAAGGATGGTAGCCACCGCCAGTGGGTGAGTTACATAGGGCTCGCCGGAGCGACGCTGCTGGCCGTCGTGGGCCTGCTCCGCATAGAAGTAGGCGCGACGGACTATCTGGATCTGATCGGGGGGCAGGTATGAAGAGAGGCGGTGGGCCAGACTATCGATGGTGTGCAATGCCGCGCGCGCCTCTCGTATAACTCATAGACTTCCAGTTCGAACAGGCCAGGATCAGATTTCCTGGTCTGATAGGTAGGCCGGGGCCACCATGGGGGCCGGGGCTTCTTCGCGATCCGGCTGGTCGAGGATGCTGGCATCTACCAGGCCTTCCTCGATCTCCCGCAGGGCGATTACTGTGGGTTTATCATTCTCTTCTGGAACCATGGGATCCTGGCCGCCAGTAGCAATCTGGCGGGCGCGCTTGCTGCCCACGATAACGAGTTCGAAGCGGTTGTCGACGTGCTCGAGGCAATCTTCAACTGTGATACGTGCCATAAACTTTCGGTTCCATTCACTGTGCCCATAAGGGCAAATTCTGTTCGGGAGGACCGGTTATTTTACCGGACCGCGGAGTGTACGCAATTCGATCAATCGGCTCAATGGCGCAGCAATGCCTTTAATAGCTCGCCATGGCGCAGCTGTTGTTGCCCGAGGCGCTGGCGCTGGGCTGTGATAATGCAACTTAGCTCCATCAGGGCCTGGTCGAAATTATCGTTAATCACCAGGTAATCTGCTTCGACATAATGTGTCATCTCATCGATGGCCAGGTCCATGCGCCGTTCTATAACAGCCTGGTCATCCTGGCCGCGCCCGGTGAGGCGCTGGCGCAATGCCTCCTGAGAGGGAGGCAGAATAAATATGCCCACCGTATCTGGAAGCAGACGCCGTACCTGGGCGGCCCCCTGCCAGTCGATCTCCAGGATCACATCGCGGCCACTGTTGAGAACTTCTTCAATACTGCCTTTGGCTGTGCCGTAGTAGTTGTCTCCATATACCTGGGCGTGCTCGAGGAAGGCATTTTCTTCGAGCATTGCCAGAAACTCTTTGCGCTCGATAAAGTGGTAGTCGACACCGTTGACCTCACCGGGGCGCATGGCACGGGTGGTATGGGAAATGGAGACGGTGACTTGGGTGTCGTTGTCCACCAGCGCCTTTACCAGACTGGTCTTCCCCGCACCCGAGGGTGCAGATACGGTATAGAGAGTTCCTGTAGGCACAACTGATCCTATTCGAAGGCAAAGCGTGCATTATAACCGAAGCGGTTAGATTCGCGCTGTCTCAAACGGCGGGGTATGCATGGGAGGCTAAACCCCGGCCGGAGTTGGGGGTATGTGTTGGGAGTTCCAGAAGTGCGCTACAGACTGCACCCCTGAGACCGGCCGGGATCGCCCAGCAGGAGTTTGCTCAATCACCACCAACATCATGCGACTGAGGTTGCCCCTTGTTGCTAATCGCTAACGACAGCGACTTTATCCTCTTTGTCAGTGATTGCCAACCACCACCACATCAGCGCGCTGACAGAAATATAGGCCATAAAAAGTGGGACAAATTGGGTATTTAGCAACGGTAATAGTGCAACCAGGAGCGCCAAGCGCAGGGGTTCCAGATATTTCACCCAGTGGTGGCCATCGAGAATGCGGCCGTTGATAACCAGGCTGAAAACCAGCAGGGCAACTACCGAGATTAGATAGGCAAAGTTCAGCGATTCGTAATACCAGAGTAAGGCCAGGGTTGCGGCGGAGTAACATAGGTGCTGGGCCAGTGCATACACACGGCGGGCATGGCGAATAGGTGGGTCGTAGCGCTGAAAATGTGCCAGGTTGGTAGAGGGTACAGGCATAGCCGCCTCGGCGTCGGTGGGCCTGTAACCGGTGCGGCGGAACCAGAGGGTGAGCTTGTCCCACCAGCTCTTTGTATACCAGGCGTCCTTAGCCATGCGTTTCAGGTGCTGAAGGTTAGCTGCAAGAGGGTCGAAGGTGTTAAGCGCTTTGCGCACACCGTAAATACAGGGCTCATGCTCAAGCTCCTCTTGATAAGTGCCAAACAGCCGGTCCCACAGAATCAGGATGCCGCCGTAGTTTTTATCCACATAGACCTTGTTTTGCGCATGGTGCACACGATGATTGGAGGGGGTTATAAACAGCCATTCCATCCAGCGGACTTTGGGAATCTTTTGCGTGTGTACCCAGAACTGATAAATCAGATCCAGTGCACCGGCAACGATCACCATTTCCGCCGGCAAGCCGATAAGCAATAGTGGTAGATAGAAAACCCAATCCAATTGCAGCCCGCCACTGGACTGGCGTAGGGCGGTACTCAGGTTGTAGTCCTCACTTTGATGATGCACCAGATGTTCGGCCCAAAACACATTGATTTCATGGCAGATGCGATGCTTCCAGTAATAACAGAAATCGTAGGCGATTACGGCGATCAGCAGGTGCCAGCCGTTACTGATGGACCAGTCGAAACCCATTGCTTGGTAGTAAGGTTGTAGTAGTTGGAACAGAGGGATATAGATAATCAGGAAAAGGCTTTTATAAGTCAGTCCCAGGATTCTGCTAAGGATGCCGGTGCTGAGATTGCCCAGGGTGTCGTTAAGGCGGTAGACCCCCCAACCTCTCCAGCGGTCCAGGGCAAGCTCTGCCAGAATGGCGAACAGGAAAAAGGGGATAGCGTAGGTAATCAGACTCACGGCGACCTCTTATAGTTATTGCTCGATACCGTCTTACCTGACTTTGCCATAGGGGCTGTGCAGGGCAAATGTCCGCAGGAGCTGGATTCCGAAATCCGTCAGCGTTAGTTTGAGAAGGTTAGCTTCCAAGCACAGAATCTCCCTAGTTGGACGTCTGCGCCGGGGCTGGGTCAAATAGCTTCCCTATCATCTGCTCTACTGCCGCGCGGTCCGAGGTGGCACGGAGGAAAGTGCGCAGCCCGATCATTTGAACCTGTAGCTGGCGGGCGAGTAGCTCTGAATTTGTATCCTGGGGCAGCTCTCCAGCGCTTACCGCCTCCTCCACATAGAGGCGAAACTTTTCACCATGTGCAGCCAGCAAGGAGCGGGCCTCGTCCAATAGCGTCTCCTCCCCTTCATCCAGCTCAGAGATGGCTTTGGCCAATAAGCAGAGCTCGTTTGGGGCATCAACGTCATCACCAAGCAGTATGTAGCGGAAATAGGCGCGCAAGCCGCCCAGAGTGCTTGTCTCTTCTGCCATACAGCGATGGAGTAATTCATCGCGGTTTTGCGCGTAATAGGCGAGAACTTCTTTGAAAAGACCAGATTTACTGCCAAAAGCTGCATAAATACTGCCAGGTCGAAGATTGGTGGCCTGCTGCAGGTCACGGGTCGATGTGGCGTGAAATCCATTCTGCCAGAAAAGCCTAGTCGCCTTCTGTAGTACTTCCCGACGATTGAATTTCGCGGTGTTCGCCATGCAGCCTCCAATTGAGCAATTGCTCAAATTTTACCCTTTCAAGGGGTGTACGCCAATTACCATTTAATATTGAACAGTCGCTCAATATTGGGTAGTCTGAGCCTCACTTGATCGATCGCTCAAGTATTTAACCCAAACAATGAAGGTAGGTTCAGCGATGAAAGAGTTTCAAATTTACGACCTTGAAAGCGCACCAGAAGACAGCAAACCCCTCCTACAGAAATCTCTCAAGGCATTTGGGTATATTCCTAACTTGCATGGGGTTATGGCGGAGTCTCCCCAGGCCCTTGCTGCTTACCAGGATTTACACCAGTATTTTCTGAATACTTCATTTACAGCTGAGGAAATGACAGTGGTGTGGCAAACCATCAATGTGGAGCACAACTGCCACTACTGTGTGCCGGCACACAGTGCCATTGCCAAGGCGATGAAGGTGGCAGACGAAGTAAATGAGGCTCTTAGAAATAAGACATCCCTGCCAACTGAAAAGCTAGAAGTACTCAGGGATACCACCCTGGCGATTGTCCGTGAGCGCGGTGTGATTTCAGATGAGGTATTGGAGCGCTTTTATGCGGCTGGTTACAATCGACAGAGCCTGCTCGAGATAATTGCCGGAGTTGCGCAGAAAGTGATGAGCAATTACATCAATCATTTTGCCGATACACCGGTGGATACTCAATTTGCTGCATTTGCTCGCTAGCTAAAACTGAATAGTTTGAGAGCAGAAAAGAAAAGGCCGGTAAATACCGGCCTTTTCCAATAATGGTAAATTTAACTTGCCGCTTAGGGCACGGCTTCCGCCTCCAGGGTTGCACCAGTATAGGACCTGTAGCCGTATACGGTGATATCCCAGGTACCAGACTGCGGATTATTGATGGTGCAGCTTTCGTTATTGCTCGACTCTCTAGAGGTGCATGCCCATTGTGAGGCATTGCTGTGTCCCACGTACAGGTCTGCATCACCCTCGCCACCGTACATTTGTACGTTCAGGGAAGAGGTGCCAGCCGCCACTTCGATAGTGAAGTCCTGCCGACTGCGCCAGCTGCCGGAGAGGTTGGTCTCTGTCCAGCTCACTCCATCGCCATTTCCGTTGCCACCGCCATCATCGCCGCTGGCCATGGCTACAGCTGCCGCCGCATCGACAATACCGGTACCACAGCTGCTGCATGAGGACGGGAAGCTACGGGCAGTGCTGGTTAGGATTGATTCCACCTCGTCCGGGCTCAGGTTCGGGTTGACTGAGTAGAGCAGCGCGGCAGCACCGGCAACGTGAGGCGCGGCCATGCTGGTGCCTTGGCTGTAGAAATAGCTATCACTGCTTGGGTTTGTTGCACCGCTGTTGTGTGTGGACAGAATACCATTCGGGTCGTTGAGGAAGCTCTGTGCTCCACCCGGTGCGGCAACATCCACTACATTGCCGTAGTTGGAGTAGTAAGAGCGCCCGCCGTTACGGTTAGTTGCTGCAACCGTAATAACTCCATTACAGCTTGCCGGGCTGAACTGGCTGGCATTGGTATTGTCATTACCAGCGGCAACTACAACGGTGGCGCCCAGGCTGCGGGCGGTATTGATAGCATTTTGGGTTGTAGTATCACAACTACCGCCGCCACCAAGACTCAGGTTGAGTACTTGGGCTGGATTAGCATTAGTCGGCAGGCCACTGACGGAACCGCCTGCTCCCCAAATAATGCCGTCGGCAATATCAGAGGTATAACCACCACAGCGACCGAGTACACGAATCGGAACGACCTTGGCTTTATAGGCGACCCCGGCGATGCCCATATTGTTATTGGTGACCCCGGCAATAGTGCCGGCTACGTGAGTGCCGTGCCAGCTGCTGTCACTTTCTGAGGGGATACGTGGATCATCGCCACAGGCCTTATTGGTGTACCAGTCACCTGGATCAGTGGCATCGCTATCGCGGCCGTCTCCATCCACAGAGACAAAGGTATCAGAAATCATGTCATAGCCCGGCAGAATGTTGCCGACCAGATCGGGGTGTGGGCGATAACCGGTATCAAGTACGGCGACAACAGCTCCTTCACCCTGGGTTACATCCCAAGCTGAAGGCAGGTTCAGGCCGCCGGTGGTCTCAAAATAGTGCCATTGATTGAGATAGCTCGGGTCATTAGGTGTGGCCATAGCGCGCATAATACGGTCAGGCTCGGCATACTCCACATCCGGATCCTGCTTCAGGCGGCTGATAATGGCTTCCAGCTCAGCTTTATTTTTCCGCCCCTCAAGGCGCATTACTTGTGCACCGGTAGCCATACGGCGTAGGTGACGCATCTTGTGGCCGGCGCGACGAGAAGCCTTTTCCACAGTCTCTTGGGCCATAGTGGCAGCCCGACCGACCTTGGCGTTATTTTTATATTTTACGATGATGCGATCGGTCAGCAGAGTGTTGTCCGCCTCTTCTGCATGGGCAGCGAAGGGTGCCGCGCACAGTATTGAAAGTGAGCTCGCTAAAGCTGTCTTTTGAAAAAGAGTTTTCAATGATGATTTCATTATTGTTATTTCTCCGAGATTCTATTTGTCCGGATGCCAGTCAGTGTTCTGGCAGGCCGGCCACTCCTGTGTCACCTCGTATTGGCAAAATAAATTTGCCAAACGGGTTAGCCAAAAAACTGCCAATCACATGATCAATTAGTCAGTTTCACTAAAATTGGTACCAGAGTTTCAATCGGGCACAGGTATATAACGATATCGAAATCATTATCCTCAGTGAAAACCCAATAAAACTTGTG
The DNA here is from genome assembly GCF_040371615.1 of Microbulbifer sp. NBRC 101763. NCBI lineage: Bacteria > Pseudomonadati > Pseudomonadota > Gammaproteobacteria > Cellvibrionales > Microbulbiferaceae > Microbulbifer > Microbulbifer sp. NBRC 101763. The sequence goes on from NZ_BAABQV010000003.1 coordinate 420,606, forward strand.
GCTTTTTGCGACAAATTTATAAGTTTTGAAAAAAAAGTCAGGTATTGAGAAATTGTCTATTGAGGAAGTGTGCTGCAGTTCTCATTGAAAATGAGAGCGAAGAGAATATAAGAATTGTTATGAAAAAAATTAATACAATTTTCTGCTAGACAGGAAGTATCGTTATGTTTTTCGAAGTGGTTTTTTTCTTTAGCTAGCTTGAATTCTTAGACCTTTCATCAGAGGCAAATTAGCCCTGGGATTCAACTAAGACGGTGATCCTATTTGATATCTTTAAGAATGAGACATTGCTCTCAGATTTTATTAATTCAGGGAAGGTTAAGTCTGTTTGGGCTCAGAAGGATGCTTTGAATGTTTGTGAAAGGTGCGCTTTAATTATTTATATTTTATTTTGAAAGGCTTTTATTTCTATCTCGGGGTTGATGTGTATAACCACTCTGAAGACTAACAGTCTCACGTAGTTGATGTCGCTTACCGGGCTATATTATAGCTGGGAGTGTGCGCCCAAAGCCTCGCCGCCAATATGCCAAAGATGAAGCCAAATAGGTGTGACTCCCAGGAAATATAATTTCCTTTAGGCAGCAGGCCAATAATCATTCCCCCATAAAAAATCCCTATAAAGATGGACACAATTAATCGACTAAACTGCCTGCTGATAAATCCAGCCATTAGCAAAAAACCGAAATAACCATAGATTATCGAACTTGCCCCCAGGTGGTTTCCGTCTCTTGCAAATAGCCAAACGGTAAGCCCGGTAGTAACTAAAATAGCGATTGTTATTTTCAGGTAGGTTTTAACTCCGTATTGTAATACCAAAAAGCTAAATACGCACAGAGTTACTATGTTTGATAAAAAGTGCCACACACTTCCATGTAGCAGTGGAGCGGAAAAAATATGAGGTAGATGGCTGAGAGACCTTGGGACTAGGCCGAAATGATTTAGTGATCGCCCCGTAATTATATTGATAATTTCAATAGTGGCTAATACAAAAAAAATTGCTCCAGCCCATTTAAAACTTTTACGCATAAATTTTAATTTTTAACGTGGGGAAGACTAAAAAGAATAGTTCTGTCGAAGGTGGGAGAATATAGAGCCTTCACTTTAGTTGTAAAAGCCCTATGGTTTTCCTACTCAATATTCTGTACTTGCTCACGCATCTGCTCGATTAATACTTTCAGTTCTACAGCTGCTTGAGTGGTGTCAGTCACAATGGACTTTGATGAAAGAGTGTTGGCTTCCCGGTTAAACTCCTGCATCAGGAAATCAAGGCGTCGGCCAATTGCGCCACCGCCGGCGAGCACGCGGCGGGTTTCTGCAGTATGGGCACTCAGACGGTCCAGCTCTTCATCAACATCGGCTTTTTGAGCCAGTAGCACTATCTCTTGCTCAAGACGCTCATTATCCAGGTCCACAGAAAGCTCTTCCAGGCGGCTACGTAGCTTTTCCCGTTGGGCTTCCAGTATTTGTGGGAGCAGTTCGCGAACATTAGCCACCTGCTCTTCAATTCCTTTGAGACGGGCTTCAATAAACTTTGCCAGCTCTGCGCCCTCGCGTTCGCGATTTGCGCGTAACTGCTGCAACGCCTCGTGAAATGCCTTCAGGATAGTTGCTGACTGCTGCTCGGTATCGGCTTCCGGCTCGCTGATCACTCCGGGCCACTGTAATAGCTGCAGAGGATTTAATGGCTGTATCTCTTCACCTGCAGCCACTTGTTTGGCGGCCTGAATTAATGCCTGTGCTAGGGGCTGGTTTATTTCGAGGCCGCTACTCTCCACACCGTTAGGTTTGATGGTCAGGGTGAGTTCAAGCTTTCCGCGGGACAGGGTTTTGCGTAGAGCGTCACGTAACTGGGCCTCTAAAGGACGTCCAACCTCTGGCAGACGAAAATGGGGCTCTAGGTAGCGATGATTAACCGAGCGCAGTTCCCAGATAGTGGTCCCTGTAGCGTAAGTGCCTTCGGCGCGGCCGAAAGCAGTCATGCTCCGCACTTTGTTTTGTTCCCGGTTATTGGCCATTGCTGATCCCCTGCAGGCGTATTTATCGGCCCGGCATCATAGCACAGCGTTCGGACAGGCATGCTGGGGTATATAATGCTGGGCTTTCATATAATTTTCTGAGGTGAGCTATGCAGCGTCCCAGCGGCCGCGCAGCGGCGCAATTGCGCCAGATTCAAATAACCCGTAACTACACCCGTCACGCTGAGGGCTCTGTTTTGGTAGAGTTCGGCGATACAAAAGTTTTGTGTAACGCATCGGTGTCGAGTGAAGTGCCGCGGTTTTTGCGTGGTCAAGGTAGTGGTTGGATTACCGCTGAGTATGGGATGCTGCCGCGTTCCACCGACTCGCGTATGCCGCGCGAAGCGGCCAAGGGCAAGCAGAGTGGCCGCACTGTTGAGATCCAGCGCTTGATAGGCCGCTCTTTACGCGCAGCGGTAGATTTGGAAAAGCTAGGTGAAAACCAGATCACCTTGGATTGCGATGTTATTCAGGCCGATGGCGGTACGCGAACGGCCGCTATTACTGGCGCCTGTGTGGCCTTGGTGGACGCCCTGCGCTATATGCAGCGAGAAAAAATCCTTACCGAGGATCCATTGCTCAACTTGGTCGCTGCGGTTTCTGTTGGTATCTATGATGGCGAGGCAGTACTCGACCTGGATTACCCGGAGGATAGTGCGGCTGATACCGATATGAATCTGGTGATGGCAGCAGATGGTGGCATGATTGAAGTTCAGGGTACAGCAGAGGGCAAGCCTTTCACTGAGAAGCAGTTCGCACAGCTGCTGGGGCTTGGCAAGGCAGGTATTGATGAACTGATTGCACTCCAACAGGAGGCGCTAAATCAGTAGCAACCGGTAACTGATGGCGAGTCCTGTATGTCGCCAACAAGTAAGCTGATCTATGAAGCCTGGACGAATCCAGGCTTCATAGCATTCACACTTCAATGTCGTAATCCATCATCACTGGAAGGTGACTGGAAAATTTAACGTTCTTGTTGATAGCCCCATATTCGATACGGTTTTTCAAGCCATGCGACACGATTTGCATGTCGGTGCGCCAGCCATCGCCCTCGCCCACGGCGCCGCTCGGCCACCAGGTAAATTCATCGGTGTCTTTGACTACGCGGCGGAAGGCATCGACATAGCCAATCTCATTGAACAGTTGGTCCAGCCAGCGCTGCTCGTGGCGCATAAACCCGGGGCTATCCTGGTGATCTTGCCAGTTCTGCACATCGGCCCGGCGGTGGGCCATGCCCCAGTTGCCACAGAAAATAAAATCGCGGCGTTTGCGGCTGATCTTATGCAAATGCGCCTGCATATCGTCGAAGAACTGGACCTTTTTCTCCAGTGATGCTTCATCCGTAGCCACTGGAGCAAGCAGGGAACCAACACTCAGGCGTTCGAAGTCTGCTTGCAAATAACGTCCGTACATATCTTCGCCATTGGCAAAGCCCATTCCAAAAATAATCGCCTTGGGCTGGTTGCGCGTATAGATCGCCACACCGTTTTCATGGGGTGTGCCCGAGTCGAAAAAATAGCTGTAATAGCCGTCGGGGTGGAATATGGGGTGGTCAAGCTCTGGCTCCAGGGAGCGCAGGTCCTGAAGGCAGATAATGTCTGCGTCCTGCTCAGCCAACCAATCGTAGAGACCGCGTTGTGCGGCCTGATGAATGCCGTCTACAGACAAGCTCACTATTCGCATTATTAGCCCCTTACCAGCGGACTGTGTATCATTAGAAACATTATTTGCATGCCTATCCCCGGGATTGCTTCGGGGAGGTCTCCCTTCACCTTAGCCAATAGTTAACAATTTTCCATGCAGCAATATCAGCGCGATTTTATCCAATTGGCCCTGGATCATCAGGTGTTGTGTTTTGGCGACTTCACCTTGAAATCAGGCCGTCAGAGCCCCTACTTCTTCAATGCCGGCCGATTCCACACCGGTGCCGCACTGGCAGCACTCGGACAGGCCTACGCCGAAGCGATTATCGCATCGGGAGTGGAGTTTGATGTCATTTTCGGACCGGCTTACAAGGGCATTCCGCTGGGTGCGGTGACTGCCGTGGCATTGGCCCAGAAAGGCATTGATAAACCTTTTTGCTACAACCGCAAAGAGGCCAAGGATCACGGCGAAGGCGGAACCTTAGTGGGTGCGCCGCTTAATGGCAAGGTTTTGATTATCGATGATGTGATTACTGCGGGCACCGCGGTGCGTGAAGTCATGCAGATTATCGAGTCTCATGGTGCTGAACCGGCGGGTGTAGTGATTGGTTTGAACCGTCAGGAAAAAGCCGGTGAGGATTGTGAATTCTCCGCTATTCAGAAAGTAGAGAGACAGTACAATATTCCAGTGATCAGCATTGTCCAGTTGGATCATGTGATCAGCTTTCTCGAGCAGGAATCGCAGGACGGCGAGACCCTGCAAAAAATTGTGGACTACCGGCAACGTTATGGGGTTTCAGGTCAATAAATAGGCCTTTTCCTGCAGCGGGCCGCACTGTTTAGTGAGAAGAGCGATGCCAATCGCCCCTATTGCACGTTTACTGGTTCCAGGCCTTTTACTGCTCTCCATCCTGGCAAATGCCGCAGGCGGAGCCAGGGGGCAGGTACTTTATCGCTACACTGATAATCAGGGCATTTTGGTGCTCAATGAGAGCGTGCCTCCTGAATATGTGGCTGGGGGCTATGAGATCCTCAGTCACTCCGGTCGAGTATTGGAGGTGGTGCCGCCGCAATTGAGCCCAGAGGAGTATGAGGTTCAACGTCAGCAGGAGGTTCAGAAAGAAGCTGATCGCAAACTGCTCAAGCGTTACAACAGTGTTGCCGATATTGAGAGTGCGCGTAAACGCAAGTTGGCAATTGTCGAGCAGGACATGGCGATTATGCGCTCGAATATCAATAGCCTCGGTCTACAGATTGCTCAGGAAGAAGCGAGCGCGGCACGTACCCAGCGCGGTGGTCGCGAGGTGGCCCCGGAACTGCTGCAGCGTATTGCCGACCTGCAAAAAGAGGTTTCAGTGTTGCGTGAGCGGCTCAGCCGGCGCGCTGATGAGGCCGTCTCTATCAATGATGAGTTTGATAAAGCTGCTGCGCGCTATGCTGAGCTTATGGCTAAACACTAAATGAAGCCGAATTCGCGAGGATAATTGCTCAGTGAGTTTTATCCTCAGGCTCCAACCGGCGTCATTTTTCTAAATTATTCCGTGGCTTGGCTGCAGCTATTTAGCGAGCTGCAGCCACTGTCTCACGGAAAAACCCCGAGGTTAAGACCGGCCATTGCTCAGCCCAGTATTCTGTAGGCTTGCGCTTGAAGCCGCTGCGTACGTATTGCACGATACGGCCTTCGGCACTGGCCAGTAACAGATTGGCGGCACCGCCCAGGGGCAGAGTTGGGCGGAGGTGTTCGCGAAGCTCTGCCTCGCGCAGAATTTGCCGGATCTGGGTCTCCAGGCGATCGAATAGCTGCAGGATACGCCCGTGTAATCGCTCAGTTTCGCCTGTCAGTGCATCGCCAGTGAGGAGGCGGGTTATACCCGGATTGCGCTCACAGAAAGCCAGAAGAAGGTGCAGAATTTTCTGGCAACGGTTCAGGGCTGAGGGCTCCTCCTGCAAAATCATTGCAATGCGTGTGAAAACTGTCTCCTCGATAAATTCGATAAGACCTTCAAACATTTTTGATTTACTTGGGAAATGGCGATAAAGCGCCGCTTCTGAGAAGCCGACTTCCTTGGCCAGGGCTGCAGTTGTAATACGTGCGCCGGGACTGGCTTCCAGCATATGTGCCAGAGCTTCCAGGATCTGTTGACGCCGATTGATTTTTTCGCTGCTCATTGACTGCCTTTAGTCCGCTTGGGGAGCGGACGGTGGTTTTTGCTCTTGTTGCCTTAATATTGCGGCGGCGGAATCCTACCGATTCGCTCGGCTGTCTTCAATTGCCAAGGACGATTGTGTGTCCGCTTTATGCGTCATTGTTGGTAATTAGGGTGCCAACGCCGGTATCTGTGAAGATTTCCAGCAATACCGCATGGGGTACCCTGCCATCGATAATATGTGCCGAGGTCACGCCGGCTTTAACAGCATGCAATGCGCAGGCAATTTTGGGCAGCATGCCGCCGTGAATTGTACCGTCTGCAATTAAGCCTTCTACCTGCGGTGTACTCAAACCGGTCAGTACCTCTCCCTTTTTATCTTTAAGGCCCGATACGTTGGTGAGTAGCATCAGTTTTTCTGCTTTTAGACATTCGGCAATTTTACCGGCGACCAAGTCCGCATTGATATTGTATGAAATACCATCCTTGTCGACCCCAATTGGAGCGATTACCGGAATAAAATCGCTGTGAATCAACATATCAATAACATCGGTATTGACCTTTTCTACCTCGCCCACCTGGCCGATGTCGATAATCTCCGAGGCATGCAGGCCGGCACTCTCATTTTTCCTGGTGAGTTTGCGTGCCTTGATTAATAAGCCATCCTTACCGGTGACACCCACAGCACGGCCGCCGTTATGGTTGATCAAGTTGACAATTTGTTTATTGACGGTGCCGCCTAACACCATTTCCACCACATCCATGGTTTCGCTGTCAGTGATGCGCATACCATCGACAAAACGGGATTCGATACTCAGTTTGTTCAGGAGCTGACCAATTTGCGGACCGCCGCCGTGTACCACCACGGGGTTCATACCAACCAGCTTCATCAGGATAATATCCCGGGCAAAGCTGTTCTGAAGCTCCCTGTCCACCATGGCATTTCCGCCAAACTTCACTACAACAGTCTTGCTGGTAAATTGCTGGATATAAGGCAATGCCTCATTCAGGACCTGGGCAACACGCAGTGCGGACTTTTTATCGAGGGACATGGAAATTCCTTTGGAGTAAGGCACGTTTGAGCGGAATTCTCCTGCCGCCCAATCTATGCCGAGAGTGCCGCGCAGGTACGCGGATATGTTGTGGATATAAACATACCGACCGCCGGTCGGCAGCGGCACTTATCTGTGCCGCAGTATATTCAGGTCAATTTATACTCGTCAGTCGAGAAGCTGCCAGTTAGGCACGGTAATAGTGGGATCGATTTTTTTGAGCTGATCCATAACCTGTTTGCGAATACGTTCTAGAGCCTCTTCATTTTCAGCTTCAAAACGAAGGGTTAAAACGCTAGTAGTATTGGAGGCCCGCACCAGTCCCCAGCCATCGTTGAACTCTATTCGCAAGCCATCGATAGTATTGACGTCCGCACCGGTAAAGCCCCCTTGCTCGCGTAACTTTTCAATCAGGGCAAATTTTTCCTGCTCCGCCACAGGTAACAGGATTTCTGGGGTACTTTGCATTTTGGGTAGGGTGTCCAGCAACTCGTCGAGGCTCTGTTCACGTAGTGCCATAATTTCCAGGATGCGCGCAGCCGCGTAAATACCATCATCAAAGCCAAACCAACGATCCTTGATGAAAATATGCCCGGATAATTCGCCACCAAGAATGGCTTTGGTTTCCAGCATTTTGGTTTTCATCGGGGCATGGCCTGTTTTCCACATTACCGGTCGGCCTCCATATTGGCTGACCAATTGCGCCAGGCTGCGACTGCTTTTCACATCAAAGACAATGCTTTCACCGGGGTGCCTGCCGAGAATATCCCTGGCTAACAACATAACCAGTTGGTCGGCCCAGGCGATACATCCACTGCTGGATACCAGGGTAACCCGATCGCCGTCGCCATCGAGAGCCACGCCCAAGTCCGCTCCGGCCTCAGCGACTTTATCTATCAGAGCCTGGAGGTTTTCCGGGCGCGAAGGATCTGGCGGGTGGTTGGGGAAGTTCCCATCCACTTCGCAGAATATTGGTGTTACTGCACAGCCCAGTTGCTCGAACAGGCGCGGGGCCAGTAGGGAAGTAGCGCCGTTGCCCGCGTCCACTACTAGGTGAGGCTGCCCGGCGAGCGCTACATTGTTGAAGATCTCATCGATATACTTGTCTTTGATATCCTGCTCGCGGTTACTGCCTTCTCCATCCTTGAAAGGGCCCTTTTTCATTAGCTGGTAAAGCCCCTGGAGCTTCTCCTCGGCCAGAGGGCGGCCCTTGAGTATAATCTTGAATCCATTGTATTCGGCGGGGTTGTGGCTGGCGGTTACTATAACTCCACTGGTGGTGTTCTTGCCTTTTGCGCAAGCGTAATAGAGTAAAGGTGATGGGACCAAGCCCAGGTCAACACTGTTACAGCCGGTATCGAGAATACCTTCCATCAGACAATTACTGAGCAGTTCACTGCTATTTCGGCCATCGCGTCCCACAAGCAGAATATGCTCCCCTGCGTGTAGGGCTAGGGTACCGAGAGCGCGCCCAAGCTGGTATGCGAAAGGCTCGTTGATCTCATCGCCGGCAATACCGCGAATGTCGTATGCGCGAAATACGTGCGCGGGAAACTCGGTGCCCAGAGAGGAGTGCGGCTTGTTCACTTCTTTAGGGGTATTTTCTGCATGGCTTTGCTCGGTGGCCTGTGGAGCGATACTGGGGGCCGCGGCCAGGCTCTGGGGCAGGGAACCATCCTGCTGTGGGGCCTCACCCTCTATTTCTCCAAGTTTACTCGTCCTCTCGCTGTCTTTTGTGTTTCTTTGGCTGCGTTCCCAGGGAGCGCGAGTGTCTTGTGGAAGAAAGCGTATCAATAGCAGCAGTGTAACCAGCAGGCCGGCACCGGCACCGAGATAAATCCAAAGCGTCGACAGGCTGTATTGTTCGGTGAATGTAGTGGAAGGGCTAAATTTCACATGCAGATAACTTCCCTGAATATCCACAGTGGAGGTATAGCTCCCACCCTGCCCGCTGCTCCATAGAGTTTGTGCAGCCCCATCGGGAAATTTCTGGGTGAGCTGAATTTGTCCCTGACCCTTATCAAGGTCATCCAGAGTGCTTTCTATTACGGTAAAGGGTTGGCTTACCAGCAGTTGCTCGCTACTTAGGTTGATGACGTTGTGTAATTGCCAGCTGTTATCGGAGCCTGTGCGCAGTATTTCCAGGGGTTGCTGTGCGTCCAATCGGGTTCGTTTGAGCAGATCTACCAGGGCGAAATTGAGACTCGGGTCTGAGCCGGCTCCGACCTGAATCTGCGCGCTGCTAAATACCTGCACCCTCGATTGCTCTGGCAGTTCGGCAGTATTGAGAAGAGTGGCAGCCGGCGTCTGTAACGCACTGATTTTTTGCAGGCGCCGAGAACGCTCGATCAGTTGCTGTTGAATTACCTGAGCTAATGTTTCTCCCTGTTTTTCAGCCGCCTTGGCCACCTGGGAACGGTTATGGGGTTTGACCAGATGTTCAATGATTAAATAGGCTCCACAGAGCCAGGCTACTGCGGCCAGTAGGGAAGGTAGTAGTAGTCCTTTGTGCAATGCTGAATTGCGTTGACTGTTGTTCTTGGAAACCACAGATATTCCTGTCCGAGATTTTTTACTGTTGTGCCTTGGTGGCAATTATTTCTATAAGCTGCCTGGCCAGATCGGTCTTCAAGGCTGGCGGTAGAGTATCGCTGCCATTTCGATCTATCACTGTGACCGCGTTGTGGTCGCTGTTAAAACCGCTATCTGCGCGGCTTACATCATTGGCAATTATCATATCTAGATTTTTTCGCTGCAGCTTACTCAGTGCATACTGCTCCACCTGTTGGGTCTCTGCGGCAAAGCCAACCGTAAATGGGCGTCGTTCCACGCGTGCAGCGATACCGGCAACGATATCGGGGTTTTTAATCAGGGCAATAGAGCTTTCATCATGGTCTTCCTGCTTCTTGATTTTTTGCTCGGCGGCGGCGGCTGGACGAAAATCTGCAACAGCGGCAGCGCTGATAAAGATGTCACAGAGGTCCGCTGCGCGCTCGGCAGCAGCGCGCATTTCTCGTGCGTCGACAACGTCGACGCGCTTAACATGGGCCGGAGTGGCCAAGTTTACCGGCCCGGCAATCAATGTTACCTGGGCGCCGGCCTGTTGAGCGGCCTTGGCTAGTGCGAACCCCATTTTGCCGGAACTGTGGTTGCTCAGATAGCGTACCGGGTCCAGTGCTTCGCGGGTTGGACCAGCGGTGATGACTACGTTTTTGCCTTGCAGGCAGTCGCTACTGCCGAACATAGTTTCCGCCTGTAGTACTAACTCTGCGGGCTCGAGCATGCGCCCCGGCCCTACATCTCCACAGGCTTGACTGCCGGCCGCTGGACCCCATAAGTGAACTCCGCGGTCGCGCAGAGTTTTTGCATTGGCTGTTGTAGCGGGGTGGCGCCACATGGCCTGATTCATTGCGGGTGCTAGCGCCAGGGGTGCCTCACTGGCCAGGCACAGGGTGTTGAGCAGATCATCGGCCATGCCGCAGGTGAGTTTCGCCATCACCTGGGCGCTTGCGGGTGCAATCAGGATTAGCTCGGCCCACTTGGCCAGCTCAATATGCCCCATGGCTGCTTCAGCGGCAGGGTCCAACAGGTCAGAGTGAACAGGGTTGCTAGACAGAGCCTGGAAAGTCAGGGGCTGCACAAATTTTTGGGCTCCGGCAGTCATAACCACCCTTACCTCGGCACCGCGATCTTTCAGACGGCGTACCAGGTCGGCGCTTTTGTATGCGGCGATACCGCCACTGATACCCAAAAGAATGCGTTTATTGGTAAGGGGGGACATAGATACAGTTTCCGAATATATGCGAGCGGGTTAGATTAGCATTTCTGCGTCCGTACTTATAAGGCGGAGAATAGACACGAAAATCGCGTTTGGGGTGAGTTGGTGAGAGGGTTCACAGAAAAAGGCTGCCAGGAAAGGCTGGGAAGTGGATATGAAAATCAAGGATTGGCCGGAGGCTGAAAGGCCTCGGGAGAAGTTGTTGGCGCGAGGTGCCGCAGCGTTGTCGGACGCGGAGTTGTTGGCCATATTCCTGCGTGTGGGTTTGCCAGGGGTTTCGGCGGTGGACTTGGCACGCAGTCTACTGACTGAGTTCGGCGGTCTACGAGCGCTGCTAGAAGTGGATAGGGACCAGTTTTGTCGCGCGCGCGGATTGGGGGATGCCAAGTTTGTCCAGCTGCAAGCGGCGCTGGAAATGGCAAGGCGCCATTTGGCGGAGACTGTGAGCCAAGGGAGCGCACTGTGCAGCCCGGCTGCAGTGCGAGACTATTTAGCGATGCAGCTGCGCCACCGCCGACGGGAAGTATTCTGCTGCCTGTACCTGGATACCCAGCATCGTGTGATTGCTTTTGAGGAGCTGTTTGAGGGAACGCTCAATGCTGCCAGTGTCTATCCCCGTGAGGTGGTACAGACGGCTCTGCATCGCAATGCGGCAGCGCTAATCCTGGCGCACAATCACCCCTCTGGCATCTGTGAGCCCAGCCAAGCGGACATATGGATCACTGAGCGCTTGGTACAGGCCTTGGAGCTGGTCGATATTAAAGTTCTAGATCACTTAATCGTTGGTGAGGACAAGGCTTTATCCTTTGCCGAGCAGGGGCTTCTGTAAAGATGCCGTGATCGGCGCAGAACTGCTGTACAAAACTTGCTCCCTACGGGCTCTTTTGGTATAAAACGCCGCTCTTTGCGGCCGGGCCAGATTCTGCACAGGTTCCGCCGCCATCCAGGAACCGGATTAGAATCCCGATTTTTATGTTCCCGCACTACCTTTTCCTCTTCAGGATTGGCGCTATGCGGGCACAAGCGTTTTGAAGAGGCCAACAGATGTCCAAGGTATGTCAGGTAACCGGTAAGCGTCCGGTCACCGGAAACAATGTATCCCACGCTAAGAACCGCACCAAGCGTCGCTTCGTGCCAAATCTGCACAGTCACCGTTTCTGGGTTGAGTCCGAGAAGCGTTTCGTGAAACTGCGTGTTTCCGCAAAAGGCATGCGCGTTATCGATAAGAAAGGTATCGACGCTGTCCTGACTGAGCTGCGCGCCCGCGGCGAAAAAGTGTAACAGCTGTAACCCAGCTAATAGATTGGAGATAGAGCAATGCGTGAGAAGATTCGTCTGAATTCCAGCGCCGGTACTGGCCACTTCTACACCACTACCAAGAACAAGCGCAACATGCCCGAGAAGATGGAGATCAAAAAGTACGATCCCGTTGTACGTAAGCATGTGATGTACAAGGAAGGCAAAATTAAGTAATTGCCTACCGCTACTGTACAGAAAGCCCGGTTTTAACCGGGCTTTTTTGTGCGTTGTGGAAATTGAGCAGCCAGTTTAGACAGGGTATTCCAGACGATGCCAGAGCTCCCGGAAGTAGAAACCACCCTCAGAGGTCTGAAACCTCACTTGGAGGGGCACAAAATTCGCTCCGCAAAGGTGCGTCAGCACCAATTGCGCTGGACTGTGGACGCAGACTTTGAACGTCGTATCCGAAATGCCCGAATACTGAAGCTGGAGCGCCGGGCTAAGTACCTACTGGTGCATACTGACAAAGGCTGCGCTATCTGGCACCTAGGGATGTCTGGCAGTCTGCGTATGGTTGAGCCTGCACTGGCACCGGAAAAGCATGATCATATCGACTGGCGCCTGGATAGCGGTCTCACACTGCGTTACCGCGACCCTCGCCGTTTTGGTGCCCTATTGTGGACGGCGGCGGACCCACTGACTCATGATTTGCTCAGCCACCTGGGTCCCGAGCCTCTCTCAGAAGAATTTTGTGGTGACTATTTGTTTGAAGCTTCGCGAAAGCGTAAGCAGTCGGTTAAAACCTTCATTATGGATGGCCGTATCGTTGTGGGGGTGGGCAATATTTACGCTAGTGAATCCCTATACCTAGCGGGGGTTCGCCCCGACCGACAGGCCGGTTCCATCTCCAAAGCCCGATACCAGCGCATGGCCAAATCCATAAAGCAGGTTCTGAGTCAGGCAATCGCCCAGGGCGGAACGACCTTGCGGGATTTCATTGGGGGCGATGGAAAGCCGGGCTATTTCGCCCAGCAGCTCAATGTTTATGGCCGTGCAGGTGAGCCTTGTCCCTCGTGTGGACGAGCGGTGCGGGACATGGTTTTGGGCCAGAGAAACACTTTCTTCTGTTCCAGCTGCCAGCGTTAATTTGCAGTAAATCTGGGGAACTGTCTACGGCAATACTAATATCAAGCTATCGCCGTCTACGGAGATAGTCCGTGGTAATGTTATTGCCATTTATCACCACCTTACTGTCAGCATGGTACATCTGGAGTGGACACCCGCGGGCGGCAATTGGCTGGTGGCTCGTGACCTTGGCAATTTATCTTGCCTGGTTCACATATCATTGGACTACTAAGCTACACCTTTCCTTCTAAGAATAGGCCTCAAAGGGGCTCGCCATGGTGTATACGGTGCGAAGGTTCGACGCCCTGCTTCTGTTACTGATTACAGTGGCATTGTGGTTTGCTTTCCTCGTGGAGCTGTTTTTCCATCAGCCACCCTGCCCTCTATGCTTACTGCAGAGGGTGGCTTTTACTATGGTGGGTATTGGACTGCTGATGAACCTGCGCTTTGGTGTGCGACCTGTACATTATGGAATGGTCATACTATCAGGGCTTGCCGGTTTAGCTGTGGCTGGGCGACAAGTGCTACTGCATATCCTTCCTGGCAACCCGGGCTTTGGTGAAGCTTTCTTTGGCCTGCACCTTTATACCTGGTCAGCTGTTGCCTTTTTCGGGCTTCTAGCTTATTCAGGGGTTGCCATGATGCTAGGATTTTCCCAGCGCAATTTTGCGCCACGTCGTTTCAGTTTTGTGGAAAAATCTGTTGCCACTGCTTTTTTTACCATCGTCATGGTTAATCTGATAGGCGTTTTTCTTGAGTGCGGCCTGGGGCCCTGTACCAGTGGCTCTTTTGGCTATCACTGGTTGTGGACTTAAGCTTGCTCATAAAAGCTTCTCCTTTTCTACAATTACGACAGTGCCATGGGTTATATGTGCTGGACTGGCTGTTACATTTACCTATAAAAGACAGTTGCATATATTTCAAAAAAATATTTTCGAGCCGCTTATTTTTAAAGCCAATTACTTTCCGTGGATTGACTGGGGTGCCTCTGAAAAAGGAAGCTCGTATGAAGCGTTTGGTTTTGATTTTATATTGTTTTTCTTTGCTGTCCTGCGGTGAAGCTATTCCACAGAATAGTTCCAGCCTAGTTCCTGCTCAGCTGATTTTGGAAAATGCTTATATCTATACACTGGATAAATCCCGTTCCGTTGCCTCGGCCATGGTTATCAGGGATGGGTATATTGTTTACATTGGCGATGAACAGGGTGCAAAAAAATACATTGGGCCAGATACAAAGGTTGAGAACCTACAGGGAAAACTGATCTTACCAGGGTTTATTCAGGGAGCAAAAATTGCCGGATCGGCATTTGGCATTGATTTGCACGCGGGAAATACGGTTGATGATTACCGGCGGGCGGTAGAAGTTTATATCCAGGAAAACCCGGATCAACAGGTTGTGGTTGGTTCAGGATGGCGCCCACAAGCATTTTCAGACCATAAAATTCATAAAGAAATTCTCGATCAAATAAATGATTTAATTCCTATTATTCTGGTTTCTGCTGACGGAACGAGTATCTGGACAAATTCCGAAGGGCTCGCTGCCGCCGGTATTGATAACGATACGAAAAATCCACTAAATGGATTTATTGCTAAAAATGAGGATGGTATCGCAATAGGCTTATTGCGTGGCCGAGGTGCGACAGAACTATTGCAGAAATTGATCCCAGATAAGCGTTCGACAGATTACCATAAGGATATTTTACGTATAAATAGTCTGGCCCCCAGTTGGGGTGTGACAACACTTTATGAGATCAATACCCCTTTGGTTAGCGGTGGAAAATTAATGACGATTCTGGATAAATTTTCAGATCTAGAACCATTGGACTTGCGGGTAAGAAGCTCATTTACTGTTTTGCCTGATATGACAGCAGCACAGTTTAGGACGCTACAGGCTCTTACCAAACGGTATTCCGGTGAAGATTTTCGTATAGGTTCTGTCAGTATCAGTACCCCTGTCTCTCCGAATGCAGTTGGCCATAGTTCAGAAACTGGAAAATTACCGGCAATAATACAGCTAGTAGAGCGAGCAAATATTCATAATTTCCCTGTACAACTTTACGTGCATAATCGCGTTGGCACTGAGTTGGCTTTAGGAGTTCTCTTGCAGCTGGGAGATATGGCCAAAAAAAGAAACCCGCGTAACAGTATCTTCAATGCCACGATTGCCGATGCCGATGAATTACAGAAATTTGCAAAGGGTAAAATTGTAGCGGTAGTTCATCCGAGCAAAATTCCGCTACAGAAAAAAAATTTTAATGTAGAAAATGGTAAACATTTTTTTCCGGAAGGCGTTACTTTGGTTTCTGGGTATGTATTGTCTTCAGGTAGGGAGAGTAGTCCACTGTTTGGGATTCAATCCGGGGTAGAGCGCAATATCCCCCTGGAGGTGATGCTTGAGACTTTTACTATAAATGGAGCCTATGCCCATGGGCTGGAATCGGAAACAGGCAGTCTGGAAAAGGATAAGTGGGCGGATTTTATTGTGCTGGATCGTAATCTATTCCAGATTCCTGTAAGTGAAATCCACAAAGCCAATATCCTGCGGACTTATTACAAGGGGCGGCTGGTTTATGAATTTGGTAGCGATAAATTGCCCAATGAAAAAAGCCCCTGATGTGCAGAGGCTTTTAAGTATCCCACCTGAGATCAGTGCCCCAGGGCGCTCCCCTCACGACGGGGGTCAGCGCCGCCATGGAGTTTTTTATCCTTTAGGGCAATGGCATGAATGCCGCTATTGAGATTGCGCTCGACTACCTGATGTCCGCGTGCCTTCAGCTTTTCTACAGTTTCACTGCTGAAAAACCCCGGTTCCAGTTCCACGCGCCGGCCGATAGCGCCAATATTACCGGCGGCGATAGCGTCTGCGATCGGCATATTCAGACCCAAATGATAGAGAATGGTCCGAGCTGTATAGTCGATGATGCGGGATCCTCCGGGGGAGCCAACCAGCAGGCGCATACTGCCGTCCTTGTTGAATACGATAGTGGGTGACATGGATGAACGGGGTCTTTTTTCGGCTTGGATACGGTTGGCTACCAGATTCCCATCGGCATCCCTTGGCGTGAAGGAAAAGTCGGTTAATTGGTTGTTCAGCAGAAATCCCTTCACCAGTAAACGTGATCCAAACCCCGTCTCGATGCTGGTCGTCATACTGACACCATTGCCGTAGCGGTCCACCACTACCAGATGACTGGTGTTGGGCATCTCCGGTGACTGGGCCATTGTGCGCTTGCTAGTACCGGCCGAGGGATTGCCTGGCTTGGCGGTGTTGGCGCTATCTGGGTCAATCAAGGCAGCGCGACTGCTTAGGTAGTCGGGAGAGACCAGGGGCTTGCTCGGCACACTGACAAAATCCGCATCGGCGGAGTAGGTATTGCGGTCGGCAAATGCCAGCTCGGAGGCTTCAATAAACAGGTGGGTGAGAAGGTCGTCGCCAGCCTCCATCTTGTCCAGCGGAAACTGCTGCAGCATGCCCAATATTCCACCCACAGTGGTACCCCCTGAGGAGGGAGCATCGGCACCACAGACGCGATATTCGAGGAATAGTGAGCATAAGGGCTCACGCTGCTTGGCTTTATAGGTAGCCATATCTTCCAGGCTGAGCAGACCGGGGTTTTCCGGGTCGTTATTTACTGCCTCTACAATAGCCTTGGCTATTTCGCCATGATAAAACGCATCTGAGCCACCTTTGGCAATCATTCGCAATGTCTGGGCGTAATCATGGTTCTTCAGCTTGTGCCCCACAGGCAGAGGCTTTCCATCATTGTCGAAGAAGTAGTTGGCGATAGCCGGCCTGGCGGCAACGCTCGGAAGCCTGAGCAGGAGCTGGTGCAGACGAGGGGAAATCTCAAATCCGTTTTCGGCTAAGTCGATAGCGGGCTGGAACAGGGATTCCCATGGGAGTTTGCCATCGCGCTTGTGTGCCATTTCCAGCATGCGGATAACGCCGGGTACACCTACTGAGTAGCCACCAATAACCGCTCGGATAAATGAGCGGGGCTTACCCTCGTGCATAAAGTAATGTTCATCGACTGCAGCGGGCGCTGTCTCGCGACCATCGTAGTATTGGAGTTCTTTGTCGTCGGCGTCATAACTGAGCATGAAGGCACCGCCACCAATACCTGATGACTGAGGCTCCACAAGCCCCAATACCATTTGTGCGGCTATAGCAGCATCCACAGCGGTACCTCCTTGGGCGAGAACCTGCTCAGCTGCGCGACTGGCATGTGGATTGGCGGTAACCGCCATATAGGTGTTGGCTGTGGCCGACTTGATCGCACTGCGACCGGTATCGATCTCCGGTTGCGGCTCGTCGGCTATTGCTGGGGTCATTAAGACGGCAAAGGCGAGGAGAAGGTAGCGCACAACACACTCCGCGGATTGTGGAAAAATCCGCTTGAGTGTACCAGAAATAACCAGGTCCGGGCTTAGCGGAATTTCTCCTGGAGTGCGCTCTGTACTGCCGGTGGAACAAACTTGGTGACATCACCGTTCAAAGAGGCAATTTCTCTCACCAGAGATGAGGAAATGTAGGAAAGATGTTCCGCCGGTGTCAGGAACAGGCTTTCCATATTCGGCGCCAGCTGCCGGTTCATATTTGCCAGCTGGAACTCGTATTCGAAGTCGGATACTGCACGCAGGCCACGTAGTACGCCGTAGGCATCTACTTGGCGAACTAGGTCGGCCAGCAGAATATCAAAGCCGATAACTTCCACATTGGGCAGGTGGCCGAGTACCTTCTGGGACAGCTCTACCCTCTCATCCAAAGTGAACAAGGGGTTTTTGCGACTGCTGGCGGCCACAGCAACGATAACGTGGTCAAACAGGCGGCAGGCCCGTTCCACCAGGTCTAGATGGCCATTGGTGATTGGATCAAACGTTCCGGGATAGACGACTTTTTTCATACGCCAAGGCTTTTAGTGCGGGCCGAAAGGGATGCGAATGGTAAACAATTTACGGCTAAGGCTCAAAACCGAATGCATTCATATAATTTCGCTGGCTCCTCGCTATTCAGTTGGGCGTTGTTTAGTGCTGCTATCGCTATATAGACGCATACAAACCTGCCCAGCACGTTTTTCTTTGATTAATTGCCAGTTTGGCAATACTGGGGGAGGCGTGTTGCGAGGGGTTTCAATATATATCAATGCCTCCGCAGATAGATGGCCCTCAAGGGCGCTCAAGCTCTCCTGCCACAGGTCTTTGGCAAACGGCGGGTCAATAAAGACAATATCGTATTGCTTATCACTACTCGCAAGGAAATCGGCTGCCTCGCAGTTATACACCTGGGCTCTCTGTGCGCCCAGCAACTGCAGTTGCTGCTTGAGGGTGCGTGCCGCATGGGGATTCAGCTCGACAAAATCCACTGAGGCAGCGCCGCGGGACAAGGCCTCCAGGCCAAGGGCTCCGGAACCGGCGAATAGATCCAGGCAGTGAGCGGTTGGCAGATAAAACTGCAGCCAGTTGAATAGGGTTTCACGCAGTCGATCGCCCGTGGGCCTCAGTCCCTCTACTGGTGCGA
This sequence comes from Microbulbifer sp. NBRC 101763, assembly GCF_040371615.1. Taxonomy (NCBI): domain Bacteria; kingdom Pseudomonadati; phylum Pseudomonadota; class Gammaproteobacteria; order Cellvibrionales; family Microbulbiferaceae; genus Microbulbifer; species Microbulbifer sp. NBRC 101763. The sequence continues at coordinate 439,123 of NZ_BAABQV010000003.1, forward strand.
ACTGCAGTTTGCGTCCGCGCCACAGCCCTCCGATGATGCGAAGTTGGGAAAGAGGTTGTGGGGTGGGCTTGCGTGATGAACTTCTGGCCAAGGGAACTCTCTACTGGGGGCTTAGCGATGCTAAGATTAGCGTCTTTCTGCAAGCGGTACACCCGGATACACGAATGATCTTTGATTTCCTGCGTAAAAAGAAAAAGCGCAAACCTGAACAAAGCGAGTCCCAGCAGGAGCAAGCGGAAGTTGCTGCTGCTTCTGGGGAGCTTTCCAGTGAGCAAGAGTCCTCAGGCCATAAAGAGCCTTCGACTTCGGAAACCGGTGCTCAACTAGCGGGATATGTGTCTCCCCCAGTTGAAGAAAAGCCTACCGCTGTAGGGCGAGAGGAACCTGTCACAGCTCCCGAACAATCAACTGCGGAACAAAAGCCCGCAGAAGTCACGGAGAAAAAAGCTGAAGTTGAACCCAAGCTGCAGCAGGTTGTTGCGGAGCAAGTAGCCGCTGTCGAGCGGGTACCAGAACCGGTAGCGAAACCTGCACAGGTTCAGGAAAAACCTGTTGAGAAAAAGAAAGAGGGCTTTTTTGCTCGCATTCGCCGTGGACTCAGCCGTACCAGCAACCAGTTCGTTGAGGGAATGGGCAATCTGTTTCTTGGTGCCAAGGAAATCGATGAGGATTTACTTGAAGAGCTGGAAACCCAGTTGCTGATGGCAGATGTGGGTGTTGAGGCTACCAGTGAGATTGTTGAGCGCCTGACTGAGCGCGTGTCCCGTCGCGAGCTTGCCGATGGTGATGCCCTGTACCAAGCCCTGCAGCAGGAGCTGGCGGAACTGCTTGAGAGTGTCGATGCGCCGCTGATGATTGATACTGGCAAGAAGCCGTATGTGATTCTGGTGGTGGGAGTTAATGGTGTTGGCAAGACCACGACCATCGGTAAGTTGGCGCATCGCTTTCTCGGTGAGGGTAAGTCGGTCATGCTCGCCGCAGGCGATACCTTCCGCGCTGCTGCTGTGGAGCAGTTGCAGGTTTGGGGCCAGCGCCACGATGTCCCAGTTGTCGCTCAACATACCGGTGCAGACAGCGCATCAGTTATCTTTGATGCGGTCCAGTCAGCTCAGGCCCGCGGCATCGATGTAGTTATTGCAGACACTGCCGGCCGGTTGCATACCAAATCTAACTTGATGGATGAGCTGGCCAAGGTGCGCCGGGTGATGGGCAAACTGGACCCCAGTGCTCCCCATGAAGTGCTGTTGGTACTCGATGCCGGTACGGGCCAGAATGCAATCAATCAGGCCTCCCAATTCCGTGAGGCGGCCGGTGTTACCGGGCTGGTTCTCACCAAATTAGATGGCACGGCCAAAGGTGGGGTGATATTTGCCCTGGCACGCCGTTTCGGCATCCCGGTACGCTTTATCGGTGTGGGGGAACAGGCGGAAGATCTTCAGCCTTTCCGGGCACGTGAGTTCGTTTCGGCATTGTTTGGCCGCGATACCGCCTGACTTTCCTCACAGGGAATAACAAGAATTAGAAACCGTGATCACCTTTGACAATGTGAACAAGCGTTATGCATCGGGGCAAGATGCTCTGGTGCGTATCAGCCTGGAAATTCCCCGCGGGGATATGGTGTTCCTCACCGGTCACTCCGGTGCAGGCAAAAGTACCCTACTGAGATTGGTTACTGCTATAGAGCGCCCCACCAAGGGGACTATCCTAGTTGCCGGGCAAAACCTCAATCGACTGCGTAATAGTCAGGTTCCCTACTATCGCCGCAACCTGGGCATCGTATTCCAAAACCACCAACTTCTCTTTGATCGCAGTGTGTTTGACAATATTGCCCTGCCCCTATCAGTTGCCGGTTGTAATAGGCGCGAACTGGGCCGCCGGGTACGCGCTGCGCTGGACAAGGTGGGCCTCCTGCACAAGGAAAAGCAAAACCCCATTATGTTGTCTGGTGGTGAACAGCAGCGTGTTGGCATAGCCCGCGCCGTAGTGAACAAACCAGCCATCCTGGTAGCCGATGAGCCGACCGGTAACCTTGATCCGCAACTATCCCAGGAAATTATGCAGTTGTTCGCGGATTTTAATGCAGTGGGCGTTACTGTAATGGTGGCGAGTCACGACCTGGAATTGATCGCACGAATGCGTCGGCGAGTATTGACGCTGCAGGCTGGCCAGTTGATTTATGACGGAGTTCCGAGCCGTGAAGCAAACCCAGTCTAGGTCACAGCGCCAGAGTCCCAGTGCTGAAAAACGTACACGCAGCACCGGGGCAGTAGCAGCCCGTACCGATTTTGGCGATTTGTGGCGCAGCTGGCTCGGCCATCATAGAGAGGTGGCGCTGGAATCCCTACGGCGTTTTTTTGCTACCCCCATGGCTAGCATCATGACTGCACTGGTGATAGCGATAGCTTTAGCCCTACCTGCTGCCCTGCAACTGGGGCTAGCGAATTTTCAGCGCGCCGTAGCTGGTTGGGATGGACAACCGCAAATTTCAGTTTTCCTGCATAAGGGTGCGCGGGACGCTGCTGTGGAATCTTTTGCTGCAAAACTGCGCAGCGATCCGGCAGTAGCCGAAGTGACTTATATCTCCCCGGAAGAGGCCCTGGCTGAGTTTGAGCAGGCATCGGGGCTCGGTGATGTGCTGGCGGGACTCGATGCGAACCCTCTACCAGCGGTATTGCTATTGCGCCCACGGGATACCCAGGACAATGACAAGTTGCAGATATTGGTGGCGAACTTGCAGCAACAGACTCTGACTGATTCCGTGGTGTTAGATTTAGCTTGGGTGCAGCGTCTTACCCAGCTTACTGAGCTGGGGCAGCGCCTCTCCGCTGGGCTTGCGGTCCTGTTGGCACTGGGGGTGATCCTGGTGGTAGTCAATACCATTCGTCTACATATCGAGAGCCGCCGCGAGGAGATTCTGGTGGCAAAGCTGGTGGGCGGTACCAATGCCTTTGTGCGCAGGCCCTTTCTCTACAGCGGGCTCTGCTATGGTTTTTGTGGCGGGTTGTTGGCCTGGTTGCTGTTACTGGGTGGCGTACTGCTGTTGTCGGGGCCAATTGCAGGCCTCTCTTCCAGTTATGGAAGTAACTACGCTCTGGCAGGCCCTGGATTCAGCTACTTTTTAGGGCTGACCGCTGGCGCTGCCCTCTTGGGATTGTTGGGTGCCTGGCTGGCGGCAACCCGGCATATTCGGGCTATCGAACCCACTTGACTGGTTAGTTCCATAAAGAATCGTAAAGCTGTTGCAGCAGTGGGAACCCCAGGGGTTGTTCGGCCCTCTAATTGCCCGAAATACAGCGGAATACGGCAATTGGCGGCGGACTTTCTTATCCGCCTGTGCAAGTGCTACACTGAGCCCAGCTTGTCGCCGGAAACAGTATTCGACGACAGCGGCCGGTGAGCCGGTCGACTAATAAAGAGAGGAGAAACCTGAATGGGAACCAGCCTACAGCCAGTGCATACGCTGTCTCCGGGCGCCAACCTGGGAGCTTATATCCAGACGGTCAGTAGCTTTGATGTACTGACTGCCGAAGAGGAAAAGCGCCTGGCAGAAGACCTCTACTATCGTGAAGATATTAATGCCGCTCGCCAGCTGGTGATGTCCCACCTGCGCTTTGTAGTGCATATTGCCAAATCCTACTCCGGTTATGGCCTTAATCAGGCCGATCTGGTTCAGGAAGGTAATGTTGGCCTGATGAAAGCCGTCAAGCGCTTTAACCCTGAAAAGGGTGTGCGCCTGGTTTCGTTCGCGGTTCACTGGATCAAAGCCGAGATCCACGAATTTATCCTGCGCAATTGGCGTATTGTGAAGATCGCCACCACCAAGGCGCAGCGCAAGCTCTTCTTTAACCTGCGTGGCCAAAAGAAGAAATTGGCTTGGCTCAGCAATGATGAAGCCAAGGCTGTGGCAAAAGACTTAAACGTGGATGTTGCCCAGGTCCATGAGATGGAAGGCCGTCTCGCTGCTTATGATGCCGCATTCGATGCAGGTGTAGATGACGATGACGATACTGCCTGGCAGGCACCGGCGCATTACCTGGAAGATCGCAGTTTCGACCCAGCCGCCCAGCTGGAGCGTGATAACTGGCAGGAAACCAACCTCAGTAGCCTCGCCCATGCTATGGAGCAACTGGATGAGCGCAGCCGCGATATTATCCAGGCACGCTGGTTGAGTGAGGAGAAGTCCACGCTGCATGAATTGGCTGACAAGTATGGTGTTTCCGCTGAGCGTATCCGCCAGCTGGAAAAGAATGCCATGAAGAAAGTGCGGGCGGCCATGGAGGCCTGAACCCGTATCTTTGTCATTCGGTAGAAAACCGCGCAGTTGCGCGGTTTTTTTATTTCCGTATTTATCGATTTCCTGAGTCTAACCAGGAAGGAAACTGTTGAGGGATAAATAATGGCAAAACTTTACCTGGTGCTCGCCGCACTGTTCGGCGCCAGCGGTGTTGCCCTGGGTGCCTTCGGCGCCCACGGCCTGCGCGATAAGGTGACAGAGAACCTATTGGAGGCCTACAAGACTGGAGTGCAGTACCAGATGCTCCATGCCTTGGCATTGCTTGGCGTGGCTCTGTTAATCCAGAACAGGGGTGTGCACTTGTCACTCACCCTGAGCGGAGCTTTCTTTGTATTTGGCGTAGTGTTTTTTTCCGGCAGTCTCTACGCCCTCGCCCTTGGAGGGCCGCGGTGGCTGGGGCCTGTCACACCAGTTGGTGGGACCCTGATGATTGCCGGTTGGATTGCATTGTTAATTGCCGCTGCAAATTTCTCCAAATAATCGGGACCAGATTCATTTTTGAGTCGGCGCCCAATTTATCCCAATACCCGAATATAAGAAAACCGTTTCGCATAAGAGGTCGTGAAGAATGCAAGACGAATCCGCGGAAGAGTTCCCCTACCGCACCGAGTACAAGAAAAAGTCCATCCGTAGTTACGTGATCCGCGCAGGGCGAATGACTGAAGGGCAGCGCCGCGCTTTTGATACCTACTGGGGGCAGTTTGGCTTGTCCCTGTTTGATGGTCCTATCAATCCGAGTGAAGTTTTCGGGCGCGAGGCCCCACTGGTTCTGGAAATTGGTTTTGGTATGGGGGACTCCCTGTTCGCGATGGCACAGGCGGAGCCCGACAAGAATTTTATTGGTATCGAGGTGCACCCTCCCGGTGTCGGCAGGTTGATTAATAGTGCCGGTAAAGCTGGGCTGGAAAACCTGCGTGTTTATATGGCTGATGCAGTAGACGTTCTCAACGATTGCATCGGTGAGGGTATCGTGGACAGGTTCCAATTATATTTTCCCGACCCTTGGCACAAGAAAAAGCACCACAAGCGTCGCATTGTGCAGCCAGAATTTGTACGCTTGATTTGTGCCAAACTAAGAACCGCCGGGCTGATGCATATGGCGACAGACTGGCAGAACTATGCCGAGCATATGTTGGAAGTACTCCAGGCGGAGCAGTTGTTAGAAAATACATCTGCCAGCAATGACTATGTTGCGCGGCCCGAGTGGCGCCCGGAAACCAAATTCGAACGTCGAGGCCAGCGCCTGGGCCATGGTGTTTGGGATTTGGTGTATCGGCGTTTGCCCGGTGAAGCTCCCGCTCAGCGAGTGGCTAGCATAGAGAGTGAAGTCAGTTCCACTTATGGTCCCGGTGGAGAATAGTCTCTAGTACTTAGAGCGAGAGTATGATCACTGGTGATATTACCCGTTCCACCAGTGATCAGTTTTGAAATATCGCAGTCTCTACAAAATTATCTGCCAGTTTTTCCCGGTAGTTTCCGATCTTCGCTGACATCGGAGATTCTAAAAGGCAATCCTGCCAAAACTTATCCAGTTCACAGGCACAATACTGTTTTGTGTAGCGGCAAAATATTGCATTCAGGACCGCCGAAGGTACTGTTTGTTAATGGCCATGAATGCCACTACATTGTTGGCGTCGGCATCGGTTATCTCTCCTGTCCTTATCGCTATCTTTTCCTATTTCCAGTCTATGATGCTAATACTGGGCGAGGCATCAAATACGAATTCGTATTAAGAGTACTTAAAAAATATACCAATAAATTCGATTTCGTTGCTAAGTACCCATTCGAATAAAAGCCTTGGGGGGTTGGTTCGAAAAGGAATTTCGGTGTCTCTAATGAGAAAGCGTCTCTCGCTTCTTTCAATTTTGTATGGCGTTTTATTTTCTCTTCTTTTTACAAGTTCAGGGGCCTCTGCTGATTTTGTTGGCACACTGAATCTCTACGCCAATGGTGGTAAACATTGGTTTAACAGTGACCGACTAAATGGGACACCCTTTCATGGATTAAAACTGCGGGACACCACTGGTGGCGGTGGCGGCCTGGGATTCAATATGACCAACTACTGGGCCATGGAGGGAGTGGTTGATTACTTTGTAGTGAATGTAGATGAAATTCCTGAAAAGGTTGAAGTATACAATTACCATTTGGATCTGCTTTATCAATTTGGTGGCCAGTTCTGCGGCGACTTTTGCTGGCAACCCTACGTAGCTTTCGGGATTGGCGAAATTCGTATTAACTACGATGATGCACCAAAAAAACATTACAGGGATAAAGACGGCAAGTATCGGTATGACTGTGAGTACAAACGTAAATACCCTTATACGCACCTCTACCCAAAGTACGTTTGCAATTGGCATGATAGCCAGACTATGGTCAATCTGGGTATTGGAGTGAAGTACAGTCTGGGGCCTCGTTGGCAGGCACGTGCTGATATACGTCTTTTTCAAGGGGTGGAAGAAGGTGGCCTGGATGGTTTTGCTAGTGTCGCAGTAGGCTATCAGTGGCTTGAGTACCCGGATTTTTGGTATGACGAGGATGCCGATAGTGTGATTGATGCAACAGACCAATGTCCACAGACACCAGTTGGTGTGGATGTGGGGCCTGACGGTTGTCCTATCGACTCAGACTTTGATGGTGTACCTACCTATATAGACCAGTGTCCGAATACACCGATTGGTATTGCGGTGGATGAATACGGTTGTATCCGCAGCTAAAAACTGGCGGTTTCCACTTTTTTGGAAAACCGCCTTACGCGGTGCCATCCAGATAAGGGATGCCCGTGATGTAACATTGTGATGGCGGTTTCAGGTACATCATCCGGGCAAAGCGCCCTTCTAAGGCTGTAAGAATAGGTGGGTAGAGGTGTTACTCTCCACGCAACTCTTCCACCTGTTCAGAAATTTCAAGCCACTCCATTTCCAGGGTATCAAGAATTTCGCGCTGCTCTGACTGCACTTTATTGAGGCGGGAGATTTCCTCCTGCTGGCCGCCGCTATACAGATTTTCGTCTGCAAGCTTTTCCTGAGCCTGGTTCAGTTTCTTCTCTGCTGTAGAGATTTGCCGTTCAATCGTTTTCAGCTTATTGGTAAGAGGCTTTAGCTGTTCTCGTAGCGCGGCAGCGGCGCGGCGCTGTGTTCTTTTGTCTTCAGCAGACCTCTCGGGAATTTCGTTATTATCGGTGAATTTCTCGTCGCGCCGTTTATCCCGGTTAAAGCTCAGCAACCACTGTTTGTAGTCATCGAGATCACCGCTAAAGGGTTCAGCGCGGCCATTGGCAACCAGAATAAACTCATCGGTAGTGTTGGCAAGCAGATGACGATCATGGGAAACCAGAACCATCGCACCGGGAAACTCCGCAAGTGCCATGGTTAAAGCGTGGCGCATCTCTAGATCGAGGTGGTTGGTGGGCTCGTCGAGCAATAGCAGATTGGGTTTCTGCCAAGCCAGGATAGCCAACGCCAGGCGCGCCTTCTCGCCGCCGGAAAAACCAGCGACGGTTTCAAAAACCCGATCTCCGACAAAGCCATAGCCACCTAGGAAATCCCGCAGTGATTGTTCACTGGCATTTGGGCTTAAGCGTTGCAGGTGTAATAGTGGCGAGGCGGCTCCGTCGAGGGCTTCCAGCTGGTGCTGGGCAAAGTAGCCAATTGCCAGGTGTTCTCCACTTTGGCGCTCGCCACTCAGTGGCGGCAGCTCCCCGGCGAGGGTTTTGATCAGTGAAGATTTACCTGCGCCGTTGGGACCAAGCAGGCCAATGCGGCGACCGGGCTGGATACCCAGTTGTACCTTGCTCACCACTACCTTGTCGGCATAGCCGATATCCGCTTCGCGCAGATCGATCAGCGGGTTGGAGGTTTTCTCTGCGGAAGGCAGGGTGAAGTGAAAGGGGGAGTCCACATGGGCTGGGGCAATCCGGGCCATGCGATCGAGTGCCTTAATGCGACTCTGTGCCTGTTTGGCCTTGCTCGCTTTGGCGCGGAAACGCCGCACAAAGTCTTCCATGTGCGCACGTTCGGCCTGCTGCTTTTCGAACTGGATTTGTTGCTGTGCCAGGCGCTCTGCGCGTGTGCGCTCGAAGGCGCTGTAATTACCGCTATAGAGCACCAGTTTTTGCTGCTCAAAACTGACAATGCCATCGACGACCGCATCGAGAAAATCGCGGTCGTGGGAAATAATCAGCAGGGTACCGGGAAAGCGCTGTAACCACTGCTCCAGCCACAGGGTTGCATCTAGGTCCAGGTGGTTGGTGGGCTCGTCGAGCAACATCAGATCAGCGGGGCACATCAGCGCCCGCCCCAGGTTGAGGCGAATACGCCAGCCCCCGGAAAAGCTGCGTACTGGCTGCTGTTGATCTGCGTGGGAAAATCCCAGTCCATCGAGCAGCTGTGCGGCGCGCGCTGGCCCGCTGTAGCCATCGATACTGGCCATACGCTCGTGCAGCTCTCCCAGCTTATGGCCATCGGTATCATCACTATTTTCCGCCTGGGCCAATTGTCTTTGCAGTTGGCGAAGCTCTTGATCGCCATCGAGAACATAATCAAGGGCGGATTGTTCACTGGCTTCAACTTCCTGGGCCATATGCGAGATACGCCAGGTGCTCGGTAGGTCTACCTGACCTGCATCGCTTTCCAGCTGGCCGAGTAAAAGCTTAAATAAGGTTGACTTGCCGCAGCCATTCGCACCGATAATTCCCACTTTGTGGCCGGGAAATATACGGCAATCTGCGCTGTCCAACAGGTCACGTTCACCCCGATGCAGGGAGACACCTTGCAAATTGATCACTGGAAAAACCTCATATGAACAGGCCGATGGGTGCTAGGCTATTCGACGTATTTGAATTCAATCGCCGCCTCTACATAAGCGCCGATCAACAAAAGGTCGGGATTCTAACGTGACAAATAGTTCACCTCCATCTTCTGCTCAGGAAAATCCTCTGTGGCAGTTCAGCTTGGAATTTTACCGCCATGAAGAGGTGGAGGAATTCCTACTCAGTTGCCAGGATAAAAAAGGTGCGGATGTGTGCTTGATGCTGTGGGCGAGCTATGCCACTGCCTGTGGTCATCAGCTGAGTGAAGAGGGTTGGCGTGTTGCGGATCGTGGCCTGGCGCCGAGGCGTAGGATAATCACGAGTGTTCGTCACCTGCGACGCTTGCTGGGGCGCTTTCGCCCCCACAGCCAGCGGATTTATGATTTATTTAAACGCTATGAGCTGAATCTTGAGCGCTTGCAGTTAGCAGCTCTTTGGAAAATCTGCGTTGAGGAGTGGCCGGGGGATCGTCCTGCCCTGGAGCTGGCTGGGCAGCAGTATTGTCTGCTACAAAAAGAGCAGGCCTACTGGTCAGAGTTGATAGAGAGTTTTATGACACAATCGAGAAGTCTGGGTAAGACAAAAACCAACAGTCCATAAGCGCCGGGCTTAACAGGGACCTGTTTGTGGGATGAACTCACATGACCTGTCTGGAGAACGGAGTCGCATAAGGCAAAAATCTGCTAAGTTTGCGCCCTTGCCGCCAATCGAGAGCGTTGGTCGGCTGGGCGCAGTAAATCAATTGCCTGAAGCCCTCACTCGCTGCTACGGTTTTCCGAGGAGAACAGGCTGTTGGCGGGAGTGGTTGGTGTAATAGTTGGGTTAGGAGGTGTGGACTCCACCGGCTTCTTCTCTTCGGTAGCTACAAAGGCTTTTGCTTCCTTTGGAGCTTTTTCTACGGTAACGGAGTCACCGCCTTTTGCCTGCACAGGCTTTTCAGATCTAGGCTTAGCCGCAACAGAAGCTTTTGCTGTTGAAGCAGCTTTGGCCGAGGTTGCTTTTTTGCTGGCGGGCTTTGTCGCTTTGTGAGTAGTGCTGACTTTAGCGGGTTTGGCAGCGGCTTTCTTCGCAGTGGAATTTGTAGCTTTTGCAGTGCTTTTGCGTACGCTGGCCTTTTTCGTAGCAACTTTCTTTTCAGTAGCTTTTTTAGCTCCTGGTTTTTTGCTCGTTTTAGTACCAGCTGCTTTCACAGCTTTAGTGGCAGTTTTTGCTGTAGCCTTTTTAGCTCCAGCAGTTTTTTTAACTACTGGAGCCTTCTTAGCCTTGGGTTGCTTCTTAGCGAGCTCTTTTTCTGTTCTGGCTGCGATTTTGCGCACTGCTTCTGCAGCTTTAAGCTCGGCTTTAGCCAGGGATTGACTATCTTTGGCCTCCGCTGCCGAACTCTTAGCCAATTGGAATACTTCATTGAGTTTTTCCACATTGGCTTTGGCGGTATCGACTCGTTTTCGTGCAGCGGCGGTCTTGGCCGTTTTAGCCGCGGCGCGGGCTTCGCTAAGCTTGGTTTTGGCCTTGGCCAGTTTTTCCTTTGCCGAAGTCAGAGCTTTTCCGGCTTTTAATACCGCCTTGCCGGCATCGGTGACTTTTTTATTGCGGGCTTTATCCAGTTTTGCAGAGAGCTTGGAAATTTGTGCTTCCAGCTCTGCGACCGGATTGACAGCTTTTCGTTTGGCAGCCATGAGTAAATGTCCTGACGTTTATTATCGATTGGCACTTCCGGGTGGTGCACTAGCCTTGCCTTAAATACGATCGATACCGCTGAAGAAGAGACGCGCGCACTGCAATATTGCCCCAAAACTGAAAAGCACCTCAAACAGTCCAGAACAATAACCGGTGACTCGTCGATAATAGCGCTGTTTTTAATAAAAATGTATGCCGAGTGCGGTGAAAAAAGCGCGGGTTGCGTTTTTTTATGGAAGAGACCGGAACTGGCATAGGGAATGTGGTGTCCTGCACAGTGTGAAAGTCATCGGTATGCACTGGCTGTCGCCTTGGGTTAGACTTGAGCGCACTGGCGGATAGCGTGCGCCTGGCGGCTGGAGGCCGCAACAGCATTGCCCGAGAAACCGCTGATGGCGTTGGACCAAGGTCAAGCGCGAATCCATAAACGCAATACGGACAAAGAGACAACATCCATGAATAAATACCCTTTGGCTGCAGCAATTGCCCTTGGCCTGGCGCTGACCGGCTGTAACGAACAGGGATCCAAGCAGGAAAAAGAAGTTACCCTGGATACCCAGGAGAAGAAGGTCAGCTATATCATTGCTGAAGATATGGCCAAGCGTCTTCAAGCCCAGGACGTGAAGCTGGACCCTCAGGTGGTGTTGATGGCACTCAATGATGTTGCCAGTGACCATGAATCGCGTCTGACAGACGAAGATAAGCAACAGACCATTGCTGCTTTCCAGGAGCAGATGCAGAAGAAGCAGCAGGAAATGCTGGCCAAGCAGGAACAGGAGTTTAAGGAAACTGCTGATAAAAACCTGACTGAAGGAAAGGCGTTCCTCGAAGAGAATGCGAAAAAGGAAGGTGTGATTACCACTGATTCAGGCCTGCAGTACAAAGTGATTACTGAAGGTTCCGGCAGCAAGCCTTCCGCCAGCAGCACTGTTGAAGTCGACTACAAAGGTACCCTGATTAACGGTGAGGAGTTTGACAGCTCCTACGCCCGTGGTGAGCCGGTACAGTTTCCGGTAAACGGCGTTATCAAAGGTTGGACTGAAGCCCTGCAACTAATGAAGGAAGGTTCCAAGTGGGAACTTTATATTCCTTCTGAATTGGCATATGGCCCCGGTGGTGCCGGTGGCAAAATCGGCCCGAACGCGACCCTGATTTTTGAAGTGGAGTTGCACAAGGCCAATGTTGGTGGTGAAGAAGAGACCAAGAAAAAAGAAGAAGAAAAGAAGGAAGAGCCAAAGCCTGAATAATCTGACTTTTTAGACTTTACTGAAAAAGGGTGCCTAAAGGGCGCCCTTTTTTATTTTTTGGTAGGAAGCTTTTGAGCGCTAGTAAACCGCTTTCGAATAACCAATAGAAAATTGTAAATACATTTAGTTTCACAGTAACAGGAGTTAAATTGCGAACTATAAGAGCGGTTTTTTATTGCTGCTTTCAGACAATCTGGTTTTTATGTGCGGTATGCAGCAGGGCGATCATCTTGTCTTCGGAGCTAAATCGAGTTTCCAACGCCTCCCCGAGTTCGGATAGATCCGGGGCCAGGCTGGAGAGATCATCTGTCTCTAAGTACTTATCATTGAAATCGACGGCGATGTCTGTCGTTGTATCGATATCTTTGTACAGCTCACAGGCTTTTTTAAGTCCCGACTTGTCGTCGAATGCCTGGCCCTCTCGCATTAATTGCTCATAGACTTCAAAGTGACCTGCCGAGACATAATCCACCAACAGCTGGCACAACTGGCGCACACGATCCTCAGTTTCAGGGTCGTCTTCACTGAACTCTTTTTTTTCAGAGAGATGATAGAAGCTCACCAGCAAATTTTGCCGCGACTGTAACCAGCGGTCGATTATTTCGCTTACACCACCCCAGCGCTCCCGCGCCGATTTGCAATTTTCCAGCATCTCCAATATGTCCCTTTGTTACTGTTGCCGCAGTGGCCAGCTTTATTGCCGATGTCGAAGACTTTATGGAAGATAGGAGATTCCCCCGCCGGCAGCAAGATAGAGGGAGTAAACTACGCCAAAATACTGTGACAGATGTGCGAATTCGATTATGGGGAATTGAAAGCTGTTCAGCTACTGATAATCAGCGGCAGGACCAGTGCAGTCAGCGCGCCGCAGAGTCCCATGGCAAGGGCAGAGCAGGCGCCACAAAGGGCACTGATTTCGAAAGCGCGAGCGGTGCCTACGGCATGGGCGTTTATACCTAGAACCACCCCGAGGATACGCTTATCGCGAATACCAAGCAGAGTTAGTAACGGTGGTCCGGCCAGGGCACCAACCACTCCAGTGAGGACTACGATGCCCGCGGTGAGGCTCAATGCTGCGTGGATTTTTTCGGCCAAAGCCAGGGCAATCGGGGTAGTGACAGATTTGCCGCTGAGAGCCAGTAATACGGATTCCCCGGCGCCAAATAAAAGGGCGATTATGATAGCGACAACCGGTGCCAGGACTGCCCCTACGGCAATCGTTACCAGCAGTGGCCAGCCGGCCCGGCGAATCACTGCCAGGTTCTGTTTCAGTGGCACTGCCAGGGCCACTACTGCTGGACCGAGTAGTGCGTAGAGCAGTGTACTGGAGTGCTGATAATCGCTGTAGGGAATATTCAAGGTATGGAGCAGCGCCGCTACTATCAGGCTGGCGGTCACTATTGGGTGCAATAGTACTGTACCGCTGCGGCGGTAAAAGTAAACGCCGATACAGAAAGCCACCAGACTCAGCGGTAAGGCAAACAGAGAGCTGTGCAGCCAGTTAGCCACTACCATTTACTACCGGCCTTGTTTAATAGCCTCTGCAGTAGCATGGCGCACAGGACTAGGCTGATTAGGGTGCCGATTACAATCGCAGCGATCAGCGCAAGCCAGTCTGCGGGGGCAAGGTCACGTAGAAAAAAGACGCCCACTGCAGCGGGCAGGAAAAGTAGTGGCAACAGGAAGAGCAGCTGGGCACTGATTTGGGCGAGGCCACGTGGTATGCCTCCATTCACCATCAACCCAAATAGTAGCAGTAGCATACCTACCACCGCGCCGGGAACAGGAAGTGCGAGCATTGTGCTGGCAAGGGTGCCGAGGCGTTCACAACCAAACAGAATGGCGGTGCCAATCAGCCAGTGAAATATGTTGCTCAGGGCGGGTGGAGTCATTTTGGAGTGCGGCCCGGTGGAGCCGCCATTTTTTATCAAGCTTTGCGGAATGCCTGCCAGGCACCGAATAGGACCAGGCCGCCAAAGCCGATCGCGGACCAGCCGGGAATACTCAGGCCCATCATTGTCCACTGGACTTCTGCACAGTTACCGTCACCACTCAAAAGTGCCTTGAGAACATCGGCCATGGGAAAAACTTCCAGCATGTAACTCACGCTGGGACCACAGGCGGGCACCTGGTCTTCGGGTAGGCTCTGCAACCATAACTGGCGGCCGGCAAAGTAAAGTCCGCCCAGGGCCCAGATGGATACCAGCAGACCGTAGACGCGCCTGCCTATGGTGGCCGGGTTGTGCAGGAAGGCAATCAGGGAAACCACTCCCACACCGAGCAGCATTACCCTTTGGGTGATACAGAGCTTGCAGGGCTCCAGGCCGCGAACGTATTCCAAGTAGAACGCAGAGCCCAGCAGGAAGGCAACCATTAGGAAAACAATCAGAAAAGTGATGCGTGGGTTGGGTAAGGTCATGATTTATCAGATCCTGAATAATGCTGCCGAAACCGGGAGGCTTCGAGATTCAAGTCGGTCAGTAGTTTATTGAAATTGTGTTCCAGCTTTTCCCGCCCGGCGATCAGCTCGGGCAGCATTTCCTGTAGGGCCACCGGGCGGCGCAAGCGCTGCCCAACCCGCTCCAAAGTGAGGGCTACCACTTGCTCTTCGCGGTAGCTCTGCAGCAGTTTAAACTGCTCAGCACGCGCCATAAACGCTTTGGCTTGCGGCGGAATATACGCGCTGTCGCTGCGAAAGTCTCTCCAGCATTCGGTACAGAACTCTTCCAGGTTCTGTGGGTGCCATGTGTGCCAATTTTGTGCCAGCAGGTGATCGAACCAAATATCCAGCGCAATACCGGCATAGCGGCGCCACCTGGGGTCCAGGCTTGCCAGGGCGTCGCGGTAGGCGGTATGTTCATCCGTACTCGCATCAATCCGCCGGTGCAACTTGATGCCGGCCTCAATGGCTGCGGGCCTTTCGCCAACCAGTGGCCCTTTGACAAAGTCACCCAGGAGTCCACCCAGGCGCCAGCGCGCTTCGGGGCCGGACAGCAACAGGTGTGCGAGGTAGTTCATACTATCGATCCGTTCGAGCCCACACACCCGGTCAGACGCCGGTGGCCGACTAGTCCTGACAACAAATATATTGTGCGTAGTAGTGGCTGAGGAACTCCTCAAAAGAGCCTTTATCTCCCGCTTCCACCTGCTTTTGCCTGAGCAGCGATTCCTCAGCTTGACGGGAGAAGTCCCGGACTGAATCGCTGTCGAGAGGGCGCTCGAGAAAGTAGTGTCGATGCTGCTCGGCTTTTTCCATGGCCCATTGGTAGAAGCTCAGTTTCTGCGCATCCATTTCGGCTAAGATCTGCTGCGCAGGAGTGGGGATTTCCCCCTTCACTTTTGCACGCTGAACGCCAACGGCACAGCGGTACTGGTCGCCACCCCAAGCACTGTCGAGCAGCTCAGCAACGGAGTTCATCTCCCCCAAAAGCTGAGAAGCCCAGTCTTCGAGTTTGCGCTCGCCATTGCCGGAGCGCAGCAACAGGCCTGGCTCGTTGCCGCGATAGACAATGCGCTGCTGGTTTTCCTGGGTAGCGCGATAGTCGGTATCGTTGGTTTTGGGGCTTTCTGTGAGCAGGCAGTGAAGCAGGAAGCTGTCGAGGAAACGCATCTGCTGGGCATCAATACCCAGAGGCATAAACGGGTTTAGATCGAGGCAGCGGACCTCGACATACTCGACCCCGCGATTGTTCAGAGCAGCCAGGGCTGTCTCACCGCGCTTGGCCGGATTTTTGGGCCTAATGGGCGAATAGAATTCATTTTCGATCTGCAGTATGCCGGTAGACAGCTGTTGGTAATTTTCATCGCCATCTTTCACTCCCATCTCCTGATAGGGGCCGTAGGGACGACTGATGGCAGAACATAATGTTGAGAGGTAGCTGCGCAGGTTGTTGTAGCAAACGATCAGGGATTGCTGCACATCACTGTTGTAGCCCAGGTCGCCCATACGCAGTGAGGTGGCATGGGGGACGTGTAAAGTATGGCTATCGCCGTTAAACGCCTCAAGCTTGTGTTCACGCCCTTCCACAAAAGACGAGCACACAGCTGGCGCTGCGCCAAACAGATAAATCAACAGCCAGTAATTGCGGCGGAAATTACGGATCAAATCAAAGTAGCGACGGGTCTTGAATTCACTCAAGGACTCGCTGCTGCCCTCGAGCTCGTGCAACCACAGCCAGAAATCATCGGGCAGAGAAAAGTTGTAATGGATACCGGCGATCGTCTGCATGGCGCGGCCGTAGCGTAGGCCAAGACCGAGCCGATAAATAGTTTTCATGGCACCGCTATGGGAATTGCCGTAACGGGCTACCGGGATATCATTATCGGTACCGATTACACAGGGCATGCTGTTGACCCACAGGCGCTCATCGCCGATCTGGCTATAGGTGTAGCGGTGGATACGGTCGAGTATCCGCAACGCCTCCTCGGGGGTGGCTACCGGCGGTGTGATAAATTCCAGCAGCGCCTCGGAAAAATCGGTAGTGATACTCTCGTGGGTGAGGGCTGAGCCCAGTGTTTGCGCATGGGGGGTTGCCGCCAAGGTACCGTCACTGGCAACCCGCAAGCTCTCTTTCTCGAGTCCACGGCGTATGCCCTTGAGTAATTGCACAGGTTTGGCCTGAGACAGGGCGGCCAGATGGGGAATAGGCACTCGAATCTCCTTGGTACTACCGGAACTTTCTCTTGCGTCGCTGGATAGAGCGACTGTGCCGGTTCAGTGAGAGTTACCGCTCAAGCGGCTGACTCTGATTCCGATGTTTTCTCGCTGGGATGAGCGGGCGTTTCTTCTGGGGGTTGCTCAGGTACAACCTCGGGAGCCGGTTCCGGGGATACCTCCGGCTCTGCCTGGGGCTCCAGCTCAGGAGGTTCCTGCTCAGGCATTTCCTCTGGCGTGTTCGGCTCAATTTCCGGGTCACCCTGCAGAGGAGAAATGTCGGCAAGGGCCTCTTCTGGTACTAGCGGTTGTCCCTTGTTATTCAGCTCACATTGCAGCAATTCGATGCGCAGGCTGACATCACGTGTGTTGGCTTCGAACATCTGATTGATGGCGACGTCTTTGTGTTCGCTGCGAAACAGTTTATTGGGCTCACGGCCATCCAGCCATTCACCACTTTTGCTCAGGAACTGCTGGTGCTGATTGGCCAGCACATACACATGACTCATTATGTTGGGCAACTTTGATGCTGTGACAGAAAGGCAGTTTAGCGACGGGTGCTGTATGGCTCAAGGAGTCCGTGAGAGCGAACGCGGCAAACGCCCGCTCCCACGGGGTGAGGTGGGGATGGCTATACAGATTTCAGCGGGTAGTGCTCGGGGTAAGGCAGGCGAGCACAGCCACTATCCACTGCCGCGCGGGCTACTGCAGCAGCGACCTCGGGCAGCAGGCGCGGGTCTGTGGGCTTGGGCAAAATATAGTTGTAGCCAAAGCTTAGTTCTATACCACCGTAGCCTTCACGAACTGAGTCGGGAACGGGCAGGTGGGCAATTTTGCGGATGGCTTCGATTGCCGCGAGTTTCATCTCTTCATTGATCCGTGCCGCACGTACATCCAGAGCGCCGCGGAAAATAAAGGGGAAGCACAGCACATTATTGACCTGATTTGGATAGTCCGAACGCCCGGTAGCCATAATCAGATCTTCGCGCACACTGTGGGCCAGCTCCGGCTTGATTTCCGGGTTGGGGTTGGAGCAGGCAAAGACTACCGGCCTGGGTGCCATTCGTTGCAGCTGCTCGGCAGATAGCAGGTCTGGTCCGGATACGCCGAGGAACACATCCGCGTCGGCTATGGCATCGTCGAGGGTGCGCATATCGGTATCCCGTGCCCACTCGCCTTTGTAGGCGTTGATATCGGTGCGCCCGGAGTGGATTACCCCACGGCTGTCGAGCATGGTGATTTGCTCTTTGCGCGCACCGGCAGCCAACATTAGCTTGCAGCAGGCGGTAGCAGCTGCGCCAGCGCCCAGGCATACCATGCGCACTTCGCTGATTTTTTTACCCTGGATTTCCAGTGCATTGAGCATTCCCGCTACGGTCACAATAGCTGTGCCGTGTTGGTCGTCGTGGAATACCGGTACCGGGCAGCGCTCTATCAGTGCCTCTTCAATATGGAAGCACTCCGGCGCCTTTATATCCTCAAGGTTGATGCCGCCAAAGGTATTGGCGATAGCGGCAACAGTCTGGATAAATTGCTCCGGGCTATTGACGTCCACCTCGATATCCACCGAATTGATATCGGCGAAGCGCTTGAACAGAAGTGATTTCCCCTCCATAACGGGCTTGGAAGCCAATGGCCCCAGATTGCCGAGGCCGAGAATGGCGCTGCCATTAGAAATAACAGCTACCAAGTTGCCCTTACCAGTGTATTGATAAGCGGCCTCTGGGTCTTTGGCTATCTCGCGTACCGGTTCGGCTACCCCTGGGCTATAGGCCAGGGACAGGTCCTCTTGGGTTTCGGCGGCAGTAGTCAGCTCAACTGAAAGTTTGCCGGGAGTGGGGAGCGCGTGGTAATCGAGCGCTGCCTGGCGCAATGAATCCGTCATTTGGGGGCTATTCTCTCGAAAACTTGGGATAACGCTGCGGTGCTATCCCGGTTACTGCGGGTGCCAGAGAATAACCGAGGGGCACTTGTAGCCACAAGCTTAATGGAAGGCTAAAACTAGTACTTCTTACTATTTTGCCCTTAGTAAGTGGCTAATTTCAGGATGATCAGTTGCTAATGTGTGATTTTGAAGGATAAATTTATCGTCAAAATCGACAACATTAAGCAATTCGAATCGATTTTGCCCGTGGGGCATACCTTTGAGCAGATATAGGTATTAAGGGTAAAAAAAAGGCATTGGGGTGGCCCCAATGCCCTCTTCCGAGATGTCAGGCATCCCAATGTTCGGTTTACTTGCCGATGCGGCTGCCGAAACGCTTTTTGAAGCGGTCCACGCGTCCACCGGTAGTAGCCTGCTTTTGCTTGCCCGTATAGAAGGGGTGGCACTGGGAGCACACATCGATCTGCAGGTCTTTGCCCAGGGTAGAACGGGTTTTGACTACGTTTCCGCAGGAGCAAGTGGCGGTGATGTCGGTGTAGTTAGGATGGATATCTGCTTTCATGATTGCCTCTTTTCGAAACCGCCACTCGATCTGTTGCCGGGCACGGTATCGTCGTTGGAGCAGGAACCGGACCGGTTCCAGGCTGATTAAAAAGTCGGCGCATACTATCAGATTAGCGTCGGGGTTCAAGTCCAAATACCGGGATCCAGCCAGTCACTAAATTGCCATTTATTCAGCCAATGGACTTATCTGGATATCTCGGTATTGCCTCTTTGGGGTGTTGGTAAGCATAGGGCCGGGCCTGGCTTAGGAAGGCTACCCGACCTGGTGGTTACACATTGCCATATAAAAAAGTAATCGGCCTCTGTATCTTGCCGGAGCAGTCAGTACACTAGCGCCTTTTACCGAGGTTCGTGGGGGTGAGGTGGAACAGGCAGTCCAACAGAATGTCATTTTACGCTTGGCGGTACCAGTACCGTTGCGGCGCCTGTTCGACTACCTGCCTCCAGAGGGCCTGGATCCGCAGACATTAATACCGGGGCAGCGGCTGTGGGTGCCCTTTGCCGGGCGCAAACTGGTTGCGGTATTGGTAGACGTTGTGCAGAAGTCATCGTTTGCACATTTAAAGCCCGCCCTGGGGGTGATTGACCAAACGGCGCTGTTTAGTAGAGTCAGTCTGGGATTCCTTTCCTGGATCGCCGATTATTACCAGGCCCCGATTGGTGAAGTGTATGCAGCCGCACTGCCCGCCGCTCTGCGTAAGGGCAAGCCCGCAGACCACTGGGCCGAGCAATGGTTGCAGCTCACTACCGAGGGCAAGGGTTTGCCCGAGTCAGCATTGGCGCGGGCACCAAAACAACAAGCCCTGTTGCAACTGTTGCTCAGTGAGGGAAGGCAAAGCCGTACTCACCTGAAAGCCCTGGGGCATACATCGACGATAGTGCGCGCCTTGCAGGAGCGCGGCCTTGTTAATTGGAGCTCTGGCCCTACCGTTCCACCACCGCTACCGGTAGCAGAACCGGTTCCGGCGCCGCAATTGAGTGAAGAACAGCAAAAGGTATTGGATTCGGTGGATTGCGGCCACTATTCCGCTTCCCTCCTTGAGGGCACTACCGGCAGTGGCAAGACCGAAGTTTACTTGCAATTGATGGAGCGGGTTTTGGCTGAGGGGCGCCAGGCGCTACTCCTGGTTCCAGAAATAGGACTTACCCCTCAGACCCTACGGCGTATAGCTTCGCGTTTCCCCAAGCGCAGCATTGCGGCTCTGCATTCAGGCCTGGCTGAAGGCGAGCGGGCCCAGTCCTGGCTCGCTGCAGTGGCGGGGCAGGCCGATATTGTGATTGGCACCCGCTCGGTGATTATGACGCCAATGCCGAGACTTGGCATAGTGATAGTGGATGAGGAGCACGATGCTTCCTTTAAGCAACAGGATGGTGTGCGCTACTCAGCTCGGGATCTTGCAGTGGTGGTGGCGCGCAATGCCAATGTTCCGGTGCTATTGGGCTCCGCCACGCCCTCCCTGGAAACCCTGCATAACGCGTTGAATGGCCGTTACCAGCATTTGCGCATGCGCCAGCGCGCGGGGGATGCGCGCCCTCCGCAGATCCATGTGGTGCCCACTCTGCGCGAGCCGCTGGAGGAGGGATTTTCCCCCCAGGTGCTTCGCCATATAGGGGAAACCCTGGCGCGTGGTGAACAGGTTTTGGTTTTTATTAACCGGCGCGGCTTCGCTCCCGCCCTCACCTGTGATGATTGTGGTTGGTTGGCCGATTGCCCCCACTGCTCCAGCAAGCTCACCATGCATCGGCGCTTGCGTCAGTTGCGTTGCCACCATTGCGATTACCGTTGTTCACTAGTTGATAGTTGCCCCCAGTGCCACAGCCGATCTATCTCCGCCCTGGGTGGGGGTACTGAACGCAGTGAGGAGTTGTTGGCGCGGCGCTTTGCCGAATATCCGGTAATCCGTGTGGATCGGGACACCACGACCAGTAAGCTGGCCTTGGACCGGTTGTTGGCTCCGGCGCGCGATGGAGAGCCCTGTTTGCTCCTGGGTACCCAGATGCTGGCTAAAGGTCACCATTTGCCGCGGGTGACCTTGGTAGTAGTTCAGGATGCGGATGGTGGCCTGTTTAGTGCAGATTTCCGCGCCCCGGAGCGTACTGGTCAGTTGCTGGAGCAGGTGGCTGGACGTGCAGGGCGCGGCAGTCTGAGCGGTCGGGTACTGGTGCAGAGCCGATTTCCTGAACACCCCCTGTTACAGATGTTATTGGAGAAAGGCTACGGTAGTTTTGCGCGCCAATTACTGCGCGATCGCGCGGTGGCGCAGCTGCCCCCTACCAATGCAATGGCTCTCGTGCGGGCGGAGTGCGAAGAGCCCTCCTGGGCTGAGGAGTTCCTGCACAATGCGAGAATGTTTATGCAGTCCCTGGCACCCCCTTCACCGCAGTTACAGTATCTGGGGCCAGTGCCCGCGTTGTTGGAGCGCAAATCCGGGCGTTTCCGTTTCTATATACAGGTTACTGCGCAGAATCGCGCGCAACTGCAGCCTCTTTTGGCGCGCTTATGTGTCTGGGCAGAGGGAAATAAAAACCGTCGTCTGCGCTGGGCGATAGATATGGATGCACAGGAATTGTCGTAAATTTTGCTGGAATTCAATGCCCCCAGCCTAATTGGCGGTACAATTCCCCTGCTGAGCAGATCACCCAGGGAAGAAATCCTCAATGAGCCGTCGCAAAACCAATCGCCGCAGTAAAAGTTCTGCGGGAAAACCCGCCTGGGGTTGGTTCTTCCTGGGAAATATTGTTGGCGGTTTCGCGGTATTTCTGCTTCTGCAATACGGTATTGCTGGGGAGGGTAAAGGCGCTAGCGGTGGCAAACCACAGGCGGCCAAACCGAGGGTTGAGGAGCGCACTCAGCCGCGCTTTGATTTCTACACAATGCTGAAGGAAAACGAGGTTTCCGTACCTCCCCCCAAGGTGGCCGAGCCCGCTCGTCGTCAGCAGGATTCCAATACCGGGCAGGGGGCAGTTAGTGAACCCCCACAACAGGTTTACATTCTGCAAGCAGCCTCCTTTCGTGAGGCGGCTGAAGCCGAGCGCCTGCGTGTGCAACTTACCCTGGCCAATCTGGATGTTAAAGTCGAGTCAGCTAGTGATAGTCGCGGAACCTGGCACAGAGTCTTGGTTGGGCCTTTCGACAACCGCTCGCGTATGGCAAAGGCCCGACAGGTACTGGCTGAGCACAGACTGATGCCGCTGGTGCTGAAACGTCCAGCCAACTGATTAATGTGCAGGGCTTTCTGCCCAGCATGGTAGATAAAGCTATTTACTCTCTCACTTTTGGTCAAATTAACGTGGGCGGCTTTGGCTTTGAAGCAAAAAACCACAGTGGATACTGGGTTCCGGGTACAGCAATTGCCCCTTCCTTATTGAAATCGGCGCGTGCCGTCCTCACTTATCTAACCTGAATGAAATTCCCGGCGCGATTGGTAACCACCTTCTGCGCTGAAGCTCACGCGTAATCCGAGAGGTCTCCATTGGAACAGTATCGCGGAACCACCATTTTATCCTGTCGCCGCAACGGCAAAGTTGTGATTGGCGGCGACGGCCAGGTGTCCATGGGTAACACCATTATGAAGGGCAATGCGCGCAAGGTGCGTCGCCTGTATAAGGACAAGGTGATTGCCGGTTTTGCCGGCGGTACCGCCGATGCCTTTACCCTGTTTGAGCGCTTCGAGGCCAAGCTGGAAGCCCATGGTGGGCAATTGACCCGCGCCGCTGTGGAGCTGGCCAAAGACTGGCGTACCGATCGTGCCCTGCGCCGCCTCGAGGCCCTGTTAGCTGTGGCCGACGAGACTGCCAGCCTGATCGTGACCGGCAATGGTGATGTTATTCAGCCGGAAGATGACCTGATCGCCATCGGTTCTGGTGGGCCTTTTGCCCAGTCTGCGGCACGGGCTTTGCTCGACAACACCGATATGGATGCCCGTGCAATTGTTGAGCAGGGCCTGAAAATCGCCGGTGATATCTGTGTTTACACCAACCAGAACCACACCATCGAAGAATTGAATTTTTAAGTGCCTCGCGCTCTTTAGGCGCCATTGGCCGGGCGGTCCCTCAAAGGGAACCGCCGATATGTTTTGCAGGAATTGAATTGATATGTCCCAGATGACCCCCAGAGAAATCGTCCATGAGCTCGACCGCCATATAGTCGGCCAGCAGGACGCCAAACGCGCCGTAGCGATTGCACTGCGCAATCGCTGGCGCCGTATGCAGGTGACCGAGGATTTGCGCGCCGAGATCACCCCGAAAAATATCCTGATGATTGGCCCCACCGGTGTGGGCAAAACTGAAATTGCCCGCCGTCTGGCAAAGTTGGCCAATGCGCCCTTCATTAAGGTAGAAGCAACCAAGTTCACGGAGGTGGGCTATGTTGGCCGCGATGTGGAGTCGATCGTACGCGATCTTGTCGAGATGGCTGTGAAGCAGGAGCGTGAGCTGGCTATGTCCGGTGTGCAGCAGCGTGCTATGGATGCTGCGGAGGAGCGTATCTTAGATGCCTTATTGCCGCCAGCGCGCTCCACTGAGCCCAATGACAAGGATTCCAGTACCCGCCAGTTGTTTCGTAAGAAATTGCGGGAGGGAGAACTCGACGATAAGGAAGTGGAGTTAGATATGGCAGCTGCGCCAGTGGGCGTAGAGATTATGGCGCCTCCAGGTATGGAGGAAATGACTAATCAACTACAGGGCATGTTCTCGAATATGTCCCAGGGCAAGACCCGCAAGCGCAAATTACCGGTTAAGCAGGCCATAAAGCAGCTGACTGATGAAGAGGCGGCCAAGCTGGTTAATGATGAAGATATTAAAACCAGTGCGATTCGTGCCGCCGAACAGAACGGTATTGTCTTTATCGATGAAATCGACAAAGTGGCCAAGCGTCAGGAGAGTGGCGGTGCCGATGTGTCTCGTGAGGGTGTTCAGAGAGATCTACTGCCACTGATTGAGGGCAGTACTGTTAACACCAAGTACGGCATGATCAAGACAGACCATATTTTGTTTATCGCCTCAGGTGCCTTCCATCTGTCCAAGCCATCGGATCTGATCCCAGAGTTGCAGGGCCGACTGCCAATCCGTGTGGAGTTAAGCTCGCTCACTTCGGCAGACTTTGAGCGCATCCTCACTGAGCCATCCGCTTCCCTGACCGAGCAGCAGAGAGCTCTGCTTGCTACAGAGGGCCTGGAGCTGAAATTTACTGAAGACGGAATCCGCCGCATTGCAGAGGTGGCCTACGAGGTGAATGAGCGCACGGAGAATATTGGTGCGCGTCGATTGCACACCGTACTGGAGCGCCTGTTGGAGGAGATTTCCTTCGATGCTGGTGACGGAGACAAAACCCTGAATGTAGATGCTGCCTATGTGGATACCCACCTGGGCGAGCTCAGCCAAAATGAGGACCTTTCGCGTTTTATCCTGTAAATGAAACCGCAAAAAATCCGATTAAATCGCGCAGAGAAAAACTTGCAGCTGGTATTTGCTGATGGCGACTTTACCTTGCCGGCAGAGTATTTGCGCGTCTACTCCCCCAGTGCCGAGGTGCGTGGTCATGGCAACAGTGCCCCGGTTCTGGTGGATGGAAAAATGCACGTGGGTATCGACAAAATAGAGGCCGCTGGTCGCTATGCGCTGAAAATCGATTTTGATGATGGCCACGACACAGGTATTTATACCTGGGAATACCTGCGTGAACTCGCCGAGAAATATAATGCTAACTGGGAGAGCTACCTGCAGCGGTTGCGCGCTGAGGGTAAGGGACGCGATCCTGATGAAAGTGTGGTGAAGTTTATCGGCTAGTACGGGGTGCGCCGTATAGCGGTGCACTTGTCTATTTCCCCACCCATTGAAAATACTGAAAAAACAATAATCTCTCACTGTTTTTTCGCAATTCTGTAATATTGCTGTGGTTGTGTTTTTACAGTCTTAACGCCCGTACTAAGCTTTGTGGCGATGAAAGCCAGAAGTTAATCGGCGCGTAATTCTTTTGTCATATTTCCGGACTCTAATGCTCGCCAAATTTACGAGTTCCGGAGGCTCATCGTGGCAAACAAACTTGCCCGCGCGCTTAGCGCCTTTTGTTTAATTCCTCTCGCTTCAGCGGTTTCTGCCGCAAGCCTGCCTGACTACCAAACCAAAAGTGACTGGTATACCGACGCTGCCGATCGTCTGGAAGAGCGTACTGCCCTCTCCAGAGAAGCAAAGACTGCAAAGAACGTCATTCTTTTTGTCGGCGACGGTATGGGTATATCCACGTTGACTGCTGCACGTATTCTTGAAGGTCAACTGCGCGGTGAGAATGGTGAGGAAAATGCCCTTTCTTTTGAGGAGTTTCCCTATTCCGCTCTGATCAAAACATATAACACCAACCAGCAGACCCCGGACTCTGCCGGTACCATGACTGCGATGATGACCGGTGTAAAAACCCGCGCCGGAGTCATTAATATTGAGGAAGATGCATTGCGTGCTGATTGCGTCAGTGCTGAAGGCAAAGAGCTGAATACTTTCCTCGAGTTGATGGAAAATCGTGGCAGATCAACTGGCATCGTCTCAACCGCGCGATTGACTCATGCCACGCCCGCCGCCACTTATTCGCGTAGTCCAGAGCGTGGCTGGGAGTACGAAGCTGAAGGAAATTGTGTGGATATCGCCACGCAAATGATTGAACTGGAATATGGGGATGGCATCGACGTGATGCTCGGTGGTGGCCGTCGCAGTTTTACAACGACCGATACAGGTGGCAAGCGTGAAGACGGGCGCGATCTTACCAATGAGTGGCTACAGCGCTATGAAGGTGAACAGAATGCTGAATATGTGCAGACTGGAGCTGAACTGGCGAGCGTGGATCTCGCCTCTACAGACAAGCTGTTGGGGCTCTTCACAAGCAGCCATATGAGTTACGATGCGGACCGTATTGCTAAGGAGAGCGACGAGCCGAGTATCGCCGAGATGACCGGTACTGCTATTGAACTCCTGCAGAAAGATAGCGATGGCTATTTCCTGATGGTGGAGTCTGGTCGAATCGACCACGGCCATCACGCAGGTAATGCTTACAACGCATTGCACGATGCGATTGCTTTTGCGGGTGCGGTACAAGCTGCACTGGATAAGGTGGATCTTGAGGACACCCTGATCCTGGTGACTGCGGACCACAGCCATGTGATGACCATTGCCGGTTATCCAACCCGTGGTAACCCCATTCTCGGCAAGGTGGTTGAGAATGACAGTAGCGGCGCAGCCAAGGCGGAACTGGAAACCGCATCGGACGACTTGCCTTTTACCACGCTGACCTATGCCAATGGTCTGGGCTTTGCCGACCTGGGTGAGAATACCGATGCGGATGAACGTTATGGCATAGCTGCTGATACCGGCCGTAAAGATCTCTCTGGCGTAGACACCGAGGCACCGGGTTTTCATCAGGAGGCTCTAGTTCACCTGGAATCAGAGAGTCACGCGGGTGAAGATATCAGCCTGCATGCCATTGGTGCTGGAGCCAAGTTGGTACAGGGTAGCCTGGAGCAAAGTGCGCTTTTCCATGTGATGACTGCTGCGACTGACCTGTCGTTGACAGAAGAATAATTGGGGTAATTCACCATGAGACATTTTAAAAAGACCCTGCTGGCTTTCTCCGTAGCCCTGCTGGCCGCTGGTTGCAGTGATGACAAGTCCAGCTCGAATCCGGTTGAACTGCCAGAGCCAGAAGATGTGTTGAACCTTCCCCAGGGGCAGCTCGATAGCGACTGGTTCAAAGAGGGCCAAGAGGCTGTAGAGGCTGCGCAGGCACAGGCAATTAATAATACTCCTGGCGCAGCAAAGAATATCATCCTGTTTGTCGGCGATGGCATGGGTATTTCTACAGTGACTGCAGCGCGTATCCTCGCCGGTCAACAGCAGGGCCTCGCCGGTGAGGAGCACCAGCTGAGCTTTGAAAAAATGCCTTTTGCTGGTTTGGTGAAAACTTACAATACCAACCAGCAGACTCCGGACTCCGCTGGCACTATGACGGCTCTAGTTACCGGGGTTAAAACCAAGGCCGGCGTATTAAGTGTTGCCGAAGATGTAGCGCGCGGCGATTGTGCCGCCAGTCTGGAGCGTCCTCTTACCACTGCCATTGAGCTGGCAGAGGATCTGGGCAAAAGCACCGGTATTATCAGTACCGCGAGAATTACCCACGCTACTCCGGCAGCCACCTATGCCAAGGTGCCTGAGCGTGGCTGGGAAGCGTCTGCTCCTGATGGTTGCACTGATATTGCCGCGCAGCTGGTTGAGCTGGAGGCTGGTGATGGTATCGACGTGGTAATGGGAGGGGGCCGCCGTAACTTCTTGCCCAGTGACGTCACAGATATCGAGGGGAAAGCCGGGCGTCGAGAAGACGGGCGCAACTTGGTGGATGAGTGGAAGACACGTTACAACGACGGTGTGAACAATATTGCTTACGTAGAAGACACCACAGGCTTTAATGCTGTAGACAGCGCTGCAACCGACAAGTTACTGGGTTTGTTCAACTCTTCCCACATGGAGTATGAAGCTGTTCGTGAGGAAGATACTGCGGGTGAGCCCTCCCTCACTGAGATGACATCTAAAGGTCTCGAACTCCTGCAGAAAAACGATAAGGGATATTTCCTTATGGTAGAGTCCGGTCGTATTGACCATGGCCATCATGCTGGCAACGCCCACCGCGCACTGACCGATGCTGTGGAATTTGCAGAGGCTATCCAGTATGCAATGGATAACACCAGTGCAGAAGATACTCTAATAGTCGTTACTGCGGACCACAGCCATGTGATGACGATTGCCGGTTATCCCACCCGCGGCAACCCGATTCTTGGCAAGGTGATTGGTAATGACAGCAGTGGTGAGGCTAAAACCTCTCCTTCATTAGCTGAAGATGGCCTGCCCTACACAACCTTGACCTATGCCAATGGCCCGGGTTACAGCTCCAATGATGACGGTAGCCGGCATGATCTCACAAGCACTGACACTGTCGCACTTGATTACCAGCAGGATGCACTGGTGCCCATGAGCAGCGAGTCTCACGCTGGAGAGGATGTAGGCGTATGGGCTCGCGGGCCGGGTGCACACTTGGTGAGTGGTACCAATGAGCAGAACTACCTATTCCACGTTATGGCACGCTCAGGTGGTTTATTGGAGCAGGACGCCGAATAAATTCGGAGGTTATTTGTTTCAATGCAATGGCGCAGGTATTTCCCTGCGCTGTTTTACTTTCTATCTGACTTTCAACTTTGCCTTAATGAAGAGCGCAGAGCAAAGAGTCTCTATTTCCCGACGAAGCCTCATTTTGCGCCAGTCACCCAGTTCCAAGATTGGTATCAGCTCTTTCCCGAGGCTCTCTCCCGTGGCAATTGCCAAGCGGCAAAGTAAATAGGCGTCGCGCCAATCGCCAAGAACTTGGGCCAATTGTTTTAGTGGCTCACAGCGTAATGCGGCTGGCTGTGGAAATTTTTCTTCAAGCAGTCGGCTGTGGTACCAGTGGTCTTTTACTCGTTTGCGCAATTGGTGCAGATTCTCCGCGCTATCCAATTTTTGCACCTGATACCAAGCTTTTCGCGCTCGCCGGTAACCTCGACAGTATCCGCGTTCTAAATGAGCCCAGCGAACATCCTCTAATGACCAGTTACCGATACGCCCCCGTCTTTGAATCAGAAACGGTTCGACCTGTGCCAGGGCCCTTTTATCTATTTTTAAATGCAGCATATGGCGCAGCAGTGTGTGCATTGTCGGAAAGTGGTGTGGCGGGGCTATCGCAAGTAGGGCTCCTCGAATAGAAACCGGATCGCGGCTCTGAGCGAGGCTGTGGGCCAGGTTGCGGTAGTGAATGTTTTCACTCTGGAATAAGAGTGGATAAACTGGTTGTACGAGGCGCAGTAGAGCGCGTAATTTCTTGCAGTGCTTACGCAATTCGTGCACTGCATGCTCACTGGGAAGCTGTTTTGTATGGCTGATTGCAGTATTGATTTCCGCCAGGGCAACTTGCCGAAGTCCATGCTCTGGAAGTACGTTGCAATCGAGCCGATAACTCATGAGCCCTGACCAGTATTTCGTTCCGGTTTCTATGGATCAATTTTAGCGAGTTTCCAAAGGGGGTGATGATGGGCTGTGTTCCGCCGGCTTCGTAGATGTACAATGGCTCCCCAGAATTTGGCTCAGTAGGCAGCACAGCATGAAGGATCGCAAGACCACCCACTTCGGCTACCAAGAGGTCCCGGTGGAGGAAAAGGCCGGTCGTGTGGCAGAAGTGTTCCACTCAGTGGCAGCGCGCTACGATGTAATGAACGATTTAATGTCTGGGGGGATTCACCGCCTCTGGAAGCGTTTTACCATCGAATTATCCGGCGCGCGGCCGGGACAGAAAATTTTGGATATTGCTGGGGGAACTGGCGACCTCACCGCCCGCTTTTCGCGTATTGTGGGTGACAGTGGTCAGGTGGTACTGGCGGATATCAATGAATCGATGTTGCGGGTTGGTCGCGATCGCCTGCTGGACCGCGGTATCGCCGGCAATGTGGTGCCAGTGCAGGCAGATGCCCAATACCTCCCTTTCCCGGATAATACCTTTGACTGCATAACTATCGCCTTTGGTCTGCGTAATGTCACTGACAAAGACCTAGCGCTTCGCTCCATGCTACGGGTGCTCAAACCCGGCGGGCGTTTGCTAGTGCTCGAGTTCTCCAGGCCAGAGTCGAAACTGCTTGGAAAAGTCTACGATCAATATTCTTTCCGCCTACTGCCATTTATGGGCAAATTGGTAGCCAATGATGCGGAAAGTTACCGTTACCTGGCGGAGAGCATTCGTATGCACCCAGACCAGGAAACCCTCAAGCAGATGATGGAGGATGCCGGTTTTGTCGATTGTGAATATCACAATATGACTGGCGGTATTGTTGCGTTGCACCGTGGCATCAAGCCCTAACTGGCGTTTGACGTGATTTACCTGCAAGTGATGGCACGAGGCCAATAACTGCCATGAGCGATCCCACTTATCGCGCGGGTTTTGATGCTGCGCTGGAAACCGCCATTAATACCGCCCTGCAATATGACCCGGCTACTCGCGCTCGTCTGCAGGAGCTGGATGGTAAAGTTATGGCGCTCGATCTAACCGCTCCAAAACTACAGTGTTGTTTGTGCATTGAGGGCGATCAAGTATTTGTCCGCCAGCATTGGGAGGGAGATGTCACCACTTCTATCAGTGGTTCGGCTATTTCTCTTGTGCGTCTTCTAAAAGACCCGGATGCCACGCCCGCGGCCCTGGGGGTCTCAATCAGTGGTTCTAGTGCTCTGCTGGCAGAATTGCAGTGGATGATGAGTGATCTGGATATCGACTGGGAGGCGCCGCTGGCGCAATTGATAGGCGATATTCCCGCTCACTCCATCGGCAATGTATTGCGCAGTGCCGGCAGTTGGTTGAGCGCCAGTCTCAGTCGCGCACCTGTTGCGGCTGCGGAAACCATCAGCGAAGAGTGGCAGTTGACCCCACCACAGGCGCAATTTGAGGCCTTTGCCGATGATCTCGCTGAGCTGTCTCTGGCCACTGAGCGCCTGGAAGCACGGGTGCGTTTGCTGCAAGAGCAGTTCTCCCGCAGGGAGGCTGAGTAGTTTTGCCGCTCTTTCGCAGTTTTACTATCACGCGGGTTTTCCTGCGCTATCGTCTCGATCAGCTATTGCCCGCCGAGCGCCGCCCTTTGTGGCTGCGAGGGATACTGGCTCCCCTGAAGCTATTGCCACAGCCAAAGATGGAGCGCGGTGAGCGCCTGCGTCGAGCCCTGGAGGAACTGGGGCCAATTTTCGTCAAATTTGGTCAGTTGCTTTCTACCCGCCCTGACCTGTTACCGCCAGATATTGTCGAGCAGCTCGATTACCTGCAAGACAAGGTGCCTCCCTTCCCAAGCGACCAGTGTATCTCGTTGATTGAAGAGGCCTTGGAGGCCAGTGTCGACGAAGTTTTCGCGAGCTTTGAGCGCGAGCCCTTGGCTGCGGCTTCGGTGGCACAGGTACATGCTGCGGTGCTCACCACTGGTGAATCAGTGGTTGTAAAGGTGCTGCGCCCAGGTATTGGTGAAATAATCCAGGAAGATTTGCGTCTGTTGGGGGTATTAGCCCGCGGTATTGAGCGCTTTGTGCCCGATGGGCGACGCCTGCGCCCGGTGGAGGTAGTGGAGGACTATCGCCACACCATTGAGGGAGAGCTGGACCTGGTGCGTGAGGCGGCCAATGGCACCCAGTTGCGGCGTAATTTCAATAACTCTCCACTGCTGTATATCCCTGAAGTGTACTGGGAATACACACGTGAGAGCGTGTTAGTACTGGAGCGTATTGAGGGCATCCCGGTTACCGATTTGGCGCAGTTGCGCGCTCAGGATACTAATATGCAACTGCTTGCCGAGCGCGGCGTGGAAATTTTTTTCAAACAGGTATTTGAATACAATTTCTTCCATGCCGATATGCACCCTGGCAATATTTTTGTCTCCCGCGAGCATCCACAACGTCCTCAGTATATTGCCATCGACACTGCAATTGTCGGTAGCCTTTCGCGTGAGGACCAGTACTATCTGGCACGCAACCTTTTAGCCATGTTCCGCCGCGACTACCGAATGGTGGCTGAGCTGCACGTACAGAGTGGTTGGGTGCGGGCCGATACGCCGGTGAATACTTTTGAAGCGGCGATCCGCGCCGTATGCGAACCCATTTTTGAGAAACCGCTGGGAGAGATCTCTTTCGCGCGGGTGCTGATCAGCCTGTTCCAGACCGCGCGACGTTTCGATATGGCAGTGCAGCCACAATTGGTATTGCTGCAAAAGACGCTGTTGAATATCGAGGGCCTGGGTCGGCAGCTTTATCCGCAGCTGGATCTGTGGAAGACTGCCCATCCATTTTTGGAACGCTGGATGCGTGACCGCATCCACCCGAAAACCATTGTGGGCGAAATTAAGCGTTACGGTCCCGAATGGTTGGAGAAATTCCCGCAGATGCCGCAACTGGTGTATTCCGCCTTGGAGCAGTCACGGGAACTGGCACCACAGTTGGAGAATATCGGCGAGAAACTGGCGAGTGGCCAGCGTCGTGGGCGTTGGCAGTACTTGCGCCGTGTAGGCGGCGTAATCCTTGCTGCAGGAGCTCTCGTCTTGAGCAAGCCCCAGTGGCTGGAGCAGTTACCGCCCTCGGGTTGGGCCCTGGGTATCGCTGCCCTGGTACTGTTGCTCTGGCCCTAGATATGTCTGGGCCGACCTACACTTGGAACTCTGAAGGAAGGGACATTGACTCAAGCAAAAGCGACAACCGATTTCCTTGACCAGGTCAGTTGG
The DNA here is from genome assembly GCF_040371615.1 of Microbulbifer sp. NBRC 101763. Classification (NCBI taxonomy): domain Bacteria; kingdom Pseudomonadati; phylum Pseudomonadota; class Gammaproteobacteria; order Cellvibrionales; family Microbulbiferaceae; genus Microbulbifer; species Microbulbifer sp. NBRC 101763. The sequence goes on from NZ_BAABQV010000003.1 coordinate 471,558, forward strand.
AATAGTGACGGCCTGGTACCAGCCATAGCCCAGGATTATAAAAGTGGCCGGGTATTGATGATGGCATGGATGAATCGCGAATCTCTGGCCCTTACCGCCAGCGAGGGTTACGCGGTTTATTGGTCGCGATCGCGCAAGAACCTATGGCGCAAGGGCGAAACCTCCGGTTTTCTACAGAAAGTGCGCGAGGTGCGCCTCGACTGTGATGGAGATACCGTTCTCCTGATGGTGGAACAGGAAGGTGGTATAGCCTGCCATACTGGGCGTAGCAGCTGCTTCTACAACCTACTACAGGATGGTGAGTGGCAGGTGAATCAACCTGTGATTCAAGACCCCAAAGCCATTTACAAGTGAGCCCCTGCATGAGTGACCTGTTACAGCAGCTCGACGCCGTCTTAGAAAGTCGCAAGCGTGAGGAAGACGCAGAGAAATCCTATGTGGCCAGTCTGCACAAAAAAGGCCTGAATAAAATCCTGGAAAAGGTCGGCGAAGAGGCCACGGAAACCATTCTCGCTGCGAAAGACGCACAGTCCAGCGGCGATAATCAGGATATGATCGCCGAGACGGCGGACTTATGGTTTCACTCAATGGTGATGCTCTCTCATCTGGGTGCAGATTCGCAGGATGTGCTGGAGGAATTGGGCCGGCGTTTTGGCCTTTCAGGTCTGGTGGAGAAAGCCGCGCGACCCAAAAAGGGCTAACAAGCGCTTATCGAAAGTATTCAGGAGTCTTTGCTGTAGTAGTTGAAGGCTTCCAAAATTGCAGTTTACCAATGATAGCCCGTGGCAGCTTAGCGTCTGGCTATCGCATTAAATGACATGGAGACAATTATGGGATTCGGTGGAATTAGCATTTGGCAGCTGTTGATTATTCTAGTCATTGTCCTACTGCTGTTCGGAACCAAGCGCCTGAAAAACCTTGGTGGCGATCTCGGTGGGGCTATTAAGGGCTTCCGCAAAGCGATCAAGGATGAAGACAAGAAAAAAGAAGCCGACGAGGAGAAAGATCCCGAGCGCCTGCAGCATGATGAAGAAGAAAAGCCAGACCAAGGCAGTACCGCCAAGGAAAAAGATAAGCAATCCCAGGATAAATAATTCGGCAACCGTTAACGCGAGTAATGCTCTGTGTTTGATATTGGCTTTTTTGAACTGCTGCTGGTCGCTGTGGTGGGCTTGCTCGTGGTTGGGCCTGAGCGCCTACCCGATGCCATCCGCACTACAGCCCGTTGGTGGTCCGGCTTAAAGCGCACTTTACATAGCGCCCGTGAAGAGTTGGAAAAAGAGGTGGGTGCGGATGATATTCGTCGGGAATTACACAATGAGCGCATCCTTCGCGAGATTGAGGAAAGTCGCCGGGAAATGGAGCGCACCTTTACTGAGACCAATCGTGAAGTGAGCGAATCATTGCAGAAGGTTACCGAGGATACGGAAGAAAAGCCTCCTGCAGAGCAGCATGCCAAACAGGGGGAGGTCAAGGAGCTTAAAGATAATGCCCTCCCGAAGCGCCCCGAAGAACCCCAGCCCCCCCGTGCGGAAAAAGAGGACTACCTGCCTGAACAGGATGAGACTGTGGAGGAGTTGCAGGACCCCGAATATCCGGAGCACTGGCATGATTTTGGCGACCCGGACATGAACCCCGATCACCCGGAAAATGTCGAATTGGATGAAGAAGAAAAAGCATCACAACAAGAAAAAGATAAGCAACCATGAGTGATAAAGCACAAGACAGTCATCAGCCGTTTATCGATCACCTGATCGAGTTGCGCGACCGCTTGTTACGTACTTTATTGGTCGTGGTCGTCTTGTTTGCCTGCCTCGTGCCTTTCGCTTCAGAGATTTATAATTTTATTGCCAACCCTCTGCAGGAGAGACTGGTTGGGGATGCTGGGATGATCGCCACCGAGGTGACTTCAACGTTCCTCACCCCATTTAAGACCACGTTTATAGTCTCTTTCTTTATTGCGATTCCTTTTGTGCTCTACCAAGCCTGGGCGTTTATTGCACCGGGCCTGTATAAAAATGAAAAGCGTATTGCGGTGCCTATTCTGATCACCAGCGTTTTTCTTTTTTATGCGGGTGTTGCTTTTGCTTACTTTGTCGTATTTCCAATTCTCTTTGATTTCTTTGTCGGTTCCGCCCATGCAGATATCAAAGTGATGCCGGATATGCGTAGCTACTTGGATCTGGTGCTGAAATTATTCTTTGCATTTGGTTTTGCTTTCGAAATACCCATCGCCACTGTGCTGTTGATCTGGAGCGGAGCGGTAGATGCAAAAACCCTGGGTAGCAAGCGCCCCTATGTGATTGTGGGATGTTTCCTGATTGGCATGTTACTCACGCCACCTGATGTGATTTCCCAGTCACTTCTGGCAGTGCCAATGTGGCTTTTATTTGAGGTGGGTATTTTATTTGGGCGCTGGATAAAAAGGGGTTCCAAGAAAGAGCAAACCGAATAAGCTGCCTGTTAGCCGGGAGCGTAATAAGCACCTCCCTGTGCTGTAAAGTGCCCCGGCAGCCGAAGCTGCCGGGGCAATAGCCCTGTTGTTTTGTCTACCCTACCCCTGATTGTAACCCTTTGCTCTCAAGACAAGAGTTACCCAGGTATATGGGCAGTCTGCGTTCCATGCAAAAAGAAGCTGATCGACTCCGGTTTTTGTGCCACTACTAGCAAGCCCCCATCGCGACAAAAACCAGACGGTCAGCTCGGGAAATGGACAATTGTGCCGGGCTCGCTCTGGAGTTAACCCTGCATAATTGCCTGCTGCCGCCTGTATTAACGGCAAAAATATTTACCCTAAGATCCTGGGCTTAAGCGGGATATTCCAGTTCAGGCCGGCTTATTCCTGTGGGAAACTGCCGCTTGTTCTTTCCTTTCCTGCTCCGCCACTGCCTTTTCCACATTGTTTTGAACCAGGCGATAAAAATAGAATGCCATCAGGAATATAAACCCGATTACGGCCAGGCTGAGCAAGCCGGAAAAGCTGGTAAATAGATCAATTAAGGCATCCATCTTTCTCTCCAGTACGCCAATGCTTCACCTATATAGTCTATGGGCCTGGGAAGTAAGTCTCTTGACCTAAATCAACCGGAATTGAGTTAATTCAATAAGGGAATCTTAAAGTACCAGGCCCAAGATCAGGCAGATTATGGCCGCTCCCAGCAACTGATAGAGCTCCTTTTCTTCACGCCAGTTGGGTAAGAGCAAAAACAACGCCACTGGTGGTAAAAACAGGGCAAGGAAGCCCGCTAGAGGCCCATCAGAAAAGCAGATATACAGGAGCCGCCCCCAGGCTATAGCGGCAAATGCCAAAGCAAAGACTATTAGGATTGCACTAACAGGCAGCATGCTATAACCCATTGAAGGTCTGTAGGAAGCTGGATAGATCCACAAGCACGATACTAAACAAAAAGGAAAATAGGACAAAAGTGTATATCAGCATTGAAGCCTTAAGGTCAGTATTAAGCGCTTATGGCAGGCATATTTGGCTGTTAGTCATCACATTGTTTCTTTGTGGTTGTGAGACGGTGGGGTATTACGCTCAAGCTGCTGCGGGCCAGTTGCGGATTCTGTCCGCGCGACAGCCAATTGAAAAAGTGGTACAGCAGCCCGGCACTAGTGAAAAGCTGAGGCGACAGTTAATGTTGGTGCAGGAGATACGGGCCTATGCTGCCCAGCAGTTGAATTTACCAGTTGGTCAAGCTTACAGCTCTTATGTACAGCTGGAAGATCAGTATCCCATCTGGAATGTCTTGGCTGCTCCTGAATTTTCTTTAACCCCAAAACGCTGGTGCTACCCTGTTGCTGGTTGCGCCAGCTATCGAGGTTATTTTCGTAAGTCTGCTGCAATTGCAAAAGTTAATAGTCTAAGGGCGCAGGGTTACGATACTTATCTGGGGCCGGTACCTGCATATAGCACCCTTGGCTGGTTTGATGACCCAGTACTCTCTAGTTTTGTAAATTGGTCACCAGAGAGATTAGCCGGATTGCTATTCCATGAACTGGCACACAGGCGTGTATATATTTCTGGTGATACACAATTCAATGAAAGTTTCGCAACTGCCGTCTCGGAACTTGCTCTACCGGGTTGGCTTGCCAGCCAGGGCCTGACCGGTTCAGCTACCCAAGCCCGTGCCGAGACAATGGCCGTGCGTCAATTGATGAATATGGCGCGCAAGCAGCTCGAACCCATTTATAAATCCCCTGAACCGGATAGTTTTAAGCTTGAGAAAAAAAATTTAGTGCTGGTACGCTTGCGTCAATGTTATCGGCAAATATCTGCAAGCTGGCCTAATCCGGCGCGCTACCAAGCCTATGTAGAAAAGACTAATAATGCCACTCTTGCCTTAGCCGCTGAGTATGAATCTCAGGTGCCAGCTTTTAAGCAATTGTATGTTGAGAGCGGTAGTTGGGAAAATTTTTACAACGCGGCTCAATGGTTAGGAGAGCTGGATAAATATGATCGAGAAGAGAGGTTGTATCAGCTTGGAGAGGAGTACAGTAGACATTCTAAAGATGTTAACCTCCAGGCCTTAAATACCATTAAGGGTTGTATGAAAGTTAATTATGTAATTTAAGTGCTCACCATAAAATGTTTATTTATATAGATATCTAGAAAGTATTGTTTAATACTAGGAATAGAATTCTTAGTCGATTTTATCGGATCAGTTTTAATCTAGGAATATATGATATATTTTAGACTTTAGCTATGTTCCTATATTCTAATGTAGAGTATTAATAAAATTTTATTTTGCCATTACTCCTGTGACATCCAGCATGCGATTAGCAAACCCCCACTCATTATCAAACCAGATTAATATTTTTACTAATTTGTCACCGGCAACCCGTGTCTGGCTGGCATCAATAATTCCTGAGCGAGGGTCGTGGTTAAAATCGCAAGAGGCAAGTGGTTCTTCGGTGAAGCCGAGGACGCCTTTGAATTCTGTTGCGGCTATGGACTTCAGCAAAGCATTCACTTCAATTTGACTTACATTCTTTTGTAATTGAACAGACAGATCAATGGCGGAGACATTGACTGTGGGTACGCGCATAGCCTGGGCTTCAAATTTTCCATATAAATGCGGCAATATGCGTTCGATACCTCGGGCAAGAGCCGTATCGACAGGAATTATTGAGGTAACGGCGGACCGTGTTTTTCTCAAATCGGTGTGATGGTAGGCATCGCTTACTGGCTGGTCGTTCATGGCGGAGTGGATTGTGGTTAAAACCCCAGCTTCAATACCAAATGCTCGGTCGAGTGCCGCGATCACTGGCACGCTGCAATTTGTAGTGCAGGAGGCTGCAGAAATAATAGTTTCGGAGCCGTTTAGAGTGTGGTCGTTGATGCCGTAGACAATAGTGGCATCTACATCGCGGCTGGCAGGTTGGGAAAATAAAACTTTTTTTGCCCCAGTGGCCAAGTGGGTTTCGGCGTGCTTACGCTCCTTATAACTGCCTGTACACTCAAGCACGATATCGACTCTTTCCTGCTTCCAATTTAGATCTTCAAGCTGTTCGTGGTGTGTCACCGCAATGCGATCACCATTGACCACCAAAATGTCATTTTCTACCGAGACTTCACCGGCAAAACGCCCATGTACGGAATCGTACTTTGTCAGGTGTCCAATAGTGGCGCAGTCAGCCAGCTCGTTAATAGCGACAATCTGTAGGTTATCTCGGGCACCGGATTCATAAAGAGCACGCAGAACAGAGCGGCCGATACGGCCATAACCATTGATAGCGAGTCGGGTTGTCATAGCAGTACTGCCAGATAGGAATTGTGGAAGGTACCGAGCGCTCCCTGCGGTAAACAATAGCAGGGAGCGACCAGCTAGCGCGCTGAGTTACTTCACCAGCTTCTCGACGGTTGCGGCTACGTTGTCTACGGTAAAGCCGAAGTGTTGCATCAGCTCGCCGCCCGGAGCGGATTCTCCGAAGGTGTTCATACCGATAATCTCGCCATCAAAGCCAATGAACTTGTACCAATAGTCTTTATGGCTGGCTTCAACCGCTACACGAGCACGCACAGCAGAGGGCAATACAGATTCGCGATAAGATTCATCCTGTTCCATAAAGGCTTCCGCGCAAGGCATGGAAACTACGCGAACATTCTTGCCGGCGAGCTTTTCCTGTGCGGCCATGGCCAACTCGACTTCAGAACCGGTAGCAATAATGATTGCTTCGGGAGTGCCTTCACAGTCGGAAAGTACGTAGCCACCTTTTTCAATCTGCGCCAGCTGTGCGGCATTGCGCGCTTGAGGAGCCAGCCCCTGACGGCTGAATACCAGGGTGCTGGGGCCTTCTTTGCGCGCGATAGCCATCTTCCAGCTCACGGCGGATTCAGTGGCATCGCAGGGGCGCCAAGTGTGTAGGTTCGGGGTGGAGCGCAAGGCGCTAAGCTGTTCTACAGGCTGGTGGGTAGGGCCGTCTTCGCCTAGGCCGATCGAGTCATGTGTGTAGACGAAGATAACACGCTGCTTCATCAGTGCGGCCATACGTACGGCATTGCGCGCATATTCCATGAACATTAGGAAGGTTGCGCCATAAGGTACGAAACCTCCGTGCAAGGCGATACCGTTCATCATGGCGCTCATGCCGAACTCACGCACACCGTAGTAGACATAGTTACCGGAGGCATCTTCAGCGCTCACACCCTTGGAGCCAGACCAAATAGTGAGGTTGGAGCCTGCCAGGTCGGCAGAGCCGCCGAGGATCTCGGGTAGCAACGGGCCATAGGCATTGAGTGCATTCTGGCTCGCCTTTCGTGAAGCAATTTTCTGCGCGTCTTCCTGGCACTGTTTAATGTAATCATCGGCTTTCACCAGAAAGTCTGCCGGCAGTTCGCCACTCATACGGCGCTCGAATTCGGCGGCCAGCTCAGGGAATTCTTCTCGGTAGTCAGTCAGGATGTCTTTCCACTCGTCTTCCTGAGCTTCACCTTTGGCTTTTCCATCCCAACCGGCATAGATACCTTCGGGGATTTCGAAAGGTGCGTGGGCCCAGCCAATGGTCTCGCGCACCAGTGCGATTTCGTCGTCACCTAGGGGGGCACCGTGGCATTCTTCGCGGCCCTGTTTATTTGGCGAACCGAAACCGATAACCGTTTTACAGCAAATGATGGTGGGCTTGTCGGTAACTGAGCGGGCCTCCTCAATTGCAGCTTTGATCGCGGCTGCATCATGGCCATCTACATTGGGGATTACGTGCCAGCCATAGGATTCGAAGCGTTTGGGTGTGTCGTCGGTAAACCAGCCTCCCACTTCGCCATCGATGGAGATGCCGTTATCGTCATAGAAGGCGATCAGTTTGCCCAGGCCCAGAGTGCCGGCTAAGGAGCACGCTTCATGGGAGACACCCTCCATCAGACAGCCGTCGCCCATAAACACATAGGTGTGATGGTCAACCAGTTCATAACCGGGGCGGTTAAATTGGGCTGCCAGTACTTTCTCTGCCAGAGCCATGCCCACCGCATTGGTTATACCCTGGCCGAGCGGGCCGGTAGTGGTCTCGACGCCAGGCGCATAACCGTATTCCGGGTGGCCCGGAGTCTTGGAATGCATTTGGCGGAAGTTTTTCAGCTCCTCAATCGGCAGGTCGTAGCCGGAAAGATGCAGCAATGAGTACAGCAGCATGGAGCCATGGCCATTGGAGAGCACGAAGCGGTCGCGGTCGGCCCACTCAGGGTTTGCCGGGTTGTGCTTCAGGTAGTCATTCCATAAGACTTCGGCGATATCTGCCATACCCATAGGCGCACCTGGGTGGCCGCTGTTGGCTTTCTGGACCGCATCCATGGACAGGGCGCGAATGGCGTTGGCCATGTCTGTGCGAGAGGGGGTAGAAGACATAGGAAGAGCTCTCTGATTTTCGGGTAGGCCGCGGTACCGCTCTCTTGGCAGCTTCCGCGAGGACAAAATGGGGGCGTATTTTCCCGTAAAGACCTGCCCCACGCAAAGGCTTGCCGGAAAAATTGCCACCAAGTACAGCAGCAATTTTCCTAATCTGGGTTCTGGAATTGCCTAAAAGTATCTACATCAAAATAATTTTATGGAGCTATATCAAAATCTTTTGATATAGCATCTTGTGGCTGCTAGACTCGTCCCCATGTCTGAATCCCAGCCCACCTTTGAATCCGGTCCCGGTGCGGAAATTTCGCAGCTGGCGATGACCTTAAAGGCTGCAGGAGATCCCCTGCGACTTGAGATATTGCGTCTACTCAGTCAAGACTCCTACAGTGTGCTGGAATTGTGTCGAATTTTTGATCTGCGCCAACCCGCCTTGAGCCACCACCTAAAAGTCCTTGCCCAAGCTGGGCTGGTGACTAAGCGCCGCGAAGGTAACAACATCTTTTACCGGCGCACGGGGGGCACTCCGCTACTCGAGCAGTTATTTGTGAATCTGGATCTTCTGTCATTGTCCGATGAACGGGCCCAGTCGGTAGCGCGAATTTCTGAGGAGCGGGCTGAGGCTTCACGCCGTTTCTTTGCCGATTACGGTAACCGGTTCCGCGAGCAACAGGAGCTGATCGCTAGCTACAGCGTTTATGGACCACAGGTGGCCCAACTGCTTATTTCTGGGCGTCACGCATTGGAAGTGGGCCCAGGTGAAGGCGAGTTTTTGCAGGAACTATCCCTGCGTTTTGGCACGGTAACGGCTCTGGACCTGTCATCAGCTATGTTGGAGCGTGCCCAGGCTTTTGCCGATGAGCAGGGGCTGGCCAATATTGAGTTTGTCTGCAGCGATACACGTGCCGCCGCGGCGCGCCCGGCAAGTGCGGATACCATCGTGGTAAATATGGTGCTGCATCACACCCCAGATCCCGCGCAGATCTTTCATGATTTGCAGAGCGCGTTAAAAACTGGCGGCCAGTTGTTGGTGGCTGAATTGCAAGAGCACGGTCAGGACTGGGCCAGGGAGGCCTGTGGTGATCTATGGCTGGGCTTTACCCCGGAGCAATTGAGTGACTGGGCACAGAGTGCCGGGCTGAGGGATGGGCGCAGTGTATATAGTGCACTGCGTAACGGTTTCCAGATCCAGATACGAGAATTTATAAAACCCTGACGGCGTCTGAACGTATTGTCAGAAGCAGAATTTTACTAACCGCCCGCGGCGGAATAAATGGAGACTCTCACATGAGTGAATATAGATTGTTTACATCAGAATCCGTGTCCGAAGGGCATCCGGATAAGATTGCCGATCAGATTTCCGACGCGGTACTGGATGCATTGCTGGCCCGCGACAAGCAGGCCCGTGTTGCCTGTGAAACCCTGGTAAAAACCGGGATTGCGGTGATCGCCGGCGAGATTTCCACTTCTGCCTGGGTGGACCTTGAGGATCTGGTGCGTAAAGTAATCACCGATATCGGCTACACCTCATCCGATGTGGGTTACGATGGCGAGACTTGTGGTGTGATCAATGTGATCGGCAAGCAGTCTGTAGATATCGCCCAGGGTGTTGACCGTGCCAAACCGGAAGACCAAGGTGCCGGTGATCAGGGCCTGATGTTTGGCTACGCCACCAATGAAACCCCGACCTTTATGCCGGCGCCTATCTACTACTCCCACCGCCTGGTGGAACGCCAGGCGGAAGCGCGCAAGTCCGGCCTGCTGCCATGGTTGCGCCCGGATGCCAAGAGTCAGTTGACCTTCCGCTATGACGAACAGGGCCGCCCCTGTGCGATTGATGCTGTTGTTCTTTCTACTCAGCACAATCCGGATGTCAGCCAGGCTGATTTGCGTGAAGCTGTGATGGAGCTGATCGTACATCACACCCTGCCGGTGGAGTGGCTGCACAAGGACACTAAGTTCCATATCAACCCAACCGGTAACTTTGTTATCGGCGGTCCTGTAGGCGACTGTGGCTTGACTGGCCGTAAAATTATTGTGGATACCTACGGCGGTTCTGCACGTCACGGTGGTGGAGCTTTCTCCGGTAAGGACCCTTCTAAAGTGGATCGCTCTGCGGCCTACGCCGGTCGATATGTGGCAAAAAATATTGTCGCTGCGGGCCTGGCCAAGCGCTGTGAAATCCAGGTTTCCTATGCCATCGGTGTAGCTGAGCCCACGTCTGTGGCTATCAATACATTTGGTACCGGCATTATTCCAGAAGAGAAACTGGCCGAACTGGTACGTGAGAATTTCGATCTGCGCCCATTTGCTATTTCCAGGTCCTTAGACCTATTGCATCCCATGTATCAGCTGACAGCGGCTTATGGCCACTTTGGGCGTGATCCTTTCACCCATACCTATAACTGGGTGGACAGTAATGGTCAGGAGCGCAGTGAGACCTTCACCGCTTTCCCATGGGAAAAAACTGACAAGGTGGATGCCCTGCGCGTCCAGGCCGGACTTTGATCTCACTTCTTAAGGCGGTGGCTCCTATTTCTGAATTGGGAGCTACTAAATTGGAGCGATAAAGCTCCAATGTAATAACAATTTTTATTGGACATTAAATAGCATGAACCAGATGAGTACTGAATTTAAAGACTTCAAGATCGCGGATATTTCCAAGGCTGAATGGGGCCGCCGTGAAATCGAAATCGCTGAAGGCGAAATGCCGGCACTGATGACTTTGCGGGAAAAATATCGTGCAGACCAACCCCTCGCAGGTGCGCGTATCATGGGTTGCATTCATATGACCATCCAGACCGCGGTTCTGATTGAGACTCTGGTTGCCCTGGGTGCAGAAGTGCGCTGGTCTTCTTGTAATATTTTCTCAACCCAGGATCACGCTGCTGCGGCCATTGCCGCAAGTGGCATTCCGGTATTTGCCTGGAAGGGCGAGACTGAGGAAGAGTATGAGTGGTGTCTGGAGCGCACTGTTGGTGCCGATGTCGCCGGCTGGCAGCCGAATATGATTCTCGATGATGGTGGAGATCTTACCGAACTGCTGCATCGTAAGTACCCTGATATTCTCGATAACTGTCACGGTATTAGTGAAGAGACTACCACTGGTGTACACCGCTTGCAGGACATGTTGCGTGAAGGCACCTTAAAGGTACCGGCAATCAACGTAAATGACTCTGTTACTAAGAGTAAAAACGACAATAAATATGGTTGTCGTCACAGTTTGAACGATGCGATCAAGCGTGCTACCGACCATCTGTTGGCTGGTAAAAAAGCATTGGTTATCGGTTACGGAGATGTGGGTAAAGGTTCAGCGGCCTCCCTGCGCCAGGAAGGCATGATTGTAAAAGTGTCTGAAGTAGATCCGATTTGCGCTATGCAGGCCTGCATGGATGGTTTTGAGCTGGTGTCCCCGTACATTGACGGTATCAACACCGGCACTGCGGAAGGTATTAATAAGGAGTTGCTGGCCAATACTGACTTGATCGTAACGACTACCGGTAATGCCAATGTATGCGATGCGCATATGCTTTCAGCTCTGAAGAGCGGCGCAGTTGTGTCGAATATCGGTCACTTTGATAACGAGATTGATACTGCCTTTATGCGTGAGAACTGGGAGTGGCAGGAAGTTAAGCCCCAGGTACATAAAGTGGTGCGCAACAGTGAGACCAATGATCACCTGCTGCTGCTATCCGAGGGCCGCCTAGTAAACCTTGGTAATGCTACTGGTCACCCCAGCCGTATTATGGACGGCTCTTTTGCTAACCAGGTTCTCGCGCAGATTCACTTGTTTGAAGAGAAGTTTGCTGACCTACCTGCAGACCAAAAAGTATCTGCACTGTATGTAAAAGTACTGCCCAAGCGCCTCGATGAAGAAGTAGCCCGCTATATGGTTGAAGGTTTTGACGGCGTGATTACCCGTATGACAGAAGAGCAGGCTAAATATATCGGTGTTTCCGTGGACGGTCCGTTCAAACCAGAAAGTTACAAATACTAATATCCTCATCAAAGGCACCGGCTTAGCCGGTGCCTAAATTTCGGAGGGCCTGGAAAATAAAATGAAAAACTCCATTCGCATCAGTTTCGAATTTTTCCCACCCAAAACCCCCGAAGGTCGCGCAAAGCTGTATAAAACCCGCGAGGCTTTACAGGCGTTTAACCCTGAATTTTTCTCTGTCACTTATGGTGCTGGTGGCACTACGCGAGAGACCACCTCGAATATCGTCACTGATATGCGTCGCGATGGTATCTCAATTGCACCCCATTTATCTTTCGGTGGTGATAATGAAGAGACAATACTCGGTTTATTGAATACATACCAAGAGGCAGGTGTAAACCGTATTGTAGCACTTCGTGGTGATATGCCCTCTGGTATGGGAGCTGTGGCGCAACTGGTATATGCGAATGAGTTGGTGGCTTTTATTCGTCGCCATACAGGCGATCATTTCCACCTGGAAGTTGCCGCTTACCCGGAAATACATCCGGAGTCCAATAGCTATGACGATGATATACGTTATTTAAAGGGAAAATTTGAGGCAGGTGCCAACAGTGCCCTGACCCAATATTTTTACAACCCCGATTCTTATTTTTATTTTGTTGACCAGTGTGAAAAGGCTGGCATTGATGCACCGATTTATCCAGGAATTATGCCGATTATCAATTTTGATAATTTAGTACGCTTCTCACGCAATTGCGGTGCTGAAATTCCACGATGGCTGAAAAAGCGGATGGAGAGTTACCAAAGTCCAGAGGATGTTCGTAAATTAGGGCTGGAATTGGTTACTGATTTATGCGAAACCCTGTTGGAGGGTGGCGCACCCGGGTTGCATTTTTATACGATGAATCAGGTTGATACCTCTGCACATATTCTGAAATCTCTAGGCCTAGGGGCAAAATGACCTCTCGCTTTTGAAGGAATATTGGGTTCTCAAACCGCAGGAAGGGATTGGTATCAGATAGCATTTTTTAAGAGTTAGTGATGCGCAAGTACAACCCTCCCACAGAGCCCTATCTCTCTGTGGTTTTTGAAGATAGTTCCTTGCTGATATTGGATAAGCCGAGTGGACTCCTTAGCGTGCCTGGTCGTGATCCCACCAACTGGGATAGTTTGGCTAGCAGAGTTCAAGAATGTTACCCGGAAGCATTGATTGTGCATCGGTTGGATATGGATACTTCAGGCCTAGTAGTTATGGCTCGTAGCCCGGAAGCGCATAGACAACTCAGTGTTCTCTTCCAAAATCGTGAGGTAAGTAAAACCTATATAGCGTGGGTATGGGGAGCTCCTGAAGCTGACTCCGGTAAAGTTGAGCTGCCATTAATCTGTGATTGGCCGAATAGGCCTAAGCAGAAAGTGGATTTTGAAATAGGTAAACCCTCCCTAACTCGTTGGGAAAAAGTAACAACTTCTGGGAGTCGCAGCTTAATTCGACTTACACCTGTTACTGGGCGATCGCATCAATTGCGGGTGCATATGCAGGCAATAGGCCATCCGATATTAGGTGATCCCTTTTATGCGCATATAGAGGCTCTGAGCGCAGCCCCCAGGTTATTACTGCATGCAAGAGAGCTGGGATTTAAACACCCAGCAACAGGAGAATTGTTGTATTTCAGTAGCGAGCTTTCAAAAGAGTTCTCTTTAGGAAACACTTCGTCAGAAGTAGTTTGATATTAAGTTAAAAAGGCGATCAATAGATCGCCTTTTGCTTTCACTATTATTACTTCTTATTCTTCATCGCTGCCATCAACAGATCGCCCATACTGCCACGGTTGTTACCTTGGCCCCCCTTTTGCTGCCGGCTGCCTTGTTGCTTGTTGTAGCGCTGAGCCTGGCGATTTTCCCGTTGATCACCTTTTTTAACACCTCCGCTTCCCTGTTCTCCTGGTTCGTCGGAGAGACGCATGGAAAGGCCAATACGCTTGCGGGCAACGTCCACTTCCATCACTTTTACTTTTACAATATCGCCGGCTTTAACCACCTCATGGGGATCTTTGACGAACTTTTCTGAGAGTGCGGAAATATGCACCAGGCCGTCCTGGTGCACACCGATATCCACAAAGGCACCGAAGTTGGTGACATTGGTTACGGTACCTTCAAGAACCATAGCCGGGCGCAGGTCCTTGATTTCCTCCACGCCCTCTTCAAAACGAGCGGTGCGGAATTCCGGACGCGGGTCGCGACCGGGCTTTTCCAGTTCGGCGATGATGTCGGTAACGGTGGGTACCCCGAACTTTTCGTCGGTGTAGTCCGCTGGATTCAGGCGACGCAGGAAGGCGGAGTCACCGATCAGGCTGTTGATCTCACGGCTGCTTTTCTCGGCGATGCGTTTTACCACAATGTAGGATTCCGGGTGTACGCCGGATTTATCCAAGGGGTTATCGCCATTGTTAATGCGCAGGAATCCGGCGGCTTGCTCAAAGGCCTTTGGGCCAAGGCGAGGGACTTCCATCAGTTGTTTACGATTTTTAAAGGCACCGTTTTGGTCGCGATAGCTGACGATGTTGCTGGCGATAGAGGCAGTCAGGCCAGAAACTTTGGCCAGCAGTGGTGCTGAGGCGGAGTTCAGCTCTGCACCGACACCGTTTACACAGTCTTCTACTACAGCGTCGAGGGAGCGCGCTAACTGTGTCTGTGACACATCGTGTTGATATTGGCCAACACCAATGGATTTGGGTTCGATCTTTACAAGTTCTGCCAGCGGGTCCTGCAGACGGCGGGCGATAGAGATAGCGCCGCGAATAGTCACGTCCAGGTCAGGGAATTCCCGCGCGGCAAATTCAGAGGCAGAGTACACAGATGCACCAGCCTCGTTCACCACTACTTTCTGCGCGCTGAGTTTGTATTGCTTGATAGTTTCGCCTACAAACTTATCGGTCTCACGGCTGGCGGTGCCGTTGCCGATAGCGATCAGGCCCACATTATATTTGTTGCATAGGGCTGCGATAACAGCAGCGGACTCCTGATGGCGGTTCTGTGGTGGGTTGGGGAAGATAGCGGTGTGGTCCAGTATTTTACCGGTGGCATCTACCACTGCTACTTTGACGCCGGTGCGCAGGCCTGGGTCCAGGCCGATAGTGGCTTTTTGTCCAGCAGGTGCCGCTAATAACAAGTCTTTAAGGTTGCGGGAGAATACCTTGATCGCTTCTTCCTCGGCTTTTTCTCGCAGTTCACCCAGCAGGTCGGTTTCCAGTGCGGTAAGCAGCTTGATACGCCAAGTCCAGCGCACTACTTCGCCGAGCCACTTATCTGCAGAGCGTCCTTCATCGCTAATATCGAAGTGTCTCGCAATCATGGTTTCACAAGGGTGGCCGGCGGTGGGGGGAGCTCCCTCCTCCTCTGGCAAACCTACGCTGATAGCGAGGATGCCCTCATTGCGGCCGCGAAAAATTGCCAGGGCGCGGTGAGAGGGAACCTTGGACCAGTCTTCGGCATACTCGAAGTAATCGCGGAACTTGGCTCCCTCTTCTTCTTTACCATCCAGCAGTTTGGATTTGACCTGCCCATCCCGTTTGAGGAATTCGCGCAGTTTGCCCAGAAGCTCGGCATCCTCGGCGAATCGTTCCATCAGGATGAATTTGGCCCCGTCCAGGGCAGCTTTGATGTCTTTTACTTGTAGGGAGGCGTCTTCGTGGTCGGTGTTGAGATATTGCTGAGCTTCTACAGCAGGGTCTAGGCTGGGATCGTTAATCAGCGCATTAGCCAGTGGCTCCAGTCCCGCCTCTATGGCAATTTGTCCTTTGGTGCGACGTTTGGGTTTGTAGGGAAGGTAGAGGTCTTCGAGGCGGTTTTTGGTGTCGGCACTGTTGATCTGTTGCGCCAGCTCCGGAGAGAGTTTGCCCTGTTCATCAATACTTTTCAGGATGGCTGCGCGGCGCTCTTCCAGTTCACGCAGGTAGCGTAGGCGATCTTCCAGATTGCGTAATTGGGTGTCATCCAGGGCCCCAGTCACCTCCTTCCGGTAGCGGGCGATAAATGGCACAGTGGCGCCTTCATCGAGCAGGGATACTGCGGCCGTGACTTGTTGTGGGCGTACATTGAGTTCTTCGGCGATGCGAACGTTGATATCCAGCATTTGATGTTTACATCCGTTTTCCGGGGGATTTCGTACCTCTAGGAGCGGGGTTTGACCGGGAACTAGCCCATCGGTTTCCTTGGCTTTGTGCGGCCCGCCTGTCTCTCCTACAACGGTAAATTGGGTCGGGCATTATGCGTTACCAGAGCGTTGCGAGAAAGGTTTGCGATAGGGCACAAACTCGTGCGGCAACCTGCATCCAAATACACGCTTATCTGCGTCGAACATCTGTAAAATGCGCGCTAATTAAAATTTGACCAGTTTCGGTCACAAAATGGGGTAGAGGGTGCCTGTGAAAGTGTCGAGCAAGAACAAGCTGTTACTTATCGTTGTGGCCATTGGG
Source organism: Microbulbifer sp. NBRC 101763 (assembly GCF_040371615.1). NCBI lineage: Bacteria > Pseudomonadati > Pseudomonadota > Gammaproteobacteria > Cellvibrionales > Microbulbiferaceae > Microbulbifer > Microbulbifer sp. NBRC 101763. The sequence continues at coordinate 487,808 of NZ_BAABQV010000003.1, forward strand.
GCGGCTGCAATTTCCTTGGTGGTTGCACTGAAGCCCAAACCTGAGGAGAAACCACCGGAAGCGGTGGTGCCGCCAGTTGCGGATGTTCTCTATGTGGAGCCAGGCCGCCAGACACTGCTGGTGCCCAGCCAGGGTACAGTGCATGCCCGCCACGAAATTGAAGTGGTGGCTCGTGTTGGTGGTGTTATCGAAAGCGTTGCCGATGCCTTTGTACCCGGTGGATTTTTCTCAAAAGGGGAGCCCCTGCTGAAGTTTGAGCAAGCCGATTACATTTACAAAGTAACTCGCGCTGAGTCACAGTTAGCCGACGCTAAGTCAGCCCTGGCTCAGGAGCAGGGCCGTGCCAAGCAGGCCAAGCGTGAATGGCGCGATTTGGGTAGTGAAGAGGCAAATGCCCTGTTCTTGCGTAAGCCCCACCTGGCAGCAGCAGAGGCCGCCGTGGCAGCAGCGGGCGCGGATCGCGATCAAGCCAAACTGGACTTGAAGCGCACAACGATAACAGCGCCTTTTGCAGGCCGTGTGGTTGAAACCTATGTCGATCTGGGTCAGTACATCACTCCTGGAACCAGGTTGGCGAAAATCCACAGTACCGGTATTGCCGAAGTGCGTCTGCCCCTGACTGATCAGCAACTTGCTCTACTCGATCTCCCATTGGGTAAAACAATTGAAAATGGCCCTGAAGTGCGGCTCCAGGCAGTAGTGGCTGGGCGTGAACGGGAGTGGCGTGCGAAGCTCGTACGTACCGAGGCGAGCATCGATCCTAATAGTCGCTTTATTTTTGCTGTGGCCCAGGTACAGAACCCTTACAAAGGCGATGCACCGCTGATGAATGGCCTTTTTGTTGAGGCGGATATCGCCGGTAGGACCTTCGATGATGTGGTGGAATTGCCACGCCAGGCATTGCATGAAGGAGACCACCTTTTGGTTTTGAATGAAGAGAGCAAGCTCATATTCAAAGAAGTGGAGTTACTGCAGAGCATTGGTGACAAGGTTTGGTTACGTGGTGAAATCGCTACTGGTGATCGCGTGGTGGTTTCCAGCTTGGGTTATTCCCGCGAGGGCATGGCACTCACTGCCAATCCTCTTAATGAGAAGCCCGCAGGGTTAATTGACAGTGTCGAGGGCACCTCTGATGCGGCTGCTACAGCGGTCAGTGAGACTGCGGCGGCGAATAACGCCTCACAGGGAGGTCAGTGATGAACGGCATCATTCCCTGGTTCGTGCGCAACAGTAAGGCCGCGAACCTGCTGATGATTATGATCATCATCGGCGGTATTTTTGGTATTAGCGGTATCGATCGCGAAGTTTTCCCGGCTATTCAGCCGGGCATTGTAGAGGTGAATATTTCCTACCCTGGTGCTGGCCCTGCGGAAGTAGAGCAGCAGGTTACTGTGCGTGTTGAAGAGGCGATCGCTGAGGTCAAGGGAATTAAAGAGGTCAACTCTGCCTCGCGCCGTGGCCACTCTTCAGTTGAAGTTCAGGCCGTAGATGGTTATGACGAGCTGCGCCTGCTCAACGATATCAAGGTGCAGGTGGACAGCATCAATACTTTTCCTGAGGGGATTGAGCGCCCAATAATCCGACTGCAAGAGTGGGATACCCAGCTGATGATGATCGCCATCGGCGGCCCGGTTTCCGAGCGTCAGCTCAAGGAAACAGCCCTGGATTTGCGTGACAAACTGACGCTAATCCCCGGTGTGCGCAGTGTGGATATCTGGGGTGAACGCCCCGATGAGCTGTCGATTGAAGTTTCCGAATTGGATCTGCGCCGCTACAACCTGAGCTTTAACGATGTCGCTGATGCGGTGCGTCGCTCATCCCTGGATTTGCCGGCAGGTATGGTGCGTTCGGATCGCGGGGATATCCAGGTTCAGACGCGCGGTCAGGCATACAGTGCTGAGGACTTTGAGCGTATTCCCGTAGTCAGCCGCGCCGATGGCTCGGTATTACTTCTGCGTGATGTGGCTACTGTTCGAGACGGCTTTGAAGAGTACAACAACGTCATTCTCTTTAATGGCAACCCGGCCATGAACCTGCGAGTGGTCCAAGGTGAGCCGTTGGATGTTGTGGGTACCGCTGAGCGGATCAAGACCTTTATGGCAGAGGCTCGAACCCAGCTGCCCCCGGGGATGGAATTTGATATCTGGTTCGACTTCTCCAAGGCCTTTGAAGGTCGCATGAACTTGCTGACTACGAATGCCCTGAGTGGTTTTGTCCTGGTTTTCGTAATGCTGATGCTGTTCCTGCGCCCGGCCCTGGCAATATGGGTGACGGTGGGCATTATGGTGGCATTTCTCGGTGCCCTCTGGCTGTTGCCGATCACGGGTGTCAGCCTGAATATGCTGTCACTTTTCGCCTTCCTGTTGATTCTTGGGATTGTGGTGGACGATGCAATTATCGTGGGAGAGGCAGTACACGCAGCTCACGATCGCGGTGTCACAGGCCTGGCAGCTGCGGAGGAAGGAGTAAAGCAGGTTTCTGCTCCGGTAATTTTTGCCGTGACCTCCACCATGGTGTTCTTTATTCCCATGCTGTTTCTGCCGGGTTATACAGCACAGATGATGCTCGCTCTGCCAGTGGTGGTGTTACTGTGTCTGGCATTTTCCCTGGTGGAATCTTTGCTGATTCTGCCGGCGCATTTGGTTGGTATGAAGCCAGAGCAGCCTGCTAAGACCCGCGTGGGTATCAAACTGCAGAAACTTCGTGGGCATTTTGCCGGAGCGATGAAGACTGCCGGTGATAAGTACTACCTGCCCTTGTTGAAGAAGTCGCTCGGTAACAGCCGCAGCACGGTAATGATCTTTATATCGGCTCTCGGGCTTTCCATTAGTGTTTTTATGAGCGGTTATGTGGGTTCCTCCTTCTCGCCGCAGGTACCTTCGGATCTGTTGGAATTACGGGCCAGCATGGCCTCTGGTGAGCCCTTCCATGAAGCAGAACGGGTGATGAACCAGGTGCTGGCTGCGGCAGATAAGCTCGCGGCTGATGAGGAAATGCTAAAGCAAAATAACGGCGAGCCCTTTGTTCAAAACTCTATGGTGTTCAACTGGCGAGGCAATATCTTTGTGATATTGCAGCTGACTGACGGCGAACTGCGCGATGTAACCTCCAAAACTCTGGCATTGCGCTGGCGTCAACTCATCGGCGAAATGCCGGCCAGTGTTGAAGACTTGAATATCGATGCCACCATCAACGATGGGGGCAACGGTATGAGCCTGAACTTGAGCACCGCTTCCGGAGATATGGATGAATTGCGTGCCGCTGCGGATGCGGTAAAGGAGAAGCTCAATACCTATGCCGGTGTATATGATGTTCGTGACAACCTCACCAGTGCCCGCCGCGATATTGAAATCCAGTTGAAGCCTTATGCCACCACCATGGGTATCAATTTGGCAGATGTGGCCCGGCAGGTGCGCCAGGGTTTCTATGGTGAAGAAGTGCAGCGTATTCCCCGCGGTCGTGAAGATGTACGGGTGATGGTGCGCTATCCCCAGGAAGAGCGCGCCAGTGAGGAACAGATGGATCGGGTCCGCATTCGTACGGCGGAAGGTGAGGTACCTTTCTCGGCCGTGGCAGATGCGGTTTATGTACCGGGTTACACCACTATTCGCCGCAATAACCGCGAGCGTACAGTGCGGGTTTTCGCCGAGATCACCCCTAATACTTCCTCTGCGCAGGAAATCCTTAAGGATATGCGCGAAACTCTGGTGCCTGAGCTGAAGCGCCAGTTCCCCGGTTTTTCTTTGAGAACTGCCGGTGAAATGCAGGAAGAGGAGGAGTTTAACGGCGCTATCCTGGCTTTCTTCGTTCTATCGTTGTTTGCGATTTATGCGTTGCTGGCTATTGCCTTCCGCTCCTACTCGCAGCCGCTGCTGATTCTTACTGCAGTACCGTTCGGATTCTTTGGGGCTGTGGTTGGACACCTGTTGATGGGACATAACATCAGCATTATGTCCATGCTCGGCTTCCTGGCTGCAGCGGGGGTAGTGGTGAACGATAACCTGGTACTGATGGATCGTATCAACCAGCTGCGTGCCCAGGGCTGGGCAGTGATGGATGCGGTGGTTCAGTCGGGACGTGACCGTTTCCGGCCGATTATCTTGACCTCCATTACCACCTTTATCGGTTTAGTGCCAATCATGTTCGAGCGCTCTATCCAGGCACAGTTCCTGATCCCGATGGTGATCAGTCTCGCTTTCGGCGTATTGTTTGCTACCGCAGTAACCCTGATCCTGGTGCCAAATCTGTACAAAGTGATAGAGGTGATTCGTCCAAAAAGTAAGCGCCTGGGAGAGGGAGAGGCCCCGGTCTCACTGGAGACAGTGTGACCTGCACCACACCCACAGCAATGGTGGAAATACTCCGCCATTGCTTCTCCAGAGCATAAATGCCTAAACTAACTGCCTGCAAAATGCCGACATTCCAGTCGGCTTTTTTATGGTGTTTTTATAGGATTTATCCCCATGCGCATCCCGCGTATTTTTTCCAGTCAGCCACTGACTACACAACAGGAGGTGGAACTGGATGAGTCCGCTTCACGCCACCTGGTCAAAGTCCTGCGGCTGGGTACTGGCCATCCGCTGACGCTCTTCGATGGTCATGGAGGCGAATACAGTGCAGAGTTGATTGAAACCGGTAAGCGAGCACGGGCACGTACCGGGGAGTTTCGTGGCAAAGACCGCCAGTCTCCACTTGCCTTGACTTTGGCTATCGGTATCTCCCGTGGAGAACGCTTTGATTGGGTGGTGCAGAAGGCTACAGAGCTGGGGGTAGCGACAATCCAGCCGCTGTTTAGTGAACGCTGTGAAGTAAAATTATCTGGCGAGCGATTGCAAAAAAAGCTCAAGCATTGGCGCCAGATTTCGATTAGTGCCTGTGAGCAGTGTGAGCGAAACCTGGTTCCGGAGATTGCCGAGCCGGTAAAACTGACACAATATTTACAAGTCTCTACTCAAGAGTCATCCTCTGTGGCCAGGTTGGTGCTGCATCACCGCACCGAGTTGGATTTACGTCAGTGGCAGGCCGAGCGTGGCAAACCAGATTCTGCGTTGCTACTGGTGGGTCCTGAGGGTGGATTGTCCCAGGCAGAAATCGATATGGCCTTGGCCCAGAACTTCATGCCGCTACGATTGGGGCCGCGGGTGATGCGTACAGAGACCGCACCTATAGCCGCACTGTCAGTGTTGCAGTTCCAATGGGGGGATTTGTAAGCGGATACCTGACGGATAAAATGAATTTAAGTGTATTCAGGGAAGGGAAAGCATGATTAAAGTGATTATATGGCTGCTGGGAATCTCAATTATCGTATTGTCTGCTGCGATTATTGCCCGCCCTAATTTGGCACGGGATCTCAGTGAGCGCTTAAATGAAACTGGTTTTGCCTTTTCCGCCTGGGCAAGAATTATAATCGGTTTAATCCTGTTACTGATCGCAGATACCCGCCACTGGTATATCCTGTTTAATGCGCTGGGTGTGCTGGTTTTGCTCAGCGGCGCCTATATGCTGCAGATTGGTTTTGAGCGCAGCAAGGCGTTGGCGATCAAGATCTCCCATGGCAACGAAAACTTCCTGCGCATAGGTGGTATTGTCGGTGTGATACTCGGCCTGATGCTGCTCTCTGCGCGATGATTTGATGGGGTCCCATGTCTTCCACAGACTTAATTATTTTCGATTGTGACGGTGTGCTGGTAGATAGCGAGAGTATCGTCTGTCGCATACTGGCGGAGGAAATGAATAAGCTCGGAATATCCACTACCGCAGAGGAGTTGGATGAGCAGTTCAGTGGGCGGCCCGCCAAGGACTGCCTGCTGGAGATCGAGAAGCGTTACGGTGGCCCCCTGCCCGATCACTACTTTGGCAATACGGAACGCCTGATTCGTGAGGCCTTCCATGCAGAATTGCAGCCTGTAGCCGGTATTGAAGGCTTGCTCGATCAGTTGCAGAAGATAGGCTTGCGCAGCTGTGTCGCCTCCTCCGGTTCTCATAAGAAAATGCAGCTAACCCTGAATAAAACCGGGTTGTACGAGTATTTTGACGGCAGAATATTCAGCGCCGAAGATGTATCCCGTGGCAAACCATGGCCAGAACTTTTCCTTCATGCGGCTGATACCATGGGGGTTGTCCCCGGTCGCTGCCTGGTAGTGGAGGACTCCATTTCCGGTGTCCAGGCCGCAGTGGCGGCGGGTATGCGCGTAGTGGGCTTTAGTGGCCACCCTGTACGTGCGCCTCAGCTCGAGAAGCAGGGGGCGCGGGTGGTGAGCGATATGATGGCGGTTTTGAATTTTATATGAGGGAGCCGTGCGGTCTGTAACTGCCAGCGATTGTCCCGCCTCTGCTTTGAGGATTTCAGGGCGTCTACACTGAATCTGACGTCTAGAAACCGGAAGTCCTGTTTATGGCGGGCAAATACACTTTCGTCTGCTGTTTTTCCCTACTGGTGATACTTATCGCCGGTTGCCCCGATCCCAATAAGAAATATGCGCTGAAACCCCTAACCGAGGTTCAGTCGGGTGAGAGTGAAAAGGCTGCGCGCCAAGCAGCCCCTTTTGCAGATGAACTGGTGCGCTTTCTGCGTGGGAATCCTCGAAAGGGTGGCGATACTTTTATCTTGCGCCTGGAGTTTGATCCAGGCGGTTTCGCTCCACGCATGGATAGTATTGGCGATTTGGAAGCCCTGCTGGTTATCATGCGTGACTTCCCAGACCTGCGAATCACCATCGAAGGACATACCGACAATGATGGCGACCCCAAGAAGAATCTGCATCTGTCCCAGTGGCGAGCCGATTGGGTAAGGCACTTTCTGGTGGAAAGGGGGATATCGACTGAACGTATGGAAGCCCAGGGTTATGGCGATACTGACCCGATCGCCGATAACAGCAGTAAAGAGGGGCAGAGAGAGAATCGCCGCTTGGTAATCAGGGTTTTGAATTTTGATCGGGTGCCCAGCAAGTTGCCAAGGCGCCAATAGCTTCGGCTTAATTGTTCCCTTTAAAACTAAACCCAGCGTATCGCAGCCAGGTTTAGTAGTAAGGTTAGGTGTCTTGATTAACCGGTAGCTTTGCTAAGCCCCTCTGCCTCATTGTTTCCTTTCTGTTCTGGTTTACTTGTAAATACCTGGCGCATTAGTTTGGCTCCCTGACGCCAGCCGAGGATACTCTGTGCGGTTAGTACACCTGAAATCATAGCGCCGGCAACACCACAGCTCATTACATCCTGGCCGGTTAGATATAAGCCTTTGAGTCGGGTTTGGGGGCGCAGCCAGCTTTGCTCGAAGCGGTTTGGGTCGTGATCAAGTCCGTAAATCTCACCTTGGGGATAAAAGCAGAAATAGTCTGTAGAGAGTGGTGTGGATAGCTCGTAATAGTCAATTTGCCCGCGCAGATGTGGGAAGTGCTTGTAAAGATGCTCCAGCAGGCGCTGGCTAAATTCTTCTTTCAAGGCTTCGTAATCATCACCCCGTTTGCCCCAGGGCTTTTCATGCCACTGGGTAAACCAGTCATAGTTGGCTGGAGCCACAATTTCTATAGTGGCACGTCCCGGATAGCGTTGAGTAAAGGTAGGGTCCTTGGCCGAAGGAAAGGAGATGTAGGTTAAAGGAATATCCTTGCTGCTGTCCTGCAGGAATTCCTGCATGTCTTTCTCATAATTATCGCTGGTGTATAGCCAGTAATTGGTTTTGGGTAGCTGTAACTCTTCCGCAGTTTTTTCCAAGCCAATATAAAGGCAGAGGTGGGACATGGAGCGGTTAACAGTTTTGAGATCGCGCGTATACCCAAGGCGCTCGCTAGCACTTTGTGGCAACAGTTTTTCAAAAGTATTGAAAACTCCGGCCCCGGAAATTACCAGTGGAGCTTCTATTTCCGTGCCATCGGACATACGAACCCCGCGGACATGGTTACCATCCAGGAGAACGGTCTCCACAGTGGCATAAGTGAAGACTTCACCACCACTGGCTTGTATTTGAGGAATAATGGTTTCGGAAATTTTACTGGCACCACCAACTGGGTAATAGCCACCATATAAGTAATGCTTGGCAATTAGTGCATGAATAATAAAACTACTCTCGGCAGGGGTCATACCGTTGTCACCCCATTGGCCTGTGAGCACTGAAATCAGTTTTTCATTTTGGGTAATCTCGCCCAGTACCTCACGGGTAGTTTTGTTCAGCCATGAGGGGTCGCGTAGCTTTCGCCACAGGCGCGCTAAAGGGGTGCACCAGGAGGGAAGAAGTTTTTCCAGTGCTAGACGCTGCATTGATTTGGCTACTTCATTGAGGCGGCCAAGGTAACGTTCGATATTTTCCCGCTCATTGGGAAAATGCTTCGTCAACTCGTCAATAAAGTTCTGGCGTCCTGCACGTAAGTCGAATTGCTCCTCGCCTATACATATCCGGTCGTAAATTTCATCCATTGGCGCCCAATGCAGCTGGTGGCCGGAGATAAAATCAAAGATTTTACGCGTCATGGTGGGATGTTGGCCTACATCGCCGATGTAGTGCACACCAACATCCCACTCATAGCCATTGCGGTCGTAGGCATGGGTATAACCGCCTGCGGTGTAGTGCTGCTCCAACACCAGCACTTTTTTACCGGTAGCGCTGAGCATTGCTGCAGTAGTGAGGCCACCTATCCCCGAGCCTATTACCAGGGCGTCATAGGGCCCTTCCAAACGGCTTGGGCGATAGCGCCGGCCAATACGAAGGCGGCTCGGCTTAGGTGCACTGCGCTTCTTTTCGGTGGTATCGGTCATGGTGGCCTCATAGCTATTGTTGTTATTCGTTAACAATATCGCCCCCTTAACCTCTATGCAATAAGTTGCATAATGCAATTGCCTCAACTCCCTATACGAATTAGAAAAACAGCTATACACTATGTATATGAAACGAATATGGATTGTATAAATGGGTATTGTCAAAATTTCTGATGATTTACACGATGAGATTCGCAAAGCCAGTGCAACCCTGGCGCGTTCAATTAATGCTCAGGCTGAGTACTGGATAAAGATTGGCATGCTGGCTGAGCTGAACCCGGAGCTGACTTACAGCCAGTTATGTAAGAAGTTGTTGCGCACTGAGTCTTTCACTTTGGAAGAGTTGGTTCGTGAGTAATATTAAGATCAAGAGTGTAAGAGAGCAGCAGTTGATGCGTGCCTCCGGTGAATTACTCAGCCGTGTTTTTAGCATGCTTGATGATTTCGTGAAGCCGGGCATTACCACCATGGAAATTAATAATCAGGTGGAGGCGTTTATTGTTCGGGAACTAAAAGCACGGCCAGCCAGTAAAGGTCAGTACGACTACCCTTACGCTCTCAATACTTCAGTTAATGAAGTGGTCTGTCATGGTATGCCGCGACAGGGGCAGGTGCTGCGCGATGGTGACATTTTGAATGTGGATATTACCCTGGAAAAATCGGGCTATATCGCAGACTCCAGCAAAATGTACATGATCGGCAGTGTCACTCCTATTGCGAGAAAGTTGGTACAGAGCTGCTACGAAGCTATGTGGGCAGGAATCCGTACAGTTAAGCCAGGGGCGACTCTGGGTGATATTGGGAATGCAATACAGCGCTATACGGAGCGACGGGGGTTTAGTGTGGTGCGTGAATATTGTGGGCATGGCATCGGACAGGAAATGCACGAGGAGCCGCAAGTGTTACATTATGGCCGTGCTGGCAGTGGGGCCATTCTGCAGGAAGGAATGACATTTACCATAGAGCCTATGATTAACCAGGCTAATCGAAAGACAAAGTTGAAAAAAGATGGCTGGACCGTTGTGACCAAAGACGGAAAATTATCGGCCCAGTGGGAGCATACAGTTTTGGTTACTGCGGATGGCTATGAAGTCTTGACCTTGAGAGAAGAAGAAAAAGGGCGTTAGTCTACTAAATTGCTATTCCCAGGTTACACATCAGTCAGGTCTTTAGTATTTTGAAAGTTCTTAATTTATGCCCCATCTTAATCTTCATAAAGTTAAAATAGGGGCTTAGATAAACTGCCCTTAGAGTATAGGGTTATGTCGATTTTTTTGCAGTTGGCTCAGTTTCGAGGACAGACTCATTTTCAATCCGCTTGAGTAGATTTTTTGGCAGATACATCTGAGTAAACAGTAAAATTTTCGCTTTTATACTCATACCAGTCTCGGCCATGAGCTGAGCTGGATAAAATATATAAAAAAATAACTAACAAACTGGATAGTCTAAATTTCATGAAATATTTAAAATTGATTGTAAATCTTTTGAGGCGTTTGCCTGATGGGATAATCAAATTATACGGGATAAATATGCTCTCAAGATAGTAATCTGGTTATCGGTCTATTTTTGAGCACTCTTTGTGTATGTTTTTTCTCTTACTTGCCATTAGATGACATCCTGGTCGGATTACGCACTTATCCAGTTGTTGATTCGTGTACAGACAACTATTTCGTAAGTAGATATTCGTAGATACCTTATTTTCTGGATATAAGTTATCTTGCCAGTTCCTTGTTAATATAAGCTGTCTATATACAATTTTATTTAAAACTTTTAGGTGTATGTTCTAAGGCAATATTTTTGATGGTGAGTCCGTTAGCTCTGTTGTTACCGATCTACTAGTAACAATAAAACTATGTATGCGATCATCATTATAATCTGTAAGAAATATGTTCGTTGTTTTCCGGTAGCCGTTGGTATTAATTTATGTCAAGAATATGTTTGATCTTACAATAAATGTGGGCTGTGGAAACTAGCCTTGAGTAGCTTGCGAGGTATACTGGGAATAAGCTATCAATAGCTAAATAGGAAGCAGGGTATGTGCAGTGTTTTTGATGTAGATAGACAGGCGGAAATGGAACGCTTTCTCGATATCTATGGTGTAGAGCATCCCGAGCGTATGATATTTGGTCGTCGCCGCAGGCCCACCCAACAGGTATCGATTGTAACTGGCAGGCATGGTGAGCCCCAAGTAGAAAATGCGATCTGGCACTTGTATCTGGCAAAGGAAGGGGGTAGCTGGAAACCCCATAAAAAATACTGGTCGATCAATAGCAATTGGAAAAAACTGGCCAGTCGCCCGGAGTATCGAAAATCCCGTTGCCTGATTCCTGCGACTGCCTGGGTGGAGAGTTTACGTGGTAAGCACCCGGTGGAATTCAGTTATGGCGAGCCCTATTTTTTCTGTGGCCTGTATAAATTTTGGGGTTCCACTTTAAGCTGCTCAATTATTACCCTGGATGCCCATTCGGCGACGAAAATCTATCATGAAAAATCTTTACCAATGATTGCTCCAAAAGATTCAGATTTTGTGAGCAAATGGCTGAGCGGCAGTACGCATACCGACCAATTTACTGATTTTTTGCAGCCTAAGATAGAGTACGATCACTGTCAGCTGACAGTTAGGCCGGTAGCGCGGGCCACATCAACAGAATATAAAGGTGACCCTGTAATTGTAAGTAAATAGATTTGCTAAATTCGACGGCAGGCTTAGTTCACTGTTGTTTGGTAACACTAACCATCTTGGTGAAATAATATATCTGTACGGATTATATATTTAACCCCACGTTCTATAGGTGTTGAGCTATGTACCCTGTGCAGTGGGTGCATTCCATGGGGAAAACAGAGGACGGACCCTGCTGGAGTGCGTACATCCACGTCTTTCATGGAACTGCCTGTAGGCTGGTGGAGGGGATCATCCCCATTGACTCTAAAGCGAGTGGCTCCACCATCGAAATCCTCGCTGAGTAGCACCAGGAAAGTCATTTCGCTAAAGCAATCCGGGTAGCCATTGGCGACCAATTGTCCATCAATAATTCTGCTGCCCGGCCAGGCACCGTCGGTATGGAATTTAAAGTAATCTCCAGTCCCATAGCGATAAAAGCGAAATCGCTGATTTAGTCCCACTGGTTTGCGCCCGCCAAAATAACTTTCCGGGTCTTGCATCAAATTTTGTACACGCTGCCATACAAGGCGCTCAGTGCTCTCGTCCACAACCCAGGTCAGGTTGTCATTGTGGCGAACGTCCCTGGGCAGAGATACTGCGGCATCTGGCAAGTAACCAACGGCTTCTGTAATTTCAATCAGGCGCTGGCACTCCTCAGCAGAGAATATATTCAGCAGTTGAAAAGCACCAGGTACTTCGGGGATATCGCGCCTTTCTATATTGGAAGGGATATGCTCTGACAGTGACGCCGGATTTTCCCGATGGGTAGCCCAGGTGGGCAGGGATGGATGCTCCGCTCCTGGTTCCCTGGCAATCACATAAAAATCTTTAATCGGTAGTTTGGATAAACCCTGCGGTGTCGCTGCCGGTGTCTTTTTTAAAGTTACTGTGCTCATTACTTCAAATTCCGCTCAACATATTCTTACAGATTAATAACGGTTACTTGGGCAAATTGGCGGTGGCCGTCGATACCGCCGTGGTAACCGAAACCACTTTGCTTTGCTCCGACCCAGGGTGTGCCTCCAGCGCCTTGATTAATCCCGATCATGCCGGCTTGCAGTCGGTTACTTACTTGTACAGCATCTGCGCCGCCAAAAACCACAGCTCCGAGCCCATAGACTGAATCGTTTGCTCTTTGGATGGCGTCCTCCACATTGTTGAAGCGGTCGATTGCAACTACCGGACCGAAGGTTTCTTCATCCTCCAGCTGCATACCCGGTTGTATTCCGCTAATCACCGTGGGGGGAATAAAGGGTGGTTTTGGTGCTTTTTCTCCAAGCAGCAGCGTTGCGCCTTTTTTTAAAGCATCCTGAATATGATCAACCACTTTTTGGTGTTGGCGCTGGTTGACCAGAGGGCCAATATCGGCTTGTAGGTCCTGCCAGCCCCCTGTGTGATATTGCCGCGCGATGGAAGTCACTGCTTTTTCGAATTGATCGGCAATACTCGCATCCACATAAATACGCTCTGTGGAAGTGCACATCTGGCCTGCATTCTCGAAGCTGGAGGCCACCGCAAATTGGGCGGCTTTTTGAATATCGGCACTGGCCAATACGATCATGGGGTCGTTACCGCCGAGCTCCATCACCAGGCGTTTCAGCGCAGGAGCGGCATTAGACATAATTTGCTGGCCGGTTGTCCGTGAGCCGGTGAAGGCGATCATATTAATATCCGACTGTACCAAGGCTTCACCGGTGTGCCTGTCTCCATGAGCAATTTGCAGGATGCCCTCGGGCAGAGTTTCATTCAGGGTTTTTACCAGGAGATCTGCTACCAGAGGAGACTCCTCTGACGGCTTGAGTATTACACTGTTACCGGCCACCAGAGCGGGTACGAGCAGGTTATTGGCCATGGCCAGTGGGTAATTCCATGGGGAAATTACGGCCACGACACCCAGCGGACGATATTGGATTTCACTGCCGCCGTTGCATTGTCCCCTTAAAGCTTTGCCGGCGTCCTCCGCCAACCAAATACCACCCTGAATAGCACCGCCGGCTTCGTAATTTGCACGTCGAGTATCCTTACCCATTTCACGGCTGATAAGTTGTGCCAGGTTACTTTGTAGTGGCTGCAATTTTTCATAGGCATGTTGCAGAGCCTGTACACGTTGCTGCAATGATTGACTGGCCCAATCAATCTGGGCTTCCCTGGCTTTGGCAACTTTCTTGGAAATGGAATCCCGGTTGCTCACTGCAACACTGCCAACCTGTTCATCGGTAAGGGGATCGATAGAAAATAGAGTTTGGGTCATACCTTGGTCTCAAATAAATGCTGCGGAGTTGTGTTTTATTCACCCCGTAACTCAGTGCTCAATCGTTAAATAAGGCGATGGTGCGCAATTCAATACTAGTGCGGCGCGGGGCACCGGAACTATCAGGAAGATCAAATGCAGTGTGGGGTACACCGGTGATGAGACCCTGGTGTTCGCTATCGAATACGCGCAGCAGCAGGCCCTCCCCCGGCTGCATATCACTGAACCAGATCCAGCGGTGCTTCGGATTGGCGCTGATCACCGAGATCTGCCCCTCCCGCTCAGGGTAAATCAGGCGCATCTTGTGGAAGTCTGCCTCGCCTACACTGCGTAAATCTGCCATTGCCAAAGGTGATTCCTTCACTGTGCGCAGTAATGGCAGCCATAAATTAATGAATTTATAGCGAGGGAAATCTGCCGTATTTAATCCGTGTTCAGGCAGGGTTTGCCGGAGCTGCCTGTCTGCGGACCAAGGCGTATAATCATTGTGCACGGTCTTCACCGGAGAGCGGCGGCTGCGGCTCTGCTCGGTGGGTCCCTCTGCGGAGGGCTGTGCCCGCAGGGTGTGGTCGAAGGTGAGTACACGGGCTGCGCCCAGGCGTTTTGCGATCCAGGTTTCGATAGCCGGATACCATTCTCGGCGGATTAAATCATCGCGTTTAGTTGGAGCTGTTCTATCTGCAGCGTGGTCATCCAGAGCCAACAGGGCATCGTCAAACTGGTGCAGGTCGATAGTTAGTTGTGGCTTCACCAGCTCAAACCCCTGAATATCCAAGCTGAATTTTTCCCCCATAACTTGCAGGGTGCGGCCATCCTCAATCGACATAGACTGTGGGTTTACCTGATCGAGCAGGTGGGTGGGACCAGGCCCCGCCTGCCGCTGGTCGTATACCAATTCACTATCGGTATTTGCGTAATTGATTGTCGCCTTGAGCAGCCGGCTCGGCGATGAGTGCAGAGTCGCGGTCAGCATAGTGGCTTCCTCCCAAAGGGTTGATGGCAAATACATCATGTCTTATGGGCAATGCTAGGTTCAGCTCGATACAATGAAAATCAAGTAACAGTTGTGAGTGATACAGGTTTGAGCAGAAATCATGGTATTGATCGCCTGGGCAGGCTGGAACTGAAACAGTTGCGCTTATTGCAGGCTATTTTGCGGGAGTTGAACCTGTCGCGGGTGGCAGATCAGCTAGGGGTTAGCCAGCAGACAGTTAGCGAACAGCTGAAGCGTCTGCGGGAGCTATTTGATGACCGGCTGTTCATTAGAACCAGCAATGGTGTTATTCCAACGCCCTTAGCCGAGCGCTTGGCGCCCAAGCTGGATAGTATCCTTAATGATATCGCCGCTCTATTGCGCGGCGATGAATTCGCCCCTGCGGAGCATCACGGGATCTTCACCATCAGCGCCACCGACTTTGAGCAGCGAGTGGTGTTGCCGGCACTACTTAAGCAGCTGCGTGAGCAGGCACCGGGCCTCAAAGTGGTGGTGCTAAAGCTTGAAATTGACCGTATGGCCCAGCAGTTGCAAACCGGTGAGGTGGATCTGGTGTTCAGCACACCGGGTTTTGTGCCGGATAGCTGCCCCAGTATGTTGTTGTATCGTGAACATTACGTATGCGTGTGTTGCCGGCATACAGGGGTGCAACTGGAAAGTCGAGAACCCTTGGGCTTGGACAAGCTGGCAGAGATTCCCCAACTGGTTGTGTCGCCTTCTCGTGGTGACTTGCGTGGCATGGTGGATAGCTGGTTTGAGCAGTTTGGTTTAAAGCGTAATGTTGTGTTGTCGGTTCCCTCCTTTGCCGCCGCAGCTGAATGTATCGCCTCCACAAATACAGTCGCTTTTCTGCCGTCTCGCCTGTTACCTGATCCGCGCCTGCATACCTTACCGATTAGTGAGCAGCCACCTGGCTTTGATGTGGTCGCCGCCTGGCACACTCGCAGTGGGCAGGACCCATTACACAAGTGGGTAAGGCAACTGTTAGCCGGGCAATTTACACCGTAAGCCGCCGTGAAATAGTGCCGCCTGAGGGTCTTAATACCGGCCCGGCCAATGTGAGATCACTTGCTACACTGGGGTTGGCAATTACCCGGGGGTGGGGATCATGAGAATTGGGATATTGTACTTGGCTTTCCATAGCGTCTTAGTCTCTGCCCATAGCGATGGAGCCCACACCGACTTCGCCGCAAATATAGACCTCCCCGCCCTCTTTAACCGGGAAGCACTGGTGGAAGATATCCGTGCAGTGGATTGTACTTTGTCGGAGGGTAGCAAATCCCGCTGCTGGCAGCTTAAGTTGAAAGCCGCACCTCGTCACCATATGGGTCCCTGGTGCCCCAGAACAATTCGAGATCCGATCACGGCAAGTGGCATGATGTTCATCAAGCAGCAGGTTGTCGCCACCGACGGCCCCTTCGTAAAAAATGCCGCTGAGTTTTTCTCCGATCCCAAATGGGTTTTGTATAACGAGAAGACCGGGCGGGTAAAGGTGACTGATACCAAGAGGGCCTGTGAGCTGGCAGCAAGGCCGGATGTAGCTCCGGAGTTTAATAATTATTGCGTGGAGTGTCTGGCCAGCTATTTGGGTGATAATTTCTATATGACCTACCTGATTCCCATAAAGCCACTTACAGCAAAATCCCCGCAAAGTTCGAATGACCACTCCGGTTACGGAGTGGCATTCAATGGGGTTAAATTTGATATCAGTGCCCCGGTAGGCGCGATTTTAGGAGCGCATACCCTGGCGCCTGTAGATGCCTGTGGTGGGCATGTTAATCCCCATGTGGGCTACCACTACCACGCAGCGCTCGGTTGTAGTCAGGCCTATCCGTCGGCAGCGAGCCATGCACCAATAATCGGCATCGCGATCGATGGCTACCTGATTTATGCAAGGGAAAATACCGATGGCAGGGAGCCAAAAGATCTGGATGAATGCCGTGGCCACGAGTTTGCCAATCTTGGATATCACTATCACGTCAATCTCGCAGCGGAAAACGATATCCTGCACTGCCTAAAGGGAGAGAGGGGCTGTGCGCTGGGCAAAAACCAGAGCCAGTGCAATTTTTCCGGCAGCAGGGCCTCAAAACTACAGAAACCTGAATAGAACTCAACATCAAAAATTACTATGAATGTTTGAAATGCTGCACCAAAATCGGGCAGCTTATAAACCTGAAACTTTTACTTCCTACCCCCCTTCAATGGAAATACCATCGCCCGTAAAGATACGCTACTTTCTCCTCAGGGCTTGATCTGACCCAAAGGTATCGAGCCAGGTCAGGGGCATAATCCTCCTTTTTCTTCCACTGATGATGAACCACTTGGAAACCGGTACTCAATTTATGCATCACAGCACCAATATTTACCTGATAAGAATGGTTGAATCCCTCGGCTTGCTGGTTCGAAAGCGCCTGTGGATGCAGATCTTGGTAGCTATGGTTCTGGGATTGGGGGTGGGCCTACTGCTTTCCCCGGAAGGTGCAGCCCTGGTGAATCAGGATCTCAGTGTAGTGTTGGCCAGCTGGTTCAAGCTGCCCGGCGCACTATTCCTGAATATGATTCAGATGGTGGTTATTCCCCTGATTGTTTCATCTATCATCCTCGGGCTTTGTGGTAGCGGCAATGTGAGCCAGCTAAAGCGGGTGGGTTTACGCATTGCGCCCTATTTTATTGCCACAACCACAGTTGCCGTTATTATCGGCATTCTATTGGTCCAGTTGATTCAACCTGGAAACTATATTGATGAATCGTTGCTCACTGCAGCAACCGAACTACCCGGAACTACTGCTCCTCAGTTACTGGAACCAAAACCCCTGCCCGAGCGCATTGCCGAGCTGATACCAGCCAACCTGAACCAAAGCATTGCCATGCGTAATATGTTGCAGCTGGTGGTCTACGCCATCTTTACTGGCGTGGCTGTGATGCTGCTGCCACAGAAGCAGCGTGAGACGGCAGTTTACGCCTTTGGTATCGTCCAGGAGATTGCCCTGAAGATAGTCGGCTGGGCCATGTTATTTGCGCCCCTTGCCGTATTTGGTTTATTGGCGGATATCGCCATTCGTGTTGGCTTGACCGCAATTCTTGGGATGTCGGTCTATGTTGGCACGGTAATTCTAGGGTTGCTGATCCTATTGATGTTTTACCTGGTAATTGTCTCTCTGGTTTCCCCGGCCGGACCGCTGAGATTCCTTCAGCGTATTAGCGGTGTACAACTTCTCGCATTTTCCACTTCCAGTTCTGCGGCAGTGATGCCGTTATCTATGCGAACTGCGGAGAGCTCCCTTGGAGTGAAACCCTCAATCGCTAAATTTATTGTGCCGCTGGGCGCTACAGTGAATATGGACGGTACCGCACTCTATCAGGTAATAGCGGCAGTATTCCTGACCCAGGTATACGGAATTGATCTCAGTACTGCCCAATTGGTGGGGCTGACTGTAACTACCGTAGGTGCCTCCATCGGCTCGCCCAGTACGCCGGGTGTGGGCATTGTTATTCTCGCGACTATCCTCGCTGGGATTGGCGTGCCTCCAGAGGGGATTGCGTTGATTATTGGTGTGGATAGGATTCTGGATATGTGCCGGACTGCGGTGAATGTCACTGGTGACCTGACTGCCTGCCTGGTTATGGATAAGCTTTTGGGTAGCGATAACCTGGAGGAAGTGACTACTCAGGTGGCTTGAGATACCTCTTTAAATGGGGGGGATTTATTCAGGTGTGAAGGGATTGGAGATTACAAAGCAGCAGGCAAAAAATTCACCTGCTGCTTAGTATGAAAGGGGCTCTTATTTTAAACAGGTTGGTGATGCTTTACCGAAGAAATTCCCCTGCCAAACGTTTGATCCGGTGCAGTCCGGATCAAAGTCATCCCTTAAATCATCACCAAAATTATCAAATGCAAAATTCCCAATAATAAAGTTATTGATACTATCTACCCTGCTAACAACTATACCAGCTGGGTCAAGTGATCCTGCACCATTATTTGTTACAGTGTTTTGAATAACATAGTTGCCTGATCCACCCAGAAACTCAATACCATCATCTACATTGTCTGATACGTGATTTTGTGTAACCAAGGCAAACTGCTCCTCCAGCTCAATCCCATCACTGCCGTTATTCGTCAGGGTGTTTCCTATGATTGAGGCGTAATCCCCATCAACCTCAACACCATCCTGACCGCTTCCACTAATATGGTTGTAACTGACGTTTACATATTCACCGTCAATTTCGACACCCTCATCTCCAGCGCCTTCGATAGTATTGTGAACGATGCTGGTGTAATCACCATTTGCGTCTACTCCATCACCAATAATGGCCAACCCCTGACCGATAATCAGATTTTCATAAATGTTATTGAAATCGCTCTCGGCCAGTACGCCATCATCTTCGAAATCTGTAATCTCCATATCGAAAATACTGTGAGAGCCCGATCCTACTGCATGGATGCCATCGGGGCAGCTATTTATACTGCCACCGTGAATTGAGCCGGAAGTTCCCTCCATACGGACACCGGCCCATTCATCTTGATCGGCTGGGTTATAAGTGCAATTCAGTTCAAAGCCATTCATAGAAAGGCTTCCGCCTGGGCCGATGATAGTGAGTGCGACAGGTTCGTCTTCGCTCAACTCACAATTCAAGTGCTCAGTGAGTGTCACTGTTGACGTGATTTCGTCATAACAATCAACAGCCAAACTGATGGATGGTATTGATATACCTATTCCAAAAATCAAAAAAATATAGGATTTTGCACGCCGCGTCGAAATACAGATTGCCATTAGTGATCCCACTTAGATTTATGTTCAGCTTAATTAAGCTGACTGGAAGTTGATAACCTGAGAATGAGTCTAGATTTAAATATGAAATATAAATCATTAATAAATATGTTTGGCACTTAAAGTGGGCTTCTGATCTTTTAATCTCTACGAATGGCAGCAAACTCCGCACTCTAACTTTTCTATTAAAAAGTGCTTTTTACATAGTGTTTGCGTACTCGACATCTATTAGTTCAAACCGAGTAGCTCCAGGGTGTGAGCATCACTCTTGCCGTTATAGTACCTATCAAGTACGTCCTTAAATAGGCTTTCCTCCTTTTCAGCAAGAGAAAATAAGGTCATGGAGGATTTTAGTTTCATATCATCTGGAGATCCGAAGATGTCATGAGCGCTGCGATCATGGATGTCGAGTAGTGCGTGACAGCAGGATTTCAGCCTCTGCCCAAGCGTGGGTTGGGCTAAATAAGCCTTTGCTTCCTCCAGATTCTTGATTCCATATTTTTGAGCCATGGAGCTGTGCCCAAGGCCGACAACTTGTGGAAATATGTACCACATCCAATGAGATCGCTTTTTTCCATTCTTTAGCTCTAAAAGTGCATCTTCATAAGAGTGTTCTTGCGCTTTAATAAAACGCTCTAAATCAAAATTTTCTTTCATTTAAGTCATCCAGCGCTGGTAAAGTCATGGTTGAATTTCAGAATAGCAGGGGTGGGGAAAATGGATAATTCTGAAGGCTATATGATTATTTTAGATCAGGGGGGAAATTTTTTTACAATATATCTGAGAAGGCAATAAAACCCTCGCCGATGAGGGCTTTCTATCTTAATTATTTGGAAGCAGTGCTCGAATATCATCCGGCACGGGAATCGATTTTCCGGTTCTGTGGCCCATCCAGACGATTTTAGCTTCACCGGTGGTGTAGAGTTTATCGGTGTTATCCGCATCTCTGATCTCGTAATAGCTATTAAAGCTACTGCGTCCGGGAGTGCCGCCATACATACTAATCGTAATGTTGGCTGGAAATACCAAAGGTAAATGAAAATTGGCTGAAGCATTCAGTAACACAGGACCATCTCCCTGATTGCTACTGAGAGCACCTGAGCTACATATAGAGGCTAGCCAGCTACAGCGACACTGCTCAAAGTAGGTGAAGTAGGTGGCGTTGTTGATATGGCCAAAGGCGTCCATGTCACCCCAGCGTACAGCTAAGGTTTCCTGATGTAGAAGATTGCGGGGGGCTTCATTCATTGTTATTACACTTAAATCAATACAGTAAAGCGGTTAATTGTAATTGGCTGTCGGGGCTGTGAGTAGGTTTATATTTTATATTCTAAAGTGAGTGAATGGCTGCAAGAAAACGTCAATATTGCCTTTAGTTTTCTTATTTATTAACAGGAATTTAATCGGAGCTTATTTTGTAAGCTGCCAGGCAGCTCTGGATTTAATTTTCCTAAAATAGGTTGCCAACTTGGTGTGAGTTAGGGATGTCGTTACCCCTACGTTGTGGTGATTGATTAGTAAAAGAAATCAACAATAAATAGCTGGCATCAAATTGTTAATGAATATTTATCCTAATTACGGCAAGGGCGAGCTCCTCGGCTCCCGTGAAGGATTCGCCCAATAGGTTCTTCCTATCGGAATAGGAAACTAACACAGTCTTTCCCGGCTACCTGCCCATTTTCTCGCCGAGAGTTGCATAGCTTTCGGGGTATGTTCTGCTGAATGCAGGAAGCAAGGTAAGGTGGTGAACGAACTCATTCCGTTCAGCCACCCTGCGTTTCAGCCGCGCCTTGATTGTGACCGCTCCGTAAGCCAGAGGCATCATGGAGTTATTCAGCGGCTTCCTATAGCACCTAAGCACTCCAGCTATGACTCAATGTCTCCGCCTGCTTTAAGCACAGCCGGAAGGCTTGCGGAGTAGCAAAGAGTCAACGTGATTTTGCGTTGACACAATGTTGACACTTTGGGAGGAATTTACCGCCGAAACCTTGAGGGCGGTAGAAATAAAAAACCCGCGAAAGCGAGTGCTTGCGCGGGTTTAAATATGGTGCCCGGAGGCGGAATCGAACCACCGACACGGGGATTTTCAATCCCCTGCTCTACCGACTGAGCTATCCGGGCTTTGCGATCTTGCTGGGCTTCCCCTGCGTCGCGAGGCGCGTATTAAAGCCCTTCCCTGAGGCAGAGTCAACCCCTTGATTGTAAAAAGTTTTTCTTCTTTGCCGGGGGCTGTTTACAGGGCCTTGTTACTGCTGTTCTGGGGGTACGTAACCATCGGCTGCGTCGTATTCTTCACCGCTCAGGAACTTCATCATCTGCTCGCTCAAATAGGCGCGGCTGGAAGGTTCCATCATATTGAGGTGCTTCTCGTTAATCAGCATGGTCTGGTGTGACATCCACTCCTTCCAGGCTTTTTTGGAAACGTGTTCGAAGATATCCACGCCTTTGGGGCCGGGAAAAGGCGGTGCGTCCAGGCCTTCCAATTCCTCTTGGTACTTGCGGCAGAATACGGTTCTGGACATGGACTCCTCCTGGTTTTTAGTCGGCCGTCGTTGGGGCGAGCAGCGGCGCCTGCAGCGCCAGTAATTGTTTTGCCAGCTTTACGATCGGGGCGGGTAGCCCCAGATCCTGGGCCGCGCGGGCGCGGTTTAGACGCCGCAGTTTATACCAGCCAGCGCCGTTCTCCGCTACCTGTGTGGTGACTTTGTCGAGCTGTACCCATACAGGGGAAATATCCAGATGAAAGTGGGTAAAGGTATGGCGCAGTACCGGCAGCGCTTGTATTTCACTGGCGCGCCAGCGCTGTTGCCTGAGCCAGGCCTTGGCATCTTCCGCCTGGGGAGGGCACCATAGGCCGCCCCAGATTCCAGTAGCGGGGCGCTGCTCCAGATAAATCTCACCTTCGTACTCCAGCAGTAGCATTGTGGCGCTACGCACCGGTTTTTCTTTGCGCGGCTTTTTGCCGGGGTAATCTTGAGGATTGCCCTGGGCGTGGGCCACGCAGGATTTTTTTAGTGGGCAGTCGCTACAGCTGGGCTTGGAACGGGTGCACAGGGTAGCACCCAGGTCCATCATGACCTGGGTGTAGTCGTTGACGCGCTTGTCTGGGGTATAGGCCTCGGCAAGTTCCCATAATTTATTGGCGACTGCGCTCTGTCCTGGCCAACCTTCTACAGCGTGGTAGCGAGCGAGCACCCTCTTTACATTGCCGTCCAGGATTGGTGCCCTGAGCCCCATGCTGATACTGGCGATAGCGCCGGCAGTGGAGCGGCCGATACCGCTCAGCTCGATGAGTGCTTCTACATCCTGTGGAAATTCCCCGTCGTACTCTTGCAAAACTGTCTGCGCACATTTGTGCAAGTTGCGCGCGCGGGCGTAGTAACCGAGGCCGCTCCAGTGGGCCAGTACCTTATCCAGCGGCGCAACGGCGAGACTTTCCAGGGTGGGGAAGCTCCGCATAAAGCGCTCGAAATAGGGGACTACAGCGCTTACCTGGGTTTGTTGCAGCATGATCTCGGAAACCCATACGCGGTAGGGGTTGATATCCTGCTGCCAGGGCAGGTCCTTGCGTCCGTGTTTATCGAACCACTTGAGAACGGCATTTTGGAACTGCTTTGGAGTCATGAAGGTACTGCGAGGTTGCTGGCGTGGGATATTGGGGCCGGAGTTGCGCACCGGGCGGGGCCCGGTGCGGCTATGATCAACGGCCGAAGAGATTTTTCAATTTTTCTTTCAGTTCGTCGACCTTTTCTTCCATCTTATTGCCATATTTTTTCCTGGCTCTGTATTTCAGCTCCTCGCGTATCAGGTTGTCCAGGTGGCGGATGTCGAGTATGCATGAGCCAGGGATCACACTATCGAAGTCGCCCTTGCAGCGGAGGGGCAGTGGGCGGTTGCCTCGGCACTAGTTCTTCACGATGCAGTCATCAGACCTGAATGCCCTCTTCCACCACATAGAAATAGGCCACAAAACGATAATTGGTGGCAGCCAGGCCGTAGTTATGGTTTGCCGTTTCCAGCTGCTCGGGCAGAACCACAAAATTGGGGCCGTAGTTTCTCACCCCATGAGGACCTGGTTTGTGAGTCCAGGTACCGGTTTTCGGGTCCCGCCGGTACCAGTGGTGATCGGTTGCGGACTTATACAGGGCAACGCAGTAGCAACCCTCTGAAAAAGGCGGTGGCTTGTTTGCTGGGGCATTGGCCACATAGGCCATACCATCGCGCTTGGCTCCCTCAATCAGGCTGGCATCTTCCAAAGTTGCGACATAGCCGGCGTTGGAGCCGGGATTGGGCTTGCCCGAGTTTGGGGCCTCGCAGTTCGCAGCCCAGGCGTAGCAGTTAACGCGGTCATTACCCCACTCTACCTCATCAGGCTTGTGGTGCTTGGTAGCAGTGGCCAGCCTCGCGATTACCTGCTTGGAGTTATTGTCTTTCTCTCGGACCATTATTGGCATTTTGTTATTCCCTTTATCTGACCAATTGATTTCGTTGAGATCGGGCTGATATTGGGAAAAGAATGTGTAAACAGTAGGGAAGTTGAGGTGTGGTAGGAAAAATTCTAAGCAGCCTGCAACAATGCTGCCCCCTGAGCGGAATCTTGAAACTAATTTGGAGTTGGAGGTAGTGAGAGCTTGAGTGGAGTGGGATAGTGGGACCGGAGTTGCGCACCGGGCGAGGCCCGGTGCGGCTCTGATCAACGACCGAAGAGATTTTTCAATTTTTCTTTCAGCTCATCGACTTTTTCTTCTACCTTATCGCCATATTTTTTCTTGGCTTTGTATTTCAGTTCCTCACGTACCAGGTCGTCGAGGCGGCGGCTGTCGGGTTTACAAGTGCCTGGGCCTACATCATCGAAGTCGCCCTTGCAGCGTAAAGGCAACGGGCGGTTCCGCCAGCGCTTGTTCCTCACTGTACAGCCGTCGGCGGAGGTGCTCTCGCCGACCAGGGCGAGGCCGAGAGCGAAGTCGAAGTCCTGTTTTTGTAAATCTATCTCGCCATCACCTGTCATGGCGATATTCTCGATTCCTGCAAGGATTTCGGTCACCTTCACTTCATCGCCTTTCACGGCAATAGTAGCGCGCACATCCTGCAGGCCAGTCTGTGCTGGCCAGTCTCTGTCTGGCAGAGGCGTGTTTTCCGCATAACTAAATAGCTGGCACATACTCTTTTCAAGGTTGAATGGGGCTATGGAGAGCTCCTTGCTGGAAATATTAACGGCTGCGACCAGGTTTTTTTGCAGATCTTCGGAAGTTTTTCCTTTAGTGCGACCATCCCAATTGACACTGGCTTCACCGGCCACCTGCACTTTCTCACTGGGGAACAGCGCTTTCTGTACCTTGCCGATATCCACATTGCTGAGGCCGCCACGTACCTGGCCTTCAGCCGTTTGGGCACGGGCGTTGAACTGCCCATTGCTATTGAGCTGTCCACCATAGATGTCTGCGCTGAGTTTTTGCAGTTGGTAGAGGCCGTTATCCACGGTGAGTTGTATTTCCGGACTGTCCAGTTGCAGGTCTGCTGCCAGTAGCTGGTCCAGGGTCACATTGATATTGGCATTAAAGCCGCGCAGTGCGCTGAGAGGCAGGGGCTCTGCAGGTACCGGCTGGGCTGATAACTGCTGTTCAGTAGTTGTGGGCTTCTCCGCCTGCAGCGGTTTTGCTGTTTCAGGTGCGGTTTGAGTGTGTGCAGTCTGTTCGTCTTGAGCCGTTACTTCGGAGGAGGGGACGGTTTCCCCCTGCTTTTCTTCCTTTTCTTTGGAGGGAGGCAGGTAGCTATCCAAATTGAAAGCGCCGCCGCGCAGGCTCAGATCCAGCCCAGGCATCTCCGCGTTGCGCAGCTGGGCATTGCCGCTGAAGGTCGTGTTGTCGAGCTGCAGTTGCAGTGGGGTCAGATCGAGTTTCTGCTCAGTGCCTTCGAGGCTGGCTTCAATATTCAACTTCTGTAATACAGCGCTATCGCGAGTAATCACTTCGGTGCCGGTCAGCTCAAGCCAGGGGCGCAGGGGGTCGGCACTGGCATTTAGATTCATCTGTATGCGCCAGGGCTGGTTGTTGTTGTCACGACGTACGTAACCGCGCAAGTGAATCGTGGCTTTGGCACTGTTATCGGCAGTAAAGGTCAGCTGCAGGGGTTGTAGGCGCAGGCCGTTGAGGCCTTCATCCAGGGCCAGGGTGCTGTCTAATGTCAGATTGAGGGGGTGGCGCAGGTCACTGCCGCTTATGCTGGCATCGGCACGCAGTTGCCCAGGTTCGCCGCCTGGCACCAGGTTGTCGGCTATCACGCGCAGGTCTTCGACCTTGTAGGCTTTTCCGGTGCGGGCGTCACTGTAAGATACCAGGCCATTTTCAATACGCAGCTTGTCCAGGCTAAGCTGCACTTGTTGCTCGGCGGGCTCTTCTGTCTCCCTGGGGATTTCCAGTTTGGGAGGTTGCTTGCTCTGAGCCTCCAGGGCTTCACTGATCAGCTCCCAGTTACCGCGCCCTTCCTTGTCAACGCTGAGTTCAATCTGTGGCGCCAGCAGTACGATCTCCTGAGCCTGCACGCGGCGCTGTAGCAGTGGTCTGAGGGCGACACCTATGGCGATTTTATCGGCGCGCACCAGGGTTTCTTTGGGCAGCTGTAGCGGTGCCAGTGCCACATCGCGCAGCTGCAGGCCAACCTGTGGCCACAACTGCCAGCCGATATCACCTTCCAATTGAAGGGAGATCCCCTGCTTGGCGGCGAGCTTTTCCAGCTGTGGTTTGTACTGGTTTACGTCGAGGCCGGCCAGCAGCCAGGCGACAGCACCGGCGAGCAGCAGGAAAACGACCAATAGAGCGATAAAAGTGCGCTTGATCCAGGCCATGGAGTGGATTGTCCCTGTTTATTCCGTAGAAGATTTGTCGTGCAGATACACATCAGACGCCGCGGTGCGACTAGATGTTCCCGCACATTTCTATAAAGAGGTTATGCGGGAAGTGTAGGAGATGCAGCCCCGTGGAGCTGGGCGCGCCGCGGGGCTCATTGAAGCAGTTGTGCCTTAGAAAATAAACCGTACGCCCGCTTCGATGCTGCGGCCAGGTGCCGGGGCATAGTCGCGTAGCAGTGAGGTGGAGTTGCGGATTTCCTCGTCCAGCAGGTTGCGTGCACTGGCAAAGAGCACCGCATTGCTGCCGCCGATATTGAGGTTGTACTCGGCGCTCAGGTCCATGCGGGTATAGCCGTCGGTTTCCTCTTCGTAGGCGCCGGCGCGATCCTGGTCCGCAGCTTCGACTGTGCGCCACTCCCAACCCCACTGGTCGTAATCGGCACCCAGGGCCACGCCCATCCGAAGCGGTGGCATACGCGGTACATCAGAGCTTTCACCGATGATCGCATCATCGAAGCTAGCGCGCACTATGTCGCCAAACAGCGTGATATAGTGGCCGCCCTGCAAGGGAAAGGTCACTGAGGCCTCGGCTCCATAGAAAGTCGCATCGCGGTTGGCATAGGCATAGACCGGCAACTCCTCTTCCTCGCCGCCGGTGTTCTGTGCGTAGATGTAGTCACTGATCTGGTTGTAGAAAACGCTGGCCTCAATGCGCGCAGCGTGCCAGCCGCTAGCCGCTTCGTTATGGTGGTGATAACCCAACTCCAAGTTGACGCCGCTCTCTTTGTCCAGCTCGCTGTTGCCTAATAGATAGCGGGATTCCGCCAGGTGCGCGCCATCGGCAAACAGTTCCTCGGCCACGGGTGCACGTTCGGAGTGGGTGGCGCCGAAGCTGAGATGCTGGTGCTCGGCGAGGAAATACTGCAGCGTGGCGCTGGCGCCGATCAGATTGTAATCGCGGTCGTTGCCAATTTCTGGGTCTATATCCACTCTCTCCAACCGGGCGCCCAGATCTAAGTGCCAGCTACTCCATTGGCGCTCCTTCATAGTAAAGAAGCCGGCACTGCGGGTACGTGAGGGCTGGATAAAGGAGTGACTGCCAATTGTGGAAAAGTCTTTTGCGGCAAAGTCTTTGTCGGTCAATTGCAGTCCGTAGGCACCGCGCCAGCCGTTGCCGGCATCGTGGGTTATTTCAACACGGCTCTCCCAGGCCTCATTGGTGAAGCGGGTGCTCGGATTGCCGGCATCCAGCTCCACATGCTCGTAATCGTTGTAGCCGATACGCAGGCTCAGTTTGTCCCAGTAATCGCCGTCGAAGCGGTGCTCGCCTTTCAGGTCATAGCGGGTTTGTACCAGGTCGATACGTACCGCATCGACCTCACCGGCCTCGGCGTGCTCCTCGTGCTCCTCGTGGTCGTCGTGGTCGTCGTGGTCTTCACCCGCGTGGTCCTCATCTTCGTGGTGGTGCTCATGAGTGCCCAAGGGGATGCCGTAATTGTTTTCCAGCCGGTTTACGGAGAAGCCAATAAAGCCGCTGTCGGTGATCCAGGAAACCCCTCCGCTATAGCTGTGGGCGCGGGCATTGGTATTGCCCACGAAGCCATCGGTGTTGAACTCGTCCTCGTGCTCATCTTCTTCGCCGGCGTGCTCTTCATGTTCGTCGTGTTCTTCATGCTCAACGATGGCCAGGCCCGGGATTTCGGTATTGTCGTTTTCCCGATAAACCCCGTCTACATACCACGCCAGCTGCCCAGCACCACCGGTGAAACGAAATACTGAGGCGTCCTGGCCGTCGGCGGTGTTGTGGCGCAGCTCAACTGCGCCCTCCACTTTCTCTGGCACGGCAGTGGGGATACGTCCGTCGATGATGTTCACCACCCCTCCCACGGCACCGCTGCCGTAGCGCAGGGCGGCGGGACCGCGCAGTATTTCGATGCGTTCCGCAAGCAGTGGCTCGATACTGGCGGCATGATCGGCGCTGGTGTTGGAAGCGTCGGATACATCCAGGTTATCGCTCAAGATCTTTACACGGTTGGCACTCTGGCCGCGGATAACCGGCAGCCCCACGCCACTGCCGAAGGAGGCATTGGCTACACCGGGTTGGTCTTGCAAAGTTTGGCCCAGGGTTGCCGCGGCGGATTTGCGCAATGCGTCCCCGGAGAGAATAGAAACCGGAGCTGCCACTGCGTCGGCGGGCTTATCCAGCGGCGAGACGGTGACATTGACCTCTTCCAGGGTCGAGTTGTTTTCAGCGGCGTAAATAGCGGGCGCGGCCAGGCTGGCAATGGCCAGGGCCAGAGTATTGAACTTAATCATTGGTTTTTTTCCTGTCACAGGCGGACAATGCCATACGCGCTCCAGCGTGGGCATTCACTAAAAAATTATCGGTTCTTGGGTATTAACTGAGTGACAGGGGGAAGGGAGGGGCGCGCGCACTCTGGCGCTCTGGCTGGCAATTGTGGGCAGTTGGCGCAGAGGGCCGTTCGTAGTGACTTTGGGGCTCAGCCTGTACGAGCAATGGCTCGCTGCCGAGTGCTGCAGGTGAATGCATACAGCACAGGTCACACATCTCCACCTGGGTGTTGCCCAGGTGGAAGTGCTCCGCCCACAGCGGCTGAGCTGCTACTACGGCGAGTAACAGAAACAGGCTGGCCCAGTAATGGGATTTTCGGCGCTTTAGAGTAACCATACCGCGCATGATATGTAGTTGTGATTATGAATCAAGTTTCATCTGACACTAGCGGACCACAGGGGGTGTCATTCATCCTATAATTTGCGCCCTCTGTCTTATCGTGCAAATAAGGATCGCTTTCGATGCGTACAGCTAGCGTCACTCGTGACACCTTGGAAACCAAGATTCAAGTCAGCGTTAATCTGGATGGCCAGGGCCATGGCCAGTTCGCGACTGGGGTTCCCTTCCTTGAGCATATGCTTGATCAAATTGCCCGCCACGGCATGATCGACATGGACATTAGCTGCGACGGCGATATTCATATTGACGACCACCATACGGTGGAAGATATCGGCATTACCCTCGGCAAGGCCATTACCCAAGCATTGGGAGACAAGAAGGGCATGACCCGGTATGGCCATAGCTATGTGCCTTTGGATGAGGCCCTCTCCAGGGTGGTGATTGATTTCTCAGGGCGCCCAGGCCTGGTGATGGAAGTGCCTTTTACCCAAAAGCGAATCGGCAATTTCGATACCGAACTGTTTTTTGAATTCTTCCAGGGCTTCGTCAATCATGCCCTGGTGACGGTGCATATCGATTGCCTGCGCGGCCATAACGCCCACCACCAGGTAGAGACTGTATTCAAAGCCTTCGGCCGCGCCCTGCGTATGGCACTAACCCCGGACCCGCGTATGGCCGGCACCATGCCTTCCACCAAAGGAGTCTTGTGATGGGTAAGGTCGCAGTACTCGATTACGGTATGGGCAACCTGCACTCGGTTGCCAGCGCTTTGAATAAAGTGGCTCCGGAGGTCGAAGTAGTGTTGGCGCAAACTCCTCAGCAGGCTGAGGGCGCAGAACGCATATTAGTCCCTGGAGTCGGCGCCATTCGCGATTGCATGGCAGGGTTTGTTGAAGCGGGCTTTGCTCCGCTACTCAAAGATGCTATCGCCGCCGATATCCCGATACTGGGAATCTGCGTGGGTATGCAAATTATGATGCGCTACAGTGAGGAGAATAACGGTGTCGACTGTCTGGGTATCTTCCCACAGCCAGTGAAATTTTTTGGCAGTGACCTGCCGGTGGTACAGGATGGCGAGCGACTGAAAGTGCCGCATATGGGCTGGAACACCGTGCAACAGACACGCAAACACCCCCTGTGGGCAGGCATAGCTGATGGCAGCCGCTTTTATTTCGTGCACAGCTACTATGTGCCGGCTGGGGATAATACTGTACTCGCCGGGCACACTGAGTATGGCGTACCTCTGGCGGCTGCAGTAGCACAAGAGAATATCTTTGCTACCCAGTTCCACCCGGAAAAGAGTGCCGATACTGGCCTGCAACTACTAAAGAATTTTGTCAGCTGGAATGGCCGGGCCTGAGGCTTGCCATATTTTCCTGACTCCAATAACTACTGCCGACGAAAGACAGAGCATGATTGTAATTCCCGCTATCGACCTCAAGGACGGCCAATGCGTGCGCCTGCGCCAGGGTGAAATGGACGACGCCACCGTATTTTCCGATGATCCCCTAGCCACTGCCCAGCATTGGGTAAACGAGGGAGCCAGGCGCCTGCACCTGGTGGACCTGAACGGAGCCTTTGCCGGCAACCCTGTAAATGGTGAGGCCGTTACTGCCATCGCCAGGCAGTTTCCCGATCTGCCGGTGCAGATCGGCGGTGGTATCCGGGATTTACATACTATCGAACGCTACCTGGATGCCGGTGTTACCTGGGCCATTATTGGCACCGCTGCGGTGAAAGATCCCAAGTTGGTAGAGGAAGCCTGTCGTGAGTTCGAAGGACATATTATTGTCGGGCTCGATGCCAAAGATGGGCTGGTAGCTACCGAGGGCTGGGCTGAGGTATCTGAGCTGAAAGCTACAGAACTGGCCAAGCGTTTCGCTGATTGTGGCGTCAGCTCGATCGTGTACACAGATATTGCCCGCGACGGCATGATGCAGGGCGTCAATCTCGAGGCCACTCTGGAAATGGCGCGCGCGGTACAGGTGCCGATTATCGCTTCCGGTGGTGTCAGCAGTATTGAGGATATCGAACAATTGTTGGATACCGGCGAGATATATGGTGCGATTACCGGCCGGGCAATTTACGAAGACAAGTTGAATCTGCGCGCTGCGCAGCAGCTTTGCGATCAACGGAAGAAATAATGGCTCTGGCGAAACGTATTATCCCATGTCTAGATGTCGATGCCGGCCGCGTAGTGAAAGGCGTGAACTTCGTCGATATCCGCGATGCCGGTGACCCGGTGGAAATTGCCCGCCGCTATAACGAGGCGGGTGCCGATGAGGTGACTTTCCTAGATATCACGGCTACCCATGAGCAGCGAGATACCATCCTGCATATAGTGGAAAAAATGGCCCATGAGGTTTTTATTCCACTTACCGTCGGCGGTGGCGTTCGCACCTTGCAGGATATCCGCAATCTGCTCAACGCTGGTGCGGACAAGACGGCGATTAACTCTGCTGCGGTGAAGAACCCTGAGTTTGTGCGCGAGGCGGCAGAACGCTTTGGCAGTCAGTGCATCGTAGTGGCTATTGATGCCAAGCAGGTGGGAGAGAACCGCTGGGAAATCTTTACCCACGGTGGGCGTCAGCCGACCGGCATTGATGCAGTGGCCTGGGCGCGACAGATGGCGGAGTATGGTGCTGGAGAAATACTGCTCACCAGTATGGATCGTGATGGAACCAAGAATGGCTTTGACCTGGCTCTGACTCGTGCCGTGACTGAGGCAGTGCCGGTTCCAGTGATTGCTTCGGGGGGTGTCGGCAACCTTCAGCATTTGGCGGAAGGCGTATTGCAGGGTGGTGCCGATGCGGTGTTGGCTGCCAGTATCTTCCATTTTGGTGAGTACAGCATCGCCGAGGCCAAGGCGTATATGCAGGAAGCTGGGATAGAGATGCGCCTGTAGCCAGGTATATCGCGGGAAAATTCAGAGTTTAAATCGGGGCTATGCGCTGGCGGCGGGCCGGGAGGCCCGCCGCGCGCCAGTTACAGCTTTTCGTCTGTGCGGGCGAAGCGTTCGCGCAGACCCCTGTCCCTGTGAGCGTAGAGATTCAGCCCTTTGAGCACATTGAGTGCTTCGAAGATCTGGTTGTCACGATCCAGCCAGTTATCCCGCTCTTCCTGCTCCCGCGCGCGATCCTCAGAGGTGCGATCGGCACCGCCGTTGCCGTTATTCAGGTGTCCGGCAAGGTCGGCTTCAGTGGGGCGCTTGGAATTTTCCAGGCGGGTGATCTTTACCCTTTCCACCACAATATCCGGAGTGATGCCCTGGGCCTGGATCGAGCGTCCATTGGGGGTGTAATAAAGTGCAGTGGTGAGTTTGATTGCGCGCTCGTTAGTGATGGGAATCACTGTTTGCACTGAGCCTTTGCCAAAGCTATCGGTCCCCATTACTACGGCGCGGCGGTGGTCCTGCAGAGCTCCGGCGACAATTTCCGCTGCCGAGGCAGAGCCGGCATTGATCAGCACTACTAGTGGAGCACCTTCTGTCAGGTCTCCGGGTTCGGCAGAGTAGCTCAGATTGGAGGATTCATTACGGCCCTCGGTATAGACGACCAGCCCTTCTTCCAGGAAAGCATCCACTACTTCAACCGAAGATTGCAGGACACCACCTGGATTGTTGCGCAGATCGATAATCAGGCCTTTGAGAGGGCCCTTTTTCTGCAGCTTGATTAACTCTTTCGCCACATCGGTGCCGGTATCCAGCTGGAACTGACTGATACGTAAATAGCCGTAGCCTTCATCGAGTACTTTACTGCGCACACTGCGCACACGCACGGTGTCGCGTTTGAGGGTGACATCGAAAGGTTCTTTGTGGCCTTTGCGGGCGATAGTCAGGGTGACACTGCTGCCTTTGGGGCCACGCATCCATTCCACCGCCTCATCCAGGCTGACACCCTTCATGGATTTACCCGCAAGGCGCAATATGACATCCCCGGCCTTTAAGCCCGCGCGCGAGGCAGGAGTATCGTCCATCGGTGTCACCACGGTAATGTGGTCATCCGCAATACCAACCTCGATACCCAGGCCGGCAAATTCGCCGGTGGTATTGGCTTGCAGGTCATCGAAGGAGCGGCGGTCGAGGTAGGAAGAATGAGGGTCGAGGCCCTGCAGCATACCTTTGATGGCATATTCAAGCAGGGTACGATCGTCTACTTCCTCGACATATCCCTGGCGGATTTGCTCGAATACTTTGGCAAAGCTGCGTAAGTCTTCTAGAGGTAGGCGCCCGGCGGCCTCGGCGATGACATCGGGTTGCTTGCCTCCTTCGCTAAGCCCCATCAAAGGCAGGGTTGCGAGGGTGGCCGCGCCGAGAAAGGTGGTCAGCGCCTTGGGTATGAACATGTTGTTGTGACCTCTGCCTTATTTCTTCGCTGCTTTGCGAAAGTGTAGACCGCAGAGATTGGCAGGGATTCTAAGATGACGCCAATTTCTACGATGTCATAGGCTTAGTCGCGATAAAACGAACTGTCTTACAGGTGGGCTGAGTAGCTGGTGGCGGGGTCTTTGGACTTCCTGGCCTAGCGGTTTGTTAGGCAAGGACACTCGATAGAAGAAAGTGCACTTGAAACCTTATTCATCACAGCAATTGTTGTGAAATGGCGACAAAAGATTGGGCCTCTGCCGCCGATAGCTTATCAGGATCGGCACCAAGCAGTTGGATCTTTCGCCTTACCGCGATGGCGGATCTCAAAATAGACACCGCTCTGAGTAAGCCCGCCAGTATTGCCCACGCGCGCGATTGTTTCACCGCTCTCCACCCACTCGCCAATATTGCGGGTAAGGGATTGGTTGTGTGCATAGAGGCTCATATAGCCGTCACCGTGATCGAGAATCACCAGCATGCCGTGGCCGCGCAGGTAGTCAGAAAATACCACTCGCCCGCGGTGTATAGCACGCACAGGCTCTCCTTCGGCTGCGCGGATAGTTACACCCTTCCAGGTGATGCCATTGGTGCGGCGCTGTCCATAGGCGTTGGCGCGGCGCCCCTTTACCGGCCACTGCATCTTGCCTCGCTGGCGAGCAAAGGGCTTTTGATCCCCAGGATTCACGAGAGAGGCGATGGCGCGGCCAACTTCATCAATCAATTTTTGCAAGCGTGAGCGATCGCCCTGCAATTGCTTAAGCTCGCCACTGCCATCAGCGAGTTTCGCAGCCAGCTTGTCCAGGGTGCGTTTGCGATTCTTCTGGGCACTGCGCAACTTACTCTGGCGCTCCTGCAGCTGTTCCCGTTCTCCCTGCAGAACTAGCTGCTCACGCTCAATAGAACTGCTGACGGTCTCTAGTGAGGCGAGGGTTTCCAGGTAGCTGTCAATGGTGTGGCTGCGTTCTTGGAGGAAGTAATCGTGATAGCGGAGTTGGCGAGCGATGTTCTGGGGATCTTGTTGGTTGAGCAGGAGCTTGATCTGTTCTTGTCGGCCTAGTCGGTAAGCGGCGGCGATCTCCTGTTCGACCCGCCGCTGCATACTTCGTCGCGCCTCCTGCAGCTGCTTCTGTTCCCGCTGCAGTTCACGCAACTTGTCCGAGCGGCTGCGCATATCTTTTTTAATCTGGTCTATCCGCCGGTGAAGCCCTGAGATGTCCTTCTCGTTCTCTTCCAGATCCTTGAGCAGCTGGTCGCGCTGCCCGCGCACCTGGTTAAGTTCCAGTTGCAGGGATTCGATGCGCTGCTTGATTTCCGCGAGGCGTGCCTGCTGGTCCGCTTCTGCCTGGCTCCAGGCGGGCAGTGACAGCAGGGCAATCAGGAAGAGTACGAGAGTTTTCATCAGTCCATTTTTACCAAACTGTGGCCGGTCATCTCTGCCGGCTGTGGCAGATCCATCAACGCTAACATGGTTGGAGCCACGTCCGCCAGACTGCCTCCGTCACACATTTGTACATTGCGTTCACCGATGTAGACAAATGGTACCGGCAGGGTGGAGTGCTGGGTGCTGACCTGGCCGGAGTTGGCGTCGAACATTTCTTCTACATTGCCGTGGTCAGCAGTAATCAGTACTTCGCCGCCGGCGGCCAGGGCAGCATCTACGACACGTTCCACACATTGGTCCAGGGCTTCCACGGCTTTTACAGCGGCTTCGAATACCCCTGTGTGGCCGACCATGTCGCCATTGGCGTAGTTACAGATAATGGCGTCATATGCGCCGCTCTCAATCGCCGCCACCAGCTTGTCGGTGACTTTCGGCGCGTTCATTTCCGGTTGTAGGTCGTAAGTAGCTACGTCGGGGGACTTGATCAGTTCGCGGGTTTCACCGCTGTAGGGCTCTTCGCGACCGCCGCTGAAGAAGAAAGTAACGTGGGCGTATTTTTCAGTCTCGGCAATGCGCAGCTGGGTCTTGCCCTGGGTCGACAGATATTCACCGAGGGAATTCACCAGATTTTCCGGTGGGAAGGCACAGCTGGCGTGGATATCCGCAGCGTATTCGGTGGTCATCACAAAGTCCGCCAGTTCTGGTTTGGCTTTGCGCTTGAAGCCGCTAAAGTCCGTTTCGGTGAAGGCGCGAGTCAGCTGGCGCGCGCGATCTGGGCGGAAATTCATAAAGATAAGAGCGTCGCCATTCTGGATGGGAGCGGGCTCGCCGATAATTGTCGGGGCAACGAATTCATCACTTTCACCGCGCTCATAAGCGGCGGCCAATCCGGCCAGGGCGTCAGACGCTTTGTACTCTGAGGTACTGAGGGTGAGCATGTCGTAGACAGATTCGGTGCGCTCCCAGCGTTGATCGCGGTCCATGGCAAAGTAGCGGCCGGCAAGGGTAGCCATATGAGCATTGCCTATGGAATCACATACCTGCATCAGCCGTGCGATAGAGGGCTCGGCGCTGCGCGGCGGCGTGTCACGACCATCCAGGAAAGCGTGTACATAAATGGCGCGGGCACCGCGCTGCGCAGCCAGGGTCACCATAGCGACGATGTGGTCTTCATGGCTGTGCACACCGCCTTCAGACAGTAACCCCATAATGTGCACCGCACCGTTATTGGCGATGGCTTTGTCCACAGCCGCTGTATAGGCAGTGTTGCGGAAGAAGTCGCCATCCTGAATTGCTTTGTTGATCCGGGTGAAGTTCTGATACACCACTCGGCCGGCACCCAGGGTCATGTGTCCCACTTCAGAATTACCCATTTGTCCATCGGGTAGGCCCACTGCCATACCGGAGGTCTGGATCAGGGTTTTTGGGCGGCTGGCCCAGATGTTGTCCCAAACCGGGGAGTTTGCGGCGTGAACCGCATTGTGCTCGGGATTGTCGCTGTGGCCGAAGCCGTCCAGAATCAGCAGGACCAAGGGGCGTTTGTGCGGGGCTTGCGGAGCGGCCATAGCGACGGGATTCCTCTATTGGATGGTTTAAATTGCGGACGCGGATTTTAACCTGTTCGGCCATCATTTAACCATGTCGATTAGCCAGGGCGCAGCCTCGCAAAGGTGGTGTAAGCACGGCGGAGGTACCATTTTGCTGGTTAGAAATTCGCCACAATCGTGTATACTCCCGCCAGCTTTGGCGCAGCAGCGCCGTAACGATAACCACTAAGGATTTTGGGGGCGGAGTGGATTTTTTCGTCTTTTTGAGTGAGCAATGGCTGCTGGTTGGCCTGCTCGTGGCATTGCTCTATGCGCTGGTTCTGAGCGAGCGCTATAAGGCCGGTGTACCGGTATCCATGCATGAAGTTACCCGGCTGATTAACAGCGATGGGGCCAAGGTGCTGGATGTGCGCGATCGCAGTGAATTCACTGACGGGCATATCGTCGATGCCCTGCATATCCCCCACGGGGACGTGGCTGAGCGCATTGCTGAGCTGGAGCCTTTTAAAGATAAGGTCATTATTGTCGCGGACAAAATGGGTCAGCACGCAGGGCCTGTAGGGCGTATGTTGAAACAAAAAGGCTTCCAGGTGCGCCGCCTGCAGGGTGGCATGAGTGAGTGGAGCAACCAGAACCTGCCATTGGTCAAGGGAAAGAGTTAGATCGGTAGCTTGTTTTGATAGCATTTGGCGGAGTTTTGTTATGCAGGATGTAGTCATCTACACCACCCGTTTCTGTCCCTACTGTATTCGTGCCAAGCAACTACTCGACAGCAAGGGCGTGAGCTATCGCGAGATCGCGGTGGATAATAAACCGGAACTGCGTGCGCAGATGGCGGCTAAAGCGGGGCGCCGCTCAGTGCCGCAGATTTGGGTTGGCGATGTTCATGTGGGAGGTTGCGACGATTTGATGGCGCAGGAGCGCGCTGGCAAGTTGGATAAGTTACTGAAATCCACTGGCTGAAAAAGGTTGTCGCCGTGGGCCACATGCGGCGGCAGGTTTTTGCTATTTATCCGTACCGGGCCTTGAAACGGTATTTTCAGGCCCCAATCTGAAGACTCATACAGGGAGTCTTTCTCACGGAAGGCATCAATAAACTTTATAAAGAACAGGCTGTAACATGGCTGAAGAATTAAACGGCGCGGCAAACGCAGAGGCTCCACAAGTACAATTCGCGATGCAGCGTATCTACCTGAAGGACCTCTCCTTCGAGACTCCCATGGGTGTCGAGGTTTTCAAGAAACAGTGGAAGCCCCAGGTTAACCAGGAGCTGAACACCAAGACCGCCAAGGTTGATGAAGACCTGTATGAGGTTGCGCTCACTCTGACTATCACTGTGAAGCTGGAAGAAGACACCGCCTTCCTGGTGGAAGTAAAACAAGCCGGCCTGTTTGGCATTAAAGGCCTGGAAGGTCAGCAGCTGGCCCAGGCACTGAATACTGCCTGCCCGCAAATCCTGTTCCCCTACGCCCGCGAAGTGATCGACAACGCTGTAGTTAAAGGTTCTTTCCCGGCCCTGATGCTGCCGCCGGTTAACTTTGATGCGCTGTTCGCCCAGGCGCTGGATCAGGCCCAGAAGCAGGCCGAAGGTGCACAAGCTGACGCATAATCACACGTCACTTGTCAAAAAGGTCCCTGAGGGGGCCTTTTTTTATACCTGTAACTTGCCCTCTGGGCGAGTGATGGAATTTCTGTTCCCATAAGAACCTAAAGAATTGCTGGGAGTTGCTTATGCAGTGGGATTTACCGACACCCTTTACGCGCAGAGTGACCGTAGGTACACACCATGTAGATGGCCTGCGCCATGCCAACAATGCGGAATATGTGCACTGGTGTGAAGCTACAGCCTGGGCTCACAGTGCTGAATTGGGATTAGATGTCACGAATTACCAGGATCTCGACCGGGGAATGGCCATTCGCCACGGAGAGTATGACTATATACTGGCGGCGAGAGAGGGGGATGAACTGGTATTTGGCACCTGGCTGACAGAAGTGGATGGGCGCCTGAATATGACCCGCCGCTTTCAAGTCTTTCGCGCCGCCGATGGGGCACTGGTATTGCGGGCCCAGTGGCGGATGGTGTGCATCGAGCTGTCCAGTGGTAGGCCGAAACGTATGCCGGCGATCTTCAAGGAAATTTACAGTCCGGCAGTTATTGCCCCGGAGGCTGAGGAATATGAGTGAAGAGTTTGTAACCCTGACAGAGAATACAGGGGCACTTAAGGACAAGACCATTTTTATCACCGGCGCCAGCCGAGGTATTGGTCGTGCTATAGCGCTGAAGTGCGCAGCGGACGGCGCAAACATTGTGATTGCTGCCAAGTCGGCAGAACCACATCCAAAGCTGCCCGGCACCATCTTCTCGGTCGCCCAGGAGGTTGAGGGCTCTGGTGGCAAGGCCTTGGCCCTGCAGGTGGATGTGCGTGATGAGCAGCGGGTTCAGGACGCGATGGCTCAGGCTGCAGACAGGTTTGGGGGTATTGACGCGGTGATCAATAACGCCGGCGCGATCAACCTGACCAATGTAGAGTCCACCCCGCCCAAGCGCTACGACCTGATGCAGAACATCAACAGTCGCGCAGTGTATCTGACGGCTCACCTGGCAATTCCCTACCTTAAGAAGTCTGACAACGCCCATATTCTCAGCTTGTGCCCCCCGCTGAATTTACAGCCCAAGTGGTTGGGGCCCTTTGCCCCCTATGCCCTTTCCAAATTCGGTATGACCATCCTGAGTTTGGGGTTGGCTGAAGAGCTGCGTGAGGCGGGAATTAGCGTGAATACTTTATGGCCGCGTACGCTGGTGGCTACTGCGGCAATCGAATTCGCGGTGGGCAACCGCGAGATGTTTGAACAGAGCCGCAAACCGGCGATCATGGCGGATGCTGCTTACGAAATACTGGCGACTGAGAAAGGTGCTCTTACTGGACGCCAGTTAATCGATGAAGAGCTTCTGGTGGAGCGCGGTGTAAAGGACTTCACCGACTATGCTCACAACCCGTCCAATGCGGGGGAATTAACTAAGGATTTATTTCTAGACTGACGCTGGCAGGGGGTATTTCGTGAGCAGCGACAGCAAGTTATTTAAAGACGCCCTCGGTGAACTGGGGGGGGTTAAACCACTGGTGCAGGAGCGCCGGGTGACATTGCGCAAGGAAGGTGAAACACCTGAGCAAATCCTGCGTGAGCGCCGCGCTGCGGCCACTCGCAAGACTGAGCGCGAAATGAACCCCCTCTCCGGCGAGTATGTTGAGCTGGTGGCACCCTGGGACCCTATTGAGTTTAAGCGGGATGGGGTGCAAAACGGGGTATTCCGCAATTTGCGTCTGGGTAAGTACACAGTGGATGCTCGCCTGGATTTGCATCGCCACTCTGTGGAGATGGCGCGTAGTATCGTCGTGGAATTTGTGCGGGATTGTGTGGAGGCGGACGTACGCTGTGCCCTGATCACTCATGGAAAAGGGGAGGGACGTAAGCAGCCGGCGCTTTTGAAAAGCTGTATCAATCACTGGTTGCCGCAACTGGATGAGGTTCTAGCTTTCCACAGTGCGCAGAAGCAACATGGTGGTATGGGTGCGACCTATTTGTTACTACGCAAGAGTGAGCGCAAGCGGCAGGAAAACCTGGAGAGGCACCAGCGTCGCCGTTTGTAGGTGCGCCGTGGTCATGTTTTTGTCACTTTTTGAAAGTATGATGCGCGGCATAGAGGCTTTCTTAAGCGAATGCGCATCTGACTCATCTTTTTGATTCTTCTTGATTGTAATATTGGCGACTCTTTGGGTCGCCTTTTTTATGCTTGTAACCTTTGTGTAGAGTGATCTTAGCGCATGATTTCATCAACCCGATTAAATTCGAGCCGGGTATTGCTGTCGCGACTACTCATAATCAATTTGTCCCCAACGACTTCGAGGAGTCGGGCTTTGCGCAGTGCCTTCAGGTAGTCGGCCTCCAGCTCATCACTGGGATGGGCCCGGCCTTTACGTGAGATGGCCGGGACTGTTGACCAGGACAGAGCACCGTTGCTCTCCAGGGAAAAGCGTCCCAGGTAGGGGTTTACACCGCCGCTTCCGCGTACAAAACCAAAGCGGTCACAGGTGAAAAAAGGTCTTTCGCGCCAAAATTTCCGCCATATGAGTAGGTACTCATAGGTATGTTCGCCATCTTTCAGACTGGACAGAACCCACTCGTGATTACAGGCAGACCAGGCTGAATGTCGGAGAGGCTGGGGTTCACTGGGGGCGTCAAAGGACATACACCCGGAAAGAAGCAGGGCGAGCAGGCTTGGAATCATAAGCTGCAAGCGTAAGTGATCTCGCGGCATGATGTCGTTCTCGTAAGTATTGCGACATTTAATCGTAAAAACTACCAGTGGTCTGTGGTGGCGTTCAAGGTCCTGCACGGACATATTCAATATATATATCACCGGAAGCATCGCGCAGGATCAGGCGTTTTCCCCGGGATTTGGTAAAAGCTTGGCGGGTGCCGGAGAGCGCCCGCAGGTAAGTATGTTCCTGTTGCAGCAGCTGGGGTGGACCGCCCATTTTGGTAGATACAAAGCTGGAGGTGTCCCACAACATCTGGCCGTTGGCCGTAATTTGTAATTCCCCACGATAGGTATTGATGCCGCTGCGGCCCATTACATTGCCATCGGGGTTGCACAGGAATGTGAAGTTTTCCGGTTTTTGTACCGGGATAGCGGCCCCGTTAACTCGCAGGCGCACCAACTGCCACTTTTTACCGCATACACTCTGCGGGTTCCCCGCATTTTGTATGACTCTTGCTTCCTCCGAACCGGTTGCCAGGCATCCGCCAATTACCAGCAGGGCTCCCAGTAGCCATATTTGCACCAACCTGCTCATTGGCGAATAACTCCCTTATTCCGATTTTCGTTTTCCCGCTTTGTCCAATATATCCAGCCGGAATCTGCCTCATATATAAGCCTAGTAATTGCCTGCGATAGGGAGTCGACAGGAGTGACAAGCTATGCTTCCACTGAGATGGGGGTAGGGATTTGCGGATAAATACAGACATGATCAGACGCACGAAAATTGTCGCCACACTCGGTCCCGCGAGTGACCAGAGCGATACCCTCTGCCAGTTGATTGCGGAGGGAGTCAATATGGTACGCCTCAATTTTTCCCATGGTGTTTCCGCAGATCACCGCCGCCGGGCCGAACAGGTTCGTGCTGAGGCGGCGCGGCAGGGGTGTCATGTTGCGATTCTCGGTGATTTGCAGGGACCTAAAATTCGGGTGGGCAAATTTGGCGATGGTCGAGTTTTACTGGAGAGCGGTTCGGAATTTGTCCTCGACCCCAACCGAGCGGATGCGGGTGGCGATGCCAATGGGGTATCGGTGGATTATCCCCAGTTAGCACAGGATTGTGTCCTCGGCGATTGCCTCTTATTGGACGATGGTCGCCTCAGTTTGCGAGTAAAAAAAATCGAAGGCACTGAAGTTATTACTGAAGTGGAGTCAGGGGGCTGGCTTTCGGATCGCAAAGGGATTAATAAACAAGGTGGAGGACTCACAGCCCCGGCCTTGACTGAAAAAGACCTGCGGGATATTCAGGTAGCCGCGGAGTTGCAACTGGATTACCTGGCTGTTTCCTTTCCCCGTGAGGCTCAGGATATTCACCGGGCGCGGGAACTCCTGCAACAGGCTGGCGGCACTTCCCAAATCATCGCCAAAATAGAGCGTGCTGAAGCGGTTTCCAGTGATGCGCATTTGGAAAAATTAATCCTGGCAAGCGACGCAATAATGGTGGCACGCGGTGACTTGGCGGTAGAGATTGGCGATGCGGAGTTAATGGGGGTACAAAAACACCTGATTAAATTTGCGCGCTACCTGAATCGCACAGTAATCACCGCTACTCAAATGATGGAGTCGATGATTTCCAACCCAGTGCCGACAAGGGCCGAAGTGTGTGATGTTGCCAATGCTGTCCTGGATGGTACTGATGCGGTAATGCTCTCGGCGGAAACTGCCAGCGGTCGTTACCCGGTGGAGACAGTGCGGCATATGGCTGAGGTGATTATTGGGGCGGAAAAACACCGTGCTACCCAGAGGCCCTCAGATATTTTACGTGGTAATTATCCGGCTGGTGATGCTTGTATTGCTGTGGCTGCTATTACCATTGCGAATCATTGCAGGGATATCAAGGCGATTATCTGCCAGACCGAAACCGGAAATACTGCTCTACTGATGTCACGGGTCCGTTCGGTAATCCCCATTTATGCCTTTTGCCGACACCGCCGTATCTGTAACCGTGTGGCGCTTTACCGGGGCGTCGATCCGGTATTGATGGCAGTTGCGGGCATGGATGGACCCTCCAGGGACCAAAAGGCAATAGGCCACCTGAAGCAGAGGAAGCTGTTAATGCCAGGAGATTTTGTTTTGGTTTCGCGAGGCTATCAACAGGATATTGGTGGTCACACAGATACCCTGCGGGTTGTTCGCGTTGAGTAAAGCTCATCTTACTCAACTGTAAATTTCAAATTTAAATAAAAATCGGAGTATTTAAATCTATTTTTAGCCGGAGCGGCTACAACGCACCAGGGTTTTAGTTTCCAATTCCTGCTCTACACAGTGAAATTTTTGCCCGTTCAAGGACAATGACTTGGGGCTTCCCTTGGGCGCGGTTGTCGAACAACCGGCA
The DNA here is from genome assembly GCF_040371615.1 of Microbulbifer sp. NBRC 101763. Classification (NCBI taxonomy): domain Bacteria; kingdom Pseudomonadati; phylum Pseudomonadota; class Gammaproteobacteria; order Cellvibrionales; family Microbulbiferaceae; genus Microbulbifer; species Microbulbifer sp. NBRC 101763. The sequence continues at coordinate 530,718 of NZ_BAABQV010000003.1, forward strand.
ACTCCTGTTGCCAGGGCCACGGTAAGCAGAAGCAGTAGTAATTTCTGCACCGCAGTTACCTCTTGACTTGCAATGAGTTGCACAAGCTTGTGATGTGTCTTTTCTCAGATTAGAGGGAATAAATGTCAAAGTGAGGAAATAAGCGACATTTTGTAAATTGTGGCGACACTTATCGCAAGTGATGAGGTGAAGATAGCTTGTCGAAACTTTCAATTTCTAGAGTATTGGTTTTTTGAGGCCCAGATTTCAGGGTTGTGTTCACTTTAAAGACCAATGTCTGTCCCGCTTTTTAAGTGCCCCACCGGGACTTGGAAAAATCCCGATGGGGTAAAAATTTTTATAACAGCGGATGATTAGCGTCTCCCGCGGTAATGCCCTCCACGAACGCGATGATACCCGCGATGCCCTCTGTAACCGCGATGTCCTCTATACCCGCGATGGCTGCGATACACTCGGTGGCCGCGATATCCGCCATGGTAGGCGCGAACACGCAGGTAGGATGGTCTGGGAGAGTAGAAGCGGTTGTAGTAAGGCAGCCCACGATAGTAGTACCTCGCACGATAGCGAGGATTTCCGCGGAGCGCGGGGGAACGGTAATAGGAGTAGGCTCCGCCATAGTAGTAGCCGTAGCGCGGTGTTGCCCGGTAGTACTGGTAAACCGGCGTTCGGTAGGAGACATAAATATTACTTGAAGGGTAGTAGTTGGGGGTGGCGTAAGGGTATACGTAAGAGGAGGTATAGGCGATTCCCCCCCCACTGTAATAGCCACCATAACCTCCGGTTGTACAGGCCCCTAAGGTGAGGCCCACACATACCGTGGCGGCGATAATCACCGACTTCACAGCTCTATTCATAGTGCTTTCTCCGGTAAGTGGAATTTCCCCCCGGAGAGGCCGTGCCCACAGGGGGCAAGCCCCTTGTGTGTGCCAATCTGGCGAACACTAAATTTCGGGATTAATAGGGCCTGGCGCGGAAGCGTGGGTCGGGAGGATCAAGCACCTGAAAGCCTCTGTTCACTACTGCCGGTGGTCTCAGGCGGTAGAAATTGCCGTCCCAGTAGAAATTACAATGCTGCACGTTGTGACAAGTGCCATCGGGGTGACAGTGGGCATAGCGACCACGCAGGTTGTAATAGGTCTTACTGTAATAAGGGCTGTATCCGTAATAACTGGCTGAACAATCGTAACTCCCACATGGGTAGCCGGAACCACTGCAAGCAGAGAGGGAAGCGCCCGCTGCGATTGCCAGTGCAAAGCCAGAGCCACAGAGCAGCCTTCTGGACAGCGATTTCATCAAGACCTCCACGCCTTTTGGCGGGTAAAACGTCTAATAATCAGCCTAGCACTTTTGTCGCAAAAATCATCATGAAGTAAAAAAAATGTTCTAGTAGGGGATTGGCGGGCAAATTGGTAATGAGATGAGACGAATGGAAAGTTCCACTTCTGAGAGGCGGTTGTCTGGAGCAAAAACGGTAAGGTGGGGAGGGGGGTAAAACCACTAAATATTCACAAAATACCGGGATGGAATATCGCCGATATTTTGTGAGAAAGGCTCCTGCCAGCCTTGCTGGTTGCGGGAGCTAAATCAAATTATTTGGCGCTCGGCAGTACTAACGGGCTTACAGCATCGAGGTAAGCGCCGCTGCTTAGTAGCTGTTTAGCATCTTCAATATCCGGAGCAAAGTAACGGTCTTTATCATAGAAAGGCACTCGCTCGCGCAGTTTTGTCTTCGCCGATTCCAGTTTTTCTGTGGACTTTAATGGAGCGCGAAAATCCAACCCCTGGCAAGCTGCGAGTAATTCCACAGCCAAAATACCACAGGTATTGTCGGCCATTTCCCGCAGGCGGCGGCCGGCAAAAGTCGCCATGGAAACGTGGTCTTCCTGGTTTGCGGAAGTGGGCAGGGAGTCCACGCTGGCAGGATGTGCCATGGATTTATTTTCACTGGCCAATGCGGCAGAAGTAACCTGGGCGATCATAAAGCCAGAGTTTACTCCGCCATTTTCCACCAGGAACGGGGGCAGGCCGGACAAGTTGCTGTCGATCAGCAGGGCCATACGGCGTTCGGATAGCGAGCCGATTTCTGCCAGTGCCAACGCCAGGTTATCGGCGACCATGGCCACTGGTTCCGCGTGAAAATTACCGCCGGAAATAATGTCAGAGTTATCCGGGTTTTTCTCGTCGGTAAATACCAGTGGGTTGTCGGAAACACCATTTGCTTCGGCCAGCAGCACTTCAGCGGCAAAGCGCATTTGTTGCAGACAGGCGCCCATTACCTGGGGCTGGCAGCGCAAGGAGTAGGGATCTTGCACTTTCTCGCAAAACTGATGTGAATCACCGATCTGGCTATTTTCACCGAGCAGGTCGCGGTAAACGGCGGCGACATCCCGCTGTGCCTGTTGGCCACGGGCGTTGTGGATACGGTCGTCGAAGGGACGGCGTGAGCCCTTGGCGGCTTCCAGTGTCATGGCACCGGTAACCAGTGCGCCGGCGAATAAATCCTCGCTGGCGAACAGGCCGAGCAGAGCAAAGGCGGTGGAAGCCTGGGTGCCGTTTAGCAGGGCGAGGCCCTCTTTGGGAGCCAGGGTGATAGGCTCCAGGCCTGCGGCTTTCAGGCCCTCATGGGCATGCTTGCGTACGCCTTTAATAAATACTTCACCTTCGCCCAGCAGTACCACACTCATATGGGCCAGCGGTGCCAAGTCACCTGAAGCACCTACAGAGCCCTTTTCGGGAATTGCAGGGTAAACGCCTGCATTAACCAGTTGTATCAGTGCTTCAATAACCTGAGGGCGCACGCCGGAAAAACCGCGGGCCAGGGAGTTGATTTTCAGTACCATCAGCAAGCGTACGGTAGCTTCGCTCATAAAGTTGCCGGTGCCGGCGGCATGGCTCAGTACAATAGCGCGTTGCAGGTTTTCCAGGTCGTGCTTTTCAATGCGAGTGTTGGCGAGTAGGCCAAAACCGGTATTGATACCGTATACCGTGCGGCCTTCGGTAATTACCTGGGCAACGGTGTGGGCAGAAGCTTCGATAGCGGGGTAGGCACTTTTTGCCAGGGACAGCTGCACCGACTCGCGAGCTACGCGGCGCAGTTGCGCAAGGCTTAACTGGCCGGGATCGATTTCCAATTGATACATAAATTAATTCACCAAAAAATATTTACTGCACTGGCGCCGGTCGTCCAGCCCGAAAAAATTATTCGGGCCGTAAGAGATTTCTACCGGCGGTATTTTTATTGCGGTAAAAAATCAGTCTTTCAGCATGGGCAGGTCGAGGCCCTGTTCTTTTGCACATTTTTTCGCGACTTCATAGCCGGCATCAGCGTGGCGCATTACGCCGGTGGCAGGGTCATTCCAGAGAACACGCTCGATACGCTTGCGCGCAGCTTCGGTGCCGTCACAGACAATCACCACACCTGAATGTTGGGAGAAGCCCATGCCGACACCACCACCGTGGTGCAGGGATACCCAGGTGGCACCGGAGGCGGTATTCAATAGGGCGTTTAGCAACGGCCAGTCGGAGACAGCATCGGAGCCATCCATCATGGCCTCTGTCTCGCGATTAGGGCTGGCCACTGAGCCGCTGTCTAGGTGATCGCGGCCGATAACCACTGGTGCTTCCAATTCGCCATTGGCGACCATTTCGTTAAATGCCAGAGCCAAGCGCGCACGATCTTTCAGGCCAACCCAACAGATACGTGCGGGCAGTCCCTGGAAATGAATGCGCTCACGGGCCATATCAAGCCAGTTATGCAGCTGCGGATTGTCGGGGATCAACTCTTTAACTTTGGCATCGGTCTTGTAGATATCTTCCGGGTTGCCGGACAGGGCCGCCCAGCGGAAAGGACCTACGCCTTCACAGAACAGCGGACGAATATAGGCGGGTACAAATCCGGGGAAGTCGAAGGCATTTTCCACACCCTCTTCGAGGGCCATCTGGCGAATATTGTTGCCGTAGTCGAGGGTGGCGGCGCCGCGCTTTTGCAGCTCCAGCATGGCTTCCACCTGGATTGCCATGGATTGCTTGGCCGCTTTTATCACCGCGGCCTCGTCTTTTTTCCGCATTTCTGCAGCGTATTCCATGGTCCAGCCTTTAGGCAGGTAACCATTTAAAGGGTCGTGTGCGGAAGTTTGGTCGGTAACTGAATCTGGCAGAATATTGCGCTGCACAATTTCCGGGAAAATATCGGCTGCGTTGCCCAGCAGGCCAACCGAAATGGCTTCGCCTTTTTCCATGGCCTCTTCAACCATTTGCAGCGCTTCGTCGAGACTGGTGGCTTTCCTGTCTACATAGCCAGTGCGCAAACGGAAATCGATACGGGTTTCATCGCACTCCACCGCGATCATGCAGAAGCCTGCCATAGTGGCTGCCAGGGGCTGGGCGCCACCCATGCCGCCGAGGCCGCCGGTGAGAATCCATTTGCCTTTTGCTTCTCCGTTAAAATGTTTACGTGCCACTGCTGCGAAGGTTTCATAGGTTCCCTGTACGATGCCTTGGGAGCCGATATAGATCCAGGAGCCGGCGGTCATCTGGCCATACATGGCCAGGCCTTTTTTATCCAGCTCGTTGAAGTGTTCCCAGTTGGCCCAGTGGGGAACCAGGTTGGAGTTGGCAATTAATACTCGCGGCGCATCGGCATGGGTTTTAAATACACCTACTGGCTTGCCAGACTGTACCAGCAGGGTCTCATCACCTTCCAGGCGCGTTAGCACTTCGACAATCTTGTCGTAGCATTCCCAGTCGCGTGCTGCGCGGCCGATACCACCATAAACCACCAGATCTTCCGGGCGCTCTGCAACTTCTGCATCCAGATTGTTCATTAACATGCGCAGGGGAGCTTCGGTAAGCCAGCTTTTAGCATTGAGCTTGGTGCCGTGAGGAGCGCGGATTTTACGACTTGGGTCGTGACGTTTATCGGTGGACATGGATTCCTCGCAAAATGAATTAGTTAAATTTCATGCGCCCTTATTGCTGGCTATTTGGCCAGTCGGCGATTTTTTTGATAAAGCAGTGTCTAGAATCTCAGTTGTGCACCCAGACGGTAGCGATTGCCCGGGTGTACTAAGCGCGCAAAGCTCACGGTGCCGGCGCTGCTCTTGGTGCGTCTCCATACCTGCAGGCATGCATCGCCGGTAGCTATTTCCAATGCGTAGGCAATGGATGCTTCTGCGGCGATCGCTTCAACAGTGGTATCCGCCTCGGTCAAAGGTGCAACCCTGGAAAGATAGGCGTTGGGCGTAGTGTGGGCGAAATCCTGCTGCAGGTATTCCGGGGCTAATGCAGGATTGGTGAAGCGCTCCTCCCATTGAATGGGCAGGCTGTTATCACAGTGCACAATAATGGAGTGAAAAACTTTGGCCTGTTCGGGCACTTCCAGGGCGCGCGCCACTTCAGCGCTGGCCATACACTGCTGTGCCAGCAAAATGCGGTTGCTGTAGCTGTGTCCGCGTGCCGAAATCTCATCGGCAATATTGCGCACTTCTAATAGGGAACTGGCAGGCACCGGCTCAGCAACAAAAGTGCCAAGCCCTTGGGAGCGCATCAGTACCCTTTCGTCGGTCAGTTCGCTCAGGGCGCGCCTGGCTGTCATACGACTGACACCAAACTCTTGCGCCAGCTGGTTCTCCGAGGGCACCTGGAAGTGGACGGGCCAAGCGCCAATTTCAATTTGTTGGCGGATATGGCGCTTAATCATCGCGTAGCGTGGTTCGCTTGCAGTATTCATAGACTCAGGTACAGTGTAATGAATGCTTGTATATGGTTGTATATACAATAGCTATTTCTGGCTACTATGGTGGCCAAAATGATGACTGTCAAGCCGGGGCTATGGTCTGTATCCTGAGTGCTTCGGTTTTGCCTGGCAGCTCAGCCGGGCATCTATGGTTTAAGAAGGAAAAGCGCGCCGCTAGAAGCTTATGACAGAACGCTGTGACCTACTGATTACGAATGTGAATGCCGCCACCATGGACCCCTCGATAGTGGGTGCATACGGTGCTGTGGAGGATGCTGCTGTAGCGGTAACCGGCGGCAAGATTGTCTGGTTGGGACCACGCCGGGAATTACCTGACTGCACCCCGGACGAGGTTATTGATGGTGAGGGCCAGTGGTTGACCCCAGGGCTAATCGACTGCCATACCCACCTTGTTTATGGCGGTCATCGGGCCGGGGAGTTTGCCCGCCGCCTGGGGGGAGAGAGCTATGAAGAAGTGGCCCGCTCCGGTGGTGGCATTATTTCTACAGTGCGCGCCACCCGTGCAGCCAGTGCCGAGCAGTTATATCGACTATCTGAACCGCGCCTTCATGCATTGATGTCCGAAGGGGTTACTACGGTAGAAATCAAATCCGGTTATGGCCTCGACCTGGATACCGAGCTAAAGCAACTGCGAACCGCCCGCCGCCTGGCCCAACATAATCCGGTAAATATAGTGACCAGCTGCCTGGCAGCTCATGCCCTGCCACCGGAATACGATGGTCGCCCTGATGAATATATTGACCTGATTTGTGAGCAGATACTACCAGCGGTGGCGCGAGAGCAGCTGGCAGATGCTGTAGATATGTTTTGCGAGACTATCGGTTTCTCCGTGGACCAATGTCAGCGGGTAATTGATGCTGCAAAGAAACTCGATTTACCTGTAAAGGTACATGCTGAACAGTTGGCTCGTACCGGCGCAACGGCTATGGCTGCCAAGGCTGGCGCATTATCCGTGGATCATATTGAATACATCAGCGATGCCGATGTATTGGCTATGGCTGAAAGCGGTACCGTGGCGGTATTGTTACCAGGTGCTTTTTATACCCTGCATGAGACCCAGGTCCCACCAGTTGAAAAGCTGCGTGGGGCGGGAGTGTGCATGGCTCTGTCCACTGACCTCAATCCCGGCAGCTGTCCAATCGCCTCTTTGCGTTTGATGATGAATATGGGTTGTAACTTATTTGGTCTAACTCCTGCCGAAGCACTTGCCGGTGTGACCCGATCAGCGGCACGAGCGTTGGGACTTTGTTGCTCTCGTGGCGTGCTGCGTCCGGGGCTACGCGCTGATATGGTTTTGTGGCCGATGGATACCCCAGACCTGCTGGCTTATGAAGTGGGTGCGCTGAAGCCCGCGCAAATTTTTCTCGGAGGTAGAGATGTTACAGCTGGCTGATATGCACCTGTGGAGTGGTCGCACTGATAGCGAAGATGGTCGCGCCGGTGAGCGTTGGCATCAACGGGTTACACCATTACAGCTGGATAATCCTCCTGGGATCGCCATTCTCGGTTTTGCCTCCGATGAGGGTGTTCGCCGTAATAAAGGGCGCATCGGTGCCGCCAAAGGCCCACGTATCCTGCGCCTGGCAATGGCTAACCTGCCTGCCACTTTTGAATTGCCTCTCTATGATGCAGGCAATGTTCGTGTTGAGCGTGAGGACTTGGAGTCTGGTCAGGCGTTACTGGGGGCGCGGATAAATGAGTTATTAGGTAATGGTCATTTCCCGTTAGTTTTGGGTGGTGGTCATGAGATTGCTTTTGGCAGCTATCAAGGTATCGCCCGCTGGATGCGTGAACAACAGCGGGACAAAACCCTGGGGGTTATTAATTTTGATGCGCATCTGGACCTGCGTATCCCCTCGCCAAAGGGGTCATCGGGGACGCCGTTTTACCAGATTGCTGAACAGTGCCAGATCAATGGTCGCCCTTTTAATTATCTGTGTGTCGGTGCGGCTGATAACGCCAATACACCAGCGCTGTATAACCGGGCAGGTGAGCTGGGTGCTGAGGTAATCCGCGATCGGGAAATCAGTAGCTGGAACCTGGATAAGGTAAAGGGGCAAATTCGCGCGTTTACCGATAGAGTAGATTTTGTCTATCTCACTGTGTGTCTGGATGTTCTGCCTGCTGCAGTGATGCCTGCTGTAAGTGCCCCCTCTGGCCGGGGGGTGTCACTTGATTTGTTGGAAGTGTTACTTGATACCGTGATCGATTCCAAGAAAGTTTGCCTTGCTGATATGGCTGAGTTTAATCCTTATTTCGATATTGAAGATCATGCTGCTCGCACTGCCGCCCGGCTAGGATTTCAAATTGTTAACCGCATGGCTGCTCTAAGGTGCTAGGGCCTGCCGTAATGAGAGAGCTCACTGGATAGTTACAATTTTCCTACAGGCGCTCTTAAAGTAGAAATTGAATTTATAAGACAGAGCTGGAATTTTTCATAAACTCCTAACAATTTATTCCAACTAGGATGTGCCTAGAACCGTTTATATGATTAAGAGTCTGGAAATCTCGCACCTCAAATTACTGGATACGTTGTTTAAGTATAGAAACTTATCCCTGGTTGCCGAAAATTTAGATATTTCACAGCAGGCTGTGAGCCTACAGTTAAAGAAAATTCGAACAATACTCGGCGATGCTCTGTTCGTGCGCTCGGGGCACGGCATGGTACCAACCAGCTATGCAAAGTTGATTGAACCAAAAATCTGTGAAATTCTAATATTGCTTAATGAGATGCCGGCGCCGGACTCAATTGACTTCACCAAATCAGAAAGAACGCTGGTTATATCTGCAACGGATTATGCACAAACTCTTGTCACTGGCGAGTTAGTTGCTGATCTCAGAGAGTATGCGCCTAAAATAAAAGTAATCATTAAAAATATTGAAAGTACGACACTTACTCAAAAAATGCATCAGGGGGAGATTGACCTTGCCTTCACCTCTGAAGGGTACGTTCCGAGTGGATTGATTGCCCGACCTCTGGCTACAGAAAAATACCTATGTATATCTTCAAATAGGGAAATTAGCTTTGAAAACTATCTACCTATAAGAAAACTAATGGACTACGACTTTGTCGTCACATCACCTGGAGTGGGCAGTTTTCGCGGTTCTGCTGATGGATGGCTTGAAAAGCAAGGTTTAAAAAGAAATGTTGCAATTTCTACACCTTCATTTTTTATAACAAAGGAATATCTGAAGAAGACCAATATGGTGGGTTTTATACCTTCACGCCTATTACCTTGTGAAGGACTATATGAAATACCCCTTGATAAATATCCTCCTGGTTATGAAATCGTCGCAGCGTTTCACCCCTCTGCTGAAAGTGACCCACTGATCAGTTGGGTTCTGGAAAAAGCCGTTAATTATTTGAGCTAATCAATAGTAGATTGCTTGTATCCGTAACAAGCCTGGCTCAATAGATCTGATAAGTCCATAGTCCTAGTATTGCTCTGTACTTTTTTTCAGGTTACAGAGTTTTATTTATGAATATTTTAAATATCAATCCTGAATCACTATATGATGGTGCGCCCTTTGGCCTGTCTCAAGGTAAAGTGGACGTTATCAGTGGCCTTATATTTATCTCCGGTCAGGTGGATTGGAATACCGACTATGAAGTGGTTAATAAAGATATTGAAGCCCAAACAGAAAGTGCGTTTGAAAATCTATTAGCGGTGTTAACTGAGGGAGATTCGTCAGTGAATAATCTGCTGCAGCTGCGTGTTTATATCAGAGGGGAGCTCAGTGAGTATATGCCTAAGATTGTACCGATACTGACAAAATATTTGGGCGCAGTCCGTCCGGCGATCACTGGGATCGGTGTTGCATCATTGGCGTCACCGGATACTTTGGTCGAAATAGAAGCTTTAGCGCGTATATCAACTTAAGATCATAAAAAGTAGCCTCTTTGGGAGGCTACTTTTATCTGTTCCGGCCTTATTTTAGATGGTCCCTTAATTGAGCACCGGCCTGATCCAAAGAATTCTGTACTGCAGGGATATCACTCAACACATTCAACAGACCGTAGTCGTGAATCATGCCATTGTAGCGGACAGCAGTGACAGTTACGCCTGCTTCATTCAGCTTGCGGGCATAGGCCTCTCCTTCATCCCGAAGTACATCCATTTCTGCAGTTTGAACCATTGTGGGTGGTAACCCGCGTAACTGCTGAATGCTGGCACGCAGGGGCGATGCATAAATTTCAGCGCGTTGCTTCGGGTCAGTCGTGTAGCTATCCCAGAACCACTCCATCATATTTTTAGTCAGGAAGTGATCTGTAGCGAACGCCTCGTAAGACTGATTATTAAAGTTCGCATCCGTAACTGGCCATAACAATAGCTGGAATCGGAGCTTCGGAGTTCCCTTGTTTTTAGCCATTAAGGAAACGACGGCTGCCATATTACCACCTACGCTATTGCCAGCTACCGCAAGACGTGATCCATCAACTCCGATTTCCTTGCCATGATCTGCTACCCACTGAGTCGCCGCATAAGCTTGATGAATAGCAGTTGGATATTTTGCTTCCGGGGAGGGCGTGTAATCAACATAAACTGCTGCAGCGCCCGATCGGTTTACCAGATCACGAATCAGGCGTTCATGTGTGGGGTAATCACCCAGAACCCATCCGCCACCATGGAAATACATAAACACAGGTAGCTCGCCCTTGATGTTTTTGGGTTTAACCACGGTTAAGCGAATTTTCTCACCACTCACATGAATAATTCTATGGGAGACATCTGCCGGTGGGAGTGTTGCGCCCTGCTGTGCACCTATAAGAACAGCGCGGGCATCTCTTGGAGACATTTGCTCAATGGGCTTGCCACCACCTTGGGCCAGTGCATTAAGGAATTTCTGCGTATTTTGTTCCACACCAGGAGAAATGGCGGCGAAAGCTGAGATACCACCAATAGTAAAGAGAAGAGGGACCGCAAGCTTTGCAATACTAAGCTTTGTCATTACTAACACCTTCTGAAGAGTTCGCTACTGCAACTTGTCAAACAGATATATGCAGGCGCACATCGACGTTGCCGCGGGTTGCATTGGAGTAAGGGCAAACTTCTTCGTGAGCTGTGTTTGCAATTTTTTCAGCTGTAGCCTGATCGAGCCCGGGAATATTGATATAGAGGTCAATATCCAGGCCAAATCCATTGCCTTGTGGGCCGATACCAACTTCCGCACGCACGGTAGTCTCATCGGATACGTTTACCTTTTGCTTGCCGGCTACGAATTTGATCGCACCAATAAAGCAGGCTGAGTAGCCGGCTGCAAACAGTTGCTCCGGGTTGGTCCCTTCGCCGCCAGAGCCGCCTAATTCCTTCGGCATGGACAGTTTTACGCTCAGGTGGCCATCGGAAGATTTGGCTTGGCCTTCACGGCCTCCGTTGGCAGTTGCTACGGCTTTATATAGGGTTTGCATAATCGTCTCCTCATGAATTTGTCATAAAAATCGGGGTAGTGCCCTTGGGGCCGTGAGTGGCATACCTGAGGCACCAATAAATGTTATTGCGATAACTATTATTGCGATAATTACTTTTGCCTATCAGGGCAATAGGTACTGCTAAGGTAGACGAGGTAAGGGGCCCCTGACGGGCCGAAGGGGTCTATGGGTTTAGGCTTTGGCGCAATACTTCAATCTGCTCTCTAAGCACCTTGGCAGATTGGCGGGTAAGACCGCAAGCCAGTAAGACCTTCTCTGGGATCGACTCGGCCTCTTTTTGCATAGACTTGCCGCTGGTTGTCAGCTCAATAAATACCCTGCGTTCATCCCCAGGGTCGCGGTGACGGCTGATAAGTTTGAGGTTCTCCAGGCGCTTGATTACTGGAGTTAGGGCACCCTTGTCCTGCCCAAGGCGCTGACTCAGTTCCGTAGCGGTGATTTGATCTCCTTCCCAAAGAACCAGCATCAATAAGTACTGCGGATAGGTAATCCCCAGTTTTTCAAGCAGGGGTTTATACATCTTGCCCATCGCAAGAGATGCTGAATAAAGGCTAAAGCAGAGCTGGTTATCGAGTTTCTGGTCTTTGTTAATAGATTTCGCCATAGGCGCACCCTAGTTGCTGGTGGCAATGTTGTGCCAGTGTAGCGCAATAGAGTAGCTAATAGCTCTATCCATTATCCCGGAAATAGTGATAGAGGTAAGCCCAAAAAATATTGAAAACATTTTGTAAGGTTTTTGATGCCGCCGGTACAGTATCTTACATAGATGATGGAGTAGCCGGTGGAATCGCGGGATCAATTATTTCAACAAGCAATAGAGGAATATGCTGAAGGTATTTCTCGGGTGGTACATAGTTATGTACATTCCAGGGCTGAGCATGATGATCTACTACAGGAGATCTGGCTGGGGTTATGGCGAGCTCTGCCCGCATTCCGGGGGGATGCCAGCCTTAAGACGTTTGTATATCGCATTGCGCAGAATCGCTGTGTAACAGAGATAACCAGGCGAAAACCGCAGAATAGTTGTGGAGAGGAATTACTGGAGTTAGAGGATCATCAGCCTGGCCCTGCTGAGCGTTTGGCTGCTGAGCAAAAGTCGGATCGCTTGGTTCGTGCCGTGCAACGGTTACCCTTGGGACTACGACAAACATTGATTCTTCGTCTGGAGGGGTTGAGCTATGCAGAAATTTCTGAGGTGCTTGGTATCGGTGAATCCAATATTGCGGTACGGCTAAACAGAGCTAAAGAGCGCCTAAATATTTGTCTGTCAGGAGGTGAGAAGTGAGAGGGACAGATTCTGATAAGCAGTGGTTGGAGCTGGAAAAGATATGGAAGCAGCTGCCGGTAAATACAGAAGTTCCAGCTGCAATCCTTAAGTGGGTGCGTCGTCAGGAACGGCGTATGCGATTAGTGGTAGCCTTTGAGTGGCTTGTAGTGTTAGGAGTAGGTATCTATGTAGTAGTAGGGATACTCAATAAAGATCAATCCGATGTTATTTTACGGTTGGCTTTTGCGCTATCAATGCTTGCTTTGGCAGTTGGGTTCTCCATGACCAATCGGCGTGGCTTGTGGGCTCCATTAGAGGAATCGGCAAAAGCTTATGTAGATTTGGGGCTTCTCAGGTTAAAGCGCAAACGTAGAGAGGTTCATTTCAGCTGGTTCTTTTTATTTCTACAAATGTTTTTGATCGGTATATGGAGCTATGCAAGAGCTTATAGTGGTTCGACAGAACCCTTAATTCGCCATCCCCAGGAGGTTCTCATTGTTTTTTCGGGCTTTGTCGTTTTTCTGATTCTGTACAGTGTCTACATATATAGACGTACAGGAAGAGAAAAAATGGTGTTGAAGAGTTTTCAGAAAAAATATCTAAAATAACTGTAAAGAAATGGTTGCTGGCGGGACTGTAAAAAGAACAATCAATAATTAGGAATAAGGATATGTTTACAGATCTTGATCAGTTGGTAACTAGCTTCTTGGAAATCCTCAGTGGTGTCAGTGCGCTTACAGGTTTTATTTTTGTTACATTCTTTTTGCTGGTTTGTTTCTTGCCATCAATAGTTGCATTTTTTTTTAACCGAAAGCATTTCCCAAAGATCTTTGCAGCAAATGTTCCCGCAATACTTTCATGGATTGCCTGGTTTGCACTACTCGCTTGGGCGGTTACAGGTAAGCGGAGAAGTAAGGATAAAGGCCAGCAGGTAAGTGCACATGATACAAGCACCATTGTAGAGGGAGATCGGACTATAAAAGCTTCTTCAGGGAAAAGCTTGTAGAGTTAATTTGTCAGCTACTTTTCAAGCAGGGAGGCCCTCATTTAGTAGGGCCTCGATACCAGGCATCGTCATCCCCCTTTCTTACAGTCTTTGCAGGCTAATTTTCAGGCAAAAATCTTTTTGAAATATTTTTCCAAAAAGTGCTTGCCGGCCCTCCCTGAAGTCCGTATAGTTCGCCTCCTCGCTGCTCAGGCAGCAGTGGGAAGGCAGCTCCAAGTAATTGATTTTCTTAAGAAAATTTCTTCAAAAAGAGCTTGCCAAGCACGGAGAGGTCGCTATAATGCGCACCACTTCAAGCAAGGGTGGAAACAACCTTGCCGGGATTTGAAAAGCGCTTTGAGCAGTTCAAATCACCGAAAAAAAGCTGCAAAAAATCACTTGATTCAGCAGCCCGGATGTGTAGAATACGCGTCCCGCAGTTAGAGCCGAGCGCTCAACTGAGTTGTTTAAAAATT